>NZ_LECW02000036.1 GCF_001042475.2 Bacillus glycinifermentans
CATTTTAACGGGTCAGTTCACCGCTTAAGCTGAGGGTGTTTTTTTATCATTTAATTTAGAACAAGCACTAATAAACGAAAATCCGGAGGGAAAATATACGGTCTTTTGCCGTGACAGACCATTGAAGCTGAAGAAATCAAAGTGCCGATGACCAACCGTCTAACGGCAATTCAAAAGATGCGCAACCAGTGCTTTTATGTTTATGTAAGAGTATTTTTTAAAAGAGAATTTTGATATTGGTGGAAAAGTATGATATTTTTAACGTTATGAAAAAATTAACCTACCCACTCATCATCGGACTATTCATTTTAATAAGCGGCTGTTCTAAAGCTGAGACTTCAGCAAAATCAGCACCAAGCGACAGCTACCATCCTTTCATGATTGCCCACAGGGGAGCTTCGGCATTAGAACCGGAACATACGCTGTTATCCTATGAACGTGCAATCAAAGATAAAGCGGATTACATTGAGATCGATCTTAGGCAAACGAAAGACGGCAAGCTTGTTGCCATACATGATAAGGATGTTGCCAGAACGACAAACGGAAAGGGAAAAGTTCAGGATTTAAAGCTGTCAGAGCTGAAAAAGCTTAATGCCGGAAAGGGGCAGAAAATGCTGACGATCGAAGAAATCATCAAGACATTCGGGAAGTCAGCAAATTATTATATTGAAACGAGAGAAGACGAAAACGGGCACTTGGTCATGGAGAAACAGCTTGTTGATATTCTGGAGAAATATGACTTGATATCTGGAAACAAAGCTGTTGTGGAATCCTTTAGCGAAAAAAGCTTGCGGAAAATCCGATCAATCAATAAAGACATTCCGCTCGCCCGTCTCCTTCGCGATGACGAAGTCAGCCGTTTAACGCCTGATTCGTTAAGAAAAATGAAAACGTACGCTTTCGCAGTCGGACCGAATGCCAAATTGGTCAACGAATCCGTTGTCAACACGATTCATAAGGAAAACCTGCAGATTCATGTGTTTTTTGATGCGGAGAATGAGAACAGCTTAACAAAGAAAATGCTTCAATTAAAAGTCGATGGTTTGTTTACCAATAATCCAGCTTACACTCGAAAACAATTAGACTCGTCTATGTAGACGGGTCTTTATTTTGCCTCGTTCCTGAGGAGGTGGACAGGAGGAATGCAAGATGCCGCAAACGCCGGAATTCGAGGTTATTCAAAAAGAGATGACAGAGCTGAAAGCCGATCACAAAACGCTCGAACAGCGCGTGACCACGCTGGAAAGGTCGTCTGACCGCCACGATCAGCAGATTATCTCGATGAACGAAAAGCTCAACAAGATTGAAGAAAATACAACATGGATTAAGCGCAGCATTACAGGCGCGATTATTACGGCGGTCAGCACCGGCATCATCAGCGGGGCCATTGCCGTTTTTTATAACCTGTTGCAGAAATAGGAGGAAAACGAAATATGAAAAACTTTGACAAAGGCACAGTGGTTCGCACGGTGCTTCTTTTGATTGCATTGGTAAACCAGACGTTGATCATGTTCGGTAAAACGGTATTGCCGATCAGCGAGGACCAGGTCAACACATTGGCAGATGCTTTATATTTAGCAGGTTCCACGGTGTTTACAATCGCTACGTCTCTTGTCGCCTGGTATAAAAACAACTATGTCACTGACAAAGGAAAGCTGCAAAAAGAGGTGCTGCAGCAAAAAGGGTTGACGAAATGAGGCTGCCTGTTGGGCGGCCTTTTTCATTTAGGAGTGGTTTAATTGGTTAAGGTTGTGAAAAACTTTCTGAATGTCAATCAGTACACCCGGCCCGGGCTGAAATTGCCGGGCGTGAAAGGCATCGTCATGCATTGGACGGCGACACCCGGGGCATCGGCGCTAGATGAGCGGAATTACTTCAATGGTACTTGCATTGCCGCAGAACGCTACGCCTCGGCTCATTATTTCGTCGACCGAAACGAAGTGCAGCAGATCATTCCGGAAAATGAAGTCGCTTACCATGCGCATGACGGAAACCGCTGCTATGCGACCTTCTTAAAGCCGAATGCCAACACGACGGCAATCGGCGTCGAAATGTGTGTCGAAAAAAACGGAAAAATTCATGGCGACACCGTTCAGAATGCTGCTGAACTGGTCGCGGATTTGTGCAAGCGCTACGGGCTTTCGACTGACAGCATCGTCCGCCACTATGATGTGACGAACAAAAACTGTCCGGCTCCGTGGGTAAGCGACTCAAGCCAGCTTACGGCATTCAGAAAAAAAGTCGAGAGCCTCCTGGGGAATCAAATAGCAGCGAAAATAACGGCGGCAACGAGCCAGTCAAGTAAATCGACAGGGACGATTCTGAATAAAGGCAAGACGTCTTACACGCTGCCGTCCGGTATCTATAAAGTCCAAAGCCCGCTCATGAAAGGAACGGCCGTCCGAGAGATCCAAGAGGCGCTCGCGGCTCTTTATTTTTATCCGGACAAAGGAGCGGAAAACAACGGAATCGACGGTGATTACGGGCCGAAAACAGCCGATGCGGTGAAACGTTTTCAATTGATGAATGGACTGTCTGCTGACGGTATTTACGGACCGAAGACAAAGAAGAAAATTGAATTATTGTTGAAATAAACTCCACTGCTCCTGGAAGAATTCCAGGAGTTTTTCCATAAATAAACGTGACAAAACATCCATCTTAAAGTAATCGCCGGCATCCATTTTTGTACCGTTTTTCGCCTTCAGCCGTCTTTATAATTAGTTTTTTTCCAGTGAGTACGCAGCTTTAAATAAAGAAAATGCAACTGAACAGAAAATAAAGAGTAAAACCAACTTGCTGAAAACAGAAGCATGGTGCTGGTCACTCCCGCATCAATATTCTGCTAATCTCTCAATTTTACCAAATCAGTTCATATTAGAAGGGGTGATTTATTTATGTATATAAAGGGCAAGCCTGGTTTTTTATTTTAGAATTTTCAAAAAACAACTACCACACTACCATACATGTATGGTAGCATATGGGGGAAGGGAGGTGCATCATGAATATCACTCAATCAAGCATTCGATCTGCAAGGGATCAGGTTTATTATTGGCTTAAGGAAGATATTATGAAGTTTCGGCTGATTCCGGGGACGCACATTTCGGAAAAAGAAATTTCTGAGAAGTACGAAGTCAGCAGAACGCCGGTCAGGGAGGCTTTTCTTCAGCTTTCAAAAGAGGGGCTGCTTGAAATCTATCCCCAAAAAGGAACGCGAGTATCGTTAATTGACCTCGATCTTGTGGAGGAAGCGAGATTTATGAGGGAAAACCTTGAAAAGGCGGTTGCCGAATTAGCGTGCCGGCATTTCCCGGAGCAAACGATGATCGAGCTTGAGCAAAATGTAAAGATGCAGGAGATGTCGATCGATCAGAAAAATTACGAGAGCCTGTTTGATTTGGATGAAGCATTTCACAGCATGATTTTTGAAGGATGCCGCAAAGCGAATATTTGGTCAGCGATACAGCAAATGAACGTTCCGTTTCGGAGAATCCGGTTTTTAAGACTTGCTGCAGATTTTAACTGGGACACGATTTATGAGCAGCACGCAGCTCTCATCGAAGCGATCAAAGCGCATCAGCCGTCAGAAGCCCGCCGAATTGCCGAAGAGCATTTAAAGCTTGTTATTGTGGATAAGGAGATGCTGATCGAAGAATTTCCCGGTTATTTCAAAAAGTAAAGGAGTGATCAGCGTGAGAGCCGCGGTCATGACAAAGCCTTTTTCGATTGTGTTTCAAGATGTTCCCCGACCTGAACCGGCTGATCATGAAGTCCTGGTCAAAGTGAAGGCCGCCGGTATTTGCGGGAGCGATGTGCATTTTTACGATGGTTCGAATCCTTACGGACGGTATCCGCAAATCTTCGGACACGAGCTGTCAGGCGTCATTGAAAAAACGGGAGCGGCCGTGACGCAGCGGTCGCCGGGGGAGCGGGTTGCAATCGAGCCGGCCATTCCATGCGGCAGCTGCTATCCTTGCCGAAATGGAAGGACGAATGCCTGTGTCAACATCGATATGATCGGCTCGGTGCGAAAAGGAGGGTTCGCGGATTTTATCGCTGTCCCTGAAACCCATGTTCATCCGATTCCAGACGATATGGCTTTTGCAACAGGCGCCTTGTGCGAGCCGTTTGCCATCGGGGCGCAGGCGATCGAGCGGGCAGACGTTCAAGACGGAGAGGCCGTTGTCATCTTGGGAATGGGGCCGATCGGGTTAACGATATTGGCTCAGATCAAGAAACGGTTTCAGGTGGCTGTGATCGCCGTCGATCCCGTGCGTGAAAGGCTGAAGCTTGCTGAAGCATTCGGCGCTGACGCCGTCATTCAGCCGGCTGAAGTAAATGCGGAAGAAGCAATTTCGAAACTGACGAATGGAGAAGGAGCCGGAATCGTCATCGAAGCGGCTGGAGTTCCTGCGACAATCGAACAGTCGATCCGGTTGGCGGCAGCAGGAGGAAAAATTGTGATCGTCGGCTTAACAGGGGAATATGTCACGATTCCGGGGCTCCTTTTGACGAAGAAAGATATCGACATACATGGTACAAGGCACAGCATCGGTCAATTTCCGGAGGTCATTCGGTTTTTGCACGAGAATTCAAATATCGCTGAATCTTTCATTACCGAAGTCATGCCATTTACAGAAATCGAAGCGGCGCTGCAAAAAGCGAAAAACTGCCCGGATCAGGTGACAAAAATGATACTATCCTATTGAACTGGGGGATCTGTGATGAAAATGGTTTTCAGATGGTATGGAGAAGGCAATGATACCGTTACTCTCGAGCACATCAGGCAAATTCCCGGTGTTGAAGGAATCGTATGGGCGCTTCATCATCTGCCTGCAGGCGAAGAATGGCCGCTGGAAGACATCATGGAGGTCAAGCGGATTTGCGAAAAGCACGGGTTTCACATTGACGTTGTTGAAAGCGTTAACATTCATGAGGATATAAAACTTGGACTGCCATCAAGAGACCTTTACATTGAAAGATACAAACGTACAATTGAAAACCTGGCCGAGGCGGGCGTGAAAGTGATCTGCTATAATTTTATGCCCGTATTTGACTGGCTTCGCACCGATTTGTACAAAGAAGCGGAAGACGGTTCGACCGCTTTGTTTTACGAACACGCAAAAGTCGATCAAATCGACCCTTTTGAACTCGTTGATAAAATCGCAAACAATGTTGAATTTACGATGCCGGGCTGGGAGCCTGAGCGCCTTGAGCATCTGACAAAGCTTTTTGAAGCATATCAAAACGTAACAGAAGACGATTTGTGGAATCATCTTCACTATTTCTTGGAGCAAATCATACCTGCCGCCGCACGTTGCGGGATCAAAATGGCGATTCATCCTGATGATCCGCCGTGGCCGATTTTCGGGCTTCCGCGAATCATCACCTCTGAAGAAAGCATCGGCCGGGTGCTCAGGCTTGTGGATCATCCAAGCAACGGCGTCACCCTCTGCAGCGGCTCCTTAGGCGCCAATCCGAAAAACGACATTATCCAAATCATCAAAGCGTATCCCGACCGGATTCCGTTTGCACATATCCGCAATGTGAAAGTTTATGATAATCAAGATTTTATCGAAACGTCGCACAGGACGAAGGACGGCTCTGTTGATATTTGCGGGATCGTCAAAGCCTATCATGAAACCGGCTTTTCCGGATATGTACGTCCGGATCACGGCCGTCACATCTGGAATGAAGCATGCAGGCCGGGGTACGGGCTGTATGACAGGGCGCTTGGAATCATGTATTTATGGGGCGTTTGGGATTCGTTAGAAATAGAGAAACGGGGGGCTTCACAATGCTTGAAATCCATCAACAGTTAAAGGGGAAAACGGCGGTTATTACCGGCGGGAGCGGCGTGCTTTGCAGCGCAATGGCGCGGGAGCTCGGCCGCCAGGGCATGAAGGTGGCCATATTGAACCGGAATGCTGAAAACGGGAAGCTTGTCGCCGCAGACATTCAGAAAGCCGGAGGCGAGGCGATCGCGGTCGAATGCGATGTCCTCGATCAAAAAAGCGTCGAACGGGCGGAGCATCTTGCAGCACAACGTTTTGGCGGCTGCGACCTCTTGATCAACGGAGCCGGAGGCAACCATCCAAACGGCACGACATCGAATGAAACCCTGCATCCCGACCACCTCTTGAATGAAAAAATCACAACGCTTTTTGACCTGCACACAGCCGATGTTCGTTCTGTTTTCAATTTGAACTTTCTCGGATCTTTCATTCCAACCCAGATATTTACGAAGAAGATGCTGAACAGAAAAGGGGCATCAGTCATCAATATATCCTCAATGAGCGCACAAGTCCCGATGACGAAAGTTCCTGCATACAGCGCCGCAAAAGCCGGCATCGAAAATTTTACGAAATGGCTTGCCGTCTACTTGGCTGAAACGGGCATCCGCGTCAACGCGATTGCACCGGGCTTTTTTTTGACAAAGCAAAACGAGCGGCTCCTTCTCGACCAAAACGGCGGATTGACGAAAAGAGCGGAAACCATCATTTCGCATACTCCGATGAAACGATTTGGCCGGCCCGAGGATTTATTGGGAACGTTGCTGTGGCTGGCGGATGAGGAAATGTCGGGCTTTGTCACCGGCATTACGGTACCTGTGGACGGCGGGTTTATGGCCTACTCGGGCGTATAGGAGGGGGGAACCGATGAAGCGAATCGTGTGTGAGGAGCCTTATCGCTTCAACATAACTGAAATAAAAAAGCCTGAGCCAAAGCCGGGAGAAGCGCTCGTCACCATCAAGCGAATCGGGGTTTGCGGCACTGATTTTCACGCCTATTGCGGAAAACAGCCGTTCTTTTCGTATCCAAGGGTGCTCGGTCATGAGCTGGCGGGCGAAATCGCCGAGATCCGCGACTCCCGTGGGTTGTTGAAGCCCGGCGATCCGGTGACAGTCATTCCTTATTTGGAATGCGGCAATTGCGCCGCTTGCCGCAGCGGCCGCCCCAATTGCTGCATGAACCTTAACGTGCTCGGCGTCCACATTGACGGGGGAATGCAGGAGTATTTGGCAGTCCCGGCAGACCATTTGCTGAAAACGGAGAATCTGACACACAGTGAAGCGGCTGTCGTCGAGTGTTTAAGCATCGGCGCCCACGCCGCAGAACGGGCGGATATTCGAAAAGGGGAGACGGTGCTGGTAATTGGAGCGGGGCCGATCGGCCTCGGTGTGATGAAATTTTCCAAATTGAAGGGGGCGAACGTGATTGCGATGGATCTGCGGGAAGACCGCCTGGCATTCAGCCGGATGTGGGCGGGAGCCGATGAAACCGTCGTTGCGGGTGAAAACGCGGCCGCAGAAATCAAGCGGTTGACAGCCGGCGATTTTCCCCAGGCGGTTTTGACGCGACAGGCCATGCCGCTTCCATGAACGAGGCTTACAAGTACGCCGCTTACGGGGGCCGCCTTGTCTATGTCGGGCTTGTCAATGATCGCCTGTCGATTCCGGACCCCGAGTTCCATAAAAGGGAGCTTGCGATTTTGTCCAGCCGCAATGCTTTGCGTAGCGATTTTGCGGCGGTTATTCGTGCCATTGAAAACGGTGCGGTTGACACAGGACGGTTTATTACAGGACACCTTCCATTCAGCGAAGTTGCCGGCGGCTTTGAATCAGCGTTTGCACCGGAGGAAAATCCTGTGAAGGTGATAATCAATCTGGCGGATTAACGTTTCATAAAAAAAGCGGAAAGAGGGGTTGCCCATGTTCTCAAACGGCAGGGGTTTTGTGCTTGTGATGCTCTTTTTGGCCGGGGTGATTAATTATTTGGATCGTTCGGCGCTGTCTGTCGCCGCCCCGTTCATTCAGGAAGACCTGCATATCAGTCCCGCCCAGATGGGGATGTTATTCAGCAGCTTTTTCATCGGATATGCGATCTTTAACTTTATCGGGGGATGGGCTTCTGACAAATACGGGGCAAAGCATACGTTGTCGGCAGCAATGGTTGTCTGGTCGGTGTTCAGCGGGGCCATTGCGCTTACGTACAACTTTGTGTCGCTCTTTATCATCCGCGTCATCTTCGGTATGGGAGAAGGTCCTCTTTCAGCAGCCACGAGCAAGGCGGTCAACGATTGGTTCCCGAAAAAAGAGAGGGCGAGGGCGCTCGGCATGGCCATGTGCGGAACGCCGCTCGGAGGGGCGGTGTCAGGGCCGATCGTCGGGCTGATTGCGGTCCGTTGGGGCTGGAAAGCTTCATTTGTGCTGATTATGCTGATCGGCCTCGTTTGGACATGGTTTTGGATAAAGTTCATAAAAGACAGACCGGACACATCCCAAAGTGCAGCCGCTGAGAAAGAGAAGAATTTGCAAAAGGGTGCAGGCATTCCGTTGTCCTTTTACTTAAAACAGCCGACCGTTCTTTTTACCGCGTTTGCTTTTTTCTCGTATAATTACATTCTGTTTTTTTTCTTAACATGGTTTCCGAGCTATTTGACGACAGCCCGCGGGCTGAGCATCCACGATATGAGCATTGCGACTATCATTCCGTGGGTTGTCGGATTTATCGGTCTTGCATTGGGCGGATTTATTTCGGATTATATTTTCAGCATTACGGGCAAGCAAATGTTTTCTAGAAAAGCGGTTCTTGTCGTTTGCCTTTTGGTCGCGGCTGTATGTATAGGGTTTGCCGGGGTGGTGACGACGGCGGCAGGAGCGGTTGCATTAGTCGCGTTATCGGTTTTCTTTTTGTATGTGACCGGGATTACCTACTGGGCGATCATTCAGGACATCGTTCATCCCGACCGTGTCGGAGGAGTTGGCGGATTCATGCATTTTCTCGCCAATACGTCAGGGATTATCGGTCCGACAGTCACGGGATTCATCGTAGAATACACTGGGGCTTTTACAAGCGCATTTTTGCTGGCCGGGGGTCTCGCGGTGGCAGGATCGCTTTCTGTCGCCTTCTTTGTAAAACCGATCAAGGCTGATCAGTTGCCGCAATCGCTCCTATCAGAAGAACACTTTTTATCATAGCAATTATTTTGAAAGCGCTGACAACAAAGGGGATCCCAACTTGGTTTGCTGTTATGCCAAGCTGGGGCTTTTAGGGTCAGCTCTTCTTCTTTTTCCCTCTGTTTAACGCCTTGATCACCTTCTCGCTTCTTTTCCTGAGGAGGGCCGTATAGTCTGAGAGGCCAAATTTTGCAAAATCAACATGTTTCACATGCTTCTTTATTTTTTTCACATCATCACCCGATTGCAGTCATTTTGGTTTATTGTATGTAAGATCGGGGAAAACGGAATAAGGACGGGAGAAATTTCCCGTCCTCTCTTATCAGGCATTTTTTCGTTTATACTCATCGATCAGCCGGGCATTTTGCCTGAAAATCCGTTCGGTGTGTGGGCTGACCTCATATTTGGCGATGTGGGTTTTTGATTGTTTTTTGAATACTTTACATGTGCCGCGCCCCGTTGAACGGTCTTTGTCTTGCTGAAAAACCGGTTCCATCATTCGTCACCTTCCTCTTCGTTTGGTAGCAGAAGATCATAGATGCTGGTTAAAGAAGTAAACAGCAGATAATCAAATTCAGTGACAAGGTCCTCGGATGTCAGTTTCATCACATAGTCGTATTCATGGATCGAAAATGGAATCAGGACCATTTTTCCGTTTTCTTCGTAATACACGTCTTTCCGGTCCAGCTTTTCCTGAACAGCGAAACGGTTTTCCATATGTTCGAGCAAATGATCTTTGCTCTCGTTCGAATTATATTCGCATAGTGCGGCGGATATATTCATTTTTTCGGCAAACCGTTTGATGAGTTTTTCAATGCCTTCAGCGTAAGCTTCTATATCTCCATAGTAGATGTGGATCGGTTCGTTTTTCAATAGGTATTGGTACGTTTTGAGCCTGTTTTGATACGTGTGAAGCAGGTCGTTGTTTTCTTCAAGAAGTTCTCTTGTGTCTGTGGCCAATTCGTTCGTGCCGAGCTTTTTGAAGTAGGCGTTTAAGAAAATAAACGCATCGGTCAGCGTGAAAAAGACGGCGACGATTAAGTAATGGAGCCAATTGCTGAAAATGGATTGGGGATCGTACGTCCAGTAAAGCGCGGCGCCGATCACATAAAGGAGATACCACGTTTTCCGGATCGCGATCGTTTTTTCTTTCATCTTTTTTTCAAAACGCCAGACGGCAAAAACGTACAAGGCTAAGGCGAGGACGATCACCCAGACTGAAAACTGATAAAAAAGCAGCATAGCTTGTTCCCTCTTCCCGAGAAAAAAGTGCAATACTGCTTCTATACATATGACGGAAATCTCTTAAACATGAAACCTCCCGCTAAAGGTATTCTTTAGCGGGAGGTTCAAGTTGACTAAAAAAACAAATCCAGTATAAAGTATGCAAACGCGCCGAGGGTTCCTGCAATCGGAAGGGTAATCACCCATGTGACGACCATTCGTTTGGCCGTGCCCCAGTTAACGCCTTTCACCCTGTGGGCGGAGCCGACTCCGAGAATCGATGAAGAAATAACGTGAGTCGTGCTGACAGGCAAGTGAATGATCGTGGCCCCAAAGATGATCGCAGCGCCCGTTAAGTCTGCGGAAACACCGTTGACAGGGCGGAGCTTCATGATTTTGCCGCCGACGGTTTTAATGATTTTCCAGCCGCCGACAGATGTTCCAAGCCCCATGGCCAAGGCGCATGCGAATTGCACCCAAAAAGGGACTTCGTGCGTGGTGTGCATGCCGCCGGCAATCAATGCCATCGTAATGATCCCCATTGATTTTTGGGCGTCGTTCGTTCCGTGTGTGTAGGATTGCAGCGCCGCTGTTGCGATTTGCACCCGGCGGAACTGCTTGTTCGTTTTGGCAAGGTTGCTGTTTTTAAATATGAGCTTGACGATGGTGTAGATGATATATCCTACAACAAAGGCAAGAACCGGTGATAAAATAAGTGCTTCGATAATTTTAATAAATCCGCTGTATTTAATCGCGCCGAATCCTGCTGATGCGATGACAGCCCCGGCAATCGCCCCGATAATCGCGTGGGATGAGCTGCTCGGGATGCCGAAGTACCACGTCACGAGATTCCATGTAATTCCGGCGATCAGAGCGGCGAGAATCACCAGTGATCCGTTGTGCAGTTTAAAAGGATCAGCGATATCGCTCGTAATCGTTTTCGCGACGCCCGTAAACGTCATGGCGCCCACGAAGTTCATCACAGCTGCCATGATAATGGCATGCCTTGGCTTTAAAGCTTTTGTCGAAACCGAGGTGGCGATCGCATTTGCAGTATCGTGGAACCCGTTGATAAAGTCAAATGCCAAAGCAAAGATGACAATCAGTATGGTTAATACAAATAATAGATCCATTATAATCCCTCGTTACGCATTTTTCATTATGATGGTTTCTAGATTGTTTGCTACACTTTGGCACGAATCCGCGATTTCTTCAAGCGTTTCATAAATTTCCCGATATTGAATGACTTTAATCGGATCTGTTTCCGTACCGAAAAGATTTTTTAATGATTTGCGGTGGAGATTATCGCAGTTGTGTTCGTATTCTTTAATTTTGATGGCATGCGGCTGAATTTCTTTGAGGCGGTTGTCAGCCATCAATTCGATCGTGATCAGGATTTCTTTTGCACATTCTCTGATATAGCCGCTGAATTTATCGATGTGTTCATCAGAAGACGTAATCGAAAAGATTTCCATCATCGCGGAGAAATGTTCGATACCGTCGAGCACATCGTCAAGGCTGTTCGTCAGCTGAAGGATGTCTTCGCGCTCAATAGGCGTGATAAAAGCCTTATTCAGTTCCTTAATCATCGTATGTACATAGTTATCACCTTTTGTCTCATACTCTTTTAAGGTATCCGCGAATTCTTTAAGGGTCGTTTGATTCGTCACTTTATAGTTAACAAAGTACTCGGCAGTTTCGTCTAAATTTTTTGCAATTTCCGTCAAAAGCACAGAAAACTTGTCTTTTTTTCTTTTTAACATTTGTAACCCTCCAATGTTTAAATGAGACAATGCACACATCAAAATATTATATAACTTTTTGTCGAAAAAAAACAGGTGCAGTCGAAAAAAACAATCAATTTTCAAGTGTGTCTATTTTTTGACAAATACGATGTGTTTCGTTATGAACTAGTCTGTTTGTCCTTTTATTTGATTATGCCTAAAGAATGATGATAAAAAAACCGGGAAATTAGATTCAAAAAATATTGAAAATTGTGATTTTTCTTTATTTTAAGCTCGATTTCTTTTATAGTGGTAACAAACTGGAAAGGGAGTGAGCTGATGAGACGTTTTGCTTTAATTGTTTTTGTCTTTTGCTTAACGGTTGGTTGCTTTTTCAGTCCAGTTTCAAAAGCAGAAGGTGTAAGAGATGAAGGGGAAAAAGTTGCCGTCGGAACAGACGGAATGGTCGCGACGGCCCATCCGCTGGCGTCAAAAATCGGTGCCGATGTTTTGAAAAAAGGCGGAAATGCGATTGATGCGGCGATTGCGATTCAATATGCCCTAAACGTCACAGAGCCGATGATGTCGGGACTCGGAGGCGGCGGTTTTATGATGGTATACGACGGCAAAACGAAGGAAACCTCGATCATCAACAGCCGTGAGCGGGCTCCCGCTGGCGCTACTCCGGATATGTTTTTGGACGAAGACGGAAAAGTCATCCCTTTTTCACAAAGGTCGACGCACGGAAATGCAGTCGGTGTGCCGGGTACGCTGAAGGGGCTTGAAGCGGCGCATAAAAAGTGGGGCACAAAAAAGATGAAGGACCTCATCAATCCTTCGATCAAGCTTGCCGAAGACGGGTTTCCAATCGATTCGGTACTGGCTGACGCGATTGATGAATATCAGGACAAGCTGAGCAAAACGGCAGCGAAAGAAATTTTTCTTCCTGACGGAAAACCGCTGAAAGAGGGAGACATTCTCGTTCAAAAAGATTTGGCGAAAACGTTTACGTTGATTAAAAAAGAAGGGTCAAAAGCGTTTTATCAAGGAAAGATCGGCGAAGCGCTCGCAGGGGTCGTTCAGGATTTCGGGGGTTCGATGACGCCGGACGATCTGTCGCGCTATGAGGTGACGACCGACAAGCCGATCTGGGGAGAATATCACGGCTATGATATTGCGAGCATGCCTCCTCCGAGCTCAGGCGGAGTTTTCATGCTGCAAATGCTGAAGCTGATCGACGATTTTCATGTGTCCCAGTACGATCCGAAGTCATTCGAAAAATATCATCTGCTGGCTGAAACGATGCACCTGTCATATGCCGACAGAGCGGCATACGCCGGAGATCCCGAGTTTGTCAATGTGCCACTGAAAGGGCTTTTGAATGACGATTATATTAAGGAGCGGCAGAAGCTGATCAGCCTCGACTCGGTAAACCGTGACGCGAAAGAGGGCGATCCGTGGAAATACGAATCAGGCGAGCCGAACTATTCGATCGTGAAGCAGCCTGACGATAAAACGATCGGGGAAACGACACACTTTACCGTAACAGATCAATGGGGCAATGTCGTCTCTTATACGACGACGATTGAACAGCTCTTCGGAACGGGGATTATGGTACCGGGATACGGATTGTTCTTAAACAACGAGCTGACGGACTTTGATGCGGTTCCGGGCGGAGCCAATGAAGTGCAGCCGAATAAACGGCCGCTTTCCAGCATGACGCCGACGATTGTGTTTAAAGACGACAAGCCTGTGCTTACCGTCGGTTCGCCTGGCGGAACGACGATCATCGCCTCGGTATTCCAGACGATCCTCAATTATTTTGAATACGGGATGAGCCTCGAGGATGCGATTGAAGAACCCCGAATTTACACGAACAGTCTCTCTTCATACCGCTATGAAGAAGGGATGCCTGAGGATGTCAGGCTGAAGCTCAATGCGTTCGGCCATGAGTTTGGGAAGAGTCCCGTAGACATCGGGAACGTGCAGAGCATTTTCATTGACCGGGAGCACAAATCCTTCCTGGGTGTCGCCGATTCGAGCCGAAACGGGACAGCGGTCGGCGTCAATATTAAAAAGTCTGCAAAAGCTAAAAAATAGGATGTCAGAAGGTTTGATCCGGTTCATCCGCGGGTCAAACCTTTTTGATTTTGAAAGATTTCTCCCAAAACATAGTTGACTTGTAGGAATACTTTGAATATGATGAATATAAATTTGAGCTAAAAGATGCCGATCGGACAGCCGAAGGCCCTTGACGTGTTTTCATGTCAGGGGCTTTTTTTATTGATCGGGAACGCTAAAGGGGGGAGCCGGGGTTCGCATTTCGGAAAAGAAGAGTAGCGAAAACGCCTATATCAACATATAAAAATAACATTTAAAGGAGGGCAATTTATGAAACTGTTCAATATTTCTATACTGTTCATCGTTTTTACACTGATCGGAGCGGGCTGCTCAAGTGAAAATACCCAGTCTTCCGATTCGGGTTCTGTCGAGCTTTTGAATGTTTCGTATGATCCGACGAGGGAGCTTTATCAGGAATATAATCAGGCCTTTAAAGAGTATTGGAAAGAAAAGAGCGGCCAAGACGTGACCATCAAGCAGTCACACGGGGGATCGGGCAAACAGGGGCGCTCGATTATCGACGGATTGGAAGCCGATGTGGCCACGTTGGCTCTCGCTTATGACATTGACAGCATCGCGGACAAAGGACTTCTGTCAAAAAATTGGCAAAAAGAGCTTCCCGACAACTCAACCCCTTATACATCAACGATTGTTTTTCTTGTGAAAAAAGGCAATCCAAAACAGATTAAAGACTGGGATGATCTGGTCAAGGACGGTGTATCAGTCATCACCCCGAATCCGAAAACATCGGGGGGCGCGAGGTGGAACTACCTCGCCGCATGGGCATATGCTGATAAGGTCTACAGCGGAGACGAGAAAAAAATAGAGTCGTATATGAAAGAGTTGTACGGCCATGTCGAGGTGTTGGATTCGGGAGCCCGCGGAGCGACGACGACATTTGTTGAAAGGGGTTTGGGCGATGTGCTGATCGCCTGGGAAAATGAGGCCTATCTCACGTTGCATGAGCTTGGAAAAGATAAGTTTGAGATCGTCTACCCTTCGATCAGCATATTGGCGGAGCCGCCAGTTGCGGTTGTTGATAAGGTTGCAAAACGGAAAGGGACTGAAAAAGCAGCGAAAGCATACCTGGAATATTTATATTCCGAAAAAGGCCAAGAGATTGCCGCCAAACATTACTACCGGCCGCGGGATAAAAAAGTGCTTCAAAAATATCAAACGCAGTTTCCGCACGTTGAGCTGGTCAACGTAAATGACGGCTTTGGCGGGTGGAAAAAAGCCCAGGAAACGCATTTTAACGACGGAGGTTTGTTTGATCAATTGTATCAAAAGTAACGCAAGCTGGAGGTGTTCACAATCAAAACAGCAGGTGCACCAATGACAAGAAGAAAAAACATATTTCCCGGTTTTGGAATCAGCTTGGGCATTACGATGGCCTATCTTGGCATCATCGTCCTGATTCCGTTAACGATGGTATTTATGAAAACAGCCTCAATGGGATTTCTCGATTTTTGGCAGGCGGTCGCCGAACCGAGAGTTCTCGCCTCGATCCGGCTTACGGTTTTGACAGCTTTGGCGGCCGCCCTTGTCAATGCCGTATTCGGCCTGTTAATCGCCTGGGTGCTGACCCGCTATACCTTTCCCGGAAAAAAGCTGCTTGACGGGCTTGTCGACCTTCCGTTTGCACTGCCGACCGCGGTCGCGGGGATTGCGCTCACATCGCTCTACTCGCCAAACGGATGGATCGGACAATTTTTGCACATGAAAGTCGCTTTTACGCCGCTTGGCATCATCATCGCCCTGGTGTTTATCGGCCTTCCTTTTATCGTGAGGACGGTGCAGCCGGTGATCGAGAACATCGAGAAAGAAATCGAGGAAGCATCGGCCATTCTCGGGGCGGCTCCGCCGCAGACCTTTTGGAAGGTGATTTTTCCCCAGCTGCTGCCTTCTGTAATCACGGGGTTTTCTCTGGCGTTTGCCAGGTCCCTCGGCGAATATGGCTCAGTCGTTTTTATCGCCGGCAATATTCCGTACAAAACGGAAATTGCGCCGCTGATTATCATGACAAAACTTGAGCAATACGATTACAGCGGGGCAACGGCTGTTGCCTGTGTGATGCTGATGATTTCGTTCTTTTTATTGTTGATGATCAATCTGTTTCAATGGCGTGTATCAAAGCGGTGGGTAAGGAGTTGACAAAATTGAACGCACAGACGCACATGCAAAACGCAAGTCAAACGAGTCCATCTTCAGGTGCGAAAACGATGCGGACGTTCTCGATCGCCATCGTCTATCTGTTTTTATCCGTCTTTTTGCTTATGCCTCTTGCCGCCATTTTTATTAAGGCTTTTGAAAAAGGAGCGGATGTGTATTTCGCATCGATTTCAGATCCGGGCGCTTTGGCGGCCATCAGGTTGACGCTGCTTGTGCTGGCGATAACGGTGCCGCTTTCTGCCGTATTCGGCATCGCAGCCGCCTGGCTTGTCACAAAATACGACTTTAAAGGGAAAAACATTCTTGTCACATTGCTCGATTTGCCTTTTGCGGTGTCGCCCGTGATCGCCGGCCTTGTTTTCGTTCTTCTGTTTGGCACAACAGGGCTGTTCGGTCCGTGGCTGATGGACCACGGTATCAAAATTGTCTATGCCCTGCCTGGAATCGTGTTGGCGACATTGTTCGTGACGCTTCCGTTTGTCGCGCGCGAACTGATCCCTTTCATGCAAAGCCAGGGATCGGCTGAGGAGGAGGCATCGCTGACCCTCGGGGCGGGGGGCTGGAAAACCTTTTGGTATATCACATTGCCGAACATCAAATGGGCCCTCTTATACGGCGTGATTTTATGCGGGGCGAGAGCGATCGGCGAATTTGGCGCCGTCTCCGTTGTTTCCGGTCATATTAGAGGCGAGACGAATACCATGCCTCTGCACATCGAAATTTTATATAACGAATACCAATTTTCAGCCGCGTTTGCCGTCGCTTCACTAATGTCCATCCTGGCATTAATTACGCTGGTGCTGAAGAACATACTCGAAAAAAAGACAAAAACGGCAGGAAAAGGAGCTTAGGTAACAATGGGTATATCAATCAAAAATGTTTCCAAATCGTATGGTGAATTTCATGTGTTAAAAGATATCAATCTTGAAATCAAAAAAGGGGAGCTGATCTCCTTGTTAGGGCCGTCCGGATCGGGTAAAACGACGCTGCTCAGGATCATCGCCGGGCTTGAACAAGCTGATCGGGGAAACATTTTGTTTGAAGGGGCTGATCAGACAAACGTACATGTGAAAAACCGCAATGTCGGCTTTGTATTTCAGCATTACGCCCTTTTTCGCAATATGACCGTTTTTGAAAATGTGGCCTATGGATTGAAAGTTCGTCCACGGAAAGAAAGGCTTTCGAAAAAAGAAATCAAGCAAAAGGTCGATGAGCTGCTGAACATCGTCAGGCTGAAAGAATTTGGCGAACGGTATCCTTCCCAGCTTTCAGGCGGACAGAGGCAAAGGGTGGCTCTCGCCCGCGCCCTTGCCGTCAATCCCCAGGTGCTCCTTCTTGATGAACCGTTCGGCGCCCTTGATGCAAAGGTGAGAAAAGAACTGCGCCGCTGGCTCAGAAAAGTGCACGACGAGTTTCATATTACGAGCGTTTTTGTCACACATGATCAGGAGGAAGCGCTTGACATCTCAGACCGCGTCGTGATTATGAACAACGGAAGGATCGAGCAGGTCGGCACGCCTGAGGCCGTGTATGAAATGCCGGAGAACCCGTTCGTGTACGATTTTCTCGGTACGGTCAACCAATTCAAAGGCCGGCTTGACAGCGGATATATTTACGACGGGAATTTCAAGTTTGAGTTGCCGGGAGATGTGAAAACCGTAAAGACTGCTGCCAATGGTATCGGGTTTGCCAGGCCGCACCACTTTATTGTCGAAAAAACGCCGGACCATGACAGCGGAATTCATTGTACGGCAGAACACATCCGCGCAATCGGGTCGACGGTTCAGCTTGAGCTGAGGAGAACCGATACAGGGGATATCATTGAAATCGAATTAACGAAAGATGATTTTTTGAAGCTGCAAATCAAAGTAGGCGAGGATTTGTACGTCCGGCCTAAGCAGCTGAAAGTCTTTTGTTCATCGTAAAAACGGGTGATGGGAGCTTTTAGCTCCCATTTTTCGGCATTCAGAAAGAAGGATTTATCAAACAGGAAGCGAAATATACAAAATCAGACTCTGTTCCACAAAATGTAAGCGTTTTCTGTAAAAGGGGAGGGTTATTATGATTCACGTGTTGTCGAACGGATTTTACCGCTTTTCTGAGTGGGTGATGAGGCTTGCGCTTCTGAATATGCTGTGGATCGGTTTTTCAGCGGCGGGATTGCTCGTATTCGGGCTTGCTCCGGCGACTTGCGCCATGTTTGCCGTGACGAGAAAATGGGCGATAGGCAATACGGATATCCCCGTTTTTCAGACGTTTTATACAGAATTTAAAAAAGGGTGGGGGAGATCGGTCATACTCGGTCTGATCCTGTCCCTTACCGCTCTTTTATTGTACGTCGATTTTCGAATCGCCGCCGTCTATTTTCGCGATCAGCCTGCCGTTATAAGCTTATTCATCAGCCTTTTTATCATATATGCCATCATCCTCTCCTACATTTTCCCGATCTATGTCCACTATGAGATGAACCAGATCGAAGCGCTGAAATACAGCTTCATGATCGGTTTTGCCCGCCCGCTCGTCTCTTTTTTGATGATCGTAAGCGCGATCGGCTTCGTGCTGCTCAGCTTATTTCATGTCACATTTCTCTTATTTTTCAGCGGCAGCGCTTTAAGCCTCGTATTGACAAAACTGGCGTTTCGCGCTTTCCGCGCGCTTGACGTCCGCCATGAGACGTTCATGCGCGAATGAAGGTGCTAAAGGCCAGTGAACCGGTTGCAGCATTTGAAAATTAAAGATCAGTTGTTTATTCTCATTTCCTTCATCATGGCGATTTCGCTGATTTTGATGTTGAGCGGCGTTCAGTACGCTTTCCATATGTATGATCAGCAAATTTACCGGAAATCGTCGCAAGTTTTGATGATGTCGTCAAAGAGCATTGAAGATGAGCTGAAAAAGATCGAAGACGTGTCATATCAAATCGCGACAGATCAAAACATTCAAACGAACCTCTTAAAAGCGGGACATGACCAGAACAAATACGGCCGCTACCGGATCAAACGGGAGATTTGGGATCAGCTTGCCGAATATACGGGATCAAAGCGGTACATCAAGTCGATCCATTTAGTCGACGCATTTGGAACGGAATACTCGGCCGGGGCAAACTCCTCTGAAGCGCTAAAACGGCAAATCAGCGGATTGACAAAGCAAGCGGCCCGCCGGAAAGGGGGAAACGTATGGGTGACAAAGCCCGGCGCAAACGGCGAACTTTTATCGGCCAGGGAAATCCGCTCGTACAAACAGCTGAATTTTAACCATCTGGGAATCGTATTGATCGTGGCCGACTTAAAAGGCATTGTCGCCGATCTCCCGAAGGATTGGGGGGAAGGCGCAGGAAAGGTTGCCATGTCGGAAGGACGGCACACCTTTTTTTCGGACAGCCCTTTACAAAAAATCGACCCGCCCCGGTTAACTTCCCGTGATCAAAACGGATATACAATCGTGAAGAATAACGGCCGCCGCTTTTTTATGTCGTATGTCACATCACCGTATGAAAATTGGACGTACTGGAGCCTGATTCCCTTTGATGCGATGTTTTCCAAAATTTCTGCGATGAAAGCGATACTCATCTCCCTTTTCATTCTCTTCTTTTTGACAGCCGTCCTGTTCGGCAGAAAAATCGCCAGAGGCTTGACAAGTCCGATCGAAAAGCTGGTCACCGCGATGAAGCATGTGCAAAACGGCGATTTTAAAACACAGCCGCTCTTAAAGCCGCCGCCTGAACGCCATGACGAAGTCAGCGTGCTGAACCGGACGTTTATCACGATGGTAGAACGGATCAACGAATTGATCGCAGAAAATTACGAAAAGCAGCTGATGATTAAGGAAACGGAATTCAAAGCCCTTCAGGCGCAGATCAATCCCCACTTTTTATACAATACGCTGGAGTCGATCAACTGGCTGGCCAAGAGGAACGGGCAGCCGAAAATTTCAAAGATGACCGAATCTCTCGGCTTTTTGCTGCGCATTGCGGTCAATATGAAAACAGATGTCTTAACGATTGAGGAGGAGGCGGACATCGTCCTTCACTACTTCACGATCCAGCAGTTCCGTTTTGAGGAACGGCTGGTGTTTGAAGTGGATGTCGATCCCCTTGTCAAATCGTGCCTCGTCCCGAAGCTGATTCTCCAGCCTCTGGCTGAAAATGCGATTACGTATTGCCTTGAGCCTGTCATCGAGCCTTGCCGCATCGCCATCAAGGCTTTCGCAAAGGACGGCTTCGTATACTTGACCGTGAAAGACAACGGACCAGGCATGGACGAGAATTTTTTGGAACAGGCAAACGATGGGCTCGTGCAAACAAGGGGCAAAGGCATCGGGCTGCAAAATATCGATGAGCGGATCAAGCTGATGTTCGGCGAAGATTACGGTTTGAACATTTCAAGCGAAAAAAGTAAGGGAACAAAGATTACGATCAAAATACCGTTTCGAAGCGGGGTGTGATGATGTATAAAGTTCTGCTTGCAGACGATGAACGTATCATTCTCGAAGGGATCTCAAGCATGATTCAATGGCATTCATTCGGCGCGTCTTTGGTCGGCGCGGTGCAAAACGGGATGGAAGCCTACCAGCTCATCCTGCGTGAACGTCCGCATATTGTGATCAGTGATATTAAAATGCCGGGAATGGGAGGGCTTGAATTGATCGAGAAGGTGTCCCGCGACCATCCGTCGATAAGGTTCATTTTGCTGACCGGATTCGGCCAGTTTGAATACGCAAAAAAAGCGATGGCATACGGGGTGAGGCATTATTTGCTCAAGCCGTGCAATGAAAGCCACATCACGGCATCGCTTGCGAGCGTGATCAGCGAATTAAAAAAAGAAGAGTCTGCGGAACGGGTGAAATCGGATTTGGAGCTTGTCCGCCCCCACATCCGCAAACACGCTTTACAAGAGCTGATCAAAGGCGGCAAAAAGGCTGCCGAAGGGTATTTGCGCTTTTTTCCCGAGAGACAGACGATCGAGCTGATTCTGTTTGCCCTTGAAGATACCGGGCGTCTGTCCGCACTGCAAAAGCTCGCAGCGGGCATCCTCGGGTCCTCGGTCATCGCATCCGTCCGTATGAACGATGCGGTCGTGTTCGCGGCCGAACCTTCGGAGCTGATCGCGGAAAAAATCGATCGTGTGAAAAAGCAGACCGAAAAGCAATTTCATGCCGTGCCGGCGGCAGCCGTAAGCGGGAGAGGGGAAATCGGGGATGCCGCCTCATTATACGAAAAGGCGCGCGGCCGACTCGCCAAACAGTTGATCACGGCTTCTTGTCAGCCATCGGTTTTGGTCCGAAAAATGCTCGATCTGATTCAAAGAGAAGCCGCAAACCCGAAGCTCTCATTAAAATGGGCGGCCCGAAACGTGTTGTACATGAATCCGGACTATCTCGGCAAGCTGTTTAAACAGGACACGGGCGAGAAGTTTTCGAGCTATGTCACAAAAGTACGGATCGAAAAAGCGATCGCCATGATGAAGCAAAAAAACGGCATCACGATCAGCAGCCTGGCCGAGGAATCGGGATTTGGCGACAATCCAAAATATTTCAGTCTCGTCTTTAAGAAATATACCGGCTATACGCCGTCCGAATACCGGAAAGAAAAATCGTGACGAAAGCTGTCGGCAAAGCCGGCGGCTTTTTTGCCGATTTCTCTGTTTTTTTAACATTCTTCTCTGTTTTTTGAGTGTTTGGAGGAGGAGACTTGTCATTAAAATAAATGTAAGCACTTACAAAAAGAGGGGGATGTTGATGAGGAGAATTGTACAATTTGTAGTATGCGCAATGCTGTTGTTCGGCCTCTGGGGATGCAGCTCCAACAGTGAAGAGACTTCAGGCGGCGGCAAACAATCGATTACGCTCAGGGTCGCCTGGTGGGGCGGACAGCCGCGGCATGACTATACGACGAAAATCATTGAGATGTATGAAAAGGAGCATCCGAATGTCAACATTGAAGCGGAGTTCGCCAATTGGGACGACTACTGGAAAAAGCTTGCGCCGATGTCCGCCGCAAACCAGCTTCCCGATGTGATTCAGATGGATTCCGCGTATTTATCACAGTACGGGGAAAAGGGACAGCTTGAAGACCTTACGCCTTATGTAAAAGACGGGACGATCAAGACGGATTCAATCGATGAAAAGGTTACAGAAGGCGGGAAGATCGACGGCAAACTGTACGGTTTTACGCTTGGCGTCAACGTTCTGTCGGTGATTACAAACGATGATCTTCTCAAAAAAGCCGGCATCACAATCGATGATCGCAATTGGACATGGGACGAATATGAAAAGTTCGCGCTCAAGGTCCGGGAAGAGACAGGCCAATACGGATCAAACGGCATGAACCCGCCGGACGTCTTTTTCCCTTATTACCTCAGGACGAAGGGTGAACGCTTTTATAAAAAAGACGGGACAGGCCTTGCCTACGCCGATGACAAGCTGTTTGTCGATTATTTCAAGCGGCAGGTGGAACTTGTCAATGCCCAGGCTTCTCCGACGCCTGACGAAGGCGCGCAAGTGAAAGGAATGGAAGACGACTTTATCGTAAAAGGGCGGACAGCGGCGACCTGGAACTATTCCAATCAGTATTCGGCGTTTGCCCAGCTCACGGATGCGTCCCTGTCTCTCAAGCTGCCTCCCGGACAGTCGGACGAAAAAGCCCTGTTTCTGCGCCCGAGCATGCTCTTTTCGATTCCGAAAAGCTCTGAACATAAAAAAGAAGCCGCCAAATTTATCGACTTTTTCGTTAACAGTGAAAAAGCGAACGCCCTCATGAAGGGTGAGCGTGGGGTTCCGGTATCGGCAAAAGCGGCTGAATCTGTCAAAGCGAAATTGAATGAAGAGGAGAAAACGGAGAAGGCGACCCGCCGGAGCCTGTCGGCAGCGCAGAGGTGATCAAGCTGCTCAAAGATACGTCAGATCAGATTTTATTTAATAAAATCACGCCGGAACAGGGCGCCGCGAAGTTCAGAAAAGAAGCGGACGAGATACTGAAACGAAATCAAGCGAAGTAAGCCTTATCGTTTAGGAGGATGCAACTGTGAAGAAATGGAAAGACAACCTTGCGGGCTATGCCTTTATTTCTCCGTTTATCATCGGATTTCTCTGCTTTACCGTGATTCCGATGGGCGCATCACTGTTTCTGTCGTTCACGAGCTACGACCTGTTCACGACGCCCAAGTGGGTCGGCTTGGACAATTACAAAACGATGCTGACGGATGATGAGAAATACTGGGGCTCCCTGAAAGTGACGTTTACGTACGTGCTCGCGGGCGTGCCGCTGCGGCTGGCATTTGCGCTTTTCATCGCGGTGATCTTAAACAGGGCGGAAAAGGGAGTGGGGATTTACCGGACGCTCTTTTACCTCCCCTCGATCATCGGCGGAAGCGTGGCTGTCGCGATTATGTGGCGCAACGTGTTTGGCAACGACGGTGTGATCAATGCGCTTTTGTTTTTTATCGGAATAGATAAGAAGATCCTTTGGTACCAGGACCCGACGAGTGCTTTGTGGACGTTGATCCTTTTGTCGGTGTGGCAGTTCGGTTCATCGATGCTGATTTTTCTTGCGGGTCTGAAAAATATTCCGCCGATGTATCAGGAGGCGGCAAGCGTCGATGGCGCAAACAGAATACAGCGGTTTTTCCTGATTACGCTGCCGCTGCTCAGCCCGATCATTTTTTTCAATCTCGTCATGCAGACGATTTCCGCGTTCATGACTTTTACGCCGGCCTACATCATTTCGAAGGGCGAAGGCGGCCCGCTTGACGGGACGCTGCTTTATTCCCTGTATTTGTTCCAGCGGGCCTTCAACTTTTTCCAAATGGGCTATGCCTCTGCAATGGCATGGGTAATGCTCATTCTGATCGGGCTTGTGACTTTCATTTTATTTAAAACATCTTCGCTGTGGGTGCATTACGAATCAAAGGAGGGATGATGGATGGAGCCGGCAAAGGAAATGGCAAGAGAGGCTATTCTGCTTCCGGCCGGGAAGGGAAGAACGGGCCGGATCGTCTTTCATATTCTGACGGGAGGCCTTGCCCTTATTTTGCTGTATCCGGTTATTTGGCTTTTGGTCAGCTCGTTTAAAGAAAGCGCGAGCATTTTCGCGACATCGCATTCTCTGATCCCCGATCCGTTTGTGATTTCCAATTATGCAGAAGGGTGGAAAGGGATCGCCGGACAGCCGTTTATTACATTTATCAAAAATTCGCTGATCATCGTCGGATTATCGACAATCGGTGCCGTTTCTTCTTCTGCGGTCATCGCTTATGGATTCGCGCGCATTCCGTTTAAGGGAAAGGCGTTTTGGTTTGCCTGCATGATGGTGACGATGATGCTGCCCCACGAAGTGCTGATGATTCCGCAGTACATCATCTTTGCGAAGCTTGATTGGCTCAATTCATTCAAACCGATCGTCATTCCTCAGTTTTTCGGGCACGCGTTTTTCATCTTTTTGATGATCCAGTTTATCAGAACGATTCCCGTTGAACTCGACGAAGCGGCAAGAATCGACGGCTGCAGCCGTTTCGTGATCTTTTTCAGGGTGATTCTGCCGCTGATCGCCCCGGCGCTTTCGACATCTGCGATTTTTTCATTTTATTGGAAGTGGGAGGAGCTGATCAATCCGGTCCTTTATTTGAACAAACCGGAGCTTTATCCTGTTTCGCTGGCGCTGAAGCTGTTTTTAGACACGGAAACGGCGTCGAACTGGGGAGCGATGTTTGCGATGTCGGTCGTCTCGCTTTTGCCCGTCATTCTCGTGTTTTTTCTGTTCCAAAAATCGATCGTTCAAGGGATCAGCATGAGCGGATTAAAATAAAAAAGGGGAGAGATATGTATGCCGAAGCTCGTTTTTGATGAAGAAAAGCTGTATGAAATTATCGATCGAATCGTCAAGCGGACGTTCGAAATGGATTTTGAATGGGACTGGCCCGGAGGTGTTGCGTTTTACGGCGTGGCTGAAGCGTATGAAGCCACGAAAAATGAAGAATATCTTCGCCTTCTGAAAGAATGGATCGATGAAAGGCTTGAAGACGGCCTGCCGAAGCTTTCGGTCAACGGCGTCTCAATCGGGCACACGCTTTTGTCCTTATATGAAGCAACCGGTGATGACCGCTATCTTGATACCGCAAAGCAGATGGCCGATTACGTTCTTCATGAAGCACCAAGGTTTGCCGACGGCATTCTGCAGCACACCGTTAACTCGGAAAAACATGTGTTTCCTGAACAGGCATGGGTCGATACGATGATGATGGCCGGGCTGTTTTTGCTTAGAATCGGAAGGCTTGCGGGGAATGATGACTATTTCGAAGACGGTCTCAGACAGTTTCACGGCCATGAAGAATTTTTGCAGGATATGGACACGAACTTGTATTATCACGCGTGGGATCATCAGGCAAAACACAATCTGTCAGGGGTGTTTTGGGCGAGGGGAAACGGCTGGGCCGCGCTGACGATGGCCAAGGCGCTGCCGCTGATTGATGTGACACACCCGTCTTATATGATCATTGACGGTTCGCTCAGGGATCTGTTGAGCGCGCTCGCGAGGCTCCAGCATTCTTCCGGATTGTGGCATACGGTGCTGACAGACCCCGATTCTTATCTTGAGGTCTCAGGTTCGGCGGGAATTGCTGCAGGTCTTCTTGCAAAGGGGTCTTTATATCACAAATACATTCAAAAATCCTTGACCGCAATTACAGAAGCAGTCCGCGAAGACGGCAGGGTCGAGCGCGTTTCCGCCGGAACCGCGGTGATGCCCGATGCCGGGGGCTATAAAGATGTTCCGTTTAAACGGATTCAAGGCTGGGGCCAGGGGCTTGTGCTGACCTTTTTGGCCGATGTCGTCCGTTCCAAATCGCGCGTATTTCAATAAAGAAACATTCTGTTTTAGATCGCAGTGGGGGGATGGGGATGAAAAAGCTGCATCAAAGACATGTTTCACGGCGAAAGGGAACCTATTTTAAAAAGAGCTTTGTATTGATATTGCTGATTGCGTGCATTCCCGGCCTGCTGACGGGAGCAGGCATCTATTTTTTCTCGGCGGCGAAGATTGAAAAGGAGCTTCAGCATCTGCATGAAAGCCAGGTCGAACGGCAGATCAGCCAGATCGATGACAAGCTTGAAGGCCTTGAGATCATGCTTTCCCAGCTCGCCTATGATACGCGGCTGATGAACGGCCTGGCCCGCGCCGATTTGCAAAAAGACTTTCAAACGACATACCGGCTGTCAAAATCGCTGTTTTTGCTTCAGGATCAAAATCCGCTGATCGAGCGGGTCGAGTTGTTCATTGAAGACGCAGAGCCGCTCTTGTTAAGTCCGGAATACAGCGGAATTACCGACAAAAAAGCGTTAAAAGTTTACGATTCGCTGCTGACAGGGAGTCAAAATGTCTATTGGAAAGAACAGGGCAACAGCTCTTCAGGCATGACCCTCATCCACAAAATTCCCGGAGGGATCTCAAAACCGTTCGGCGCCCTGATTGTTACGCTTGACAGAAAGGAAATGAAGCATCTGCTTGAAAGCCTTTCGCCTTATTCAGAGGGAACGGCTCTGCTTTTCAACCGAAAGCAGCAAAAGGAGAGCGGTGAACGCACATTTGAAAGCGTTTTAAAAGAACGGGTCGAACGGGAGACGCGCAAACAAGGTTCATTTGTCATGAAGTGGAAGGATGGGACATATTCCGTGTCTTACGGACAAATGGCCCGGCTCGACCAGAAATGGACCTATGTCTCCGCATCGCCGATGTCGGCGATTACGGCTCCTGTATTGTTTTTGTCGAAACTCGTCGCATCGGTCAGTGCACTGGGAATCGTGCTGGCGGCATTGCTGACGTGGTATGCCTCAAACAAAATCTACTCGCCTGTTGCAAGGCTTATTCAGCTTTGCTCAGGTGAAGAGAAAAAAAGGATTCACCGCGACGAATTTCATTGGCTCGAAAAACGCTGGAACGACATGTCGAAAGAGAGCGGAAGGCTGAGAAGCCAGGTCATGAAACAGACATCTGAAGCGGCAAACGGATTTATCCAGCGGCTGCTTCACGGGCACTTTGCAGGCGAATCAGAGGAAGGCTTGAAAAAGCGCTTGAAAGCCTGCGGCTGGAATGTGGAAAACGGGGTGTTTATCATCGCCGATATTCAGCTGACAGGGCTGTACGACGGAAGCAGTTCTTTTTCAGAGAAGGACGAAAGCCTCGCCGGTTTTATGCTTGGCAATATCACAGGCGAACTTGCGGAAAAAACGTGCAGCCGCATCTATATTTCAGGAGTACGATCGTTATCGCTTGTGCTGCTTTTGATGCAAAGCCGGAAGGCGGATATTCGGAAAAGCATTTGCGAATTGGTCCGCGAACTGACGGAGACGGTTCACGCATTTTGCGGACTGAACGTCACCGCGACGATCTCGAAGCCTGCTGCCGTGCTGAAAGACATTCCGGCCAAATATGAAGAGGTGAAAGCAGGGAAACGGTACAGGCAATTTGAAAATTCGAGCCAGATCATTGACCTGAACAGGCGGGAAGATATGCTTCCAGGCGAGTCTTATTATCCGTTCTCCTTGGAACGGGAGGTCATTCAAGCCATTCGTCTTGAGGAGAAGGTGAAGGCCGAAAACTTGATCGCCCGTTTTATCCAGGAGTTGTCTGAAAAGGGAAAGACGGAAATCCGCATTCAGCCTGCAATGATTCAATTGTTTGCGAAAATCCAGGAGGAGATTCTCCATTCCGGCCTTCACCCTAATGAATTGTTTAATCAGCAACATTTGATTCGGGAGCTGTCGGATATCAGGGAGCCGTCCAGAGCCGTCGCCTGGATGATGGAGCGCGTTGTCAGCCCGTACCTGAAAGAGCTTGAAGGAAGAAAAAACAGGCAGCAAAAACGGCTTGTCGAACGGGTGCTGGCGATGATTCACGAAAATTACATGAACGACATCTCGCTTGAAAGCTGCGCCGATCTGGCGGGAACGAATTCGTATACATTGAGCAAGGCATTCAAACAAGTAACAGGAATTAATTTTATCGACTATGTGACGAAGATGCGGATTGAAAAAGCGAAAAAGCTGCTGCTTGAGACGAATAAAAAAATCCATGACGTTTCTGAGGAAGTCGGCTACAGACACAGCTATTTCAACCGGATTTTTAAAAAGCAGGTCGGGATTCCGCCGAGCCGATACAGACAGATTCATCAGGAATCGTCGTGAAAGGGGAGTGCATATGGAAAAAACGTATGGAAAACAAAAAGTATCCGTCTATTTAGCGGGGGATTCGACAGTTGCCGACTGTCCCCCGCACGAAGCCCCGATGGCAGGCTGGGGCCAGCTTTTTCCTTTATGCTTCACAAGGGAGATCAAAGTCGTCAATCTGGCAGAAGGCGGGGCGAGTTCAAACAGTTTTATTGAAGAAGGCAGGCTGGAGGCCGTCGCAGCACGTCTTCGGGAAGGGGATTATTTGTTTATTCAGTTCGGCCATAATGATCAAAAATCGTACGGAACAGACCCCTATACCTCATATCAGACCCATTTGACCCGCTATGCGGAAACTGCCCGGCAAAAACGGGCGATACCCGTTTTTGTCACTTCGGTTCAGCGCCGCCGTTTTGATGAAAACGGCAATATCACCAACACCCTCGGCGACTTTCCGAAAGCCATGATAGATCTCGCCGGCGACCTCCAGGTTCCGCTGATCGATTTATGGTCAAAAACAAAAACGCTCTACGAATCTCTTGGCCCCGAAAGATCGAAGCGGCTGTTTGTCCACTTTCCGCCCGGCGGGCATCCGCATTATCCTGACGGCATTGCAGATGATACCCATTTTTCTGAAGAAGGAGCCCGCCGCATCGCTAGGCTTGTCGCAGAAGGCATTAAGGAGCTTGGGCTTCCTTTATCTGCATACGTTCAGCCGGAAGGGAGGGGCTCCTATGTCTAACGCCAGGGAAGGAGACGTCATCTATCGAAACAGCCTGTCATCGGGTGGAGAGGTTCGCGGCTGGGTCATGGAAGGGAGAGGAAAGATCAGCTTTCCGGAGGGCAGACTGCACATGGAAAACGAACTCGACCCGGAGCGTTACGAAGATGACGCGCATTTTGTGTATTGGTGTCCTGAGATATTTCCTGATGAAATTATGATTCAATGGGATTTCTATCCTGTAAGAGAACCAGGGCTGTGCATGATCTTTTTCGCGGCTTGCGGCTTGCATGGTGAAGATTTGTTTGATCCGCGCCTTGCGAAGAGGTCAGGAAGATATCCAGAGTATCATTCAGGAGACATCAACGCGCTGCACCTGTCCTATTTCAGACACAAACACGATAATGAAAGAGCGTTCAGAACGTGCAATCTCAGAAAAAGCAGGGGCTTTCATCTCGTAAAGGAGGGGGCAGACCCGCTTCCGCCGGCTGACGATGCTATGCCTCCGTACCGGATGAAGCTCATCAAAGACAGGGCATATGTCCATTTTTCGATCAACGGGCTTTCGATTCTCGAATGGAAGGATGACGGCAGGAGGTTTGGCCCTGTCTATGGCGGAGGAAAAATCGGCTTCAGACAAATGGCGCCGCTTGTGGCGGCATACGCCAATCTTGAAGTGCGCCGATTGGTATGAAGCTAACGGGAAGGTGGATATTCATGCGGGAAAAAGGCGCGATGGCCGTGATTTACAGATCTTGCGAAGCGGCGGCGAAAATCGCCTGGCTGAATGGGCTGTGGCTTTTGTTTACATTAGGAGGCGGCATTGTGCTGGGCTGGGCGCCAAGCACGGCGGCTATGTTCGCGGTCGTTCGCAAATGGCTGAGAGGACGCACAGACCTCGCGATATTCAAAACGTTCTTTGAAGCGTATAAAAGCGAATTCATCAAAACAAACGGACTCGGCCTCATCCTGGCTGCGGCCGGATGCATGCTGTTTGTCAACTATCACTTTTTTCAAAGCCGTCCCGATCTGTTTTCGATCATGATCAGCTATGCGACATTGCTTGCGGGCGTGATGTACGGGCTGGTCGTCATGTACATTTTTCCGTTATACGTACATTTTCAATTGCCGTTTACCCGCTATTTTTCTCAAGCTGTGCTGATCGGCCTCGTTCGCCCGTTGACAACGATCGCCATGGCTGCCACGGGCGGACTGGTTGCCTATGTGCTGATCGTCGTGCCGGGTCTGATTCCGTTTTACGGAGGCAGCTTATTCGCTCTTGTCTTGATGTTTCACGCTCACCGGTGTTTTCTCCGGCTGGAGGAAATAAAGGCGGAGTCATCGCCTGAATCGCAAAAATAGACAAACGGGCAAAAAAGTATTTAGGAAAGCATTTCTCCGCCACCTGCCGATTGCAAAAAAGTGCGATTGAATAAAAATGCAAGCCGTAATAGAATCCCTTTTAAGTAAGCGCTTACAAACAATGTAGCGAAGGGAGAATGTTATGAGGAAAGGCAGGAAAAGGTGGAGGAAGCTGCTTGCGGCCGCATCTCTTTTATCGATCGGGCTCGTTTCGGCTTTGCCGCAACAGACAGAAGCGGACGCGGCCCCGGCGGCACAGGCGAGGCAAATGGAATCATTAAAGCGGGGGCTTGTCGCGGTTAAAACGGAAAACGGCGTGTTTGTCAGCTGGCGGCTGCTCGGGACGGAGCCGTCCTCTGTTTCGTTTAATGTATATCGAAACGGACAGAAACTCAACAGCTCTCCGATTTCATCCAGCACAAATTTTCTCGATGCGGGGGGAACCGCGAATTCAACGTATGAAGTGCGTGCCGTGGTAAACGGCCAGGAGCAGCCGGCTTCTGAGAAGGCGGGTGTCTGGGGACAAAATTACAAATCGGTCCCGCTGGAAAAGCCTGATGGCGGGCAAACGCCTGACGGTGTGTCATTCACCTACAGCGCCAATGATGCGAGCGTCGGCGATCTTGACGGTGACGGAGAATACGAAATCGTGCTCAAATGGGACCCCTCCAATTCGAAGGACAATTCACAGGACGGTTATACAGGGGAGGTATTGATCGATGCGTACAAGCTGGACGGTACAAAGCTGTGGAGGATCAACCTGGGCAAAAATATCCGCGCCGGCGCCCATTATACGCAGTTTCTCGTCTACGATTTTGACGGAGATGGAAAAGCGGAGATCGCCATGAAGACGGCTGACGGGACGAAAGACGGAAGCGGAAAGGTGATCGGCAGCCCCGGCGCCGACTATCGCAACGCTGAAGGCCGGGTTTTGTCGGGGCCCGAATATTTGACGATCTTCAAAGGTGATACAGGAAAAGAATTAACCACGGTAAACTATGAACCGGCGCGCGGCAATGTTGCGGATTGGGGAGACAGCTACGGAAACAGGGTCGACCGTTTTCTCGCCTGTGTCGCATATCTTGACGGAGAACGGCCGAGCCTTGTCATGGCCCGCGGCTATTATACGAGAACAGTGCTTGTCGCTTATAACTGGAGGGGAGGAAAGCTTTCGAAGCTGTGGACGTTTGATTCCAAGTCATCCGGAAACGGGGCTTACGCTGGACAGGGCAACCATAATCTGAGTGTCGCAGATGCGGACGGCGATGGAAAAGATGAAATTTTGTACGGGGCGATGGCGGTCGATCATGACGGAAAAGGCCTGTATTCGACAGGATGGGGGCACGGTGATGCGATGCACGCCGGCGACCTTGATCCGACGCGGGCCGGAATGGAAGTGTTTCAAGTTCACGAAAACAGCAGATCGCCATACGGCCTGTCATTCCGGGATGCCGGAACCGGAAAACTGATCTGGGGCGTCCACGCCGGAAAGGATGTCGGACGCGGGATGGCGGCTGACATCGATCCGCGCTATGCCGGAGCTGAAGTTTGGGCGGACGGCGGGCTGTACACTGCAAAAGGCATACAGATCTCGAGCACCCTTCCTTCTTCGACGAACTTCGGCATCTGGTGGGACGGCGATCTTCAGCGGGAGCTCCTCGACAGCAACAGGATTGATAAATGGGATTACGAACGTTCGCAAACGGTTAATTTGCTGACAGCGGCCGGTGCCTCTTCAAACAATGGGACGAAGGCGACGCCTGCACTTTCGGCCGATATTCTCTGGGACTGGCGCGAAGAAGCGATCTGGCGTACGAATGACAGCAGCGCACTGAGGATTTATACGACGACGAATGTGACGGGCCACCGCATGTATACACTGATGCATGATGCCGTCTACCGCCTCGGCATTGCCTGGCAGAACGTCGCCTACAATCAGCCGCCGCACACCGGTTTTTATTTGGGTGAAGGGATGGCAGCCCAGCAGAAACCGAATATTTACACACCGTGAATGAAGCGTCAGCTTCGATAATGTTTCCCCGGTTATGTTTTTTCAATTGGCACGGCTCGTGACAGAGGAGGTCGCCGATTTGAATCTTTATCCTTTTAAACAATCGCTAAAAAAAACGAAAGGGAGTGAAACGTGTGGAAGAAAGCGTAACGGCTGAAGGCTTTCAGCAAAACAGAACAGGGAAAAAACCGAGGCAGATGGAGGCATTAACCCGCGGGCTCATTGCCGTAAATACAGAAAACGGCGTTTTCTTAAGCTGGAGGCTGCTCGGAACGGATCCTGAAGAAACGGCTTTCAACATCTATCGCAACGGCCTAAAAATCAATTCCCGCCCCATTGCGTCATCGACCAATTTTCTCGATGAGAACGGCTCTTTGGAATCCGTCTATTGCGTAGGAACCGTCCTCTGCGGGAAGGAGTGCGAACGCTCAAAAGAAGCGCCCGTCTGGGAAAAGCCTTTTCTCGATATCCCGCTCAAGAAACCGGCGGGCGGCGTCACTCCGGACGGCGTGTCATATACCTACAGCGCCAATGATGCTTCGATCGGCGATCTCGACGGTGACGGGGAATACGAAATCGTTCTTAAATGGGATCCGTCCAATTCGAAGGATAATGCGCATGACGGCTATACCGGGGAAGTCTTCATTGACGCGTATAAGCTGGACGGAACATTTCTATGGAGAATCAACCTCGGCAAAAATATCCGTGCCGGCGCTCATTACACCCAATTTATGGTTTATGACCTCGACGGCGACGGAAAAGCGGAAATCGCCATGAAAACGGCTGATGGAACGATTGACGGGACAGGACGGGTCATCGGCGACAAAGCTGCCGATTACCGGAATGAAACAGGCAGAATTTTAACAGGCCCTGAATACTTGTCTGTTTTTCATGGGGAAACGGGCCGGGTACTTGCGACTGTTGATTACGAACCGCCGCGCGGCAGGCTCGAAGACTGGGGAGACGGTTACGGCAACCGCATGGACCGTTTTCTCGCAGGCATCGCCTATTTGGATGGAGAACGGCCGAGCCTTGTGATGGCGCGGGGGTATTACACGAGAACGGTGCTTGTCGCCTACAACTTCCGCGACGGCGGGCTTTCGAAGCTTTGGACGTTTGACAGCAACAATCCCGGATACGCCGGTTATGCCGGACAGGGGAATCACAGCCTGAGCGTCGCGGATGTCGATGGTGACGGGAAGGATGAGATCATTTACGGCGCGATGGCCGTCGATCACGACGGCACGGGCCTTTATACGACAGGGCTTGGGCACGGCGATGCGATGCATCTCAGCGACCTTGATCCCGACCGGCCCGGCCTCGAAGTGTTTCAGGTGCATGAAGATCCGGGCCTGCCGTACGGCCTTTCATTCCGCGATGCGGGGACAGGGGAGGTGCTGTGGGGCGTCCCCGGTGATACAGATGTCGGCCGGGGAATGGCGGCGCACATCGATCCACGTTATAAAGGCGCTCTCGTCTGGGCGATCGACCCTCCCGGGAATCGGGGGAATTCGTACGGCCTTTACACGAATAAGGGAGAAAAAATCAGCGATGCGGCTCCGGTTTCTGCCAACTTTGCGATCTGGTGGGACGGCGATCTGCTTCGCGAATTGCTGGACCATGATTGGAAGGAGCCGGATGGCGTTCCTAAAATCGATAAATGGGATTATCATAACGGAAGACTGATCAATCTCCTGACTGCTAAAGAATGCCTTTCGAACAATTGGACGAAAGGCACGCCGGTTCTTCAAGCGAATATTTTCGGCGATTGGCGGGAAGACGTGATCTTCAGGACGGCAAATAGCGGTGCTTTGAGGGGTTTATACGACGACTGAACTGACTGAGCACCGCTTTTATACGCTCATGCACGATCCCGTCTACCGTTTAGGCATCGCCTGGCAAAATGTCGCCTACAACCAGCCGCCGCACCCCGGATTTTATTTAGGGACAGGGATGAAAAAGCCGCCCCGTCCGAATATTTATACTGTGTCAATATAAGAATAGAATATTTTCTAAAAATAATATTGACAAACTATAAAATTAGTGATATAATAATTTATTTATTTGACAAATCGTTCGTCCGTTATTATGCTTGTTGATGTACAGCAAGCCTGTATACCAGTCTTTTAGTAAGGAGCGGATGATCGATGAGAATGTCAGACGGTTTGGAAATGCTTGAAATAGGCGGAGAAGCTTTTGGACAGCGGATGATGCTGAATCCCGTGCTTGTGTGGGATGAGGAAGCGTCCGTTTTAATCGACACCGGCATGCCGGGACAATTTGAACAAATCAGGCGGGAGATAGAGAAGGCGGGCGTCCCGATCAGCAGCCTTCAGGCGGTGATTTTGACGCACCAGGATATCGATCACATCGGCAATCTTCCCGATTTGTTGCAAGAAGCAGGCGGGCGGGCAAAAAGCTATGCCCACAAGCTGGAAAAGCCGTACATTGAGGGCGAGCGTCCGCTCATGAAAACAGATCCGAAGCATATGGATGAGGAAACGAAAAAAGCAATGCCGCAAGCTTTGTTGGCCATTTTAGAACATCCGCCGAAAGCGAAAATCGACCGGGAGCTGGAAGACGGAATGGAACTGCCGTTTTGCGGCGGCATTCGGGTGATCGCCACACCGGGCCATACCGCCGGCCACATCAGCCTTTATTTGAAGAAAAGCAAAACGTTAATCACAGGCGATGCACTCGTTTCCTCAGAAGGCGTTTTGCAGCCGCCCGTTCCCCGGGTGACGCCCGATATGAAGCAGGCAATTAAGTCTCTTGAAAAATTTTTAGATTACGATATTGACAGGGTGATCTGCTATCACGGCGGTGTTTCAGAAGGTGATCCGAAAGAGCGGATCAGGGAAATCATCGCTAAAGACAAACTTGTAACATATCGGCAAAAATAGGTGCGATACCGGAGGCGTCGGGCGAATCTTTCAGGTTTTCCCGACGCTTTTTCAAAACGATAAAACAAAAAAGTATGATTGTACACGAGCATGAGTTCCCATAAAATGAGAAGTAAGCGATTACAATTCGATTCGGAATGAGGTGACAAATATGGGTTATCAGGCAAACGAAACACGCTATACCGATATGGTGTACAGCTGCTGCAGGAATTCAGGGGCTAAGTTTCCCGCCGTGTCGTTGAGGCTTGAGGCGATCATGGCCGCTCGAAAACGCGAAAGCGCTGCTTAGAAAAACTTCAGGATCTGCTTAAAAAACGTTCGGCAAACCCGCTGACAACCGAGGACAGAATTGAAAAATTTTATCGTGAAAAGGAGTGTCCTGATCGTGTCAACCACTATATATTTGGCCGGAGATTCGACTGTGCAGAACTACAAAGCGGATTCACCCCAAGGAGGGTGGGGGGAATTTCTGCAGCTCTATGTGTCGGAAGATGTTCAGGTGATCAATCGGGCGATCGGAGGCAGAAGCTCAAAAACCTTTGTTGAAGAGGGAAGGCTTGCTTCGATTTTGGATGTCATCAAAAAAGGCGACTGGCTGTTTGTTCAAATGGGCCACAACGATTCGTCAAAGGACAAACCCGAACGCTACACAGAGCCGTATACGACATACAAACAGTACTTAAAAATGTATGTCGACGGGGCGCGCCAGAAAGAAGCCGTACCTCTTCTCATCACCCCGGTGGCAAGGCTTCATTACAAGGATGGCGTGTTTTTAAACGATTTCCCCGATTATTGTATCGCCATGAAGCAAGTCGCAGCCGAAGAAGACGTTCTGTTAATAGACCTGATGGGTAGAAGTCTTCAGCATTTTTCGGAAAAAGGCTATAGTGAGATTTTTAAATATTTCATGATTTCGGAAAATATAAATGACTACACTCATTTTACAAAAAAAGGCGCCCGGGAAATGGCAAAACTCGTTTCAGCCGGTATTGAAGAGCTCGGACTGCCGCTCGTTAAAGAGACGGTGTGAGGATGAAAAAACTGTATCACGGCGCCTGCTTCTATCCTGAATTATGGAATGAAGCCGTTCTTGAAGAAGATATCAAAAAGATGAAAGAAGCGGGGATCAATGTCGTAAGGATCGGCGAGTTTGCCTGGTCGAAAATGGAGCCTGAAGAAGGGAAGTATGACATCGGCTTTTTTGTCGATGTGATTCGCAAGCTCGCCTCCCATCAGATTGAGACCGTGATGTGCACGCCGACGGCGACTCCGCCGGTCTGGCTGACCCATGGCCATCCCGAAAGGATGTATGTCAACGAAAGAGGCGAAACGATGGGCCACGGTTCAAGGCAGCATGTCTGTACGAACCATCCATATTTCAGGGAGCGGGCCAGGCTGATCACCGAACAGATCGCACAAAAAACCGGCAGGCTGCCTGGACTTGCCGGCTGGCAGCTCGACAATGAATTCAAATGCCATGTCAGCGAATGCATGTGTCAGACGTGCAAAACGCTGTGGCACAAATGGCTCAGGGAGAAATATCAGTCGATTGACAGGCTGAATGAAGCGTGGGGAGCCGATGTATGGAGCGAGACGTACCAACGTTTTGAACAAATTCCGCAGCCCGGCGCGACGCCGTTTTTGCATAATTCCTCTTTAAGGACAATGTATCAGCAGTTTTCCATGGAAAAGATCGCCGAATTTGCCCGCGAACAAGCGGCTGTGATCAGAGGCTATTCAGATGCGCCGATCACCCATAACAGCAGCGTCATGTTCGGCGTGAACAATGAAGAGCTGTTCAGCGATCTTGATTTTGCATCATTTGATACGTACGCCTCCAAAGAAAACAGTGCAGCTTTTTTGTTCAACTGTGACTTATGGAGAAACATCAAAAAAGGGCGGCCGTTTTGGATTATGGAAACAAGCCCTTCCTACAGCGCTTCGATCGAAAGCTATGCAGCGCCTCATGAAGACGGCTATTTGAAGGCTGAAGCCGTATCTTCCTACGCCTTGGGCGGCGCGGCTTTTTGCTATTGGCTGTGGCGGCAGCAAAGAGCGGGATCAGAGCAGCCGCACGGGTCCGTCCTCAGCGCATGGGGCGAACCTGACGTGGGATATGCGAATGTACTTGAAGTCGAGCGTGCCAGAAAAGAGGTTGAGCCTGTCATGCTTTCGACCGTTCCCGTTCAAGCTGAAGCTGCCGTCGTCTACTCGGACCGGGCGAAAGCATTTTTAAAAACCGAGCCCCATCGAGGGCTCAATTACAGGTCGCTGATCACCGGATTTTATGAACGATTTGTATCATTGGGCATCCACAGGGACGTTATTTTCGAAGGAAGCGCACTTGATGGCTATAAGCTCTTGTTTACCCCGTTTCTTCATTACATGCCGCAGGAATTGATCGAAAAAGCGTCGGCATTCGCGGAAAACGGCGGCATTTGGGTAGCCGGCCCTTTGACTGGCGGGAGGACAAAACACCATACGATCCATACGGACTGCGGGCTGGGGCCTTTAGAAACATGCGCCGGCGTCAAAACGCTTTATACGTTTCCGATGGATGAACGGCGAGCGGCGGGGAGCGCTTTTGGCGTAAAGGCTCCGCTAAGCCTCTGGAGCGCCGTTTTTGAAGCCCGTCCATCCGAAGCGCTTGGCATCATCGAACAAGGCCCCGCCTCAGGGAAGGCTTTTATCACCGAGCATAAACAGGGAAAAGGAAAAATCGTCATGCTCGGTTCAATGCCGGCTGGAGAAGCGGGAGACGTGATGCTGAAGAGGCTGATCAGCCATTACGCCGAAGAAGCCGGCATCACCATGAAAACGGATGTGACGCCGGGCACGATCGTCGCCCCGCGGACAGGACCGGACGGCATCGTCTGGGTGATGATCAATATGGACGGCAAAGGGGGAGAAGTTACCCTTCATAAGGACGCCGTCGACCTGATCGCGAATAAAAGGGAAGCAGCGGGACGCCTGACGATCGGACCGTATCAATACCGCATCATCCTGTTTCCTGACATGTAAGTCATCGGCGATTGCCGGTGGCTTTTTTTGCGGGCATTGCAGCGGCAAAACAAAGACGGGACGGCAAAAAAGGAGAAAATGTTGTCTTCTGTCAACAAGTGCCCCTGCAAAAACGGATGATTGACGGAAAGGCCGCCTGATGCGGAAAATCAGGCTGATCGATGCAAAATGAAAGGAGGAGCGCTTCTGATGACACATGTTGAACTAAAATGGCTGAAATCGCCTCCTGCTGCCAAAGGCGGTGTAACATGGGGAGTTCCATGGGAAAAAGGCGTGCTGCAAAAGGAAGAACAGCTTTCAATTGCTGCACCGGGCGGTTCCGCTCCGGTTTTGCAAAGCCGGCCGCTGGCGTACTGGCCCGACGGGTCTGTAAAGTGGACCGGGCATGCCGCGGTTTTTGAGGGACGGTGCGCTGACCGTTTTGTCCTGCAAAAAGGCGGACAAAAGGCGCCTGAAAGGATTCTTCAAGTGGCGGAGGCAGAAAACGGGATCACCGTGAATACGGGATTACTTGTCTGCCGCTTTAACAAAACGGGGTCACCATTGATCAGTTCGATTTCGGTTTCGGGTGAAACATTTGGCGCCGGCCGGCTCATGGCTTTTAAAGAAAGGAGGAGCGGCACACCATCAGAGAAAGTTTATCGTATTGAACGATTTGAAGGTGTGATCAAGGGTGCGGCAGTCGAACAAAACGGACCGGTGAAGACGGTCATTAAGACCGAGGGGGTTCACTGCGGAAGCTCCGGAAACGAGTGGCTTCCATTTATCATCAGATTCATTTTTTATGCGGGCAGCGCGTCCATCAGGATCATGCACACGATCTTGATCGATTGTGATGCGAAACACGAATGGGTGAAAGGTCTCGGGTTTGAGTTTTCCGCGAAGTTCAGCGGGGCGCCGTGGAACCGGCATATCCGTTTTGTCGCTGACAGCGGAATTTACGGAGAAGCCGCCCAATTGCTTTTGACGAGACGGTTTGGCGAGGCGAACGGCATTTACGAAAAGCAGATCGCGGGGGAGCTTGTCACAGAAAATGCCGATACATCTGCGGTGATCCGTGATGCATCAACAAACGCGGTTTGGAATGACTACAAGTTTATTCACGATTCGCCCTCACATTACAGATTGCAAAAACGGACTGACGAAGATTGCGCATGGGTGTCCGCCATCCATGGAAAACGGGCGAAAGGGCTGATGTATGCGGGAGGCGAAAACGGCGGAATGGCTCTGGGGCTAAAGAATTTTTTTGAAAAGTATCCGTCATCACTTGAGGTGTCGGGCCTCGGCTCCTCAGAAACGAAAATGACCGCATGGTTTTGGCCTCCTGAGGCGGAGGCGATGGATTTCCGCCATTATTCAAAGAGCACTCATGTCGAAAGCGCCTATGAAGGGTTCGCGGAAATGCGCTCGACAGCCGTCGGAATCGCCAATACGAGCGAAGCCAACATTGCCTTTTTTACAAAACCGCCGAGCGGCGAAGAGCTCACAATATTGGCTGACGAATGGCAGCATCCGCCGCTTTTGGTCTGTGAACCGGACTATTATTATAAAACCCGCGCCCTTGGCGTATGGAGCGCAATAGACACGAGCCATCCCTTTAAAGCGAAGCTTGAAGAACAGCTTGATGCTGCTTTTTGCTTTTACAAAAACGAAGTTGACCAGCGCGGCTGGTACGGCTTTTGGCATTTTGGCGATGTCATGCACACGTATGACCGCGTCCGCCATGTGTGGCGCTATGACATTGGCGGCTATGCCTGGCAAAATACAGAGCTCGTCCCGAATTTGTGGCTTTGGCAGATGTTTTTCAGATCGGGAAGGGAAGACGTGTTCAGAATGGCTGAAGCGATGACCCGTCATACGAGCGAAGTCGACTGCTATCATTTCGGCGAATATAAAGGGCTGGGATCCAGGCACAATGTCGTCCATTGGGGCTGCGGCTGCAAGGAAGCGAGAATCAGCATGGCCGGGCTGCACAAAGCCTACTACTTTTTGACCGCGGATGAACGAACGGGCGACATTTTAACAGAAGTAAAGGATGCCGACCAGGCATTAAAGACGCTGGACCCGATGAGAGCGTATTATCCGAACGGCACAGCCACGCACGCGAGGGTCGGCCCCGATTGGGCGGCATTCTGCTCCAATTGGCTGACAGAATGGGAAAGAACGGGTGATCAGGCCTACTTGGCGAAAATCCAAAAAGGAATCGCTCAGCTTAAAACATTGCCGCTTCGCCTGCTGTCAGGTCCGTCGTTTGAATATGATCCTGCGAGCGCGAAGCTGATTCATATCGGAGACGGGAACGAAGGAGGCTACCACATGGTGATCGCCTTTGGCGCTCCGCAAGTATGGATGGAGCTGGCCGGGCTTTTAGAGGACGAAGAATGGTGCGACATGCTCGCTGAATTCGGCGAATGTTATGTGCTGAGCGATGAAGAAAAGCGAAGCATGACGGGCGGAACGCTGCATGACGGGCTGTTTCACTGGCCGATGTTTTCCGCCGCGATGGTCGCCTATGCGGCAAGACGGCGGAACGACCGGAAGCTTGCCGAAAAAGCGTGGCGCCTTTTGCTCGATGAAACAAAGAGCCATACCCCGCTGCCGATTGCTGTAAGAAAGACAAATACGTGGGATGCGCTCTATGAAATTCCCTGGGTCACGACCAACTGCATATCGCAATGGTGCTTGAACACGATCGCCGTGCTTGAATTGCTGGGTGATATGCTGCCTGAAAGCGGCCTGCAAGAAAAGATCATGCCGGCAAATAAAGGACAAAAAGAGTGCAAAAAATGAAGCTTGCCGGAAAAATGAAAGCGTTTTACATTCAAAGGAAAATCAAAGGGGGAATCGCAGATGCTGATGCCGAAAAACGTGAAAAAATGGCTTGCCGCACCGGCAGTCTGTTTATTCATCATGGGGTGCAGCGCAAATGAAACGTCTCATCAACAGGAAAAAGACAGACAAAAAAACGAAATCCGCATTATGGCTCCGCTGCTATCGCCGGAAAGCCCGGGGGAAAACAGCCCTTCGTTAAAGGCGCTCGAAGCGTATACGAAAAAGCAAATCAATGTGACATGGGTCCCGAACTCTTCTTACAACGACAAATTTAACATCGTTATGGCTTCGGGCGATCTGCCGCATGCCATCGTCGTGACGGACAAGTCGCCGGGGTTCATCAAATCGGTCAAAGCAGGAGCGTTTTGGGAGCTTTCCCCATACTTAAAGGATTACGAAAACTTAAGCCGGGCAGACAAAAAGGTTATGAAAAACAGCTCGATAAACGGGGAGGTCTACGGCATATACAGGGCAAGGGACCTGATCCGCGCCTCGATCATCATCAGAACCGACTGGCTGAATAACGTCGGGCTCGATATGCCGAAAACGATCGACGATTTTTACGAAGTGCTGAAAGCGTTCAAAGAAAAAGACCCTGACAAAAACGGCAAAGACGATACGTACGGAATGGTGGTGCCGAAATGGATGGGGCTTGGCAACGGAAGTCCGTGGGATATTATGCAGACATGGTTCGGGGCGCCGAACCGTTACGGAGTCAATGAGAACGGTGAGCTCGTTCCCGATTTTACGACGGATGAGTATATGAAGGCGCTCTTCTTCTTTAAAAAGCTTTACGATGAACGGTTGATCAACCGGGATTTTGCCGTGATGGATTCGGCGAAGTGGAACGATCCGGTCGTGAAGGGAAAGGCGGGCGTGATCGTTGATACGGGTTCACGGGCTTCACAAATCCAGAGCGCTTTAGAGGAAAAGGATTCCGGAAACAAAGATGTGATCGATGTCATCGGAAGCGTAGAAGGGCCGAAGGGAACCTATACATTCCCGACCTCAGGATACGCGGGAATGATCGCGATTCCGAAAGCGAGCGTCAAAACGGAAAAAGAATTGAAGGAGGTGCTCGAGTTTCTCGACAATATGAATGACAAACAAGCCCAGATCATCGCCAATAACGGGGTGGAAGGGCGGAATTACAAGCTTGAAAACGGCGCATTTTCGTCCCTCGAAAAAAACAACAAAAAACTGCTATATGAGCATGAAGGACTCGCACAGTTCAGCATGGGGATTCCCGAGCAAAGGCATTATATCGAAGAGCAAACGTCCAAGCTGTTCAAGCACAGGCAGCAAGTCATGAAAGAAGGCGAAAAAATTGCCGTGTTCAACCCGGCTGAATCGCTCGTATCAGATGTATATACCCAAAAAGGGGCACAGCTCGACAACATCATCCTTGACGCGAAAACGCAGTTTATCATCGGTGACATCGAAGAAAAAGGCTTTCAGGATGCCGTAGAACTCTGGTATAAAAGCGGCGGGGAGGACCTGATGAAAGAGCTGAATCAATTGTATCAAAAGTCGAAATAACGCTTTTTACCAGTACATCGAAAGGGGGTGCGGCAGATGGAAATCGCCGCCAAAACGGAGAGAGCCGCTGTCAAAACGAAAAGGAAAACGAATTGGCTGACCGCCATAAAACGCGACAAATGGCTGTATCTTCTGCTCGTTCCCGGTATGTTATATTTTCTCATTTTCAAATACTGGCCAATGTGGGGCGTATTGATCGCCTTTAAGGATTATTCGCCGTATCTCGGCTTCTGGCAAAGCGAATGGGTCGGTTTCGAGTATTTTAAAGACTTTTTTATGAATCCCGATTTTTTCAGATTGCTGCGCAATACGCTTATGCTCGCGGCTCTCGATTTGATTTTTGCATTTCCGGCGCCGCTCATCCTTGCCCTCCTGCTGAATGAGCTGAGGCACGCCATTTACAAAAGGTGCATTCAGACGCTGATCTACGTCCCGCACTTTGTCTCGTGGACGATCGTCGCAAGCATCACCTTTGTCTTCTTTACGGTCGACACCGGCGTGATCAATAAACTCATCGAAAGGATAACGGGGGGAGAGATTTCTTTTCTCTCAGATCCTGAATGGTTCAGGCCGATGATCGTGATGCAGAGCATATGGAAGGAAACGGGCTGGGGCACGATTTTGTTTTTGGCCGCGCTTGCTTCGGTTGATCAGGAGCAGTATGAAGCGGCCGTGATGGACGGGGCGGGGCGCTTCAGAAGATTGTGGCATATTACGCTTCCTGCGATCAGAAGCACGATCGTCGTCCTACTTATTCTTAGAATCGGCAGCTTTTTGAACATCGGCTTTGAACAGATTTTTTTAATGACCAACTCCTTGAACAGAAGCGTGGCAGAGATTTTTGACACGTATGTCTACGTTGTCGGGATCACGCAGGGCGCCTACAGCTACAGTACGGCAGTCGGGCTTTTCAAATCGGTTGTCGGCGTCACCTTGATTTTCGGGGCGAACTATATTGCGAAAAAATTTGACCAGGACGGTCTGTTTTAAAAATGGGGGTGAAAGGAAATGGCCGGTCCAGAATCGCTTCATAACACGAAAGCCGGACGGGCGTTCGATGTGTTAAATATCGTCTTCCTCGGCTGCTGCGGGCTTGTGACGGTGCTGCCCTTTCTGTACATCATCGCCGGTTCGTTTGCAACAGAAGCAGAACTTGCGGAACGCAGCTTTTTTATCTTTCCGGAGACCTTTTCGCTTGATGCGTACCGCTATATTTTTTCAACGCCGACATTTATCAGGAGCATGGGGGTGTCTGTGTTCATCACGATTGTCGGCACGATCATTCAGCTCGTGTTTACGTTTACGATGGCGTACCCGCTCGCCAAGCGGCACGTCAAAGGAAGGAACCTGGTGCTGAACCTCGTCATTTTTGCGATGCTTTTCAGCGGGGGGATGATTCCGACGTACCTCGTCGTCAAATCGCTGGGACTTCTTGATTCTTACTGGGCTTTAATTTTGCCGATGGCGATCAACCCGTTTAATTTAATCATTATTAAAAACTTTTTTCAGCAGCTGCCGAGAGAGCTCGAAGAGTCGGCGAAAATCGACGGCTGCTCGGAGATCGGCGTGTTTTTCCGGATCGCGCTTCCGCTTTCAAAACCGATTGTTGCGACATTCGCCTTGTTTTATGCGGTCGGCATTTGGAACGATTTTTTCCACGCGCTCCTTTACATCAATGACAGCGCAAAATGGCCCCTGCAAATGGTGCTGCGCCAGGTGACGATCCTTTCTGATCTGACCGGAACGACAAACGAACTGGCAGAAAACGCCGTCCCGCCGGAGCAGTCGATCAAACTGGCCGTCATCGTCATTGCGACGCTCCCGATTTTAGCCGTGTATCCGTTTTTGCAAAAGCACTTTGCCAAAGGGATTTTGATCGGGTCTGTGAAAGGATAAAAAAGCCGCCGGCATTTGCCGGCAGCTTTTAAACGGTGTTATCTCTTTTTTTCATCCAAAAATACAACGGCAGTCCGGCAAGGCCGATCAAGATCGACCATAAACAGCTGTAAAAGTCCGTGATAAGCGTGCTTGCCAGGACAAACAAAGATCCGGCGATGGCCGCAATCGGCAAATACGGGTAAAGCGGCACACTGTACGATCTTTTCAGCCCGCTGTTCTTCTTCCTTAAAATAAACACCGCGAAAAATGCCATCACATAAAAGATGTAAATCATAAAAATCGAAACCTCTGACAGCTTTTCGGGGTTGCTGATGACCATCAAAATACAGGCGATGACGATCTGCACGATCACGGCGATCCATGGCGTACGAAACGTCGGGTGAACGTGTGAGATCCAGTGCGAAAACGGCAGCTGTTTCTTTTCGGCCATCGCGAATATCACGCGCGGAAAGGACAGCACCTTTCCGTTTAAGCATCCAAAAATGCTGACGATGATTCCGATGGAGATCAGTTTGCCGCCGATCGGCCCGAATAGCATCGAGGCGGCTGTGCCCGTCGCATTCTCGCCGAGTTTAACGATCTGATCAGCCGGTAAAACATGAAGCAGCGCTATATTGATAAACAAATAGCAGGCCGTGACAAGGAGAATCCCTCCGGTCATCGCTTTGGGAAGCAGCTTTTCAGGATGCTTCATCTCCCCTCCGAGCGCTGCGAGAAGAATCCAGCCGTCATATGCAAACAATGTCGCCAAAACGGCAGCCCCGAAGTTTTGGTCACTGATGCTGGATGCGACTGTGCTGAAGATCTGCTCATCGCCTTTCCAAAGGCCGAAAATCACGATAAAGACAATGGGAATCAGCTTTCCGACCGTCGTGATCGTCTGAATCACTCCGCCGTATTTAGTGCCGATGATGTTGACGATGCACAAAAAGGCGAGGGTGATGATGCCGACAAGCGCTGTCCATGACTTGTCCCAGGAAAACAAATGGGTCACGAGAGAGCCGAAATACAATCCGATGGCGCCGATGATCGCCGATCCGTAAATGATAATCTGGACCCAGCCGCACAAAAAGCCCCAAAACTCTCCGTAAATCTCTTCAAGATACGTATAAAGACCGCCCGTTTTCGGTATCTGTGTGCCGATTTCGGCGATGGTCAATCCGCCCGCAAGCGTTAAAACCCCTCCGAGTAGCCAGGCGAAAAGCGCGATCTGCGCATTTCCGGAATAAGAAAGAACGCTGCCGGGCTTCATAAACACGCCCGAGCCGATGATCGTTCCAATGACAAGAGAAAGCGCAAATAACAAGCCTATCTCTTTCCTGAGTCCGTTTGCTTCTGCATTCATTTGTTACGCCTCCCATTGTTCATCTAAAAAACTTTTTTTATATTGTAATACCAATTTCGTAAAATAAAAATAAAATAAATTTTCTGATTTTCGTATTTTGCCGTTTTTTACCCATTTTAAATCGTGTGAATTGCCTTTTATTCGTTTTATAAGCGAACTTTAATAGTTTATAAAATAGTTATTGTTAGGGTTTTTCGGTCGAGTCGAATCGGTTGACTTTTTCCGCGAAATCACATAATTTGGACATAAGATATATCTCGAATTCGAGATATTTTTGAATAGGAGAGGATCTACATGAACGTACACGGTATTCACCACGTATCCGCGTTAACGGCAAATGCGCAAAAAAATCTCGATTTCTATGTGAGAGGACTTGGAATGAAGCTTATCAAAAAAACGGTCAATCAGGATGATCCGACCATGTATCATTTGTTTTACGGAGATGAGGTGGCGACTCCGGGATCGGATTTGACGTTTTTCGAGATTCCGATGCTCGCGCGCCGCATAGAAGGAACGAACTGCATTTCTTCGATATCCCTTCGCGTGCCGGGGGAGGAGGCGCTCCGCTTTTGGGAAAAACGTCTCGATGAGCTCGGCGTTCGCCACGGAGGCATCACAAAGCGGGCCGGGCGCAGCATTCTCAGTTTTTCAGATCATGAAGGCCAAAACATTATTCTCGCTGCTGATGAAAAAGGTAAAGACATCGGAGTACCTGTGAAAAACAGCGTCATACCTAAAGAATATGCAATCAGGGGACTCGGCCCGGTCGAGCTGTCTGTCTCTGATCAGGCGCCGACTGCATCAGTTCTGACAGACATCCTCGGCTTTCAGCAGATCGCTGAAGAAACCATCGCGGACACCGGGCGCAAGCTCCTCGTTTTTGAATCAGGAGAAGGCGGAGCCGCGACGGAAGTCCATATCACGGAGACGAAAGACCACAGAAGGGAGCGCCCCGGAAAAGGAAGCGTCCATCATGTCGCATTCCGCGTCAAAGATGAGGAAGAACTGCAAAAATGGCATGAAACCATCAGCGCGCACGGCTTCAACAATTCCGGCATCGTAGAACGCTATTATTTCAAAGCGCTGTATTTCAGAGAACCGAACGGCATCCTGTTTGAGCTGTCGACAGACGGTCCCGGATTTGCCGTCGACGAAGACATCGATGAGCTTGGTCACAGCCTTGCGCTTCCTCCGTATCTGGAAAACAGACGAAACGAGATCGAAGCCCGTCTCAAACCGATCAAATAATAGAAAAATCAAGGCCCGAACAAGGCCTTGATTTTTTTGTTATGCAAAAAGGCCGCCGGTTATTCCGGCAGCCAGGGGGGGACGCGTATTGAATTAAGAAGAGGTTACTTCTTTTTGATCAAGCTTCACTTGTTTTGTCATCGTTTTGCCGTTTCTGATGATCGTCACTTTCACCGTTTCACCGATTTTCGTATTTTTGTAAAGGATGCTGCGAAGGCTGCTTCCAGAATCGGTTTCCTTGCCATTCAGGCTGATGATGACATCATTTTCTTTTAGACCCGCTTTTTCAGCAGGAGATCCTGACGCGACCTGGCCGATGTAAATGCCTTTGTTTAATTGGCTGCTGGTCAGTCCGAGCGTGCCTGTTTGATAGTTTTCAGGAACCTGGCTGAGATCCATCATGCTGATGCCGATATACGGTCGTTCGATTTTTCCTTTTGACAAGAGTTGCTCTGCAATCGGCTTGACGTCATTGCTCGGAATCGCAAAGCCGATTCCTTCAACACCGGTTTCGCTGATTTTCATGCTGTTAATGCCGATCACTTCGCCTTTTTTATTGAGCAGGGCTCCCCCGCTGTTGCCCGGATTGATCGCCGCATCTGTCTGAATGACATTCATCTCGGTTTCGCCAGCTGACGTATCGACGGAAACGGTCCGGTTTACGCCGCTGATGATTCCTTGCGTCACGGTGCGGGAAAGGTCTTTGCCGAGCGGGTTCCCGATCGCGACGACCTGCTCGCCCGCTTTCAGGTTTGAGGAGTCGCCGAACGTTGCGACTTTTTCAACGTTAGCCGCAGAAATTTCCACAACAGCAAGATCTGTCAATGAATCGCTGCCGACCAGCTTGCCTTCCACTTCTTTTCCGTTTGAAAGGGAAACCGTCAGCTTACTCGCACCCTCGACAACGTGGTTGTTTGTAATAATATAAGCTTTTCCGTTTGCTTTTTTATAAATGACGCCTGATCCTGTGCCCGTTTCCTCTTCGCTTGAGCTGCCGCTGCCGTTTCCGCTGGTTGTTCCGCTTTCGCTGCTTTCAAAGCCGAACATGCCGCTCTGCGACTGTTTTTGATAATTTGAGATGCCGACGATGGCCGGCGATATATTTTCGACCATTGTTGACACATCTGTCGAGCTTGAGCTTGACAGCTTTTCGGTTTTCGTATTTTGCGAGGAAGATGTCGTCGTTTCCGTCGCTTGTGTTTGTGCGGCTGATGTCGTTTTCTCGGTCCCGCTGTGCTGAAACGTCGTGACGCCGAGGACAAGGCTTCCTCCGATGATGCCGCTGATGATCGGCGTCAGCCAAGAGAGCTTTCGTTTTTGCTGTTCCGCACGATTGACAGTGTGACTAACCTGATGTTCAGGGATGATGATTTCATTTTTGGGTTCACGGTTGTTTTCCCTATTGTATTCCATGTTCTCCACGCTCCTATTGTTATCATAACCTTTGATGCATACATCATAAACAAAGAGTGTGGGATAAACATGAGAAGATTGTGGGAAATTGTAAAAGAAACAGGGTAAAATAGATGGAGGGCCGTCTGACGGCTTATGTACAAAAAATCCCCTGAGGTGTTACACGTTGAATAAAATCGGTTTTATCGGGTTTGGGAGCATGGCAGACATGATTGCGTCCAAACTGCTTGAACAAGGAAAAATTGATGATCATATGGTGTCAGTAAATACAAGGACGATTGGCAGCCGGGCGGAAGAACTAGCGAAACGCTATCCGAATGTTTCTTTCCAATCGGCTGAAGAGCTGGCAAAAGAATGCGGCCTTATCTTCATATGCGTTCCACCTTTGGCTGTCGAAGAAGCGGTCACAAAAATCAGCCCCTTTCTCCGAAAGGATGCGCATATCGTATCGATTGCCGCTGCAGTTACGATCAGACGGCTTCACAAATGGACAGACCGGCAAGTATCAAGATACATACCGACTTTGACATCTGAGACGGGTACCGGTATTTCGCTTGTCGTTCACGGGGAAGGGGTGACAGAAGACAACAAAAAACGGCTCGAAGAATATCTCTCTTTATTTAGTACGGTGAAAAACATCCGTGAAGCAGATATCGATGCCGCAAGTAATTTAACAAGTTCATCGCCAGGATTCATTGCTTCGATTTTTGAAGAATTCGCCCAGGCCGCACTCAGGAACAGCAGCTTGACAAAGGAAGAAGCATTTGACTTTCTGATCCATTCTTTAGTCGGCACGGGAAAACTTTTACTGGAAAAACAAATGACGTTTGAAGAAACGCTTCAAAGAGTGGCGACAAAAGGAGGCATCACCGCCGAAGGGGCCGATGCGATCCGGAAGGCGGCACCGCAGATGTTTGACGAGGTATTTGTCAGAACGATGGAGAAATACAAGGAAATAAACGGAGCGGTTAACCGCCGGAAAAACGGGATTCATGAATGAGAGGCTGCCTGCATGCGGCCTCTTTTCATTGTCACTCGACATATTTCTACACTTTTCCATTAAGATCTTTAATTTCTAAAATTGCCAATAGTTATTGCAATTCTATTAAAATTCTAATATAATTTGTTAGAATATTCTTAAAATAATACAAAATTTGAGAGATTTGTCAGGGGGGTTTTGATGAAGCTGTATATGTCTGTTGATATGGAGGGGATTTCCGGGCTTCCGGATGATACGTTTGTCGATTCCAGCAAGCTGAACTATGAACGGGGCAGAGCGATCATGACGGATGAAGCCAATTACGTCATAGAAGAAGCGTTTAATAACGGCTGTTCTGAAGTGCTTGTCAATGACAGCCATTCGAAGATGAACAATCTTCTTATCGAACGGCTTCATCCTGAAGCACAGCTGATCTCAGGGGACGTCAAGCCGTTTTCGATGGTGCAGGGACTTGATGACACGTGCGGGGGAGCGATTTTTCTCGGTTACCACGCAAGGGCGTCGATGAAAGGCGTCATGTCGCACAGCATGATCTTCGGCGTCAGGCATTTTTACATAAACGATCAGGCCGTCGGCGAACTCGGATTTAACGCATATGTCGCGGGCTATTACGGCGTTCCGGTGCTGATGGTGGCCGGTGACAAACAGGCGGCGCTCGAAGCGGAGGAGCTCATACCGAACGTGGCGACGGCCGCCGTCAAAGAGACGATTTCCCGCTCGGCTGTCAAATGTCTGACGCCGGAGAAAGCGGGGCGGCTTTTAAAAGAGCAGACGGCCTTTGCGCTCAGAAACAAGGATAAAATCAAACCGCTCACGCCTCCCGACAGGCCGGTGCTGAGCATCGAATTTGCCAACTACGGTCAGGCGGAATGGGCGAACTTGATGCCTGGCACCGACATCAAGCCGGGAACGACAATCGTCCGCTATGAAGCAAAGGATATTTTGGAAGCTTACCAGGCAATGCTTGTGATGACAGAGCTTGCGATGCGGACGACATTTTCATAGGAGGGTGTGATGAAAAATGGCGGGTTACATCATCAAGCGGCTGCTCTCGATGGTGGCGACCATTTTGGTGATTACGACGCTGACCTTTGTGATGATGAAAGTGATACCCGGCTCTCCTTTTAATGAAGAGCGGACTACAAATGAAGCGGTGCAGCAAAACCTTGAGGCTTACTACCATTTGGACGAGCCTCTCTTTGTTCAATATTTGTTTTATTTGAAATCGATCGTCACGTTTGATTTCGGCCCGTCGATCAAACAGCCGTCGCAGAGCGTAAACGATTTGCTGGCAAGAGGCTTCCCCGTTTCGTTTGAACTGGGAATGACGGCGCTTGTGATCGCCATTTTGTCGGGCGTCGTTCTCGGCATCTTCGCGGCGCTTCGGCAAAACGGGATCATCGATTACTTGGCGATGACGCTCGCCGTCCTCGGAATTTCCGTTCCGAATTTTATTATGGCAACCATGCTGATTCAACAATTTGCCGTCAATTGGAACATCTTCCCGCCGTCGACATGGACGAGCCCAATGCACATGGTGCTCCCGACAGCTGCTTTGGCCATGGGGCCGATGGCGATCATCGCCAGGCTGACGCGTTCCAGCATGATTGAGGTGTTGACCCAGGATTACATCCGGACGGCGAGGGCGAAGGGGCTTTCTCCTTTTAAAATCGTCGTCAAGCATGCGCTGAAAAACGCGCTCATGCCCGTCATTACGATTCTCGGGACGCTCTCAGCCGCGATTTTAACAGGCAGCTTCGTCATCGAAAAAATCTTCGCCATTCCGGGAATGGGAAAATACTTCGTCGAAAGCATCAACTCCCGCGATTATCCCGTCATAATGGGAACCACCGTTTTTTACAGTATCATCCTCATCGTTATGCTGTTTCTAGTCGACATGGCCTACGGAATTCTCGATCCGCGCATTAAACTGCATAAGAAAGGGTGAGACATATGAGCCTCCCAGTTCGCACGGAACATAAAGCGCCGCCGGGCGGGCATATCCCGAACGAATGGTTCGTTCCGAAAAAACAGGAAAAAGGCGAAAGCGAATCTGTCGTAAGGCCGAGCCTTTCATACTGGCAGAACGCTTGGCGGATTTTAAGAAAAAACAAGCTTGCGATGACCGGTCTAGGGATTTTAATATTCCTCTTCATCATGGCGGCTCTCGGACCCGTCTTGTCTCCGCACAGCGTTACACAGCAGTCGCTCTCACAGCAAAATCTTCCCCCGTCCGGAGAGAATTGGTTCGGAACGGACGAGCTTGGCCGCGACGTGTTTACAAGAACATGGTACGGAGCCAGAATTTCTCTTTTTGTCGGTGTGATGGCGGCTTTGATCGATTTTGCGATCGGCGTCGTTTACGGCGGGATTGCCGGGCTTAAAGGCGGCAAAACCGACCATATCATGATGCGGGTCATCGAAGTTCTTCACGGTCTCCCGTATTTACTCGTCGTCATCCTGTTAATGGTGCTGATGGGACCGGGGCTCGGCACGATTCTCGTCGCGCTGACCGTCACCGGCTGGGTCGGCATGGCCCGGATCGTCAGGGGGCAGGTGCTGAAGGTCAAGCATGATGAACACGTTCTCGCATCGAAAACGTTTGGGGCGGACACGATGCGGATCATCAGAAGGAATCTGCTTCCGAACATGATGGGGACGATCATCGTTCAGATGACGCTGACGGTGCCGTCGGCCATATTCGCCGAAGCTTTTTTAAGCTTTCTGGGCCTTGGAATTCAAGCTCCGTTCGCCAGCTGGGGCGTTATGGCAAACGACGGTTTGCCGGTGATTTTGTCAGGACATTGGTGGCGGCTGTTCTTCCCGGCTTTCTTTATTTCGCTGACGATGTTCGCCTTCAACGTTCTTGGGGACGGCCTTCAGGATGCACTTGACCCGAAGCTGAGGAGGTCATGACGATTGCAGAAAAAAATATTGGAAGTCGATAACCTGCATGTTTCGTTTTCGACGTACGGCGGGGCGGTCAAAGCCGTCCGCGGCGTGAGCTTTGATTTATATGAAGGAGAAACGTTTGCGATCGTCGGCGAGTCAGGGTGCGGAAAGAGCGTCACTTCGCAAAGCATCATGCAGCTGTTGCCGAAGCATTCGGCCGTGATTACGGACGGTTCGATTCGCTTTAAAGGAAAAGACCTGTGCCATCTGCCTGAAAAGGAGATGAGGGCGATACGGGGGGCGGAAATCTCGCTGATCTTCCAGGACCCGATGACGGCGCTCAACCCGACTTTGACCGTCGGCGATCAGTTGACAGAGGCGATCCTGCAGCACCGGGACGTGACGAAGGACGAAGCGAAAAAAGCCGTAATCTCAATGCTTGAGCTCGTCGGAATTCCGAATCCGAAAGAGCGCTTAAAGCAGTATCCGCACCAATTCAGCGGAGGGATGAGGCAGAGGATCGTGATCGCGATGGCGCTGATTTGCGAACCTGAGATCCTGATCGCCGATGAACCGACAACGGCGCTTGATGTCACCATACAGGCGCAGATCCTTGAGCTGTTTAAAGACATTCAGCGGAAAACCGGGGTGGCGATCATTTTAATTACCCATGATTTAGGCGTTGTCGCACAGACGGCTGACAGAATCGCGGTTATGTATGCGGGGAAAATCGCGGAGACGGGAACGAGAGCAGACATTTTTTATCAGCCTCAGCACCCGTACACAAAAGGGCTGCTGAAATCCGTGCCGAGGCTTGACCTTGATGATGCAGACCTCGTTCCGATCGACGGGACGCCTCCGGATTTGTTTTCCCCGCCCGAAGGCTGTCCGTTTACCGCCCGCTGCGGGTACGCCATGGAGGTCTGCGAAAGGGTCTATCCGGTGAAAACAGAGGTGTCGGCGGGGCATGACGTATGCTGCTGGCTTCAGGATGAACGGGCGAAGCGGGCTATACTATCGTCCTAACAAAATGAAACGGGGGGATTTGATGAAAAGATGGTGGAGCAGTTTGATCGTCATAATTGGTTTCGTCATGCTGTTCGGATGTACGGCCAATGAACAGGCAGGACAAAATGCAGGAGGAAAAGGAAACCACGCGGAAAAAGAACAGGTGCTAAAGCTGAACAATGAAAATGAACCGACGTCATTCGATCCGCCGATCGGCTTTGATAATGTGTCATGGCAGGCGCTGAACAACCTGATGGAAGGGCTAACCCGGCTTGGCTCAGATCATGAGCCTGAGGCTGCTTCAGCCGAAAAATGGAGCATTTCCGATGACGGAAAGACATATACTTTTACAATTCGCGAACAGGCGAAATGGTCAAATGGCGATCCGTTGACAGCGGGCGATTTCGAATACGCCTGGAAGCGCCTGCTCGATCCGAAAACGGGTTCATCCGCCGCGTTTTTAGGATATGTTATCGAGGGCGGTGAAGCGTTTAACAGCGGAAAAGGCTCAAAGGACGATGTCAAGGTTACAGCCGTTGACGACAAAACGCTTAAAGTCACGCTGACAAGCCCGCAAAAATCGTTTTTAAGCATCGTCTCAAACCCGGCCTTTTTCCCCGTCAACAAGAAAATAGCCGAAGAAAACCCGAAATGGCATGAGGAAGCTGACACATTCGTCGGAAACGGGCCGTTTCAACTGACGGAGTGGAAGCATGATGAAAGCCTGACGATGGAAAAAAGCGATACGTATTGGGATAAGGATACCGTCAAGCTGGATAAAGTCACATGGGCGATGGTCAATGACAGAAATACCGATTATCAAATGTTTGAGTCAGGCGAGCTTGACACAGCTTATGTGCCGGCGGAGATGAGCGAAAAGCTGATGGGATCTGGCGAGGTGAAGGTGTTTGACCAGGCCGGCCTTTATTTTTACAGATTCAATGTCAATATGGAGCCTTTCCAAAACGAGAACATCAGAAAAGCGTTCGCGATGGCCGTTGACCAGCAGGAAATCGTCGACTACGTCACGAAAAACGGCGAAAAACCTGCGCGCGCCTTCGTCTCGCCGGGCTTGAAAGGATCAAACGGCAAGGATTTTCGCGAGGAAGGCGGGGATTTAGTCACATTTAACGCTGAAGATGCGAAAAAGCTCCTTGAAAAAGGAATGAATGAAGAGCATTATGAGAAGCTTCCTGATGTTACGCTGACATACAGCACAAAGCCCGAACATAAAAAGATGGCCGAAGCGATTCAGCAAAAGCTGAAAAGCGTATTGGGCGTGAACGTGAAGCTGGCCAATATGGAATGGAACACGTTCCTTGAAGAGCAAAAAGCGCTCAAATTTCAATTTTCCCAAAGCTCTTTTTTGCCTGATTATGCCGACCCGATCAACTTCCTGGAAAGCTTTCAAACCGGCAATTCGATGAACAGGACCGGCTGGAGCAGCAAAGCGTATGATCAGCTGATTAAAGAGGCGAAACAAGAAGCTGATGAAACAAAGCGCGATAAACTGTTGCACGAGGCGGAAAAACTGCTGTTTGAAGGCATGCCGATCATTCCGGTCTATTTCTATAATCAGGTTCACTTGGAAAAGGAAAATGTAAAGGGCATCATCCGCCATCCTGTCGGCTATATCGAACTGAAATGGGCCGAAAAAACGCAGTCTAAAAAAACGTCCGCCCGGGACATTCATGTGCGCTTTTCGTACAGTTTTCGGGCGGTTTTTTCACAAAGGGGGACTTAGCATTGAGAGTAGCACCTCGCAAACTTGAGAGAGGGGATGCGGTCGGAGTGATCGCTCCCGCCAGCCCGCCCGTCGCAGAACGGCTTGATAAAGCCGTCGAATATTTAAAAGAGCTTGGGCTCCGCGTCAAACTCGGCCGCGCCGTCGGCAAAAGGTGCGGCTATTTGGCGGGAACGGATGAAGAGCGCGTCAACGACTTGCATGAAATGTTCCAAGACCCTGACGTAAAAGCGGTCATTTGTGCGTGCGGTGGATATGGTACGGGGCGGATCGCAGAGCGGATTGATTATGACATCATCAGAAACCATCCGAAAATTTTTTGGGGCTACTCAGACATCACCTTTTTACATATTGCCATCCAGCAATGCACAGGCATGATCACATTCCACGGCCCGATGTTAAGCTCCGACATCGGAAAGGAAGACGTCCACCCATTGACAAAGCGGTCATTTCAGCAGCTGTTTCACAGTATGACGCTCAGCCTGACCGAAGACGTGTCGCCTTTAGAGACAATCGTTAAAGGAAAAGCGAAAGGCAGACTGATCGGCGGAAACCTCGCGCTCCTCGTGACGACCCTCGGCACGCCGTTTGAAATCGATACAAGAGAGAAGCTTTTGTTTATTGAAGATATCGATGAAGAGCCTTACAGAATTGACAGGATGCTCAATCATTTGAAAATGGCCGGGAAATTGTCCGATGCCGCAGGCGTTCTGCTTTGCGATTTTCATGACTGCATTCCGAAAAAGCGCGATGAGTCGCTGATGTTGAAGGACATTATTCAAGATTATATCGTCCCGGAAGGAAAGCCGGCGCTGTCCGGCTTTAAGATCGGTCACTCTTCTCCGAACATTGCCATTCCGATCGGAGCGGAAGGCGTGCTTGATGCCGATAAAAAGCAGCTCGTCATCGAACCGGGAGTTTCTTAAAGGAGGCCGCCATGAAAATTACGGGAATTCATACATACCGTATTGCCGTTCCGCTAGTAAAGCCGTTTAAAACCGCGCTCAGAACGGTACGTACCGCAGAAGCCGTCATTGTGAAAATGTCGGCTGAGAATGCGGCGGGCTGGGGGGAAGCGCCGCCGACTGCCGTCATTACCGGAGAAACCCTTGACAGCATCGAAAGCGCGATCAAGGAAGTATTCGCCCCGGCTCTGACCGGCCGAAGTTTACTAAATGCAGAAGCGATATTTCACGACATCGGGAAACTGATGAGCGGAAATACGAGCGCAAAGGCAGCCGTTGATATGGCCGTTTACGATTGTTTATCACAGATGTGCGGGCTTCCCCTGTATCAATTTTTGGGAGGATACAGGCGGGAGATGGAGACGGATTTCACCGTCAGCGTCAATGATCCGGATGAAATGGGCGAAGACGCTGCCGGCTATGAAAAAGCCGGATTTCGCACGTTAAAAGTAAAGGTTGGAAAAGACGACATAGAGACAGATCTTGCCCGCATCCGTGAAATCCGCAGACGGACGGGGCCGGGCGTGAAGATCCGGCTTGACGCGAATCAAGGCTGGACACCGAAACAGGCGATCAGAGCGATCAAAAAGATGGAGGATGAAGGGCTTGAGATTGAGCTTGTCGAACAGCCCGTCCATAAAGGCGATCTTGCAGGACTAAAACGGGTGACAGACGCAGTCGATACGCTGATCATGGCGGATGAAAGCGTCTTTTCGCCGGAGGAGGCGTTTCAGGTGCTGAAAACGAGAAGCGCTGACTTGATCAATATCAAGCTGATGAAAGCGGGCGGCATCAAGAGGGCGCTGCAAATCAATGCGATCGCAGAAGCATGCGGAGTCGAGTGCATGGCAGGCAGCATGATCGAAACAAGGCTCGGCATTACGGCGGCGGCTCACTTTGCAGCAAGCCAAAAAAACGTGACAAGGTTTGATTTTGACGCGCCGCTGATGCTGAATGAGGAGATCGTTGAAGGCGGAGTCAGCTACGCCGGCAGCAGGATTGTGATTCCTGATGCACCCGGGCTCGGCATCACAGACGTCAAAGGGGAGGCGATACGATGAATGTGTATACGGCAGCCGTTTCAGTAGCGAACGTCTGGACGAATCCTGACGCACCGCGGAGGATCGATCAGGCAATGCTCTCGCGGCCCGTCTGTGTAAAAGGCTGGCTTGAATCTTTAACATATGAGAAGCGCCTTGAGCTGTGTACGGCCAATCTCATTCAAACACAGGTGCTGTTCGGTGAAGAAGTGCTGGTGCTTGAAGAAAGAGACGGCTGGGCAGCTGTCGTGATCCCTGGACAGCCGTCGGCGAAAGATGAGCGCGGCTATCCGGGCTGGATGCCGAAAGCCTCTCTGGCAAAAAAACGCCGGGCGGAGGCGGAAGCGTTCGCCGTCATCCGAAAGCCGACCGCTTATTTATATACGGAGGAGAAACAGAGAGAGCTCGAATTAAGCTTTCTCACGTCGCTTCCCGTTCTCGGGGAAGACAGAGCCTGGTATCAGGTAGACACGCCGTTGGGGGCAAGGCTGCTGAGGAAAAAGGACGCCGGCACCCTATCCTGTGAAAAAGGCTCGGGAAAAGACATCGTTCAAACGGGAGAAGCTTTTTTGCACCTGCCTTATCTGTGGGGCGGAATGAGCGGATTTGGCTATGACTGTTCAGGTTTTGCGTTTTCGATGCTGAAGGCAAACGGCTGCTTTGCACCCCGGGATGCCGGTGATCAGGCAAAGGGCGGCAGAGAAGTTCCGTTTAGCCGGCCGGAGCCGGGAGATCTGTTGTTTTTTGCATATGCAGAAGGGCAAGGCCGGGTGCATCATGTCGGCATTTATTACGGAAACGGAAAGATGCTTCATTCTCCGAAGACGGGCAAAACGATCGAAATCATATCCATCGAAGACACGGTATATGAAAAGGAACTATGCGCGATTCGGCGCTATTTTTCACCAGAAACGGGGGGAACGGCATGAAACAGGATACATTGCTGAACGTCAGCCGTCTGAAAATGCATTTTGACGCCGGGAAAGGCAAAACGGTCAAAGCGGTCGACGGTATTTCATTTGAAATTAAAGAAGGGGAGACATTCGGGCTCGTCGGTGAATCAGGCTGCGGCAAATCGACGACGGGCAGGGTGCTGATGCGCCTTTACGAACCTACCGGAGGCGAGGTTCGATACCGGGGGAAAAACATCCATGCATTAGACGAATCCGAATCGTTTCAATACAACCGCAAAATCCAAATGATCTTTCAGGACCCATATGCTTCATTAAACCCGCGGCTGACGGTCAGAGACATTATGCTCGAGCCGATGGAAATTCACGGCCTGTACGAAGGGCGGAAAGGGCGACTTGAAAAAGCGGACGAGCTCCTGGAATCGGTCGGCCTGCACCGAGGCTTTGCCAACCGTTATCCCCACGAATTCAGCGGCGGCCAGAGACAGAGAATCGGGATTGCAAGGGCGCTCGCCCTGGAGCCGGAGTTCATCGTTGCGGACGAACCGATCTCCGCACTCGACGTTTCCGTACAGGCGCAGGTGGTCAATCTGCTGAAAAAACTGCAAAAAGAAAAAGGGCTGACCTACCTGTTCATCGCGCATGATCTCTCGATGGTCAAGCATATCAGCGACCGGATCGGCGTCATGTATCTCGGCCACATGGTTGAAATCACGGCAAGCGCCCGATTGTATAAAGAACCGCTTCATCCGTATACACAGGCGCTTTTGTCCGCCATTCCGATTCCCGACCCGGATATTGAAGACAAACGGAAGCGTATTATTTTAAAAGGCGAGCTTCCAAGCCCGATCGACCCCCCGACAGGGTGCGTATTCAGGACAAGGTGCCCCGCTGCGATGGACATTTGCGCCGCAGAAAAGCCCGTTTTGAAGGAAGCTGAGGAAGGGCACTTTGTCGCCTGCCATTTGTATGACGGGAATATGAAAAAGGAGGCTGATGGCGTGAAGGTGACGGTACAGACCAGTTAGGGATCAGTGTTTTCTAACAGCATAAATCATGTTCTCCGAAAGAATAATAAAATGAATATTTTTGAATAAGGAGACTTGATGATGCTCGAAGAAAGGAAAGGTAAACTCGGTTTGGCTCTTTCTGGCGGAGGATTTCGCGCCGCATTCTTTCATATCGGCGTTCTTACAAGAATGGCCGACATGGGACTGCTTCGCCATGTAGAAGTAATCTCTACCGTATCGGGAGGATCAATTATTGGTGCGCTATATTACCTTCGCCTCAAGAACATGCTCGAGGAAAAACAGGGCTCTGAAATTAAAGATGAAGACTATCAAGACATGATGGAAACGATTCAAAATGAGTTTCTCCTCGCAGTTCAACGCAACATACGGCTGCGTACTTTTCTCAATCCATTGAAAAATTTAAGAATGTGTTTACCCGATTATTCACGAAGCGATTATATCGGAGAGCTTCTTGAAAAATTTCTGTTTGGCCCGGTTAACAATTGCTTAAACATGAAACAGCTATCCATTAAGTCCGGTGTAAAAAATGCGAAAATCCCGATACTTATGATGAACGCCACCGTTTTAAATAGCGGTCATAAATGGGTATTTACCGTTTCGGGAATGGGGGAAACGAAGAGAGACAAAAGCATGCTGCTCGTAGACGGGAATTTCAAACTGGAAAAAGTAAAGTCTTATGAAGACCTATGCGAAGGATCACGCAGGTGCGAGTGCGACCCTAAACCGAAGCACGGTCCGTGCAGGCATAAGTTTTTTAGGCTGGGTCACGCTGTTGCCGCTTCTGCAAGTGTTCCGGGTGTCTTTGTGCCTCTTGCGATCAGCGGTCTTTATGACAAAGGAGTCCGTGTGCAGCTTGTCGATGGAGGAGTTCATGATAATCAAGGAATCGGCACATTGTTACAAGAAGAACCTGAATGTACTCACTTTATCATCAGCGATGCATCAAAACAATTGGAAAATCAAAAAGAGCCTCCCACGCATTTTCCCGGAGTGATGGGACGAAGCACCAGTATTCTTGCTGATCTTGTCCGCGAAAAACAACTCTCAAGCCATTTGAGCAAACACTACCGGACAACTGCATTGATGCATCTTAAAAGACGGCTGCCAATTGAATCAATCCCTATTCAGAAACAGGATAAACAGGATTGCCGCATTAAAGGACCTTATCAAGCGTACGGTGTCAATGAAGAAGTTCAAACGCTTCTTTCACGTATACGTACAGACCTTGACTCTTTTTCTGATGCAGAAGCCTATTCGCTCATGCTGGACGGCTATAAAATGAGCGGATACGAAATCAATCGCTCAAAGGTTAAAGATTTTGCAGCGAAGCACGCTATTCCAAAAAGAGACTACCGCTTTTTTGAAATTGAAGAATGGCTTACTTCACGGAACATTGACCCTTACTATAAACGGCTGTTAGAGGCTGCAAGCAAAACTTTGTTTAAAGCTTTTCGAATAAACATTTTTTTGAAAATTGCCGGTTTCGCAATTATGGCATTTTTAAGCATCATGTTTTTTATAAAGCTGCCTCCAAATGTTCACGTTCCAAAGGCGCTGCTGACTCTGGCCATCTTTTTCCTTTTTCTTTTAAAGGCAATGTATGCAGACTTACTGAGAGCACCTGCTGTAAGGATCATGTTGAAAATTGCACCTGCTGTATTCATAGCTTTTACAGGGGGTGTTTTAATCGGTCTTTATCTTATTACGATTGATAAGCTCTATTTATATTTGGGAAGCATGAAGAGGTTAAAAAGAAAGGCAGAAAAAAAGGAGCCGCTTTAATCGGCTTCCTTACGTACAGCTCCGCTCAAGCGGCATCGTACAACATCTGAAAGAACCGCCTGACTTGATAATCTCCGACAGATCGACTTCAATAACCGTATAACCGCGCGCCCTTAGCTGTCTGTTGACCGCCTGATTGTGCGGAAGGCTGATCACGGTTTGATTTCCGATGGAAAGCACGTTTGTTCCCAGTCTGAACTGTTCATGCTCAGGTATTTCGATCATATCGTAGCGCTCTTTAAGCACCTTGTATTCGCGCTTTCCTAGCGCTTTTGGATAGACGAGCGCTTCGTGCGGAGAAATAATGTTAAAGACGCAATCAAGATGAAGGAAGGTTTCTTCAAATGGAACGGGAATCACTTCGTGTGTTGGAAGCAGCCGTTTAAGCTCCTGAACGGCTGAAAGCGATGTCCGTTCGCTGATGCCGGCATACACGGTATGCTGATCGATGAGAATGTCGCCTCCCTCTATTTTGTAGCCTTTGTTTAACGAACGGTAAGCGATGTTTTCTTTTGAAAGCCATTCCTGAAGCACGTTTTCCTCACCCTGGCGGATATCGGCTGAAAGTCGGGAGGTAAAAACAGTCTCCCCGATCGTAAATCCGATATCTCTTGTGAAAACCTGCTCGGGAAATTGGCTTAAAGCAGGCAGCAGCACCACTTCGATGCCGCGTTTTTCCAGTTCCTTGACAAATGCTTCATGCTGGCGGACGGCAATCGTTATATCGATATTTTCTTCATGGAAGTGTTTTTGCGTTTCATTGATGACATCCTTAATCGTCATATATTCCGGCCGGCACAGCACAACTTTTTTCAAAATGTCGTATTCGCTGGTACAGTTTGCATTATCATTTTTTTTCGGCACTGCTGAATCCATGTGCTCTCCCCCGTCTCGTGATCATACTTCCATTATTCCCTTCCCGGCGCAGGAAATAAACGCTTTCGAAAGAAAACCTTACAAATCATCCGGATAAAAAACTTTAGACAAATGAATTCTAATAGTGTTTAATAAAGAAAATTCCACATCACAAACACATTTAAGACATCAAAGGAGTAATGGAACATGAATCGACCGGAGAAAAAATACTGCAAGGAATCGAAAGTTGTCAAAACGAGCCGGGTTTTTCCGCTTGATACGAACAACCACAACACGCTGTTCGGAGGGAAGCTGATGAGCTATATTGACGACATCGCCTCGATTTCTGCAGCAAGGCATTCCAGGTGCGGGACGGTGACCGCATCGATGGATTCTGTCGATTTTCTCGAACCGATCGGCCAGGAGGATTCGGTTTGTCTCGAATCTTACGTAACATGGGTGGGAAGAACGTCTATGGAGGTATTTGTCAAAGTGATTAAAGAGCATTTGCTCACAGGGGAACGCAAGCTTGCGGCCACCTCCTTTTTAACGTTTGTGGCGTTAGACAAGGACGGAAATCCCCAGCCCGTTCCGCAAGTCGTACCTGAGACTGAAGAAGAAATCATGCTCCACCAAACGGCCAAACAGCGGGCCGAAGAACGAAAAAGTCACAGGAAGCACAGCAAAGCGCTCGCCGAAGCCCTTGCGGTGGACAAGCCGTGGTAAGCCGGCCAACCCCGTCTCTGATCAAAAAGAGACGGGGTTTTTCTTTGTCATGCGGAAGAGCCGACACTTTTTTTGAATAAGAGATTTATAAAAACGAATTATTCTGAAAAAATAACTAGTCGATCCGGTTATCTTGATTTTCTATGTTTTTAGGAAGATTTTTCTCGGATTTCCCGGGAGAATTGTCATAAAAAGAATAAATATGAAAAACTGAAAAATAGGAGGAAAATCTGTTGTTGTTTGTATTCCTGTAAAATATATTAGTTTTTGTGAAGTTTTTGTGAAAAAATTTAGATGAGGTGTATGAGATGAAAAAAGGTTTTGGTTTAATCGCGCTTGCTATGCTGGCGCTCAGTTCTTCCCTGCCCGTTCAAGCGGCAGACCACGGGCGTGAAGTGCTCGGAGCGAGTGACGGCTGGGGAGCTTACGGCGAAGGTACGACCGGAGGTGCTGAGGCTTCCTCTGATCATGTATATACGGTGGAAAACCGGAAGGAGCTTGTGGATGCGTTAGGCGGAAAAAACAGTGCCAACGGCCTGAACGATACGCCGAAAATCATTTATATCAAGGGAACGATTGATCTGAATGTCGATGATGAAAATAAATCTTTAGGCTATGACGATTATCGGGACCCCGAATACAGCCTTGAGAAGTATTTAAAAGAGTATGATCCTGATAAGTGGGGGAAAAAGGAGCCGTCAGGAGAGCTTGAGGAAGCAAGAGTCCGCTCTGAAAAAAATCAAAAAGAGCGGGTCGTCCTCAATGTCGGATCCAATACGACGATCATCGGATTAGGGGATGACGCGAGAATCGTCGGCGGAGGTTTTCAAATCAAACAAGCGGAAAATGTCATCGTCCGCAATATCGAATTCCAAAATGCATATGATTATTTCCCGGGTTGGGATCCGACGGACGGAAGCGACGGAAATTGGAACTCTGAATTTGATAATCTTTTAATCGATCAATCCGAACATATTTGGGTGGACCATTGCTCTTTCAATGACGGAAACAAACCTGACGACCTGAATGGAACGTATTTCGGACGCGAATTTCAGCATCACGACGGACTGCTTGACATCAAAAAACAATCGGATTTCGTCACCGTGTCCTATAATGTATTCTCAGATCATGATAAAAACACGATTGTCGGATCTAGTGACAGCTATTCTGCCGACGACGGCCATTTGAGAGTGACATTCCATCATAACATGTATGAAAACATCAGGGAGCGCGCACCGCGCATCCGCTACGGAAAAGTGCACATTTACAATAACTATTTTAAAAACACGGATAATAACTACGATTACTTATGGGGCGTAGGATATTCTTCAAAAATTTACGCCGAGGACAACTACTTTGAGCTGCCTGAGGGAACGAAGCCTCAGAAGTTGATGAAAGCCTTTAAAGGGGATGCTTTATACGAAGAAGGTACGCTCTTAAATGACCAAGAAAGCGTCTCGAAAATCGATGTTGTCAGCACTTATAATAAGGCGAAAAGCGCATCGATCAAAGAATCGGTAGGCTGGAAGCCTGAGCTTTACGGGAAAATCGACGCTGCCAGTGACGTGCCTGAAATCGTCGAACAGCAGGCCGGCGCGGGAAAACTGGAGTAAGCTGAAAAAAGCGGACAACATGAATGTCCGCTTTTTTAAAAAGTTTACAATCTGAACGTCCGGGTGCTAAGATTTTCCCATGATAGCGCTTTTTGATAGAGGAGTGAAGGGGATGGGGTTTGTCAAAGATTTGCATACTGACGAAAAGATGGCACCGGCCGTGGGGGTTCTGTTTTCGGCCGTCAGCGAAAACGTCGGGCGGCTGAAATCGATCGTCTCCGGAATCAACCGGGAGCTTCTTGAGTATAAAGGAGAACACGGCGATCAAAACAGCATCGCCCAGCTGATCAGCCATTTAATCAATGTCGACACCCGCTGGGTGTACAGACTGAGGGAGGAGAACCTGCCGCGGGAATTGGAAGAAGCGATCGGTCCGATGACCGATGAAAACGGCCTTCTGCCTGAGGTGAAAGGCGTTCCGCTGTCCGTGTTATTGTCACGGTACGACAAAGTGCTTGAAGCGTTGAAAAACACCGCCGAACAACTGACGGAAGAAGATTTACTGAAGACGGTCCCGTACGAAGGAGGTCTTGCCACGATCCGCTGGGGGATCTGGCATATGTCGGATCATAACCGCTATCATCAGGCGCATATTCAAGCGTTGATTAAAGCGTTTCGCAAGCGCGAAGGTTGATTTTGTTCCAAAAGGCTGGTAGTCTATACGGTACATGAAGAATACAGCGTTAAAGTTTTCTAGGGTTCCGCACGTCTTTTGATGTGGTCTGGTCCGAGAGAAAACACATATGAAGCTTCATATGCACACGGAGGGATAAAAGCCCGGGAGTATCGTTTTCCATCGATAAACCCGGGTTTTTCTTTGCGCTGATAAACGAAATGGAGGGAATGAATATGAAATGGGGGAGCGTCGTACTGGCAGCCTTATTTGAAATTGTTTGGGTGACCGGACTGAAACACGCAGATACGGCCATTGAATGGATCGGCACGGCATTTGGCGTCGCCGCCAGCTTTTATCTATTGGTGAAAGCGGGGGAGAAGCTGCCGGTCGGAACCGTTTATGCCGTATTTACAGGTCTTGGCACAGCGGGCACTGTGCTGTGTGAGATCATCCTGTTTCACGAACCGGCCGACATCGTCAAGCTCGCCTTGATTGGCGTTTTGCTGTGCGGTGTGATCGGGCTGAAACTGGTGACACAAGAAGAGAAAGGGGAAGGGGCGTAATGGAATGGATCTATTTAATTGCCGCCGGATTGCTCGAAATGCTCGGCGTAACAATGATGAACCAATTTCATAAGGATAAGCGCATAAGATGGATTTTTCTGTTGATCATCGGTTTTGCCGCTTCGTTTTTCCTGCTTTCGCTCGCGATGAACGCATTGCCGATGGGCACGGCATACGCAGTTTGGACGGGAATCGGCACCGTAGGCGGAGCGCTCGTCGGCATTCTCTTTTACGATGAACCGAAGGATGCAAGACGCATCTTTTTCATCGCGCTTATTTTGGCATCTGCCGTCGGGTTGAAGCTTGTCAGCTGATCTTTGGCAAAATAGGCCTTCGTAAATTGATTTTTCAATAAACTCCAGTATAATGAAAAGATAGTTTATGATTACGAAAAAGAGGGTTCAACAAAACATGAAATCATATATGAAACAGCAGTTAAAGCAATATCAGGAAATCAATCGTGAAAAAGCGCGCCTGCTCGTAAGCTGTCCGGATCAGCCGGGAATCGTTGCGGCGGTTTCTTCGTTTTTATTTGAAAACGGCGCAAATATTATCGAATCCAGCCAATATACGACAGATCCCGAGGGCGGCCGCTTTTTCTTGAGAATCGAATTTGAAGCGCCGGGAATCCGCGAAAAGATCGGCCACATGAAAGACATGTTCGCTTCTGTGGCTGAGGCTTTTCAAATGACATGGAGCATCGCCCCGGCAAGCGAATTAAAGCGGGTCGTCATCTTTGTTTCAAAAGAGCTGCATTGTCTGAATGAGCTGTTGTGGGAGTGGCAGAGCGGCAATTTGATGGCGGAGATTGCTGCAGTCATCAGCAACCATGAGGATGCTAGGGAAACCGTTGAATCGCTCAACATTCCGTTTCTTTATATGAAAGCGAATAAAGACATCCGCAAAGAAGTCGAAGCGCAGCAGCTCAAATGGCTTGAAGAATACCGCGCGGACGTTATCGTCCTTGCCCGCTACATGCAGATTCTGACGCCGGACTTCGTCTCGGCGCATCCGAACAAAATCATCAATATCCATCATTCTTTCCTGCCCGCTTTTATCGGGGCCAATCCGTATAAACGCGCATACGAAAGAGGCGTCAAATTAATCGGTGCCACATCCCATTATGTGACAAACGAATTGGATGAAGGTCCGATCATTGAGCAGGATATAAAACGAGTCGATCACAGAGACAATGCGGAGGCGCTGAAAAACATCGGCCGCACGATTGAACGAAGCGTTCTCGCAAGAGCGGTCAAATGGCATTTGGAAGACCGGATCATCGTGCACGGCAATAAGACGATCGTCTTCAACTAAAAGTCTTGACAGCTTCCGTTTTCCTCGGCATAATAATAAAAAATCAGCGAGCGTTGAAGAGGACCAGTAAGCAGTTTTTTTCTGTGAAAGAGAGTGAAATGATATGCTGAAACATTTCACCACATGAAACCTGCCGAACCTGCCTCAAGAGCCCTGGAGGGAAAACCCAGGCGCATCCCGGCGTTAAAGGGGAAAGCGGAATGCCGTTTTGCGCATTCAATGAAGGTGGTACCGCGGAAAGCTCTTTTCGTCCTTTTTTACAGGATGAAAAGGGCTTTTTTTATTGGCTTTAAGCCTTGATCATTTCGGAGGGAAAAAACGTGAAAAAACAACGGATTGTCATTAAAATCGGAAGCAGTTCTTTAACGGATGCAAAGGGCGGGATTGACGAAGCAAAGGTCAGCGACCACGTCCGGGCGATCGCCGCTCTGAAAAAAGAAGGCCATGATGTGATTTTTATTTCTTCAGGCGCTGTAGCGGCCGGCTTTTCCCGGCTCGGGTATCCGGCAAGACCCGTCACTTTAAAGGGAAAGCAAGCCGCTGCTGCTGTCGGACAAAGCCTTTTGATGCAGCAATATATCCAGCACTTTGCCGAACACGGTTTGATGCCCGCGCAGATCTTATTGACGAGAAATGATTTTGCCAAGAGAGAGCGGTATCGAAACGCGTATGCGACCATCACGGAGCTGATCGAAAGAGGGCTTGTGCCCATCATTAATGAAAACGATTCGGTGTCTGTCGAAGAGCTGACATTTGGGGATAATGATATGCTGTCAGCGCTTGTGAGCGGATTGGTCCATGCTGACAAACTGATCATTCTGACGGATATCAACGGCCTCTATGACTCGAATCCGGCTGAAAACCCCGGCGCCAAGCGCTTCGATTTTATCGCCGGCATCACTGACGATCTATTAAGCTATGCCGGCTCGATCGGTTCAAAAGTCGGAACGGGCGGCATGAGGTCGAAGCTGTTGGCATCAAAAACAGCCCTTTCTCTCGGAGTCAATGTATTCATCGGCACGGGGACGGGAGAAGACAAATTGATTCAGATTTTAGAAGGGAGAGGGGACGGAACGTACATCGGGCAGTCTGATCTGTCTTCTGTGAACAATCACAGGCAGTGGATTGCGTTTCATTCTCCGGTATCAGGAAAAATCACCGTTGATGAAGGAGCCGAACTGGCCTTGACCGAAAACGGAAGCAGCCTGCTGCCGGCGGGTGTGACGGATGTATGCGGAGAATTTGCCAAAGGCGCGGTCGTCGAGGTCTATGGACCGAACGGCTTGGCGGGAAAAGGTCAGACGCTGTATTCGGCGGAAGAGCTTCTTCAAGTAAAGGGAAAACGAAGCGACGAATTCGAGCACGAAAAAGGGATAGAAGTCATCCATCGAGATGATTGGATTAGCATAAACGAATAGGGGGCTGATTTAGATGAGTGAAGTGATCGAAAAAGCGAAAAAAGCGAAAATCGCAAAAGACGAGCTTGTTCATCAGACGACGGAAAGCAAAAACGAAGCGCTTCGTCTAATTGCTGAAGCGCTTCGGATAAAACAGGACGACATTTTGGAGGCGAACGGAAAAGACATTGCCGCAGGCAAGGAAAAGGGGCTTTCACCTTCGCTGCTGGACCGTCTCGCTTTAAGTCCGAAACGGCTGAACGATATCGCGGATGCCGTCCTTCTTCTTGCAGATCTTGATGATCCCGTAGGGGAAAGCCTTGAAACCATTAAGAAAGAAAACGGGCTTCTTATCGAGAAAGTCCGGGTCCCGCTCGGCGTTGTCGGCATGATCTATGAAGCCCGTCCGAATGTGACGGTTGACGCGGCGACCCTTTGCTTGAAAACGGGAAACGCCTGCATACTCCGCGGCAGTTCGTCAGCGATCAACAGCAACAAGGCGCTTGTCGGCGTCATACAGGAAGCGCTCGGCGCATCGAAGCTTCCAAAGGATGCCGTCCAGCTGATCGAAGATACGAGCAAAGAAACCGCAAAACAGCTGTTTACGTTAAATGGTTACTTGGATGTATTGATTCCAAGGGGCGGAAAAAATCTCATCGACATGGTCGTGCGCGAATCGACGGTTCCAGTGCTTGAGACCGGGGCGGGAAACTGCCATATGTTCATTGACGAATCGGCAGAGAGCGAGATGGCTGAGCAAGTTGTCATCAATGCCAAAACGCAAAGGCCTTCGGTCTGCAATGCGATCGAAACGGTGCTGATCCATGAAAACTGGCCGAAGCGTTACGCAAAAGAACTGCTTCAAAAGCTCGAAAAAGAAGGCGTCCAAATCAAGGGAGACGAGGCGGTTTGCGAGCTGCTTCCTTCGGCGGTTCCGGCCGAAGAGCCCGATTGGGAGACGGAATTTTTAGCGCCGGTCGTCAGCGTCAAAAACGTCCGTGATCTGGATGAAGCGATCCGCCATATTCACAAGTACGGAACGCGGCATTCAGAAGCAATTTTGACCGAAAATGAAGGAAACGCCCGCTTTTTCCTAACGTCAGTAGATGCAGCGGCGGTTTATCACAATGCTTCAACCCGCTTTACCGACGGGTTTGAATTCGGATACGGCGCAGAAATCGGCATCAGTACGCAGAAGCTTCACGCAAGAGGTCCGATGGGTCTTAAAGCGCTGACTTCTTCTAAATATATCATTAAAGGAAACGGACAAATTCGTATATAACAGACTCACATTCTGCCTGAAACTTAGGCAGAATGTTTTTTTATTGCATCTCCAATTTATATGTTGTAAAATTCAATTGTGCACAATATAAAATAAAGGAGAAGTATCATGACAAAACCATTATTTACATCCCGAGCCACTGCTAAAGGAGGAAGAGACGGAAAAGTCACCTCTTCTGACGGAGTGCTCGCGTTGGAGCTTGCCATGCCGGGAACACCTAAAGCAAAGGAGAGGGGAGACGCCACCAATCCTGAACAGCTGTTTGCCGCAGGATATGCGGCTTGCTTTGACAGCGCATTGCAGCTTACCGCCGGAAAAGCGCGGATGCAGATTGAGACTGAAGTGACCGCCGATGTCAGCCTGCTCAAGGATGAAGCGGACGGGGGATATAAGCTTGGCGTCAAACTGCAAGTGAAAGGAACAAATATTGAACCGGCAGAGCTTGAAAGCCTTGTTCATCAAGCACACAAAGTCTGTCCGTATTCAAAAGCGATTTCTGAACATGTCGACGTCATACTTGAAATTCTGGAATAAAAAGGGGCGCCTTCCAATTGAAGGCGCCTTTACTTTCTGTTTTTTTTCGTCATTGAAGCAAGAAGCGAACCGAGCACGTGTGTTAACCGCTCGAGCTCTTCAGCGGGCAGGTTCGTCTGCGCCAGCATAGTTTGCGGGATGCAGCTTGCTCTTTCTTTCATCTCTGCACCGGAGGAAGTCAGCTTGACGATCACAGACCGTTCATCTTCAGGCGACCGTTCTCTCGTGATCAACCCGCGCTGCTCCATTCTTTTCAGCATCGGTGTCAGAGTCCCTGAGTCCAAGTAAAGAAGCTCCCCCATCTTTTTCACACTCAAGATTTCATGCTCCCACAATAAAAGAAGCGCCAAGTATTGCGGATAGGTAATGTTCAGTTCATCGAGAAGCGGCTTGTACAGCTTCGTCATCTCGCGCGAACTGGCATAAAGCAGAAAACACAGCTGCCTGTCAAGCTTCATATGTTCAAATTCGTTTGTCATCGATTCACCAACTTTTATTTTGTTCCATTTTTATTGTATAAGATTTTTCGTCTTTTTCCTATTCTTTCACAAGTATCATGTTTAAAAAGCGCGTTTTGTGAAATATAAGAAGTAAGGACAAAAACTTTAGGGGAGGAAGTTGAGATGACTGCATTATTCACAGCAAAAGCAACGGCAAAAGGCGGAAGATCCGGACACGTCACTTCAGATGACGGAATCCTGGATTACGATCTTGTCATGCCGAATGAAAAAAAGGAAGGCGAGACAGGGACAAATCCTGAACAGCTGTTTGCCGCAGGGTATGCAGCATGCTTCGGCGGCGCATTGGAACTCGTCGCCAAAAAGCAGGGCATTGATCTTGAATCTGAGGTAGAAGGCCGCGTGAGTTTAATAAAGGATGAAAGTGACGGCGGATTTAAGATAGGCGTTCAGCTCGTTGTCTCCGCAAGCGGATTGGAAAAAGAAAAGGCGGAGGAGCTTGTGAAGGCCGCGCACGAATTTTGCCCTTACTCGAAGGCGACGAGGGGAAACATCGATGTTGATCTGCAGGTAAAATAGCCTTTTAAGCGAGAAAGCAAACAGGAGGTTGTTTGCTTTCTTTTTTAGAATCCATCACTCGAAAGGAGCACCACATGAAGTATATGAAATGGACGATAATGATGACCGTTCTTCTTGTGTTCGCCATGTTTGCAGGCTGTACCGGCGGCGCGCAGGAAAACGACCGACAGCAGCCGGCTGATCAAGCCGCCCGGAAAAAAAGCGATTTAAGAAAATACTCTCATGATAAAGACAAGCAAACAGAAGACGACTTTGATCTTATCGGGAAGTATGTACAAGCTGAGGACGACCAGATGACGATCAAGATTAAGGATCGGGATGTTATTATCCCAAAAAGCAAACGCTTTAAGAACAATGAAGATTATGTAGACCTTATGGGAAAGCTTGTAAAAGTGGAGGTTGACGGAAAAAGCCAGGAAGCAGAAGAGATTGAGCTGATGCCGCAGTCGAAAGCCGATGAAAACGGCGTATATGAACAGGAAAAGGACGGAAGCCGAAAAATCGTCGCAACGCTTGTTGATGAAACCGATAAACGGATCACAGTAAAGACAAAAGCCGGAAACAAAACGTATCAGAAAACGGCTGATTTTGAGCGGGATATAGCCGAAAGTCCGGATAAGCTGAAGGGGAAAACGGTAAGGCTCAGCATTCAGAAGGACGGTAAAGCGGAAAGCCTGGACTTTGAAGCGGAAGATCAGCACCTTGACTGGTATAAACAATAGGGAGCCTTCAAGGCTCCCTAATATTCTATTTTATCGCCCGTATGCTTCCATGTGAGGAAAGGTTCGAGCTTATCCCGAAGCTCGATATGATAAAAAGGAATCGTTCGTTCGCTCTGTTTTTTTCTGAATTCCTCATAAATAAACGAGTCGTCAAAACCGGCTGATGCGGCATCGGAATCCTTTGCCGCAAAGTACACTTCCTTTGGCCTCGCCCAGTAAATCGCCCCCAGGCACATCGGACAAGGCTCACAGCTTGTATAAATAATGCAGTCGTTCAGCTGAAAATCGCCAAGTTCTTCACAGGCAAGCCGAATGGCCGTTACTTCGGCATGTGCGGTCGGATCATTGCTCGTCGTTACATTGTTTTTCCCTTCGGCAATGATCCGGCCGTCTTTGACAATCACGCAGCCGAATGGGCCGCCTGTCCCGTCCTTTACGCTTTCGACCGCAAGTTCGATCGCACGCTGCAAAAATGCTTCATGATTCATCTTTTGTATCCTCCTTGGTTGTCCTCATGATGATTATAGCTGATCGACAAAGAAAAATGAATTTCGTTCAGAATATTCTTTATTTTTGATTTCATATTTGGCATCACATAAAATAGACGTACATAGAAATGGACGGGAGAGGATTTTTTGCTTACTTTGTATATTGCCAGACACGGACAGACCGAATGGAATATTGAAAAGAGAATGCAAGGCTGGGAGGATTCAAAATTAACGACTTTAGGTTTGGCAAACGCCGAAGCGCTCGGCGAAAAGCTGAGGGACATCCCATTTCAGGCTGCATATGTCAGCACAAGCGGCCGTGCCGTAGACTCCGCTATGGCGATCCTCAAAAATCGTTCGATACCTATCATCAAAGACGATATATTTAAAGAAATTTCTCTGGGTTCTTGGGAAGGCAAGACGTTTGACGACATCAAACGAAACGATCCTGAGATGCTTGACGCTTACTTTCAGGCGCCTGAACGGTATATTCCGAATGAAGGGGGGGAAAGCTTTCGCCAATTTGAAGAGCGGGTCAGACGGGCGCTCGGACAAATCGCCCGAAAGCACCGGGAAGGAAACATTCTGCTTGTTACCCATTCCGTCTTCATCCTTATGCTGCTGAATATTTTCAAAAAACGGCCGATTGATGACTTATGGAATTCGAGTTATGTCCATGATACGGCGCTGGCTGTTGCCGCAATCAAGGAAAACGGAGACGCAGTCATTTTAAAGGAAGGGGATGGAGAGCACCGGATGAAACAGGCCGGTGCCGCATGGTAACGATTAAAAAAGAAGCCTTTAAGGCTTCTTTTTTATCAGATCACCAATCGCGTTCGCTTTCTCGCTCGGGACCGCCAAGTTTCGCGGCGGAGTCGGGATGGCGAACCGTTTTGATATCGGATATGCCAGCTTTCGTTTTGACGTTTGCGAATGTGAAAACCGTGCGGGAAAGGGGGGATCCGGCAATTTGTCCGTATGCGATAAGGCACAGATTCCCCGTAACTTTCCGGCTTAGCAGGCGTCGCACAGACCAAAGCTGTTTTTTTCCTTGTTCATCAAACTGAAAATATGGAGTGCTGCGGTCTTTGAAGAACAGGCCGGACAGGCCGTTTTCTTTCAATTGCTTCATCAAAACAAGCGGCTCTGATAAAAGCGACGCTGTCAGTCTGAAGCTTCCGGACGGGCGCACTGATGCCAATAAGCTTATAATGGGCGGATAGCCGGTTAAGTGTCCGCCGCTTTGAAATAGCCGCGCCGCAAGCATTTGATCCGTTTTGATCATCCGGGCTTCAGTGTGTGAAAGCAAATGCTCCAGGTCATCGAGCGTATGCAGGTATCCTTTGATTTCATGTTCCATGTCGGTTTGCGCCTGATCGATGGCGCTTGTTTTTGCCGCTGTCACGCTTGACAGCAGAACCTGCAGATGGCGGTTCAAACAGTGCATCAGGTCGCTGATCTGTTGATGGGAATGACGAAATTGGCGGGCTAGGGCGTGTAAATCATGTACATTCAGGCGAATGGTCATTTAAAGCTCCCCGGCTTCCAGCTGAAGCCTTTCAATCTCCTCGGCGACACGCTGTTTCACGGTTCTCAGTCTGTCATACACGCGAAATTCCACGCGGTCGAGATCATCCAAAAGGGCGTCATACATTTCCCGCGCCTGGCCCCGCCATCCGTTCATATGCATTTGATGAGCCTTTAAAATGCACGAACTTTCATGTCTCAGCTCCGTTATAACAGAATTCAAATCTTTTACATAAAGTTTGAGAGAGTGAATGTCTTCATCATACGCTTTTCTGTTTAATTCTCTTTCTAAGGATTTTCCATCGTCTATCACTACATATTTTCCTTCCCTTCCATCATCTACTATCAATATGTTAAAAGAAAAGAATCTGGAAAGAAATCGTACGAATGAATCAAAAGTCATAATAAAAATTTGCCAATTAGACCATTATCGTTAGTTCTTTTGGGCTATAACAAAAAAGAACCATCCGTACGGACGGTTCTTTTTGATATCAAACGGTTTGAGCGAGTTGGTCTCTCGCTTGTTTTGCAGCTTCAACCATATTTTTCAACGCGGCGATCGTTTCTTCAGGCTGTCTCGTTTTTAAGCCGCAGTCCGGATTGACCCAAAAGCGGTCGGCAGGACAAACGTTCAGGGCATCCTGAATGATCGAGAGCATTTCTTCTGTCGGAGGGACGCGCGGGCTGTGAATGTCGTACACCCCAAGGCCGAGCCCCTTTAAATACGGATGCTTTGCAAGATAATCGAGGAATCCGCCGTGGCTTCTGCTGTGTTCGATCGTGATGACGTCTGCGTCAAGGTCCTCAATCGTGTCAACGATGTCCTCAAAGTTGCTGTAGCACATGTGCGTATGGATTTGCGTCGTATCCTTGACAGATGATGTGGACAATCTGAAAGCTTCAGCCGCCCATGAGAGGTACTCATCCCAGTCGCGTTCTTTCAGCGGAAGTCCTTCTCTTAAGGCCGGTTCGTCAACCTGTATGATTTGAATTCCGGCTTTTTCAAGCGCTTCGACCTCTTTTCTGAGGGCGTGCGCGATTTGAAATGCGATTTCTTTTCTCGGAAGATCGTAGCGGGCGAACGACCAGTTTAAAATCGTGACAGGCCCTGTCAGCATTCCTTTTACATGTTTAGAGGTCAGGGATTGGGCGTACACCGTTTCTTTGACCGTCATCGGCTCTTTGAATTCGACATCCCCGTAGATCACCGGCGGACGGACGCAGCGGGAGCCGTACGACTGCACCCAGGCATACTTGGTAAATGCGAACCCGCCCAGTTTTTCGCCGAAATATTCGACCATGTCCGTCCGTTCGAATTCTCCGTGAACGAGAACGTCAAGTCCGATCTCTTCCTGAATATCAATCCATTTTTTCGTCTCGGTTTTAATAAATGACTCGTACTGCTCATCTGACCATTCTTTTTTCCGCCATTTTTGCCGTGCGCTGCGCACTTCGGCGGTTTGCGGGAAGCTTCCGATCGTTGTCGTCGGCAAAATCGGCAGGCCGAGCGATTCGTTTTGAATGCGGAGCCGCTCTTCAAAAGGTGTCACCCGCTTAAAGTCTTCTTCAGTCAGCCTGTTTCTTTCTTCTGCGAACGCCGTGTTCGCGGCGGTTCCAAATTGTTTAAGGGCCTCCAGATGCCCGTTTGCTGCATCGATTTGCTCCTTGACGGCCGCTTTCCCGGATACCAATCCTTCCTTCAGCAGGCTGAGTTCTGAAAGCTTTTCTTTTGCAAAAGACAGGCCGTTCAGCAAATCGCCGGCCAGCTGTTCATCAGGGTGCTTGGCGACAGGAACGTGAAGCAGGCTGTTTGAAGGCTGAATCCACACCTCTCTCACACCGAGTTCGCCGATCAGCTCCGTAATCCAGTCGAGCCGTTCTCCAAGGTTGGCTTTCCAAATGTTTCGCCCGTCGAGAATTCCGGCGGCAAGCACTTTATCTTTAGGGAAGCCGTGCGCTTTTACCTGTTCGAGGTTTTTTCCTTTGTCATGGACGAAGTCCAGGCCGATTCCTTCAACCGGAAAGGAGATCAGCTCCTCGTAAGCATCAACTGAATCAAAATACGTTTGCAGGAGGATATTCAGCCCGGATACTTCGGCTGTAATCGCCTGGTAGATATCTTTCGCGGCGGCGACTTCGCCAGGGGAAGCCGTGACAAGCGCAGGTTCGTCAATTTGCACCCATTTTACGCCTTCTTCTTCAAGTTCCTTCAGAAGCTGGATGTAAAGAGGGATCAAGCTTTCGTATATGCCTTTGATGTCCTGTTTTTCGTAGCCCTTGGCCAGCGCTACAAACGTGTAAAGGCCGAGGATCACGGGTTTCGTTTCGATGCCCAATGCCTCTTTCGCCCGGCGGTAATCTTCAAGCGGCTTATTTTTTGTGAGGCGGTATTGTGCGTTCTTTTCATATTCAGGAACGATATAGTGGTAGTTTGTGTTAAACCATTTTGTCATTTCGCAAGATACGGCTTCTTTCGTGCCTCTCGCCATTGCAAAATAAGTGTCCAAAGGATCGTTAATATGTTTGAACCTCTCCGGGATCCAGTTGAACATCACCGCCGCGTCCAGAACGTGGTCATAGAACGTAAAGTCGGAAACCGGTACGATGTCGATTTGCTGGTCAACCTGCGTTTTAAGAGCTGCAACGAATTGTTTGTCCATTTCGTTCAGGAATGTCTCACGTTCCTTGTTTCCTTTCCAATAGGCCTCAAGCGATTTTTTCCATTCCCTGTTCAAGCCGATTCTTGGAAATCCCAAGCTGCTTGTTTTCACATTTGTCATGCTAGGTCTCCTCCTTTTAATGTTCAATAAAAAAAGACACTCACTCTCCGGATAGGTTGAAGGTGAATGCCTGATTCAGCATTTTTGTGAACGAGAAATAAACGTAGCCTTTTGTTACGTCAACTCGAACACCTCCTATCGACCGTAGGTATATGGTGTGTCAGAACAGGCAGGTCTCCTGGCTCATGAATCAGCGGTTATTTCACCCTTCCCATATCGAAACAGTGGGTTTTCTCTGAAATAACCTTCTCAATTACAGTGGCGGGACCGCGTTGGATTTTCACCAATCTTCCCTTTTAAAATCTAACGTCACGCTAGATTACCGTGCTCCCGGTATGAAATTGTTTAGTAGATTATATACCGTGACGATCTTTTAGTCAAAATAATTTTTGAATTCTTACAATTAAAAAGATTCTGCGTCATAAAAAGGCTGCCGACAATGTCGGCAGCCCCCGGTTTCTTTTACAAGGAAAGAAGTTTTTTCTCGCCGGCCCTTTCAGCCAATATTTCAGGTGCGGATAAATATAAAAAGCCGTTTCCGATCAGCGCTTTTGAGTAATCGAGAGGAAGGGTTCTGCGGATTAATTGGGCGTATAGTTCAGGCTCCGTCAGCTCCCGCTTGAATGCGTCTTCTTCGAAGGATTTGATCAAGGCGAGCGCGCCGCTTACGTGCGGAGTAGCCATAGACGTTCCGGTCAGCTTGCCGTATTGCCCATCCGGCAACGTCGACAAAATTTCTTCGCCGGGCGCAACCAGATCAATCTCTTTGTTGGCGTTTGAAAATTCCGACGATTCTCTCGCCAAAGACACAGATCCGACAGCGATCACTTCGTTGTATGCAGCAGGGTATGAATATTCCTCTGTTCGGTCGTTTCCATCGCCCTCGTTTCCGGCGGCGCAGACGACAAGAACTCCGCTTTTGACGGCGTTTTCGATCGCTTCTTTTAATTCCGGTTCATCAGACGGACCGCCGAGCGACATTGAAATGATATCCGCTTTTTGCTCGACCGCGTAGTTGATCCCGTTGATGATCCATTCGTACTGGCCACTTCCGTCTTCACCGCCGAGAACCTTTACGATTAAAAGGTTTGCCTCTGGCGCAACTCCGGAAATACCGCCGTTTTTATCATTGGCGGCAATCGTGCCCGCCACATGTGTGCCATGTCCATTATAGTCGCTGATTTGATCTTCTTGTCCATCGTCATCGTCGGTGAAGTTTTTGCCTCCGATGATTCTGTCCGCTAAATCGGGATGATTGACGTCACAGCCCGTATCAAGCACCGCGACGGTGACATCTTTTCCTTTAAAACCTTGTGACCACAGCTCCGGCGCCTTAATCGCATCGATTCCTTCCGGCAGTTCATTAACGTCCATAAACTTTTCGTCCGTCACATAAGGAATTAATCGCATTTGCATTTAAAAGCCCTCCCTGTTTTGTGCTACTTAAGATGGGTTACAAGGTTGCATGATACTATTGTAAAACATATATTTTGTTAAAAAAAGGTTCATTTGTATGAATTTTATGAAAAATCAAAAAATATAGATAAAAGAGAAAAGAAGTCGAATAATTGGGGAGTTTGCTGATTCCATGAACGAAAAGACCTATCTCGTCTCATATTAAGGCGGGCAAAAGGACATCCTATAATGAAAAAAGGGGGTGTTTTATATGAAGGAAAAAGCAGACCGCGAGCGGAATGTGCTGTCGATCAACGAAGCCGAATTTGTGCCGCATCCAAAGTTTGACGGGGAATATACGCTTTTGCTGCACGAAAACTATCATTTTCTTTCACAGGAAGATATTCCGGACGGCAGTGGAAAATAGCGGGCTTGGACGGCACACCTAACGATATTTTTGGCGAAAAAGGGAACTAACACATATAGATAAGAGATAAAGCCGTTTTAGTTATTGACAGGCACTCTTTTTTTCTGTAATCTCATTGTGTCCGGTAAATACAGCTCTTCGTTAGGTGAGGCTCCTGTATGGAGATACGCTGCTGCCCAAAAATGTCCAAAGACGCCAATGGGTCAACAAGAATCATCGACATAAGGTGATTTTTAACGCAGCTGGCATGTTTGCCTATGCCATACAGTGCTAAAGCTCTACGATTGAAGGCGTTAGGGTTTTATTATGTATGGCTTTTAACACCTTCATGCTCATGAAATAGGTGTTTTTTTATTTTTTGAGGAAAGTAAAGAGCGTATTTTCCAATACAAAACCAACAGGAGGTGTGAGTATGGATTCTCCCCATTCGAGGCGGTCTAAACATACGAGAAACATCATCAATCACAAATCACTGATTCAATTTGAGGAGATCCTGATACCGCCGCACCTTCCGCTATGGCGATTACGGATCTCCTAAGAAGGAGGTACAGATTGCCATGGTACAGAACATGACATATGATGAACTGATTTTACGAATTATCATTTTGCTGAGAGACGGGAAACGCAAAGAGTTTCAAAACGTGTTAGAAGAACTCCAGCCTTACGATATGGCGATTTTATTTAAAGAAATGCCTGAAAAGCACCGCGGACGGTATCTGTCTTTTTTAACGGTTGAAGACATTACCGATCTGATGGGCGAGCTCGAAAAAGAAGAACAGCTCATAGTGTTGAACAAAGTCGGTAAAGAAAAAGCGGCCCATGTCATGAACAAAATGGACAATGACGACCTCGCCGCGCTCCTGGAGGAAATGGAGCCGAAGCTTAAAGAACAGCTTCTGTTAAGCATGGAAGAAGAGGAGTCTGAAGCGGTCAAGGTGCTGATGAACTATCCGCCTGAAACAGCGGGAAGAATCATGACGAACCGCTTTGTATGGATTCCGCAGCACTATACGGTGCAAGAAGCCGTCGTAAAGCTGAAAAGCTTTGCGGAGATCGCAGAATCGATCAACTATTTATACGTCATTAATGAAGCAAAGCAGCTCGTCGGTGTATTATCGTACCGCGACCTGATTTTGGCCGAACCGGGTGAAAAGGTTCAGGATTTGATGTTTACGAGGGTCATCTCTGCCGAAGCCCTTCAAGATCAGGAAGAGGTTGCAAGGCTGATTGAACGCTACGACTTCCTTGCGATACCGGTTGTGGAAAAGGATCAGAAGCTCGTCGGGATCGTGACGGTCGACGACATTATCGACATCGTCATCCAGGAAGCGAATGAAGACTACGAAAAATTCGCCGCTTCGGGTAAAGCGATCACGTTTGATACGAAATCGTACGTCGCGGCATACCGCCGCTTGCCGTGGCTGATTCTGCTCTTGTTCATCGGTTTGATCTCCGGAAGCATTATGAGCTATTTTGAAGATACGCTTCAGCGGGTGGTCGCATTGGCATTTTTCATGCCGATGATCGCCGGGATGACCGGAAATACGGGCACTCAGTCATTGGCTGTTGTCATCAGAGGCCTTTCTAAAGAAGAACTCAACAAGAAAACGATTTTCCGCTTAATTTTTCGCGAGCTGAGAACCGGGATCATCATCGGTTTAGTGTGCGCCGTTTTCATTACGGGAATCGCGATTGTCTGGCAAGGCAATTTGCTGCTCGGATTTGTCGTAGGAACATCGCTGTTTGCAACGCTTATCATCGGAACGATGGCGGGAACGGTCGTGCCGATCATTCTGCACAAATGCAAAGTCGACCCTGCGATCGCATCAGGTCCGCTGATCACAACGCTGAATGACATTTTGTCACTTTTGATTTACTTTGGCATTGCCACTGCTTTTATTCATGCTTTATAACCTGTAAGCCCTCCTTTAAAGGAGGGTTTTTTGCTTGCCAGGCGTTAAGAACATTTTATATATTTAGGCTTAGAGAAGGGGGATTGGGGCATGCAAAAAATCGTCGCGGTTATGTTGTTCATGGCTTTTGCCATCATCTCCGGCTGCCAGGGTCAGAATGAAGATGAGGGGAAAGACCGGCGGCTTGCCGCCGCTGAAGACATGCTTGAGGCCATCATAGAAGACGATCTGCCGAAAATGAAACAGCTTTATGTCGAAGGTGCGGTTCCTTCGCCTGAAGAAGTTCTTAAAGCAAAAAGGAATTGGGGAATTTCCGGGCTTGATAAGGATGACTTTCAAATGTCTGAAGCAAGCATCCATGTGTTTCACGCTTCATATAAGGCGACAAACGGAGAGCCCGGAAAAATCGCGTTTCGCATCCGCAATGATCCAGACAAGGGCGTCATGATAGACTACGTCGGGCATATAGCCGGCGAGCAGTAAGGACGAATCGTGTGACGAACTAACGGTTTCTGTATTTAAAATGGGCGTTAAGCTGCCCCTCGAGCATTTTTTTCCTCAGCTGCTGGTCGGTTTTTAAGCTCTGCTCTTTTTTGCGCATATCCTTGAGGATCTCCGCCGTCTGGACGCCGTCCTCGCGTTTGTTCGCAATATCCATCAGCCGTTCCACATCTGTAAAAGAATATTTTCTCGTACCCCTTGATGAGCGGTGCGGATAGATCAGTTTCCGTTCTTCGTAATAGCGGATCTGCCGCACAGATAAGCCCGTCAGCTCGCTAACGATGCCGATGGAAATCACTTTTTTATCCTTATAAGAAAGATCTTCGACTGCCATTTTCTCACCCCTAAGATGACTTTTTTTGTATTATATAAGAAAATGCGATAAAAAAACTGCCATTTGTCAGAAAATCTAACACAGATTAAGGAATTTTTTAAAAACCACGGAAGAAAAGTTTACAGAAAGGATGCAGCCCGAAGATCACTCCTATATGCTTTAGCTATAGTGCTGATTAGGAGGAATATATTCATGAAGGAACACAAAGCCGTCTCACTCGCTAAAGAAATCGTCGCATTGGACATCAAAAGGGATGAGCTGCTCGAGACTTTAATGAAGCTCGCCGGAAACGATGCATTTCCGCTTCTCAGGGCGGTGCAGAACAGTCTTTACAGGAAATCCTCTTAAACCCCTAAAGGAGGTGGGGGGCAATTTTAACACGATCTTCATATTGCCTTAACAAACAATGGGTATTCTTGACTTAAAGGATACACCAAAATGAAAGGAGAAGTCATGAGTAAATTATTGAAACTTGCATTGGAAAAAGAACGGAACCACTATTCGGAAAAATTGATGTCAATTGGTGTATATAATCGGGATCATGTACAGAGAATGACGATTTCGGAGCTCCGAAACGAATATTTTTATTTTTTTCGCAAAAATAAAGCCCCCTTTCAAAATAAGACGTTTTGAAAAATGCGGGCTTCTTTTTAATATGTTAAAAAAAATAAGAAGGAGTTTTCTTTCGTATAACGAAAATATAATACATATTGAATAGAGGAAAGTACCGCTCTTTTTCCGGCTATATTTGTAAGGGTTTTCATTTTCCTGTATTCATTTAAGAAAATTGTATAAGAGGTAGATGATATGAGACTTTCGTTTAATGAGGAAGAAGTTCACCGCGCTATGTCATTGTACAAGGTTTTTGCCAGGGCTTTTAAAAGCATTTCGGAGCATAGTATACGGGACAGCAAAGAACATGGCTTTAACCCTACGGAATTTGCTGTATTGGAGCTTTTGTATACAAGGGGTGCCCAAAAGCTGCAGCAAATCGGTTCCAGGCTGCTCCTTGTAAGCGGGAACGTAACGTATGTGATCGACAAACTGGAGAAAAACGGTTTCATCAAACGAGAGCAGGATCCGAAGGATAAACGATCCGTTTACGCCAGCTTGACGGAAAAGGGCAAAACTTATCTTGACGAGATTTATCCGATCCACTCCTTGAGAATCGCGCGGGCGTTTTCGGGTCTGACAAAAGAAGAGCAGGAACAGCTGATGGCTTTGCTCAAAAAAGCCGGAATTCACAGCCAGCACCTTTTGTTTCGCTGACCGTCAGCTTTCCGCCCGCCCGGTTTCTTTCAAGTGATCGAGAATCGCTTTGATCTGTTTATCCTGGGGCTGTCTGAAAAAATGTTCGAAAGGGCATCCTATTTCTTTTGTCCGTTTTACGACAGCCTCCATTGTAAAATCGGCGGGAGTCAGCTTTTCGCCGACTTCCTCCCAATAAAGCGGAGCTGCGACCGTGCCGAGCTCATTTCCCCTTGCGGAATACGGGCAGATGATCGTTTTGCCCGGCGCGTGCTGTACATAGTCGATATAAAGCTTTCCGCCCCTGTTTTTTATCAGCCGTTCTGTTGTAAACAGATCGGGAAAAAGCGATACGCAGTATGATGCGGCAAAGCTTGTGAATATGCGGGTGTCTTCATACGTAAACGCGTTTTTTGAAATCGGTATATAAATTTGTATCCCTTTGTTGCCGGACAGCTTCGGAAAAGAAACGAGGCCGAGCTGTTCAAATAAACGGCGAAGCTCTTCCGCGGCGCGTACAGCCAGCGGAAATTCCGATTTCGACGGCGGATCAAGGTCGAATACGATTTCGGTCGGATTTTCGGAATCGACCGTTTGAAAAGGGATGTGAAATTCGAGCGCAAGCTGATTGGCAAGCCAATACAAAACAGAATAATCTCGGCAAACGATGTGTTCGTGCTCATCATCTTTGACGGATGTCACAAACTCCGGGGCGTAATCAGGCTTATTTTTTTGAAAAAAAGATTCTCCTCCCGCCCCGTGCGGATAGCGGATCACAGTAAGTGCGCGGTTTTCCAAAAAAGGGAGCAAAACATCGCCGATTTCGGTTATATAGCCGACATAATCGGCTTTCGTTTTGTTGCTTTCCGGAAAAATCACCTTGTCAAGGCTTGTCAGCTGCAATGACGGGTGCACATTTTTTGAATGAATCAGAAGCCGTGTATACGTACATTCCTCCCACGTCATATCAAATTCAAAAGAGACAAACGATACCTCGCGAAGGGTACCGAAATGAATCGTTAAATAATGCACAGTCAAACAAATGGAAGGATCGATGACGTATTCTCCCGGTTTTGTTTCGGTTCCGTGTTCGGTTACGATGGCGAGGACGGCATTCCTTTCCTGTTCTCCGAGCCCGTGGGATACAGAACCCATTTCCCTGATGTGTCCGCAGTCGGAAACAGCGATCGACATATAACCGTTTGCCTTGTTATACCCCGTCATAAAAACGGAGGCTCTTTTATAGTTTTTAAGTTTAAGCCACTCGGCCGTCTTTTTATTTTCGAGCCACCGGCTGTCTTTTTTCTTCGCAACAATTCCTTCACCGTCAAACCTTTTGACCGAGCTCCAAAGCGAATCAAAATCCGGCGTCTCCGGGATCAATTGAATCCGTTCATTTGAACGGGGATCGGGGGCCATCGGAAGTCCAAGGTTTTTAAGGAGGTCGGATAGCTTCTGCTTTCGCTCTGTATAGGGAAGGGATGTCATCGCTTTTCCTTTGCACGCGAGCAGATCAAAGGCGAGAAAATGGCACGGTTTTTTTTCGGCCGCTTTTTCGATCAGTTCCTGATTTTTCATCATGCCCCTTTTTTGCACGTACTCAAAGTTAGAACGAAAGGGGTTTGCTAAAGAGACGATTTCGCCGTCGAGTGTAAAAGGAAGGTGATCGTGAAGAGAGGTCAGCTTTCTTTTGGCAAATATCGCAATTTCCGGGAAAAGACCGTTCAGAGGCTGGCCGTTTCTGCTGATCAGGAAGACATCTGTCTTTGAAACCGTCAACAGCGCCCGGTAGCCGTCGTACTTTGTTTCATACCGCCACATTTCACCCGAAGGAGGCACGGACGTGAGAACGGGCTGCATTGTAATGGCCATCTGTTATTTCGCTTCGGAGGCTTTTTTGCGCGAGGTTTTTCGTTTTTTGTCCTCCGCTCCTTTCGGTTTTGCAGCTTCTTGTTTTTTCGGAGTTTTCGTCCGTTCGATGCTTGCCTGAAGGGCGCTGACGAGATCGATGACATCCTCCCGCGGAGCGGCGGCCGCACTTGGCGTGACGCCTTCGTTCTGATCGATTTTTTCTTTGATTTTGTCCATGACCGCGATTCTGTAAGTGTCTTCGTATTGTTCAGGCGCAAATGAGGTCGTGAGCTCATCGATGAGCGAAATCGCCGTTTGCAGCTCTTTTTGGTTGACATCCGTTTCTTCGGGAACGCCGGGAACGTGGGCAGAGTTCCGTACTTCATCAGGATAGTGGATCGATTCCATTAAAATGCAGTTTTCGTATACGCGAAGGATGGCAAGCTGTTTCTTTGAGCGGATGGTGATGTGGGCGATTCCGATTTTTTCCGTTTTTCTCAGCGCTTCCCGAAGAAGGGTATACGCTTTTGTGCCGTTGTCTCCCGGTCCGACGAAATATGAACGGTTAAAGTAGATCGGATCGATTTCTTTTAATTGTACAAAGTCGACGATTTCCACCGATTTTTCTTCCTGTTCTTCTTTAAGCTGTTTCAGTTCTACATCCGTTAATACGACATATTTGCCTTTTACATATTCGTATCCCTTGACGATATCCTCAGGGGCCACTTCTTCATGGCAGTTTGTGCATTTTTTTTCGTATTTGATCGGGGCGCGGCATTCTTTATGAAGCGAGCGCAATTTCACGTCTTTATCTTCGGTCGCTGCAAACAGTTTCACCGGGATGTTGACAAGACCAAAGCTGATCGAGCCTTTCCACATCGTATGCATCGGTCCCACTCCTTTTTTCCTTAGTGATTCCTCGGAGAAGATTGTTTCATGAATAGTAACTTATGGATTCAAAACAAAAAAGCATTCAGGTTTAAACCCGAATGCTGATGCCCTCTGGGTGGCGGATCGCTGCGACTGGTGCAATGAGACAGCCCTCCGCCACTTTTTGTGTGGAAACACTGAATTGAGAACATACATAAGGACAAACGATTTTCCTTCATGACTTACTGCTTTTTGATCGATGGAGAGAAGTATTGATACCTGCTTTTATTCTTTTCTTTTACGGAATACATGGCCATATCAGCTTTTTTCATCAGCTCCTCACCGTCCGTTCCGTCGAGCGGAGAGATCGCAATACCGATGCTGACAGACGTTTTCAGCCCGTATTCTTTAATATGAAAAGCCGTTTCAAATTGCCGGATCAATTTTTGTGCCAGCCTGTCCAATGTTTTCGCGTGGATCTGCAGGGATAATGATAATGAATTCATCTCCGCCCAATCGCGCAATAAACCCTTGTTCAGGCACACAGGCCGCCAAGCGCTTTGAAGCCTCGACCAAAAGCAGGTCTCCGATGTCGTGGCCAAGGGTGTCATTAAATTCTTTAAAGCGGTTTAAGTCCAAAAATAAAACGGCTGTGCTTCCGCTGTGCTGATGGAGGACTTTTTCCAAATGGATACATGCGTATCTTCTGTTCGGCAAGTCCGTTAAAGCGTCATAATGGGCCATTCGGTGAATGTTTCGTTCGGCTTCGCGCTGCTTCGTCATATCTTTGCAGATGAGATACATGCTGTCAAGCTTCTGTCTGACATAAACGGGAATCAGCGTCAGATTTAAGTCGAACTGTTTGCCGTACAGCGTGATTTGCGTATCGCGGTTGAGCGCTTGCTTTTCACTTTTCACTTGATGAAACCAGCCGAGAAGCCTCTCGCGCTCTTCATGCGGAAAAGCAGACGAGCGCATGGCGGGGGTTTCTATCCCCATCTTTTTCAGAAGCCTGCATCCGGACGAATTGGCGAAAAGCATGCGCCCTTCGAGCGAAAAGACATAGATCGGATCAATATTGTAGTTGATTAAAGATTGAAACCGTTCTTCGTTGTCCCGGATTTTTTCGGCTTGTATCAGCAGGCGCTTATCGTGAAACGCGCCAAAAATCAAAAGAGCCTGAAGCAAAAGGGTGAAGATAACGATCGCAATCCCTAATTGGACCGTATCCATTTCCCTGTGTCCGTGGCTGATTCCTTGTTGCATGTAAAGTGTTGCCGCCGCCATACCGGTATAGTGCATCCCTGAAATCGCGCCGCCCATTAAAATCGCGCTTGCGACTTTAATAAACTGAGTCCGGAAAGAATCTTTTTTTTTCGCGAAAACACGCGATAGCTTCAAGGCGGCGAAAGAGGCTGTAATGGCGATCGCAAAAGATGCCGTATAAAGAACGGGTTGATAGACGATCTTTATGTGTTCCATCGACTCCATCCCGATAAAGTGCATCGATGCAATGGCGACACCCATTGCAAAACTGGCAGCCCCAAGCCTTAAACCCGGCATGTCCTTTCCGTTTATCACGTAAAATGATACGAGAGAACCGCTGAGGGCGACAACAATCGACAGCATGACAAGCCAAAAATCGTACGTCATGGCAGCCTCGGTATGAAACGAGATCATGCCGATAAAGTGCATGGACCAGATGCCAAGCCCCATCGTCAAGGAGCCGGCCAAAAGCCACCCTTTGCTTTTCCAGCCTTTCGTATGTACGACCCGTTCGGATAAATCAAGGGCTGTATAGGCTGCCAAAACCGCCGTGATGTATGATAAAACGATCAGCCATCCATTATAATCACCTGAAACTTGTGTCACTTTTTTCTCCGCCTTTTTCTGAAGATGTAGAGTAGAAACCGAATGCTTGCCGTGTAAAGGCTGCCGGGGAAAGCGGCATTCGCTATAATTTGTGAATTATACTATATATGATGATATTCGCCAATGGACGATCATATCCTCCCGGCCTCATAAAGCCATTTTCCCAATTATGCTGAATGTGTTAAAATCATTTTGTGCGTTCATTAGAACTTGAAATTATCAATCGTTTAAAGGTTGTGATCGATATCGAAGAATTGATTCTATCAATGGCAGAAGCATTTAAAAGTCTATCGTATTTCGGGATTTTTTTGGCGCTGTGCATCGAATTCGTGCCTGCCGAAATCGTCCTTCCCCTTGCCGGGTATTGGGTCTATCAAGGGGACATGTCTATGTGGGGCGTCGTTCTTGCAGGATCGCTCGGCGGTGTCGTCGGACCGCTGACTCTTTACTGGCTCGGCAGATACGGAGGGCGTCCATTTTTAGAGCGATACGGCAAATACTTTTTCATCAAGCCTGAGGCACTTGTTAAGGCCGACCGCTTTTTTGAGAAGCACGGCGGTTTTGTCGCTTTCAGCGGCCGGTTTATTCCGGGGATCAGAACGTTAATTTCGATTCCGTGCGGACTTGCAAAAATGAATGTATGGGCCTTTTGCATATATACATTCTTCGCGATTACGCCGATTACGTTCGTATATGTTTATTTAGGCTTTTATCTCGGCGAAAACTGGAAAAATGTCGGCAGCCTCCTCGACGGGTACCTTCTTCCGATCGGTATCGCTATTGTCGTTTTGTTTATTTTGTATCTTTTTTGGAAAAACAGGAGAAACAAAATCAAAGCAGCTCCGCCTTTTCTAGATAAAAATAGGGATTGACAGCAGAACGTTCGGAGGTTACTATTATCTTATAATTCAATATTTTTTCTTTTTTCCCAAAGGGGAGTAGCGTCCGGATGTAAACCGGAAACAAAGTCGTCAGTTCATGGATGTGCATCCATCGGCTTTGTTGGCATGTTTTAATCAATGACCATGTCTAGCAAGACCTTTGCCTAATGTTGGCAGAGGTCTTTTTTGTTTGCCGAAATACCCTGCCGCATTAGCGGGAATAAGAGAAAGAGACAATCACTTAGGAGGAGATATTAAATGGATGCAGCATTGTTACTGGAATACGGTTGGGTTCTTCTCATTTTAGTCGGGCTGGAAGGGATATTGGCGGCAGATAACGCACTCGTCATGGCGGTCATGGTTAAACACTTGCCGGAAAAAGAAAGAAAAAAAGCGCTTTTTTACGGGCTGGCCGGCGCGTTTGTGATGAGATTCGGCGCACTGTTCGCCATCTCTTTCCTTGTAAACGTTTGGCAGGTTCAAGCGATCGGAGCGGTCTATCTGTTGTACATTTCGATCCATCATATTGTAAAAACCCATGTTCTGAAAAAAGAAGAAAAAGCGAAGGAAACGAAAAAAGGCGGTTTTTGGCCGACTGTTATAAAAGTCGAACTGGCGGATATCGCCTTTGCAGTAGACTCCATTTTAGCCGCGGTGGCGCTCGCTGTTACGCTGCCTGTGTCCAACCTTCCGCAAATCGGCGGACTTGACGGCGGACAATTTATCGTCATCTTGGCCGGAGGTATCATAGGACTTGTCATCATGCGTTTTGCTGCAAGCGCATTTGTCAATGTATTAAAGAAACGTCCGAGCCTGGAAACAGCGGCTTTCCTGATTGTCGGCTGGGTCGGCGTCAAACTGGCGCTCTACACGCTTGCACATCCGCAAATCCATATCGTATCCGAGCATTTCATCCATTCAGGCACATGGAAACTCATCTTCTGGGCCGTGCTGATCGCCATCGCTCTTGGAGGATGGTTCATGACAAACCCGAAAAAACAAGAAAAACGGGCTGTGCAAGAATAACACAAAAGCTGCCGGCAATAACGCCGGCGGCTTTTTTATGGCGAATATTGACGGATTTCCTCGAAATATCATTTCATTTTATTAACAGAGATGTTACAAAAACAAAAGAAAAACCCCCCCTAATCCTCAAAGACATATCGAATTGATCTATAAGATCATGCAATCCGCTGTCACATTTGAAAAAATAGAAATGAATTCCACCTTTTCTCCTTTGCGATTCCCTATCAAATTAGCTATCATAAATGAGTAGTATAGGGAGGAACTGAGGTGAAACCAGTGCTTAGCCTTTTGTTTAAGACAGGGAAGAAGAAACCGACATTAGAAGAGTCTGTGATAAGCATACAAAAAGGAAATCAGCAGTTGCAAAACGAGCTTATCGAGCAATACAAGCCTTTTGTGGCTAAAACGGTTTCATCCGTGTGCAAACGATATATAGATGAAAAAGATGATGAATTCAGCATTGGCTTAATCGCTTTTAATGAAGCCATTGAAAAATATTCGTCCGAAAAGGGGAATTCCCTGCTCGCATTCGCCGAACTCATTATTAAGCGAAAAGTCATTGACTATATAAGAAAAGAAGCCAGAAACGCACAAAATATAAACATGGATTTACAAGAAGGAGAAGAGCAGGAATCGTCTCAAAGCGTGATTGAAGCCGAGCTTTCCATAAACGAATTCAACCGCCAGCTCGAACAGGAACAAAGGCGGGAGGAAATTCTGCATTTTAAAGGCAGGCTGAAGAGCTTCGGACTATCTTTTTCAGATTTGCTGGAGAATTCTCCGAAGCATACGGATGCAAGGCAAAATGCCATCAGAGTGGCGCTGACGCTAGTCGAGCATGAAGACTTGCTGGACATTTTGTTTCAAAAAAAGCAGCTGCCCGTTAAACAGCTTGAAAAGCTGGTGGCTGTAAGCAGAAAAACAGTTGAAAGAAACCGTAAGTATATCATCGCCATGGTCATCATTATAACCGGCGATTATATTTACCTTAAAGATTATCTAAAAGGGGTGCTCAACTCATGAGAAGAGGGATTATTGTAGAAAAAAATAAAAAATTCGTCACATTGCTAACCCCTGACGGACAATTTTTAAAAGCAAAAAAGACGGAGGAAGATTATGAAATCGGTCAGGAGATTACGTTTCCCGCGGAGACCAGAATGTCAAGGAGGCGCGCTGGTTTTTTTGATCTGCTTGCCCTTCGGCCGTTAAAAGCCGGCGTTTTCTCAATCGCGGCGATCATGCTGCTCGCTTTTATGATCATTCCCGATGCTTTGAACAACAAAGCGTACGCTTATATGACGATCGACATTAATCCCAGCTTTGAATTGACCCTTAATAAAAACTGCGAAGTCGTCGACTTGGTCCCGCTCAATCAGGATGGAAAGGATTTGCTGGACAGTATAAAAAATTGGGAAAATTCAGATTTTAAAGAGATCGTCAGCGAAATCGTAGAGGATAGCGATAAACAAGGATATGTCAAAGAATCAAAAGAAGTGTTGATCACAACAGTTTATGAAAATAATGAAGATGATACATATAAAGCTACGGTTAAAAGCGAGATCGACGATGTCGCAAAAAAGTATGAGGAACAGAACTATAAAATGGAAGCCGTAGAATCTGATCTTGATACACGCGCAAAAGCGAAAAAGGAGGGCGTTTCCACCGGACGTTACATCCGCACTCATAAAAAGGAATCGCAAGATCCAAAACCGGAAGCCGAACAGGAAGAAGCCGAAAAGGACGGCCAAAATCAGGAGGATGCCGAAAAAACTGAAAAAGATAAAGCTGTAAAAGAAGAAGATCAAACAGAGCAAAATACGGATGATGAAGATTCCGATACGGAAGATCAGCCGAATGCCGATAAATCTTCAGGTCAGGATCAAAACGAATCTGATCATGATACAAAGAAAGAAGAGGAGACAAATACCCCAAAAAATCAAAACCCTCAAGAAAAATACCATAATGACAAAAACGGTCAGCAGCCGGAGAAAGGAAATTCGAAAAATGGCTCCGGCAGAGAGAGCCAACAAAACAAGCCTCCGATGCAAAAGGAGAAAAAGCCCTCTGATCAACGGAATCAAGAATATCCGCCGAGCAGTCCCGGCGAATAATTCAGGAGGTATTTATTTGTCAGTATTTCCGCTTAGCTGAGCTTGTGCCTGCCGTACAAGACGTTTTGTCATTTCCCCGCCTACAGATCCATTTGAGCGAGCGACTGAATCTGAACCGAGCTGCACGCCGAATTCCTGGGCAATTTCGTTTTTGAATTGGTCCAGTACTTGCTCTGCCCCAGGGACAATCAATTTATTTGTTCTTGCCATGTTTTCAACTCCTTTTTCTTAGTGCACTGCTTGTTTAGTTTGAAATGGACAGGGGCTTTTTATGCTGGCAATTGTTGAAGCCTGCACGAAAAACGCCCGGCTGTCGGCAGCCGGGCGTAACGTAAAACATTATGTTGCGGCGTGTTTGGCAAACACGTCATCGATCACAGCCTGCGCCGTCGCCTGAATATGGGAAGCGATCACGGAAAGCACGGTAACCGCCGTGATGTCCCTCGTTTTCTTCCATTCAGGTTCTGCAAGCTCTTTGTAATAATCCCGCATGCGGTCAGTCTCCTCATAGACGATCGTTTCCATCGTCGCCTCTTTGCGCACAAAATCGTCTCTCTGATGCACAAGATCAAGAACGCGTGCATAGCCTTCATAAAAGCGCAGCGGACTGACGATATCGTCAGACCGGTCGGTAATCGTATTGAAAATCATTTTTAAGATGGGTCTGATCGTTTCAAAGTCATAAACCGATTTTAAATCCCGTACAATAAGAAGGATGACGGCTTGATCGATGGAATACTTTTTACCGAGCTCCGGATGGCCCATCAAATCTTTAATATCGCGCTTGATCCAGTTTTGAATGGCGGTTGATTTTAAAGATGTCAGTTCACACAAATTGCCGAGCTCGACAATTTCGTTTGTGGAAAGCCCGTGTTCGGTTTTTTGCTTTTTGCGTTCGTATCGGACGATGAATTCGGGGATTTTTATATGACGTTCCGCTTCATCGACCGTCATGTCGGCCGATTTCAGCACGATCGCGAGCGGGCTTATATCCAGCTGCCCTTTCAGCGAATACATCAGCTTGGCCATTTCCAGGCGAGTCAGTTTAAAAGGTTCCATGGATCCACCTCATTATGTCATAAAAAATAAAATAGCAAACACCACACATTATCTTACGTCTTATCGCTTGCATTTTCAAATCAATGCCTTATAATTTTATTATACGAGTTCATTTGATCTTATTATAACACGGAGGTAATTATGGGAAAAAGAATTCTTCTCTTTCTTTTATCGAACATTTTGGTCATCACGACAATCGGTATCGTCTTGTCCATCATCGGTTCGCTGACAGGCGTCGGGACGTATTTTACATCAGGCGGAGGCATTGACATCTTGGCGCTCCTCGTCTTCAGCGCCGTCGTCGGTTTTGTCGGATCTTTCATGTCGCTGTTGATGTCGAGATGGATGGCAAAAATGGCAATGGGCGTTCAGGTGTTAAATCCGAAGAAAGATGCGCTCAGCTTTGAGGAACAGCAATTGGTTGACTGCGTTCACAAACTGGCGCGCGCTGCCGGGCTGACGAAAATGCCGGAAGTCGGGATTTACCATTCCCCTGAAGTAAACGCGTTTGCGACAGGACCGTCTAAAAACCGTTCGCTGGTCGCCGTGTCTACAGGACTTCTTCAGGAAATGGACGATGCGGCCGTCGAAGGCGTGCTCGCTCATGAAGTCGCACACATCGCCAACGGCGATATGGTGACGATGACCCTGCTTCAAGGTATCGTCAATACGTTCGTCGTTTTCTTCGCAAGGATTGCCGCATGGGCGGTATCACGGGTTGTCCGTGAAGAGCTTGCGCCGATCGTTCACTTTATCGCGGTCATTGTCTTCCAAATCGCCTTTTCCATCCTTGGAAGCCTTGTCGTTTTCGCATATTCGCGGCACCGTGAATACCATGCAGACAGAGGCGGGGCAGACCTTGCCGGCAAGGATAAGATGATCCACGCGCTTCGCTCTCTTGAGCTTTATACGTCAAGAATCAAAGACGAACAGGCATCTGTTGCAACATTGAAAATCAACGGGAAAAAGCACACATCGCTTTTCTCAACCCATCCTGATTTACATGACAGAATCCGCCGTCTTGAAGCCAAATAAAGCTTTTAAAAATCCCTCCTTGAAAAAGGGGGGATTTTTGCATACAAAAATATAAAAGTGTCTGTACACGACAGAATGTTTCATTTAAAATTGAACACGTTATACAGAAGATGATGCAACAACTAATAAAAAAGAAGGAACGATTATGAAGGTTTTATTAAACAAGCTTTTGCGTGTCCTGTCGCCTGTACAGCTGATCGCGCTCTATTATTTTTTGGCGGTTTCGGTTTCCGTGATATTATTAAGCCTCCCCATTGCGCATCAAGAGGGTGTGAAATGGTCATTTATGGATGCTCTGTTTACCGCGGTAAGCGCCGTAAGCGTAACAGGCTTGACGGTAATTGATACAGCAAATACATTCAGCACGGCGGGGATTTGGATATTGGCGTTTGTACTCCAATTCGGCGGGATCGGCATCATGACGCTCGGTACTTTTGTCTGGCTCATATTCGGAAAACGGATCGGCTTGAAAGAGCGCCGTCTCATCATGACAGACCAGAACCAGTCCAATTTATCAGGGGTTGTCAAGCTGATGAAGCATGTGCTGATTCTGATTGTCGCCATTGAGTTTTTCGGCGGGCTGATCCTCGGCACTTATTTTCTGAAATATTTTGATTCGCCGGGAGAAGCATTTATACACGGTTTTTTCACCAGCATCAGCGCGACGACGAATGCCGGCTTTGACATTACAGGCGATTCGATGATTCCGTATCGCCACGATTATTTTGTTCAGTTCATCGTGATTTTGCTGCTCATTTTTGGAGCGATCGGATTTCCCGTACTAACCGAAGTGAAGGACTTTTTGTTCAGCAGGGAACGGAAATTTACTTTCAGCTTATTTACAAAGCTGACGACAGTCACTTTTTTTCTTCTCGTCTTCGGGGGGGCCATCGGCATTTATGTCATGGAAGCCCGCTTTTCATTTTTAGGGAAATCGTGGCATGAAATATTGTTCTACTCGCTGTTCCAATCTGCGGCGACGCGAAGCGGGGGACTCGCGACAATGGACATCAGCCAATTTACGGATACGACGATATTGTTTATGTGCATCCTGATGTTTATCGGCGCCTCGCCCAGCTCTGTCGGCGGGGGAATCAGAACGACAACGTTCGCTTTAAACCTGCTGGCTTTATTCCATTTTGCCAGAGGAAACAAATCGGTGAAAATTTTCAAAAGGGAGCTGCACCAGTCCGATTTGATGAAATCGCTAGTCGTAACGATGGTGGCCGTGCTCTTGGTGCTTTGTTCGACACTCATCCTGACGGCCACAGAACAACACACTTTATTGGAAATTCTGTTTGAAGTTTGCTCAGCATTCGGTACGACAGGTTTATCACTGGGGATCACGGCCGATCTGAGCACGACGGGCAAAATCGTCATCATGATCCTGATGTTCATCGGCCGGATCGGAATTGTGACATTGCTTTATTTGATCGGAAGAAAAGAAAGCGAAGCTAATTATCATTATCCAAAAGAAAGAGTTATTATCGGTTAAAAAAGACGGCCATGCGGCTGTCTTTTTTATCCACATAAAGTCACCCTTTATATGGTATAATGCTTAAATGGCGGACTTGAAAAAAAGGGGGAAACTTCATGAAAAAGAGAATCATCCATTTGTTTATGGCCGCCGGATTTCTGTTGCTTGCCGGAGCCTGCTCAAACAGCCCGACGGCAAAAGAAAGCATGGATCAATATGTAGACAAATGGAACAAGCAAAATTTTGCAGAAATGTATGACCAGCTGTCGGCTGAAGCGCAAAAATCGATCTCGAAAGACGACTTCATCAAACGAAATAAATCGATTTATGAAGATGTCGGAGTCGCTGACTTAAAAGTGACGACCGGTGATCAGGACGAAAAAGAAAAAGACAAAAAAGATTCGCAGACGGTACCGTACAAAGTCAGCATGAACACATTGGCGGGACCCGTTTCTTTTGAAGGAAAAGCGAAGCTTGTAAAAGAGAAGAAAGACGGCAAAACATCGTGGAACATCAATTGGAATCCGTCCTTTATTTTTTCACAGCTGAAAAAAGGGGAAACGGTCCGGATTACCGCGGAAGAACCTGTCAGGGGCAACATATATGACCGGAACGGCAAGGCGCTCGCAACGAATGCGAAAGTGCCCGAAATCGGCGTCGTCCGCGGGGAACTCGGTGATCATAAAGATGCGGTCTTGAAAAAGCTTGCCGGTCTCCTGGATATGGAAAAGGGAGATATCGAAAAACAGCTGTCGGCTTCATGGGTGCAAAATGACTCCTTTGTCCCTCTTAAAAAAGTAAAGCCTGACGAGAAGGAGCTTATTAAAAAAGCGACCTCTTTACCTGGCGTGTTGAAACAGGACACGACATCGAGATATTATCCTTACGGTGAAGCAGCCGCTCATCTTACCGGATACATAAGACCGATTACAGATGAAGAGCTGAAGCAGAATAAAGACAACTACAGCCAGCATTCAATGCTCGGCATCGTCGGCCTTGAACATATTTACGAAAAGCAGCTCAGAGGCGAAATCGGCTGGTCGATTTCGATTCCGGAATCAGGTGCTACGATCGCATCAAAAGCAGCCAAGGACGGAACCGACATCCACACGACGATTGATGTTAAAAAACAGCAAGAGATCTACAGCCAATTGAAAAACGATTCCGGCGCAGCAGTGGCCCTTCAGCCGCAAACAGGGGAAACATTGGCCCTTGTCAGCGCACCATCGTACGACCCGAACGGATTTTTATTCGGCTGGAAGAAAGGTGAATGGGAAAAGCTGAACAAAGACAGTGCAGCGCCATTTACTGCGAAATTTAACAAAACGTATGCGCCCGGTTCAACGATCAAACCAATCACGGCCGCGATCGGGCTGAACAACGGTGCGATCAAGGCGGATGAAAAGAAACATATCGTCGGAAAAGAATGGCAGAAAGACTCGTCATGGGGCGGATACAAGGTGGCAAGGGTTTCAGAACAGCTGAGCGATGTCGACTTGGAAAATGCGCTCATTACCTCTGACAACATTTACTTTGCCCAGACGGCTATTGATACGGGACGCGACAAATTTGTCGAAGGGCTGAAATCGTTCGGCTTTGAAGAAAAGCTCGGATACGAATTTCCGACGACGGCCTCTTCGATCGCCAACGACGGGATCGACTCAGACATTCTGCTGGGCGATACTGCATATGGCCAAGGACAGATGCTGATGTCCCCGATTCATTTAGCAGCCGCTTATACGCCGTTTATCAATGACGGAAACCTGATCAAACCGCGCCTGATCAAAACGGACGGAGATGAGAAGGAAATCTGGCACAAAAATCTCGTAACCGCAGACGAAGCGGCGGCCATTACAAAAGGGCTGAAAGGCGTTGTAGATGATCCGCGCGGCTCCGCTTACAAGCCGGTCGTCAAGGGTCTCTCGATCGCGGGCAAAACGGGAACTGCCGAACTGAAAAAGAAAAAAGGCGAAAAAGGCAAGGAAAACGGCTGGTTCACAGCATATGACTATAAAAAGAAAGACCTGTTAGTTACGATGATGGTTGAGGATGTATCAAACCGCGGAGGCAGCTCATACGTCGTCAATAAAGTGAAACAATTGTTTAAATAAGCACCGTTTTCCGGTGCTTTTTTTCTTTCCGGAAAATGGATGTGTGGACGGCTCTTTTCAGGAAAAGATATGGATAAACAAAACGAAAGGAATGTCGTGTATGAAACGAAAAGTTGCCAGAAATGAAGCCGCCCTGAACAATAAGACGCCGGCTGAAAGCATGCATGATCACCAATATATCACACAGTTTGATGCGGAAAACGGAGACAGGGGCGCAAACCGCAATTCCAAACAAGGAAAACAGGGAGATTAATGGAACAGTGGAGAAAAATCAAAAAAGCAAGGATATACAAAATCATAAAAAGCCGATGAACAAAAAAGTGCTTCAGGAGGAATTTTCGGGCGAACTCGGCGATGTCAACGCCTTTAAGTTTATCGATATCATCGAACAGAATAAGAAAAAGAAAAAAGATGAAAAGGATAAGCAGAAAGATTGAAAAAGGACCAAATCAAATGCGATTTGGTCCTTTTTTCTTATTTACACGTTATACCGTGCCTGCTTTTTCAGCCACCTCAGCAAATTCGTCATTTTCAGTTCGATGAACGGCTGTGCCACCGTTTTAACGAATCCGCTTGACAGGAAGAAGGTCAAGACGGCGGTTGCGATGATCAGCACGGTCAGGCTCTGATAGTCAGCGAGCCATTCTTCCGCACCGGTTTTTCTGAATGACTTAATAATAAAGCCGTGCAGCAAATACACATAAAACGTCCTTGTTCCCCAAAGGGTAAAGAAATACCGTTTTTCAGGCACAAGCGCCATAAACCCGAAGGTTGAGGCAAACGTCAGCACAAGGAGTGCGACGCGATTCAGGGCGCTTTTCATTCCGACGGCTCCAAATTCAGAATAAGGCTTTGAACCGAACAGCCACGAATAATCGAAATCTACGAAGAAATAAAAAACGAACGTTGCCGCCAATACGGCTAAAGCTGCCTGTTTTCCTTTCCAGGCTTTCAGCTTTTTGAAGTGTTCTCTTTTTAGATAAAAGCCCGCTAAAAAGACCGGGAAGAAAACGAATGTCCTCGATAGGCTGAGCGTATCGCTGACGGCGTCGATATAACCGACAAGAACGGCGATCGCAAGGCTTGCGGCAAACGACCATGCTGCAGGCAGTTTTGTAAATGGAAACAAAAAAAGGTTCCAAAAAAACAGGCTGAGCAGAAACCAAAGCGACCACTGCGGTTCAAACGGATTGAAGGCAGTCACGCTTTGATCATCTATAAACGAATAAAATACCGTGTATATCCCCTGGAAAATCAAGTAGGGAACGATCAGCTTCACAGCGATTTTTTTCACATATCCGGGACGGTTGAATCCTTTTGCAAAATAGCCTGATATGAGAATAAAAGCCGGCATATGAAACGTGTAGATGAATTTGTATATATGAAGCAGCACATCATTGTCATTGATATATGACCGGATGATGTGGCCGAATACGACAAGAAAAATTAACAGAAACTTGGCGTTGTCAAAATAGCTGTCACGTGAATTCGTCATAACATCACCCTTTTTTTATCAGTTTGCAGCAGTCAGGCACTTGTTTCTGTTGAATGGTGCTTCGTTGATCATTTTAAAATAAAAGCCGTGTCTTTTCCTATGAATGAAGGCCCATTGTTAGGGAGGTGTAACGGAATCGTAATGAACGATTATAGCGTCATTGTTCTGTAAAACGGGTGGAAATCTTGTAAAAGTTTGAAACAAATGAAGGAAGATCAGACGGTTTGTAGAATTATTGGAGGATAGGTTTTGAAGAAGGAGTGTAACAAATGGCGGATACTCTTGATTTGAACGAATCTTTATATCTGCAAAACCAGCTGAAAAAATTGAAGCTGGAAAACGAAAAGCTAAAGGCGGATTTGTATCAGTATGAACTGCTGTTCAACGGAACGCTGGACGCTATTTTTATTTTGGATCAACGAATGAACATTGTTCAGGCGAACGATGCCGCCTGCAAAATCTTGCAAAGCCAAAAAAAGAACGTGCTGAACCGTTCGGCGCTCGATTTTTTGCACGCTGTCCCGCCTGAAGAATTAGAGCAAAACGTCGAGCGGTTTTTGGAGCGGGGATATACGAAAAAAGAAGCCGCGATCAGATTGGATAACGGCTCAGTCAAATATATCGAGTTTACGGCGAACAAAGGAATAAGGGATGATTGCTTTTTTGTCGTGATGAGGGATATTTCATCAAAAAAAATATTGGAGCGCGAACGCACGATCAATGAAAAGCTATTTAAGGATTTGTTTCACAGGGCTGTTGAAGGCATCGTGATTTTTGACAATCAGGGCCGTTTTATCGATGCTAACCAATCGTTTTGCCAAAGCTTCGAAATCGAAAAAGACGAGCTGTCCAAATTGAAGCTTTCTCAGTTCGTTTCCGCCGCAAACGCCGGAAAGCTCGACAAAATTTGGAGCGCTTTGTTCAGGAAGGGAAAGGCTAAAGGCGAACTGCCCGTGCGGCTGAGGTCCGGGAAAGACAGGCTGTTTGAGCTGACGATTACATCGAATATTTTAAACGGCTTTTATATGTCGATCATGAGGGACATCACCGAAAAACGGTCGATGGAAAAACAGCTGTTTAAAAGCGAAGAGCGGTTTCGGGAAGTGTTCGAAAATGCGATGGACGCGATCATCATTTTGAACAATAACGGCCGGATCGTAAAGGCCAATCAGTCGGCCTGCAAAATTTTCGAACTGCCGATGGGCGAGCTTTTACATAAAAGGATCGAGGATTTTATCGATAAATCCGATGAGCGGTATTTTTTCATTCAAGAGCAATATGATGAAAAAGGGGAAATCAGGGCAGAGCTGCTGTTCCGCATGGCGAACGGGCAATATAAAGAACTTGAGTTCACGTCGAAGCGCATCATGTTCGGCAGCCAGGGCTTAATGATTTTGCGAAATGTGAGCGACCGGAAGCGGATGGAAAAAGAGCTGCGGGAAAGCGAGCTGAAATTCAGGAAAGTCTTCAACGGATCAATGGACGGGATCGTTCTCTTCGACAACCGGTACGACATTATCGATGCGAATCCGCAAGCCGGAAACATTCTCAGCATTCCCCTTGAACGGCTAAAAACTGCAAATCTCCTTGACGCCATCTCCGGATATCAAATAGAAAATGCAGCCTCTCCGGCAAAAACCATTTCTTTGGAGGAAATGGACAATGACATTCCATTTCTGTTAACCGATCAAAAACGAATCTTAGAATTTTCATTTAAGCGAAATATCATCCAAAATATGAATCTGGCGATGCTCAGGGATGTGACGGAACGAAAGGAGCTGGAAGAACGGCTCCGCAAATCTGACACGCTTCATGTCGTCGGGGAGCTTGCGGCGGGAATCGCCCATGAAATCCGAAACCCGATGACCGCTTTAAAAGGATTTATCCAGCTGTTAGAAGGAAGCATTCAAGAGGAACACTCCCTATACTTTAATGTGATCACATCTGAATTAAAACGGATTGAATCGATTATTACCGAGTTTCTCATTCTCGCAAAGCCGCAGGCAATCATGTACGAAAAGAAGGATATTGTGAAAATCATGCAGGATACGATGGATCTTCTGCATGCACAGGCAAACCTTGACAACGTTCAGATGCACCTTGATTCTAATGGACAAATACCCCTCATCTATTGCGAGCCGAATCAGCTCAAGCAGGTGTTCATCAACATTTTGAAAAATGCCATCGAAGTCATGCCTGACGGCGGCAATGTCTACGTGTCAATCAGGCCGAAAGACGAAGATCATATCGTCGTATCGCTCACAGATGAAGGGATCGGGATGACGGAGGATAAATTGAAGCGGCTCGGGGAGCCTTTTTATACGACAAAAGAACGGGGGACTGGACTTGGGCTTATGGTCAGCTATAAAATAATCGAAGAACACAATGGAAAAATTGAGGTCGAGAGCGAAGAGGGGAAAGGCACGACATTTCACCTGACCCTCCCGATCCGGCAGCAGCATGAAGAGGAGGTTTTATAGCGTTATGGGCTTTTACAGCGAGGTCAGCTCGCCTTTTGGACAGGCATACATTGTCGAGCAAAACGAACATATTACACACTTGCTGTTTGAAAAAGAAGAATTGGACAGCATGAAAGCGCAAGATCCTGATCTTGCACATCAGGAAACGGCGTTATTGCAGCTTGCAAAGTGCCAGCTGACGGAATACTTCAGAGGGAAGCGGAAAGCGTTCGCCCTTCCGATGCATCAGGAGGGGACGGTTTTCCAGAAAAAAGTGTGGGAAGCCCTGCTTTCCATTCCGTACGGGGAATCGCGGAGCTATTCCGACATTGCCGAGGCAATCGGCCATCCGAAAGCGGTCCGTGCAATCGGCCAGGCGAATAAAAAGAACGCGCTGCCGATTTTCATTCCCTGTCACCGCGTGATCGGAAAAAACAACACGCTGACCGGCTATGCCGGCAATGAAACAGACAAAAAAGCGATTCTGCTTGAGATCGAAAATATTCCGTATAAAGGAAAATAATCGGCGCATGCCGTTTCTTTTTTTCACTTGCGACATATCATTTTATTAAGCTAAAAATGTTGGCCGCGGTGAAAAGGAGGACGAATAGATGAAACTCATCCGCCCGCAAAAAGTTGCAGGCTACGCTGAATTGTTCGTCAAACTGCATGTCCTTACGAAAGAACAAAAAGACGATATTATTCAATCGATAAAAAACCGCTAAAGCAGCCTGATCAAAGGACTTTAGCGGTTTTAGCCGAAGAAAACAGCGCGTCGATTTCCTCTTCGAACCTGTCGGTGATGATCCCCTTTTCCGTGATGATCCCGGAAATGAGATGATGCGGTGTGACATCAAACGCCGGATTGAATACGGGCACCTCTTTCGGAGCGATTTGCGTACCGGCGATTTGTCTGACTTCATCGGGATCGCGTTCTTCAATCGGAATGTCGTCGCCGGTTGAAATCGATGGATCGAAGGTTGACAGAGGAGCGGCGACGAAAAACGGAATTTGAAAGGCTTTGGCTAAGATCGCCAAACCGTACGTCCCGATTTTGTTCGCCGTGTCTCCGTTTTTGGCGATCCTGTCGGCTCCGACGATGACCGCCGAAATGTTTTTTTCTTTCATTGTGTGGGCGGCCATGCTGTCGGTGATGAGCGTGACGTCTATTCCGCCCTGCATCAGCTCCCATGCCGTCAGGCGCGCGCCCTGCAAAACGGGACGCGTTTCGCATGCGTAAATGTGGAGCTCGAGGTCTTTTGTTTTCGCCAGATAAAATGGAGAAAGCGCTGTTCCGTATCTGCTTGTCGCGATCGAACCCGCATTGCAGATCGTCATGATGTTATCGCCCGATTTAAACAGCTGAAGTGCATTTTGTCCGATTTGACGGCACGTTTCTTCATCTTCAATCTGGATCTGAATCGCCTCATGAACGAGGTCGGTTTTTGCTTCATTGACCGATTTCGCCCCTTCCGCGCTTTTTACAAGCCGCTTGAGCGCCCATGACAAATTGACGGCCGTCGGCCTTGCCTCGTTCAATTCGTCTTTTATGTTTCTGACTTCGCGAAGGAATTCGGATACATCCTCTGTTTCGATGCTTTGGGCAGAGAGAGCCAGACCGAAAGCGGCAGTGATTCCGATCGCAGGCGCGCCGCGGACTTTCAAGGTTTTGATCGCATCATAAATATCTTCCTTTGTGGTTAAGTGAAGATATTCCGTCTTTTCTGGCAGCTTTTGCTGATTTAAGATTTTGACTGATGTATCTTCCCACTCCACAGAGCGGGGCACAGCGAATTGCTCTGACATGTCATTCACTCCTAAAAAGCTTGTTCTAAAAACGCGTCGATCAAGTCCTTCGGCGTACGGTATTCTTTGCGTTTTTTGATGAATGCTGAACCGATTTCCAAGGCGAGCCTTTTTTGACTGATCCGCCTGCTGAATGGAACGATTGTTTCAAGATCAGCCACATGAGCCAGACCGATCGTCCGGCGGATCATTTCGCATCCGGCGAATCCCGCGGCGTCTTCAAACGCTTTTTTCAGCGTGTCTTCAAGGTATTCCGGTGCATTCCGGTACGGGGTGAGGGCGTCTTTTTCCCACGCCTCGCTGAACGTTCTGCTGAACGTCTCCCATACGGTTTCCACATGGGCGAATAAAGGGGCGCGTTCCGCTTCTTCACGGGCGAGTGCATTTAGCAACAGGTTGGCGATAAATTGTCCGATGTCAAAACCGATCGGTCCGAAACAGGCAAATTCGGGATCGATTACCTTTGTTTCCGCATCTCCGGAGAAGATGCTGCCCGTGTGCAAGTCGCCGTGAATGAGCGTTTCGTGAGAGGTGATGAAACGTTTTTTTAATGCCGCGGCTTCGAGTCTCAGCGCATCATCGGCCCATATCTTTTCCGCATCATCGCGAAGCTCCTCTTCAAAATCGTTTGTCTCATGATCCAAGAAAGGGTCTGTGAACACGAGGCTTTCCGTGATATCGCATAAATCCGGATTTTCAAATTGCTTGACAAGCCGTTTTTTGACTTCCGGATCGAGCGCATAATCTGAGGAATAAAACAAGGTTTTTCCCAGAAATTCTCCGATATCCCGCGACAGATTGGGGTAGTTCTTGCCTTCGATCAGACCTTTTCTTGCAATTTTCAAGCTTGAAAGGTCTTCTAGCACGGTTACGGCGAGCTCCGTGTCCGAATAATAAACCTGGGGCACAAGATGCGGAGCGTGTGCAGCCTGCCTGATCAGCGCGCTGCTCTCAATCCTTGCCCTGTCGAGCGACAGCGGCCAGCTTTCGCCGACGACCTTTGCATATGGCACAGCCTGCTTGATGATCAGCCCTTTTTTCTGCTCTTTATCGTACACATGGAAGACAAGATTCAGGTTTCCGTCCCCGATTTCCCGGCACGTCAATGTGCTTTTGCTTGAAAACAGTCCGAGGCGGACGGCAAGAGCAGCCGCGGAGCTTTCTGTCAATGTTTCGTATACAGCGGTTTTCGTTACGGTCATATTCGTTCCCTCCAAAAAATAAAAAGCCTCTTTCTCAGAGAGAGAAAGAGGCTTTATCGTCGTGTCTGCCTCTCTTATCTCTCAGAATGTAAATCTGATGGAATTAGCACCGTGCCCTAGCGGCGCAAAAATTGCGCCCCATTTCACAATGGTATTACGGTCGGTTGCTGTTGGGGTCATTAGGCCAGTCCTTCACCCAACTCTCGATAAGAGAAATCGATATAAAATTTTAAAATTTCAGTCGGTCAGTTGCTGAAAATGTTACCAGCATCGCGGTTTCTTTGTCAATACTTTTTAATATAAATCTTTGCGGATGTCTTCGAAAACCGGAATGTGCCCTCTCGTTTTTTCAATGTCATCAAGATCAATTTCCGCTCTGATCACCGTGTCTTCACGTCCGGCTTCTGAGAGTACGTGTCCGAGCGGGTCGATGATCATGCTGTGGCCCGCAAATTCGTTTGCCGGGTCTTTTCCGGAGCGATTGCAGGCTGCGACAAAGCACTGGTTTTCGATCGCTCTCGCCGCCAAAAGGGTGCGCCAATGATCGAGGCGGGCCAGCGGCCATTCAGCTGAGACAAAGACGATGCCGGCTCCTTTTGAGGTGTGCTTCCTGACCCATTCCGGAAAGCGGATGTCGTAGCAGATGAAACCCGCTGCTTTTACGCCTTCAAGTTCAAAACTCCCGTCAGCTGATCCGGAAGATAAATAAAGGTGCTCATCCATGAGCTGAAAAAGGTGTGCTTTGCTGTATTCTTTGACGAGCTGTCCGTGTTTGTCCGCGATGTACATCGTATTGTACACGCCGCTTTTTTTCTTAACGGCGACAGAGCCGCACACGATGTGGACATCGTTCGCTTTTGCCGTTTGCTGAAGCCACTTTTTCGTCTGCTCTCCTTCATCGTCTCCGATTTCGTCGAGACGCATTAAATCATATCCCGTCGTCCAAAGCTCGGGAAGGATTACGATATCCGAGCGCCGGCTTTCAGCTTCGATCAGCCGGCTCGCTTTTTTGAAATTTTCGGAAGGATTTCCGTACGATATATTGAATTGCAGGCAGGAGATCGTCCACTTCAATTTGAGCCACCTCATTTTTTTACTTTACATTTTACTTTTAACAATATATGATGATGGACTATCATTTCAAGAATTTTTCAAAGCGGGTGAAAAAAATGAAATTTGAGTTTTCTGATGTACTGAAGCAGCTTCCGGAGCAGTTTTTTGCTTCTTTGGTTAAAAAGGTGAATGAAAAAATTGCGGCCGGGTGCGATGTAATCAATCTCGGCCAGGGAAATCCGGATCAGCCGACACCGGGTCATATTGTAGATGCCATGACGAAAGCGGTCCGAAATCCCGAAAATCACAAATATTCGTCGTTTCGGGGCAGCCGTTCACTAAAAGAGGCGGCAGCCGAATTTTACAAAAAGGAATACGGTGTTACCCTTGATCCTGAAAAAGAAATCGCTGTATTGTTCGGGGGAAAAGCCGGGCTTGTCGAGCTGCCGCAATGCCTGCTGAATCCGGGGGATACGGTGCTTGTTCCCGATCCGGGATATCCGGATTATTGGTCAGGCGTTGAGCTCGCGAAAGCGAAGATGGAAACGATGCCGCTTTTGGAAGAAAATCGGTTTTTGCCTGATTACGGCCGAATTCCGTCAATCGTGAAGGAAAAAGCGAAGCTGATGTATTTGAACTATCCGAACAATCCGACAGGAGCCCAGGCGACACCGGCGTTTTTTGCAGAAACGGTCAAGTTCGCCAAAGCGCACGGAATTTGCGTTGTTCACGATTTCGCCTACGGGGCGATCGGCTATGACGGAAAAAGGCCGGTCAGCTTCCTTCAAACCGACGGGGCAAAAGACGTCGGGATCGAAATTTATACGCTTTCCAAAACGTACAATATGGCGGGATGGAGAGTCGGGTTTGCCGCCGGGAACGCCTCTGTAATCGAAGCGCTGAACCTCTATCAGGACCACATGTACGTGAGCCTCTTTAAAGCGGTTCAGGATGCCGCGGCCACAGCGCTTCTTTCGGATCAGAGCTGTGTGCGGGAACTAAACGAACGATACGAAAAAAGGCGGAACGTCTGGATAAAAGCCGTCCGCGGCATCGGCTGGGAGGCGGCGGCGCCCGAAGGATCTTTTTTTGCATGGATGCCTGTTCCGAAGGGCTTTACGTCTGAGGAGTTTTCCGATTTGCTTCTGGAAAAAGCCAATGTTGTTACAGCGCCCGGCATCGGCTTTGGAACGTATGGCGAAGGATATGTGAGAGTCGGACTTCTGACAAGCGAGGAACGCCTGCGGGAAGCCGCATGCCGGATCGCGGAGCTGAATATTTTCAAAAAATCGGGAGTCTCTCATTGACAAGTACATGAAACGATGGGATAATTCAAAATAATTTATAAAAATCAATATTCTTATCAAGAGCAGGTGGAGGGACGAGCCCGATGAAGCCCGGCAACCGACTTTTTAAAAGCACGGTGCTAATTCTTGCAGCTGCCGCTGAGAGATAAGGATTCGACACGCAGAAAACGAAACCTCTTTAAAGCGAAAAGCAGCCGCATTAAAGAGGTTTTTTATATGCATAAAAGGCAGGAAGGAGCTAAAGAATGAGCGAACTTTTGGCAACATATGTCCTGACAGATCCCGGAAGCGACCCGGAAAAAAAGGCCGAACAAATTGCAATCGGCCTGACCGTGGGATCATGGACGGATTTGCCGCAATTAGAAAAAGAACAGTTAAAAAGGCATAAGGGACGGGTCGTCCGGGTCGAGAAAACGGAGGGGGATAAGGGAGAGCAACAGGCCCGGGTTACCATCGCTTATCCGGAAATCAATGTTACGCACGATATCCCGGCCGTCCTCACGACCGTTTTTGGGAAGCTGTCCCTTGACGGAAAAGTGAAATTGGCGGATCTCGAATTTTCAGAAGGCTTTAAACAAACGCTGCCGGGCCCGAGGTTCGGGGTCTACGGAATCCGCAAGAAGATAGGCGAATTTGAAAGGCCGCTTCTGATGAGCATTTTCAAGGGCGTGATCGGCCGCAGCATGGAAGACATAAAGGAGCAGCTGAGACAGCAGGCGCTCGGCGGGGTCGACTTGATCAAGGATGATGAAATTTTCTTTGAAACCGGTGAAGCTTCGTTTGAAAAGCGGATTACAGAAGGAAAAAAAGTGCTTCAGGAAACCTATGAAGAAACAGGCCGTAAAACGCTCTACGCCGTCAATTTGACGGGGAGGACGATGGAACTGAAAGCAAAAGCGAGAAAAGCGGCCGAGCTTGGCGCTGATATCTTGCTGTTTAACGTGTTTGCCTACGGGCTGGACGTGCTGCAAAGCCTCGCGGAGGATGATGACAATCCGCTGCCGATCATGGCGCATCCGGCGATAAGCGGAGCGTTTACATCATCGCCGTATTACGGTTTTTCCCATTCGCTTCTCCTCGGCAAGCTCAACCGCTATGCGGGGGCTGATTTCAGCCTGTTTCCTTCACCGTACGGAAGCGTTGCGCTTCCAAAGCGCGAAGCCCTTGCCATTCATGAGGAATGTACGAAAGAGGACGTCTTTAAACCTTCCTTTGCCGTCCCGTCTGCCGGTATACACCCGGGGATGGTGCCGCTTTTGATGAAGGATTTCGGCATTGACCACATCATAAACGCGGGAGGCGGCATTCACGGTCATCCGAACGGAGCAAGCGGCGGGGGAAGGGCGTTTAGAGCGGCCATTGAAGCTGTTCTTGAAGCCGAGCCTATCGAAGAAAAGGCAAAACGTTCTCCCGATTTAAGGATCGCCCTTGAAAAATGGGGGACAGTCGAGGTATCTGCATGAGACGGCCGCTGATCATTTGCGACTTTGACGGAACGATTACGAATAATGACAATATCATCAGCATTATGAAGGCATTTGCTCCTGAGGAATGGCATGCCTTAAAAGACGGGGTTCTTTCAAAGGAGATGTCGATCAAAGACGGAGTCGGGAGCATGTTTCAGCTTTTGCCAAGCGCGCTGAAGGAAGAGATTACGGCATATATCCTCGAGCTGGCGGCGATTCGTCCGGGATTTGAAGAGTTTGTTTCATTCCTTGCCGAATGCGATCTCCCCTTTTATGTCGTCAGCGGAGGCATGGATTTTTTCGTCTATCCGCTGCTTGAAGGCATCGTGGGAAAGGAGCGGATCTACTGCAATCAGGCTGATTTCGGAGGCCGCTATATATCGGTGAAATGGCCGCATCCGTGTGATGCTGAATGCGGCAACGATTGCGGCTGCTGCAAGCCTTCGATCATCCGCAGGCTAAAAAGAGCAGACGATTTTATTATAATGATCGGGGATTCGGTTACAGATGTAGAAGCTGCAAAACGCTCCGATTTGTGCATCGCGAGGGATTATCTGCTCAAGGAATGTGAAGAGCTGCATTTGAATCATGCCGCATTTACGGATTTTTATGATGTGAAGCGGGCGCTTCTGGGCGCAAGGGAGGTGGAGGAATGGATCAAGTGCAAAAACGCTGGCAGGAGCTTGCCGAAGTAAAACGGGAGCTTGCCGAAAGAGACTGGTTCCCGGCAACGAGCGGCAACCTTTCAATCAAGGTGTCGGACGAACCGCTCCGCTTTCTGATTACAGCGAGCGGAAAGGATAAACGAAAAGAAACCGACGAGGATTTTCTGCTGGCAAATGAAGAAGGAAAACCGGCAGTAAGCGGCCATACGCTTAAACCGTCGGCAGAAACGCTCCTGCATACGCACGTCTACAACAAAACGAATGCAGGCTGCTGTCTTCACGTCCATACGATCGACAACAACGTGATTTCAGAGATTTATAGAGAGCAAAAAGAGGTCAGCTTTAAAGGGCAGGAAATCATTAAAGCCCTCGGATACTGGGAGGAAAATGCGGAGGTCAACGTCCCGATTATCGAAAACACCGCCCATATCCCGGATCTGGCGGCTGACTTTGCCGCGCATCTTTCAAAAGACGCGGGCGCCGTTCTGATCCGCAGCCACGGCATTACCGTCTGGGGAAAAACGGCGTTTGAAGCAAAACGCATGCTTGAAGCGTACGAATTTTTATTCAGCTGGCACTTAAAATTAAAAATATTTCAGGCGCAATATGCATAGTGCGCCAAAGGGGGAGAAAAAGCATGGCAACGATCCGCATCCATGATGAACAAAACACAACAATCGAAAATCAAAAAGAAGTAGAACAATTTCTGCAGGAGCAGGAAGTCATTTACGAAAAATGGGATATCACAAAGCTTCCTGAAGGTTTAAGAGAAAAATACGATTTGACCGATGAGGAAAAGCAGCAGATGTTAGACACGTTTGCAGCCGAGATTTCAGACATATCAGAGCGCCGCGGCTACAAAGCCCAGGATGTCATCTCGCTCTCCGATCAAAATCCGAAGCTTGATGAGCTGCTCAAAAACTTTAAGCAGGAGCATCACCATACAGATGACGAGGTGAGATTCATCGTCAGCGGCCATGGAATTTTTGCGATCGAAGGCAAGGACGGCACGTTTTTCGACGTTCTGTTAAATCCGGGCGATTTGATTTCCGTACCGGAAAATACACGGCACTATTTTACGCTTCAGGAAGACAGGAAAGTCGTTGCCGTCAGAATTTTCGTCACCACTGAAGGATGGGTGCCGATTTATGAAAAAGAGCGGCTGAAGCAGTCATAAAACAAGCGTCCCGGCAAACCGGGGCGCTTGTTTACTTGTTTTTTTCATACAGTTCCCGAATGTTGGCTTCGTGAAAGGAAAGGTGGGGCTTTTCTTTTTGATAGTATGCAAGTCTGTCGAGCAAGGTTCCGGTGTGGAGCTCGAATTTATGGCCGTCAGGATCGGAAAAATAAATCGAATCTTTATCGCCTTCATGGCGTTTCCTTCCTTTTAACACATTGACGCCCAAGCCATGCAATTTCATTTCCCAATAAGGCAAATCCTCCTGTTTGATCGAAAAGGCGATATGCGTGTACGAATCGTGTATTTCCGTCCTCTTAATATCTTTTTCCTCGTTCAGCGCGAGCCAGATGCCATTTAGATCAAAATAAGCGGTTTTCTCCGCTTTTACAAGCCATTTGGCATCAAACACCTTCTCGTAAAAGCTGATGGAAGCCGAAAGGTCAGAAACAGAAAACAGCAGGTGGTTAAGGCCTTGAATCGTTTTACCTTCCATTTGCGATCGGTCCCGCTTCAAAATCTTCCAGCTCTTTTGCGATGAGTCTGAATAAAAAGGCGAGAACCGCCGCATCATCAATCCATCCCGCACCCGCGAGAATATCCGGAATCAGGTCAACGGGAGACAGCAAATAAACGAGGGCGATAGCGGCAAGCCAAATCGTTTTTTTGGGAAAAAGGGGATATTCGCCTTTTCTCCAAGCCCTGAATGCCCTGAAAAACAACGGGATCCCCGATAAAGCTTCCTTAGCGGCAAAAAGCGCCTTTAGTTTTCTAAACAGCATAAAAAAGACCTCCTGTATATGAAAAAATCCTTGTCGGCGTTTATCTGTTTTCAATATTGGGTATAGCATCCTTAATCCAACAAATCTATTATACTCGATTCCGAAACTTTTTTTCAAAAAATAGCTTTACAAAATAAGTATAATCTGTAATAATGCTCAAGTACGCAAATATGAAAGGTTTTCGAAACTTTAAAGCGGTAAGGGGTGAAGCGTATGCAAAGCTATTCACAGAAAGAAGAACTGCTTGATTCCATCAACGAAAAGCGGCAGATGATGGTAAAAGCTGCCGAGATCTATGGATATACAGGGGATGAAACGATTAAGCGCAGCCAGGAGCTGGATCAGCTAATCTATCAATATCAAAAGATGACAATGAATGAAACGCATGCATCAGACAAGCCATTGCCCGTTTTTTTAGATACGCTCATTCTGGAAAAGTATACGGCATAAACGGCCAGAGATCGAAAAAAGAGCTGCCGCGGGAAGAAAAGGACAGCTCTTCTAAAGAGGGACGGGCAAAGCCTGAACGTTTCAGCCGTGCTGCTCGTTTGAAATCGGCAGCGTGATGGTTACGGTTGTTCCTTTAAGCCGTTCACTGTCAATCTGAATGGTGCCCCCGTACATGGAGATGATTCGTTTGCACACGACCAGGCCGAGACCGGTTCCTTTTTCTTTTGAAGTGACAAAAGGCTGAAAGATCTTTTCCATCATTTCTTTTGGAATTCCTTCCCCGTTATCCTTCACGATAATTTCCGCTGTTTGTTCATCATGTTCAATTTTAATCAGCAATTTTCCGCCGTTTTTCATCGATTCCAGCGAGTTTTTTGCGACGTTTAACACGACTTGTTTTATGTGGTCCTTTTTGCAATAGACGTATGCCGGATTCTCCGCATGATCGCAGAATGAGACTTCGACATTGTATAAATTCGCTTCAGAATGAATAATCGGCATAATTTCATCGATCATTTCGTTCATTGAGTTCAGCTTCCATTGTTCAGCCGTCGGTTTTCCAAGCACGAGGAACTCGCTGACAATCTGGTTGATCCGCTTGATTTCCTGTTCGATTACAGAAAAATACATTTGGTCTTCTTCAGATTTGTATTTTTTTTGAAGAAGCTGGATGAATCCGCTGATTCCGGTCAGCGGGTTTCTGATTTCATGAGCTGTGCTGGCCGCGAGGGTGCCGATCAGCTCAAGTTTTTGCGCTTCATTTTGGGCGCGTTCCTGCTTGGTCCTCCTCTTTAACAGCACATACTGAATCAAAAGGAACAATATGTTAAGCAAAATAAAGATGCTTAAGAAGGAAAGCAGGAGGCTGTGGACCAGTTCGTCAAGCTGAACCGGCTCGGGATATACTTCAAGTTTCCAGTCGATCTGATCCAAAAAGGCATCGACGGTCTGACCGGTTTCATTCTCAGACGGCGCATGTCCGGCCGTAAGGACAATCTGATCTTTCTGATTGAGAATTTTGATGTAAAGCTCAGGGCTCAGCACGTTCATGATATTTTTTAAATAATCGATCCGGATCGATGCCAGCAAAAAGTTTGTCACATGGCCTTCGGGATCAAAGACGGGGGTGAAAATGCTCAGCTCGCGGCTGTGCGACGTGCTGCCGACGTCATCTGTGATGACCGATTTTTTTGAACTTTCCGCTTTTCGCAGAATGCCTTTGTAGGGGAGATGCTTTTTTTCTTTGACAGGCAGCGTGCTGACCGTGATATCGCCGTTTTTATCGAGCAGATACAAAGCCGAAAAACGCGGCTCTTTTTTGTACGTTTCCGTCAAAATCCGCTTCATTTGCTTCTGATCGATAGGATGGTTAAGGGCCGTTGCCATGGAGCTCATCCGGGCCTCTGTTTCGCCGATCAGATAATTGATCTGGTTGCGGTGGATATTCAGCATGAGAGTCGCCGTCTGCCGGTGCTTCTCGGTAATATTTTCGCGTTCTTGTTCGTATACAAAGAAGCTTATAATGAAAGCCGGGATCATTACCAGAATCAAATAAAGCCTCAAGTTCTTCCATATATTTTTCATATTGCTCATTTTTTCACTCTCTCCCAATCAATACAGAGATAGAGGTATTATATCACTAGTAGGAGCCGATTTATAGAAAAGATAACCAATACCTTGAAAATAGGACACAATACCGGGGAATTCCAGTAAATAAGGATATGGTTCCTATGGCCTATTATCTTTTGAAGGGGGTGAATGTTAACAGTTGACATTTTCCTCATAGTTTATTAATGTTTTCCTGTAGTTGTTTCTTTGGAGATGAGAGATATGAATAACCGAGAACAGGAACAGTCATTAAAATTATTTATCGTACTATCACGAGCGTACAGATCAATCAACGATCACATGAATAAACATATTCATAAACATGGTCTGAACCCGACCGAATTTGCCGTTTTGGAGCTTCTCTATCACAAAGGGGACCAGCCCCTTCAGCAAATAGGGGACAAGATTCTTCTGGCGAGCGGAAGCATTACATATGTCGTTGATAAGCTGGAACAGAAAGAGCTGATCATGAGAAGGGCTTGCACAACCGATCGACGGGTGACATATGCCCAAATTACGGACAACGGAGTCAGGCTCCTGGAGCAGATTTTCCCGGGTCACGCGCAGGAGATTCATGAAATGATCAGCGTGCTGAGCAGCGAGGAGAAAGAGGCCTGCATCGAGATGCTGAAAAGGGTAGGCTTGAATGCAAAACATTTTTATAAGGATAAAGAAAAAGGAAGCCGCTAAATGCAGCTTCCTATTCTTTTTCATTCAGATTTTCTTTGCCCATCGGCAGGATGAGGATTTCAACCCGCCTGTTTTTTCTTCTTCCTTCCTCCGTACGGTTGGAAGCGATCGGCTTATATTCCCCGTAGCCTTTCGCGCTGAACGTTTTTGCGTCAAGCTTTGGATTTTCGATCAAGAGGCTCATGAAGTTAACGGCTCTCATGACGCTTAAATGCCAGTTTGATTTAAATTGCGAGTTTTTGATCGGCACATTATCGGTATGTCCGCTGATCACGATATTCCGCGGCGGATTTAAAACGAGCAGATCAGAAATCTCTTTTGCGAGCGAAACGTCCTGCTGGCGAATCACCGCTTTTCCCGAATCAAAAAAGATATTGTCTTCAATCGAAAGAAGCAGTCCTTCGTCTGTGAGCTTCGTATTGACCTGCTTTTCAAGCTTCTTATCTTTAATGAACTGGTTGACCTGCTCCTGAATTTTCTTCAGGGCCTCCTGGTCTTTTTGCTTTGAATCAGCTTTTGGTTCATCCGGTTTTTTTCCGTCCTCTTGAGTAGGCGATTTCGGCTCGACGAAGCTGGAATAATCCATCATGCCTGTGCCGCCTGTCAGCACGGCATTGAACGATTTAGACAGCATATCGAACTTTTTCGCGTCTATCGAACTCATCGCAAACAGCACGATAAAGAGAGCCAGAAGAAGTGTAAGCAGGTCGGCATAAGGGATGAGCCAGGATTCGTCTACGTGTTCTTCATGGTCTTTATGCTTTTTCTTTTTTTTAGCCATTATCGCTTTCCCCTTCTTGCGTCATGATGCCGGAACGTTCGCTAGGGGAAACATACATCAGAAGCTTTTGCTCAATGACTTTCGGAGCCTGGCCTTCCAAGATGGAAAGGATGCCTTCGATCATCACTTCGCGAACTTTAATTTCCTGCTTCGATTTCCGTTTTAATTTATTTGCAAAAGGGTGCCACAGTACATATCCCGTAAAGATCCCGAGCAGGGTGGCAACGAATGCCGCGCTGATCGCGTGTCCAAGCGCTTCTGTGTTGCTCATATCCGCCAGCGCAGCGATCAGTCCGACAACCGCTCCCAAAACGCCGAGCGTCGGGGCGTATGTTCCAGCTTGTGTAAAGATGCCGGCACCGACCTGATGCCTTTCTTCCATTGCTTCGACTTCTTCGGTCAGGACGTCGCGGATGAAGTCCGCACTCTGTCCGTCTACGGCCATGCTCATTCCGTTTTTCAAAAATTCGTCATCGATTTCGTTCAGGTTCGCTTCCAAAGCGAGAAGGCCTTCACGTCTCGCGATTTGCGCCCATTCTGTAAACATTGGGATCAGCTCGTTGATTTCGATCATCTTCCGTTCTTTAAATAAGATGCCGAAAAGCTTCGGAACCTTTTTTAATTCGCTTGTTGGAAAGGCGATAGTAACAGCTGCGATGGTCCCGACAAGAATGATCAGCCATGCTGCCGGATTGACGAGAACCGAAGGGTTCACGCCTTTCATCACCATGCCGACACCTACTCCGATGATAGCTAAAATGATTCCAATTAACGATGTTTTGTCCATTTTTTTCACCAATTCCTTTAACTAACTTTTCTAACGTTAATATCGGTACCATAAGATAGGAACTTTAGCGGGTTTCACAAATTGTTATAAAATCAAGGTGAATAGGGACTTTCGGACGATGTAATGGAATTTTTTTCTTGTGGAATGAAAAATGCCGGCTTCCGTAAAGGAAGCCGGCATGCGGATCTATGCGACCGGTTTTACCGCGATATCGCCGTTTCTAACTGTCACATCGAATCCTGAGATGCTGTCTTCTTCAAGAAGCAGGTCTGTCATTTGATCCTCGATGACCTCTTGAATCGTTCGTCTTAAAGGACGCGCGCCAAATGCAGGATGGTAGCCGATATCGGCTATTTTTTCTTTCGCTTCGTCAGATACCTTTAATGACAGATGCTGGTCGTTTAATGTTTCTTCAAGCTCTTTCAGAAGCAGGTCGACGATTTTCACGAGATCCTCTTTTTCAAGAGGCTGGAACTCGACGATGCTGTCAAACCTGTTTAAGAATTCAGGTTTGAAGTAGCTGCTTAAAGAGTCGATCAATGATTGTTCGCCCATCAGCCGTTCTTCTCTGTTAAAGCCGACGGTTGTCCGCTTTTCAGATGCCCCGGCATTGCTTGTCATAATAATGACGGTGTCTTTAAAGCTTACCGTCCGTCCTTGGCTGTCAGTCAGACGTCCATCCTCCATAATCTGAAGGAACATGTGCTGAACATCCGGATGGGCTTTTTCGATTTCATCGAGCAGCACGATGCTGTACGGGTTTCTGCGGACTTTCTCCGTCAATTGTCCTGCTTCATCGTGTCCGACATATCCCGGAGGCGAACCGATCAGTTTTGACACGGCGTGTTTTTCCATATATTCGCTCATGTCGAGGCGGATAATCGAATCCTTCGTGCCGAACAGCTCTTCAGCAAGCCGTTTGGAAAGCTCGGTTTTACCGACGCCTGTCGGACCGACAAACAGGAACGAACCGACAGGTCTGTTTTTTGATTTCAGTCCGGCGCGGCTTCTTCTGACGGCCTTCGCAACCTTTTTCACGGCCTCTTGCTGTCCGATGACACGGCTTGCGAGGTTCGCTTCAAGCTCCTTCATTTTTTTCTGATCATCCTGCTGGAGCTTGCCGACGGGAATGCCCGTTTTTTGTTCGATGATCGCTTGAATGTCTTCAGCCCCGACTGTTGCCTGTTTTTCCTCTGTTTGATTCTCGAGCGCATTGTGCAGCGCTTCTTCTTCATCGCGAAGCTTTGCAGCGAGCTCGTAATGTTCTTCCTGAAGCGCTTTTGCTTTTTCCGCTTCGATTTCTTTCAGCCGTTTTGAGGCTGCTTCTCCGCTCACGGTATCGATCTCGAGGTTCGCTTTTGAACCGGCTTCATCCAATAAGTCGATCGCTTTGTCTGGAAGATGGCGGTCCTGGATGTAGCGGCTTGACAGGACGACGCAAGCTTTGACGGCTTCATCCGTATAGGAAACCCCGTGATATGCTTCGTATTTTTCCTTCAGGCCGTTCAAAATGGCCGTGGCCTGTTCGATTGTAGGTTCATGCACCATGATCGGCTGGAAGCGGCGTTCCAATGCTGCGTCTTTTTCGATTTGGCGATACTCTTTCAAAGTCGTTGCACCGATGACTTGCAGCTCTCCTCTGGCAAGCGCGGGTTTTAAGATGTTGCCTGCGTCCATGGAGCCCTCAGCAGAGCCGGCGCCGACAAGGAGATGAATTTCATCGATAAAGAGGATCGCGTTTTTGCGTTCTTTCAGCTCTTTCATCAGCTGTTTCATCCGCTCTTCGAATTGGCCCCTGATTCCGGTATTGGCAACAAGGGAGGCCACATCGAGCAGGTAAACCTCTTTATTTTTGAGTTTATTTGGAACATCATTTTCCGAAATTTTCAGCGCAAGACCTTCGGCGATTGCCGTTTTACCGACACCCGGCTCTCCGATTAGGACCGGATTGTTTTTATTTCTGCGGTTTAAAATTTCGATCACGCGCGCCACTTCATCGTCGCGGCCGATGACAGGATCGACCAATCCCGTTTTTGCGGCATTTGTCAAATTGACGGCGAGTTCATCAAGCAAGCCTTTTTTGGCAGCAGTTTGTGCCTGCCTTTCAGACGGCTGGCTGAAGAAAGACCCCCCTCCAAAGAAGTGGTTTCCTGAATACATAGAAGGCTGAGTCAGCTCTTTATAGCAGTTTTCGCATAAGTCCATTTGTTTCTTGGTGTAATTGATTTGCATGTTTAGGCGAATCGTCGCCTCATTTTTTTGACAATGTTGACAACGCATTTGCCAAAACCCCCTTTTTAGAATTTGACCTTTTTTGACCAATTTAATTTTTAAAAAATGGCCCTTTGTTTGACCATTTCTGACTATTAGTATACATTGACCTTCTTTGACTTTCAAGATACATGCTCAAAATATTCATTTCCTTTTCATTCCTGTTTTCAAGTTTGTCCTTCTTTTTAAGCAACATGTCTCATATGATGGACAAAGGGATTTTGCGGAAACCATGTTTCATTTTATGGAGGAGAAATATGAGTCAATCACGAGGATCCGCTTTTCAGCTGGCATTTGTCTATGTAGGAACGGTTGTCGGAGCTGGATTTGCGACGGGAAGGGAAATCGTTGAATTTTTTTTAAGGTTCGGCTGGACGGGTTTGGCCGGCATCTTGATCAGCGGGCTGATGTTTACATTTCTCGGTGCGAAAATCATGCTGATTTCGGTCAGAATCAATGCCAAATCGTATCAGGAGCTTAACAAATTCCTGTTTGGGCAGACGCTCGGGAAATTCGTCAATGTCTTCATGCTCATGGTGCTGCTCGGTGTGACTTCTGTCATGCTGTCAGGAGCCGGGGCGATTTTCGAAGAGCAGCTCGGGCTCTCTAATCAGGCCGGCATGCTCGTGACGATTGCTTTGAGCCTGTTCGTGATGATGAGCGGCGTGAAGGGGATATTCAGCGTCAATGTCATCGTTGTTCCATTATTGCTGTTTTTTTCAGTGATTGTGCTATTTGATTCGTTTATCTTCAGCGGCCCGGCCGTTCACAAATTGCCCGGCTTGTCGGCAAAACCGGACTGGATTGTGGCAGCTGTTTCATACGGCGCTTTTAATTTATCGCTCGCACAGGCAGTGCTTGTGCCGATCGCTTCAGAATTGAAATCTGAACGGCTGATTAAAAAGGGGGCGTTAATCGGAGGGACCCTGCTGACCCTTGTATTAATTTCAAGCTTTTTGTCTCTGTCCACATTGCCGAATGTCCTTTTATACGAAATCCCGATGGCGCAGGTCGTCTATATCGTTCAGCACTCTGTACATATCATCTACCTGTTTATCATTTTCGGGGAAGTCTTCACATCGGTCATCGGCAATTTGTACGGGCTTGAAAAGCAGATAAACGAATACATTCATATAAAAAGCCTTTATATCTTCATCCTCATCCTGCTTACGGTTTACTTGACAGGACAGATCGGCTACGGAAAATTAATTTCGACGATCTATCCGTTGTTCGGCCAGTTAAGCCTTGTGTTTATCTTCTTTCTGATGTTCAAAAAGTTGCCGAAGCGTTAAGAGTTTCCCCTTGGCGAAAATCCGGATTTATGATAAGATGGCGAAAGAAAATTTAAACAAAATCCGCTCGGGAAATCTGCGGGAGAGGTTCTAGCAAAACCCTCTATAAAAAACTAAGGAAAGCTGTATCCTTGGGGTATGGCGTTTTTTATTGTTTGTTTGCTAGAACACCTTTCCTTTTCAAGGAAGGTGTTTTTTCGTTCTGCCGATGTTTTTTTAAAAACATGGAGGAAAGCGGAGAAGGAGGAATTATGAAACAGGAAAAAGCAGTCGTCGTCTTCAGCGGCGGTCAAGACAGTACGACTTGCCTTTTATGGGCATTACAACAATTCGAAGAGGTGGAAACGGTCACCTTTCATTATAACCAGCGGCACCAGCAGGAAATTGAAGTCGCGAGAAACATCGCCGATAAGCTTGGCGTAAAAAACCATCTGCTTGACATGGCGCTCTTAAATCAGCTTGCTCCAAATGCCTTGACAAGGGATGACATCGAGATCGAGGCGAAAGAAGGCGAGCTTCCGTCCACGTTTGTTCCCGGACGAAACCTTGTATTTTTATCATTTGCTTCCATTCTGGCCTACCAAATCGGCGCGCGCCATATCGTAACAGGCGTTTGTGAGACGGACTTCAGCGGCTATCCGGATTGCAGGGATGAATTCGTCAAATCGTGCAATGTCACCGTCAACCTTGCCATGGAGCGGCCGTTTGTGATTCACACGCCGCTCATGTGGCTGAACAAGGCGGAAACGTGGAAGCTGGCCGATGAACTGGGAGCGCTCGATTTCGTCAAAAACGAGACGCTGACCTGCTACAACGGGATCATCGCCGACGGCTGCGGCGAATGCCCGGCCTGCAAACTGCGCGCAAATGGCTATCAGGAATATATGAAAATGAAAAGGGAGAGAGCTTAATTTGCTAACACAAATCTACCCGCAAACAAGTCACCCGTACGCGTTCGAACTGAATAAAGATATGCAGGTCTCGGCGGCCCACTTCATTCCGAGGGAAGACGCAGGCGCTTGCAGCAGGGTTCACGGCCATACGTATACCATCAATATTACGATTGCCGGAGACCATTTGAATGAGTCAGGTTTTCTCGCGAATTTCAGCACCATTAAAAAATTGATTCACGGGGAATACGATCACACGCTTTTAAATGATCACAAGGAATTTTCCGGGGAAAGCCGCGAGCAGATCCCGTCGACCGAGGCTGTTGCGAAAGCGATTTACGACAAAGTCGAGGCCTATTTGGAAGGGCTCGAAAATCGTCCGCACTGCGTTCAAGTATTTGTCAGGGAAACGCCGACAAGCTATGTCGTTTACCGCCCAAAACAAGGTGATCACCATGGCTAAACCGATTCCGGTGCTCGAAATTTTCGGCCCGACCATTCAGGGAGAAGGAATGGTCATCGGCCGGAAAACGATGTTTGTCAGAACGGCCGGCTGCGATTATTCGTGCAGCTGGTGCGATTCGGCCTTCACGTGGGATGGATCTGCTAAAAAAGACATCAAATGGATGACTGCTGAAGAAGTATACCGGTCGCTGAAAGAAATCGGCGGTGACTCATTTTCGCATGTTACCATTTCAGGGGGCAACCCGGCGCTGTTAAAACAGCTCGACGGACTGATTTCCCTTCTGAAGGAAAAGAATATTCGGACCGCCCTTGAAACACAGGGCACGTTCTATCAGGATTGGTTTGCCAAAATTGATGACCTGACAATCTCGCCAAAGCCGCCGAGCTCAAACATGAAAACCGATTTTCAAAAGCTTGACCATATCATCGGCAAGCTGAAAGGACACGGCAGGCTGGCTGCAGCAAGCCTGAAGGTCGTCATTTTCACACCGGAAGATCTTCAATTTGCGAAAAACGTTCACCAGCGTTATCCAGAAATCCCGTTTTACCTCCAGGTTGGAAACGAAGATGTGCATACAGAAGAACAGGAGCGGCTCGTTGAAAAGCTGCTTCGGAAATACGAAGAGCTGGTCGATGCCGTAACGCGCGACCCGGAATTAAACCGCGTCCGCGTGCTGCCGCAGCTTCACACCCTGATCTGGGGAAACAAACGGGGAGTTTAATATAGAAAGGAAGAAGAGCATGAGAAAAGATTCAGAGTTAGAAGGCGTAACCCTTCTCGGTAACCAAGGAACCGAGTATTTGTTTGACTACTCTCCGGACGTGCTGGAGGCTTTTCCGAATAAGCACGAAAACAGGGACTACTTCGTAAAATTCAACTGCCCTGAATTCACATCCCTGTGCCCGAAAACGGGCCAGCCCGATTTCGCGACGATCTATATCAGCTATATCCCTGATAAAAAAATGGTAGAAAGCAAGTCGTTAAAGCTGTATCTCTTCAGCTTCCGGAACCACGGAGACTTTCACGAAGACTGCATGAATATCATCATGAATGACTTGATTGAATTAATGGACCCGCGCTACATCGAAGTATGGGGCAAATTCACGCCAAGAGGCGGAATTTCCATTGACCCGTACACCAACTACGGCCGTCCGGGGACAAAATACGAGAAAATGGCGGAATACCGCTTGATGAATCATGATTTGTATCCGGAGACGGTGGATAATCGGTAAGGGGCGGGCAGATGAAGCGAAGGTTTGTGATCGATGTGTGACCGAAGTGTGATGCCGGTGTGACGTCACTGTGACGTTTTTTATCTATAATATAAGCGGAAATTAATGCTAGTGTGACGTAGACGTACGATTGAGTGCGTCTATTTTTTTTGTCTAAAACGCTGTCCGATCCGGAAAGTTTATTCGCAACTAATAATGAACGAAGAAAAACGTGTGCCATTCCGAAAGTGACTCCGCATCTATTTATGACAGCAAAATTTTAAAAACGGTGTCCATTTCGGAAAGTTGATGCGCAGTTATAAGTGAAGGCGGAAAAAATTTCGAATTTATTGTGCGGTTTTAAAAAGTCGCGGGTATTATCCTGTGAAGGAGGTTTTGGAATGACGAACGAAATCGAAACGTTTAACTATGGAGATTTAGATATTAGCACAGCAGCATTTCTACGCAAGAAAGAAAATAACATGCGAGAAATTGTTGGAAAAGCATATACCGAGCTAGGACGCGAATTGAAGGAGGCGCAGGAACGTCTTTCAAAGTGTGGATACGGATGCTTCCAGGACTGGTGTACTCATATTGGAATTGACCGGATGAAAGCAATGAGATTGATTCAGAGGTACGAGTTGATTATCACAAAATGTGATGAACAAGCGTCTCTTCTCGAAGACCTACCCGTCTCACTAACGTACGAAATCGCACGCCCATCCGCAGAGTCAACCGAACCGAAACGCCAAGCTAAACAGGCGGTCCTAAATGGCGAAGTTAAAACGCTAAAGGAGTACCGGGAACTATTGGCGGAGAAAGAGGCGGCAGAGGCAGCGCTCAAACAAGCGGAGCGGGAAGCGGATATATTGCGTGACAAACTCGAACAAGTCGAAGAAGCCGAACCGGAAATTCGGACGAAATACGTCGAAGTTAAAACGCCCGATCCGGAACTGCTCGCTGAAAATGAACGATATAAAGAATTGTTCGGTGACATTTCGATGTATGAAGGGCGGACAACTCGCGTGACTAACGGAGACGCGATCACGTATACCGTATACGAGTTTTCCGAAGATGTTCGTAAGTTTGTGGAAAAGTACGGTCATTTGACGCATTTCTCTCGGGAGTTTAGCGAAATGATTGACGAAGGCAAAGAAGAATATAGGAAAGCGATTCATGCGATGCAGACGCTTATGAGATCGATTCAAGGTGCTATGGACGAAAAAGAACCGATCATTATAAACGGATAAAGGAGCGATTTAAATGTTGACAATCAAAAACGTAAAAGATGGCGGAGTAGCTTATATTTTCGGAGCTGAATACGCAGGAGTTGCGAAGGCGATGTTTCCTCGATTCGCGGAAAAATTGTTAGGCGGTGAAGAAAGTGCGGCATTACCGGAGCCTAAGAAACAACGCACGCTGGCCGATGTCAAGAACGCCGTAGATAAAACGCAGTCTGATACTCGTCTGCGCCGTTCGTCGAAATTGACAGGGAAGGCTCTTCATCGAGAGATTTCACAAGTAATGTTTCGCGCAGAGACTTTATTCGGTCTTAGTAGAAGGAAAGTATGGGGTGAGCTGTACGAAAAGCTTCGTCAAGAAACAGGCGTAGATCCTAAAAACGTCAAAAGAAGCACAACGAAAGGGATACAGGGAGGTCCTTCAAAATTAAGCACATATTTAAAAGACGGTTACGGTCAGCGCTTAGTAGAAATCGCCTATGAAATCTACGACAGATATGAGGCGAGATCATGACAAACGAACATCAACGACTCGTCTCAGTCGAATCGCAGTCCGAATATAATCTAACGTCCGGCAAGTCCGAAACACGCATCTTCGTTAAAATGTACGTCGATGCTGTTAAGAAAGGACTAATCGCGGACATCGGAGCCGATCGTTGGCAGACGTTATGCGTCCTCTCGTCGTTCATGAACGAAAAGGGCGAATGTTACCCGACGCAGGATCAGATCGCTAAGGCGCTGAATGTACGGAGAGAGGCCGCAAACAAACG
>NZ_LECW02000037.1 GCF_001042475.2 Bacillus glycinifermentans
GCTTTTCAAAGTTCCCGAAAACGCAAAATACCCTCTCGACAGATTTGCCGAGAGGGCTTGATATGACTGGTTTTGTTGTTACTTTCATCATAGCATGCTTTGTGAAAAAAACAAGCGAAAAATTGCGATTTTTTAAAAGGAATGAGGTGAAAAACATGCCGAGACCTGCAAAATCCGCGGCCCTTCAATTAATACAGGGCAATCCGAATAAAAAGAATACGGAAGAACTGGCCGCGCGGGCTAAACACGAACAAAAAATGAAAATGCGCGCTGACAATATCAAACCTCCTTCCTGGTTGGATAAGGTGGCTAAAAAAGAATTTAAACGGGTTGCTGCTCTTTTATCTGAGGTGGAAATCATCACGGAGGCAGATATCAGCATGTTGGCTGCCTACTGTAATGCGTATTCTCAGTACATCTCTATTTCGAAAATTATTGAAGAAGACGGCATCATGATTCATACAGAGGGTCAAGACGAAAACGGAGAGCCGATCAAGTTGGTTGGAGAAGAGCACCCTCTGCTGAAACGGCAGAAAAATTTCTACGATCAAATGAAATCGGCTGCAAATGACTTTGGGCTCACTCCGTCTGCACGCGCCAAGCTCGCGATCACGAAAACCCAGGAAGAACGGGAGAAGACTTTAGCAGAAAAGGAGTTCAATAATGTATGAATACAATTAAACAGTTCATGATAGACTACTCACGCGATGTGGTATCGGGTGAGATTGTTGCATGTCAAAAGCATATTTGGGCTTGTGAGCGCTTTTTAAATGACATCAAAAGGGAAGGGACGAGAGAATTCCCCTACGTATTCGACGACGAGAAGGCTCGGCGTTTTCTCTTTTGGATGACTCAATTTAAACATACCAAGGGGCCATTAGCTGGTGAAAACATAGTTCCAGATCGTATTCAAATCTTTATTTTCGGTAATGTTTACGGCTGGGTTCACAAAGATACAGGGTTCCGCCGTTTCAGAAAAGTGTATTGGCAGGTTGGCCGCAAGAATGCAAAAACTCAGAGTCTGGCCTGCGTTGCTTCATATGAGGCTATGGCAAACGGCGAAAACATGTCAGAGGTATACATTGGAGCCACAAAAACTGAGCAGGCTCAAATATGTTGGAAGGAGATAAAAGCCCAAATAGAAGGGTGCGAACTTCTAAACAAACCAGAGCAAAAATACAGGATTGCATACAGTACCATTGAGCATCCAAAAACAAATTCAATTATTAAAGCATTATCTAAGGATGCCGGAAAAACAGGGGACGGTTTCAACCCTCAATGCGGCATTATTGACGAATATCACGCGCATAAAACATCTGAAATTTATGATGTCCTTGCTTCTGGAATGGGAGCAAGAAACCAACCTTTGATGATTATTATCACGACTGCCGGCTTTGAATTAAATAATCCCGCCTATCGTGTTGAATATGATTATGTGTCACGCATTTTGGATCCAAATAAGGTAGAAACAAATGAGCAATATTTTGTGATGATTAATGAATTAGACAAAGGCGATGACATTAAGGACGAGCGGAACTGGATAAAAGCAAATCCTATTGTTGCTGCTAATGAACACGGGATAGAGTATTTGCGCGGTGAGCTCGAAGTCGCTCTTGCGGTTCCTGAAAAAATGCGTAATTTCCTCACTAAAAACATGAATATTTGGGTCAATATGCGCGAGAACGGCTATATGGATATGCAGGCTTGGAAGGATTGCGGATCTGATCAGTTCCCTAATCTATCCGGCCGTGAGTGCTATGTAGGGATTGACTTGTCAAAACGAATTGACCTGACAGCTGTCTCGTTTATTTTCCCATTGGATAATGGGAGCTTTGCTGTTGAGAGCCACGGCTTTATGCCTGAAGATACATTCTATGAGCGTATCAAGACTGATAACGTCCCGTATGATCTGTGGAGGGAGCAGAACTGGCTAACCGTTACCGACGGCGCTGTTGTCGATTATGACTATATCAGAACCTACATTAAAAAAATGGAGAAAGAAAAAGGCTGGCGGATAAAAGAAATTGCCTACGATCCGTACAATGCCACACAGTTTGCCCAACAGATGGAGGCAGACGGATATGTGATGGTTGAAATTCGGCAGGGTGTAGCCACACTTTCAGAACCTACGAAAGACTTCCGAGAAAAAGTGAAGGCGAAAAAGATCATCCATAATAAAAACGATCTGCTGACTTGGGCTATGGGGAACGCCGTTACAAAAGTGGATGCCCAGGAAAATATAATGCTGGACAAGTCCAAGTCCACACAACGGATTGACCCGGCGGCTGCACTTATTAATGCACATGTTCGGGCTTCTCAGATTGATACAGCGATCGACTTAAACGCTTATATTCAGTCTGGATCTTTCAGCCTGTAGGGGGTGAGAACTTGAAAATTTTAAAAGCCTTACAGCTATTTTTAGAAGATATTTTGCTTATTGCAGGCATGGTATTCATTTCAATAGCCATATACCGAATAAACGTAAACGCGGGTTTAATTGCAACCGGTGTTTTTTTATTTTCGCTTGCGAGCTTGGTAGGGTTCGCTCGTCAAAAAAATAAGGATGGGGGAGGGAAATAGATGCTATTAAGCCGTTTAAAGAGCGGAATAAAAAATGATATTGCTGAAGAGGATAGCGGTTCCCTTCTCCATCCGGTTGATTGGTTCAAAAATATTTTTGCTGGATCTGAAAGCGCATCTGGTGAAAGGGTATCAACAAAAACGGCCGTTCTTCATCCGGATGTATATGCCTGTGTGATTGTTTTGGCGGATGATATTGCAAAACTGCCGATTAAACTTTTTCAGAATCAAAATGGAAACATACAACAGGTTCAAAATAAAGTCAGCGATATCATTCTGAACAAAGTCAATGACTATATGACAAGCTTTGTGTGGAAGCGGCTTTTGGTTACAAGGCTTTGCACTTGGGGAAACAGCTACAACCTTTTACTTTTTGATAAAGACGGAAATGTGACGGGGATCAGACCATTGGATCCGGAAGCAACCAACACAAATATTGATCCCGATAACGGGCGTGTTTGGTACTCCACAACGATTGACGGCAGATACCGTGAGTTTTTTTATGAAGAGGTGCTGCATTTTAAAAACCTGTCTCTTGACGGAATTGTGGGGCAAACTCCGATTTCAGTTATTCGGGACAATATAGGGTCAAATAGAGCTGCCACAAAATTCAACGCGAAATTTTACAAGAATGGCGGTGCACCGTTTGGCGTTGTAAAAGCGCCGACCCTTTTAGACCGAAAAAGCAAACAAATTCTTAGGGAAGATTGGGAGCGGGTAAATGCGGGGCAGTCTATTGCAGTTTTAGACGCCGGGCTTGATTATTCACAAGTAACAATGCCCATGAAAGATGCCCAATTTATTGAGTCGATGAAATGGAATCGCCAACAGATTGCATCGATTTACAAGGTGCCGCCTCATAAAATAGGGGAGCTTGATCGGGCGACATTTTCAAATATAGAGCAACAATCCTTAGATTATGTCAAAACCACTTTACAGCCAATCGTCACAAATATTGAACAAGAGTTAAACGATAAGGTTTTGACAGAGAAGCAGCGGGAAGCTGGCTATTACTTTAAATTTAACCTGGAATCAGAGCTACGCGGGGACAGTAAATCACGTGCTGAATTTTATAAAATGATGCAAAGTGTCGGCGCCTTTAGCGTTAATACTATCCTTCAAAAAGAGGACATGACAGGTATCGGAGAGATCGGAGATGAGCATTATGGAAACTTAAACCTTGTTCCCCTTTCAATTATGAAAGAGTATCAACTTAGCAAGGTCAAACGGTCTTCAAATCGCCTGAAAGGGGGTGATGGCAACGGAACAGAAGAAGAAAAACAAGTATTGGAACATGAAGGTTCTGAATGATTCGTCCGCTGAAATCACGCTTTACGGTTCGATAACTGGCGAAGGCTGGTTCAGTGAAAGTTCATCTAAAGCCTTTCAGTCTGAATTGAAAAGTTTAGGTGATGTGAGCTTTATTGATTTGTACATCAATTCGCCTGGTGGGGATGTTTTTGAGGGGCAGGCTATTCATTCGATGCTTCAGCGTCACAAGGCAAAAATCAATGTCTATGTGGATGCACTGGCCGGGAGTATCGCTTCTGTCATTGCAATGGCCGGCGATAAAATTACGATGCCGAGTAACGCCATGATGATGATTCACAACCCATACATGGGGATGGTCGGGAATGCCGCGGAATTCCGGAAGGCAGCCGATGATCTGGATAAGATTACTGAAAGTATCGTTTCCACATATCTTGCGAAAGCAGGAGACAAACTGGATGACGCGACTTTACGCCAGCTGCTGGATGAAGAAACCTGGCTTACTGCTGATGAAGCTTTAAATTATGGCTTGATCGATGAGGTTTCAGAGTCAAAGGATGTAGCAGCCTGCATTGATCATCAGGTGCTGGCACATTTTAAACATGTTCCAGGCAAAATTGTTGCTCAATCTGCTGCTGGAAATTCGGCTGAAGAAACAAGCCCGAATGAAATACTAAAACAAAAGATCAATATGAAACTTGAACTCTTAAATCTTTAAGGGTTCTTTTTTATGCCATTTTTAAGGAGGATAAGCATTTGAAACAGAAAGAACTTTTGAAACTCGATATTCAATTTTTCGCCGGGGGCGGAATGTCTAAACAAGAACGAGCATTACGTCAGGCTTTGGCGGAAAAGCGTACGAAAATTGAAGCATTGACCGATGAGGGAAAACTTGATGAAGCCAAAAAACTACTTGCAGAAGCTCAACAAATTAAAGATCAAATTCAGACATATGAGGATTTACGAAACATGCAGGTTTCATATGCACAGGAAGAGCCGCAGCAAGATCCAGAGGCAAAGAACCCGCAACAGCCAACGGATGATATCGCTAAAACAGAAGTGAAGAATCATGTTAAACTTTTTGCTTCCGCCCTTAGAACAGGCAAAGTACCGCAACCTCTTGCCGCGATGAAAGAAGGTGTGGATGAGGACGGTGGCCTTATTGTGCCGCAAGATATTTCTACGAAAATTAATGAAAAACGTCGCCAATTTGATACCCTGGCAAATCTCGTGGATGTTATTCCGGTATCAACAAACAAAGGTTCGCGGGTTCTTGAAAAATTATCAGATATCACCCCGTTAGTAAATCTTGAGGAATTAGCAGATATTGAAGAATTAGAGAACCCTAAATTTGAAAACATAAAGTATAGCATTAAAGACTATGC
>NZ_LECW02000038.1 GCF_001042475.2 Bacillus glycinifermentans
GCTTTTCAAAGTTCCCGAAACGCAAAATACCCTCTCGACAGATTTGCCGAGAGGGCTTGATATGACTGGTTTTGTTGTTGCTTTCATCATAGCATGATTTGTGAAAAAAACAAGCGAAAAATTGCGATTTTTTAAAAGGAATGAGGTGAAAAACATGCCGAGACCTGCAAAATCCGCGGCCCTTCAATTAATACAGGGCAATCCGAATAAAAAGAATACGGAAGAACTGGCCGCGCGGGCTAAACACGAACAAAAAATGAAAATGCGCGCTGACAATATCAAACCTCCTTCCTGGCTGGATAAGGTGGCTAAAAAAGAATTTAAACGGGTTGCTGCTCTTTTATCTGAGGTGGAAATCATCACGGAGGCAGATATCAGCATGTTGGCTGCCTACTGTAATGCGTATTCTCAGTACATCTCTATTTCGAAAATTATTGAAGAAGACGGCATCATGATTCATACAGAGGGTCAAGATGAAAACGGAGAGCCGATCAAGTTGGTTGGAGAAGAGCACCCTCTGCTGAAACGGCAGAAAAATTTCTACGATCAAATGAAATCGGCTGCAAATGACTTTGGGCTCACTCCGTCTGCACGCGCCAAGCTCGCGATCACGAAAACCCAGGAAGAACGGGAGAAGACTTTAGCAGAAAAGGAGTTTAGTAATGTATGAATACAATTAAACAGTTTATGATTGATTACTCGCGCGATGTGATATCGGGCGAGATTGTTGCGTGCGAAAAGCATATATGGGCTTGTCAGCGGTTTTTAAATGATATTAAAAGAGAAGGAACAAGAGAGTTTCCTTACGTGTTTGACGATGAAAAAGCCCGTCGCTTTCTTTACTGGATGACGCAATTCAAACATACAAAAGGGCCATTAGCTGGTGAAAACATAGTTCCAGATCGTATTCAAATCTTTATTTTCGGTAATGTTTATGGCTGGATTCATAAAGATACAGGATACCGCCGTTTTACAAAAGTGTATTGGCAGGTTGGCCGTAAAAATGCAAAGACTCAGAGTCTAGCATGTGTTGCATCCTATGAAGCAATGGCAAACAATGAGAAAATGTCTGAAGTTTATATAGGGGCAACAAAGACGGAGCAGGCTCAAATATGTTGGAAGGAGATAAAAGCCCAAATAGAAGGGTGCGAACTTCTAAACAAACCTGAGCAAAAATACAGGATAGCATACAGTACCATTGAGCACCCAAAAACAAATTCAACCATCAAAGCTTTATCTAAAGATGCAGGAAAGACCGGTGACGGATTTAACCCGCAATGCGGCATAATAGATGAATATCATGCTCATAAAACGTCAGAGATTTACGATATCCTGGAGTCGGGGATGGGCGCAAGAACGCAGCCGATCATGGTTATTATCACGACAGCGGGGCACGAGTTAAACAATCCGGCCTATCGCGTGGAGTATGATTATGTTTCACGTCTTCTCGATCCAAACAAAGTAGAGACAAATGAACAGTATTTTGTCATGGTGAACGAAATAGATAAAGACGATGACATAAAGGATGAAAGGAATTGGATAAAGGCTAATCCTATATTAGCTTCTCATGAAGTTGGGAAAAAATATTTGCGAGATCGTCTTGAAATGGCTCTGGCTGTTCCTGAAAAGATGAGGGATTTCCTGACCAAGAATATGAATGTTTGGGTTAATATGCGCGACGGTGGATACATGGATATGCAGGCTTGGAAAGATTGCGGGTCTGATCAGTTCCCTGATCTATCCGGCCGTGAATGCTATGTTGGAATTGACTTGTCAAAACGAATTGACCTGACAGCTGTTTCGTTTATTTTCCCATTGGATGATGGGAGCTTTGCTGTTGAGAGTCACGGCTTTATGCCTGAAGATACTTTCTATGAGCGTATGAAGACTGATAACGTACCTTATGATCTGTGGAGAAAAAAGAACTGGCTAACCGTTACCGACGGCGCTGTTGTCGATTATGACTATATCAGAACCTACATTAAAAAAATGGAGAAAGAAAAAGGCTGGCGGATAAAAGAAATAGCCTACGATCCGTACAATGCCACACAGTTTGCCCAACAGATGGAAGCAGACGGATATGTGATGATTGAAATTCGGCAGGGTGTAGCCACACTTTCAGAGCCTACGAAAGACTTCCGAGAAAAAGTGAAGGCGAAAAAGATCATCCATAATAAAAACGATCTGCTGACTTGGGCTATGGGGAACGCAGTTACAAAAGTGGATGCCCAGGAAAATATAATGCTGGACAAGTCCAAGTCTACACAACGGATTGACCCGGCAGCTGCACTTATTAATGCACATGTTCGGGCTTCTCAGATTGATACAGCGATCGACTTAAACGCTTATATTCAGTCTGGATCTTTCAGCCTGTAGGGGGTGAGAATTTGAAAGTTTTAAAAGCCTTACAGTTATTTTTAGAAGATATTTTGCTTATTGCAGGCATGGTATTCATTTCAATAGCCATATACCGAATAAACGTAAACGCGGGTTTAATTGCAACCGGTGTTTTTTTATTTTCTCTTGCCAGTTTGGCAGGATTCGTTCGTCAAAAAAATAAGGACGAGGGAGGGAAATAGATGCTATTAAGCCGTTTAAAAAGCGGGATAAAAAATGAAATTGCTGAAGAGGATAGCGGATCCCTTCTTCATCCAGCTACGTGGTTTAGAAATATTTTTGCTGGATCTGAAAGCGCATCTGGTGAAAGGGTATCAACAAAAACGGCCGTTCTTCATCCGGATGTATATGCCTGTGTGATTGTTTTGGCGGATGATATTGCTAAACTTCCGATCAAACTTTTTCAGAACAAAAACGGCAACATACAACAGGTTCAAAATAAAGTCAGCGATATTATTCTGAACAAAGTCAATGACTATATGACAAGCTTTGTGTGGAAGCGGCTTTTGGTTACAAGGCTTTGCACTTGGGGAAACAGCTACAACCTTTTACTTTTTGATAAAGACGGAAATGTGACGGGGATCAGACCGTTGGATCCGGAAGCAACCAACACAAATATTGATCCTGATAACGGACGTGTTTGGTACTCCACAACGATTGACGGCAGATACCGTGAGTTTTTTTATGAAGAGGTGCTGCATTTTAAAAACCTGTCTCTTGACGGAATTGTGGGGCAAACTCCGATTTCAGTTATTCGGGACAATATAGGGTCAAATAGAGCTGCCACAAAATTCAACGCGAAATTTTACAAGAATGGCGGTGCACCGTTCGGTGTTGTTAAAGCGCCGACCCTTTTAGACCGAAAAAGTAAACAAATTCTTAGAGAAGACTGGGAGCGGGTGAATGCGGGGCAGTCTATTGCAGTTTTAGACGCCGGGCTTGATTATTCACAGGTAACCATGCCTATGAAAGATGCCCAATTTATTGAATCAATGAAATGGAATCGCCAACAGATTGCATCTATTTACAAGGTGCCACCGCATAAAATCGGTGAACTTGATCGGGCGACTTTCTCAAATATTGAACAGCAATCCCTAGACTATGTCAAAACTACATTGCAGCCATATGTTACAAATATCGAACAAGAGTTGAACGATAAGATTTTGACAGAGAATCAGCGAAACAATGGCTATTACTTTAAATTTAACCTGGAATCTGAGCTCCGTGGGGACAGTAAATCACGTGCTGAATTTTATAAAACTATGCAAAGCGTAGGCGCCTTTAGCGTCAATACTATTCTTCAAAAAGAGGACATGACAGGCATCGGAGAGATCGGCGATGAGCATTATGGAAACTTAAATCTTGTTCCCCTTTCAATTATGAAAGAATATCAGCTTAACAAGACGAAACAGTCTTCAGATCGACTGAAAGGGGGTGATGGCAATGGAACAAAGGAAGAAAAACAAGTATTGGAACATGAAGGTTCTGAATGATTCGACTGCTGAAATCACGCTTTACGGTTCTATTACCGGCGAAGGATGGTTTAGCGAGAGTTCGTCCAAGGCCTTTCAGTCTGAATTGAAAAGTTTAGGGGACGTGAGCTCTATTGATTTGTACATCAATTCGCCAGGCGGAGATGTTTTCGAGGGGCAGGCTATTCATTCGATGCTCCAGCGTCATAAAGCCAAAATCAATGTCTATGTGGATGCGCTGGCCGGGAGTATCGCTTCCGTCATTGCAATGGCCGGCAATAAAATTACGATGCCAAGTAACGCCATGATGATGATTCACAACCCATACATGGGGATGGTCGGGAATGCCGCGGAATTCCGGAAGGCAGCCGATGATCTGGACAAGATTACTGAAAGTATCGTTTCCACATATCTTGCGAAAGCAGGAGACAAACTGGACGACGGGACTTTACGCCAGCTGCTAGATGAGGAAACCTGGCTCACCGCCGATGAAGCTTTAAATTATGGCTTGATCGATATAGTTTCAGAATCAAAGGATGTAGCAGCCTGCATTGATCATCAGGTGCTGGCACATTTTAAACATGTTCCAGGCAAAATTGTTGCTCAATCTGCTGCAGAAAGTCGAGCTGGAGAAACAGCCCCGGATGAATTATTAAAACAAAAGATCACTATGAAACTTGAACTCTTAAATCTTTAAGGGTTCTTTTTTTATGCCATTTTTAAGGAGGACGAGCATTTGAAAAAGCTATCGAAACAAAAAAGCCTTTTGAAGCAGAAAAAACTACTGAAACTTGATATTCAATTTTTCGCCGGGGGCGGAATGTCTAAAAAAGAACGGGAGTTGCGCCAAACCTTGGCGGAAAAACGTACAGACATTGAAGCATTGACCGATGAGGGAAAACTTGATGAAGCCAAAAAACTACTTGCAGAAGCTCAGCAAATTAAAGATCAAATTCAGACATATGAGGATTTACGAAACATGCAGGTTTCATATGCACAGGAAGAGTCGCAGCAAGATCCAGAGGCAAAGAACTCGCAACAGCCAACGGATGATATCGCCAAAACAGATGTAAAAAACCATGTTCAACTTTTCGCATCTGCTCTTAGAACCGGCAAAGTACCGCAACCTCTTGCCGCAATGAAAGAAGGTGTGGACGAGGATGGCGGGCTTATTGTACCGCAGGATATCTCCACGAAAATAAATGAAAAACGACGTCAATTTGATACGCTGGCAAATCTCGTCGATGTCATTCCGGTATCAACAAACAAAGGGTCAAGGGTTCTTGAAAAACTTGCGGATATCACCCCGTTAGTAAATCTTGAGGAATTAGCGGATATTGAAGAATTAGAGAACCCTAAATTTGAAAACATTAAATATAGCATTAAAGACTATGC
>NZ_LECW02000039.1 GCF_001042475.2 Bacillus glycinifermentans
CCTGCGGCAACAGAGGTTGAAAATCAAGTTTGTATAAAACTGATCATAAAAGATACACGACTAAAAGATATTGATGAGTACATTAAAGAGTTAACATCTGATTTTATTGAAAATTTTGGTTTCGAGCCTTCAGAACTTTTTCTGGCAGCGGAAGGCAACTCTCTAAGTATCCGAATGTATCTAAATTGAATTTGAAAATCTTCTTAAAGGAGTAAAGAGAATGACAAATGAAAATATTATTGTTTATTCAAAAAAAGATGGCGTCAACAGATTATTATCTATCGACACCAACGATTTGATTTCTTTGACAAAATTCATTGAAGATCATTATCCGAAAGAGAAAGATTTTATCTACGCCTTAGTGCAAGGTGTAGAAATTAAATTATTCTAAACCGATAAGCTTTTTCGTGATGCTTTCTCCGACATTTGAAAGTATGGACAAGGAAACGCTTGATAACGACTTAACGGCATCTTTCGTTTTAGACCAAACAGCATTGTCACGAATGTTGTCTAAAAATTGATGTCCATCCCAAGTAATAGAGCCAACACCAATATAGTCAATCTTATTGTCTGCGCGCGAAACCGAACCGTTTAAAAAGTCAGCTTCGATTAACTTGGTTAAAGCGTAAACGGAAGTTTCATAGCCATACTCTTTGAATGTCTCAAAATCTTTGAGCTGATATAAAGTGACGCCATCGTTAAGAGTTAAATTTTCCTCTAATTCTAGAAGAATTGAGCGGACACAATCATAATTTAGTTTCATAGTTTCACCTCCTGTCTTATACAGGGACATTATACCAAAAAGGAGGAGCAATCATGTTTTTAGTTGGCCATGTATGGCTACATAACCAAATTCATGTCGTAATCAGTGAATCTGTCCATACGCATAATCAGGCTTTGTACAGGTTAATGCAGCAGGGCGGCTCAATCATCCAAAATGAGTGCAAAAACAATGCTCTCGGCTCTGTGATCGTAAACGGGAAAAAATCAGTTTGGCCTTTGACCAAGTCAGAAGGGCGTGTAATTGGAGGTAAACAACATGGCTAAGTATCGTCACGTTCATACTGAGTTTTGGCAAGACCCAAAAGTTCTTGAAGAGATGACACCGGAAGATAGGTACTTTTATCTTTACCTACTTACAAACCCTAATACATCTCAAATAGGCATTTATTCAATTACAAAAAAACAAATGGCTTTTGATTTAGGGTATTCCATTGAATCAATTAACAGCCTTATGGAAAGATTTTTAAAACATCATAAACTGGTGGAATTTAATCCTACGACACGAGAAATTGCAATTATCAAATGGGGTAAATACAACCTGACAAAAGCGGGTAAACCGATGCTCGATTGCATTCAAAAGGAGCTGCGGCAAGTTAAGGACAGGTCATTGATTCAATTGATTTATCCTCACATTCCAAATGAATCTATAAAACAACTATTCTTACGATACGTTAACGATACGTCGACGACAAGTGACCAAAAAGAAAAAGAAAAAGAAAAAGAAAAAGAAAATAATATATTGTCGGGCAAGCCCGACCAAGCACCTTCTGAAAAAGATGAAATTCCTTACAAACTGATCATTGACCTTTTAAACAAAGTCGCTGGAACAAAGTACCGTCATACTACACCAAAAACCAAGACCTTAATAAAGGCGCGATGGAACGAAGGTTTTAGATTTGATGATTTCAAACATGTCATTCTAGTCAAATGCGAAGAATGGCGCGGTACTGATCTGGACAAGTATCTAAGGCCTGAAACGCTGTTCGGCACTAAATTTGAAAATTATCTTAACCAAAAGCCAAAAGGAGGTAGACCTCATGACAGAAACGTTCACCAAAGACCAGGCGGAAAGGGTCAAGGCAGAGTTATCACGGAGGATGACATTCCATACTGATGAGAACGGAAAGCCTGTCTATTGTAACAAGCATACAAGGATCATCGGCGGTGAAGAAAAGCCTTACCCGGTCCAACTCATGAAACTCCGAGACGGTTCAATAAAATGTCCTATGTGCGAAAGAGAACAACGTAATAAGGAAATCGAGCGTGAAGCAGAGATATGGCGCCGCCAGGTAGAACGGCAGATTCTATCGACTTATTCCCTTATTGCCGATCCTACTCTTAAAAAAGCAACGTTCGATACGTTCCGCAGCTACAACCAAGAGGACGAGCAGAATAAACGCCGGATGGTGGAACTTGTCAGCCAAATCAAGGCGGGCGCTGTTATGAACATATTTTTGACAGGAGAATCTAACGCCGGAAAAAGTCATCTTGCAATGGCCGCCCTTAAAGAACTGAACAAAAATGATTCCGAAGAGTACGCGAAGTCAGCCCTCTTTGTTAACAGTGATGCTCTCATGAGGCGAATTAAAAAATCATTTAAAGATGATTCCGAAAAGCTGACAGAAGCTTTTGCAATCGAATTGCTTACAAGGGTTGATTATCTCGTAATCGATGACCTGGGCGCCGAAGTAGGGGACACAGACAACGAAAACAGAGCCGCGAATGATTTTATTCATCGTGTATGGTATGGGGTTTCTACTGGGCGTCAAGGAAAAGTGACAATCATCACGACGAACCTTTCAGGCGTAGCGTTAACAAAACTATATGACAAAAAGACTGTTAGCCGATTGACAGCACACCTTGAGGCTATCAAATTTTTAGAAAAACAAACGGAGAAAAAGGGGCGGACGGCTCCGGCTCTAACCTTTTAGGAGATGAAAATAAATGAAGGACACCAACTTAAAACCGATCATGCCGGGTGTGTGGGGGCATGTGGAAAGCAATAAAACACCCGAGGAACTCAAACAAGGACTAAAGGAATTGGAAATGAAGCTCGAGAACTTGCTGGCCTATTGGTCAAATGTACGGAGGGATAACGCATGAAACACGGTAAGCGACCAACACGCACTCAAAAGCAAATCATCAAAAAGAACGGTTTAAACCCTGAGAACTGGCTTATATCAAAGAATCTACAGCATGAACAAAGATTGATCATCGTTCATCGTCACACCGGGACCGTGCGGGAGTGTTGGGCATGAAAATGGCTGCCCGCGCTGATCGTTTAGAAATTGCACTTGATAACTTGAATTATGAATGGTCATATGTCCAGCTTTGTAAAGTGATAGATTACTGGTACGACGGCAAATCATTGTATGACGCTGCCGATCTTTTGAAAAGAAATCCGGACGAGCTTTTAATTCTGATTGTGGACCTTGCAAAAAGAACCATTCTGCCGCACCGGAGAAACGGAATAGGGCCGAATGAGAGAATATGTATTTTCCCATCGAGAATGAAAGCCAAAAAGAATGGGTTGCGGCAGCTTTTCGATGACAGCCCTGTGTATATCCCGTTCTTAGACAATAATTTCATTTGGTATAACAGTGACATTCTTAGATTCAGAGCTTTGTGGAATAACGGCCAGTCTATTATCAAAATGGCAAAAGTCTTTAAGAGAGAGATTGAAGAAGTTTTATTCCTTGTGATCGATCAGGGGAACAAGGAAATGATTCGGCCGCGAAATGGGGGACTTTTAGGTGCGGAAGCGTCAGAAAACGAAAAAAGGCAGTTCAGGCTTATCGTTTGATAAAGCGTCTTTACAACAACTTTTAGTCATTATCAGGTTTGAATCTTGTCCCAAGCATTTGAAAAATGCTGCTATGAAAAATCTTTTAAAGAGGTGAAATTTTCATGACGGAACAAGAGCGTTTGGAAAAAATCGAATGGATCAATTTGATCGAAAGGTACGGCAAGGAGTCGCTTAAACAGAAGAGCGATGAGGAAATCGAAAAGCTTTATAACCTAGCAATGCTCAGGCAAACGGATGATGTGTTTGCATAAAAAAACCAGAGCTATTAAAAGCCCCGGAAAATAAAAACTCAGCACTTTTATTTTAACACGGGGGTGCTACTGGTGAACAGTCCTAAAGAGATCAACGTCAATCAAGATTTATCAAGCAAAATTCAAAACGGGAAGGTCACTGTCATCGTTTTAGATGGCCTAAACGGAACGGCATATGAAGCAGAGGCACCGGAGCATGGGAAAACGATTGTCGAAACGTTTAAAGGCGGCTTTTCCCGGATTCATCTTGAATCATCATTCAAATTCAATTAATAGCAGGGGTTTTCCCCTGCGGGGGAGTGAACGACATGAACAAAAATTATCATGTAATTGCAAAATCAATCACCTTTAATTCAGAAACCTATGAGCTTGGTCAAATATATAATCCGCCAGGCTTCAAAAAGCCGGCCAAAGTCATAAATATTGTGGACAACCGTGGTGCTTATTCACATAACGAGGGCGGCTTCGATGTCCGATTTGATACAGGGGATTTCTTACGGATTTATTCAAATGATGTTGTTATCCATTGGGAGCCGATGGGCGGTGAGAAAGAATGAACAATATCAAGATTCGGTACACGTTCAGGCACAAAGGTAGCGGGAACATCGAAATGAAATGGTACAGCATCGTGCAACTGGAAGCGAGGGCGGCCACCGAGCTGTCTCCAGCGTTTTCCGATGAATATGAATTGGTCAGCCGGGATTTATACACCGGATTGAAGGACAAAAATGGCCGGGAGATTTATGAAGGGGATATTGTTTTTTATGACAGAAACATTGCACCTTCGATAGACTCTCGAAAGTATGTTGTGAAATGGGAAGATAGTCAGTTTGTATTAACTAACTCTAGTGAAACTATAGATGACTTTACAAGCGACATTATCGAAATTATCGGCGACGTATATCGAAATCCTAATCTATTGGAGGCGGCGGAATGAATGACCCGAATGTTTTTTCGAATCCGTGCGCCATATGTAAGACGGCGGAAGCTGATAGACTGTGCGACTACATTGTAGAGTATAACAGAAATCCTATCTTTTTCAGAGACTATCAGTCTTTCAAAGAAAGTGTGGAACACGGGCATGACAGCACATGCGATTTACCCTTATGCACAAAATGCAGAACTTTAATAAATGGGGCTGATCTTTGCCCGTACCATTACGAGATTTATAAAAAGGCGCAGAATCTACCGGAAAAGCTGCGGAAATATCAGCGGAAATCTAAGGCGCGAATAGCACAGGAAATGCTACAAATGAGCAAGGAGGCGGCGGAATAAACAAATGAAAAGTATTGAATTATTCGCTGGTATAGGGGGGATTGCACTTGCTGCAGAATGGGCTGGTATTGAAACAGTTGCCTTTTGTGAGCGAGAACCATTTTGTCAGAAGGTACTACAAAAAAACTTTCCCGGTGTCCCTATCTTTGATGATGTGTGCACCTTAAATAGACAGCTTTTAGAGGAAAAAGGAGTGATCGAACCTGGTGGAACAGTTGACATTATTTCCGGAGGATTCCCTTGCCAGCCTTACAGTATTGCCGGGAAGCGAAAAGGCAAGGAAGATGACCGCGACCTCTGGCCGGAAATGTTTAGGATCATCAAAGAACTCAGGCCCACTTGGGTTGTTGGTGAAAACGTTGCTAACTTCGCCAATATGGAGCTCGACCGCA
>NZ_LECW02000040.1 GCF_001042475.2 Bacillus glycinifermentans
ATACCGGAACCAAAATCGCGGCAAGTGTTTGCGGAGTGCGTAAGACGAAAATAAACGGGAGGCGGAATAAATGACGAAAACTAACGAAAAAATCCACGTATTGGCTGACGAATCGCTTGGCGGAATCAAACGCGAATATGTAGAGGTCGATAGGAAGGCGGAGGTTGGCGAAAAGATCGTCATAACGGCCTCGAATTACGAAGAACGCGAGGAAATATACGTAGCGGGCCATTATGGAAAGGTCATTGCGGAGAGCGAATTCTCTGTGAACGGATTTGAAGCCGATTTCAACGGGTTTGATAACAGCTTCGTAGGTGATGACGGTCTTTGGTATGTCGGGGGGCCAGATCATGGCGAATACCGCGTTCTCGAACCGACCAACATCGTCCACATTGACGGAGGTCGCTACGAGATGGTCGATCGAGAGGCGGAAGTAGGCGAGAAGTTCATTATTGTCAACGCTGATGTTCAGACGGAAGAGCCGTATTCGAACGGAGATGTATTCACGGTCGACGAATCGTGGGGAGCCGGCGATGTGGTAACGGTATGCGGGCGTTTAATAAACAGAAGAGAATACCGCATCCTCGTCCCGGTCGAATCCTCCGAAGAAGAGCCGCAGCCATCCGACCCAATCGACGTTATCGCTAACCTGGCGACACGTGTTGCGGAATTGGAGCGTGAGAATAAACGCATCAAGGAAGATCTCGGATGGAACGAAATGGGGCCGGGAAGAATCGCTGAGCTGCGGAATGCTGATTCGGACATCCGCCACGATATCGCTGCGTTAGAAGAAAAAGTCGAACATGATCGCGCGGAAAACGAGGAGATGGACAGTTATGTGTACGAAGAAATGAAGCGTATGAAAGACGAAATCGACACGCTGCACAAAGACAACCGGAGGCACGGCGAAGAGATAGCGCAGTTAGAAAAAGGCGTACACGCGCAATCACAGCGCCATCTATATCGCCAACAAGAAATTGAGCGCGTCTGGGAACGTATGGATCGCATAGAGTCGGAAACGGAGTCGCTGAAATATGCCGCAAAGGAAACGGACGGAAAGGTTGCGCACCTCGAATCCGACTCAGACATGCGCTTGTTCACTGCCGAAGAGGTTGCCGCGCTTCTTAACGCAATGAGGGAACGCCAATGAAGATCGCCCTCACCGCACCACTTCGCGCAGGTAAGTCGCTGGCCGCATCGTACATTTCGCTTCACTACGATTTCCAGCCGTTCGCATTCGGCGACGAACTGAAGGACGCATTCCACCGCGCATTTCCGCACGTTCCGAGGAATCCGAAGCCACGCGCTCATTATCAGAAGTTTGGACAGTGGGCGCGGGAAGCATTCGGAGAGGACGTATGGATAAACGCTCTCATGCCGAAAATAGCCGCCTATCTCGACCGCCATCCTTGCGAATGCGGCAACAATACGATGCTAAAGAATCGCGTAATCATCGATGACTGCCGCCAGCCTAACGAATACAGGCGGCTGAAGGACGAAGGTTTCGTATTTATCCGCATAACAGCTCCGGTCGATCTCCGCATTGAACGCGCCAAAAAAGCCGGCGATCAATTCGAGCTTGCCGACTTAGAACATCCGACTGAGCTTGCCGTCAATAGTTTCGAAGTTGATTACGAAATAGAAAACGCAGGCGAGCCGGAAGAGTTATACGCAAAGCTGGACGAGATTATGGCGGAGGTGTTGAAGTGACGAATATTCCGAATCATTACGGATACGGGTTACGAAACGATGAGAAACCCTATGCGCACAAGATTCCGGATGGTGGTAACTGGCGCGATCTTCCGGAAGAAGAACAGAAGGCGTTTATGAAAGGGGCGTTTTATAGCGGAGGTGGTCAAACGACATATCTTCGTAAAATGTCTTGGGATGAGCCGGCTTTGACGATCACGGCGTCGGTAATGGCGAAAGCTACATGTCACTTACATCCGAATGAACCAATCGAAGGGAGCGAATATATGGGCGACTTTAACTTAACGCCGCAACTTCCGGCGAACGGACTGACTGTACTCGAATTATTCTGCGGAGGAGGTCTCGGCGCAATCGGATTCAAAGCGGCCGGCTACGATATCATAAAGGCGTTGGACTTCGATAAGAATGCCGTCAAAGCCTACCGTCACAACTTCGGTGATTACGTAGAACAGGCGGACATTAACGAAATTGATATCGCCAGCTTGCCGAACACAGACGTAATCTTCGGCGGTCCTCCGTGCCAAGACTTCTCGGTTGCGGGTAAAGGAGCAGGAGCCGATGGAGAACGCGGTAAATTAGTCTTCCGTTACCTCGAAATTATTGAGCGCAAACAGCCGAAAGCCTTCGTATTTGAAAACGTGAAGGGGCTTATTACGAAGAGACATCGACCGACATTCGATGCTCTTATCGAAAGATTTAGCGAAATAGGTTACGAGATTAGTTGGGAAGTGCTGAGCGCGTGGGACTACGGAGTAGCCCAGAATCGAGAGCGCGTGTTTATCGTCGGAATACGAAAAGACCTCGGAATCACTTTCGAGTTTCCGAAGCCGTTAGAAGGCGACTATCAGACGAAGGTATTACGTGATGTTATCGGAGATCTGCCGGAGCCGGGAGTTCAG
>NZ_LECW02000041.1 GCF_001042475.2 Bacillus glycinifermentans
TAGTTTTCAAAGATCATTTAAGGTTGGAGCGGGTGATGAGAATCGAACTCACGACATCAGCTTGGAAGGCTGAGGTTTTACCACTAAACTACACCCGCATCGTTATGAGATATGGCGCGCCCGAGAGGAGTCGAACCCCTAACCTTTTGATCCGTAGTCAAACGCTCTATCCAATTGAGCTACGGGCGCTTCATCAGGCGACTTAACTATAATACTATGAAAATCAGTTAAAGTCAACAAGTTTTTTTATTTTTTGTGTTAAATGAAGCCTCGTTGTTCGGCTTTATCTATTATACACATTTTAACGGATTTGTACACCCCTTCAGATTCAAAAATATTAATTGATTTGTTCTGAAGCGATAACTCCGTTGTCATCAGCGACGAATAATAATATATCATGATTCTAATTCAGCAGTCAACACTTTTTTCGTTTTTTATTCATCAAAAAAGACATTCATTATATATAGTTAACTTCAGCTTTTTATTTTATGTTATTTCGCATCAAACGTTCCCTTCTTCTAATATATCCGAAACAAAACGAGCCAGCGTTTTTACGAAGTCATTTAATGAAGCTTTTATTTTACAGAACCTTTTCATGAGTTGCAAAACCCGATTCAAAAGAATGAATCGGGTTTTTTAGCGCCGCTTTAATCATCATTTTCTCAGATCTGTATTTATTATGCTGCGAACGGAATCGCTCTTCCAGCTCCTCGAGTGTGCGCCTCTTTGTTTCAGGCATAAACTTGTACACAAAGCCGATTGCCAGGATGCCCAATGCCACGAAAACAAAGAATGTAACGGACAGACCTACAGAACTGAGCATGACCGGAAAAGCAAAACCGATCATAAAGTTTAACATCCACATAAAAAAACGCTGATGCTTTCCGGAACAATGAGCATGCTTGTAAATAAGATGAGAGCCGGAACCGCACACAGGAGAAGCATGTATCTCCAAATATGCCCGGTGTCGGCCATTGCAACTCCAAGAACCGAATTGAAAACGTAGGCTAAAAATTGCCCGCCGACGATTCATCAGTTCATTTTGCGTTACCTGCGACCTCTTTTTTCATACGGGGCCATTTCAGCTAAAAAGGCAGGGACCATCGATGAGCTCCCCCAACAGCCAGCCCCAGTAAAAACCGAAAGACAACCATTGTTGAAACATTCGGGGCAAATGCAGTCCCAACTGATGCCAGCAAGAATAAAAACGAAAGATTCAGGTTCATTCTGCGACGGCCGTAGAGATCAGCCAATTTGCCGCAGAACAACGCACCGAATGCCGCTCCCAACAGGAGCACACTCGTAACAAGACCTTCTGTCACCGGTGTTAAATGAAGCTGACAGGTTTTGCCACAAAAAGGCAAATACCCGTTTATCACACCGGTATCATATCCAAAGAGAAGCCCTCCAAACGTCGCCGAAATCATAATGACCTGCAAATAGATTTTATGATTTCTCTGTTTATTCACGCACGTTCCTCCCTGATCGATCTTTATTCGTTTTCTGTGAACAGAGGCATTTTCCCAGGATCGCCGCATCCAACATACCTTATATCCGCCGGCCCCTTTATTGATATCCAGCTGATAAAGCGCCGATGTCTGCAAACGCTTCACATCAGCCGCTGACTTTCGCACTTACACCGTTTTGTTCATCTTCGGTTTTATAGTTGCGGAAATTTTGTTCAAGCTGTTCAAGCGTAAGCCCTTTCGTTTCAGGAAGGAATTTTTTCACGAAGGTAATCGAGACAATCCCAAGACCGACGAAAATATAGAACGTCGAGGACAGCCCGATCTGATCGAGCAAAATCGGGAATCCAAGACCGACAAAGAAATTGGCGATCCATAGGCAGAATACGGTAACACCCATTCCAAGCCCCCGCAAGCGAAGCGGGAAAATTTCCGAAAGCATCAGCCATGTGACCGGCGAAATGGCTCCTTGCTGGAAAGCAAGAAATGTCACAGTTAATGCAAGGACAATAAAAGGAAGCGCAGGCGAGCCTTGCAGCAACGATGAGAAAATTCCGATAAGCAGGAGCGCCGACGTCGTTCCGATCAAACCGGTCAACAGCATGGGCCGGCGGCCGACTTTACCAAGCAGCCAAATCCCAGCGAAAGTCGCCAATACCGAAATTAAACCGTTTGCAATATTCCCGATAAGCGCGGCTTTTGTTTCAAAGCCGGAGTTTTTGAGAATTTCAGTTCCATAATACATAATCGAGTTAACGCCCGTGATCTGCTGTACGATAGCAATGCCGATCCCGATAAATACGATGCGGCGCACCCACGGCACAGCCAAATCCTTAAAGGTCGCTTTATGAATTTCTGACTCCTTGTCAACCGCAGCTTCAATTTCAGCAAATTCCGTTTGCGCGGTGTTTTCCGTCCGAATTTTTTTAAGGACGCCCAACGCATCTTCGTTTTTCCCTTTCGAAATCAGCCAGCGCGGACTTTCGGGAACCCTCAGCATACCGAAGAATAAAACCACGGCCGGAATTGCAGCGATTGCGAGCATGTACCGCCAAACGTGGGAGTTGTCCCCCATCGTATTGCCGAGGATCGCATTGAACGTAAAAGCGAGCAGCTGCCCGGATACAATCATCAGTTCATTTTGGGTAACCATCCGGCCTCTCTTTTCAGCCGGCGACATTTCCGCCAGATAGGTCGGCACCGTTACTGACGCTCCCCCGACAGCAATTCCAAGCAAGAAACGAGAAACAATCATTACATTAACATTCGGCGCCAGCGTGCATCCAAGCGTCGCGAAAAAGAACAGGACCGCCAGAAAAATAATGTTTTTGCGGCGCCCGACAAAATCGGACAGCCTGCCTCCGAATACAGCTCCAAACGCGGCGCCAAGCAGGAGCGAACTCGCCACGAGGCCTTCAGTAAATGCAGTCAGGTTCAGCTGGTCTTTTTCAGCCATGTAAGGCAATGCACCGTTGACGACCCCCGTATCATATCCAAAAAGAAGGCCGCCGAATGTCGACACTAAAATAATGGTGCGCAAAAACGATTTTTGATTTAGTTGTTCATTCATGTCTACTTCCCCGCCTTTATGAAGAATCTTAATAAATTGTCATTTTCTCGGGTTTCGAAACCCAATCCTATTAACCCCCGCTTTGAACCGCATCCGGCTGATGTTCTTTTTTCCCGCCCCCCTCCTTCGCGAAACCGTTTTTCGAAAATTAAGAAATTTATCCCGGCAGAAAAACAAGCTCTTCCGCCAACATGAGCAAATTCGAATTGCAATCGCTTTCATTTGTTCCCGAAAGCAAGCACATCATGTCTTTTTTCAATTGTTATGTTATAGTTATGTTTTTGTTACTTTTTTGTGATGTCTGTTATTATCATAATTTTAAAAGCGCTTTCAGTCAATAAAAAATTTCAGAAATCTTCTTTAAACCTGGCCATTTTTTCAGGTAAACCCGCGTAAACATAAGGCTTATATACTATTCACGTTATTGACCGGCTTATTCGCCTTTCGTTTTTTGTCCTTTGTGATGTTATAGGTATTTCTTTGTTATATTTTTGTTACGTCTGCACAGATCATTCCCAGAAGCAAAGCCGACTTATGGTTTCGAAAAGAGATTTTTAAAAATATGAAAAGTCTGAATCAAAAATGGTATCATTTTAATATAGAAAGGACGGCTGGTGCTTGTGGTCAAAAAGCGGTTCATTTTTTCACTGCAAACAAAAATGATGGGTTTGATTGCGGCGCTGCTGATCTTTGTGATCGGCATCCTGACGGTCACATTTGCCGTTCAGCAAACAAAAGAAGGGCGAAAACAGGCAGAGCAGCTTGCAGTTCAGACCGCAAGAACCATTTCTTATATGCCTCCGGCAAAAGAACTCGTTCAAACCCGCAGGCATGCAAGTGAGGCGCAGGAAGTCATTGACCAAATGAAAGAACAGACCGGCGCTTCCGCCATTTACGTCCTTGACGAAAAAGGAAAAATCAAAACCGCCTCCGGCAGGAAAGAAACAACGAGGATGGCGAGAAGCAGAGAGATCTTGTTCGGAGGCTCTCACGTATCTGAGGCAAAAGCGGATGGCGGTAAGGTAATAAGGGGAAGCGCGCCGATCATCTTGGAGCAAAAAGGACGCAGCCGGGTTATCGGCAGCGTGTCGGTTGATCTCCTGCTAAACGAAACAGAACAAGGCATTAAAGAACACCTAAGGGATTTGAGCTTCATGTCCGTGCTCGTTTTACTTTTGGGATTTGCGGGTGCAGCCGCGCTTGCCAAAAGCATCCGAAAGGATACGCTCGGCCTTGAGCCTCATGAAATTGCATCCCTTTACCGGGAACGGAATGCGATGCTGCGGGCGATAAAGGAAGGGATCGTCGCTACGAATAAGGAAGGCATCGTCACGATGATGAACGTTTCGGCAGCCGAAATGCTTAAGCTTCCAAGACCCGTCATTAATCGGCCCATCGATGAAATCATGCCCGGGGCCGGATTGATGTCCGTCCTTCATCAGGAAGAGATGCTGCTCAATCAGGAGGTCTGCGTAGGTGATCAAGTCTTTATTATCAACACGAAAATGATGACACAAGACAGGCAGATATACGGGATCGTCGTCAGCTTCCGGGAAAAAACCGAGCTGAAAAAGCTCATCGATACGCTGACAGAGGTGCGAAAATACTCTGAAGACCTCCGCGCACAGACGCATGAATTTTCGAATAAGCTCTATGCGATCCTGGGGCTGCTTGAGCTCGGCGAGTACGAAGAAGCGATCGATCTGATTAAAGAGGAATACGCCATCCAAAATGAACAGCACGATATTTTATTCCACAACATTCATTCACAGCAGGTCCAAGCTATCCTGTTAGGCAAAATGGGCAGGGCTTCAGAAAAAAAAGTCAGGCTGTCCATTGATGAAAACAGCACGCTCGATCCGCTCCCTGCGCATATCGGCATGTCCCATCTCATCACGATTATCGGCAATTTAATTGATAACGCTTTCGAAGCGGTGGCTGAACAAGACGTGCGGCAGGTTTCATTTTTCATCACAGATATCGGGCGCGACATCGTCATAGAAGTTTCCGACACAGGAGCCGGCGTTCCGACGGATAAGACGGAGGCCGTGTTTCAAAGAGGCTATTCTTCAAAGGGGATGAAGAGGGGGCACGGGCTGGCCAACGTAAAGGAGTCAGTGCATGAACTGGGCGGCTGGATCGAATTGACAAATCAAAAATGCGGCGGCGCGGTATTTACCGTTTTTATACCGAAGGAGAAACAAACAAAGGGGGAATCCATTTGATTGACATCGTGATTGCGGAGGATGATTTTCGTGTTGCGCAAATTCATGAGAGACTGATTGAACAGCTCGATGGATTCAACACTATCGGCAAAGCGGCAAACGCTAAGGAAATCATGGCGATTTTAGAAGAACAAAACGCCGATTTGCTGCTGCTCGATATTTATATGCCGGATGAGCTTGGCACGGCCCTGATCCCCGCCATTCGAAGCCGGTTTCCTGAAGTGGACATTATGATCATCACGGCGGCAACAGAAACCCGTCATTTACAGGAAGCGCTCCGGGGCGGAGTTGCGCATTACTTGATTAAACCCGTGACGGCCGATAAATTCAAACGGGTGCTGCTGCAGTATAAAGAAAAAAGGAAAATGCTGCTTTCTCAGCCGGAAGTAAGCCAATCGATGATCGACCAAATTTTTGGAGGCCGCTCAAGAGTTTCCGGTTCCGCGGAGGATTTGCCGACGGGCATCAATTCCATTACGCTGCAAAAAATCAAAGATACGCTTGCAGGCGCCGCAGCCGGGATGACTGCGGAAGAACTCGGGGAAAAAATGGGCGCATCACGTACGACGGCCCGCCGTTATGCCGAGTATCTCGTGTCAAAAGAAGAAGCTTGCGCAGAGTTGGAATACGGGATTATCGGCAGGCCGGAACGAAAATATTATTTGGCGGCTGATTAAATATGAAGAAGCTCATGGTCATCCTGATCTGCCTGTTGATTCTGCTTCCCGGAGACGCGAGGAAAGCGGCTGCCCCGCGCCTGCCGGAAGGGCCGATTGAAATCGTCGTACCCGCGGAACCTTCCGGAGGCTGGGATTTAACGGCGCAAGCGATACAATCTGTCCTTACGCAAAAGCAGATCGTAAACAGCGATGTCCGTATCGTGTATATCCCCGGAAGCGGCGGAGACAAAGGCTGGAAATATGTAAATCAAAGCGACAAGCAAACCATCAGCATGGCGTCCAGTTTAATCCTGAGCAATTACATTCTCGGACAGAGCAAGCTGAAAATTGACGATTTCACCCCGCTCGCGATACTTGCAAAAGAATGGCAGGTTGTCGCTCTTCCGAAAGGATCGGCTCTGAAAAACGGAAAGGATGTGCTCGACGGTATCAAAAAACGCCCCGGCGAGGTGAAAATCGGTTTTTCTCCAGGGCTTGGAAATGATGATCAGCTATCGATCGTCAGGGCGGCCGATATGTACGGGATTGACCCTTTTGACATTCAATTTTTGCAGTATGGCAGCAGCGAGGAGCTCGTTCGGGCGCTGGTCAGACATGAAATAGAAGCCGCTTCGATGACGGTTTCCGAAGCCAAAACATATGAACGGAACGGAGACATTACACTTGCCGCGGTCACCTCAGACAAAAGGCTCCCCGCCTTTCCGCATGTGCCGACATGGAAAGAGCAGGGCATTCCCTTTGTATTTTCTCATTGGAGAGGCGTGCTGGGGCCGAAAAACATGACTGAAGAAGAAGTTTCCTACTGGGATGAAGCGTTACAAAAGGTCACATCCTCACCGGAATGGAAACGGAAAATAAACGAACTCGACTGGGAAAGCTTTTACTTAAACAGCAGGGAGACGAAACGGTTTCTTGACGAACAATCGGCCTTTTATCAAAGCATCATGGCCGGAGATTAAAAAGCATTCTGCTAACGGCGGAATGCTTTTTATGTACAAAAATGGACAAAAAGAACAAAACGGTTTTAAAAAATTAAAAATACATAAAAACCAAATTATTTACTTCAAAACGATTTTCCCATACGATGACAAAAAGGGGAATGAGGAGCAAAAATGTAAGCGGATTCACCGAGAAGGGGGAACAAATGTGTTAGCAATCTTAGGGTTTTTCATGATGCTTGTGTTTATGGTTCTGATCATGACAAAACGGCTTTCTGTCCTGACGGCATTAGTCTTGACGCCGATTGTGTTTGCACTGATTGCCGGATTCGGGTTCACCGATGTCGGCGACATGATGATATCGGGGATTCAGCAGGTGGCGCCAACCGCCGTCATGATCATGTTTGCGATTTTATATTTCGGGATTATGATCGATACGGGCTTGTTTGATCCGATGGTCGCAAAAATATTAAAATTGGTCAAAGGAGACCCGTTAAAAATCGTCGTCGGCACTGCGGTGCTCACCATGCTTGTCGCATTGGACGGTGACGGCTCGACAACATATATGATTACAACGAGTGCAATGCTTCCGCTCTATTTGCTGCTCGGCATCCGCCCGATTATATTAGCGGGGATCGCGGGAGTCGGCATGGGGATTATGAATACGATTCCGTGGGGAGGCGCAACGCCGCGGGCCGCGAGCGCGCTCGGAGTCGATCCGGCTGAACTGACCGGTCCGATGATTCCCGTCATCGCAAGCGGGATGCTTTGCATGGTCGCGGTTGCGTATGTACTTGGAAAAGCAGAACGAAAACGCATCGGCGTGATCGAGCTCAAACAGCCGGCTCATGCCGATGAAACGGCAGCAGCTGCCGAGGATGAGTGGAAACGGCCTAAGCTTTGGTGGTTCAATTTATTGTTAACGCTTTCATTGATCGGGTTTCTCGTGTCGGGCAAAATAAGCCTGACGGTTCTGTTTATCATTGCCTTCTGCATCGCGCTGATCGTGAATTATCCAAACCTCGATCATCAGAGGCAGCGCATTTCGGCCCATTCCAGCAACGTTCTGGCCATCGGTTCCATGATATTTGCGGCCGGGGTCTTTACCGGAATTTTAACAGGCACAAAGATGGTTGATGAAATGGCGATCTCGCTTGTTTCGATGATTCCTGAACAAATGGGCGGATTCATTCCGATGATCGCCGCCCTTACAAGCGGCATTTTCACGTTCCTGATGCCGAATGACGCGTATTTCTACGGGGTGCTGCCGATTTTATCAGAAACCGCTGTCGCCTACGGAGTCAATAAAGTCGAAATCGCAAGGGCCTCCATTATCGGCCAGCCGATCCATATGCTGAGCCCGCTTGTGCCGTCTACGCATTTGCTCGTCGGTCTTGTCGGGGTTTCCATCGACGAACATCAGAAATTCGGGATCAAGTGGGCAGTTCTGGCCGTGCTTGTGATGACGGGTACCGCTCTTCTGATCGGCTCTATTTCAATTTTCTAATTTGAACGGACAAAACAGGCCGGATTTTTATCCGGCCTGTTTTGTCTACACTCAAATACACGTTCAAACATAAAGGTGATCATCATCGTGTTTTTTTCTAAAAAACAAACCGGCCGGACTGGCGGGAAAGCACTGCCTTTGCCTGCAATAAAATCGTCTTGTACCGCGGTTTCAAATAAGCTTTATTCCAAATGGACAGCCGTATGAATTAGCTTCCCTTTTACTGCGAGGCGCCCCTTGGTTCTTTCCGGTTTGTCACATGTGATCAGCGTAATGACCTTTTCTTTTGTCTCATCAATCACATCTGAATCCATTTCTGAAATGATCTTTTTTGATGTCACAGTGTAGATGTAATCTTTCTTAAAATCTGTGATGACGATCGTATCCCCTTTTTTAATATTGAGCAGAGGGCCAAACAGGAGACTCTCCCGCCTCATATGATGTCCTGCTAACGGGTAGTTACACTCGCCCATTTGTTGATCGGGACGCATCGTCGTCGCGCCGAAAATCAGATTCTCGTTGGTTGTGCCTTTTAAGATCGGCAGCCTGATACCGACGCTGCTGATGGTGATCCGGCCGATGACCGCTTTCGGCTCACGGCCGATGCCCGCTTGAATCGTATCAAAAAAAGAAGGCGGCTGAATCGCGTCAAAGTTAAACGATGCCTTTTGTTCATTGTTTTTCCGCGCCTCTCCTGCGGTCAATTCGGACCAGCCTGCGTTTTTGCTGAGATTGATGATGATGCTTTCTTTAATAAAAGGAGACAAGACGAGCAAGAGACCAGAAAGAATAAGCACCGCAATCACACATTTTTTTAGCATGCATAACATTCCTTTCTGACTGATTCAGCTTACGTTTTTCTTTAAAAAAGCACCTGATCACATGCAGCCATGATCAGGTGCTATTAATTTACGCTTTTCTTCGTCTCTTTCTTGAGACCAGCGCCAAGGTTCCGCCTGCCAACAGCAGCAGAACGCCGGCCATCATTGGAATGATAACGTCCGTATCGCCGGTTTTCGGAAGAGCTTTGTCTTCTTTCAAACGGTCATTGTCACCGTTTTGGTTGTGAGATCCAGCCTCTTTCAAATGGCCGTTTTTGTTACCGTTTTGATTGTGAGGTCCGTCTTTTTTCACATTGCCGCCCGGCGTGACTTTGCCATTCGCTTTCGTTTTTATTTTGCTATTCAAAGCCAACAGTTCGACAGCTTTTGTCTGCCCTTTTTCAATCACGAATTGAACCGGTGTTTCGTCCAGTTTATAGCCGGCAGGCGCCTTCGTTTCGATCAGCTGGTATTCACCCGGCGCAAGTCCTTTCACCGTGAATTGTCCGTTCTGGTCAGTCGTCCAGACTGCCGGCAGCTTTTTGCCATAGCTGTCAGTTTTCACAGGATGACCGCTTGAATCCACCAGCTTGAACTCAGCGCCTTTTAGAACGATATTGTGATCGTTTCGATCAGCCTTTGTCAGCGTCGCATCACCCGGCGTCAATATGTTCTCTGCGGTGATCTCCACTGGTTTTGAATCGGTATTACTGATCGTGAACGGTATTGGCGTTTGATCCAATTTGTAATTCTCAGGTGCTTTTGTTTCGACAAACCGGTATTCGCCCGGTTCGAGACCGCGGACTGTAATCTGTCCTTTTTCATCCGTTGTCAAGTCGGCTATCAATACCTTGCCGTCACTGTCTGTCAGGTTGAATGTCGTACCCGGCAGAACGGTGTCTTTATCACTCTGGTCAACTTTTGTCAGCACAACGCTGTTTTTCGTGTTGACCGCCGTTAATTCAGCCTGCTCCGGCTGGCCTTCGTGTTCAGCCCCGATGGTGAACGGCACTGAGCCGGTTGAAACAAGGTAGCCGTCAGGCGCCTGTTTTTCAACAAATTGATAGCTTCCCGGAGCTAAACCGTCAGCCGTAATGCTGCCGTCTTTACCTGATACAAGATCGTCTCTGACCGTTTTTCCGTTGTTGTCAACGATCTTGAAAACAGCGTCTGCCAGGCCGTTTCCGTCTTCATCTTTCTTCGTCAAATGGACGGAGCCTTTGTAGTTCACCGCTGTTCCTGCGTCTCTCGCCTTCGGTTTTCCTTCGGCTGACCCGGAAACGGTAAATTCTTTTTTCTCGCTGTTCAGCACATATCCTTCTGGCGCTTTCGTTTCGACAAAGGCGTAGCGTCCCGGTGCGAGACCCTCAGCCGCAACTTTCCCGTCTTGATCTGACGTCAGTTCGTCACGGACGGTGTTCCCTTCTTCGTCAACGATCTTGAAGACGGCTCCTTCCAGCTTATGGCCTTCCGCGTCTACCTTCGTCACCTGAACCGATCCTTTGTAATTCACCGCTGTTCCTGCGTCTCTTGCCTTCGGTTTCCCTTCGGCTGACCCGGAAACGGTAAATTCTTTTTTCTCGCTGTTCAGTACATATCCTTCTGGCGCTTTCGTTTCGACAAAGGCGTAACGTCCCGGCGCAAGTCCCTCAGCCGCAACTATCCCGTCTTGATCTGACGTTAATTCGTCACGGACGGTGTTCCCTTCTTCGTCAACGATCTTAAAGACGGCTCCTTCCAGCTTATGGCCTTCCGCATCTTCCTTCGTCAATTGAACGGAGCCTTTGTAGTTCACCGCTGTTCCTGCGTCTCTCGCCTTCGGTTTTCCTTTTGCCGATTCTGAGATGGTAAATTGTTTTTTCTCACTGTTCAACACATACCCTTCTGGCGCTTTCGTTTCGACAAAGGCGTAGCGTCCCGGCGCGAGGTCTTCAGCCGTGACTTTCCCGTTTTGATTTGACGTCAGGTCGTCACGAACGGTGTTGCCATTTTCGTCAACGATCTTGAAGACGGCTCCTTCCAGCTTGCGGCCTTCCGCATCTTCTTTCGTTAACTCGGCACTGCCTTTGTAATTGATCAGTGTGCCTAAATCGATGTCGGGCACTTGATTCTTGTCATTTTTTGTGACCGAGAAGTCCATCGCTTCTGTATTCAGGATAAACCCTGCCGGAGCTTTGGTTTCTACTAAACGATAGTCGCCGACCGGCAAACCGATAATTTCAACTTTTCCGTTTTCATCGCTTGTGATTTGAGTGCGTATCTCAGTGAAGGTGCCGTCGCCGAATTTCTTTTCAAGTTTGAAAACAGCCCCTGTCAATGGATTTTTCTGTTCGTCTCTTTTGATAAGCGTCACCTTGTTCTGCTCATTTATGACTTGATACAGCGCCCCTGCACTGGATGATTTTCCGTCGATTGCAACAGAGACTCCGTTCGTATAAGCGTCGCTGATCGTGTATCCGTCAGGCGCTTTTGTTTCTTTTAGTACATAGGTGCCGTAGCGGATATTTCCGAAAGTCATCTTGCCGTCGGCATCCGTCGTTCCTGAACGCAGGAGCTGCTTGTTGTCCTTCGTCCACAATTGAAAGTCTGCTCCTGTGAGAGGCTTGCCGTCTTTTCCGGTTTTCAAGATGGTCAGGCTTCCTTTTTCTCCTGAACCGGAACCGCCGCCGCTTGAAAGGACGACAAAGACCGAGTTGCCGTTTTCCTGGCTCTGCTCCTGAACATTCGTTCCCGAAATCGACACTTTGTTGCTGACCTGCCCGCTTGTGCCGGTTATGTTAATCAAAGAGCGATATTGGACAACATACGCACGGTCAATTTGCTTGTAGCCGCCTGTAAAGTTCAGGACAAACGATTGTGCACCTGTTGCATTATCTGTTGTGATGTTTAACGTATAGTCCTTGCCTTTTTCAAGCTGCACATTTTCATCGGCAACAAGATTTCCGCTGCTGTCTTTGATCGCACCGTTTTCATTGTATTTCGCTTGATAAACTTTAAAAGAATCTTCATCTAAAATTTGGTTTTCGTCCGGCGTATCCGTAATTTTGACGTCATCCAGCGTCGATTGGCTGGAGTTGACATTGATGTTCCAATCGACATAGCTTCCGTTTTGTTTTCCGCCTTTAGAAATCAGGTTTCCGCCGTTTGCAACCGAAACGGAGCCCGTCAATGTGCGGTCTGGATGGCCGTTATTATGATAAGCCGCTTTGTTTGTGTACTGATTCTGACTAATGACCTGACCTTTAAGCGATGTGGTAAATTCGATGAGATATGCAATAGAATCGTCCGTTTTCAGGTGTACAGTCAATGTATTGTCGTTATCGGCCGAAGGCTCTTCTACTTCATATTTTGAAGGATCGAGCGCATCCCCTTCCGTGATGGAGCCGTTTTTATTGATCGTATAGCTCTTCACCACGAGCGAACCCTGATCAAATTGCTGGTTATCCGCTATAGCATCTTGAATATAAGGATTCTTTGAAGACTCGCCGTTATAGTTGATGCCGATTTTCCACGTGATTTTTTTCGTAACCGCGTTGTATGAGCCGTTTTTAAATCCGTTATCAAAGGTCTGATTATTCGGTTTAAACCCGCTCGATACCTTGTTGGTGCGCTCTTTGCCGTCATGATCGGTCCAAGTTGACCCGGCGGAATTCAAGATATTCTTGTTGGAAAAATCAACATTGAATTTTGTCGTATAGCTGATCTTAAATCGGCTGTTTGTTTCTGCATAATCCCCGATAAATGCCAATGCAAAGCCTTCATGACCGGGTTTTATCGTCAACGTGTAATCTTTGCCTTCCTGAAGTGTGACGTTCTTCGTTGTATCCTGGATGTTGATTGAGCCGTCAACGAGGGCCAATCCGCCGCTGTCGAATTGATCGTTCAACGTCCAATTGTTCATCGTATAGTTGTTTTTGTTAATGGTGATCGACCAATCAACCGTCTTCTTCCCGTAATCAACGTTTGAATAGCCTTTTACGATATTCTGCTGGGTGGCGGTTCCGGAAGCTTCCCTTGATTCCCCTGTTCCGGTCACCGCGCTGTTTGTATATTTTGTCGATTGATCGATGACCACGCCGCTGTTGACCTGGGTTTGATATGTGATTTTGTAGGCCCCTGAAACGGCTTTGTTGAAATGGATGTTAAAGCTGCTTCCATTGTCGGTCAGCGTGTAGTCCACGCCTTCCTGAAGAGGGGTTCCGGCTTGCTCGCCGCCGCCTTGGCTGAACGTAATCGGAACGACCTTCAAGGAATCTGAAACAAGATGCAAATCATCGGAACCGAATGTGTCGGTGATGATTGCCTTGGATTGGTCGACCTGTTTCTCGCCATAGTTGTACAAAATAGCCCAGCTGAATGTTTGCGAATCCCCATTGTAGCCGGTCGACGATTTTTCGAGCATTTTTCCGTATTTGGCAGTGACAGTAGCCTCTGCAGAACTTGCATCCAGATTGTCTCCGCTGAACGATGCCTTGTTCGTCAGAGTTACGTTCCCGCCTTCGCTCGGCTTTGCACCATTGTCAATAACCGTTTCATAGACGAGACGGTAGGCCGAATCAATGGTCCCGCTGAATGTGACATTTCCGTTTGCGTCTACGCTGTAGCCTGAGGTGACTTCACTGCCCTGACTGACCGAACCATCAATGTTAACATCGAGCTGGTAAACTTTAACCGAGCTAAAGTTTAATCCGGCAGGAAAGTTTTCTGAGAGTTTTGCATTTGTGACGCGGTCCAATTTTTTATTGGCATCGACCGTCCATGTTACGCTGCCCGGGTTGATCCCTTTGTCCAGCGTTCCTGATTTATCAATGGTTTTACTCACGTTTGGCTTAAAATACACCGTTACTTCCGGCGTATCGGAATGAACCGGGAATTTTATTTTTTGCGTTGTCGCCCCTGTAATTTTTTGCTGATTGAACTGTGTATTGACAAACAATGTCCCTTCGACATTGGAATCAACTTTTACCTGGTCGTTAAATGTCATAACGACATGGCCGCTCGTATCAATCGAAAACGTCCCGAAATCGGTGTCGCCTGCGCTTAACGGCTGGTTGGTGATGTCATTATGGACGATAAACTCCTTCGGCAAGTCAAATTCATATCGATCGTCGGCGTTTATCGTTTTTCCCAAGTCATCCGGAATCGCCCAGGTAATAGAAATCTTAGCTGGCGAATTCGTGCTGGCACGGTTGGCCTGATCATACGGCGCTCCATTTTCATCGGTCAGTTCCACGCCGGTCAAAATATTTTGCGTGATTTGCTTTCCTCCGGACACAACCGCTTTACTTGAGAATAACGCTTTTTTTGCAGAGCCGGCAGACGATTTCGCTTCCGCTTTTTGGTCCTGGCTGCTTGACGGCTTTGATTCGCCATCTTCTTTTTGGTCCTGACCGTTTGACGGTTTTAATGCGCCATCCTCTTTTCGGTCCTGACCGTTTGACGATGTTGATTCATCACCGTCTGCCTGACGATCCTCAGATTGTGAAGAATCGTTTTTTGCCGTGTCTGATCCGGAACCTGACGTCTCATTCGTCTTGACCGGTATCATCACCCGCTGGGTCTTTCCGGCACCCAAATCAAAAAGAACGTCCGCTGTTTTTGTATCCTTCGCATCCGGAGCAAATTTTGCCGAGAGCGCGATGGTTCCTTTTGCATCGGCAGAATCCACAGCAGAGCTGTTCAGCGTCACCTTTAGTGTGTTGTCATTTGCTTTCATCTGATAGGTGCCGATGACCTGTTGATCAGCCGATGTCACATCGCCTCCGGCATCCTTTTCAACGGTAAAATCTTGCGGTATCTCGATGGTGAAGTCTGTTCCCATTTCATTTTTTAATGACCAGTCGTATGTCAGCTTCACTTCATCACCCGGCGTTAATGCGGGTTCGTCGCCTTTTGATCCGTCAACAGTCTGACCGCTGCCGTTCTTTACCGTTACTGAATCGAAGAGCTGACCGCTGCTTGTTGATTCGCCGGCAGCCACTATTTTCTCCGCAGGGAAGACGAAAAGCTGGCTGAAGACGAAAAACAGCATAAGTCCCGTGATCAAAAACGGCTTACACCTTCGGCTGTTAAGGCCGAACGGAAATTTTCTCGATCTCAAAATTCTCTTTCCTCCTTTTTAGGATTCCAATAGGTTTACATTTTTTCAGAACTTAAGTCCCCCTTTTTCTTAATATCTATTTCTGTCGAATGATAGTTTTTCAAAATCATGTTTGTATCTTGTTGGTCCTCGTTTCCTGCTGACATCATCCGAACCAAACTACATTGTATGAAATCGAACTATACAATTTCTGTACATACAAAAAAAAGACCGGCTCATCCGGTCTTTCTTAGTTCACCTTATCCTTCATTTGTTTGTAGCGCTCATATTCCTTAATCGCCTCTTCGACATTACCCGTCTTATTAAATAACTTGATCTTGTATTCCATGATTGTGCCGTCACAAGGCTCAATTTTGTCGACCTGCAAACAGATGTCCATCGCTTGATCGTAATTTTTTTCCTTCATATAAAAATCGATCAGCTCGCCGGCCTTGCGGAGCCAAAGCTGCGCAAGGCGCGTCTTTTCCGGTTCCGCCCACAGATAGCCGTGCTCCATAAAATAGTGGTTTCGGTATGCCATGAAAATATCCAGGTGCCGTTTTACTGTTGAGGCGCTGATAGGAGGAGCCTCTTTCAGCGATTTTTCCCAATCAACCGCATCGACTTTTGTGCCGGCAAGACTGAGGACGTACCCTGCGCCGGTCTTCTCGATTGATTGGCTGAAAGGAAGCTGTCCGATTAATTTCCTGATTTGATAAATCGTCGAGTAAAGCTGAGTACTCGCTTTGGAAAAATCAAAATTCGGCCAAAACAGGTCGATCAGCGCTTCTTTACTGACAACACTGCCTTGATGATGGAGCAAATACGCATAAATTTCGCATGCTTTGGATGTTCTCCACTTGACCTGTATGTTTTTCTTGACACCTCCGGATGCCTGGTAAAACTGCAGACTTCCAAAACATTGAATGGAAAAATGTTCCCCGATAGGATCTGAAGGAGTCCTGAGCAAGCCGTTCATCTTGATGCGTTCAATCGTCTTCACAAGGCGGCCGTAATCGACAGGCTTCAGCAAATAATCAACAGCGTTCAATTCAAACGCTTTGATGGCAAATTCATTGTAAGCTGTGATAAAAACGACTTGAATTCTTTCATTCATCGATTGAATCGCTTCAGCAAGTTCAATACCGTTCATTCCCGGCATATCAATGTCAAGAAACACCGCGTCTACATCTTGAATCGCCGAATATTCCAAAACTTCCGCCGGGTCTTGAAAAGCTGTAATCGATTGAAAGAAGTTTGTCCGTTCAAGCATATGTTTAAAATGAATTAATGCCAGCTCTTCGTCATCAACAATCAATGCTTTCACGAATCATCCCACCCCATGTTGATATGCAGATGAAGTATATTATATCATGCCGAACAGCCCAGCTAATTGGTTTCTTTTTCGGTCTATTGAAGTTTTTTAACAATTGTGATTAGAATATTGATACTATTGAAACAGGAACATAGTAGGGGGTTTTAATTGATTGGATAAGGAGTGCCGATGTTGAAAAAAATATATGTTTTCATTTCGATTATTCTCGCCTATGGCGCAGTCTTTTTTATATTTATCACAATGAATAACTTGTACGGCTCAAAATCTCCCGAAGCAAGCAAAGGGGTCTTGAATCTCAAAAACTGGGACTTTCAGAAGGACGGAAACGTAGAGCTGAACGGAGAGTGGACATTATACCGGAACCAGCTTTTGTCGCCGAAAGCGATCCATTCCGGTAAAGATCCTGTATTTGTTGATGTCCCTAGTAATATAAAATTGGGCGAATCCGGAGAAAATGTTGATTACGGCACATACAAGCTGACGATCAGAACGAATCAAGACAATCAGACATTCGGAATCAGCACCTCATTTATATACAGTGCAAACCGCATCTATCTCAACGGGAATTTGATCGGACAAAGCGGAAGCCCCGCAAGCAGCCCGGATTTCCTGGCGCAAAACAAACCGTATGTAAGCTTTTTCCCGATTCACCGCGGCGACAATGAACTGATCGTACATTTTTCAAATTTTAAAAAACTGCCCGGATGGGGCATCGCAAAACCGATTAAGTTCGGTCCGCAGGAACAAATCCTGCGGGAAAATAAAATTTCTTTCCTTAATGATGCCGCCATGATTACGGCATTCTTCGTCACCGGTTTGTATTTCCTCGGCTTTTTCCTGCAAAGAAAAAAGGATAAGCATTTGTTGTTTTTTTCGGTGATGTGTCTTCTTTTTTCGGCCATCATTCTGTTGATCGGAAAAGAGCGGATTATCTTTCTCCTCTTTCCGTCGATTTCTTTTTCATTGACAAACTCTTTGAGGCCGATTGCGACGGTGTTTGTCAGCATTGCGGTTTTTTTCTATCTCTATTTCGCCTACAGGGAGATTGTGTCAAAAAAGTTTATTATCAGTGCGACTGCCTTCTCAGGTTTGGTCTTGGCCGCTGATTTTTCAACTGTGGGTTTCATTGCCCATTTCACATATGTCCTGCATTCCGTTCTTGCCGTTACGACATTGATTTATATTACATATATTTTTGCTATTGCCGCCATTCGTAAAATGAAAGGAAGCGTGTACCTTACCATCGCCTCTTTATCGATGAGCGCATTTGTGATTTTAACGACGATATCAGCATACAGCGGCAGATCGGTCTTTTCTTTTAATTCGATCTATTCGGTGCCTACGATCATCGCTTTATTGATGGTTGTTCTTTTGATGGCGCAGCAGTTTGCCGGTGCTTTCCGCGACAACGAAGAACTGTCCGGAAAACTGCTCAAGATGGACCGGCTGAAGGATGAGTTCATTGCCAAAACGTCACACGAATTTAAAACACCGCTGAACAGCATTATTAATATATGCCAAACATTATTGGCAGGCAGAAGAAATAAAACGATAGAAGAAGAAAAAGACAATATGCATCTCGTCATCCGAATGGGCTATCGATTGTCCAATCTGGTAAATGACATTTTGGATTTGGAAAAAATGAAGCAGGACATGCTGCAGATTCACCAGGGTCCTGTCGACATTCATTCGACGATTAGTGCGGAAATGGATTTCTACCGGCTGTTGGCGAAACATAAACATCTGAACATTACAAACGATATTCCGGCCGGCCTTCCTCCCGTATTCGCCGATGAAAACCGTTTCCGGCAGATCATGACCAATCTGGTCGACAACGCGATTAAATATACGCCTGAGGGACAAATCACGCTTTCTGCTGCAAGACTAAACGACAGCATGATGAAAATCACGGTAGCGGATACTGGAGCCGGCATACCGGAGAACATGCTCCAAACCATCTTTGAATCTTTTCAAAAGGCCGATATCAATAAAGATGATGGAGCCGGGCTCGGTTTAAGCATCGTCAAACAGCTTGTGAAGCTTCAAAACGGGGACATATGGGTCAACTCTGAAGTCGGGAAAGGCTCGGCATTCCATTTCACGCTCCCAATCGCAGAGGACGGTTCTTTGCCTGCCGCTAAAGAAGGGATTGCCGAATTGCAATCCGCCAGGGATATGTCGAACGTCCCGATGACTACGCCTTATTATTCAAGGACAAGCGAAGCTCCGACTGTTCTGATTGTCGATGATAGCATTGAAAGCTTGAAAATATTAACCGATATGCTGGAAGACGTTCCTTACCAAGTGATCGCAGCCAAAAATGGAAAAGAGGCATTGGACGTCGTCTCCCGGACAAAGCTTGATCTCGTGATTTTGGATCTGATGATGCCGGATATGACGGGCTTTGAAGTCTGCGCTAACATCCGTGAACGGTTCAGCTTAGTTGACCTTCCCGTTCTCATCATAACCGCCGCTATTATTGACCATGACAAGTACAACGCTTTTCATGCCGGCGCAAATGATATTTTGCAAAAGCCTTTCAATTACTCTGAATTTACGGCTCGCATTAAAAATTTGATCATGATGAAACATACGGCAAATCAGGCGACACATTTGGAGATGGCGTTTCTCCAGTCGCAGATCAAGCCCCATTTTCTTTACAATGTATTAAACACGATTATTTCTCTCACTTACATGGATATTGAAAAAGCGCGGGAGGTCACTGCCGAATTTGCCAATTACTTAAGAAAGAGCTTCGATTTTCAAAATACGTCCGCGATCAGTTCATTCAGGAAAGAGCTTTCGATTATCAATTCCTTTCTTTCCATAGAAAAAACGCGCTACGGCGAGCGGCTCGAAGTCATTTTCGAGGTTGATCCAGACATCGATTTCACGCTGCCGCCTTTAATGATTCAGCCCCTTGTCGAAAATGCCGTCCACCACGGGATCAGCAAGAAACGAGGAGGAGGCTGGGTTAAACTGACGGTCAAAAAAGAAGGTGAAAACGGGTATTACATCAAAGTAGAAGATAACGGACTGGGCATGACGCCGGAAAAACTGAATGACATCTTTTCATCGGACATGAGCAGCAGCGTCGGCTTGAAAAATATTAACAAACGGCTGAAACATTTCTGCGGAGGCGAATTGAAAATACAAAGCGCTCCGGATGTCGGCACCGCCGTCTCGATGGTCATTCATATGAACGAGTCTGCCGATGTTTCCATGAAGTAACGAACTGCGCTTTTCGAGCTTGCCGGATAACGATTTTTCCGGCAAGCTTTTTTATGTCAAAAAATCGACGTACGAAGATCTGCTCTTTTTCTGTGAACGAAGGTATGTTATAGTAGTAAACCTATTTTTCGTACAGAATTTGGAGGTTTTATCACATGGAAAATTTCACTTATTATAACCCGACGAAGCTGATCTTCGGAAAAGGCCAGCTTGAACAATTAAGAAACGAACTGAAGAAATACGGAAAGCGGGTTTTGCTTGTATACGGCGGAGGCAGCATTAAACGAAACGGTCTTTACGATCAAGTAACCGCCGTTTTAAAGGAAGAAGGCGCAGATTGGCACGAGCTTTCCGGGGTAGAACCGAACCCGCGCCTTGCTACGGTGCAAAAAGGCATCGATTTGTGCAGACAGCATGACATCGAGTTTCTTCTCGCGATCGGCGGAGGAAGCGTCATCGACTGCACGAAAGCGATCGCGGCCGGTGCAAAATACGACGGCGACCCTTGGGATATTTTCAGCAAGAAAACGCGCATCTCGGACGCCCTGCCGTTCGGTACGGTTTTGACCCTTGCTGCAACAGGATCTGAAATGAACCCTGACTCTGTCATCACAAACTGGGAAACGAATGAGAAATACGTGTGGGGCAGCGATGTAACCCATCCGAGGTTCTCCATTTTAGACCCTGTAAATACGTACACCGTTCCCGAAAACCAAACGGTTTACGGCATGGTTGACATGATGAGCCACGTGTTTGAACAATACTTCCACAATGTCGAAAACACGCCGCTTCAGGACAGAATGTGTTTTTCCGTCCTGAAGACTGTGATCGAAACGGCGCCGAAGCTGCTTGAAGACCTGCAGAACTACAAGCATCGTGAAACGATTTTATACGCCGGAACGATCGCATTAAACGGAACGCTGCAAATGGGCTACTTCGGCGACTGGGCATCCCATACGATGGAGCATGCCGTTTCAGCCGTTTACGACATTCCGCATGCAGGGGGACTTGCGATTTTGTTTCCGAACTGGATGAGATATACGCTTGACACAAATGTCGGCCGCTTCAAAGCCCTTATGCTCAATATGTTTGACATTGAAACTGAAGGCAAAACGGACAAAGAAATCGCGCTTGAAGGAATCGACAAGCTGTCCGCTTTCTGGACAAGCCTCGGCGCGCCTTCCCGCCTTTCCGATTACGGCATCGGTGAAGAAAAGCTCGACCTGATCGCCGACATTGCAGCAAAAGAAATGGAGCACGGCGGCTTCGGAAACTTCCAAAAACTGAACAAAGACGATGTGCTCGCCATTCTGCGGGCCTCTCTATAAAAGCAAAAGGACGGAATCAAGCGATTCCGTCCTTGTTTTTATCCGATCTTTCCCTTGTCAACGCAAAAAAGGCAAGAGAACCGATAACAGCCGTAACAAACATGATCGCCCCCATCGGAACGGCCGTCGTTTCATTCATTCCCACAAGAGGGGAAACGACCGAACCGAGCAGCAGCGGAAGCATTCCAAGCATTGCACTTGCACTGCCCGCACGATGCCCCTGATTTTCCATCGCCAGCGTAAAGGTACTTGTCAATGTCATTCCGATCGTGATCATGTAGACGAAGATTGAGACGACCAGTGTCGCAAGCGGTCCTCTGATGATCGTCATCGTAAGCAGAACACCCGTTGCGATTAAAGCGGTAATGACCGCTATCCGAAGCAATTTTCTTTCGTGAATGATTCCCCCGAAGCGCCCGATGATAAAGCTCCCTGAAATAATCGCCAGGCCGTTGATTCCGAATAAAACGCTGAATACTTGCGGAGATACACCGTAAATATCCTGGTACACAAAAGGCGTTCCGGACACATAGGCAAAGCTGCCCCCGTGGATGAAACCGACGGTCAGCGCATAGCCGATAAAGGACCTGTCCTTTATCAAGCTGCCCATCGTCTTCACAGATGATCCGATTGAACTTGGAATCCGCTTCTCAGGCGGCAATGTCTCTTTTAGCTTCAGTGAAATGATCAGAACGAGAAACAATCCGATCAATGTCAGCGTATAGAAAATCGTATGCCATGTTGCAAACGGCAAAAGCAGAATGGCGCCGCCTGTCATCGGTGCAACCATCGGCGCGACCGCGGTAATGACCATTAAGAGCGAGAAAAATTTCGAAAGCTCCCTTCCGGTAAATACGTCCCGCACGATCGCACGCGAAAGCACGATTCCCGCCGAAGCTGTGAACCCCTGCAGAAAACGGCCGATGACCAGCATGACAATGTTCGGGGAAAGCGCGCAAAACAGAGAAGACAACGCAAATAAAAAGATGGATATTAATAAGGGCTTCCGTCTTCCCTGTGCATCACTGACAGGTCCGATCACGAGCTGGCCGAACGTAAGCCCGATCAAACACGCCGTTAAGCTTAGCTGTACGAGCGAAGCGCCTGCTGATAAATCGTCGGCAATTTCGGGAAAGCTGGGCAAATACATATCGATATTCAGCGGGCCCAGTATCGCAAGCATGCCGAGCAGAAAAGCCAATGCAAGGCGTTCCTTTCCTGTTGGATTATGAAGCATAGTATCAAACCTTTCTTTCAAGCTAGTAAAATATATGATGTAATGATGAAATAAGCTGGAGGGGGCTCGCAAAACATTTGTATATTGTAACATATTTTTTTGATCATGGAAGTGGATTGCTCATGACCTGGCGGGATAAGATGAAACCGGTCAAATCGGTCAGATTATCTATTGAAATGAACATGGAGGAAGGAGTTATCTAAACTTGAATGCAGTAAATACGATAGGTTGCTTCACGATTGTGGAAAATGGCGAAGGAAAAATACTTCTCGTAAAAAGAAAAGATTATCCTGTCTGGGATTTGCCCGGAGGCAGAATGGAAAAGCATGAACAGCCGGAGACATGTGCCATAAGGGAAATGGAAGAAGAAACAGGCTATCGCGTTTCTATTACGTGCAAAATAGGAGAGTACGAGCAACCCCAATATCATGACGTGCAGTACATCTATTCAGGAAAATTACTGGGCGGGGAACCCATTAAACAAGGGCCTGAAACAGCAAAAATCGGATGGTTTCGCAAAGACAGATTGCCTTTGTTAATGGTTCCCCATAGAAGAAAACAAATAAAAAATTTTATAAAACATCATAACAAACTAGTAAAAGGAACTTTAAAAACGCCGTTTTTGATCAGGTTCATCACGACATTCAAGAAATAAAAAGCTTCCTCTTATGTATAAGCATTATTTCATCGCCTCAACGATAAGCGCTGTCAAAGCCTCCGCTCCTTTCGGCACGAGGTGTACGCCGTCAGAGGCAAAATATTCGGGATGCTCGAGAGCTTCGCTGTGCCAGTCAACGAGTGTCACATTTCGGCGGTTATGCGCCTGCTCGCGCAGCGATTCGTTCACTTTTTTCTCCCATTGCCGCGGCACACGCGTGTTCACGAGATAAATGCGGGCTTTTGAGAAAGCGTCAAGCAGCGCATCCATTTGGCCGTCCGTAAAATAGCCGTTTGTCCCCAGCTCAATAATGACGGCTTTGTCCGGCTGATTAAACGATGCATATTGCGCTGTCAATTGAAGCGCTTCTGATACCTGCCTTCCGACCTTTCCGTCTATCGTAACATGAGAAAATGTACGGCGGAGGTTTGGGGCAATGTCAAGCATGACGGAGTCACCGATGGCCAGCACTTCCTTTTCTTTAATGCTTGACATCGTTTTCTGACGCGAATTCCCCTTCTTTTCTTTCTTGGATTTTGTTTGTTTCCCCGGTTCTTCTTTTGCAGCTGCCGCCTGTTTTCCCTCTTTGTCAAAGGATGCGCTTGCCTGCTGATGGGACTGGGCAGGCATCGACTGCTGCTGTTTCGGTGCGCCGGCTATTCCGGACAGCCCGCCCGCAAAAATGATGAGGGCGGCAAAAAGCAATCCCGTCGTCATTCTGCTGATGGTGGACGACGTTTTCCATTCTACAATCCTGTTCAAAAAAACGCGGCGGACAAATGGCGTAAAGCCGTCCTTCCGAATCGGCTGCTCAAGGAAACGATAGGAAAGCTCGGCGAGAATCAGCGTTGCAGCGACCTTAACGGCAGCATGCCAATAAACCGGATTCCCAATTTCCTGAACGGGCGTGCTCAGCACGATGACAGGATAATGCCAAAGATAAATGCCGTATGATCTCGTTCCAACCCACCTGAGCGGTTTCCATGACAGCAAATGCCCCAAAAAGCTGCTCGGATGACTGACGCATGCGATCAGTACCGCAGCGATGATGCTGATCAGGAGCATGCCGCCATGATAAAGGAACGGTACGTATTCATCAACGAAATGGATGCAGAGGATCAATATGACAAAAGCAGCCAGCTCTGTTCCGTGCATCGCTCTCTTCAAACGGCTCGGCAGCCTGTTTGAAGAGAGCCTTTTCATCGGCCATACGAGTGCTAACGCGCAGCCGAGCAGCAGCTCAAAAGAGCGTGTATCCGTTCCGTAGTAGACGCGGCTCGGATCTCCGCCGGGTACGTACAGCACGCTCATCAAAACGGCTGAGCATAGCGCGAGTACGAGAACCGCCGCCGCCAGCCTCGTTCGTTTTTTGCATATGTACATTCCCGCAAGCAAAACGATCGGCCAGATGATATAAAATTGTTCTTCTATCGCCAATGACCAAAGGTTTTTTAACGGCGACGGAGAGCCGAAGCTGTCGAAATAAGATAGATCATGAAAAATAAACCACCAATTGCTGACATACAATAGAGAGAAGACCGCATCTCCTCGCACTGTGTGCAGCATGTCAGGTTTGAACAATACGACCCAGATGACGGTCGCGATAATCATGAGCGAGGCCGCCGGTACAATCCGCCGCATCCTCCGGATCCAAAAGCTGCGGAAATTCAATGTCATGTCATTTCCATACGCCGGCAAAACGATCGATGTGATTAAATAGCCGGACAACACGAAAAAGATATCGACCCCGATGAAGCCTCCGTCGGCCCAATCAAAGTCGAGGTGGTAAGCGATGACCGCGAGAACGGCAAAAGCCCGAAGTCCGTCTAATCCCGGTATGTAGCGATGATGATGTGCCTTATCTAACATGGTATTCCTCCAATAATGCGTGCTCCCCTTCTTCGGTTGATTTCTATAATAGTACAGACGGAAGGGTGAAAATCCGTGACAAAAGAAGTATCAGTCTTTGCCAGCTAACGGATGTAGCGGGTTCCGACAAGCAGATTTGAAATCACGCCGGTCGGAATTTCAAACTCCACAATCCCCATATAACCGGGCGCAACTTCATATTCGTCGAACGAAATCATCAGTTTATGATCTTCGGTGATATAAAAGTTTTGGTCAGCATGAATCTGTTTAAATGGTTCTATCTCCTCATCCCCGACCCAATATATTTTATCAGGATTTTCCTTCATTTGCTGCTTCATTTGCTTTTTTATATTTTTGCTGATGACGCCGACATAGCGTTTATCCTTAAATAAGCTCTTCAGCGTAAGCAGGACGCCGTTTTTCTTGTCGATGGTCACATAGCGCCGCTCCGTGTAGGCGGATGCCTGCGTTTTTTCGGTTTCGCGGCGGATTGAGATCAATTCCGGCGTATCCGTTACAGTCTTAAAATCGCTGTAAATGCTGAGGTGCCCTTTTTTATGCTTCGATGTAGTCTCCATAAATTCCCGATACAGCTGCTGGCTTTCTTTCACATATTTTTTGTTGATGTTCTTCTCCAGCTCACGGTTGGAAAGCCCGGACAAAGCCGGGGTTTTCACATCAATGCTCGATTCGTCTTTTTCCTGTTTGATCTCGGTGATTGTAATCGCTTTGACGACCTTGCCGATGACGGGGATTCGCGACATCGCTTTCGCGGCCTCGGGATTGATATTGACGGCCGCAAAAATGAAAACAGCCGCAGCTGCAGCGATCGATGCGGGCCACATCACGATCCTTCTTTTCCTGTTCGGACGATGCTGAAGGGCTTTTTCGACAATCTCATCCAGCTCTTGTGGAATGGGCACCTGTTTATACTCTTTTCTTAATTGTTCCAGTTTCTTATCCATTACGAAAGCTCCTCCTTCGTCAACTGAATGCGCATGAGCTTCAGCCCTCTGTAGAGCCGTGTTTTGACGGTATTGATGTTGTCCCCCGTGATGTCCGCGATCTCTTCGATTTTCATGTCTTCAAAAAACCGCAGAATGATGATCGTTTTATATTGGTACGGCAATTCTTCAAGCGCTTCGCGAAGGTCTGTATCTTGATAGGTATCTTCCTTTCCCCGGCTTAAAAACTCCAGTGTCCGGTCATCCATTACTTTGAGTTTTTTCTGCTTCCGCAAAACATCGATCGCGGTACGGACCAAAATTTTGTAAAACCAGCTTTTGATCGTATCGGGATTTCGTACAGAATCGACGGAAGCGAGCGCTTTTTGGATCGATTCCTGAACGATGTCTAACGCGTCTTCTTGGTTTTTCACATAACTGTAAGCCAGCCGGTAAAAATCTTCTTTTCCGCCGGTTATGAACGCTACAAGCGATGTTTTGGCTGTCTGTTTCTCCATGACAATACAGAGCTCCTTTTTCCATTAAGCTTTTCCAGTATGTATAGACGCTGAAGCGTGAAAAATAGTTTGCGCTTAGCCCAACTTTTTTGATGTATGATTATGAAAGCCGCTCAAACCAGGAGGTGACGAATATGGCTGAGATCAGAATGCCGGTTACTCAAGCGACTCATGCAAAGCCTGTGATTGGAAAGGCGATACTTTGCATGGGGCGTACTTTTTCATCAATCGCCTGAAAAGTTGGCTTTTCTGATGATAGGCTTTGCACCTTATTATGCGATAAAAAAATAAGGAGCTCATGAATATGGCTTATCTCAATGCAACGGCTGTTTTGCCGGAAAAGCTGATATCAGAAATTCAAAAGCATGTGCAAGGAGAAACGATCTACATTCCAAAACCTGAATCCGCCCGCGAACAATGGGGCGTTCGTTCAGGGGCGAGAAAGCTGATCGATGATCGGAACGCTTTGATGAAAAGTGCATTTAAAAAAGGCAGAACGATTGATCAATTGGCCGACGACCATCACCTTTCCGTCGAAACGGTGAAAAAGATTGTGTACTCTAAATAAAATCAAGCACTGATCGCGAGGCGATCAGTGCTTTTTTGCATATGGCGGGTTTGTTTCTCAGCCGTTTTCTGCATTTATATCACCCGGTGCACGGTGTAATGTAAATACAGTAATGTATAGAGAGGAGCGTTTTTAATGACTGTAGTCAAAAATGGCAAATTGAAGGTACCCGGCGCAAGCCTGTATTACGAGATGCGCGGGTCGGGGCCCATATTGCTGATGATTCACGGCGGCAACGGTGATGCTGATTCGTACCCTATGAAAGACCTGCTGTCAGATCGCTACACCGTCGTTACCTACGACCGCCGCGGGCATTCCCGGAGCATACTCGATGATCAACATGAACATTATCAGATCGAAACCCACAGCGATGACGCCTACCGGCTGCTGGCGAGCCTGTCCGATGAACCCGCCTTTGTGTTCGGGTGCAGTTCCGGGGCGGTTATCGGCCTTGACCTGGCGATCCGTCACCCTCAGCAAATCCGGATTCTCGCTGCACACGAACCTCCGATCCCGGAGCTCTTGTCAGGCGGCGATCGCACCTTGGGAATAAAGAGCCTTGAGAAGCTTGAGCGGCATTATCGAACAAACGGTTTATCCGCTTTAGCCGAGTTCGCAGAAGCGATGGGCATCGCGTCATCTGCTCAGCCGCAGCAAAACGAAGCCCGGATGGAGCGGCTGATGGCTAACATCGATTACTTTATCTTATCCGAGGTGCCGGCTCTGAGGGAATACAGACCTGATATAAGCAAGCTGAGTTCCCAGGCGATCGTGGTACCTGCGGGAGGCATTGATTCAAAAGGATTTCTTCCGTACCGCTATGCCGAAGCACTGGCTGATCGTTTAGAGACAGAAGTCGTTGAGTTTCCCGGGAACCACGTCGGCTGCTCATTATACCCTGACGAATTTGCAGAGAAGCTGCATGAAGTCTTAAGAAAACATGATAACAACAGATCCATTTAGCTATCTCATACCAAGGATGCAAACACCTTGGTATTTTTTTATGCAGGAAGGAGAGCATGATATTTGCAAAAAGAAAAAAAGGTCTGTATATTAGTTGATATATCAATCATTGATGTATCAATTAATTGCCGAACAAGAAAGAAGGGATCGGTTTTGCCGTCATATTGTTCACAGGAAGGCGAGATTTTGTATCAGCTGCAATGCTTAAACAAAGGGATTGGCATGAAGTTCGAAGCTTGCACCGGCATCAGCCAATCCCGGCTGGAATTGCTCGCTTTGCTTTTTCATGTAGACGAAATCAGTCAAAGCGACCTTCAAAAAAAGGTGAATATCGACAGCGCTGCCGTCACAAGACACGTCAAACAGCTTGAAGCCAGTGGAATGGTATCAAGAAGACGGAAGCCGGAGGACAACCGTATCACACTCGTCCGTTTAACCGAGCAGGGACGGGAACGCATCGAGTCTTCCAAGAGAGAAAAAGAGCGTTTTATGAAGGAAATGCTCGCCGGCGTCAGCGCAGAAGAACGCCGTGTACTTATTGATATTCTGGCGAAGATGCAAACAAACATAAACAATATACAAGCATAGAGGAGTGTTTTCCACATGGGAACTGAATTAAAAACAAACGATTTTATGAAGATTATGAAAGGCCGCCATTCGATTCGCAACTACGATCCCACGGTCAAAATCAGCAAGGAAGAGATGACTGACATATTAGAGGAAGCGACGACAGCGCCATCCTCCGTTAACGCACAGCCATGGCGCTTTCTGATCATCGACAGCCCTGAAGGCAAAGAGAAGCTCGCGCCTCTTGCGAAATTCAATCAAACGCAAGTCAACACTTCGTCTGCCGTCATCGCAGTATTTGCCGATATGAACAATGCCGATTATTTGGAAGACATTTATTCAAAAGCCGTAGAGCTCGGCTATATGCCGCAAGAAGTAAAAGACAGGCAAATGAAAGCTCTGATGGCTCATTTTGAACAGCTTCCGGCACAGGTAAACCGGGAGACCATCCTGATTGACGCCGGTCTCGTCTCCATGCAGCTTATGCTGACGGCCCGCGCACACGGCTATGACACAAACCCGATCGGCGGCTATGACAAAGAAAAAATTGCTGAAACCTTCGGATTAGATAAAGAGCGCTATGTTCCGGTGATGCTTCTGTCGATCGGAAAAGCAGCTGACGAAGGATATGCCTCATACCGGCTCCCTGTCGAAACAATCGCACAGTGGAAATAATGCAAAAAAGCCCCAGACTCGTCTTGGGCTTTTTTTGCATATTAAATAAATCCGCCGTTCACGCGGATCGTCTGTCCCGTGATCCATTGCGATTTTTCGCTGACCAGAAATTCGATCACATTTGCGATGTCTTCCGGTTCGCCGATGCGGCCGAGGGCAATCGACTGTTTCAGTCCTTCGATTTGCTGCTCTGTTTTTCCTTCGGTAAACAGTTCTGTGTTGACCGGACCCGGGGCAACCGCATTGATCGTAATCTGCTTTGCTGCGAATTCCTTCGCAAGCTGGCGGGTGAACTGTTCAACAGCACCTTTTGTTCCCGCATATACGCTGTATGCCGGAAACATCTGTCCAGCGACAGACGTAGAAAAGTTGATGATTCTCCCCTTTTCCTCCATGTATGTCATCGCCTGCCGGCAGGCAAAAAACGTGCCTTTTACGTTCAGATTGAACTGCCGGTCAAAGTCCTCCTCCGTGATATCCTGGATCGGTTTGAAAATGCTCACTCCCGCATTGTTAATCAGGATATCCACTTTGCCGAATGCCTCAATTGCCGTTTTGAATAATGACTCCACACCGGCGACCATGCTGAGGTCAGCCTGAACGGCAACAGCCTCTCCTCCCTTTTGCTGAATGCTTTCCACAACATCTTTTGCCTTTTGCGGACTGCTTGCATAATTGACGGCCACTTTAGCACCCAGCCCGGCGAGCTGTTCGGCAATGGCGCGCCCGATTCCCCGGGAAGCGCCGGTTACAATCGCTGTTTTTCCTTTTAGATTTTCCATATTTTCATCCCCGCCTAACTGTTTGGTTTCAAAAACCCGTTTTCCAAAAGACGCCACACGATTTCAAATTCCTGCTTAATCGTATCTCTTTTCCACTCACTCGCATGACCGGGGTGATGGAAGCGCTCTGTCGCATAAAAAATGCCTTTTGCCGCTTCTGTATGATCGCTTGACTTAACATCACAGCCGGCGATCAGCTTGCTTATTTGCATCACGATCTGTTCAATGCTTTTGTCGACAAGCTCAGAAGATTCATTTGTCACTTTGGCGTACATCGCAAACAATTCTTCATCCTCGGCGGCATAGTGCATTTTAAGCTCAAACAGTTTTTTCATATAAGCTTTTACATGCCCGGCTCCTCCGAGGGAAGGATCGTGAAACAGATCGGTAAGCGGCTTATGGATCTTTTCATTGAGCCACTTTTCGGTAGCTGTTTCGAAAATCTCTTTTTTGCTTTTGAAATGGCGGTAAATCGTGCCGTGGCTGACATTCAACGCTTTAGCCACATCTGTTATCGATGTTTTTGCAACGCCAAACCGCCTGACCGCTTCTTCCGTAGCTGAAAGTATTTGTTCTTTTGTTAACACTTCAGAATTCTTCACCATTGTGCCGCTTTGGTACACCTCCTTTGAAATATCGTAACAGATCGAATATCAAATGACAAATTTTATTTTTTGTCATTTTTCTCTCCTCAATAAAAAAAACGACTATCTCAATAGTCGTTCTCAAAATGAGCCGTTAAGATGTAGATTCGTGAACTGCAAAATCTGTTCATAGGCCTTCATTGTAAGGACAGGATCAGGGTCTACGCCTTTTTTCTTTGGTACATCAAAGTCTGACAGTACAAAATGATGCTTCGGCCGAACGTCATGTTTAGCCAAACAGCTCTTGCAGCAGCACAGAGGGCAGCCATCAATGGCAATGATATCCCGCCCTGATGTTGCCGTTTTGACAAGCGGTTTCACATCACCGCCGACACCGGCAATGCATGACATTTCGGCAACGTTTTCCCGATCCATTTTGATGGCAATCGTGTTGGCCGTTTGTGCGGCTGAAGAACATCCCGAGCATGAATAAACAAGAGGCAAATCGGTTCTTTTCATCGTTTAACTCCTCCCCCAGCAAAAAACTATCATTCACTTTACACGAATGGCATCTCTTAAACTGTGAGCTATATCACGTTTCCTTTTTTATATAAAGCTGAGACACTTTTAGTAAATCTGCAGGTTGTCCAAGCTGTGATTCGTTATTAGAATAAAAATGAAAAGGCTCTCATGCCTCTAATCTGCTAAAAAAGGAGAAAATTGATGAAAATACAACGAATCGTTGATCTGTCAGTGTCCTTAAAAGGCGATATTCCGTCTGATCCGCCGGGCTTTATACCTGAGATTGAGTATGTGAACCATAAACAAGGGGCGCAGCAGATGATCCAAAGCTTTCCCGGACTTTCCCTGCAAGACCTTCCAGGTCAGGAAGGCTGGGCAGTGGAACATGTAAAGATGTCGACCCACGCAGGGACTCATATCGATGCGCCTTATCATTACCGCTCCGTAACGGACGACGGCAAACAAATGCCTACCATAGATGAAATCCCTCTTGATTGGTTTCATGGCCCCGGCGTTAAACTGGATTTTAGACATTTTGAAGACGGGCATGTCGTCACTGCGGAAGAAATCGAACGAGAGCTTAACCGAATCAACCATAAGCTCGCGCCCGGCGATATTGTATTTGTCAATACATCAGCCGGTGCAAAATACGGTGAAAAGGATTACTTGGGCAGCGGATGCCGAATGGGGCGCGAAGCAACGCTCTATTTAACAGAGCGCGGCGTCCGGCTTGTCGGGACTGACGCCTGGAGCTGGGATGCGCCGTTTAGCATAACAGCCAAACGGTACGAAAACGAAAAAGATCCTTCGATTATATGGGAAGGGCATTATGCCGGAAGCAAGATTCCGTACTGCCAAATCGAAAAACTTGCCAATCTTGACCAGCTGCCTTCCGCGGGTTTTTATGTGATGGCTTTTCCGGTTAAAGTTGAAAAAGGCTCAGCGGGCTGGGCGCGTCCTGTTGCGATTTTTAACGCTGAGGAATAATGTAAGGAGGACGTTTGACAGATCTTCATTTCGAGGAAATGGAGGCGGCATTTTTTGATTTAGCCGAACGATACAAATCGTTCCTTCACTAAAAAGAAAACTTTAACAAGCCCTTATCTATCGAAAGTCCCGACGGCGTCATCATGGAAGCGAGCGTTTCAGCACTCGCACCCCATGCGGTGAACCACGGAACGTGTCATCACGGCAATGCCAGGTGCCTAGAATCCCTTGGCATTGCTTTGATGAGACCGGATTGCCTGAGCCTTCCTGCATATAATTCGAATGATGCATTCAGCTATCAGAACATTGAGCACAATCGAACCGTACACCCCAACCGTGTAGCTGGTTTCATATGTCAAGCCTAATCCTCCGTTGAATACAAAGGTAATCATATGAATAAACAAATTCGTAAAACAGAATAAATAACTGCGGATCATCCAGTTCCGGTGCTTATCAAACTGCTTTCGCCTCGCTTGAAGGATCGAGATAAACACAGCCAGCGGCCAATACATATTCACCGTGTTAAAGGCGATGCTGACGATCCTCCCTCCGGTAGAGTCGGGCGCCATATAACCTGACGACAGCGTCACGACAAACACGCACACGGCATAGATGTATCCATTAAAGCGGTGAAACCTGCGGCGTTTCGCTCTTCCGAAAAAATTAACCGCTCCGGACAGCATTGCCAAACAAGCCGCAACTACGTGGACATACATGACCTTCAGCCAAACCGGAAGATGAAACGAATCGCGCGGTTCGGTTTTATGGCTTAAAAACGACGTTGACCCTGGATCTGCAACCAAATTCTCAAACAAGGTGTACAGAATATATATCGCGATCAGTGCCAGCATGGCTGAAAATATCGTTACCCTTTTTTTATTCAGCTTGTGTACCTCCTTATGCTGTTAGAACCCTTTTTTTAGGATACACCAATTGCGGCACGATGCAAAAAAGATGAGAGATTAAAGCGGGCGGTTTGATATGACAGGGGAGTTGATCGATGAAATGGCTGAAAGTATGTATTGTTCCACCCCTACCCATTTTAATGTTAGATATCAAGATCTAAGCGACAACATCTTTCCCATTAAAAAAAGTCCGAGCACTGCTTTTTGAACTGACCCGTTAAAA
>NZ_LECW02000042.1 GCF_001042475.2 Bacillus glycinifermentans
AACGTAAGTTATTTGAATCCCCGACAAATACGCTGCGATCGATATTGTTCCGGCCCAAATTCCGGCGTGAGAAAGAAGCACGATAACGTTCTTACCTTTCATATTCGCCAAGAAATCTCCCTGAAACGGATAGTCCGCAAGTAAGTGCGCAAAGATTAGGAATAGCAACGTCATCCGATCGACTCCTTCCGTTTTAATTCCGCCTCTATTTCGTCTTTTCTCGCCAGAATCCGGTCACGCTCGTTTTTCAATTCGCTCAGCTTCGTATCGTGCCGACTAATTACGTAATCAACATCGATAAGTTGTTCGTCAAGCCATCGCAAGGACTGCCGTAACTGTGTGGCCGGTACGCCGTAGCATTCGTAGGTCATCGAGTTTCCTCCTCTGCGTCCTTTTTAACGCGTTTGTGTTCGCGATAGGCGTCGTGTAGACGGACAGCACTGCCGCAGATAATTAGCGCTACTATGAAAACTGCTACGATACTTAAAACGACCCAAACAATCGCACCAATAACCGGAATCGCGAGCAGAAAATTAGTGGCTAAATACCCGATAACTCCTCCCGTGACACTCAGAATGATTATTGCAACGATCGCTAACGCTTCGATAAGTCGCTGCTTAAACATTCGATCACTTCCCTCCGATCGTGTCGAGGATTTCTTTGATCGCGTAGTATTCCGGATTGATTAGTCCTTTGATTCCTTCGGTGATCGCGTAAATACCGAACCCTCCCGGAAGAACCACTGACAGACCGAAAGTAAGAGCCACGAAAAACCATTCGTAATCCCAATTACAATGCCGCTCCCCATACATCTTTATAGTCATCTTCGTAATTATGACTCCCGCAATAACTGCGATCATTAGAAAAACGAACCCGATAATCGAATCAGTCACACCGGTTGCGAATGCCTGCTTTACGAGAACTCCGTAAACATGTTCGGCAGCCACTCCGAGCTTTGCCGCCAGCTTATCGATATACTCCATCGCTTTATCCATTCGACTCACTCCTTCGGTTTAATAATCTTCTCGCGAATCAGATACGTAAGCGCCACCGCACAGGCATCGCTATGATCGTCTGTTGCGAATTTGTGGTCGGCCGACAAACCGAGCCATTCCCGAACGCTCTCGGCAACTTGCGGCTTCTTTGCGTTTCCGTTTCCGGTGACTGTTTTCTTAACGTTAGCCGGCGTCACATGGACGTCGATATCGTATCCGTATCGGTGTAGCGCCCGCTCAACTGACGACCAGGTTCCGTGAATCTTATTGTTCTGCGCATAGTTGCGGCTCGGCGGCCAAATCTCCCGAACGATCACATCGAACGGTTGGTTGTCGCGAACAAACAGTAGCGTAAACGCTTCGATCTCTTCGTAGCGCAATGGCTGATCGGTTGATGCGGACGTTTTAAAGTGGGCGGATTTTATGAGGCGAGCTTTTCCGCCCTTTGCTTCGATGATTGCGAATCCCGGCGATGTTAACGAAAGGTCAAGGCCGAGGACCCGGATAGGCTTGGCGCTAGTCATTCTACGACCTTCCATGAATAGGCGGACCCTTTTTTCGTCTCCTCTAAGGTGATTTCGCCAAGATTTACGCCTTCTAGGTACTTAAACAGATCGCTCATGAAAATCTCGCACCTAATATCTTGCGATTTATCTTCGATAACTAGACCAGCGCTTGATCTCGTAGAAAACCAATCGACCACTTCAAAACGACCTGTCTCACGTTTTTTCTCACGTTCCATTAATTTGAGGTCATTTCCGCAATGATGTCGCAGAAAGTACGGATTTTTAACTTCAGCATCACACGCGCTACAGTAGTAAACTTTAATCTTTCCCGCCATCAAACCGCCTCCCCTTTGCGTACTCTTTCGATAAATTCGAGCGCCTCAACGTACTGCCGTTTCGTAGATTCGTATACGTTCGATCTCCGTACCTGCGACACTTTTGCACGAAGCTCCGACAGTTCTTCGTCCGTCAGCGACTTCGCAATAGCCGTCTTGTATCCGTTAAACGTCCAGCCGTTCAGATCCAACGGTAAAGGCGTTCCCTCTTCGACAGATTTTCGGATCTCTACGAATCTATCGAATAGCTGCTCGACGTCTTCCTCCGTAATTTCGATGCCGAACGCCCGCATATCCGGCGACTTTTCGAATTCTCCTTCCGGATACACCCACGATTTCTTAGCCGCGTTCACATAAAGGATGACGTATAGGTCGACGCCGTACATCGGGCCGTAGGCGACACATTGCTTGACGTGCTTTTCTTCCGGCTGACGCATCGAATGAAGGGACGTCTTTGCAGCGGTAGTCTGCTTCGATTTAATCTCGAGGCCGACGCGCATCACTTCGCCGTCTTCCGTTACGTAGCGCATGATGCCATCGCACGTTCCGTACAGATTGAACGAGTAGCCACGATGTGTGACCGGATGATTCTTTTTCGCGAAATCCTCGAACATTGGCGTGCCGTCTTCGTTCTTTTCGAAGCTAAACGGACAGGGGCGGCCGGTCTTCTTCTCGAAGTGTTTTTCCATAAAGAGAATGTCGCGCTGGATTACGTCCCCGATCGCTGTACCGATTCGAGTCCACCGTCCTTGGTACGGAGGCTTCTTCGTTTCGTCCCTCGGAGATCCGATCGCTTTATGGTATAGCTCGCGCGGGCAAGCGTTAGCAGATGACGGTGAGAAATACGGTTTCTTCGGAAATACTTTCGGAGCGTTGGCGTACCATTTATGAATCTGCGCGTCCAGGGCGTTATCCCACGTCTCCGGCAGCGAGTGCCATTCGTTCAGATATTCGACCAATTCGTCCGCAATCTGCTGCGCGTATGTGGTCGGTTCTTTTATGTGTGCCCGCAGTGAATTTGCGGCTGATCTTCCGTTTGTGTTCGTCAATTAATCGTCCCCTTTCAGCTTCCTTGCCAGCCTTCACTGACAACTTGTAATTGGCGTGTATAATCCGACTCTTTTCCGTATTCTTCACGCAATACTTTTCCGGTGAAGAACTCGTCGATTTTCATTCCGTTTCCCCATCTGCGGCAGATCTCGATATCAGTCTTGTTCGGAATGTTTCCGAAAACGTACGTGTTCAGCATGACATCCTCGAAGTCTTTCACGTCTTCTCGCGTGATGGTGTCCGGTACTAAAAGCAGCGCTTCATCATGAACCACGCACCATATCCGCCATTCTCCGCGTCCTTCAGCCGTCTTCCTATCGCACAACTCTTGAAGCGCAATCATCGTCGCTTTTGTCTGAATCGCTGCGGACCCCTGGACTCTTGCGTTAGTTGACTGCGTATAAACGGCCGAATAATGCCCTTTGGCGTTACGGTCCTTCGCGTCCGGCAACCGTCTTTTACGTTGGCCGCGATCCATCCAAACATATCCGTGCTTCTTAACGAAAGCTTGATTCGTTTCGACCCACTTTTTGACGACCGGAAACCTTTCGAAGAAGTTGTCGAGGAACTTCTGCGCCTCTTTCTTCGATATTCCGATAGCGTCCTTGAGCATGTTCGCGCCACCCCCGTAAGCAACCGCAAGCATGATGACCTTAGCCTGTTTCCGGTAGACTGATCCGTCGCCGCACTCTTCGATCGGCTTATTGAAAACTTCTGAAGCGATTGAGGCGTATAGATCGTCCCCTTGCAAGTAGTTATCGACTAGCTTCGGATCTTGCGAGAAGTACGCCAGGCATCGGTATTCTTGCTGACTCCAGTCTCCGCCTAAAATCGCGTATCCTTTAGGAGCTACGAACATTTTCCGGGCTTCCTTCGGTTGATTCTGTAGGTTGACGCCTGTTCCACCGGAAGAGAACCGGCCAGTCTTTGCGCCGTTCTGATTAAAATTCGTATAGAGTTTTCCAGTCCTCTTGTCGATTAATTCCGGCAAAGCGTTGATGTACGTTGAGTACAGTTTGAACTTCTCCTTATACTCGAGCAGCTTCTTAATGATCGGATGTTTGCTAGCGAGAGGTTTCAGAACTTTCTTTGCGTCGGTTGAGTCGAGTTTTTCTCCGGTCGCTTCTTCTAACGCTGGCTTTAATTGCGCCGGCGAGTTAATGTTGATGTCGCCCAACTCGTCGATAATCTCCGCATACAAACGATCGATTTCCGATTTGATCTCCTTACCGTATTCCTCCGCGAAATCTAGGTCGATGTCGAATCCGGTTGACTCGAGCTTCTGTACGACGGTGATTAACGGAACTTCTACCGTCTCATAGTAGCGAAGGATATCCGGAAACTTCTTCAGGTGTTCGCGTTGGAAATCGCGGAGCTTCCTCGTCACATCACCGTCTTTTGCCGCATAAGCAAGCGCAATTCTTAGATCACTCACTTCATCGAATCCGATCTTTCCGAATAAGTCTTCGTATGTGTCCGATTTAATCCGTAGATATTTCGTGACGAGGTTCTTCAGCGCAAAGGACGGTTCATTTTCGTTAAGCAGCCGCATCGCTTCCTGTGTGTCCCACGTAAGGCCCCGCAATGTGATTCCTTCGCGGTCCAGCATGTGAATATCGAACTTTGCGTTATGGGCGAGCTTTCCGATCGATTCATCTTCGTAAAACGGCCGCAGCTTTTCGACGACAAAGTCGTTATCTAATTGCGGATGATCCGTCTTATGTTTCGTTGGGATATACGCGTGGATGTCCGCTTTAATAGCCGTCAATACATGGCCGACAATGTAGTCGTTCCATACGTCTGTGCCCGTCGTCTCGACGTCGAATACGATCTCTTCTTCGTCAGCAAGTAACGCAAGTAAATCGTTGAGCTGCGCTTCGTCTGTAATCAGCCAGTAGTTTTCCGGCGTATTCTCGACCATCTTCCGCAAGGTTTCTTCGCGCCGCTGTTCCTGTAGCGTCTTCCATAGCCGCATCGCTTCCGCTTTGCTGAACGCCTTCGGGTTTCCGGCCTTGTTTACGCA
>NZ_LECW02000043.1 GCF_001042475.2 Bacillus glycinifermentans
GCCTTCTCTTGGGCGCCGGCCTTCGTTTCGATATTCTCGAATTCGTCAAACTTCGCTTTTATTTCGTTGAGAGTTTGGTTGATCTCATCCGTAGTTTGGTTGATATCCGTCTTCAGATCTTCGAAATCTTCGATATAGTATTCCGCAAGTGGAGCGATATTGGCATCGATGAGCGCCTTATCGATCTCGAACGAAAATTTATGGACGCTTAGACTCTGTCCGTTGTCATAACTAACGTAAAGCTCTGCCGTTACGGTGCCGGCATGCTTAATTTGATCGTCAGTTAGGACGTAAAAAAGGACGCCCTCAAAAGCGTCCCCGACTTCCGTATTAACGTAAAACTTGCTGCCGTCCGCCATCCGCATGAATAGCTTGCCGTGTGTTGCGTTTGAGATCGGCAACGGTTCGCCGTCCTTCGTCAGCTTGAACGTTATTTTTGCCGTCCCGATGTCTTGCGTGCTGTATTGAATGTTAACCGATATGATCCGCTTGGTCTGCGAGTTCACATCAAATTGAACGCTTGAATCTTTATATATCATCCGGCCCCTCCTCTACATTTGCGGATGAATAAAGACGAGGGCGACCCCGTATCCTTTATCCGCATCATATTCCTTGCGCATCCGCATCACAAAAAGACCCGATCCGTCTTCCGATTTCGTACCGATACCGTCGTTTGGAACGATACTATCTCCGACCTGAACCGTATCGTCGACCCTTACGAAGACCTGACCGATCAGCCCTACGATATGCCATTCATCACGTTCTTCGCGTGGAACATATTCGAGATCTGGATCATAGTTCGGATTTTCCTTTGGAACCACGTATTTCTCGCCATCTACGGTAACTGTTTCGTAAATAAGTCCGCCGAAATCATTTCGGAGGTACCGGTCGTTCCAATAGAACGCTGCTCCACCCATGATAACGCCGGCCGTCTCCGAGATAACCCCGAGTACACTTTCGCCTTTTTGCGCTTTTCGGATTTTGTCGCCATCAAGCGTCACCAAGTATCCGGACTCGATTTTGCTGCCGTCTTTCGATTCGAAATACTCCGCAAGGTCTTTTAGGTCGGATACGCTTTCGACGGCTCCAATCCCCCGAACCGATCCTGCCTGGGCGTTGATTTCGACTCGTTTATTCGCTGTAGACGGCTCGCTTCCGAATCCCCAAATAGTCGTATAGCTTTTATCGTTGATAACGTTAACGGAACCGAGGACCATTGCCGAAACTAAACCGGTCCCTTTTACGTGGGAATTGTTCGATCCCATTACGACAGACCGCGATCCTTCAGTAGATGATCCGGTACGAGTTGCGATGAGTGCGTTCGCGTCGCCTTTCGTTTTTCCGTTGCCAGTGGACGCAATAATTGCGCTTGTATTTGATATAGGCGATCCAGAAGACGAAGCCGCACGGAATCCGCTCTTAATGTTGTTTGGTACGGTTGAATAACGCTCGCCCCCAATAACGGCCGCATCTGTATATCCGTAGGCACGCACCGCAATGATATTCGCTTGGTTATTCGGAGACGTGATTCCGGCAGTACCTCCGCTTGTGTGAGCGATACCGTTCGTTAAATTAACGTTATATACGCCGCCGCCCAAACTGATGGCGGTAGGCGCCGAATCATGAATCGCAAAGTTCGAGATAAATACGTCATCTGTCCGTTGATCGCCGCCGGTAACGTGAATATCGGAACCAGCTTTAGCGAAACCGTACATTTGCAACCCGTTAACGTTTATTTTCCGACTCTTGTACTGGAATGCGATCGCTGATGTTCCTTTATAGTCGTATGTCGGATCTCCAATCGCACGGAAATTCGAAATCATGACACGCTGATAAGCCGAAACGACGAGTGCTTTCGGTTCAAGTCCGACATATAGATCGTTGAATATCGGCTCACGCGCCGTACAATCGACTAGTGTTACGTCTCGTGCCGTTTCGCTCCACGGCTCGGTTGCTAAGTGATGGCCGATATGCCGAAGGTCAAACGCGCGGACGTCACGGTAGGATTCACAACCGCGAATATGAACGTTTGACGGTGCCGGCCATTCAGTGTGCGCCTTCACCTCGTAACCGCGAACATTCCCGGACGTAAAACAATCAATAACCCAAACGTTTTTAGATCCGTCGTCGACTTCGATACCGTTTGAGTTTGAGGACCCCGTGGCATGCGCCTTTCCGCTCGGATTCGTCATGACGCAATTCGTTATGAAAATGTATTCGCTATAATGCGTAGTCACTCCATCGTCGCCATATCCGGACCCGACGCATCGATCGAACCAGATATACCGGCAACCGTTTTTCGTATAGTCAGCGTCCGAGATATTGTAGGTAGGCGCAGACGCATCGAAACAGTGCAGGGCCGGGTTGATGCCTTCTACTTCGCGCACAATCCCGAACTTAACCTTCGCTAAGGTTAGGCAGCTCGAATGTAGTCCGCCGGTCGGCCCAAGTCCGCCTTGGCGCTCCGGGTTCCAGTCAAGCGACATTCCTTCGACCATGATATTTCGGTTTCCGTTCGTATGATCCGCGTTGGTTACGACCCATTCGCTGGCCGGCGTATCCTCGTGAAGTTTTAGCGTAGTAACTCCGATTCCCTGGCCGACCATGTATGTCCAGGACGGAAGTTTGACGCCTTTTACGATGTAGGTTCCGGCGGAAAGAACTAATCGGACTTTACCGGTTCCGAGCGCTTTTTGGAACGCTTCTGTACTGTCGTTAACGCCTGTCGGATCTGCTCCGAAATCATCAACGTTTACTGTCCGTTTGATTTTCTGTAAAAGTTTAACGTATTCCGTATCTAACCGCTCTTTAAGCAACGGAAATACTTCGCCATCAGCACTGACCCGCGCATCGACTACTTCTTTAACGTTGGTTCCGTCAGCGTTTAAAATTAAGTTGCGCAATCGGTTGTACAGACCGTCTATATAAGTTCGCAAAGAAAAAACTCCGTGGCTGATTTGATCCGATGTATGGGCGTTTTTTGCTTTTTTATGGTCAATTATTTTTGTGTCAATTTCACGAATATCCCTACCTATGTCATCTAGGTTTTGGTTTTGGTCTTTTATATATTGGCGATCAAATCCGCTTGTTGTGGCTTTTTTATAATAAAACTTTCCCAAGCGTTATCACCTCCGCTATTTTTAAATCGCTTTAAATTGCGTATAGATACCGATAAACTGATTTGGTGTATCTTTGTTTGAGACATTCTCAACGCAAACATCCCCGTTCGTCTTTATAATCCCGCGAAAATACTGAGGAGTACCGTCTGTTGCCGGAGATGAAACACCGATAAAAAGGTGAGGAAACGGTGGTCTATAACCAGCGGGCAAAGTAAAGACCGGAGTTGAAGATCCGATTACCCCTGACGAAACAGCTCCTCTGATATTGACCGTCCCTATCGCATCCTTTCCGTACTGAATCGGATAGCTGCCGGTATTCGACGTATACTGAATCCAACCATTTTTAAGAGTCGGCGTGCTCCATGTGATAAAAGTTAAATCTCCGATTGAATTCGAAGCCGCGTTCCAAGCAGCTCTTTCCTCCGCTGTTATGTGCATTATCTTGTTATCTACGTGCGACTGAAACTCGGATTTCGTTGTGAGACCCGTTGAGTCAATTGCGGAGTCTTTTATTTTTCCTGTAGACGTATCGATAACTTTTTCAACCGCTTTTTTTGTTGTATTAAAGCTTGCGATAATATCCGAAGCTTTTTTCGTAATAGACCCAAAAGTAAAAGTAGGTGACTTGGTTTCATCCGAGTAATCTTCTCTACTGACAGCTCGTAATTGAACATTTAAGTCAAACGGTTCAATCACACACCAAACATAATCACCCTTTTTAATATCCTTGAGTCCCATACTTTCAAGTTCAATGGCCGTAAATGTAAGAGAAATATCGATGTTATCGTTGAGCTGCTTTTTCATTGCGTCGAGAAGACTATCTTTGTCTGTGTACCGCTCATCTTTAACCGGGTCAGCGTGCTTAATGCCGTATATTTTGGCTAAAGGACTTGTGTACTCGGCAAACAAATAGTTTCCTTTAGCATCTTTCTTTCCATAACCTCGAATATACGTTGCGAAACTACTGGTGTCGATCTCTTTTTCCGGGTCCTTTACGTTGAATCTATAACGCAGAAAAGGTTCGTCTCTTTGGATACCGAATTTTTTAGCGACATAGATTTTCTTACCTTTGTAGTCGAACTCTGCACCAAACTTTTCGAGAATGTCTCGGAAAAGAGCAAGAGAGTTATTCCATCCGAAATTTTCAACTCTGACTGACGTTGGTAAATCCGTCGTATCAATTTCGAATGTGTAGCCGCTTCCATCCAATGCAAAAGAGAGCATCGCATCCAATCGAAGCGTGCCCGTCTTTTCTTCGTATATATAGTTATTCATTAAGTCGTCAAAGATGCGATGAATGGCTGTAGCCTCAACTCCGACACCTTTCCGGTATGTTCTTTCGCGATGTGTTTTGATGATGTATTCTTCGTCATCGTAGACAACTGTATTTTCGTTTTTTACAAACTGGTAGCCGTACTGGTTAGTTGTTGTTTTATAGCCGGTTAATTTTATTGATCTCTGACCATCGTTACCATCAGTTCGTACTACTGAAAACCCAGGCAACGGCTCCATAATCCCTGTTACGTCTCTAATCGCTATCGTTTTCATTCGAACACCTACTTATAGAAAAAGAAAAAATCAAACGAAATTTCGAAACTTCCAGACGTACCGGTAAGTTCGATGTCATTCCACCCCGGCTTTAACGAAATGTACCTGCGATTGGTATTTCCGTAAATGCTAATGCCGTTCTTCAGATGACGCAACCCTTCGAGTTTAATAGTATCGGTCGACTTGGAGGACCCGTTATATGACACCGTCTGCCCGGTCGTTTTGTTTTTGATCGTAAAATTCGAAGATGCGCCTTTATAAACGATATTCAACGGCATTTCAAGACAAGGATCAATCTCTACATTTCCAGCATTAAAAATACTGAATCGGTTAGTTCGATGCCTATATACCAGACTATCCGAAGGAATCAATCCTTGACCTATCTGCCAAACTTCTTCACCGAATGTGAACGGATCAAGAGTAGAGCCGTATGAACTCGCGAACGGTGACGGAGATGTAAATTCAATCTCAAATTTACCGCTCCTCGAGTTTAAATCGTCAGGCTCAAATGTGCTGCTTGGTTTTACCGTCCACACTTTACCGGGCTGTCTCGAATCTATTAATTCGATTGAATCTTCACACGCAAATAAAGCATAGACCTCATCGATCATCAACTGATAATCAAGATGGTCCACGCCTTGCATTAAAAACGTCGCTTTAAGTTTTCGTTCACCGAAAGTCGTTCCCGTATCTATCGCGCCATGCCTGCCGTCCATTTCTTCATAGTTAGTTCGGTGTGTTAGCGATTCCTTACGGAAACTTAAAAGCTTTAAGCCGTATTTACGGTGATCGATGGTTTCACCGTTTTTTATAATTGTCAGATACGCCATTTATCGATCACCCCACAGCAGTTTATTAAATCCGATGTTTTGTGCCTGACCTTTTTCTACACTATCCGTTAGTGCTGCCGTATCGACAACTACACTCGGATCTTTGCGTAGAATTCCCGTTAGCAATGTGTTCGTCTGTCTTAGTAGCGCGTTCTGTCCACGCAACAACGCGAGTTCTTCTGCGTTACTTCCACTCGCCGGGTCCATGCCAATCTCTTTGCCGGCAGCCGTCCATAGTTGCTGCGCACGCTGGCGGTGGTTTTGTAACGGAATAACCGCTTCTGGGCCTTCTTCCGCAATCCAGGCGAGCTGCTTTTGCGTCACAATATCGCCGATTTTATACCCTTTGTACGGACCGCCTTTCGCCATCGATCTGATGCCCGGAGTATTAAACGGACTTCCATAGCGAGATTTGATATAGCGAATCGCCGCAACCGCGTTGTGAACCGGATTCATAATGTCACCCATGCCTGGCAGCTTATACGCATCAAACGTTGGTTTTATCGTTTGCATAAGTCCCATCGATGGTGTACCGCGTCTCCAGTTCGAGTCCCACCGGTTAATTGTCGATGGTCCTGTACGTCCTCCGCTCTCTTTCATCGCGATTGTAACGAGTGGTTCGAACCAGGAAGCCGGAGAATTCGTTTTAGCCATTGCTGCACGGATCCATTGTTTAACATTTCCTGAAGCTTTTTCGCCACTTCCAAAAGCTCCGCCAATTTTGGCAAGCTGATTTTTCATAAAAGTGACTGCAGAATCTTTAACTTTTCCGAAGGCACCTTTTGCAATAGTCCCAAAGGCGCCCGCTATATCCGGCAATTTAAGGCCGAGACTTTCTAGCGTTTTGGCGATGAGTTTAGACGGGTTGCTTACATAATCCCACGCATCAAAAGCGAGGTCCTTAACCTTAGTTACAGCCGCTTTCCCTGCATCAAGAGCGCCTTTTCCTACGTCGACAACAGAATCGAAAAAGCTTTTATTTTTGGTACCTTTCTTAAATGCCGGGATTCCAGAAGACAGTAGATCACGCGTCTCTTTATGTGGAAGGACTTGCGTTCCTTTCGGTAGGTTGAATAGTGTGTCTGTACCCGGACTTAGACCAACGAAACCAGAAGGTGTACGGAATAATTCCGGACCTCCGCCGTCTCCCAAAATAGCGAGTCCGCCTTTGTGCCCTCCCGGCGGAGTACCTTTAGCGAATCTAGGAATTTCTAACTTCGGAATACGAAGTTTCTTATCAACACCAAAAGTATCAAGTAATTTATTAATACCGTTTTGGGTTAGTCCGTTGATAATCCACTCCAGTCCATCGATCATTTTGTTCCCAAGCGCTTTTACACCATCCATAGCTTTCCCAGCCATGCTCTTGATTCCATCTCCAATCTGACCCGGAAGATTCTTAGCCCCTTCGATCAGATTGTTGAATGTTTTCACGACAAAATCCTTGATATTCGTAAAGATTTTTACCGTGTTCCCTTTCATTCCATCCCAAGCGCCGATCGCTCCATTAATCAACCAGGAAAATATTGAAAGAACCAAATTTCCTGCTCCTCGAAGGACAGCCGTAATTATGGACCAGCAGCCTTTTAGAATGCCGATTATGGCTTGCCAGACTCCGCTCCAGTCACCTTTTAGCAACGAAGTGAACAATCGAACTACATTTATAACGATATTCAAAGCGCCTTGAATGACACCAACGATTACCGGGAAAACAGCCTGCACGATTTGGAGAATGAATTGAATTGCCGGAATGAGAACTGTACGAATAATTGTCGCTACAGCTTGTAAAACTGGAACTAGTGCACTTACGGCCGCTTGGATAATTGTTACAAGTACCGGAAAGACAGTCTGAACAATTTGTAAAAGCAACGGCAGCAACGTAACAGCGAGTTGACTCAATACCTGAGCAACAGTAGTCAAAATCATAGTAATTATTGGAGCAACCGCCTGAACAACAGCAAGAATCGGCGGGAAAATTGCTTGGAATGTTTGTAAAAGCATAGGAAGTAACGTAGTGACTATCGTTGTAATAACAGGTATAAGAGATTGAATCACCTGTACTATCAAAGGAAATACAGAGCTTACCACCTGAAAAATCACCGGAACTATTGCCGAGAATGCTTGAGATAACATTGGCAAAAGCACAGAAGCTACTTGAGTTACGATTTGCATGAACTGTACCAGAAAATTAGCCCATACTTGAACTAATTGACCGACTGTGGACACTAGTTGAGGCATTGCTGCCGCAAAAGTCGCACTCAGTTGCTGAATGATAGGTGCCATCTGAACAGCTATCTGAGAGAACGACTCACTCAGTGCCTGCCAAAGTTCCTGAAAAGCTTGACCAAGCTCTATAAAGGTAGGACGAAGTGAAGCAAGGCTTGTCATGATTACCTCGCCGGTTTTTGCAAACTCCGGTGCTAATTCTTCTGCAATGCCTGCGAAATACCCAACAAACGCACTTATTACGGGCTGCAAAGCTGTAACTGCACTCCCTATAACTGAAGTCACTTGGGACCATACATTTTGAACAGACGCCCTGAACTCTTCATTCGTTTGATACAATCGGTACAAAAATCCAGCAACGCTAACAAGCGAAGTAATGAAGAAACTAACCGGTCCAGATACGCCCGCCATCGCTAACCCGATCGCAGTTATTGACGGAGTGATAATCGATACTACACCACCAACGCTTGAAAATGCCGTTTTTAGATTTTGAATAAATAGATCTACCGCATCGCCAGCTTTTTCCGATAGACCTGATCCGAACCTTTCGGCAATAGTTGAACCGATATTCACAACGAAGTTATCTACCGAATCGACAACGTTTGTAAATTTTTGTTTTACCGCAGGGACTATCGTTGAAACTCCGTCAGTGAATTTCGACCATCCGGCGATTGACTTTGTTTGGATATAATCGAATGTTTTACCAACCGTTGATGTTATTGCATTGAATGCGGCAACTGTCGTATTTCTTACGGATTCAAAAGTTCCGTTGACAAAGTTACGGAATGTTTCGGACTTTTTGTATGCAATCACAAATGCGGTTCCTATCGCGGTTATGCCGAGAACTGTAAGGCCGATCGGACTCGTGAGTGCTCCGAATGCAACGCTAAGGGCGCTTATGAATTTTTGACTTTTGAATAAATCCTTCAAAAGGCCGCCTAAAGTACCGAGTCCAGATATCATTTGACCGACACCAAGCATTAAAAAACCTAACGCTGCAACCACGCCCAAAATTGAAGTTGTAACTGCAAGAGAAATAGCTACGAACGATTGCATTCCCTTAGATAGACCATTAAACCAATCCGTCGCTCTCTGGAGCATAGAAACGAGTGCAGAGATAGCCGGGGTTAGCGCGTTACCGAATGAAATTTGCGCAGTTTCAACGGCTCCTGAAAGCTCCTCTATCCTACCTTTGAGGTTATTCATTTTCTCAGCAGCAACATTATCGGCCTTGATTTTATCCATCGCAGCCGCCATTTTATCGAAGCCTTTACTTCCTACCTTCCCAAGAATCGACGCACCCCGAATGGCGTCACTACCGAAGATATTATATAGGGCTTCTTGTTTATCTTTTGCGGACAAACCGTCAAGTGCCTTCGAAAGCTCTCCAGATATTTCTGTCATGCTTCGAATATTTCCGTTAGCATCGAAAAATTTATTGTCCATGATACCAAGACTCCGAGTCGCTTTGTCAAAGGCCTTCTCGAACTTTTCGGTACCTTGCTTCGCTCCAGTCGTCTTTTCGACATATTTGTTTAGTGCGTCGTAAATATCACCGATATTTTTACTCGCTGGTTTGAAACCTTTGTCAGTCATACGTTTAAAAGCTTCAGACGTATCAAGGGTGACTAGGCCAAGATCGTGCATTGTCTCATACTGAGCCTTTGTCATAGGTACTAAACGACTTAACATTGTTTTCATTGAAGTACCTGCGTCGGACCCTTTTAGTCCATTCTGAGCGAAAAGAGCCAATGTAGTAGCCGTGTCTTTAAAAGAAAGACCCATTCCAGCGGCTACTGTTGATGTCATTTGAAGACCGTACCGCATCTCTCCGACCGTAGTTGAAGACGAGTTCGCGGCTCCTGCGAGAATATCCGCCGCCTGTGCAACGCTGATGTTATCGTCTTTAAACGCATTCAGTGCAGTCGATGCAATTTCCGCTGCATCCGCAAGCCCTACTTCTCCCGCTGTCGCAAGCGATAACGCGCCCTTAAGTGCGCCATTCAGTATGTCTTCCGTAGATACACCGGCCTTTACGAGTTCTTCCATACCTTGCGCAGCTTCAAGCGCACTGTATTTCGTATCAGCACCGAGTTTAATGGCTAATTCCGTAAGAGCGGAGCTGTATTGGTTGGCTTCTGCCGGATCCATGACCGCCTTTACGTTCGACATCTGCTGCTCGAAGTCCATCGCTTTTTTCGTTGAAGCCGCAAGCCCTCCGCCTAAAGCCGCTGTCGCTACGCCGAATGACATCGCGATTTCAGATCCCGCAGATTGCATCCGACCGCCAACGTCCCGCATCCGATTTCCGACTTCGCCCATCCGGTTGCCGAGCTCGTTCCAACGGCCTGTGTTCGATTGGATCTGTCGGTTCGTTGCGGCCAGCTCAGCTTGAGTTGTACGGAGTTGTGCTGTTGCTTGATTCATTTGAACGCGTAATTCTTGGGTCGCCTGAGCATCTTCACCTTTTGCACGTTTAGCTTCGAGATACAATCGACGTATGTTTTTAAGACGCTGCTCTTGTAACGAGATTGATTGCGTAAGGTGTTCCGATTTTTGCCGTAATTGTTCGGTAGTAGATCCGAAATCCTTTATGCCGGCTGATGAGGCCTCGAATGCTGAATCCAATACGCGTAGCTTGGTTTCGATCGTTTTAATGCTTGCGCTAATTTTGGCGCCCAACTGACCGAAGCCGGTACTCTGCTCACGCATTTTACGGTTAAGAAGGTCTAACTGATCCTCGGTTTTCCGAACCGCCGCAACAGTGCGATTATATTGGGCGAGGAGCTTTTCGGATTGGGCGGAGTACCTTCCCGTCGTCCTTACGCTCTCTTCATATTGTCGTTTTAATTCGTTGAGTTTCGCCTTTTGCGTCTGTAAAGTCCGATTTAATATGTCGGTCTTATTTCGCAATGAATCCAGGCTGTTATCGAATCGGCCAGCGCCAGCCATTGCCGCTTTGAATTCCGAGTTAAGTACCTTTAATTTTCTATTTACGTCCTGAAGGCCGCGAGAGAAATCAATATTGTCTAGCCCTAAACTAACGCGTATTGATCCGACTGATTCAGTCGCCAAATCTCCGATACCTCCCTTCTAAAAACCCGGTATTTGATCGATATAACCGAGTTTTTGTTGTGTTTTTCCGTTTCCATGAGAGCTACCATTGTCGCTAAAGTTCATAAGTTCGCAAAACCACCCGATGTCCATTTCGTCTAGGTAATAGATATCCGAGGGTTTTTCGGAGTTGTCGAGATAGAGCTTTTTGAGATCTCTATCGAGCTGATCTAAAACATCAAGGGGTAAAATATACCCCGGTGTTAGTTTTTTACCTCACCGATTGCCTGCGTTTCAGTTGCTTTGTTCTCGCCGACTTGCTCATTTGGCGCAGCCACAGTCCCTACAACTTTCTGAATTGTTTCTGTAATAACTGGGATCAGTTTTTCAGAAGAGATCCCGTCGTAAAATTGGTCGATATCGAACTGATTATCATAAACTCGAACCACGTAACCAACCAATGCGTCAAGATCCTCAACATCTAAGTCATCGAAGTTGCTTGACTTTGAAAGTTTAATAGCTTCCCGCAACATACGGCCCTTTACAAAAGGTGCTTGAAATACTTTATCTTCGCCGTCAATCATTAATGTAATTTGCATAATCCACGCTCCTAATTTCTTTTATTTTTAATAAAAAAGAGAGCTAAAAACTTAGCTCTCCATCTCTGTTTCAGCGTTGTTTGCATCATCGACCGGTTCTTCTATTGGTTCGGGGCTTTTGGTAGCCCCATTATCAGGGAGTAGAGGTCGTTGGTTCGTAAACTTTCTTGAACCAGTTTTCGATAACCTCTGCTTTCACGCCGTCATCTCCCGTAAATACACTACGCTGCCAAACTTTGTCGTGATCGCGTCGTACAAATACACCAGAAATAGAGTCGGTTTGGAATTCCGGGCTATCTCCTTTAGTTGCAAAAGACTCCTCTTGCGGCTGGAATCTTCCTTTATATAGCGCGTAAAGTTTAGATTTTCCTCCGGTAGTAGCTGACTCAAATAACAAGGCTCCGTATGGTGCAACATCTGTTTCTTTCTTTTCTAGTACACCGTCGGCAAGAATCGTGTGACCTAGCAACAACGCCTGAGCAGCAGTTGATAATTGGTCGATACCGATTTCAACTTCGGTTTCTCCCATCGAAGATTCAACCTCCGAAGGGCCGTCATCAGCATATAGAGTTTCGCTGTTTGTATTCGGTTTAATACTTGCTTCGATCGCATTTCCGATTTTAACCGGAGTATCGTAAGTAACTCCGTTCTCATCTTCCGTTAGAATTTTCGCAAAGTGTATATTTTTTAAACCTACGCGTACGCCTTTTGCCATAGGTTGATTCACTCCTCTTCCGTATTTAGTGTCGTTCCATAACGCAAGACTTTGTGAAAAAGCTCAGTTTCGGTTTCATAAAGGTCCTGTTCGTTTGAACGAAAAAAGCCAGCTCGTTTGAGCCGGCTCTTTACCTCTTTTTCCAGTTCTGAATATTTAGTTGGGTCTTTTGTGAAGATACTGATTTGTACATAGTGATTAGCGAAGGCCTCTTCATCCTCCGTTGAAAGGGCGCCTGATACGTTGTAAACATAAAAGAGAATGTAAGTATCCTCGTCACCTGAATACGTAATAAATCGAACAGGTACACCAATATCCTTCAAAGTCGCCATTACTAGACTCCGAAGACTCATGGCAGCAAATTCCTCCGGTAGTAGCTGACAATCTCTTGCTGCGCATCATCCTTAGATGCAAGAAAAGACGGCTCAACGAACGGTCGAGGAGCGTGCCCTGGGTGGTTAACTTCCTTACCGTAAACAATTTGGCCGTCTGTCTGTATTTTGGCTTTTCGCAGTTTTATAAGGTGTGGACTTGTGCCGAATTCAAGAAAATGTGCTGTGAAAAAGTCTTTTTCAGGGCCGATTACTACTTCGTCTGACTTACTTTTTTCGACAGCGATCTTGTATCTTTTACTCGGGTTGTTCTCTTCCATAGTTTCGTAAATAGGCTTTGCCCCGGCATCTAACGCGCCCGATTTCAACGAATTAGCTCGATTACCCATACGCTGGATATTTCGCATCACCTCGTCAAACCCGGAAATCCGAATGCTCATTTGATTCCGACCTCCTTCGTCACTATCGTAAAGGTGACGTTCCGCTCATCGTCATTTATGATGCTCTCAATTTCGAACGTCCTACCTCCGTATGAAATGCGCAAGTCATTTCTAAGAATCGACTTCATCCGTTTTGAATATCGAATAACAAACCGTGCTGTCCTGTCCGCCTGTACTGCGCCCGCCTGGTAAAATTCGCGCCCCTGAACCGTCTTAACCGCTGACCAAACGGTCGCAACCGGTAACCATTCCTTTATTTCGAATCCCTCATCGTTTGTTGTTTCGGTAAAACGGAGAAATGTGATCCGCTTATTAAAATCTCCTGTGTTCACGTGATCACCTCAGTTGCAATACAATGCCGGCTACTTTGTTTCCGCTCATTGCGGTTGATCTGTTTTCATACGCATCTGTGACGTATATGAGGACGGCCAGTTTATATAGTTCCGATTCCTTGTCGGTTACACCGGCGTTTTCCAGATGTTTCTCTGCGGCGGAAATAAAAAAGGAGATAAGGGAATCCTCCTCATCTCCATCAATCCGCAGATATTCTTTTACCTCATCGGGAGTGATTTTCATATTTACTCACCGCCAGATGGTGTTGGTTCGACAACAGTGATCGTTACGGTATTCTTAACCGTTGTCTTAACTTTCGATTTGACAGTAATCGTAGCAGATCCGGCTGCAACCGCAGTTACCTTTCCAGAGCTCGTCACCGTTGCGACTGACGTGTTGCTCGACGTGTATGTTACGCCTTGGTCAGCTCCACTTGGCGATACTGTTGCGGTAATTTGCTGCGTCTCACCTACGTTCAATGTTTTAGACGATGGGCTGACGCTGATGCTTTCCGGATCAGGCACAGGCGTCGGTTTTGTCGTAACGGAAAGTTCGTTACTTAGCTCCGACGGATTACCCGCCATTGAGATCGCCCGTACTTGGTATTTATACGTAGTTTCCGGTTTTAAACCGCTCTCACTAAACGACGTGCCAACGCGGGTCCCGACGGAAACCCCGTCCCTAAAGATTTCGTATTCTTTGATTCCCCCAGCAAAGGCTACGGCATCCCAACTTAGGGACACCGATGAGTCAGTCGAAGATGCCTTTAGCCCTTGGGGTGCTTTAGGGAGTAGTGTCTACTTTAGCGATACGGAATGCAGATTTCAGTTTAATTTTGTGATCGAAATACGCAGTAAGAACGAATACATTTTCGCCAGTTTTAACGTCTTTATCGCTTTCGTAAGTGATCGCTGGATCATAGTTGAAGTGAGAGTAACGGAAGTCACCGACGATAGGATCAACCGCAGCGTCACAGAATTCAACTGGTTTACCGATGATTTGTTCCGGTTGTGCACCGTAAAGAGTTGCACTTCCATTAGCCAAAGTTTCAATGATTTCGAGATAGTCTGCGTATGTCATCATTACTTTTGCGTTTTCACGGAAGTCCTCCGGAAGATCAGCAATAGCTTTTTTGATTGCTTTATATTTATCTTCCGCAGATACTTGCTTAATTCCGGCAGCGTAGAAGGACATTTCCTCTTCTCCCTGTTTCGGTGTTACTGCGAAAGAAACTTTTTTCTCTTTTGCAGCTAGGCCGGATTGTAAAGCGCGCTCAACTGTAGCGACCAGATCAGTATCAGTAGCTGCCAAAATAGTTTCGGAGATTTTTGCCATGACTTTGAATTTGCGACGTCCGAAAGTAACTACATCTCCGTCTACTTCAAGTTCTTTAGCAGTCTGCAAGTCTTGGATGAAGTCATCATCGTCAAGGGAAAAATCAACTTTAGGGATTTCGAGATTTGTTACACTCGTATACGTTGAAAGCTCACGCAACGGATTCTTTACAAAAGGTTCGTGAATAAGTTCTTCCGAAACTGTTTTAGGAAGGAGTTTTTCCCCGCCTGTTCCGTTATTATCTCCTAACGCAGCACGTACCTCAGGAGCCGGTACTTCTTTTCGCATTGTTGCACGGATTAATCCAGCTTTAGCAGAAATTTTCTTAACTTTTGGATCTTCGCTGTTAAGTCCAGCAGACGCGCCTGCTTTTGCTTTTTCAAGGCTTGCTTGAATTTTAGCTTTTTGTTCCTGCTCTAAAGCATCGTGTTGATTTTGCAGGATATCCATGCGTTCTTTAAGATCGTCTCTTTTTTGTTTTAGAGACCGTACTTCGTCGATAGAAGCGTTAGGGTCGGCTGCTTTGTTCATGATTTCTTTTTCAACCGATGCTAATTGTGTACCTACAGTGTTTAAGTTTGCCTTCAGATCAAATAGTTCCATTAAATGATTCCCCCGTTTTGAAGTTTTAGTAAATTCGTTTGTGCTTCCGCGATAAGCTGCTCACGGAACAGGCGCTCTTTTTCCGCCTGCTTTTCGTCCTCTTTCGTCTGATTAAGAAGTGATTCCGGAGTGTTCCGGTACTTCGCAAATAACTGCGTGTCTACTTTCGCAACGGCAGCGCTAGGAGCTTCGATAGAATCGCACAGCCCTAAATCGAGGCATTCTTGCGCCGACAGCCACGTTTCTGCGTCCATAAGTTCGATCAAACGATCACGATCGAGTTTTCCGCCTGCTTTTTCGAGGTAAGCTTCGATAAGACTTTCGCGAATGCGATCCATGTCGTCGGCTTGTTTGCGGAGTTCTTCCGCATTGCCTTGCGCAACAGTCCACGGATTATGAATCATCATCATCGCGTTTGCGGGCATAAAAATAGTGTCACCGGACATTGCGATGACACTTGCGATAGAGGCAGCCAGCCCGTCGACGTAGACGTTAACATGGGCTTTGTGCCGCTTTATGATGTTGTAGATCGAATTCCCTTCGAAAACAGAGCCACCTGGCGAATTGATATAGATATTTAGCGCAGAAACTTCGCCAAGTCCGTCTAAATCCTCCTTGAAAGTTTGCGCAGTCACTTCGTCACCCCAGAACTGGGCCGAACTGATTTCACTGTAAATGTAAATCTCGCCTGTTTTAGCGTCATTCTTCGCCGCTTTGATTTCCCAGAACTTCTTTATCGTCCTCACCTCCTTTCGAGTTTTCGTTATCACCTTCGTTAATTTCTAACGTTGGAGGCGTCGGTACATCCGCCGATGTTATTTTCTGTTGCGCAACCTGGTCGATTGGGAATAAATCTTTGCTTAAATAAAGCGTATCTCCGCCCTCTTCTGGCGGCAAATCCTCCCACGCACGCACCTCATTCGGCTTAAACCAGCCGCTCCGGATACCTTGTTGATAAAAATTACCGCGGGTCTGCATGTCCCCACGCAGTAACGCGTTCATACTGAACTTAAAATAATAACCGGACTTGCGTTCCTTTTCGGTCAGCAGCTTCCGGTTAAATTCTTTTTCGTATTGAGTTGCGATAGGCATTAGCGTGCCTTGTACATAATCGATATAAAGCTGCTCCATATTGGAGACGCTGCCTTGTGTCTCGCCAAGCATGTACAACGGAATATTAAAGGCCTGCGCGACTCTTGAACGTGTCACTTTTTCGACCTCAAACGCCTTTGTATCGATGAATTCCTTCTTTAATTCGCGTATTTTTACCCCCGGTTCCTGAATTAAGAGGCCTCCGTTGTCTTTATAGAAACTTTTAAAGTTCTCTAACATCCTTTCTTTGCGTGTATCGTCGAGCTGATTCGCCAATTCCAGAATGAACGATATCTTTGCTCCGTCCATTTGTTCGAGACTGAACAGCCGGACGTCGCGATCAAAGTCGAGAGCGTTCCGCAGAACCTTTAGCGGTGAGATTCCTTTCAACCCGTCTACCGACGTATATTTAACGTGAATCATGTCCATGTTGTGAACGAAATAATTTCCGTTGTCTCCTAAAATCTCGTACCAAAGTTCACGAGTAGTCTCTTCAATCACCGGCTGCACTCTCGAAGGATCCAAAACCTCTAATCCGACGACTTCATAGCGCATTCCGTACCGTTTTATTGCGTAAGCATTGCCATATACGGCCCGATGCGTCTCCAAAAGGCCGATAAATTGCCCGGATGTCATGTTATGATTCGGCGCGTATGTCAGAAGCTCGGAAGCCTGAGACTCAATCGGTTGATAATTTTTATACGCCTTGATCGGTAGGCTTGACATTGTGTTTGATAATCGCGACACAGCCGAGAAAACCGTTTCGTTGTCAACTAGCGCATGTTCTCCGTAATTTCCTAGAATAGTAGCACGAGGAATAAACCAGTGTGTTAGATCTCTTCTCGTTTCCGCCTTGACATCGGATGGTTTGCGAAAAAAATTCCGAACATTGCTCCAAAAGCCCAATTTCTCACCTCCTAACCGTTTAATAGATCGCTAATTGAGATAAATCCGACGCTTCCGCCCTCAACCGGCTTCGTCATATCGAGATAAACCTGTGTATGTGCGTTCAGAAAAGCCGCAAAGCCATCGATTTTCCGGTACCTCGTTTGTTTAGTCGGCAACCAGTTACCGTTCCGATCTTCGACGAGCTTGACGTTGTTTAGATACCATGTGAAAAGCTTGTTCTCGTTATAAACGACGTTCCCGTCAAGCAGTAATTCTTTGATGTGTTTTAACGGATCACTCAGCGTAATATAACCCTGACGCACGACCTCCGTTTGGAATCCGTAGTTTTGAAGATCGTGAACCAACCGCATTGCATTCGCCGGGTCAAACGTGATCTTATCGATCTGATATTTGCGCGACATTTCAACGAACCAGTCGTAAACGTACTCATATTCCACGTATTCGCCCGGAATAATCGTCAAATATCCGTCATCTTGCCACTCTCGGTACGGTATTTTCTCGTTATCTTTCTCGACTTTTGCCGCCGGAACCCATGAATGAGACAAAACAAAAACGCGATTATCCGGCAAAATAAATTCCAGACACGCGCTCGTAAAGTCTTCCGTTTGTGATAAGTCGAAGCCGCCGATACATCTCATGCCGCGCAGTTCTTCGATATCATGATATTTGTTATTACGTTTTATAACTTCGAAGTCTACAAAGCTTTGCTCGCCGTTATCCACGAACATATTAAACTGCTTCGTAATCCAGTCGTTTCTCTCTTGCGGGATGTCGCGATCCGACCGGTAATCCTGAACCATTGTCGGAAGCTTCATCGTTACCCCCATATTCGGGTTCGCTTTTATCCATTCAGTCGGCTGATCTATCTCCTTTTCGTCGTCTAATTCCGCAATAAAGTAGAATTTTCGGTCCTGTTCATTCGATCCTTCAAGAACATCGGAAGCAACTTCGTAATATTCAACTAACGGGCCGTCTAAAACGTACCCTGCGGTCGTAATATAAATAACCATCGGCTGTCTCCGCGCAGACCAGGAGCGCTTGATTACGTTTATCAGCTTAAATCCTTGGAACTCGTGTATCTCATCAAAAATGCCGAGGTGAGTATTAAGTCCGTCAAGCTTTTTACTATCGGATGCTCTCGGCTCAATACGACTCAAAGACTTCATATCGAATATTCCTTTTTGGTTTTCCTTCATATTTCTCCGAAGTGCTGGCGACTTCTGAACCATCGCCCGGCTTTCATCGAAAAGTTCACCAGCCTGCTGCTTCGAGTTGGCTAAAACGTAAACACGCGCCCCCGGTTCGTTATCTTTTGATATCGCAAAGTTTGCTAATCCGCTAATCATCGTCGTTTTACCGTTTTTACGGCCAATAAAAACCAGACCCTCGCGAAATCTCCGCAACCCGGTATCACGATGCACCCACCCGTAGAGTGAGCCGATTACGAAATGTTGCCACGGCTGAAGCGTTAGGTTGGCGTAATCACCTTTTGACGGTTTGCAAAACTTTTCAATGAACCGAATTGGTCGGTGTCCTTTTTCGATATCAAATACGTAAGGAAATTCGTCAGTACCAGCGCGCTCCAAGTCTCGCAGGTGACGTTTACACGCCAAAACATTTTTCCGACTTGCTTTAATTTCTCCCGCAACAACTTTCTCCGCGTAAAAGGTTGTAAGTAGATTTTCGGCCGGTTTTTCGCATATAAATCCGGCCATTTTTTGCGTTTTTAGCCAGTTTTCGAACCATTTTTCGAGCTCCGTAGGGCTAGAATTCGTCGTAATCGTCGTCATTTTCACCACCACCCGCGTTTAATTCTTTGCGCTGTGCCGGCGTAAGATCGAGCGATTTCAGAAGATTGTTTAACGTCGTCACCGTCTTCGTAAGCTCAATCGCTAACGGATTTTTGACGAGGTTTTCCGCGCCTGCTTTGTTCGTATGCCGCATCATTAAAGGGTTTTCGGCTACTTCCTTTTTTAGTCGGCGGTAAAACTTATGAGTGTCGACGTAAAGTTCGATCAGTTCTTCATCCGATTCTTTGTATCTGTCTCCGAGATATTCCCGGATTTTTTTCGCTGTCGGTACCGCCATTAAAACACTCCTTTCATTCGGGGAGACCCCCCTTTAATGTAAAATTTCTGGTCGCGCAACAAGCGAAGGGGGCCCGCCGGTCCCTTGTGTTTTTGTTTTTTAGTCCTGAGGGGAGGGGGCTATAGTTCAGGGTTAGCCTCTGTCTTTATGACCCTAATTTTTCTCTGTTTCTTCTCTGTTTTGGCGCTTTTCTGTCCCTTCTCTGGATGGCGTTTATTGTGGCAGGAATTGCAGAGACTGATCAAATTTGATGCATCTAAAGCTAATTCAGGGTAGTCTCTCAGCTCCTTTATATGGTGCACGGTCTCGGCTTTAGTGATCGTTTTATTAGCGAGGCAGTCTTGGCACAGGTGATGGTCGCGCTTGAGTACTAAGGCCCGGCACTTAGCCCAGGCTGTAGACTTATAGAACGCTCGTGCTTCGGGATCGCGCTTATGTTTGTCATAGTAGTTACTCATCGCCTTGCACCCGCCATGAATCGCGTTAAGGTTAACGCTGGACCCAGTCGTATTAATCTAGGCTTACAGAACGGACGGCCAGCCAGTTGTATAAGTCCAAGCTCATAGTCGCGTTCTCTTCGTTGCTCTCGTAGGTATCTATAGCGCTGCTTACGTTCTCTATTCACAGGCCTTCTCTCCTACGCACAATTCCTTTGTCTCTGTTACCGGAAGCTTAGTACATGTATTGGCGTGCTTGATACGGAAATAAGTACCACCGATCTGTTTATCGTTTTTAGTCCGCCACTCGAAGTCTACCGCAATACGGCCGGTAATCTCTTCGCCCTTATATACAACGCGCGGTATCGATTGTTCATCCGTTAGTTCTATCGTTAGTAAGTTCGGTTTAGGTTTGACCTCCAACGCTATCCCTCCGTTTCCTTCCGTTTATAGCGTACTTCTAATCCTCCATCGTCATTTACCGCAAAGATAAACTCGTTAGCTCCATCGTTCATTAGTCCGGATATGACGCTTTTCGTTGCCTCCCGTTCTTCTTCCGTACTGTATCCCGGAAGCTTTACCTTAACGTAATTCTCTCGCTTCGCTGTAGTAAACGTGATAGGCGTTACATAGCCGGTATAAGGCTTAGTAGATACGGACGTACTGCCGGACGTACTGCCGTACTTACTACGTATATACTCGACCGCATTAAGCGCAGCATTAATCGGATTAGCCAACGTCATCCCTCCTTTCACATACTAAAGTGTCAATCACTCTACGGTGATTTACCAATCCGACGCGCCCCACCAATATCGTTGCACTTTGTCTTTATCTTTTATATAAGTTCTTTATCGCGATAATGTATTTAATAGATTACCAATATCTGCGTATCGTATGAGCGCAGCGAATAGATCGCTATTATTTGTTTCTCTTTTACGTATTGCTCTTTTACTTCTTTCTCTTTTTACAGTCCGCCCTGTGCAGATGATCCATCGTATGTCTTGCGCATACTAGCGATCGTATGTCCTAGGCATACTATGCGTCATAGCAACGTTTATAACAGCTTGGATAGAACGTGATACCGATCCTTAATACTGAAGGTGCGTAGCATGCGTTCTATATACTCGTTATCTAAACCGGTTGTTTCTTCTAGCTCGATCTTCATGCGCTCCACTTCGTGCTTACAATCGTAATGGCTCGGGAACTCCTCGGTATTCAATGCGCTTTTAGCAGCGTTACACGGACGACAGAGTAGCTGGAGATTGTCGATGTCATCTGTACCGCCACTCGCTTGCGGAATAATATGATCGATATTGTACGTTAGGCTTTCGTTACCGTTAGCTTCACGCTTACTAACGAGTCCTTCTACTCCGCAGTGAGCGCATTTCCTTGCGCTTAAATCAGCGAACTCTTCTCTCCTTTTATACGACCATTTTAACGCCACCTAATTACGCTCCTTTCTGCGACGCTTCGGCAAGTACACGCTAAAGTCCGGTCGCACCGTTTCGCCGAACTCATTAACGATATATCCATCGTCAGTTATGTGCGGACAGAACGACGGAAAGTACCACTTGAAACGCTTTGTCCCTTCGTAATGTCCGGTCGTCCGTATGATCCCGTTAGTCTCTAAGATCGCGGCCAGCAGATTAATCCGGTTACGATCGACACGAAGGTGCTGCTGAATAGTTTCGTAGTTTAAGAAGCAAGCGCCGAACCTATCGTTAAGGCTTCCGTCACTGCGCGTATAGTTACCGTCGATATACGACTGCAACAGAAAGTAAAACGCCACCACATCGCGTATCTCAGGCTTTCGTTTGTAGTCCGCATAGACTACATCATAAGCTTCGTTAATCAAACGCGGAAATACCTTGCGCATAAGCTCACGGCTATATACCTCGAACCCTTGCGGACTGTCTAAGAGCGCGGCTTTGTCATTCGGCATTGGCTTGCGGTCTGGTTGGTCTCTGTTGTTCAGCGCTACAACGTTACTCATCCGCCCCCTCCTCAACGTAAATAACTTCGGCTGCATTATCGATAACCCATCGAAAATGCCGATCGTTTACAATCGGATTATCTGCGCAACCTGGCAGCATAAATAGCGATATGTTTTCCGGATTTATGCCGTCCAGTACGTAAGGATTACGCGATACAAATTGCGTGTACTTATAGTTCGGATACCTCGTTTTCACACGTTTCCACATCGTTTTGGCTTCGCTAACGGTCCGTCCTACAACGAGAGCGCATCGCCATTTCTCTTTCGGTTTAGGGCCGTCGGACAGAGCGAAAAAGGCTTGGCGCAATTGATCGAGCTGTTCGTCGTATTCATCGCCTGCGGTAAGTTTAACGGTTATTTTACCGCTCATCAGCGCTCCTCCTTCGAATTTCCTTTCCGACCAGATAAACGGTAGGCTCTTCGTCTAACCTATCGAATATAGACCGCAATGATCGGGCCGTCTCCCAACCGTCAGCTAACGGTTTCTCACCGAGCCGTTCAGCTAGGTCCTGAAATTCAGCCAGCGCCTTAGTCGCCGCCTTTGCTTCGCGTTGAACCGCCTTGAGTCCGGTTATCGCGTCGGACACATCCAAGTCGATTTTAATTTTGCCGATTGATTCGCGCTTTGATTCCGCCATTCACATCGTCTCCTTTTTCGTTATTGCTGCGCTAAAAACGCAAGCACAAAAAGACCCCCGCCGTGATGACGGAAGCCTCGTTCTGATTGCGTTATTAACACCCGCCGCCTCAAGACTGGGCGACGTGGTTTTTCGGAAGGCAAGACCGGTTATAATCCTTCCGCGAGGCCGTTTCTGTTGCTCTTGTCAGGTTAAGCGCTCCGAACGCTTGCCTCTTATTTCGCGCGGTTTTCAATGACCCGTGTAAGGAGGTACGCGCCCGGTACGTATAAAATTACACGAAATTAGCGTTTCTAACCGTTACCCTACCGAATACCCTCGGCGAAGGCTAAGACGTCTGATTTCGTGTGATTTGCGCGTGAAAATCGTTATGCTATTCCGCTTTATGTTCGTCAATGACTGCGCAAATGTACGCATCAACACCGTTATAAGCTTCGTCAGTGGTCCGCTCTTTGAAATCGGCGAGAGCATCTTCGTAATTGTTGTAGATCGCTTGGCTAGCGTCACAATAGTCGCTGAATACTACGTACTTCATACGAGAACACCTCCGTTTATATCGCCGCAATATGTACTAAAAGGACGCCAAGTGTGCGGCTAGTGCCCGTTGTTGCTCCGTAGTTGTAGCGTCCTTCTCATAACGTATAGACAACTACGCGTGTAAAAGTTGATATATTAACGGAATATTTTCGTATGTTTTAAAACATAGCGTCCACTCCGTCGCTTACGCTCCTACGTGTCCGCGGATATTATTAAGACCTTTATCGCGATACAATTATTTATACAATATACATGATTGCGTTTCTGCGGGACGGAGTGAAACGTAGTTCCCGCTAGTCTTCGAATTCAGAAGACTAAGAAGTAATTCCGCACTCAAAATCGCTGTATCCCTTGCGGCTGTAAGCACGAACCCCATTTTCTCATGTACGAATAAAGTCGTGTTTTTGGCCGATTTGTACGAATAAAGTCGTGTTCATTATCAATTACGTTATTCTAATTGAGAATATGCCGATAATCACCCGACCTCTCACCGTCATATCTATCGTATTATTATTCATATAAACGTATAAATATACGATAATAACACGAAGAAATAGACGCCAATCATTCGTCAGCGTCTTCGATCTTCACCTCGAATAACTCCTCGACATTTACTCCGAGCGCCTTCGCGATGGCAAATACGTGCCAATCGTAATGTCTTTCCGCGGAATCAAAGCGTGAAATAGTCGGTTGTGGCACGCCGGTTCTTCTCGATAATTCTGATTGCGACCAATCTTTTTCATCTAGGATCGCTTGCAAACGTGGTTTAACCGTTATGTTCATCGAATCACCTCTGCGTTAATTATACGCCGGAGAATATTTTTCCGCAAATTCACTTGACTTCTTCTATACGCTAGCGTATAATAAGAGTATAGAAAGGAGGTGAACGTAATTGATTGACACCGTAATGAAGCTTTCGGCAATCGCCGCATCTTGGCTCGGAATTATCAAGCTCGGTCTTGAACTCCGCAAGATGCGAAAAGAAGCCGAAAGTAAGGAGCGACGGGTTCCTCCCAAGAATCGCCGTCGCCGATTATAACACCGAGGGGCATCTCGCCCCTTGTCAATCAATTATAACACGAGTGAAACGAATTGATACCACCGAAATTTTGTTAGTTGTCGTCTTGCTCGCCTGGATTGCGGATATGAACTTCGGCCGGCTGTCCGTCCTGGACTACGTTGGCCTCGGATCAGCGATCGTTTTCATCGCGCTTCTATTCTTTAGATCGGGGAGGAATCGGAAATGACGCTTTATGTAAAACGTTTGTGGTCGGACACACCGCCATTAAGACCGCAGCAGGCCGAACAACTTCTCGATCTATATGAGCGCCCTATTGCAACGTTTAAAGACGCTGGCAGGGCGTATCAGATCGGGTTTAATACGGCGCTGACATGTCTCGGCTATCTAATCGCAACCAAACACGGAGGTAATGACGATGAATAAAACGAAGACGTCGATATAGCTTATCGTGTGGCTGACGACATGGCTGCGGAAGCCAAAGACGCCCAACAAACGGTTGAACGCGAGTACATTGTCGAAGGAAAAGATTACGCGGTTTCAGCGGATGACGGCGGCTTTAGTTTCGATCCGGCAGCCACAGACGCAAAGCCAGGCGATCGGATCAGCGTTACTTTTACGAAGGATCAATACGAAAATGGCAGCGGATTTAAGGCGATTAAGGTTATCGAATAACACACGAAATCAGGCGTTAAGCGGCCGCCGATACCTAATATACCCGCAACAGATTCCGGCGGCTCCTACGCTTTAATTTCGTGGGAAAATCGTTGTCTACGGCGTTGAATCCCCCGAGCTAATGTCGTATCCTATTAGTCGGAGGTTGAGGACGAATGGAATACGAAACAAAGGGATACGACACGACGAAAATATACGACTACAAAGAGTATCCGGACGCTCATCATGGCCGCTGCGACAACTGCGATTATACACTGTTCAAAAGTTCGGTGAAGGACGGGATATTTCTTCGCGAGTGCCGTAGATGCGGAATGAAAAAGAGCATATAAAACGAGAAAGGCCCGGCTCGATTTGAGCGGGCTATTTTTCTTCTGCGTTTACAACAGAAATTCCTATTTTCTTGTTTGTTGGATCGTAAATACCTGAAAACTCTTTTTCTTTATCGTTATTTATGTAGCCGGATACTTCTACACCGCCCGTTGGATCGATGTTATAGTCTTTAGAAAAATGAACTTCCGACACATTTTTATAGTCTTTTTTCAAATAACTTCTCATTTCCTCTTTTGCTTCTTCTACTAATTTTTGTTCGGCTTTATGATTATCGTATTGATGCTTCACGAAAAAACCCCCAACTGCTATAATCATAACCAATAGGATAATAATGTATTTTCTCAAACAGATCATCCTTTCTTTCTTTATTTTACATTATATGAAAGGTGAAGTATACGTTGACAAAACAAAAAAATGTAAGAAAACCAAATGTTTCTGATGAAGAGTATTTTAATTTGAGCAGGGCTTCATACAACTATAAGACCCTGAAATTACACATAAAATATAAAAAACCATATAAAATCAATAAAACCTCTTATTGGTACATCGAACAAGTTAAACAGGATACAGATACCGGTTTAGATGCATTCGTTTTCTCTCAAGCCGAAAATAAGAATGGCAAATGGGTTAAATCAAACAACCCGAAAAACGTCGTCGTAGCCTTCGCAGGCACTGATCTCTCAAAAGATCTCGAAGCAGACGGCGCGAAAGCGGACGCTGAAAATGTCGCCATCGGATTGGACCCTAAAAAAGAGACAGAATACATTGTCGAAAAAGGTGCGAAAGATACGTCAAAAACGCTTGGGGTATATACTCGATCAATGGAGCAACTCCAGATGATGGAGTCTGGAAACTATAAAGTGATTACAAAGACGACGCAAATCGACCAAGCCGATCAATTGGTTAGAGAAGTCAAACAAAAGTATAAAGGCACCTCGACGATTGTTTCAACGACCGGACACTCGCTTGGTGGCGCAGAGGCAGAATACAGCGCGGTCAACAATGATATTTACGCTGTTTCATTTAACAGCCCATCGATTGTAAAACTGCATTCAGAAGAAAAGCAAAAGGAAATCAATAACGGTGAATACAACCGGTATGTAAAGTCGATCGTAAATCCGGATGATATGATCGGAGCCGGTTGGTGGAATGAGTACGACCGCCACAATGGAACGACGATATATACAAAAGATCCTGCTGTATCGAATGCTATGCGCGAAATGAGAATGCGAGGCAAAGTAACTGATCAAATTGGCGAAAACGCTGCGTACTTCTTTCAGACAGCAATCTTGGGGATGCCTGATACGCATTGGGTCGGCAGCAATAATTTCTCTTTCGACGAAGACGGTAATATTAAGAATATAGACGGCGATGAACTCGTCTACGATAAAAATTTAAAAGCAATGCTGCCGGCTGAAGTGGCATCAGGGAGCGGCGCGATTAAAGTCACCCCCGAAGTCGCTAAGCAGCTTGCGGAAAAAGTAAATGCGATTATAAACGACCTGCGTACGATGAAAAGAGAAGCGGAAAACGCCTACCAGGAACATGACGCTGCGATAAGCGATTTGAAATACGATACCTATCGCCAGGTCGGTCACGGCTTATACGATCAGCTTACGCTCGGTGATGTAAACAATACGCTGAATGATTTGGCGCAGTCGTTTGATAAAAAAGGGAATCCGCTGTTTTACGATGTCGATGCCGAAGCGGCCTATATCGCGTCATTGCAGGATACGATTTCAGATTTAGAGGAGATCAGCGGTTATCTGGCGCAAATCGCAAAAGATTTTAAATCAAAAGACAAGATGCTCGCAAACTGGCTAAAATTATAAAATTAAAGGCGCCTATTGGCGCCCTCTTTCGTTTTAT
>NZ_LECW02000044.1 GCF_001042475.2 Bacillus glycinifermentans
CGATGATAGATGAAAAGCCACCTATTGGGGTGAAACCGAGATTCATTCATGATGAACAAAGGGCAGAAGAATTAAGTGGCGCTATCATGAGATATATACAAGCTAATAAGAGTATACCTACTGAATGGCTGGAAGAATACAATGAATTAGTAGGAAATGAAAATTAACATAGATGATAAAAAAAGACGCTTTCCCAAATGGGAGGGCGTTTTTTATTTGAGGGAGGGATTGACCTATGAGCTTTGAATTGAACTTGGCGCATATGAGCATTTCAGACTTGTTGGAAAAGGCAGCAGAAAAGAATGAGTTTATTTTTGTAAGACAGGGACAAAGGCGCCTCGGTAAAACAACTGCACTATTAGAGTTTGCGAGAAAGAATAATTATCCTGTCCTGACAAAAAGAGAGGTAGCGAGATGTTACCAGGTAGAACATCCGGACCTTAATATTATTGGATATGTAGACGGATCAGAAGTCGATGGGCTTTATAATGTCGTTTGTGATGAAGGCATACCAAAGGATGCTGTTAAAAGGCTTCATAAGCTTGGTGTGCTGTTAACAGGATTTGTGAGGGAAGAACCAGATTCATTCTCTGCTGTGAGAGAAGATGTGAATTATGTTGGCCACAAATATGGGGGAACTGTACTTCTCGATGGAGAGGCTATTCCAAAAGGCGATTTAAATAGTCTGGAAGCAGAACCGCTGAATAAGCCACCTTTGCTACAAATTGAGCTTGAGGATATTGATTCGATCCCGCACGTTTTCTATAAAGGCGAAA
>NZ_LECW02000045.1 GCF_001042475.2 Bacillus glycinifermentans
TCTTGTTTAGTTTTCAAAGAACTTCGTTGCCGCTCTCAAGGCGACCACTTAAATATAACATTTAATAGACAAGCGGTCAACACTTTTTTAAAAAAAGTTTATTTTCATCTTTTCACTCGCGACCAAAAAAGATTATAACACATAATCTATCGGAAGAAAAGATAAAAAAAGCGCAGCCACAAGGCTGCACTTTCATTTATGATTCATCTTCTTCTGTCTCATTTTCTTCATCTTTTTCGACCAAGGCTACGGTAGATACATGCTCCTGATCCGCTAACCGAATGAGGCGCACACCCTGCGTAACACGGCCGGTAACGGAAATGTCATTGATGTCCATCCGAATGATCACGCCGCTGGCGGTGATGATCATTAAATCTTCCTCTCCTCTTGTCGCTTTCACCGTAACAAGAGGTCCGTTATTTTCCGTGATCTTGCACGTCTTCAAGCCTTTTCCTCCACGGCTCTGTGTTCTGTATTCTGAAGCAGGCGTCCGTTTTCCGTATCCATTTTCGGTTACGATCAAGACATCGGCATCCTCTTCGAGAATCTCCATGCCGACAACGATATCGTCGTCTGTGAGCGTGATTCCTTTAACACCGGCAGCGGTTCTTCCCATCTGCCGCACATCGCTTTCAGGGAACCGGATCAAGAGACCGTTTCTCGTTCCGATGACGATCTGCTTATTGCCGTCAGTCAGGCGGACAGCCATCAGTTCATCTTCATCGCGAAGGCTTAAGGCGATTAAACCGTTGTTGCGAATATTGGCGAATTGAGAAAGCGGGGTCCGTTTTGAGATGCCGTGTTTTGTCGTAAAGAACAAATATGACTCATCGTCAAACTCGGTCACCGGAATGATCGCATTGATCCATTCCCCTTTATCGACTTCCAGAAGGTTGATGATCGGAATTCCCTTCGCCGTTCGTCCGAATTCAGGAATTTCATAACCCTTCGCACGGTAGACTTTCCCTTTGTTTGAGAAAAAGAGCAGCGTATCATGGGTCGATGTGGAGATCAGATGTTCAACAAAATCGTCTTCATTTGTTCCCATTCCCTGAATTCCTTTTCCGCCGCGTTTTTGGCTTCGGTAAGTGGAAGAAGGCAGGCGTTTGATATAGCCGTTATGGGTTAACGTGACGACGATGTTTTCTCTCGTAATCAGGTCTTCGTCTTCAATCGTCTCAAGACCGGATGTGACGATCTCCGTCCGGCGCTCATCATTAAAGCGCTCTTTAATTTCTGTCAGCTCTTCCCGGATGATTTCAAGAACTTTTTCTTCGTCTGCTAAAATCGCTTTTAATTCGGCGATCAGCTTGATTAATTCTTGATACTCCTCTTCAATTTTTTCGCGCTCCAGTCCTGTTAAACGCTGAAGACGCATGTCCAAAATAGCTTGGGCTTGTTTTTCGGTTAATGAGAATGTCTCGATTAACCCGTTTTTCGCAATTTCGGCCGTTTGCGAGTTTCTGATTAAGGAAATAACTTCATCAAGGTGGTCAAGAGCCACTCTCAAGCCTTCGAGAATATGGGCTCTCGCTTCCGCTTTGCGAAGCTCGTATGCCGTCCGCCTTCTGATCACGACTTTTTGGTGATCGAGATAATGACCGAGACACTGCTTTAAGCTCAATACTTTCGGCTGTCCGTCGACGAGTGCCAAAAGATTGATGCCAAATGATGTTTGAAGAGCCGTCTGCTTGTACAAATTATTTAACAGAACGTTTGCATTTGCGTCCCTTCTCAGCTCGATGACGATCCGCATTCCGTTTCGGTCTGATTCATCGCGAAGGTCTGTAATGCCCTCGATTTTCTTATCGCGGACAAGATCGGCGATTTTTTCGATCAGCTTCGCTTTATTCACCTGATAAGGGATTTCCGTAATAATAATGGACTGTTTGCCTGAGGATGCTTCTTCGATTTGGGCTTTAGCGCGAAGCGTAATCGAGCCGCGGCCTGTTTCATAGGCTTTGCGGATTCCGCTTCTTCCCAAAATCAATCCGGCTGTCGGAAAATCAGGCCCCGGAATGATTTCCATTAATTCTGCAAGCGTAATATCAGGATTCTTGCTGAGTGCCAAAACCCCGTCAATAATTTCGCCGAGCTGATGAGGCGGGATATTTGTCGCCATCCCGACTGCGATCCCGGCTGCACCGTTGACCAAAAGGTTTGGGAATCTGGCAGGCATGACAATCGGTTCTCTTTCTGATCCGTCATAGTTGTCTTGGTAGTCGATCGTGTCTTTATTAATATCGCGCAGAATTTCCATTGATATTTTCGACATTCTCGCTTCTGTATAACGCATGGCCGCAGCCGAATCACCGTCGACAGAACCGAAGTTTCCGTGACCTTGGACAAGCATGTAGCGATAGTTGAAGTCCTGAGCCATTCTGACCATCGCTTCGTACACGGCAGAATCACCATGGGGGTGGTACTTACCGATAACTTCGCCGACGATCCGCGCGGATTTTTTGTATGGCTTGTCGCTTGTCATCCCGAGGTCGTTCATCGCGTACAAAATTCTTCTATGCACCGGCTTAAGCCCGTCTCTTACATCCGGAAGCGCACGGGAAACAATAACACTCATCGCGTAGTCTAAGAAAGACGTGCGCATTTCCTGACTGATATTGACTTCCTGGACTTGGGGCTTTTGTTGTTCACTCATTAAAAAACCTCCCTGGAGAATCTACATGAGTTGTGTGGGAGTAGATTTGTATTTATACTCTTTCAACGAATAAAGCTATTCTCCATTATATCAATAATCTTGAATTTATACACATGAAATTGTAAAGGCTCTATTTTAGAAAAGACCTTATTTCAAAAATAAGGTCTTACTTGCATTAAATATCCAAGTTCTTTACATAACGGGCATTTTCTTCAATGAAGTTCCGCCGCGGCTCCACCTTGTCCCCCATGAGCATTTCAAAGGTTTCATCGGCATCGATCGCGTCTTTGAGCGTCACTTGAAGCAATGTTCTCGTTTCAGGGTCCATCGTCGTTTCCCAGAGCTGCGTCGCATTCATCTCTCCCAAACCTTTATAGCGCTGCAGGCCGGGCTTAGGAGTTTGCGGAAGCTCTTTTAAAATCTCATCGAGCTGCTGGTCGTTATATGCATACTCCACGCGTTTTCCCTGCTGTATTTTGTATAATGGCGGCTGTGCAATATAGACATATCCTTTTTCGATAATCTGCCGCATGTATCGGTAGAAAAAGGTCAAAAGCAAGGTTCTGATGTGTGCGCCGTCGACGTCGGCATCAGTCATAATGACGACTTTATGATAGCGGGCTTTTTCGAGGTTGAAATCTTCCCCGATCCCGGTGCCGAGTGCGGTAATCATAGAGCGAACCTCATTGTTTGACAAAATTTTATCAAGGCGCGCTTTTTCAACGTTTAAAATTTTTCCCCGCAAAGGCAAAATCGCTTGGAAATGACGGTCCCGGCCTTGTTTCGCCGATCCTCCCGCAGAGTCACCCTCAACGATGTAAAGCTCGGAAATCGACGGATCTTTGGAAGAACAGTCGGCCAATTTCCCTGGAAGATTAGACACTTCAAGCGCGCTTTTTCTGCGCGTCAATTCGCGCGCTTTCTTCGCGGCCATCCGTGCTCTTGCCGCCATAACTCCTTTTTCCACGATTTTTTTCGCTGAATCGGGGTTTTCAAGCAGGAATTTTTCCAATGCTTCTGAAAACAGGGCGTCTGTTATGGTGCGGGCTTCCGAATTACCGAGCTTCGTTTTCGTCTGACCTTCAAACTGAGGATCCGGATGCTTGATTGAAATGATCGCTGTCAAACCTTCCCGGACGTCTTCCCCGCTTAAATTCGGATCATTGTCTTTGAATATGCCGTTCTTTCTGGCGTAGTCATTGATGACCCGCGTCAAGCCCGTTTTAAACCCGGCTTCGTGCGTTCCGCCCTCATACGTATGAATGTTATTGGCAAATGAATAAATGTTGCTCGTATAGCTGTCATTGTATTGAAGCGCCACTTCGATCGTAATCCCGTCTTTCGAACCTTCGATGTAGACGGGCTCCTCGTGGATCACTTCCCTTGAACGGTTTAAGTGTTCAACATAGCTTTTGATTCCGCCTTCATAGCAGTATTCATTCTTGCGCTCTTGGCCTTCCCGCTTATCTTCAATCGTGATTTTAACGCCTTTTGTCAAAAACGCCAGTTCGCGGACGCGGGTGGCAAGAGTATCGTAGTCATACACAGTCGTTTCCGTGAATATTTCAGGATCGGGAGCAAAATGGGTCGTCGTTCCCGTTCTGTCCGTCTCGCCGATGATTTTCAAATCGGCTTTTGGAACGCCGCGTTCGTATTCCTGGTAATGAACTTTCCCGTCTCTGTAAACCGTTACATCGAGCTCCGTTGAAAGGGCGTTGACAACGGAAGCTCCGACGCCGTGCAATCCGCCGGAAACTTTATATCCGCTTCCGTCAAACTTACCGCCGGCATGCAGTACCGTCATGATGACCTCGACGGCAGGCCGCCCCATTTTTTCCTGGATGCCGACCGGAATTCCCCGGCCGTTGTCTTTTACCGTGATGCTGTTGTCGTTTTCAATGACAACGTTGATCTCTGTACAATAGCCAGCCAAAGCTTCATCGATGCTGTTATCGACAATTTCCCATACGAGATGGTGAAGCCCCTTGCCGCTCGTTGACCCGATGTACATTCCGGGCCGCTTGCGGACGGCTTCTAAGCCCTCCAGCACCTGTATCTGATTTTCATCGTAGTTATTGTTATTCTGTTCCGCTGCCACGCACATTCACCTACACTTTTCTTCAAACATAATAAATTTATAGTTAAGATTCTTTATGAATCGATTTCCGGCTTGGATTGAGCCCGCTTTTTCAACGTGCCTGAGGCTAAAGGAGAAAAATAGATCGTCTGAACTGTGACGACAATTGATTTCGGTGTGCTGCTTGAAGAGATAATCCGCTTGCTTTGTTTTGTTAAAAACTCTTCAACGATCGGCGATGTCTTTGCCTTGTAATCAAAAATAGCCACAATTTCTCGTGTTGAGACGACAAAGTCGTCACCTAAATGGATATACAATCCCTCACCCCATTTTTTCAGTCCAATAGCGCGCCATTTGCAACACGAAAGATGCCTGCTTCGTTTAAGGTTTGATGGTCAATTCCGTCGACGCTTGTCGTTGTCACGAAAGTTTGAACACGCCCTTGAATGGTGTGGAGCAAGTGAGACTGCCGATAGTCGTCAAGCTCTGACAGTACATCATCCAAAAGCAAAATCGGGTATTCCCCAATCTCTTCCTGAATCAAATCAATTTCCGCCAATTTAAGAGATAATGCAGTCGTCCGCTGCTGCCCTTGTGAACCGTAGGTTTGGACATCCCGGCCGTTGACGTAGAACAAAACGTCGTCTCTATGAGGGCCGGACAAAGAAACTCCCCGTTCAATTTCTTTATCTCTTAATTTAGAAAATGATTCTTGATAACTATTGATCATTTTCGACAAATCAGGCGAATCTGATACGTGAAGAGACGTATGATACTTTAACGTCAGTTCTTCCAGGCCACGCGAAATTCCGGAGTGGATGGGCTGAGCCCATTTTTCGAGCTGATCAACAAATTGAAGCCGTTTCATCACAACCTTTGCCGCGAATTCCGTAAGCTGTTCCGTCAGTACGTCAAGCATGGTCTGATCTGTCTGTTTTCTCGTTTGTAGCTGCTTTAAGAAATGGTTGCGCTGTGAAAGGATTTTTTGGTAAAGAGAAAGGTCATGAAGATAGACGGGTGATACTTGGCCGATTTCCATGTCAAGAAATCTTCTCCTGACCTGCGGACTCCCTTTTACAAGATTCAAATCTTCAGGAGCAAACATGATCGTGTTAACGGCGCCTACATATTGGCTCAGTTTCTGCTGTTCAATATGATTGACCTTTCCTTTTTTTCCTTTTTTGGAAATGACGAGCTGGATTGGAACAGGACCGTTTTTTTTAATGACCCTACCTTCTATTTTAGCATAGTCTTGATCCCATCGTATGAGTTCTTTGTCATTAGAGGTCCGATGAGATTTTGCCATTGCAAGCACGTAGATCGCTTCCATCAAATTTGTCTTGCCTTGTGCATTCTCTCCGATAATCACGTTCACTTTGTTTTCAAATTCGAGCTCAACGTGTTCATAGTTGCGGTAAGATGATAATGTAAGATTTTGGATATACAATCAATATCACCTGCTTTAGCCGACGACCTGAAATGAACCGAACCCTTCAATCGTCACGGTATCACCGACATACAGCTTCCGGCCGCGGCGGTTATCCGGTTCGCCATTTATGAGTACTTCGTGCTCTGATAAAAACCATTTTGCCATTCCGCCCGACTGAATGACATCAGCCAATTTTAAAAACTGGCCGAGGGTAATCATGTTTGTATCAATCGTCACCGTCTTTGTCATTTTATCGACCTCTTTCAATATCACTAATATCTAATTGTACTAAAAAACAGGGAAAGAAGGAAAGGGGTAAGTTACAGCGCTATAGGAGCGAAAGCGTCTTTTCTGTCAGCAAAATAAGAAAGCCGCCGGACTCACCCGGCAGCTTTCTTCAATTTCAGATTAATACGTCCGGACAGGAAGAATTAATTGAACGATCGAATCATCATTTGGGGTGCGGATCAGAAAAGGTCTCATTGCGCCTGTAAAGCTGACATGAATGTCCTCTCCTTCAAGAACTTTAAGAGCATCCAGCATATATTTCGGACTAAAGGATATCTTTAAGTCTTCCCCTTCGATTTGTTCGGCATTCACCGTTTCAACAACCTTCCCGATTTCAGGAGAATTTGAAGAAATTTCGATGGACTCATCAGCGGCCGCGGACAGCTTCACCACATTGTTCCGCCCTTCCCTCGCCAGCAATGACGCCCTGTCGATTGCCTGAAGAAATTCTTTTGTATTAACGATCAGATTCGTTTTGCTTTCCTGAGGAATCAGACGATTGGTGTCAGGATAATTGCCGTCTAAGAGCCTTGAGAAGAACAGGACGTTCTTCGTCTTAAACAATACTTGCGTTTCGGTGATAACGATATCGACGAGCTCCTGATGGTCGTCGAGAATCTTGCTCAGCTCAGTCAAGCTTTTTCCCGGAATCACGACGTTATATGAGCTGTCCTCGCTGATATCCAGCTTCGCTTTGCGCAGCGCCAGACGGTGGCTATCCGTAGCAGTGCATATTAATTCACCGCCGGCAACGTTCCAGTTTACACCTGTCAAGATTGGGCGTGTTTCTGAGGTGGACACTGCAAAAACGGTTTGGCGAATCAGGTTTTTTAACAGATCTGTTGGGATCTGAAACGCATGATGCTCTTCAATTTGCGGCAAAAGCGGATACTCGCTTGCATCCAATCCGTTTAGGTTAAATTCGGCTTTTCCTGAACGGATAATCGTCAAATACTGATTTTGAACCTCGATTTCGACGGTTGACATCGGCAGTTTTTTAACGATTTCGCTGAAAAAACGCGCTTGAAGAACGATGCTTCCGGGCCTTTCAATTGTTACGATTTCCAAATCACCGTCTTCTTTCGGGATAAACGATTCGATCGAAATATCGGAATCGCTGCCTGTTAAAGACACTCCATCATCAGAAGCGACGATTTTAATACCGGTTAAGATCGGGATCGTTGTTCTTGAAGAAACGGCCTTCAACACATCCTGGACACTTTCGACTAAACGGTCTTTTTGAATTGTAAACTTCATAATCATCCTCCTTGCGGGAATCTATATTTATTATGTTTTATAAAAATAGCAGAAGTAATAGTAGGGGCTGTGGATTTGTGGATAAGTGCTGAAAACGAAAGGAAACACAGCCTATCCACATGTGGACAGACTGTGTAAGACCATGTTTAAGTTATTCACACTTTCCCATTACCTGAGCTGCTCTTTTATTTCTTTGATCTGCTGCTGAAGCTGTTCATCGTCATTCAGCAGCTTCGATATTTTTTCATGGGCATGGATGACCGTCGTATGGTCGCGCCCTCCAAATTCCTCGCCGATTTTCGGCAGGGATGAATCCGTCATTTCCCTTGATAGGTACATGGCGATCTGCCGCGGAAAGGCCACTGATTTCGTCCGTTTTTTCGCTTTGAAATCCTCAAGCTTAATATTGAACTGCTGGCCGACGACTCTCTGAATGTCTTTGATCGTAATGATTTTCGGTTTTGAAGAAGGGATGATATCCTTCAAAGCTTCCGCGGCCAAATCGGCGTTGATGTCTTTATTGATTAAAGAAGAATATGCGACGACGCGAATTAAAGCGCCTTCCAGTTCCCTGATGTTGCTGTCGATCTGATTGGCGATATACAGCATGACTTCATTCGGAATATCGAGACCTTCTGCCTTTGCTTTCTTTCTTAAAATCGCGATCCTTGTTTCCAAATCGGGAGGCGTGATATCCGTAATCAATCCCCATTCAAAGCGGGAGCGCAGGCGGTCCTCTAGCGTCGGAATTTCCTTAGGCGGCCGGTCGCTCGAAATGACGATCTGCTTCGATTCTTCGTGCAGGGTATTAAACGTATGGAAAAATTCCTCTTGCGTTTGTTCTTTTCCCGCTAAAAATTGAATATCATCTATCAAAAGAACGTCGACATTTCGATAACGATTGCGAAAATCGACCGCTTTATTGTCGCGGATCGAGTTAATGAACTCATTTGTGAATTTTTCTGAAGACGAATACACCACTTTTGCAGACGGATTATGCTCGATGACATAGTGTCCGATCGCATGCATTAAGTGCGTTTTTCCAAGTCCGACTCCCCCGTAAATAAACAGCGGGTTGTATGCTTTCGCAGGCGCTTCCGCCACGGCCAGCGACGCGGCATGGGCAAATCGGTTTCCGGAGCCTATAACGAAAGTGTCGAATGTATATTTGGGATTCAGCATATTTTGCGGAAAATCGGCCGGTTCGTCTTCTTTCGACATTTTTTTGATAGGAGATTTCGGCATGAATTCTTCTTCATTTTGATTTTGAGGAATGACAAATTTAATGCTGAGTTCTTCCCCGGTGAGATCGTAAATCGTATCCGCGATTAAGTGCAGGTATCTTGATTCAAGCCAATCGCGTGCAAACTCGTTCGGAGCAGTGATGATCAGCGTATCGCCCTGCAATGAATGAGCCTTTGTCGACTTCATCCATGTTTCAAAGCTGGGCTTGCTCAATTTTTTTTCGATCTGCCCGAGGGCTTGATTCCAAAGATCCGAAATATTTTTCATAATTGGGGTTCGTCCCTCCTTTACAAGGCAAAATGCACCTGTTATAGAACACAAAAAAAGAGCAAATGGATGGATCCATTCGTTGATTAAATGTTGAAAACATATAATATAGTAGAAAAACGTCTTTTCGACATCTTTCACAGGTTGTGGACAAATTCCTGCACACCCTGTGAAAAAACTTTCCACAAGTTATCCACAGTTTGTGGATAATGAGATGACAGCCAATTTGTTATCAAGAGTTAAAACACAAATATAATATCAGAATAAGTGAGACGTTGCAATGGTTGAAAGGAACTTATCCACACGGCATACAAACTGTTGAAGATTTTTTGTCCACAGCGGTTAGTTTTGTGAAAATGTTGTCGATAATGATTGTGGATAGAGAAAAATAAAGTCGAAAGATATCCACATTGATTATTTTTCGATTAAGAACATAAATTTCCCGCTTCCAAAAAAATCTTTTAAGCTAAAATTGAGGAAAAATGAAAATAGACTTTCGGAGTCGATTTATCTGTGTTATCCTATTATGGTGCAAAAAAGAAATGCATAAGTGAAGTTGACAATGAACAGCTTATCCAAATATAATAAATTAGACTGTCTTTAACAGCTATTCCTCGAGGGAGGTGTCATACATGAAAAGAACATATCAACCAAATAACCGCAAACGCAGTAAAGTTCATGGCTTTCGCAGCCGTATGAGTTCTAAAAATGGACGTCTTGTATTAGCACGTCGCCGCCGTAAAGGAAGAAAAGTATTATCAGCTTAGGCCACTGAATAATGTCAGTGGTCTTTTTTACATAGAGGAATGACCAGGCCCTTTTTGCCAGCTTGTTATCGGAGTGAAGGAAGAAATGAAAAAGCGAAATCGATTAAAAAAAAATGAGGATTTTCAAAAAGTATTTAAAAAAGGGAAATCGATGGCAAACCGGCAGTATGTTTTATATGTGCTTCAACAGCCTGATGCGAAAGAGTTTCGGGTCGGACTGTCGGTCAGCAAGAAAATCGGGAACGCCGTCGTCCGTAACCGGGTAAAACGGCTGATTCGCCAGGTCATCCTAGAAGAGCGTGATCAATTAAAACAGGAAAACGACTATATTATCATTGCAAGAAAACCAGCCGCTGATCTGACATATGAAGAAACGAAAAAAAGCTTGCAGCACCTTTTCAGAAAGTCGTTTGTTTACCGAAAAAAAACGAACAAGCCGTCTTGATCCGGAACATGCGCCTTTCGGCCGCACATTTTAAGCGCTTCCTTTTCGTGCAGAAAAGTCTCGCCCATTCCGGGGAGAAAGATGATAAAATACGAGAAAGTATGTATTTTTTTGAAGATCATAACCGCATAAAAAACGGTTGAAGAATGAAGATTTAGGAGGAAATGTTGTTGAAGAGGCGAATTTTATTATTACTCAGCATGGTCGGCGTTCTCGCGCTTTTAGCCGGATGTACGCAGATAAACCAGCCGATCACTGCAGAAAGTGAAGGATTTTGGAACACTTATATCGTTTACCCTTTGTCACAGCTGATTACGTATGTTGCAAGAATGACGAACAATAACTTCGGGCTTGCGATTATCATCGTTACCATCCTGATCAGACTGTTGATTTTACCGCTTATGATCAAGCAGATGAAAAGTACGAAGGCTATGCAGGCCATTCAGCCTGAAATGCAGAAGCTTCGTGAGAAATACAGTTCAAAGGATCAGAAAACTCAGCAAAAACTTCAGCAGGAAACGATGGCTCTCATGCAGAAGCACGGGGTTAACCCGCTTGCAGGATGTTTCCCGATTATCATTCAAATGCCGATTTTAATCGGATTTTACCATGCGATTATGAGAACGCGCGAGATCGCAGAGCACAGCTTTTTGTGGTTTGACCTGGGAGAGCGCGATCCGTACTTTATTCTGCCGATTCTTGCGGGTGTGTTCACTTTCATCCAGCAGAAGCTGATGATGGCCGGAAACGCGCAGCAAAATCCGCAGATGGCCATGATGCTTTGGTTGATGCCGATCATGATCGTGGTATTTGCCATCAATTTCCCGGCGGCTCTTTCTCTGTACTGGGTAGTCGGTAACTTGTTCATGATTGCCCAAACGTTCCTGATCAAAGGTCCTGATATGAGGACGGCGAAGCAGGAAGCCGCAGCTGAAGGAAAAAAATCCGGAGGTAAGAAAAAGTGAAGGAACTGACTGCTACTGGACGGACCGTCGATGAAGCAGTGCAATCCGGGCTTAAACAGCTGGAACTTCAAGCAGATGATGTTGAAATTGCCGTTATAGAGGAAGGAAAAAAAGGATTTCTCGGCATATTCGGTCATCAGCCTGCGGTAGTAAACATTCGAGAAAAAATCGACCCTGTTAAAGAAGCGAAGCAATATTTGGAAAACGTGATTTTGAACATGGGCATCCAAGCGGAAGTGACGGCTGAAGAGGAGCCGAAAAAGGTGATGTTCCAATTGAAGGGCAACAAAACGGCGCTTTTAATCGGAAAAAGGGGACAAACATTAAACGCCCTTGAAACCTTGGTACAGCTCGTTCTTAACCGCCATTCAGACCGCTATATTCAAGCGGTGGTTGATGCCGAAGGCTACCGTGCCAAGCGGAAGGAAACACTGAGGCAGCTCGCTGTAAAGCTGGCCGACCAGGCGAGCAGGCAGAAAAAAGATATCCATCTTGAACCGATGCCTTCAAGCGAGCGAAAAGTGATTCATGACACACTTTCAGGCTACTCGGATGAAATCGAAACATACTCTACGGGCGAAGACCATAACCGGCACCTCGTCATCTCATATAAAAAACAATAGCAGAAAAACCGAAGTTCAACCAAAACGAACTTCGGTTTTTTGTGCACGCAAAATGCTGAAAAGTCATTTTTTCGTCAGGCAAATCGGTTTAAGCCTGGCCTCTTTCGGTGAAAGCTGTTGATAAAAAACAAATTTAATTGTTATTCACATGTGGATAAGTTAAAGTAAATAATGACGGTTTTTCGAGTTGTGGATAACGGTTCAATTCGCTTCCACTACAATTGAAACTATGTTATCTTTAAATTTTGATTACAATAAAATTTTTTATCGATTTATGATGTTTGGAAGATGCCCCGGCAAATGGGGATAATAGATAAAGGAATGAAAAAGAGAGGTGAACGCCATGGATACGATCGCTGCCATTTCAACGCCGATGGGAGAAGGAGCGATTGCCATAGTCCGTATGAGCGGCCCTGAGGCGCTTTCGATCGCCGATAAAGTGTATAAAGGGCCGCGCGGTAAACGCTTGAGCACTGTTGATTCACATACGATAAATTACGGGCATATCGTTGATCCGGAAACGGAAAAGGTCGTTGAGGAAGTCATGGTCTCTGTGTTAAGAGCGCCGAAAACGTTCACGAGGGAAGACATTGTGGAGATCAACTGCCACGGCGGAATTGTCACGGTTAATCAAGTGCTACAGCTCGTTTTGAGAGAAGGCGCGAGACTTGCCGAGCCGGGCGAATTTACGAAAAGGGCTTTTTTAAACGGCAGAATCGACCTTTCCCAGGCCGAAGCGGTCATGGATCTCATCAGGGCGAAAACGGACCGTGCGATGAATGTCGCCATGAATCAGATGGAAGGAAGGCTGTCCTCTCTGATCAAACGTTTGAGGGCGGAGCTGCTTGAGACATTGGCACATATCGAAGTAAATATTGATTACCCGGAATACGATGACGTCGAAGAGATGACGCATAAACTTCTGATTGAAAAGGCGTCAAAAGTCAAAGAAGAAATCGAAGTGCTCCTTAGAACGTCAGAACAAGGTAAAATATTAAGAGAAGGCATCTCAACCGTTATTATCGGAAGGCCGAACGTTGGGAAATCTTCACTATTGAACAGCCTCGTTCATGAGACGAAGGCGATCGTGACCGACATTCCGGGAACGACGCGCGACGTCATTGAAGAATATGTGAATGTAAGAGGCGTACCGCTGCGCCTTGTCGATACAGCGGGGATCCGCGAGACGGAAGATATCGTCGAGCGCATCGGTGTCGAGCGCTCAAGACAGGTATTAAAAGAAGCGGATTTGATTCTGCTTGTCCTCAATTACAGTGAAGAGCTTTCAGAAGAAGACATCAAGCTGTTCGACGCGACAAAAGGCATGGATCTGATCGTGATCGTCAATAAGACCGACCTCGAACAGAAGCTTGATCTCGGCCGCGTTCAGGAATTGGCTGACGGACGTCCTGTCGTCACGACTTCCCTTTTAAGAGAGGAAGGGATCAACGAGCTTGAGGACGCCATCCAGTCGCTGTTTTTCACGGGAGCGATCGAAAGCGGCGACCTTACGTATGTCAGCAATACAAGGCACATCTCGCTGCTGCATGAGGCCAAGCGCGCCATCTCGGATGCTCTTGAGGGAATCGAAAACGATGTGCCGATTGATATGGTACAAATCGATTTAACAAAATGCTGGGAAGTTCTTGGGGAGATCATTGGAGACGCCGTGCACGAAAGCCTGATCGACCAGCTCTTTTCACAATTTTGCTTAGGAAAATAAAGGAGGAACGAAACATATGGGCTATGAAGCTGGCCAATATGACGTCATCGTCGTCGGAGCCGGTCACGCCGGTGTTGAAGCGGCTTTGGCATCAGCAAGACAAGGCGCAAAAACGCTCGTCTTAACCATCAACCTTGATATGGTTGCTTTTATGCCTTGTAATCCGTCTGTCGGCGGCCCTGCTAAAGGGATCGTCGTCCGCGAAATTGATGCGCTCGGCGGAGAAATGGCTAAAAATATTGATAAAACTCACATTCAAATGCGGCTTTTAAATACGGGGAAAGGTCCTGCCGTACGGGCGCTGCGTGCGCAAGCCGATAAATTTCAATATCAGCATGAAATGAAAAAAACGCTTGAAAATGAACCGAATTTGAATTTGCTGCAAGGAATGGTCGAACGCCTTTTGATAGAGGACGGCGAATGCCGCGGCGTGGTCACTCAAACCGGGGCGATATACCGTTCAAAAACGGTCGTCCTGACAACGGGTACGTTTTTGAGAGGAAAAATCATCCTTGGAGATTTGTCTTATTCAAGCGGACCGAACAACCAGCAGCCTTCGATCAAGCTTTCTGAGCATCTCGAAGAGCTCGGGTTTGACCTCGTCCGCTTTAAAACGGGCACACCGCCGCGGGTGAACAGCCATTCGATCGATTACAGCAAAACGGAAATCCAGCCTGGCGATGACGTGCCGCGGGCCTTTTCGTATGAGACGGTGGAATATATTACAGACCAGCTTCCGTGCTGGCTGACGTATACAAGCCCGGAAACGCATGAGATCATTGACGACAATCTGCACCGTTCACCGATGTACTCCGGCATGATCAAAGGAACGGGGCCGCGATATTGTCCGTCCATCGAAGATAAGGTCGTCCGCTTTAATGATAAGCCGAGACATCAGATTTTTCTTGAGCCTGAAGGCCGCAATACACAGGAAGTGTACGTACAGGGGCTGTCGACAAGCCTTCCGGAAGACGTACAGAGAAAAATGCTCGCAACGATTCCGGGGCTTGAAAACGTGGAAATGATGCGAGCAGGATATGCGATTGAATATGATGCGATCGTACCGACACAGCTTTGGCCGACGCTTGAAACGAAAAAAATACCGGGTCTGTTTACAGCCGGTCAAATCAACGGAACATCAGGCTACGAAGAAGCGGCCGGGCAGGGGATCATGGCTGGAATTAATGCCGGACGCAAGGCGCTTGGCAAGGAAGAAGTCATCCTCAGCCGCTCAGACGCATACATCGGCGTTTTGATTGACGACCTCGTTACAAAAGGAACAAACGAGCCATACCGTCTCCTGACATCAAGGGCGGAATACCGTCTGCTCCTTCGCCATGACAACGCGGACCTGCGCCTGACGGAAATCGGATATAAGGTCGGCTTGATTTCTGAGGAGCGCTATCAAAAATTTCTTCAGAAAAAAGTGGCTATTGAAGCAGAGAAAAAACGCCTGCATTCTGTTATTATCAAACCGACCAACGAAAACCAGGAATACATCCGTTCATTGGGCGGAAGCGAGCTGAAAGACGGCATCCGGGCGACTGATTTAATGAAGCGGCCTGAAATGAATTACAAAACCGTCACGGCGCTTGCACCTGCAGAGGAAGACGTCGCCGCCGACGTTGCCGAACAGGTCGAAATCCAAATCAAGTATGAAGGATATATCGAAAAATCCCTGCAGCAGGTCGAAAAGCTTAAGAAAATGGAAAACAAAAAGATTCCGGACAGAATCGACTATGACGCCATTAAAGGGATCGCGACAGAAGCGCGCCAAAAACTGAAAGAGGTCAGACCGCTGTCCGTTGCGCAGGCCTCACGGATTTCCGGGGTGAATCCTGCCGATATTTCCATTCTGCTTGTTTACCTCGAACAGGGCCGGATCGCCAAGGTCGCGGAATAGAAAGGATGACGGCATGAACATAGAGCAGTTTACGTCCAACTTGGAGGAGAAAGGCATTTCCCTTTCTCCTTACCAGCTGGAGCAATTTGAAACGTATTATGAATGGCTTGTTGAATGGAATGAAAAGATTAACCTGACCTCGATTACAGAAAAAAAAGAGGTGTATTTAAAGCACTTTTACGATTCCATCACAGCTTCTTTTTATGTTGATTTCAACAAGATGGACAGTCTGTGTGACGTTGGGGCCGGCGCCGGATTTCCAAGCCTGCCGATTAAGATCTGTTTTCCCCACCTTCACGTAACAATCGTCGATTCATTAAACAAAAGAATTAACTTTTTAAATCAGCTTTCTAATGCATTAAAATTAGAAAATACGGCTTTTTACCATGACCGCGCCGAAACGTTCGGGAGATTGAAAGATAAGCGGGAGAGCTTTGATGTCGTTACGGCCCGTGCGGTTGCCCGCCTTTCTGTTCTGAGCGAACTGTGCCTTCCTCTGGTAAAGAAAAACGGTTTATTCGTTGCCTTAAAGGCGGCTTCGGCTGATGAAGAAATCGAAGCGGGAAAAAAAGCAATTAAAGTCCTTGGAGGAAAAATTGAAACCGTGCATTCTTTTCAGCTGCCGATCGAAGAAAGCGAAAGAAACATCATCATCATCAAAAAACAATCGCAGACGCCGAAAAAATTTCCAAGAAAGCCTGGAACACCAAACAAATCTCCGATTGAAGGGTAAATGATTCGTTCGTTTTCGTCAAAATTGGTGGTGTCACAGAAGGAAAATTCATGAGAAAATAGAATTATAAAAATGGCAGTGTTCAAAGGTGGTGTAGGTACATGAAGCATTCATTCTCTCGTCTCTTCGGAATCGGTGAAAAAGAAGAACCAGAGATTGTTGAGCATGATACGAATAAAGAAGAAATTCAAGACATTCCAGTAGGCGATATTATTCCTAACCGTTTTCAGCCGCGCACCATTTTCTCTGAAGAAAAAATTCAAGAATTAGCCGCAACCATTCATACACACGGCATTATTCAGCCGATTGTCGTCAGAAAAACCGAGCAGGAAGGCAAATACGAGCTCATTGCAGGGGAGCGGCGCTGGCGGGCAGTTCAAACGCTGAACTGGGAAAAAGTTCCCGCTATTATCAAGGATTTTTCAGATACGGAGACAGCTTCTGTCGCTCTGATTGAAAACCTCCAGAGGGAGGAATTATCTTCGATAGAAGAGGCCCATGCATACGCACGGCTTTTAGAGCTGCATGATTTGACGCAGGAAGCCCTCGCCCAAAGGCTCGGCAAGGGACAGTCAACGATCGCCAACAAGCTCAGACTGCTGAAGCTTCCGCCAGAAGTGCAGGAAGCGATCTTGAAAAAAGAGATTTCAGAGCGGCATGCACGAGCGCTCATTCCGTTAAAACAGCCCGAACTTCAGATCAAGCTGCTGAACGAAGTGATTGAAAAAAGCTTAAATGTCAAACAAACCGAGGACCGCGTTGTCAAAATGCTTGAACAGGATAAGCGAAAGCCTAAACCGAAGAGAAAAGCATACAGCAGGGACGCGAGAATCGCGATGAACACGATCCGCCAGTCATTATCGATGGTGGAAGACAGCGGAGTCAAACTGAATACCGAAGAAGAGGAATTTGAAGAATACATTCAGTTTACGATCCGGATACCGAAATAAAAGCTCCCAGAGCTTTTATTTTTTTTAGGTCAAAATATCTACATATGGGGGAAGCTATGGAACATTATCGAAAATACTGGTCATTGCTTCATTCTGTCGCATATCGAATGACAGGGTCTATGCAGGATGCCGAAGATATCGTGCAGGACCTGTTTGCCGATCTTCAGGAAAAAAGCATCGGTCAGATCAATAAGCCTTATTTGATCAAAGCTGTCACAAACCGCTGCATTAATTTTTTGCAGTCAGCCCGGAAAAAGCGTGAGGTCTATGTCGGAGAGTGGCTTCCGGAGCCAAGCGTGAGACTCCCGGATCAGAATCCGGCTGAACTGCTGGAAAAAGAAGAAACGGTATCCTACGCTTTTCTGGTGGCGATGAGCAGGTTGAATCCCGTGGAGAGAGCGGTATTTATGTTTAGGGACGTGTTTGGATATCACTATAAGGAAATATCATCCATTATCGAAAAATCTGAAGCAAACTGCCGGAAAATTCACAGCCGCATCAAGCACAAATTAAGCGGAGAACTCTCTCTCACTTCCAGACCGAAAGAGGAGCAGCAATTGGCAGAGCTGTTCATAGCATCGACAAAAACGGGAAATTTTGACCAATTCGCACGCAAGCTGACCGAAGAAGCGGTTTTATATACTGACGGAGGCGGAAAAGTCAAGAGCGCTATCAGGCCGATCTACGGACGGAGCCGAATCTATGCATTCTTTAAGGGGATCGCTTCAAAAGGAAGACTTGCAGGCCATATAAGGCATGTCCAAATCAATGGCCAAAGAGGCGTGCTGATAGAGCGGGACAAACGCCCGGTATACGCCATTTGCTTTGCGTGGTCCCCGGAGTGCGATTTGATCAACAACATATACATCGTTTCCAATCCTGATAAACTAAAGCGCATTACATTTTAGCGTTTCCTGTCACAAATCGAATGCCTTACTTGTTATATAAGTGAATCGCTTTTTAGAGGAGGAATTGACATGGAAACAAGATTAATCATGGAGAAGGTAAATCCCAAAGGATATGGCGGCATGCTGGAGCTTGAAAAAGCGCAAAGCGCCTCAAGCATTGATCCCATTTTAAAGGAGCTTATCAAAATCCGCGCTTCGCAATTAAACGGCTGTGCTTTTTGTTTGAATATGCACACAAAGGATGCGAGAAAAATCGGCGAAACCGAACAGCGTTTGTACGCCCTGAATGCATGGCGCGAAGCTCCGTTTTTCACGGACAAGGAAAGGGCCGTTTTGGCGCTGACTGAAGCTGTGACGCTTATTGCCGATGAAGGGGTGCCGGACGATGTTTACGGGGAAGTGAGGAAGCATTTTAGCGAAATCGAAACCGCTGAACTCATCATGGCGGCCGTAACGATCAATGCATGGAACAGAATCGCGGTCTCCACCCGGAAAATGCCTCCAACGGATTGACCTTTACTTCTGCCCTGGAACACGTGGATGTTCCAGGGTTTCCTTTCTTTAATTATTATCCTTGTATAATAATATTATTTTTCCCTCATTCGACTAAATCATCTTTTTTTCTTCCTCATGCAAAAAAATTACTCTTTTTTGTAAAAAAATGCAATGTCACCGTTTCGACACAAAAAACAAAAATTCAAAAAATGCAAACGGCCGATTCTTTTTTTGTTAAAATAGAGAAATGAGAGAAACTTGTTCAATGTGAAAGTAGGTGACATTGTGGGGAAAATTATTGCGATCACAAACCAAAAAGGAGGCGTTGGTAAAACAACAACCTCTGTCAACCTGGGAGCTTGCTTAGCTTACATCGGGAAAAGGGTTTTGCTAGTCGACATAGACCCGCAAGGAAACGCAACAAGCGGAATTGGAATAGAAAAAGCTGATGTTGATCAATGTGTGTACGATATATTAGTGGATGATGCAGACGTCAAAGACGTCATCAAAACAACATCCGTCGAAAATTTGGATGTCATTCCGGCTACGATTCAGCTGGCGGGTGCCGAAATCGAGCTCGTGCCGACCATTTCCCGCGAAGTCAGATTGAAGCGCGCTTTAGAATCGGTCAAACAAAACTACGATTTTATGATCATCGACTGTCCGCCTTCATTGGGGCTGCTTACCATCAACGCGCTGACGGCTTCGGATTCCGTTGTCATACCCGTGCAGTGTGAGTACTATGCTTTGGAAGGGCTAAGCCAGCTTCTCAACTCCGTCAGGCTCGTGCAAAAGCACTTGAATACCGACCTTATGATAGACGGCGTATTGCTGACAATGCTTGATGCAAGAACGAATTTAGGCATACAGGTCATTGAAGAAGTGAAAAAATACTTCCGGGATAAAGTATATAAAACCGTCATTCCGCGGAACGTCAGATTAAGTGAAGCACCGAGTCACGGAAAGCCGATTATTTTATATGATCCGCGTTCCAGGGGAGCGGAAGTCTATTTAGATTTAGCAAAGGAAGTGGCTGCGAATGCCTAAAGGTCTCGGAAAAGGGATTAATGCGTTGTTTTCAAATGTCGATTTATCGGAGGAAACGGTTGAAGAAATCAAGCTGAAAGATTTGCGGCCAAACCCTTATCAGCCAAGGAAAACGTTTGATGATCAATCGTTGAAAGATTTAAAAGAATCCATTTTACAGCATGGCGTTTTGCAGCCGATCATTGTCAGGAAGTCCATCAAAGGCTACGATATCGTAGCAGGAGAGCGGCGCTTTCGGGCTGCTGAAAAAGCCGGTTTGGAAACCATTCCTGCGATTGTCCGCGAACTGTCAGATTCCCTGATGATGGAGATTGCCTTATTGGAAAATCTTCAGCGAGAAGACCTGTCTCCGCTTGAGGAAGCAAAAGCCTATGAGTCTTTATTAAAGCACCTTGATTTGACACAGGAACAGCTTGCAAAAAGGCTTGGCAAAAGCCGTCCTCATATTGCCAATCATTTAAGACTTTTGACGCTGCCTGAGAACGTTCAAGCTTTAATCGATGACGGTACGCTGTCGATGGGGCACGGAAGAACACTGCTCGGGCTGAAAAATAAAAAGAAGCTTGAACCATTGGTCCAAAAGGTTGTATCTGAACAGCTGAATGTCCGGCAGCTTGAAAAACTGATTCAGCAAATGAACGCCAATGTTCCACGTGAAACAAAGAAACCGAAGCCAACGAAAGATGCGGTTATTAAAGAACGGGAAACATATTTGCAAAATTATTTTGGAACGCCGGTCACCATTAAAAAGCAAAAGAAAAAAGGCAGAATCGAAATTGAATTTTATTCAAACGAAGATCTGGAGCGCATCCTTGAACTTTTGTCTGAGGGGCATTCGTAATATCCGTAAATGAGCTGAAACCATCTGGATAACAGATGGTTTTTTTGATTACATTCTTCCCGTTATTTTTTGAATCGGCGATAGATGAGGCCGGAGCCATCCGGCTGCTTTTTCAAGATGCAACAACCCTTCCGCAAGGACATTTGACATGCTCATGACAAGATTGAGCCTCGTGTTCTGCAAGACAAAATACTCCATAAACCCGCTGACATTGACGATGCCGTTGATGTGTACATCGCCGACTTCAGGCAGATTTTTTTGTACACCGGCGCCTGGCTTTAATGGTCCTTTGCCTATTTGAAAGGAGCCAACGCTTTTAGTTCGTCCGAGACAGGCATCAATAGCGATAATGAAGGGATTTTGATGGTCTTGATGAATCGTTTTCAGCTTTTCGGTCAAGTTGACGGCATGAACCGGATCGGCAAGCGTTCCATATACATGAAACCGCGTCAGCCGTTTTTCGGCAAGCTTCATTCCGACGAGGGGGCCGAGCGAATCGCCTGTGGAGCGGTCCGTGCCGATACAGACGATGGCAACGGGGCGATCGGCCGCCTGTTTTAGATGGATAGAAAGAACTTTTTCAATTTGTTTGACTGCCAACGGATCTGAATGGGAAATATATTCGTTTATTGGTTCTTGAGAAAAGAGCCCGCCTTTTCGATTCAAATGTTTCACATCCTTGTCATCGTAATAACAGAATTGTTGTACCAGATTTTTATTTCCAGTATATCCAGTGTTGTCTTGTTTTATGCTTGGATTGAAAAAGCGTAAGACCAGAGGGCAATTTGGGTTTGTTGCGTGAACTGAAGGAGTAGAAGATTGTAAGAAAAGGACTCATGTAAAATATAACAAAAAAAGCAAGAAGAGGACCGGTCTTATATGAGAAATTGATTCAGTGCTGATAGCAAACCCTCGGGAAATAAAGGGGCCGCAGGACAGCGGAAATCCTCTCAACGGGTCTGCAGGTTTCCGTCGCATCTAAAGAACATCAAAGAGCTGCCCGACCGGGGAGAGGCTGTTTGACTTTTTTGTGTTTTAAGCTTCTTCTATTTCGAAATCGATAGTTGCTGAAGGGCGATAGTCTTTACGGACGGCATGCACGCATGAAGGGTTGCGATAACAACGTACGTATTGGGCGTTACCGATCCATATGCCTTGCTTGCCATCGAAAGAGAGCTAAGATAGGGCTCAGGCTGAATATAGAAATAACATCACAAATATTGGTCGGCAAATTGCCGGTCGGTTTGGTCATACATCATTTTGTTGGCGGAATGTCCAGCCAAAACGGCGCGTTCTACACGCTGCGGATCATCCGGCATCATCTAAAACAGCACCGTCCGCCGCGGTCATGGCTATCCCCTCAACTTGACCTGATCCGTTTCTCCAAATTCCGATGCTCCTTTTTGGAATCTTTCATGAATCAGGTCAGTATAGTAACAGTAAAACGGAAACAAGCTTAAAACGATCGACGAGGTGATCAAATCGTGTGGAGAGCCGGGATGAAGTGGATGCTTCTCATTTTGGGAAGTTTAATAGGTGCAGGATATGCATCCGGCCAGGAAATATGGCAGTTTTTTGGCGATGAAAGCGGACTGGCTATCCTGTTGTTCACGATCATATTCACTCTGTCTACATATATTGTGATGAAAATCAGCTTTGAAGAAAAGTCAGAGCATTTTCTTCCCATTCTTGAAAAATTGATCGGTCCTATGCTCGCAAAAGTATACGATCTGCTCATCATTTTATATTTATTTACGACGACGATCGTCATGATTGCCGGAGGCGGGGTTACGTTGCAAATGTTTCAAATCCCGTTTTGGGCGGGTGTCGGCTTATTTGCTTTGTGCACGGCATTTATTTTTCTATGGGGGCTAAACGGGATTCTATCAGTGAACAGCTATTTAATTCCCATTCTGGTAGCCGGATTGCTGTATGCGCTGATTTCATTTCATGCAGCGCATCAGCAGCCTTGGCTGCTCAATATGAACCGTCAATATAATTGGCCTGCCGGGATTGCATTCGCTTCGCTGAACGTTTTGTCGGTCGTTGCCGTCTTGTCCGCGGTTGGCAAGGAGTTGAAGGGGCTTGGCGAAGCGCGGATTGCCAGCCTTCTCAGCGGTTTGGTATTTGGCTCAATTTCATTCATGTACAATGAAACGCTTGTCGTGCTTGCCGGGCAGCTGTCGCATTATGAAATTCCATTATTCGCGGTTTTGGAAGGTGCGCCTTTTCCGATGTTCATGTTTATGACAGCCGTTCTTTGCGTAGCGATTTATACGACGACCGTCACTAGCATTCTCGGACTGTCAAGCCGTTTTCTTACGCTGGTGAAATGGCCGAGATGGACCATTGCGCTATTCCTTCTTTTGCTGATGCTGCCTTTCACATCATTCGGCTTTTCTAATTTGATCGCTTTTTTATACCCGATTTACGGACTGCTGAATCTTTATTTATTAGTAAATATTTTGCTTTATCCCATATTATGCAAATGGAAAAATTAAAATGGGTTATATTATATCGATATAATTAATCTGTTATATTCGAATGATCTCATGTTTTGAAAAATTGCCCTTTCCATGTCGTTTTTTGTACAATAGGATCACAAAAAAGGAATTTTAAAGAGGTGAACGATGTTGGCGGATAAAGAATTTGGCCTGAATGACGTGGTCGAAATGAAAAAGCCGCATCCGTGCGGGACGAACCGCTGGAAAGTGATTCGAATGGGGATGGATATCAGAATTAAATGCGAGGGTTGTGCCCACAGCGTCATGATTCCCCGCAAAGAATTTCAAAGAAAGATGAAAAAGATTCTGGTGAAGCATGAGGAGTCCGATTCTTAATATATACGGGCCCCATGCTTTTTTGGTGGCTTGATTATCGATTTTTGGCAAAAAAAGATTTTCACCCGTTTCAGTTATTGAAAAGCATGTTTTGTCAGCTTGTTTTTTACAGTAATCATCCTTATAATTGTTGCAGGTTTGAATTACACGAATGTCATATGGATGTTTATTTATAGAGGAGATGAAAGAATGGCTTTAACAGCTGGGATTGTTGGTTTGCCGAACGTCGGGAAATCAACCTTATTTAACGCGATTACACAGGCCGGGGCAGAATCGGCCAACTACCCGTTTTGTACGATTGATCCAAACGTCGGGATCGTTGAGGTGCCGGATGAGCGTCTGCAAAAGCTGACAGAGCTCGTCAATCCGAAGAAAACCGTTCCCACCGCATTCGAATTTACCGATATCGCGGGTATTGTAAAAGGGGCGTCCAAAGGAGAAGGTCTTGGAAATAAGTTCTTGTCCCACATTCGCCAAGTTGATGCGATTTGCCATGTCGTCCGCTGTTTTGCTGATGACAATATTACGCACGTCTCCGGAAAAGTGGATCCAATATCCGATATCGAGACGATCAATCTTGAGCTGATATTGGCGGATCTTGAAACCGTTGAGAAGCGGATCGGCCGCGTCGGAAAGATGGCGAAACAAAAAGATAAGGAAGCTGTCTTTGAATTTGAGATTTTGACAAAATTAAAGGAAGCGTTTGAACAAGAAAAGCCGGCGCGCTCTGTCGAGTTTACCGAAGAGCAGCAAAAAGTGCTGAAACAGCTTCATCTTTTAACGACTAAACCCGTATTATATGTAGCGAATGTCAGCGAGGATGAAGTGGCTGATCCTTCAGGTAACGAATACGTCCGGAAAGTCAAGGAATTCGCCGCCGCTGAAAACGCTGAGGTGATCGTCGTCTGCGCGAAGATCGAATCTGAAATCGCCGAGCTTGAAGGCGAGGAGAAAGCGATGTTTCTTGAAGAGCTGGGAATCGAAGAATCCGGTCTTGACCAATTAATTAGGGCATCTTACTCCCTGCTCGGACTGGCAACTTATTTTACGGCGGGAGAGCAGGAAGTCAGAGCCTGGACGTTCAAAAAAGGCATGAAGGCTCCGGAATGCGCGGGCATCATCCATTCGGACTTCGAACGCGGATTTATCCGTGCGGAAACTGTGGCATACGACGATCTGCTTGAAGCGGGAAGCATGTCCGCGGCAAAAGAAGCTGGGAAAGTCCGACTTGAAGGAAAAGAATACATCGTTAAAGACGGCGACGTGATTCATTTCCGTTTCAATGTATAACGCTGTTGAAAAGGGACAAGAGCTTTGATATAATATAAAATTGTGAGTAATAGGATTATTGCTCCTTGCCCAAGTGATGGGCCGCTTAGTCCAAAAGGAGGTGCAAATACAAATGAGAAAGTACGAAATCATGTACATCATCCGTCCAGACGTTGATGAAGAGTCTAAAAAGGCTGTTGTTGAGCGTTTTAACAACATCTTAACGACAAACGGTGCGGAGATCACTGAAACAAAAGATTGGGGAAAACGCCGTCTTGCTTACGAAATCAACGATTTCCGCGACGGATTCTACCAAATCGTAAACGTTCAATCTGGTGCTGAAGCAGTTCAAGAATTTGACCGTTTAGCTAAAATCAGTGATGACATCATTCGCCACATTGTGGTTAAAGAAGAAGAGTAAACAGAAATGAATGATATATTCTAAAGCAAAAGGATGGTCTCTCATATGCTTAACCGAGTTGTTTTAGTCGGCAGACTGACAAAGGATCCAGAGCTTCGTTATACTCCCAGCGGTGCGGCAGTTGCCACCTTTACGCTCGCTGTAAACCGTACGTTTACGAATCAGCAGGGCGAACGTGAAGCAGATTTCATCAACTGTGTCGTTTGGAGAAGACAAGCTGAAAATGTTGCGAATTTCCTTAAAAAAGGAAGCCTTGCGGGTGTAGATGGCCGTTTGCAAACGAGGAACTACGAAAATCAGCAAGGACAGCGTGTATATGTGACGGAAGTTCAAGCTGAAAGTGTTCAATTTTTGGAGCCTAAAGGCGGCGGTTCTGGTGCCGGCGGTTACAGCGGAGGCCAGGGAGGCCAGTACTTTGGCGGCGAACAAAACGATCAGAATCCATTTGGCGGCGGTCAGAGCAATCAGAATCGCAATCAAAGCAACAGCTTTAATGACGATCCATTTGCAAACGACGGCAAACCGATTGACATCTCAGATGACGACTTGCCGTTTTAATGGATGACGGACGGACTTAAAAAAAGAAAGGAGGGAAATAGCAATGGCAGGAGGACGCAGAGGCGGTCGTGCGAAACGCCGTAAAGTGTGTTATTTCACTTCTAACGGAATTACGCACATCGACTACAAAGATGTAGATCTTCTTAGAAAATTCATCTCTGAGCGCGGTAAAATTTTACCACGCCGTGTAACAGGAACAAGCGCGAAATACCAACGTAAATTGACAGTTGCAATCAAACGCGCTCGTCAAATGGCTTTACTTCCATACGTAGCAGGCGAGTAAGCCGAGATATAAAAAGAACAAGAACCCTATGCGGTTCTTGTTCTTTTTTATTTTGAACAAATGGATAAACCAATGTGATTGATGTAATATTTCCCAAATAGTGAAACTTTATTTTCTTTTCGACACTTGAATCTGCTCTATATCTCCGAGGACGGCCAAGTAGAAAACGAGCCCCAGCAGCAATACAAATCCCGCGACGAGGAAACTGAGAGTAAAAGACCCGGTCATGTCGAACAAATATCCTGTCAATGACACCGCGATAATACCGCCAAACAGATTATTGGCGAGATTGACCATCGAACTGAGAAGGGAGATGGAGCCCGAAGGGGCAATATCAGCCGAAATGGACCAGCCGATGGGCGCCGTTGCCGAAATCCCTGCCAGTCCGACGGAAATACAAATGATCGCAATAATGATGTTGTGCGTAAAAATCGCGCCTAAAAAGGCAAATCCCAGGCTCATGCCGATAACGATGATCGTTTGATACACTTTTGTATTTGAATGCCCCTTTTTTATCAAAGTGTCGACAAGCCATCCGCCGACAATGATTCCGGAGATGGTCGAGATAAGCCAGGGAACGGCTGTAAACAGTCCTGATGACATGATATCCAGTCCATAGGTTTCTTTAAAAAAGGTGGGGAGCCAAGTTAACAGCAGGTTGAACGTATAACCGTAACCGGTAAACCCGATCATCAGCCCCCATGCTTTTCGGTTCGTTATCATCGTTTTCAGGGCGTCCATTGTCCGTTCTGATATTTTTTCAGTTGACACGGCATTGTGCTTTTGAATGTAATGAAGCTCTTCTTTTGAAACCAATTTATGCCGGTCAGGCTGTTCATAATACCACCAGAAAAAGATCGTAAAACATATATTCATGATTCCGATCGTCAAAAATGCAGTCCGCCAGTCATACGTCGTCACAAGGAATGCAACGAGCGGCGCACCGATTACATTTGCAAATTTTGCAGCCGAATCAAACAACGAATTGGCAAGGCCGCGTTCATTCGGCGGAAACCAGAGGGCGGTCGCTTTCGAAGCAGCAGGAAAGGCCGATGCGCTTGTCAGTCCGATTAAAAAACGAACGATATATAACAGCAGTTTTCCATGCAAAAAAGCCAAAATGACCGTTAAAAGGCTCCAAATCGTCATTCCGATCCTTGTTACCCAGGCGACGCCGAACCTGTCCAGCAAACTGCCGACGGGAAGATGCATGAGGGTGTAGGAATAAGTATATATCGAAAAGACCACGCCCAATTGTGTCGCCGTCAACTGAAAGGAGTCCTGTATCGCAGGAGCTGCGACAGAAATGGCGACGCGGTCAAAATAATTTAAAATGATCATGCTGCTTAATAATGATGAAATATACCATCTTGTATGCCCCGGCCGTTTTTCCAGCTCTTGCGCCATGATGAAACCTCCTCTTTTTCTTAGATTGATCCCTTTTTTCAAAATACATTCCCTTTTTGCGCTTTCTGATAACCGAAAAACCAATATAGACATTTTGATGCATGTTTGCTAAAGTGAATCATGTTAAAAACAGACGGCTTCTATGAGAGTTGGAAGCAAAACAGATAAAAGAGGTGTTGAATATTTTGAGTATCAAACAATTAAATAGCGAATGGTTTTCAAATGTGCGGGGTGATATCCTTTCGGGTATCGTCGTAGCGCTGGCTCTCATTCCCGAAGCCATTGCGTTTTCCATTATTGCGGGCGTAGATCCGATGGTCGGTTTGTATGCGTCGTTTTGTATTGCTGTTGTGATCTCGTTTGCAGGAGGGCGGCCGGCGATGATTTCGGCTGCAACGGGGGCGATGGCTCTCTTAATGGGTACGCTGGTCAGGGATTACGGCATCGAGTATTTGTTTGCGACTACGATTTTAACCGGAATCATCCAATTCATATTTGGGTTACTGAAAATCGCGCGCTTTATGAAATTTATTCCACGGTCGGTTATGGTAGGTTTCGTAAATGCGCTGGCCATTTTGATCTTTTTGGCCCAGGTTCCCCATTTTGTGGGAGTTTCGTATATGACGTATGTGGTTGTCGGTATTACATTGTTGATTATTTACATTTTGCCCCGCTTCACAAAAGCCGTTCCATCTGCTCTTGTTGCAATCATTGCCATGACCGTATTTTCTATTTTCGGCCATCTTGATCTTCGCACGGTCGGAGATTTGGGAGAGATTAAGCAATCTTTGCCATCTTTTATGATCCCGAATATTCCTTTGAACTTTGACACGTTGTCGATCATTTTTCCGACTGCTTTTGCCCTTTCCATCGTCGGTCTTTTAGAATCATTATTAACATCTTCTATTGTGGACGACATGACGGAAACGGAAAGCGACAAACATAGGGAAAGCCGCGGTCAGGGAATAGCCAATATCGTTGCCGGATTTTTCGGGGGCATGGCAGGCTGTGCGATGATCGGCCAGTCCGTGATCAATGTCAAATCAGGAGGAAGAGGACGTTTGTCCACTTTTGTGGCAGGTGTTTTCTTAATGTTTTTGATCATGGTGCTGGGCGATTGGGTCATCCAAATTCCGATGGCTGCTTTGGCAGGGGTCATGATTATGGTTTCCATTGGGACATTTGACTGGTCTTCATTCGGCATGTTGAGAAAGGTGCCGCTTACCGATTCGATTGTCATGCTGGTGACAGTCATTACCGTCGTAGCCACGCATGATTTGTCAAAAGGCGTGTTTGCCGGGGTCATCTTAAGCACGATTTTTTTTGCGGCGAAAATTTCTAAAATCAAAGTCGATACCGCATCAGCCGGACAAGAAAAAACATACATGCTCAAAGGCCAAATTTTCTTTGCATCTGTACACGACCTTGTAAAATCCATCGAAATAGACGATGATGCCAAAAAGGTAATCTTTGATTTTTCAGAAGCGCATATATGGGACGATTCCGCTGTTGCGGCAATCGACAAAATCATTCTGAAATACAAGGATCAAGGCGCAGACGTTGAGGTGACGGGCTTGAATGAATCAAGCGGCAGGCTCGTCAAAAAGATGGCGACATATCATCTGCCTTGAGCGTTCAGTGTCATGATAAAAAAACAGCCAGTAAGGATTAGATCCTTCCTGGTTGGTTTTTTATCGCATCGAAATCGCCTTCTGGGCGTGCATCGCATCGCCCCTCAAGAGCTCAGTGAGGTTGTAGGCAGGGTACAGTCCCCTTTGGTACATGTACTGAAAGACTTGCTCGTGAAGCCTGATAGCTGCATTAATCTGCTTCACCAGCACTCTTCTCAGCTCAGGGGTTGCCGTTTCCGTGATGGCGATTGCATAATTTCGGACGCTTGTTTTCGCCAATGCTAATAACTCTCCTGCTTCAAAGAAAAGATCCGCTCTTTCATCCTCCCGGTGGAAAACCGGAGCCTTCGGCAAAAACGGGAGAAGCTCTCGTAAATTCCCCTCCAATCCTCTTGCCGCCATGCTGTAAAGGTGTCTGAGCTGGGGATCTCTAATCTTTTTAAGGCTCTTTTTCACCTTGATTAAGCCTACTGATTGTGAGGCGATCAGTTCATGCAATTCCAGCGTTTCATGCCATGCCAATGTTCTTGTATGACTCATATCCATTCTCTTTTATTGCTTTCTCTTTGATAACGTATGCCCAAAACCCCCGAAGGGTTAAAGGAACGTTTCAGACCGTTTTGGAAAGGGGAATTCATAAGTATGAGATTTTTCAGCTGAGTGATTACACAAGTGAGAGGTGATAAAGGGTGCTGGATTCTGTAAAAGATTTCTTTTTATTTATGAGCGGGGGACTTCGGATCACGATATTGATCATGTTTTTGATCATCTTGTTTATGATCAGAAAGGCGAAGAAAAAAAATAAAGATAAATCCGGATTTTTAGATTGATTGAACGGCTGAAGGGGATGTTTCACATGGAACATTCCCTTCGCCGCTGCTGGCCTTATTTTACTTGAGATTTGCCCTTATGTTAATATTAAAGAAACAATGAGAGAAGGCTTTGCACCTGCTCATGTTATCGTCTTCTTGAAAATGAATTGCGACGGAAAAAGAGCAGTCGTCCATACTGCTCTTTTTGGATTCAGAAAACAAAAATATGAGGTGAACAAGTGAAACAAACAAGAGCTTTGGTAGAAGGCGCTATTTTGGTCAGTCTTTTTGCCGTTGTAATGATGATAAGCCTCTATCTTCCTTTCGTCGGAACGTTTCTCTTATTGGCATTGCCTTTGCCTGCCATGATTCAAACGATCAGGCACGGGGTAAAGCCCGGTCTTTTCATGGGCTTAGTGAGCTTGCCTGTTTCATTGATAACAGGCTCTTTGAGCGGATTGGCTTTTGCTGTTCCCGTCACTGCCGCAGGGATTCTCATGGGGTTTCATTACAGAAAAAACGAGCCTGCACAGGCGATTGCTTCAGCCGCCGTTGCTTATATGGTTTCCATTGTGCTGCTGTTGTTTATTAGTATTCAGTTTCTCGGGTTAAACTTAATAGAAGAGATCAATCAATCATATAATGAATCATTCAATATGTATGAATCGATTATGAAGCAGTTTGGAAATGACGATGAGGCGGCGAAACAGCTGGAACTCGTCAGAGAACAATTAAAACAGGCGCAGTATTTATATCCGACGGTGATCGTGATCTTTTCCGCCATCACCGCATTTTTAAATCATCTGATCGCAAAGCCGGTGCTGCGGCGTTTTGCCATGCAAATTCCGTCCCTGAAGCCGTTTAGGGAGCTGAAGCTTCCGCAGGGCACGATTTGGCTGTATGTGCTGACGATTCTTCTGTCGCTGGCGCCTGCTGAAGAGGGAAGCGTGTTCTACTCGGTTATGTTAAACGCGAGCATGATGATGGGGTTCATTATTGCCATTCAAGGTTTTTCATTCGTTTTTTATTTTTGTCACGCCAAAAAGCTGCCAACGGTCCTGCCGGTTCTTTTTTTGATCTTCGGGCTGCTTACGCCCTTGATGTATCTTGTCCGTATCTTGGGTATAATTGACATAGGTTTTAACTTAAGAGAGAAAGTAAAGAAATCATCGTGATGACGTTCTCTCTGGTGGTGAGGAGTTGATTGGAGTGCCAAGTTTTTATGAAAAACCGTTATTTCGATATCCCATTTATTCTTTAATTATCGTTACAATCATTTCTGTCCTCATCAACGTTTATTTTAATTGGGTGGCAGGAGCGGCCGGCGTCCTTATCCTTGGCGTCATTTTATTCTTTTTAAAACGTGCGGATTCTCAAATTAGGCAAGAGTTGGATGACTATATCTCGACTTTGTCTTACAGGCTGAAAAAAGTCGGGGAAGAAGCGCTGCTGGAAATGCCGATCGGGATCATGCTTTTCAATGACCAGTATTATGTTGAATGGGCGAATCCGTTCATGGCGTCATGCTTTAGCGAAAGTACGCTCGTCGGAAGGTCGCTTTATGATATTTGCGAATCGGTCGTACCTTTGATCAAGCAGGAAGTCGATACGGAAACGATCACCTTAAACGACCGGAAATTTAACGTCGTCATTAAAAGGGAAGAAAAGCTCCTATACTTCTTTGATGTCACAGAGCAAACGCAGATTGAGAAGCAGTACGAAAACGAACGAACGGTTCTGGCTTACATATTTTTAGACAATTATGATGATGTAACACAAGGTCTTGATGACCAGACAAGAAGCACGATGAACAGTGAAGTGACATCCCTTCTGAATCAATGGGCCAAACAATACGACATTTTTCTCAAGCGGATTTCCTCCGAGCGGTTTATCGGTGTATTAAACGAGCACATTTTAAGCGAATTGGAAACATCGAAGTTTTCAATTCTCGATGAAATCCGGGAAAAGACGTCTGTTCATGCCATTTCGCTAACATTAAGCATCGGGATCGGCGCGGCTGTCTCCTCTTTGAAAGAGCTTGGCGACCTTGCGCAATCAAGCCTTGATCTGGCGCTTGGCCGCGGCGGCGATCAGGTGGCGATCAAGCAGCCGAACGGAAAAGTGAAATTTTACGGCGGAAAAACGAACCCGATGGAAAAACGGACACGGGTTAGAGCGCGGGTGATTTCCCATGCGCTTAAGGAAATCGTTTCTGAAAGCAGCAACGTCATCATCATGGGGCATAAGTATCCCGATATGGATTCCATCGGTTCGGCGATCGGGATTTTAAAAGTGGCGCAGGCGAACGGAAAAGACGGATTCGTCGTGATTGACTCCGATCAGATCGGCGCAAGCGTTCAGCGGCTAATCGGGGAAATCAAAAAATACGAAGAGCTCTGGTCGCGGTTTATTACGCCGGAAGAAGCGCTTGAGATTGCCAAAGATGATACGCTGCTTGTGATCGTCGATACGCACAGGCCGTCTTTTGTTATCGAAGAGAGACTGGTCAATAAAATTGAAAATGTTGTCGTAATCGATCATCATAGAAGAGGGGAAGAATTTATTAAAGATCCGCTGCTCGTCTATATGGAGCCATACGCTTCGTCGACGGCTGAGCTTGTCACCGAGCTGCTTGAGTATCAGCCGAAACGCTTGAAACTCAATATGATTGAAGCGACCGCACTGCTGGCAGGGATCATCGTCGATACAAAAAGCTTTTCCCTCCGTACCGGCTCCCGTACGTTTGATGCGGCCTCATACTTGAGGGCTAAAGGCGCCGACACCGTGCTTGTGCAAAAGTTTTTGAAAGAGACAGCCGATCATTATATTAAAAGGGCGAGGCTCATTCAGCATACATCCTTTTATAAAGAGGGTATCGCCATTGCATCTCTGCCGGACGGCGGGGATGAGGACTATTTTGACCAGGTCATTATCGCTCAAGCCGCGGATTCTCTTCTTTCGATGAGCGAGGTTGAAGCTTCTTTTGCAGTGGCGAGAAGAGACGAGAGCACGGTATGCATCAGTGCGAGATCGCTAGGCGAGGTAAACGTTCAAATCATCATGGAGGCTCTTGAAGGCGGGGGGCATTTAACAAATGCCGCTACACAGCTGACGGATGTCTCGGTTGAGGAGGCGCTCCGCCGTCTAAAAGAAGAGATTGACGAGTATTTTGAAGGAGGCAATGAGACATGAAGGTAATTTTCTTACAGGATGTAAAAGGCAAAGGGAAAAAAGGCGAGGTTAAAAACGTGGCGGACGGATACGCGCACAACTTTTTGATCAAAAAAGGCCTTGCTGTTGAAGCGACACCTTCCAACATCAGCGCGCTTGAAGGACAGAAGAAGAAAGAGAAAAAAGAAGCGGCTGAAGAGCTGAAGCAGGCTAAAGAGCTGAAAGAAAAGCTTGAAAACATTACGGTTGAGCTTTCTGCCAAGTCAGGGGAAGGCGGCCGTCTGTTCGGTTCTGTCACAAGCAAGCAGATTGCTGATGCGCTGCAAAAGGGACACCAATTAAAAGTTGACAAGCGGAAAATTGAACTGAACGATGCCATTCGCACGCTGGGATATACAAACGTACCGGTTAAGCTGCATCCGGAGGTACAGGCGACGCTGAAAGTACACGTGAAAGAGCAATCATAAGATAAAGCCCCCTGCAAGAGGGGCTTTTTTTTATAAATCTTTTCGCATTTCGTTTGCCAAAAATTCAACATCTGTGCCGACGATCACCTGAATTTCGTGCTGGTTCAGCTTGACGATCCCTTTGGCTCCCATGGCTTTCAACGCTTTTTCATCCAGTTTGGATGCGTCGCGAATTTTGAGGCGAAGGCGGGTTACGCAGTTGTTCAGCGTATCAATGTTTTCCTTTCCGCCCAGTGCTTCAAGGTATTGGACGGCAAGGCTTTCGTATTTGGATGAACCCGTTTCCATTTCAGCTGGCGCAGCTGTTTCTTCTTCGTCTTCACGTCCAGGTGTTTTTAAATTCAGCTTTGTGATCAAGAAATAAAACAAGACGAAATAAATGGCGCCGTACGCCAGTCCGATCGGCAGCAGGAGCAGCGGCTTTGTGGCGATTCCAAAGTTTAAAAGATAATCGATGATACCCGCTGAAAATGTAAAGCCGTGATGGATGCCCAGCATATTGGTGATGGCCATCGCGCTCGCCGTTAACACGGCATGAATGCCGAAAAGCAATGGCGACAGGAACATAAAGGTGAATTCGATAGGTTCCGTGATCCCGGTTAAAAACGACGTGAACGCCAAGCCGATCAAAAATCCGGCCGTTGCTTTGCGGCGGTGTTTTTTAGCGGCTGCAATCATTGCCAGACATGCGGCAGGAAGGCCGAACATCATGATCGGAAAGAAGCCTGTCATAAATGCGCCGGCACTCGGGTCCCCGGCAAAGAATCGGTTCATGTCGCCCGTTTTGCCGGCAAATTCCCCAAATACCATCCATACCATGTTGTTTAAAATGTGATGAAGTCCCAGCGGAAGCAGCAATCTGTTTAAAAAGCCAAAAATTCCGACGCCGACCGCCCCGGCATGAATGATCCAGCTTCCGACGGCATCGATCGCCTGCTGTGCGTATATCCAGACAAACCCGAAAATCGCCGCGAGAATGATAGAAGACATGGCCGTCATAATCGGGACACAGCGTTTTCCGCCGAAGAAGCCGAGCCATTCCGGAAGTTTCGCATCTTTAAAACGGTTGTACATCATAGCGGCGACGACGCCTGAGATAATACCGCCGAGCACGCCCATGTTTAAATCTTTATTGATCGCTGCAAGGCCGCCCGTCAGCACGAAATAGCCGATTGCTCCCGACAGAGCTGCGGCCCCGTGGCTATCTTTCGATAAGCCGATGGCAACCCCGATCGCAAAGATGATCGGCAATTGATCAAGGATCGATTGTCCTGAGGCGGCGATAAACGGAATGTTGAACAAATCTGCTCTTCCCAAAGCGAGCAAAAGGCCCGCAGCAGGAAGAACGGCGATAGGCAGCATTAAAGCGCGCCCGATATTTTGAAGAAAACCAAGCATCATGAAAACCCCTTTCGATGATATTGAATCGCGTGTTTTAAACGGCCATTTTCATAGGATAAACAGCGGTCTGCCTCTTCAAGCGTCCCGCCCGTCAGCACCATAAAAATCGCTGCTTTGACGTTGTAGCGGCTTTCTTTTAAAGCCTGCAACGCTTCGTCCCGTGATATGCCGGTCGTGTTCATTAAAATGCCTGCGGCCCGGTTTTTGAGCTTTTGATTCACCAATTGCATATTGACCATCTCGTTTTGATAGACGTGGCCGAGACGGACCATTGCCGCGGTTGACAGCATGTTGAGAATCAGTTTTTGAGCCGTCCCCGCTTTTAAGCGGGTCGAGCCGCGGATAATTTCCGGTCCTGTCTCAGCCTCAATCGCAATGTCGCTGAACCTGGCTGCTTCCGTTTCCTTGTTACAGCTGATCGAAACGGAGACGGCTCCCATCTCTTTTGCATAGGATAATCCCGCAAGGACATAAGGCGTTGAGCCGCTGGCTGTGACGCCGATGAACACATCCGCTTCTGAAAATAAACGTGCCTTGAGCTGGGAGACGATGATGTCCCGATCGTCTTCATTTTCTTCGAGCGGCTTCCACATCGCTTCGTAATTTCCGGCGATCAGGCCGATCCACTGATGTTCGTCAAGCGAGAATGTCGGCGGCAGTTCGGCAGCGTCAAGGACGGCAAGTCTTCCGCTCGTGCCTGCTCCTGCGGCAAACACCCTGCCTCCCGACTGAAGGCGGCTGACAATCGTGTCGGCGGCATGGGCGATATCGGGAAGACACGGTTTGACGGCTTGCGGCACCGTATGGTCTTCCTCGTTCATCAGTGCGGCGATATCGAGCGAAGTCATCTCATCGAGTGTTTTGCTTTTTGCGTTTGTTCCTTCTGTTGTTTTCATCGTTCTTTCCTCTTCATGTCGATTACGAATTTGTAGCGGTCTCCTCTGTATACCGATTTCACCATCTCAAACGGCCTGCCGTTTGTTAAATAGCTGCATCGTTCGATTAATAGGACGGGTGATCCTGCCTCGATGTCCAGCGGTTCGCTTTCGGTCTGCTGTGCGATGGAAGGCTCAAGCGTTTGCGTGGCTCTGTCGATTGTAAGGGACAGTTTGTTTTCTACATAGTCGTACAGCGAAGCATTCATCATTTCTTCTGTGAGACCTTTGACAAGTTCAACGGGCAGATAAGAAATTTCATAAGCCATCGGAATTTTATCGGCAAGGCGGATCCGTTTGACTTCATAGACGGAAGAGCCTTCAGGTATCTCAAGCTTTGCAGCCGTTCTATGATCACACGGAATGATCCCGAAACCGATCATCTTCGTTCCCGGCGTCATACCTCTTGACTTCATGTCTTCGGAAAAGCTCGTCAGGCCTTGAAGAGGCTGCTCGATCTTTGGTTCGGCAATGAAGGTTCCTTTTCCCCGCTGCCTGACCAGAATCCCTTCATTTACGAGATTGTTGACGGCTTGCCTGACGGTCATTCTGCTCACTTCGTATTTTTCGGCAAACTCCCTTTCAGAGGGGATGAGGTCCCCGGGTTTTAAATCCTTCGTTTCTGCGAGCTTCTTAATTTCGGTTTCGATTTGGTAGTATATAGGAATGTGAGAATCTTTTTTGATCAAAAGGCCATGCTCCTTTCTTTTACAATCGATAATGCGTCACTGTCGGCGATGATCACCACGTCCTGGTGCATGTTTAAGACGGAAGCAGGAATGTCCTCATTCGGTTGTTCGCTGAGCAGCTTTGCCAGAATGCCGGCCTTTTTCTTCCCTGACACGAGCAGCAGAATCTGTTTGCTTCTCATGATCGTAGCAATGCCCATCGTGAGGGCCTGAGCAGGCACAGATGACAGAGAATCAAAATAACGGGCATTTGCTTTTCTTGTGGAATCGGTCAGTTCCACGACATGTGTTTCAGATGAAAATGGCGTCCCCGGCTCATTGAAGCCGATGTGGCCGTTCATGCCGAGGCCGAGCAATTGCAGATCAACGCCTCCGAGCCGCTCGATCAAAGATTCGTAGCGCCGGCACTCGCCTTGCAGATCTGCGGCCATTCCATCAGGCAAATGAGTATGGCTCGCCGGAATGTCGATGTGGCCAAAAAGCTCTTTTTTCATGTAAAACGTATAGCTGTTGTCATCATCAGGCGAAAGGCCGACATACTCGTCTAAATTCACTGTATAGACATGCTGGTAAGACGTTTGATTGTTCAGATGGTCTTCCCGCAGGAACCGGTATGTTCCAAGCGGCGTTCCTCCGGTGGCCAGCCCGAGCACGGGCGCTGATGAACCATTTACTTTTTCGATGATGAAGCTGGCGGCTTTTTTGCTCATATCCTCATAATTCCTGGCTTCAATGATTTTCATGATCAAACCTCCCTTTTGCTGTAAGCGATTGCTCCTTTACATAGCGTGAGAACGACTTCGTTATGTTCGTTTAATACGATCAGATCGGCGTCTTTGCCGTTTCGAATGCTGCCTTTCCGATCAAACACCTGAAGCTGTTTGGCAGGATTGACCGCCGTCATATAGACGATGTCCTCGAGCACGCAATCTGCGAATTCCATCATGTTCCGTGCGGCCTGCTCCATCTTGAGAATGCTTCCGGCCAATGTTCCGTCCTTTAAAACGGCTTTTTCGCCTTCGACGAAAACCTCCTGTCCCCCTAATGTGTAAGTGCCGTTTTGTAAGCATTTGGCGCGCATGGCATCCGTGATCAAAATGATGCCTTCTTTCTGTTTTTGCATGAACGTCAATTTGACAATGGCAGGGTGGACGTGGATGCCGTCGGCAATCAGCTCCGTTCTAAGCTCAGGATATAAAAGGGCGCTTCCCGCAACTCCCGGCTCGCGGTGATGAAGGCCCCGCATGCCGTTAAATAAATGTGTCACATGTGAAATCCCGGCTTTTATCCCGGTTTTCATTTCTTCGAGCCCCGCGTCAGAGTGACCGGCTGACGCGATAACGCCGGTCTCTTTCAAATAAGCGATCAGTTCTAAAGCGCCTTCGGCCTCAGGCGCGATTGTGACTAATTTAATGTTATTCCCCGACAGCTGCTGCCATTCTTTGAATACCGCAAGATCGGGCGAAATGATGGCATCGGCCGGCTGGGCTCCGCAGCGTTTTTCCGAAATAAAAGGGCCTTCCAGGTGAATCCCGAGTATTTCCGCCGCACCGGGCTGATTTTGCTCTGATTGATACCGTTTTGCATTTTCAAGGGCGCGTTCGATGGTTGACGCGTCCTGTGTCATCGTGGTCCCAAGAAAGCTTGTCGTGCCCTCTTTTGGAAGGGATTCAGCCATCGTCTGTAACGCTTCCTGCGTCCCGTCCATCACATCGGCTCCATTGGCGCCGTGAATATGAACGTCAATCATGCCCGGCAGCACTTTGAAGGTTTCCGGAAACTGAAGCGGCTCGGCCGTCTCCGCCGAATCGGGGATATCGGCCATTGGTCCGTAAGCCTCAATCTTTTCTCCGTTTGTCAGAAGAAATCCGTCTTGAATCGTTTCATTTTCGCCATAAATCGTAAGATGCTTAAAAATAAAGCGCTGAGAATTTTTTATCAACACAGTCAAAAGTCCTTTCTTGAAAACGTTATCATAAGTATAAAATAGTATAATTCTAGTTGTCTAGACCATTCGCAAAAATTTATTTTTTCTTATACATGATGATCATGCAGAATCATTCATTTGGCTTCCTTATTGTCAGGTTTTACGACGTAAAAAAAGCCGACTCGATGGTCGGCTTTTTAAGCTGCTTTCGCGTGTATATAGAGATTTCTTCCCGCACCAAGGCCTGTCCCGATTAAGGCGATCAGTGCGGCGATGAACAGGAGGATCGGTCCGTTCCATGAATGCGTATGATCATACAGAAAACCGACAAAGCTCGGGCCGATCGCCGCCAGCAAGTAACCGGCGGATTGCGACATTCCTGATAAAGCTGCGGCTTGATGCGCATTTTCGCTCCGCAGTCCGATTAATGTCAAGGCCAGACTGATGCTCGAGCCTTGTCCGATTCCGATTAAGATCACCCAAAAGGTCAGCATGGCCGGGCTGCCGCCGTACAAAAGGCCCGCCATTCCGGATAAATAAAGAATGCCGAGTCCGAGAACGATGCTTTTTTGGTTGCGGAAACGGCCGGCGAGAACCGGGGTAAAAAACGTTGACGGAAGGCTGGCAAACTGCATAAGCGAGAGCATCCAGCCTGCAAGCGACATGCTCATCCCGTGGGATCTGAGGATCTCGGGAAGCCAAGCGATCGTGCAGTAAAACAGGAAGGACTGGATCCCCATAAAAAATGTGACTTGCCAGGCGATTTTCGACCGCCAGACCGATTGTCCGTCTGCTTTCAACTGAACCGTGCGGTTTGCCGTGTCATGATAGCGGAGCTGGGGAACCCAGATCAATATCGCCAAAAAGGCCAGTCCCGCCCAGATCATGAGCGAGGCGCTCCATCCCCAGTCCAAACCGTGGGAAAGGGGAATGCTGATACCCGATGCCAAAGCCGCAAATATCGACATGGCCGTCGTATAAATACTCGTCATGATTCCCGCTTTGTCAGGGAATTTATGTTTGATCAGGCTCGGCAGCAGAACGTTTAAGACGGCGATACCGACGCCGATCAGAGCGGTTCCGGCAAACAATGTGAACGCTTCCCCGTAGGAACGGAGCAAAATTCCAATCAAAAGAACGACCAGACCGATCCAGAGCGTCCTTTCATTGCCCAGCCTTTGTCCCAGCTTGGGAGCGACCGGGGAAAGAATCGCAAAAGACAATAACGGCAAAGTCGTCAAAAAACCTGCCATTCCGTTTGTCATATCCAGATCGGTACGGATCGAACTGATCAGCGGTCCGACAGATGTAATGGCGGGCCTTAGGTTAAAAGCGATGAATATGATTCCCGTAATGAGAAAGATTCTGTTGATGCGGGTCCGTCGTGCGTCAATGTGGTGCATGGTGTATTCTCCTTTGCTTTCTGGTAAACAAGTGACATGAAAAAGAAACCCGGAAACGAGGTCCAAGGTTACTCTTTCTCTGTTTCGGCCAGCTTCACAAGCAAAATATGCTGCGGCATATGCATGATTTGTTCAGTGGGAATATGTAAAGACTCCGAAAACTTCTCAGCCGTTTCGGCAGATATTTGTAAAGGTCTTATGTGTTGTCCTCCATTTTCTATTGTACTAAAGCGAAAAAGGGACGCAACAGTAAATATTGTTCCCAACAATCATTGTAACATCATATAACGGGTTGGTTGGAAGAAAAACAAATAAAGGATATAAATAAAACAGGAGGTGATGTGATGAACACACCGTTATCGGCATTAAAAAAGAAATTGTATGAGCAGCAGGTCAGAGCGCAGGGGTTTTATACGTTTGAAGAGTCGAAAGATATGCGCAACGCGCTGCAAACGCTGCGCATGAAATTTGCCGCTTACGAGGAATGGGAGCTGTATCAGAAAGCGACCGATGTAATGGTCGGCATGCTGTTTAAAGACAATTGGAACAAAAGAGCGGAATAATGCCGCCACACCGGTTATGTTCCTCTGCCCATTTCTAAAAATGCCCATTTTAATAGAGAGTCTACTATATTTTTTGCAAAAATGATAAAATAGACGTTGGGTTATTTTTAATGGGAGGACGGTGCTTAACATGACAGATCTTCTGAATGACAGGCTGCCGCCGCAGAATATTGAAGCTGAACAGGCCGTGTTAGGTGCTGTTTTTTTAGAGCCTTCCGCGCTCACGTTGGCGTCTGAAGTCTTAATTCCAGATGATTTTTACAGAATGTCGCACCAAAAAATATTCAACGCCATGTTGATTCTAGGGGACCGCGGCGAGCCTGTGGACTTGGTGACAGTCACATCAGAGCTTGCGAATACCGGCCTTTTGGAAGAAGTCGGCGGGATTTCTTATTTGACGGATATTGCAAATTCTGTGCCTACTGCGGCTAATATAGAGTATTATGCAAAAATCGTGGAAGAAAAATCGATTCTCCGCCGCTTGATCCGCACCGCAACGACGATTGCGCAGGACGGATATACAAGGGAGGACGAAGTCGAAGACCTTTTAAGCGAAGCAGAAAAAACGATTATGGAAGTCGCCCAGCGGAAAAACTCGGGCGCCTTTCAAAATATTAAGGATGTTCTCGTTCAAACCTACGACAATATCGAACAGCTTCACAACCGGAAAGGGGATATCACCGGAATCCCGACCGGCTTCACGGAGCTTGACAGAATGACGGCCGGATTCCAGAGAAACGACCTGATCATCGTCGCCGCGCGGCCGTCGGTCGGGAAAACCGCTTTTGCCTTGAACATCGCGCAAAACGTAGCGACGAAAACGGACGAAAGCGTCGCGATCTTCAGTCTTGAGATGGGAGCAGAGCAGCTGGTCATGCGGATGCTTTGCGCCGAGGGAAATATCAACGCCCAAAATCTCCGTACCGGAAATTTGACGGAAGAGGACTGGGGCAAGCTGACAATGGCGATGGGGAGCCTGTCAAACAGCGGAATCTTCATCGATGATACTCCGGGGATCAGGGTCAGCGAAATCCGTTCAAAATGCAGGCGTTTAAAGCAGGAGCACGGACTCGGCATGATTTTGATCGACTATTTGCAGCTCATCCAGGGAAGCGGCAGATCAAAAGACAACCGTCAGCAGGAAGTATCGGAAATATCCCGTTCCCTGAAAGCGCTGGCGAGGGAGCTCGAAGTTCCGGTCATCGCGCTTTCCCAGCTTTCCCGCGGCGTTGAGCAGCGTCAAGACAAGCGTCCGATGATGTCAGACATCCGGGAATCGGGAAGTATCGAGCAGGACGCCGACATCGTCGCCTTCCTGTATCGTGACGATTATTATGATAAAGAAACAGAGAATAAAAACATTATCGAGATCATTATTGCTAAACAGCGGAACGGCCCGGTCGGCACCGTTTCACTCGCATTTGTTAAAGAATATAATAAGTTCGTAAACTTGGAGCGCCGTTTTGACGACGCAGGTGTTCCGCCTGGTGCATAGATCCCTAAGAATTGCTTCTTAGGGATTTTTTTTGTTTCTTGTTCCGCGGTTCTTGCCGATCTCAAACAGGCCGGTTGCCGTTAAGCCTGCCAGACCGCCGGCCCATAATCGCAGAACAAGTTCAAGTTCTGTAAACGGATATGCGGCTGCTCCGATCAGAAAACCAATCAATAGAGACGTAAGCGGAATCAAATTTTTAGGCACTCTTACCGTTTTTTTCACCAGCTCGACAAGCGCCAAAATAATGGGCGATAATACGGATGCAAAAATCAATACGGTTTCCATTGGACATTCCCCTCCTTACTAATTTCATATTGAAGAAAACTTCGTTTTATGTGTATTTGTCCAAGAAAATGTAGTTTTTGAGATTTTATCTAAAAAATATCTCCTAAAAAAGAAATATATAAATCAATAACGAACAAATATGTTTAGTGGTAAAATAAATGTTCGGATTTACGATTGACTTTGCCTTTTGACACTGATAAACTGAATGTGTTTGATATTGATATCGTTTGAAAAGGTTAACGGAGGTGCACGGATATGTCTTCAGTAGTTGTTGTCGGTACGCAGTGGGGTGACGAAGGGAAAGGCAAAATTACCGATTTCCTTTCAGAGAACGCAGAGGTTATCGCACGGTACCAAGGTGGAAATAACGCAGGACATACGATTAAATTCAACGGGGTAACGTATAAGCTTCATTTAATCCCATCCGGTATTTTTTATAAAGATAAAATATGTGTGATCGGAAACGGCATGGTCGTTGATCCGAAAGCATTGGTTGCAGAGCTTGCATATCTTCATGAGCGCAATGTCGCAACAGACAACCTGAGAATCTCAAACAGAGCCCATGTCATTCTGCCGTATCATTTGAAGCTTGACGCGGTGGAAGAAGAACGGAAAGGGGCCAACAAAATCGGCACGACGAAAAAAGGAATCGGTCCGGCTTATATGGACAAAGCGGCCCGCGTGGGAATCCGCATTGCCGATCTTTTGGACCGCGACGTTTTTGAAGAAAAGCTCGCCCGCAATCTAGAAGAGAAAAACCGCCTGCTTGAAAAAATGTACGAAGCAGAAGGGTTTAAAAATGAAGACATTCTTGATGAATATTATGAATACGGCCAGCAAATCAAACAGTACGTATGCGACACGTCGGTTGTCTTAAACGACGCGCTTGACGACGGACGCCGCGTTCTGTTTGAAGGCGCACAAGGGGTTATGCTTGATATCGACCAAGGAACATATCCGTTTGTTACGTCTTCCAACCCGGTCGCTGGCGGCGTGACGATCGGTTCCGGCGTCGGCCCTACAAAAATCAAGCATGTCGTCGGGGTATCGAAAGCATACACGACCCGCGTCGGAGACGGTCCGTTCCCGACTGAGCTTAACGATGAGATCGGAGACCAAATCCGTGAGGTCGGCCGCGAATACGGAACAACAACAGGACGTCCGCGCCGCGTCGGCTGGTTCGACAGCGTGGTTGTCCGCCATGCCCGCCGCGTCAGCGGAATTACCGATCTTTCTCTCAATTCCATTGATGTACTGACCGGAATCGAAACCGTGAAAATCTGCGTCGCTTACAAGTATCGCGGAGAAATTCTTGAAGAATTCCCTGCAAGCCTGAAAGCCTTGGCAGAATGTGAGCCGGTATATGAAGAAATGCCGGGCTGGACTGAGGACATCACAGGAGCGAAAAGCCTCAGTGACCTGCCTGAGAATGCCCGCCACTATCTTGAGCGCATCTCACAGCTGACAGGCATTCCGCTTTCGATTTTCTCAGTCGGTCCTGACCGCTCTCAGACAAACGTCGTCAGAAGCGTCTACCGCCCGAATTAACCGATTTAGCCTCTGCAGATTGCGGAGGCTTTGTTTTTTTTACAGGTTGATTCGCAGAAGAGAAGGCGGTCAGCCTCCCGGGATTTTGGCGAAGCCTTGAGCACTGATAAGAAAATGAATGCTCCCTGGCAGTGTCAGCATAAACCGCGAAGGGACGGGGGAAATCATCGCAGGAAAAAATAAATAGAGAAAAAATAAAAAAATATATTGCCACTTCTGTTCGTTCTATGATAATATAAATCTCGTTGTTGCGAAAACAACGACAAGAGCCATTAGCTCAGTTGGTAGAGCATCTGACTTTTAATCAGAGGGTCGAAGGTTCGAGTCCTTCATGGCTCACCATTTACTATGGCCCGTTGGTCAAGCGGTTAAGACACCGCCCTTTCACGGCGGTAACACGGGTTCGAATCCCGTACGGGTCATTGATTTACTTTAGCATTATTGCTAAATCTCCGCTTGCTTCGGAAGGACCACGATTCCTTCCTGGAGCAGGTACTGTAAATAACATATACGGTCCGGTAGTTCAGTTGGTTAGAATGCCTGCCTGTCACGCAGGAGGTCGCGGGTTCGAGTCCCGTCCGGACCGCCATTTACATAAAGGCTCGGTAGCTCAGTTGGTAGAGCAACGGACTGAAAATCCGTGTGTCGGCGGTTCGATTCCGTCCCGAGCCACTTTAAAGCGCGTCTGCTTTTAGCAGATGCGTTTTTCTTATAGGTTAAGCTTTAACGGAAATTTTTTTGAAAAGCAGCGGAGCGTTTATGAGAGAGAAAAAAAGGGAGGCCGGAGCAGCCGGCCAAAGAAGAAGACGTTACTATATAGACGTTTAAAAACGAAAGATGTTTCACTTTTCAGTAAAAAAAGTAACAGAAATTTAATTGGTGATACGGAAGCTGAAACATTATCAATGGGGGATATTACCAAATCCTTTCCTTGTAACTATTTTTTTAATTTTTGCTTCATAAACGTTATAATGTATAAGAAATCTATTTTTGAATGTTACGACATGAACTTAATATAAACACTGTAAACAAACCCTGGATCAGGAGGAATAAGTAATGGAAAAAAAGATACTTGTTGTAGATGACGAAAAGCCGATTGCCGATATTTTAGAGTTTAATCTGAAAAAAGAAGGTTATGATGTTCATTGCGCTTATGACGGCAATGAAGCGCTTGAGATGGTCGAGGAGCTGAACCCTGATTTAATCCTTCTCGATATCATGCTTCCGAACAAAGACGGTGTGGAAGTATGCCGTGAGGTCCGTAAAAAATATGATATGCCGATCATCATGCTGACCGCAAAAGATTCCGAAATCGACAAGGTCATCGGCCTTGAGCTCGGTGCTGACGACTATGTCACAAAGCCTTTCAGTACCCGCGAGCTATTGGCCCGCGTCAAAGCGAACCTGAGACGGCAGACTGCGGCTGCGCCTGCTGAAGAAGAGCAAACGACAAACGAAATCCAAATCGGATCGCTCGTCATTTTTCCGGATGCCTATGTTGTGTCAAAACGCGATGAGACAATCGAGCTGACCCACAGGGAATTTGAGCTGCTTCACTACCTTGCAAAACATATCGGACAAGTCATGACCCGCGAACATCTGCTGCAAACGGTATGGGGATACGATTATTTTGGAGATGTCCGCACGGTTGATGTCACCGTCCGCCGCCTTCGCGAAAAAATCGAAGATAATCCGAGCCACCCGAGCTGGATTGTGACGAGACGCGGTGTCGGTTATTATTTGAGAAATCCGGAACAGGACTAATGCCCAAATGAACAAAGTCGGTTTTTTTCGATCCATTCATTTCAAGTTTACGTTAATATACGTACTGCTCATTATCGTCGCGATGCAAATTATCGGCGTGTACTTCGTCAATGCGATGGAGAAATACCTTCTCGATACGTATAAGGAATCACTCGATCAGCGGGTTAACAATCTGTCGTATTATCTTGAACAGGAAATGACGAAGGACAGGGACACACCATCCTCCACAACGTTGAAGGAGGATGCTGAGCGGATTTTAAGCGATTTCAGCAAGGAAGGCAAAATTCTGGAGGTCAGCCTGATTGACAAAAGCTATGAAGTCATTGCGACTTCCAATCCGTATAACAGGGAAGTAGCCGGAAAAAAGACAACGGAAGGCATCATAAAAAGAACGTTGCTTGTCGGTCAGCCATATGAAAACAAATTTTTTGATCCGGTACGGGACAGCAGAGTCCAAATTTCCGTCACTCCGATAAAAAAAGCCAATGAAGAGACGATCGGAGCGATTTATGTCGTAGCTTCAATGGACGATGTCTACAATCAAATCCGGATGATCAATACGATTTTAGCTTCAGGAACGATCCTTGCACTTGGGATCACTGCCTTTTTGGGAGTGTTTGTAGCGCGGACCATTACGCACCCGCTTTCAGATATGCGAAAGCAGGCGATCGAACTGGCGAAAGGGAATTTCTCGCGAAAAGTCAGGAAATATGGAAACGACGAAATCGGCCAGCTTGCCACGACCTTTAATTATTTAACGAGAGAACTGAAAGAAGCACAGTCGATGACGGAAGGCGAACGGAAGAAACTATCTTCTGTTATCGCGTATATGACGGACGGGGTCATCGCGACAAACCGAAACGGTGCTATCATACTATTGAATACACCGGCGTTGGAGCTTTTGAATGTTTCACGTGAAACTGCTCTCGAAATGCCGATTACTACACTGCTCGGCCTTGATAAAGAATATACGTTTGAAGATTTAGTCGAACAGCAGGATTCTCTCATTCTTGAGATCGAACAGGAAGAAAGAACCTCTGTGCTCCGCGTCAACTTTTCGGTGATACAAAAAGAGCACGGAAAGATCGACGGATTAATCGCGGTCATTTACGATGTCACTGAACAGGAACAGATTGACCAGGAACGAAGAGAGTTTGTGGCAAACGTGTCTCATGAGCTCAGAACACCGTTGACGACGATGCGAAGCTATTTAGAAGCGCTGGCTGAAGGCGCTTGGCAGGATGCAAATATTGCGCCGCATTTCCTGAATGTCACGCAAAATGAAACAGAACGGATGATCAGGCTCGTCAATGACCTGCTTCAACTTTCAAAATTTGACAGCAGGGATTATCAATTCAACAAGGAATGGATTCATTTTATCCGCTTCTTCTCTCTCATTATTGAGCGTTTTGAAATGACAAAGGAACAGCATGTCGATTTTATCAGCCATCTTCCTGACAGAGATCTGTATGTCGAAATGGATCCTGATAAAATTACACAAGTGTTGGACAATATTATTTCAAACGCATTGAAATATTCTCCTGAGGGAGGCCATATTACGTTCTCCGTCGATGTGAATGAAGAAGAAGAGCTTCTTTATATCAGCGTCAAAGATGAAGGCGTCGGCATTCCAAGAAAAGATATGGAGCGTATTTTCGAACGTTTCTACCGCGTCGACAAAGCGAGAACGAGAAAGCTCGGCGGCACAGGCCTCGGTCTGGCGATCGCAAAAGAAATGGTGCAGGCTCACGGCGGAGACATCTGGGCCGACAGCATCGAAGGAAAAGGAACAACGATCACATTTACCCTGCCGTACAAAGAAGAAAAAGAGGATGATTGGGATGAAGCGTGAAACAATTAAAACGATAGTATTGTCCGTTTTAGTTTTGATCAGTCTTCTTTTTACCTTTAACATTTGGGGGTTCCAGGGCAATTACGAAAAGATCTCCAACTCCAAAGCGCAGGTAAGCGATAAGCAGCCGATCACAAATCAGACCAAATTATTGAACGAAGCGGTTAAACCGCAGCAAATGTTCATACATGACAATGAAAAACACTATTTGCTGAACGATTTAACGCTTTACACACAGCTGTGGGATGATATGAGCCGATGGGAAGTCAAATCGCTGAAAGACATTTCAGATAACTTTGGCAAACAGCAGTTCAAAGATTGGCTTTATGCTGCAAACAAAGGGCCTAAATTGGATCTTGTCTTCAGTGACAGCATACCGCTTGACGTTTTGCAGCCGCTGTTCAAATGGAGTGCGAATTCTTACGAATATAACTCTTTTGACAGGATTGTCCTTCCTATTGATGAAGGAAGCGGCGCAAAAAAGATTTATTTTGTTTCATTCAGCAAAGAAACGGTCGTTGAAGCCGATATTGAATCGGCCAATTATCGAAACATCGTGTCAGAAATCTACAAGGAAAAATCGCGTATGCCTGCCTACAAGGCGTATGCCATTAATTCGAGAAGAGATGCGCTCCTTCCTGTTAACAGGCTGCAGCTGACCGAAAAAGAGTACTTCACGGAAACGATCAGCCCAAGCCGTTTTAAAAAGGCTTTGTTTGATGATCCTGAAACCGTTCGCCAGGAGACGAATTTAAACAATCCTATTTACACGGATGGAACGAGCCTTTTGGAAATTTATTCGAACAACAGACAGGTAAAGTTTCAGCACCGCAACTTAGAGCCGAGTTCATCCTATGAAAATGGAGAGCTGATTAATAAAAGCTTTAAATATTTAAACGATACCGGAAGCTGGACAGATGATTACCAGTTTTTCAGCTTAAATGAGAATCAGCAGATCAGTTTTTACCTTTACATGGATCAGCTGCCGGTCGTCAATAGTCAAAGCCAGCCGTTTGGAACGACATCCATCGATCTGCGCTGGGCCAATAATGACATATTGGATTATAAGCATCCAAACTATGTTCTGGGGGCAAATTCAAACCCTCTCAGCAAAAAAAGCAAAGAAATCATGAACGGCAAGGAATTAATCGAGTACTTGAAAGGGCATGATGAATACAATTTTGACAGCATTGAACAAATTTTCCCTGCTTACGAAATGGTCTCGGTGTCTGAAGAACAAGACCCGGTTGTCAAGCTGGTGCCGACGTGGTGCATTAAAATAAACGGCACAGTACAGCCCGTTTCCAAGGAGAATGAAGCGGTGAAGGAGGACGAAGCAAATGGAGTGGAATAGAACGAAAACAATCTTCATTATCGTCTTCCTTATCCTTGATATCTTTTTGGCTTTTCAATATTTTGATAAGCGCACCAAAAACCAGTTCCCGATTTTAGAAAAATCGACGCTCCAGGAAGATATGAAAGCCGATCATATAACTTATGACAGCTTGTCCAAGGAATCACAGAAAGGCGCTTCGATTTCAGCACAAAAAAAAGTGTTTAAAACGAGCGAGATTAAATCGCTGAAAGGACAAAAGCCTTTAGTGGACATGTCAAAAGGAGACTCCCTCACTGAAATTGAGATGGGATTTGAAGAACCTATCCTTCTGCCGAAAGAGGACATGGAGACGAAGGCCAGGGAAATTGTGAACGAGCAATTACTGGACGGAAGCAAGTATAGGCTTTGGAAAATCGATAAGTCGCAAAAACAGATCATCTTCTTTCAAACGTATAAAGGGGACTACATTTTTCAGAACCAAAAAGATAATGCCGCAAATGAAATAGGCGAAGTTGTTTTGTTTTACAATGATAAAAATGAAGTCGTTAAGTACAAACAGTCGATGCTGAAAGAAATAAAAGAAGTCAAAACTGAAAACCTGATTTCTGCTGTCGGAGCGGTTGAAGCTTTATACTATCCTGATTTTCTTAAGCCTAACAGCAAAATTAAAACCGCCGAGATTGGATATTACACGCAATATCCTCTTGCAAGCGCACAAATTTTCGTACCGGTTTGGCGGATCGAAGTACAGCGCAAATCTGACAACGGCGCAATATATGAAGAATTTATCATTGATGCACGGGATGGAGCCGTTCTTCAGTCACAGGAGACAAAGGAAAAATCATAATGGAGTGAGAAACCATGAGCCTGCAATTTAGCGTACTTGCGAGCGGGAGTACGGGAAATGCATTTTATTTGGAAACCGAAGACCACGCTTTTTTAGTAGACGCAGGACTTAGCGGGAAGGCAATCGAAGGGCTGATGGCTCAGATAGACCGCAGCTTGGACAAGCTTGACGGTATTTTTGTCACGCATGAGCACAGCGACCATATTAAAGGACTGGGCGTGCTGGCAAGAAAATACGAATTGCCCGTTTACGCGAATGAAAAGACATGGAAGGCGATGGAAGGGCACATCGGAAATATCGATACCGGCCAAAAATTCGTGTTCCCGATGGAAACGGTAAAATCGTTCGGCTCCCTTGATGTCGAATCGTTCGGCGTATCCCACGATGCAGCAGAGCCGATGTTTTATGTGTTTCATTACAATGGGCGAAAGCTTGCGCTTATTACGGATACGGGTTATGTGAGCGATAGAATGAAGGGCATCATCAGGTCGGCCAACGTTTTTGTATTTGAAAGCAATCATGACGTCGGCATGCTGCAAATGGGCCGCTATCCGTGGAATATTAAACGGCGGATTTTAAGCGATGTCGGCCATGTATCAAATGAGGACGCAGCGCTTGCGATGACAGACGTCATCGGTGATGAGACATCGCGCATCTACTTAGCCCATCTAAGCCAGGATAACAACATGAAGGAACTCGCAAGAATGTCAGTGCAGCAAACCCTTGCTGCAAAAGGCCTGATTACAGGCGAAACGTTTGATTTATATGATACCGATCCAAAAAAACCGACACCTCTTGCAGCGGTATAAATTTTTCGGAATCAATGATTAATCTCACTGTTTGTGAACCACACTATATACATATATCGTTCCTTGAAAGGATTGAATATAGTGGAGTTTAATCATGATGATGAAAAATACGTTCGCGAAAAACCGGAGAGAAACTGGAGAACCTTTTTGTTTTCTAGCCTCGTCGGCGCCGTGATTGGTGCTTTGTTAACGGTGTTTGCCCTGCCGTACCTCTCACAGCAGGGATTTTTGCCGTACAACCTCCAAGTGGCCGAACCGGACGGAAGTCAGGCGGCAGGACAAGGCGGAGCCGTTCGCAATGTCTCGGTCAATGTAAATACTGATGTCACAAGACTGGTCTCTAAAGTGTCTGATTCGGTCGTCGGCGTCATCAACATTCAAAAAACGGGTGTCTGGGATGAAAAAGGTGAAGCGGGAACCGGTTCCGGCGTGGTATACAAAAAGAACGGAAGCATATCCCATATCGTGACAAACCACCATGTCATCGAAGGCGCAACCCAACTCGAAGTCAGCTTGCAGGACGGAAGCAGAATTCCGGCAAAGCTTATCGGCAGCGACAAGCTGATGGATCTTGCCGTTCTTCAAGTCAAAAGCAATAAAATAAAATCGGCTGCCGATTTCGGAAATTCAGATAAAGTCAAAACAGGTGAACCGGTCATAGCGATCGGAAACCCGCTCGGCCTCGAATTCTCGGGCTCTGTCACACAAGGAATCATCTCGGGAACAGAGCGTGCCGTTCCGGTCGATTTAGACGATGACGGCCAGCCGGACTGGAATGCGGAAGTATTGCAAACGGATGCGGCGATTAACCCGGGAAACAGCGGCGGAGGGCTGTTTGATCTTGACGGGAAAGTGATCGGCATCAACTCGATGAAAATCGCCGAAAGCGCCGTTGAAGGAATCGGATTGAGCATCCCGGCAAACCTTGCGATCCCGGTCATCAACGATCTGGAAACATACGGCGAAGTCAGACGTCCGTATCTCGGAATCGAAATGAAGTCGCTCGGCGACATCGCCAGCTACCATTGGCAGGAAACCCTTAAACTGCCGACAAACGTAACATCGGGCGTCGTGGTTATGAGCGTGCAGGCATTATCTCCGGCCGCAAAAGCCGGGCTAAATGGCCTTGATGTCATCGTTGAATTTGACGGCAAGCGGGTGTACGATATCATCGATCTCCGCAAAAAGCTCTATACAAAAAAAGTCGGCGACACCGTGACATTCAAGTATTACCACCGCGGAAAAGTAAAAACGGCAAAAGTGAAGCTTACGCGATCCAAATTGGGGAGCTAACCATGAACAGTCTGGCCTGTGCAGCCAGGCTGTTTTTCGTATGCGTCCATTATGAAACGGCTGAGGAATTTCGTCAAAAGGCCAAAAAACGATTTTGATTAATTAAATATCAGTTTTCTTACTATGGAAAAAACGGACATGCAGTCGTATTGCGTTTCATTTTCGCCTGCTGTATGATGATTTTAATATTTTTGACAAATCGGAACGGAAAGGGAGATAGAATGAGTCGGAATGCGTTGGTCTTACAATCGGATTTTGGCATTGACGACGGGGCTGTCAATGCGATGTACGGAGTGGCTTATTCGGTTGACAGTTCGATCCGGATTTTCGATGTAACGCACAATATTCCTGTGTTTCACATTTGGGAAGCTTCATACCGATTGCTGCAGACGGTTTCCTACTGGCCGAAAGGAACCGTATTCGTATCCGTCGTTGATCCAGGCGTCGGTTCGGAGCGCCGCAGCGTGGCAGTCAGGGCGTCTTCAAATCAATATATCATTACCCCGGATAACGGCACGCTTACCCATGTCGTACAGAAAAACGGCATTGCCGAAGCGCGCCATCTCGACGAGGTATTGAACAGGCTGCCAAACTCCGGAGAATCGCACACGTTTCACGGCCGCGACATCTACGCATACACAGGCGCAAGGCTTGCGTCAGGCGTAATCAGCTTCGACCAGATCGGCCCGGAGGTATCCCCCGATTCCCTCATCAAACTCCCTGTCATGGAAGCCTATATCGATAACGATTGGGTTGCGGGCACTATCGATATTTTGGATATACGCTTCGGAAACCTTTGGACCAATATCAGCCGCGGACTTTTCAGCAATTTAGACATCCGCTATGGGGATGTTTTAGAAGTCGTCATCACTCACGGTATCAATGAGATATATCGGCAAACCATCGTCTTTGGGCGCTCTTTTGCTGATATACCTGTGGGCGAACCGCTCGTTTATGTGAATTCGCTGGACAATTTAGGCGTTGCGATCAATCAGGGCTCTTTCGCTGAGACGCACCATATCGGTACCGGAATCGATTGGCGGATTTCGATTCGCAAAGCGGGGTAGACGAAACAATCTGGAGAAATTCAGATTGTTTTTTTCATATAAGCCGGGGATTTATGTCGAAAATAGTACAAAAGCTGTCTTAGTGCATAAGACTTATTGTCTAAAATTGTGAAAACCGATATATTGATGGAGTGTGCGTTATTAAGAATATTCGTTTGCTGGAAAACTCAATACCCGGAGGAATCCTAGATGAACCACAATGAAATGATGGCGATGAAAGCGCTGTCCGGTATGAAAAGCAAAAGTATCATGTCCGTTTTAGTATTATGTCTTGTCACCTTGGGAATGTATATTCCGTACTGGTTTCTTTCACGGAAAAAAGTTCTCGATCTTCTGCCTAGTCCTGATATTCCATACACCACACTAAAAGTCATTATATTTTATTATTTATTTTCAATTCCAATAAGAATTACAGCACCCTTTGCATTTTCTGATATGCACTACAGCCTTTTTATTTTGCTGCAGAGAATCATCATGATCCTATCCGCAGGCGTTCACATCTATTGTGCGCTTTCAGTGACGGCAGCCGTCAATAAGGTGTCCGGAGATGAACCCGCCAAAGGAACCGCTTTCGCTTTCCTTTTGAACATTTTATACATACAGCACCGAATCAACAAAATGTCCGAACCGAAACATGCATATATCACGAGGGCATCATAGGAGTGAACAAAATGTTAAAGAAATCGAAAGTGGGTTTAACCCCCATGTCAGACAAAGATTTTACAGCCTACCGATCGTATTCAATCGAACACTACGCCATGGAAAAAGTAAAAGCCGGCACATGGACGCTAGCAGAGGCTTTAGAGAAAGCGGAAGAACAGCTTCGAAAGCTTTTGCCGAACGGAAAGGAAAGCACCAACCACCGCCTCTTCTCGATTATCAACGAAAACAAGGATGTCATCGGATGGCTTTGGGTTTATGCCGACCCGCATCATCCTCAGAAAGAAGCGTTTATTTATGATTTTGGCCTTTATGAAGCGTATCGCGGTCATGGGAACGGGCGGCAGGCGCTCTTGGCTTTGGAAGAAGAGGCCAGAAGGCTGGGAATCGAGAAGCTGTCCCTTCACGTATTTGCCCATAATAAAACGGCAAGGCGCTTATATGAGAAGATGAATTTTGAAGTTACTGATTTGAATATGAGTAAGCGGCTGTAAAAGAGAAGGATCAAGGCTGACATAGCTTTGATCTTTTTTCTGTTTTGATTGGGAGAAAAATTGATACAGGAATGAAAAATAGTTATTTAGTCCTATTTTCTGCAGAAAAACGACCTGTTCACAAACATTCTTTGAAAATAAATAAGAAATAAGAACTAGTAAGGAAGGCTCTGTTTATTCGATTGATTCAATAAATAACGAAAATAAACCTGGGAATTGCAAATCGCAGTTTTGATTTCTCGGGTATTTTATAGTACCTTTTGAAAGTGGAAATGTATACATACAAAGGATAAAAAGACCGAAAGAAGTGGATTTTATAATGAATGCGGAACAAAAATCAGCAGAATTTCCGAAAATTCGGGTTGGATATACAATCTTATTAACGATCGTGACGATTGGAATGTATATTCCATATTGGTTTCTGTCGCGACGACAAGCATTTGAACGTCTTCACATAAAGCTTCCTTATGTTTTCATAAAAGTAACTGTGCTATTATTTGTTTTTTCGGTTTTGGAGTATTTTTGGATAGCATCTATAACAACTATGCAAAGTTTGTTGTTCAGAGACATTTTGCCTTTTGAAAACAATCCTTTTCTGCTTCCGCTGAATCCGGAGGACAGTTTTTTAAGCGAGTTCGGCTTCTTGCTGTTTACGATCGTAAGTATCATCAGCAGCTTTAAAATCCGGAATGGATTGAAAAAACAGCTTCCAAATCAATCGGTAAACGGATGGCTTACTTTCTTTTTTCACATTTGGTATTTGCAGCATATTGTGAATAAACACGCCTCAAGTGATCTAACAGCAAAAGAAACGGCATAACAGAAGAAATTTAAGCATTGGCTGAGGAGGCCGATGCTTTTTTTAGTTATCCAGAAGTCTCGAGTGTCCTTGTGGATAAATCAACTATAGAAGCATAACACCTATTAACATGTGAATAAATAGGGTATATTGAATATATAGCCTTTTAAAAAAGAGCCTAATGAATCAATATTGGAGGTACACTCATGAAGTCTTGTGAGGAACACATTGAAACCGTCATTGACATGTATGTAGACGAAGAAGAATTAGCACCTGAAATCAGAAAAATCGAACATACGCACAGTTTATCCACAACCTGTGAATTGTGCGAAAAGCCAGCAGTATATATAGTAGGGAACGAATGATCGGACACTAAATACACAACTTTTATCCACAATTGTGGATAAAATATATGAATAACTTGTTCTTAAAGTGGGGATGACCTGTGAATATATCAATCGTAGCAATCGGAAAACTAAAAGAAAAATACTTAAAACAAGGAATCGACGAATACATAAAACGGCTTTCCGCATACGCAAAAGTCGACATCATCGAACTCCCGGACGAAAAGGCGCCGGAAAACCTGAGCGACCAGGACATGAAAATCGTCAAAGACAAAGAAGGCGACCGAATCCTCTCCAAAATCAGCCCCGACGCCCACGTCATCGCCCTAGCGATCGAAGGAAAAATGAAAAGCTCGGAAGAATTAGCCGATAATATGGATAGACTCACCACATATGGGAAGAGCAAGGTGACATTCGTCATCGGCGGCTCGCTCGGGTTGAGCAATGCCGTACTGAAACGCGCGGATGAGAAGTTATCGTTTTCGAGGATGACATTTCCGCATCAGCTTATGCGGCTGGTTTTGCTTGAGCAGGTTTATCGGGCGTTTCGGATTAATCGGGGGGAGCCTTATCATAAGTGATGGAAAATTTTAAATTTGAGCTTATCATTATTACCTTAAAAATAGAAGAAACATTACAATTTCTCAGGAGACAGGCAATTAGGCTTGTCTTTTTTTACTCCTTTCAAATACAAATAGAAAATCCCCAACAATTTGCTACATTAAGAATACATTAAAACGGTCTACAATTTTCTGAATCGGTTAAGCATTTAAAGGAAGATAGGAATGTAAATTTTCATTTTTTATATAATAAAAAGGGAAAATAATCTAATTATCCATTCTGATATCTTCTAAGAGTTTTTTACTTTAACAAATCTAAGACATTTAGACCGAATTTTTTAAAAAATCAGGAAACCTCTTGAATCGGTTTTGTTTTACAATTATTATAAAAATAGTTAATTTGAGTTAAAGAGAGTTAGTGTTAGGGTCCCAGGACCCAAATGAAAACTGCTTTTGTCATATGGAGTCTTCGTTTGTTTGCTCTCATTTAGGTATCTTGTTTGATTTGTTTCTTTGGCAGGGTGTTTTCAGGACTATAGTGTCTGGCATCCGCAGTAGTTGTTTGGCGTTTCACCTGTTTTGTCTCGATATTATCCAGGACACTGTCCCAAATCATCCGGCCGCTGCTGCTGTTATTCTTTTCTAGGGCAAATCATATGCCTTCAACACCGACTTGTGAATTATAGGCTTTTGGAGACATGATATGGGACGCTAATCAGTAAAATTGATTTGATCTTTGTAGCGTTGGCGATTTTTCTTCAGGTGTCCGTTCTTCCAGTTCTTGTAATGCCGCGTTGGCTTTTGCAAGCCGATTTCTACGATATTGAATTTTGTGGCGGATCGTCTTCGGGAAAAGAGAGAGCAGTCCTTCATCTTTGACATCCGCTTCTTTGACTTCTTCCACCATCTGCTTGACCTCTTTTTCGAAACGCTGAGTTTACCATTTTATCTGCTTACATAACGATTTATCTGTTTTGCTTGAACAATTTTGGAACACATCCAGATTGCTTTTCCGAAAATCGTTGATAGTGTGAAAACCACGATGCTCCCCTCTGACAACCAGTGAACGGATTTAAGGATAGCCGTCTGAATTTTCCGGAAGGTGAAACACCCGTGATATATATAAAACCATAAATTAAACAGCATAGGCGGATTGTACGCGTTCCTCCACATTCGGAGTATTTCTGAATGATTTTATATAGATCCACACGGTCCACGGTCTCACTGGCTAACCGGATCAGATGATCTTCAGGAGTCAGCATAATACACCCTGTTTAGGTAGATAAGATTTGAATTTGGTGACTTGCTTTTGTTCTTCTTCTTTCATTTTCTGACTAATTCAAACTGAAAAAAATAGGTCTTTTAACAGATTAGGAGGTTCCTGACATGCACCTGCCATTCGGTCACTAACCGAATGCAGTAAAGGACAGTGCTTGCCAGCCATTAGGGTATTGAGGAGGTGATCAAAATGCTAGGTGACAGTATTTCGTCTAAGTGGACAAGTCGTGACCAAATGACCTCGGATCGAGGGTTGGTCATGGAGGAAAAAATTGATGTCTAGTGACAAAGAGGAGTCATGATCATGGCACCGCAAACGAGGGAAAAACTCTTCCCGCATCGACACGGTATGTGGGCGGTGACAAACTAACTTATAGAGCAAATTTATTAGTCGAATGAATGAGGAGGAATGAAATAATGAAAAATCATTTGTATGAGAAAAAAAAGAGGAAACCTTTGACTCGAACAATCAAAGCGACGCTCGCCGTGTTGACAATGTCCATCGCTTTGGTGGGAGGCGCTACGGTGCCTTCATTTGCATGGGTGAATCCGGGTTATCACTACCAGTACCCATCGGAAGGTGGAACATGGAGGTATGGATTCGTAAACGCCGGGCTCCGTTCTGAGTACAACCACCCGACAAAGGTCCACGGCTCGACAGTGCAAAAGCTCATCGATGGAAAAGTGGATAAAACGAATAGAAGCATTGATACGGCTGCGGGCCGCTACTCTAATGCCTATGTCGGAGCCATAAACTCACCTGGTCTTAAGGGGCGTTACTACTATCGCACCAACTAATCAAAGAGAAAACGGTTGCTGTCAACGGGGCTAACATGGTGAGTCCTAGAAAGCTCTGGGAGGTCTCTCTATAGTGGATGACGCGGGCTGAGTTGTTTACACTCCTTGCACTGCTGACAACAATCATCCCTACCTATTAAATCGGGTTTCCGCTGGCCGTTATTGTCGAGAGAGGCACTGCTTTTATTTTGGTAAGGACATACTGGATTTTTGTTTGGAGTACCAAACAAGTTAGCTTGTCTTATCGCCCACTACCGTGTCGATGCGGGAGCAATTGTCCCAGAAGTAATCTGAAAATCGGTATTTTTTGTATTACAATGATTGCAAAGTTCCATAATTTCTGAGAAATAATGAGGGAATACCTCGCTTTTTTGCAGAGCGGCACTTTATTCGCCTATAGAATTCATTCTTAGGTTTTCTTTTAAGTTTTACTTTCTTCATGGTATGCATCCTGTTTAGAAACGAGATGCTTTTGGTGCCCTGCCAAAGCCGTTGCTTCAAAGGATAGTGCATATTAGCGAAAAAGGGCATAAAAAGCAACCAAATCATTTTTTGTTTTTGGAGAATAATACATTCGTTTAATTTTGTAGTTTTATCCCAGTCAGCCTTAGCAGAAAATTGCAATCTTGCACTTTTAAAGCTTGGTGTTGGTACCGTCCGTTATTCAGACAATTTAACAAGAAGCAAATTCCTTGTGCTCCTACAGCAAATAGGTTTCCTTATGGTAGAACAAGTGAAATTTGCTAGTTATAAAGGAATTAATGTTTGTGACAAAGAAGAAATAGGATGTCACGACACTGCCAACAAGAGTGAGAAAAAACCGTTTCCGTATTAATGTGGTAGGTGGGTGATGATTAATCGGCTTGAAGAGTAAAAATAGTTAAGTAAATGAGGGGGAATGGAATAAATGAGTGCCGCTTTTTATAGCGTTGAATTTGATGGGAGGTACGGATGTTGATTGAAGCACAGGGTATTTCAGTAGCAATTGGCGGGCGCTCCGTTCTTGATGGTGAGACCGTTCGTTGCCCGCCGGGGGTCATGACAGCCCTCGTTGGTCCAAGCGGATGTGGAAAGACTACACTTTTGCACTGCCTCGGACTATTGCTCCCGGTTAATCAGGGACGCATCTTGATAGACGGACACGATGTCACAAGCTACGGTACTGCGGCGCGGCGGCGGTTTTGGCGTGATCATGCGGCGTTCATTCTTCAGGATTACGGCATTATGGATGAGGAGTCGGTGGCATTTAATGTCACCATGCAGGCGAGCATCCTTGGACGGCGTGTCACGGGAAACCAAGAGCGGTTGGCGCAGGTGCTCGAGCAGACGGGTCTCCAGGGTCGAGAAGGTGAGTTGGCTAGCCACCTTAGTGGGGGCGAGAAGCAGCGACTCGCACTGGCTCGTGCCATCTACAAGGATGCTGCATTCCTGTTTGTCGATGAGCCGACCGCCTCGCTTGACTCAACCAATCGGCGAAAGGTTATCGATCTGTTTGCGGACTTCGCTGCGCGTGGCCGCACGGTTATTGTGTCGACGCACGACTCGGAGATGATCAACGCGTGTGGTGCTCGGCATGAGGTCGGTACCAACAGTTCGTCAAAACAATTGTCGACCAGCGATCCCGGCAACTTAGGAGGTTCCTCATGAAATCAGCCACGAAGATCATAATCGGTGTCGTCGTAGGATTATTGCTTGTAGTTGGAACAGTTGCATTCCTAAACGGATGGATCACAGTGTCAAGAGACACTCATCCGCCGTGCGATCAGCTGCCGAACGTAACAGAGGCTAATGCAGCGCTTGCCAGACATCAAGACCTCGTCGAGGAGATTAAAGCGTTGGGTGATGGCATTACTGTCGAAGTAGGAAAGCCGTGTCCTGATGACCAGAACCGAGGGCTGGTCATGGTTAGCTATGGTTCAAGATCCGAGCATGACGCAATCTCCGACCTGCTCAGCCGCCGCGACGGGTTTGGGGTTCCGGTGCACCTGGTGAAGCGTTAACTCAATTTCCGCAAAACCGACTTGGTGTAACCGTTGACTACCGCTTATGTGCAAGGCTGGCTCCGCGTTTTTGCCAAGCGGTACGAACCGGATGCAGACCAACTACGCCAAGTACGAAGCGCTGGCTAGGCTTTACATATGGGCCCTTTTGGAGAATTGATAGGAGGCAGAGACAAACGAGTTGAGGAGTAGAAATATTGACAAAAATAGTTGAATAAATGAGGAGGAATGAAATGAAGGGGGAACATTACCTGTTAATCCAGGCAATTACGCCAGTCCCCGGCGATACCGGTTGTGTTAGCCGGGGCTTAGCATGGCAATTTTCAAATAGTTCTTGGAGGTCCAGCTTGTGTATAAACGTATTATAGTCGCTGTCGCGGGCGCGTTGTTTGCTCTGCTTGCGCTAATGGCGGCAATCATCACCGATTTATATGATCGAGATTTTCCCCAGGCCATTGGTGTCGAGAGCAGGTTAAACCTTGATTTCAGCGAATCGGGACTTTCCATTACTGAAGCGTTTGCGAAGCTGGAGAAGCTCGATGCGCGCTGGGATCTTGGGCTGGTCAAGGTCGCTCCAGATCTTGCTAGCGACGGTGATGGCAAAGTCTTCGTAGCATTTAATGATAGAGGTTTACCCGCCGAATTTACTTGGTTTGGCGGCGATGGTGCAGGCAAGATTGTCGGTAAGGACCGGCTTGAAACCTCCTACCCCGATGGGTTCTATCTCGTGACCGGTGAAAAGGCTCACTTGAGCGAGTTTAAGGACACGCTGAAAAGTGAAGGCGTGAAGGTCGGTCGCGGGGATGCGTCCATTTTTAAAAGCCTTGAATTCGTTGTGCGAGAAAGAGGATTTGCTGCCGCCGTTCTTGCAGCATTTGCGCTGATTGCGGCGCTTGCGTTGTTCTGGTTGTCGTTAAGAGCGCGTGGGCGTGCTCTTCGGGTTCTGGGCGGGTGCCCGACCTCGCGGATTCAGGTGCAGGACCTGGCCGGGTTCGGGGGTGCGCTGCTGGTTTCGGCGGGCGCCGTGGCACTGGCTGCGTCGTGCTATGTGGGTGTGTTTCATGGCTGGATATACGTCGGTACCTTCCTCAAGGCGCTGGTCAGCCTGCAGGTCGCCGTCATCGTCGTATCCCTGCTCGCTACGCTTGTCATGTCAGCCTCTGCATGGCCGAGCGCAACCATGATCGCCACCAGACAACCTGCGGTAAAAAGCCTGCGTGCAGCTGCGATCGTGATCCAGGCGCTAACGTTTCTCCTGGTGGTGGCTGCGGCTGGGCCTGCTTGGTCCGCATACAAACACTCCTCAGCTATAGCTGCTGAAATGGCTCAGTGGAAGAAACTTTCAGACCAGGTCGCGATTGTATTCGCGACAGACGTTGACGAGATGAACCACATGGAGCCGATGATTGGTAAACTGGTGAAGGATGCGGAATCGCTTGATAAGGTAGCTCTTTCCTACACATATACTCAAGAAATGACAATGCCAGTCGATTTTGGAGATTACTCAGCCATCTCTTTCGTGAACCAGCGTTGGCTTGATTTGGTGACTATGGATGCACCACAGCCGGCTGTTACTAAGGTACGTTACAACAGCATTCCAAAAGGGCTTGTCAAAATGATTCGAGAAGAGGCTGAGCTTTTGTCGAGGAAAGAGCTTTCCGATGAGCAGTTCGGTAAGTTCAAGTTTTTGCGGCCGATCGACGGATTCCGGTTACCGGTAGCCCAAGGAGGAGGAGGGGAAAGACTTCACTTTGCGGACGATGTCCTAGTTGTTGTCGTGCCCTCGCTCTACGATACCTATAACGATTCTGCCTTGACTTCCATGGTCTCAGGTAGCAACATCGTATTCACTGGTGTAACTGCTACGCAGGAATTGCTAGAGAAACACGGCCTGGACGTGAAGGCGCTGCGTGATCGAGATATCAACGGTGAACTGAAAGTTGTCTATGTTGCCGAAGAGGGGATTCTCCATGCGCAGTTCGCAGCGTACGTTGTATGGTTGTTGAATCTTGCGCTGATTGCATTGGTTATTGCTTTCACTGTCGCTGCTGCGATCAGTGCGTTGATCACCGCGCTGCTGCAGGCGAAGCGTGACTTCCCGCTGCGGGTGGCAGGCCAGTCATGGTTGCGGATTCTTCAGAGCCGCGTGGCCAAAGAAATGCTTGCTGGGGCCGGTCTTGTGGGCGTTGTTGTCTTGTTCCAAAGGCCTGATCCTGATGAGATGGGGGCTGTACTTGTGGCCGCGGTGTATGGGTTGCTTGTTATCCCGCTGAGCCATCTGTTTGCTGCGCGTTGGTGTTTCGATAGTGTCAGCAAACGGCGAATTTAACCTGAGATGCAGATGTTGAATGAAGCTTGCGGCGTTTCAATAGCAATTGGCGGTCGGTCCGTGCTTGACGGCACGGACCATTTGCTGTTCGACCAGGACCATGACAGCCCTCGTTGGTCCGAGCAGAAAATTGTTGAGATATTATGTTATACGATGATTATTACATATGGTACTGATATCTTCATTTTTGATGATGAGGATTTTTTGATTATCGAAAAGAAGAGGATAAGACAGAGCTTAATCATATTAAAAGAATGTTTAAGCCGTTGTTATATCAACAGGTGACGAGTTTTAGTAAGATAAAATGGCGATGAAATAATGGATAAAATCACAAAAAAGGATTTTATACTCAATTAAACAGTACCAAGTTGAAGCTATGAAAAGATGTGATAGGCTTTACACAACAGAAGTCTTTGAATGGTTTGAACGGGATGACGAGTATGCATATGAGTATTGGAGTCCAATCAAACAAGGTTTATCACTGATTGATACAGAGGAAAGGGCAATAAAAATTGGTATTGAACAGCTAAAAGAACATTCTGGTGAACTAATCGACTAAGGGGATACTTGTTAAAAAGACATACCAAAACAAGAGTGTGGGCATTAAATGATAATTGTTCAATAAATGGTTATCCTGAAAGGTCTAAAACCAATTAAGCGTCAGAAATGCCCATCGTACAAAGAACTGCTAATCATCTAAAACCACACTTAAATCCACCCCTCCCCCTCAGCAACCTTCGCCGCCTCCGTCCGGTTCTTCGCACCCAGTTTATTCATAATCTCAGAAATATAATTCCGGACGGTGCCGGCTGATAAGAACAGCTCGGCGGCAATTTCTTTCGTCGTCTTTCCTAAAGCCGCCAAGCGCAGGATTTCCTGCTCGCGTTCGGAGAGCGGGTTTGCCTTGCGGATGGCATCGAAGGTGAGTTCCGGGCTGAAGATTCGCTTGCCTGTCATGCATTTGCGGATGGCGTCTGCGAGTTCGTCGATTTCTCCGTCTTTCAGCAGGTAGCCGTGGACATTGCTTTTTAACGCCCGTTCGAAGTAGCCGGGGCGGGCGAACGTTGTTAAAATGATAACCTTACTTTTTGAGCCTCGTTTCGTCAGCTCTTCAGCCACTTCCAAGCCGCTTTTGACGGGCATTTCGATATCCATAAGACAGACGTCCGGTTCTAGCTTCAGAATGGCGGCAAGAGCTTCTTCGCCGTTCGCCGCCTGGCCGATTACTTTCATGTCCTCTTCCAGGTCAAGCAAGGAGCCCAGGGCGCTTAACAGCATTCTTTGATCTTCGGCGATAAATAAACGAATCATTGCATTGCTTCCTTTCGTTCTGCTTTCTTTACAATCGGCACGGTGATGTGTAAAACAGCGCCGTTATGGGTTGAAACGTCCAGTGCTCCGTCGATTAATGAGAGCCTTTCTTTCATTCCGCGCAAACCGTTTCCAAACGGTTTCTTTTGATCGATCCCCATTCCGTCGTCTTTAACCATGATGCTCATTTTTTCATCCGATTGAGAAATGGAGATGGTGCAATGGGTGGCACGGCTGTGTTTGACGATATTTGTGACTGCTTCCCGTATACACATGCTGACGATATTTTGTGTGACCGGAGGGACTTTTGAAAAATCTGAGTCTCCGTCGTATTGGAATGTCATTTCCGCAGCTCTGAGTATTTGCTGGATGTGGATGAGCTCTTCTGCGATTGTGGCGGTTTTCATATCGGACACGAGCTCTCTTGCCTGCTTTAAGGCGGCTCTCGATGTGATTTCCATTTCTTTTGCTTCTTTGCGCGCCCGTTCGGAATCGATGGTGACGATCCGCTGGACAAGCTGGCTTTTTAAGGTGAGCAGTGACAGGGTATGGCCGAGTGTATCGTGAAGGTCGCGGGCAATCCGTGTCCGCTCTTCGCGTTTTACTAATTCCTTGATATGCTGATTTGCTTTGTCAAGCTGTTGTTCCAGTTCTATCCGGCGGAACATGGAACGGATGCCGAATGGCGACATGAGCATAATAATGAAAAAGGGAAGAAAGCGAACGATCTGGCTTGCCGTCTGGGATAAATTACTTTGAATGAAATAAAAAACAAAAGGGATCAACAATACGAAAACTAAACTAATAAGACCGTGCTGAAACTTCTTTCTATCCCGATAAAAACCGATAAAGTTCGCCGGAAAAAAGCCTAAAAATATGAAGCTGATATCGTATAATACACAGAAAATAAGAATGATTGAAAGCTGTACGGTCAGCCAATAAGAGAATCCTTTTTTTTGCGGCGAAACACAATAAAGCTGGCGGTACGTTATAAAGAAAAGCAGCACCATTCCATAGCCGATAAGCTGTTTGCCCCCCGTTTCTTTCGTCAAATAAAAGATCGGCATCAGCAAATAGACTAAAAAGATATAGGGGAAGAAGCCGTATTGGCTCGGAAATATGCTGATTGTTTTTTTCATTCTGGTCACACCGCTTCTTGTTTTCTTCTCATATATTTAGATAGTAGCATAAGCACGATGAAATAGGCGAACAGAACGAAAACATTGTTCCAGGCCGGCATTTTGCCTTGAACAATTTCCCATGCTCCATTTCCGAAATGATAGGACGGCAGCCAATAGCCGATATTCTGCATCATTTTCGGCATCACCTCGAGCGGCATCCACATCCCCCCGGTAACAGCGAGGACCATATAGAGCACATTGCTGACTCCGGCCGCTGTATCGACTTTTTTCATCATCCCGATCAATGTCCCGATCGCAAGAAACGGGAGGGAGCCAAGCAGGATCCACAAGCCGCTCATGAACCATTCAAACGGGGTCAAAGAAACTCCGTTGATGATGGCGCCGAATGAGAAAATAACCGTGATCGAAAGAATATGAATGACGCTTTGCCCGGCCATTTGGGCGATAAAATAAACATGATCAGAAAGAGGCGTCACGCGAATGAACGTCGACCAGCCTTGGGTGCGCTCTTGAACCATGCGGATCCCGAGCGACATGATCGAGGAGCCCATGACGCTGAATGTTGTCATCGACATTAAATAATGCGCTTTCCAAGCCCCAGGATCCGGAGCATTCGTATTGACGACATTTGTAAAAATGTAATAGAAGGCAATGGGCATTACCAATGACCAAAAGACAAAATAGCGGTTTCTGAGCATTCTTTTGATTTCCATTTTGCATTGCATTTGAAATACATTCATTTTACATCGTCTCCTTTGCCTGTCAGCTGACGAAACGCCTCTTCAAGATTTGCGCGCTCAATTTGAATATCATAAGCGCCGATTTTTTCTGTGAAAAGAAGTTCCAATATTTTGTCTGTATTAGTCGTGTCGATGTAAATCCGGTTGTTTTTCCGGGAAATTTGCTCGATTTCCGGATGCTGATACAGCTTCTCCAGCGATTTTTCCGGATCGGCCATAAACGAAACTGAATGCTTCGATATTTTTGATTTAATTTGCAGCGGCGTTCCATCCGCAACAATCCTGCCGTCTTTAAACAGCAAGATTCGTTGTGCGGCATCATCAGCTTCCTGTAAGTAGTGTGTAGAAAAAATGATCGTTTTTCCTCGATCTGCGAGCGTTTTGACCGTTTGCCAAAAGCAGTTTCTTGATGTGATATCCATGCCGACCGTAGGTTCGTCAAAGATCATCAGCTCTGGATCACCGGCAAGCGCCAAGGCAAAGCTCAGACGCCGCTTTTGGCCTCCTGACAACTTTTCTGACCGTGTTTTTACATCCTTTTCTGTCAGACCTGTTAATGCGGTAAGCTTCTGAAAGGATAACGGTTTTGGATAGTAGCTCCGGACAAGCTCGATGATTTCGCCTGCGCGCAACCCCGGTGTTACGCTGACTTCCTGCAGCATCGTGCCGATTTTTGCGCGCACCTGTTTTTCATGCGGCAGGGAATTGAATAATGTAATATCGCCGGATGTCGGTTTTAACAGCCCCAACATCATGGATATCGTTGTCGTTTTTCCGGCCCCGTTCGGCCCCAGAATCGCTACAATTTCTCCTTTTCCAATTGAAAAATTGATATGTTCAACCGCCGTTTTCTGGCGGAATGTTTTTGCCACGTTTGTCAAGCTTACAACATTCCCCATTACACAACACCTCCTGATTACTTAAGGTCATTGTACAGTTGCAGGAAAGAAGTTTTTAGTATGTGATGTCATCAAAATCGGGTGACAAATGTCATTTTTTAAACAATGAAAATAATATGGAGCTAACGTTGTAGAAAGAATGGAAGTGTGTAAAGCAAATGAAGGCAGGGAGGATTACTGTAAGATAAACAAGAAGGGCGCCGTAATAATCGGCGTCCTGTCTTCTACAGAGGCTGCTTGCTTAATTTCAACTGAATTCTTTTGTATGATTGCGGATGGGAATTTACTATGGAGGTGTAGAGAGAGAGCTGTCAAAGAAACTCTCTCTATATATGCATTGTCATAGAACGTGTTTCAGCCCTCTCTATCGCTGTGGAGAAAGAAGTGTCTTAACCATTATTTTTAACCGGATACTTCCTCCCATTCTTCACAATCTTCTCTTCCACAATCTCTTTTACATCCAATCCAAGATCGTTACACAGCATGAATGAGTAGATCAAAACATCTGCGATTTCTTCACGGATGTTTTCTTTATTTGCTTTGAGTGCTTCTTCACTGCTGATCCATTGGAAGTCTTCCAGCAGTTCTGCTGCTTCGATGGAGATTGAGATGGCGAGGTCCTTTGGGTTATGATATTGTCTCCAGTTTCGTTCATCTCTGAATTCATTGATTGCGTTAATAAGGCTTTGAATATCACTCATGATCATTTTCCCCTTTCTAACTCAAGTAGTCTCTTTCTTAATTTAGGGTCTGTCGCATAAATATATAGGCCGTGGATGCCCCGTTTCATCAGGACATTTATTGAATTTAATATGATTTCTTCTTTAATTTGCTGGTTCTTTTCCGGCGACAAATCCGTACGTGAAATGAATGCACCTGTATCTTTGTATTTGGAAGTATCAATTAATAGTTCGTTTTTTTCTTCATCATAGCTCACGGAAGGGCCAAGAACGACGCCGACGTAATTTAGGTCAAACCCTTGCACGGTATAAATGGAGCCGACTTCTTTAATGGAATTCGGATTTTCGGCCCATGTCACCTTATCCTGGGTGCTGTTCCAGGGCATGTTAACCCCTTCTTCATCGACAATGTAAGTCTTTTTATCTTTTTTATGTAAATAATCAAAGGTTGAAACAATCCGAGAGAGACCGTCCTCATTGTTTTTATCTTCAATAGCTTTTTTAAACGCATCAGCATCTTCGAATATTTTAAGCTCGAAGGAGGTGTCTTCAGTCGGTAAAGGAAGAACTTTCTTTTCAACAAAGCTGTCAATCCACTTGATCGTTTCTGGATTGGCGTTCATTCTCATTTGGTCTGTAAGCCTTACGGTTTTCGCATGATACTGGTTTTTGATTTCTTCGAGCAATCTATCGTTCCAATAACTTTTAATCTTTAGGACTTGTTTTGGATCAAAGATGACAACGGTGATTTTACTTCGCTTAATAATCTCATCCAGCTGGTTTTGGTAGCGGAAATTGTTATATGAATCTTCCTTAGTAAGTAACAGATGAGCTTCATCTACTAATACGATATCTGCTGTTGCTCCCGTCTTGGTTTTCTCATTAATAAATGGTGTTGGCTTCATAAGACTCTTTTTCTTCAAATTCGGTAAGCTGTTGGCAATACTTTTATATGTCTTCAGCATCTCGCTGTGATTCACCAGCAAGTAATTATCTGTTCCTCCCAAAAAAGTGTGTTCATCTTTCGCCAGATCTTGAATCGTATTAAACAGAGAGCTTAACAAGACACTTTTACCTGTACCGGCATCTCCTTCAATGACAATGACATGATTTCCTTCTTTCTGTATATTTTCCTTACAGAAATCAAGGATCTTATTTTTTATATCTTGCTGCTGGGGCGAGAGTTCCTTATAGGGAGATAACTTATAAATATCTTTATTCCTAAGGTTTTCAAGGGAATCGCTCACAATTTTCTCTTTTCTCAGTTTCTCCCAAATGACTTGAAAGATATCTTCATTATAAAAGGGTTTCTGATAGTAATTATGCATTTCCCTTGATCTGGTCTGGCTTACGTTTTGCAGCTGGTAGCGGTTATCGGCGATAAAATAGTTAATTAGATTCGACTCAATATTGTACGTCGCAGACTGATGAAATTTTTCATGGCCGATTAAAATAAAGCGGTTCAGACTCTTTCGCCTTTTATCCTCTATATGATTCCTCAAACGTCGTGCAGCTTGAACCGTTTGCCCAATATATGCAGTCGGTTTCTTTTTCTCATTGTAAAGGATGTACACAATCGGATAGTTATTTAAATGCAGTGCTTTTACAACGTTTACATGGTCTGGAGTGAATTCTCTCTTTTCAAACACAAGTTCATTCATTGTTTTAGCCTCTGAATCTCTTTTTTAAAATAATAGTACCATATTTATGGTAGCTTATTGATATAAGTCTGCAAATGTTTTCCGGCGGTGATAAGTTCAATGCCGGGTGAGAAGACAGCAGAGGCTTCGCAGACGCGTAGAATAGGTGGCCGCTTGTATCGCTGCGTTTGAATGCGATCTCCCGTCAAGGTTCGTTGCGGTGACGAGGAAGCAGCCCGAAAAAGCAGTTTTTCTGTTAAAATAAAACCAGTATTAAGCCTAGATAGGAGGCGGCTGTATTGGATTCTAAAACGTTGAATAGGATCAGAACGGCATTCGATCAAGGAATGAAACATAATCGTGAGCTGCGGGAAAAAAGGGATCAGAAGCTGTGGAAGAATGTTAGTGAGCCGTATCAATTGGAAAGCTTGCTCCCTCTCTCAAAAATTGAATTGGACGATATACGTAAGAGTCTTGAGTTAAAAGGAATAAGCAATTTGAAGAAAGCGGAGTTAATACAGGAACTGGTTGTCGCGATTCCAAGTCATTTACGCAGAATTCTATCGACATTTGACCAGGAAAGGTATGGTCTTTTTAATAAAATCGTCAGTCATTCAGGTAAAATTCAGGTGCCAAGGAATATATCCATTAAAAAAATTAGGGCATTGATAGATTGGGGAATCATCTTTCCGATTCGTTTAGAAGGGAAGCCGGGGTTAACCGTTCCTATAGAACTTATGGAACAGTTCTTCGCTTTAGATGAACAGGAATTACACCAGATGATTGATCGAAATACCGAGTGGATTCGGCTTAGTCACGGTTTACTATATTATTATGGGGTTGTGCGTCTGTTTTAGTTGACATGGCGAGTGACTTGTTGAAGCAGGAAATAGATTTTAAAGAATTTTCAGATGTATTGACCAGTGCGAGCGACTATTATCAGCAAATGGCTTATTCACTGTATGGTTTAGTAGATAAAAGGGTGTACAATGTGAAGAAGACTTTTGAAGAAATAGAAAAGCGGCCAAGCATTGGATATTATCCTTTTACAAAAGAGCAACTTTAAAAAGCGGGCAAACCAGGGTACGTGGAAAAAACGAGAGAAATGAAAAACTTAATTCAGTTTTTACACCAGTATCATCATTTGACTGCTGAGGATATTGAGGATCTTACTGAACAGCTAAATACCATGATCCTCAATGATGCCAGTTTGAACCAAGCCGTTGAGTATTTTCAACTTCAATTTGAATTTCCGGATTTCGAATTTATTAATGATCTCGCCTATCATCTGACAGAATTGATGAATCACTCTAGAAGGTGGATGTTGAAAGGTCACACGCCAAAGGAAATTTCTCAAAGAAGAAAATCAGTGATTGGCTTATCTTCAGCTCAAAATCCTCAACCATCAACGAATGTGATCGACTTCAAAAGTCCAAAGGCGATCGGTCGTAATGATCCTTGTCCATGCGGGAGTGGGAAAAAATATAAAAAGTGTTGCTTGAACAATTAATCATGATGTGGAGAATGAGGTAGGGGGAGGAGCCTTATCTCATAAGTATCTGAAAAGAGAAAACTCCTCCCCTTTCATACCACCTCCGCAAAATGGATTTTGTGAAGATCAACAATACCAAATGGTTTGATGGGTCCATTTTGTCATCAAATATAAAAATGAATTTTTGGAGACTTATTGGGACAGCCTCGGTTTTATGGATTTTTACTTTTTCAATAACAAATAAATAAAATAAGGTGCCCCGATTAATGAAACCATGATTCCAGCCGGAATAGTGGTTTCAATGATGTTATGTCCGATTGTGTCGGCGAATAATAATAACCAACCGCCAAGTAGAATAGCAACAGGGATAAATAGTTGATTTCTGGGTCCTACTAAAGTTTTTGCGATATGTGGGGCCATTAATCCGATAAAGGAAATACCTCCTGTGACAGAAACGGCAGCAGCCGCTAATGCGACAGCTGTTAAAAGTAAAACGATCCGCTCCCTTTCAATGGAAACCCCAACTCCAATGGTTACAGGCTCGCTTAATCCTAATAGATTTAGTCGACTTGCTTTGTACAAAGTAAACGGAATCAAGATGATTAACCAAGGCAGGAGAGTCCCAATAAATGGCCAATCTGCACCCCAGATATTTCCTGCCAGCCATTTGGCGATGAAATCAACTTTTGTCCGTTCAGCAGAAGAAATAATGACAATCATAGCTCCGGAAAGTGCAGTTGAGAATCCGACTCCGATGAGGACTAAACCTATAGGCTGCATACCACTATTTTTGCTATAGGCTAACAGATAAATGAAGAAGCCCGTTATAATTGCTCCTATAAATCCAACAATTGGAATCATATAAACAAATGATCCAGCTTCAGTCGGGAAAAATAAAAAGAAAACGGCAATGGCAACCCCAGCACCCGAATTAATCCCAATAATGCCTGGATCAGCTAAATCATTTTTTGTGATTCCTTGCAAAATAGCACCTGATATAGCAAGTGCCATCCCAGCTAATAAAGTAATCAATATTCGAGGCAATCGAATAGAATATAATATAAATTCCTCTTTAAAGGTTCCTTGACCCAATAGAGTGTGGATGAGTCTGTCAAAAGATAAACTAGCAGACCCTATTCCCATCCCAATAATAGCTGTAGCTATGATGAGTATTAGAGAAATCGATAAAATCATTCGCTGTTTTTTAATTAATGCTGAATGTATCATGAGAGTGTTTTTCCTCCCTTTCGGACAATGATCAGGAAGAACGGTAAACCAAGCATAGCGACAATGGCTATAACAGGTGTTTCATATGGTGCATTTAAGGTACGGCCAAGTGTATCAGCAAATAGCATAAAAGTAGCTCCGCAAGTTGCAGACATTGGTAAAATAAAACGATAATCGGTTCCAACAATTGCCCGAACAATATGAGGAATCATAAGACCGATAAAGGTCATATTGCCAACCAGAGCAACAGATGCTCCCGCGAGAATGATAATGATAATAAATAGAAGGATTTTAATTCTGATGATATTTTGACCTAAGCCAACTGCAACTTCTTCATTTAAGCTGAGAATGGTAAGTTGTCTTGAAAGGAAAAAGGAAACAACAATTCCAATGATAATAAAAGGTACGATGATTCGCAGTTGATTCCAAGTTGTTCCAACCATCCCTCCTGCTGTCCACATCGAGATATCTTTAGAAATTTTAAAATAAAGGCCAAGCCCTTCAGCAATGGCGTATAAAAAGGCGGAAACAGCAGAACCCGCTAATACAATACGGAAAGGAGAAAATCCGCCTTTTTTCATCGAACCAATTCCAAAAACCAACAAGGCACCGATTGCGGATCCGATAAAACAGGCAACCATCGTCAAAAAGTAATTGGCTGATGGAATGAAAGCGATCGTAACAGCCAATGCTGCATAAGCCCCGGCAGATAATCCTAGTAAACCTGGATCAGCAAGTGGGTTTCTTGTTATACCTTGCATGATTGCACCAGAGACAGCAAGAGCTGCGCCAACAAAAATGGCAGCTATTTCACGAGGTAACCGAATATCACGGATAATCGAAATATGATCACCGGTTGCAGAAGACGAAAGAGCCAACCATACATCTTCAACTGAGACGGCTGCAGCTCCAAACACCATTGCCATAAAAAACATACCAATAAACACTAGAATTCCTAAGATCAGTTTGAAGGCAAATGAGGTAATAGATTGAGTTTTTCTTATCATAAAGCTCGTCATTTTCCTTTCTCAGAATGGGAAAGGGGCTGCCCTTTCCGGCCACCCCCTTTCAATAGACCTCTACTTTTCCAGTCTTAGTTTCCTAGAAACGCTTTTTTAAAGAATGCTAGTTGCTTTTCAAGTGTGATTGGGTCAGTGAATGATGCGCCTTCACCTTGCATTTCAATGACATGTCCGTTTTGGACAGCAGGAATGTTCTTGTATGTGTCTGTTTCTTGGAAAGATGTATTCGCATCAGAGTACTTACTTAAAATGATATAATCTCCCGCATATTTTGGAAGCACTTCAGCTGATAACGTATAATACCCTGCTTTTAATGCGTCTTTCTTTACTTTTTCAGGCATATTTAGTTTCATCGTTTGATATAAGATTTCTGTACCGCGCGCCCAGTTATTACCGTAAACATAAAGGTCTTTCCCATATGCTTCAATAACAGATACAGTTGAATCTTTGCCAATTTTTGTGCGAATATCTTCACCGATTTCTTCTGCCCGCTGCTTAAAGTCGTCAACCCATGCTCGGGCTTCTTTTTCTTTGTTTAGTAGCTTGCCAATTTCCACGTGTTGAGTTAAATAATCTACTTTACCCCATGTATAAGTAACAGTAGGTGCGATCTCATTTAATTTGTCTAAATTTTTTACTGTTGATAACGCGATGATTAAATCTGGCTCTAATTCAATAATTTTTTCTAGGTCATCTTCTGAAACTTCTTGAACATCTTTTAACTTTTCTTTAAAGGTTGGATTGTTTTTAGACCAAGTGTCTACACCGACAACGTTGACTCCTAAATCTAACACATTTCCGGTATACCCTGAAAGCATAACAACTCTTTGCGGATCGGCTGGAACTTCGATTGGTCCTGTTTCCGCTTGGTATGTAATCGTTTTAGATTCTTTTTTTGTTGAGCCGCTATTCTTTGTTGCTGACTCTTCATTGCCGCATGCACTAATAATAAGAGTTAGCAGTAGCAAAAACGGGATGAATAGTTTCTTCATGCTCATTTTCACCTCTTAATAAATTGTAAGTAACACAAATCGGTTTATTTGTTCCCGGATCACGGCCAATAACGGCGTCAATTTGAAAGACTTCCCGCAGTATTCATCTCTTCACAAGCCCGACCTTCACGACTTCGCCGTCTATTAATGCAATGATATAATCCAAAAAACGAACAGTTGATGTAAATCATAAAGCACCTTCATCAAGAAAAATAATGCCCGTCTCCCGTACAAGAGCCATAGCAATTCAAACACGTTGACATTGACCTCCGGAAAGGGTGTCGATCAGAAATATTTATAGTCCGATGTTCCAGTATGGCCATTTTTCGCCAATGCTTTTGTGTCTTCTTTTGAAATGTCTTTTCCATCTAAAAGGACTGAGTCTAATTGATGTGGAATAATATGCGTATGGCCTTCAGCAGATGTTGATTTTCCACAACCATTGGATTCGAGATGGTTGTTACTTTTATCTAGAATCATTACACTGAGATTTTTTACAATTAAACGTTGCCAGTACTAAATAGCTGAATCATCTTTGTGGCCCGCAGAATGAAAAACGAATAAATAAACGATAATGATTATCAATATCAACAATAAATATATATTTCATTTTTCAATATGTCAATACAGAAATTGTGTCAATATCATAGTACCCTCATAAAAATGAAAATTTTTAGAAAGAAAATTAATTATGATGTTTCGGAGTGAACGGTGATGAATCAACAGGATGATTTCAACCTTTTATAGCGGGTTAAGAGAGAGGAAGTTAATTGAATATTGGCCGAAACTTGGCGGGGATATCCTTGTTTATTCTGTAGAAAATAATTTGGGATGTTAATGGATTGACCGTTGATCCAACAGTGGGGTGTTGAGAAAAAATAGAATCGATACCCATTTTTTCTAAGTGCGACGTCAGGTCAAAATCATTATACAAGGAGGGCTTTTACCGGAAGGGCTTTTGTAAGGAAAGTCGGTCGTCTGTATTTTGACTATGAAAGGCCCTGAGAAGTACCCTTTGTTTCTGTTGAATAACAGTCACAAAGTGTTGATGAAAAGAGCGGTGTTTCACTTTATAGGAATCAAGAAAGTGAAAATATTTGAACTTGGCAATATGGAGAGTCTAAAGGAATGCAGAGTGAAAAGTTAGAAAAAATATATCACTATTTTAGAAAGGTAAATCGATAACCATTAAAAAATACTTCTCAGTAATATAAACAGTCTAAAGCAAAATCTTTCTATGAATCTATCAATCAGCCGTTTCATCGCTATGCAGAAATCCATAGATTAGTCATACGGAAACAGCCTATTATCATCGGAAGGCCATCATTGCTCAAGAATATAATGCGAAGTGGACAGATCGGGCCGAAGAAGAAAGGAATGTTCGCTGGGTGGAATCATTAAGAAATGCGTTGAAGCCCTATACCGAGGGTGATTATGTAAATTGGCCCGACCTTTTTATACGCGATTGGCCGGAACGTATTATGGGCGAAATTTTCATAGGCTCAGAAAGGTGAAAACAGAAGTGGATCCTTTTTATGTTTTCCGTTTTGAGCAAAGCATCCCGCCATTGTAAATGTCTTCGTTGGTAAGAATGTTCAAAGGCTTAATCAAAAATGATTAAGCCTTTGAAGAAAGCTTTATGAAAATACCTGCTTTTTAATGATAAATTCCGCAATCAGCAGGTTGATGATCCAGCAAAGCCAAACGGCTATTGTGTAGGAATGTCCATATGAGACATTCATTAGGTTATGCGTAATCGCAACTATTATATAAATCGTCATATTCGCAAATGAAAGAAAGAAGCTTCTCATCATCCATTGGCTGTGCAGTATGACTTTTTTTCTTTTAATAGACAGATAAGCTAGGATAGTCGTTCCAAGCCATAATGTATTTAAAATCAGAAATCCGATTGTACTGGGCCATCCTCCGGTTGCAAAAAAAGACACATAAACGCCGGGAATGAAGTTTAATATGATAGACAGGATATATAAACGGCCGTTCCAGTGGTGGAAAGTCCTCGATCTGGTTCGAATCGCTTTGATCATGCCAAGCGGGCCGGTCACAAGAGAAATGATGGCCAGCGAAATATGGAGACGGATCATCCATAACCAAAGGGATTCATTTGTGAGAATTTGATCCTTTCTGGCAATGAATTTTTCTAAATTTGGATCCGCCATAAAGTTTTTTGAGAATGTATGAAACACCCACATGAAAGAGATCAACACAATGAATCCCTTAATCGTCCTTTTCATTCAACATATGCTCCTTAAAGATTTGAGTCATCCAATTGCCGCTTTCCGGTTCAATCAGCCTTTCGGGGAAAGGCCTGTATTTTTCCAAACTGTGCCCCTGCGTTCATACTCAAACAGCTGTTCTAAAGAGATTGCGATACGAGGGCCTAATTCCCGTTCAACTAAGTAAAGGGCGACATCAAGTCCAGACGTCACACCGCCGCCGGTCACAAGGTCACCATCATCTACAACACGGGCATCGATTGGAATCGCGTTCGTCGTCCGCAAAAAATCCATTCCCATATGATGGGTTACGGCATGACGGCCGTCTAATAAACCGGCGATCGCTAAAATAACCGAACCGCCGCAGACCGTGGAAACCAGGATATCAGGTTTCTTCACAGCTTCTTTTAGAATATCGCCTAATTCTGTTTGAGCGGCTCCTATTAATTTCCTTTGAATCGCTTCTTGTCCATCAGCATCAGCAGCTCCTGGTATGAGTATGATGCCTTTGCGGGATAGATCAGGTTTGCCGTTTGCTTGAAGTTTTAGATCATTTAATCCGCTTCTTATCATTTTTTCACCCTCTGCCGACACAAGCTCCACTGTTACTTCCTTATGGGAAAAACTTGCAGCGGCAGTCAATACTTCATATGGAGCAGTGGCGTCTAATAAATCAAATCCGTCAAACAACACAATTTGAATATGCATAACGATGACCTCCAATTTAGATTTCTTGTCATCAAGAAGCATATCAATGAGGTGTCACAAAAAAAGCGCTAAAAATATCACAAAACAATCAAGAAACCATCACAACCGTGTCACGCCGGCTTGCTGCTTGTTGAAACATATGATATTGATAAATAGATGGTCATTACGGAAAGGTGTGTCATGCGTGAAGGAAGTGCAGACGGTGTTAGTTGTAGACGATGAAAAAAGTATCGCCGAATTATTAAGGGATTTTTTGGAGAATGAAGGGTTTCACGTGAAAACCGCTGGAGACGCTTCTCAAGCACTGGCTGTGTTTGAACAGAGTACGATTCATTGCATGATCCTTGACATCATGATGCCGGGACAAAACGGATTCGACTTATGTCGCCACATTCGGGAAAACAGTGATGTACCGATCCTTTTCTTGAGCGCGCGGAGCGGTGATGCAGACAAGATCAGGGGTCTGGCGCTTAAGGCGGATGATTATATTGTCAAAACGGCTTCACCCGGGGAGATTGTGGCCAGAGTAAAGGCTGTATTACGACGCGCGGGTTCTCAACCAGAGTACAATAGAAAAGTTTTGCGTTACGGAAATCTCTCGCTGGACTTATCGACAAGGGAAGTATGGCTGGATGGAGAAATCATTGCTCTTACACCTAAAGAATATGAATTGCTGCAATTGCTTGCAGAGCATCCGAAACATGTTTTTTCATATGACCGATTATTGGAGAAATTTTGGGATGGCGTTGGTGATAAACATACGGTCCGTGTTCATCTCAGCAGACTTCGCGAGAAAATTGAAGCCGATCCAAATCACCCGAAATTAATCGTCAATGTATGGGGAATTGGCTATCGTTTCATGGGAGAATAACATGAAGACGATTCGCATTCGTAAATTTACCGTGCTCAGCCTATTTTTCATATTCCTGTTGCCATGGATATTTTTTCTAGCTGCACACTTTATGGAAACCAAAACACTTCATTTTGATATGACTGATTCTGAACGAAAAGAATTGAATGAAACGATTCATTTGATCGAAACCCATTCGGAAAACTGGACAGACAAAGCCTGGCAAAAACAATTGAGCCGTCATTTGCAAAAAGTGGACATGAGTGCATCTATTCTGTCGGCTTCAGATCAGGTCATTTTTGAAACGGCTGCTGTGCGAAAACATATACCGGTGAAACCGGAACAGTTTTCCGTCATTGAGGACGGGAGAATCATCGGCAGGGTTGCCCTTTACCATTCATCGTCTAGAACGATTCAATGGATGGCGGCATTTATAGGCTTCATACTGGCTTTATTGATCATCGGCATGGCCATGAGACGATGGATGATAACGCCTCTTGAGCAATTGGGTCTCAGCGCTCGGAAGATTGCAAATGGGGATTTTGACGCGCGGCTGCCTTCGTCAAAGATCACGGAAATTGCCGAGGTTCGTGACGGTTTTAACATCATGGTGAATGGTCTTCAAGAAGCGTTTCAGAAGCAGGTCGAACTGGAGGATGAACGTCGCTTCATGATTGCTGCTGTCGCCCATGATTTACGCACTCCATTATTCGCTCTCAGGGGTTATTTGGATGGATTAGAGCAAGGGATTGCCCAATCACCGGAGAAAATGACGAAGTATGTGGCGGTTTGCAAGGAAAAGTCAGCTCAGCTCGACCGGCTTGTAGAGGACTTGTTTACATTTACAAAGACAGAATACGTCGAGATGGAGCTTAACAAAAAGACAGTTGATTTCTCACAGGTCCTGAAGCAGTCGATCAATACGATAAGGCCGCAAGCGCAACAAAAGAAGATTACGATTGTTGAGAGGGCTTTTGAACATGAGTGTATGATAAGCGGTGATCCGCATTTATTAAAACGTGCGATGAACAATTTATTGGACAATGCGGTTAGACATACACCCGGCGCTGGCGAGATTGTTGTTCAGTGTGATAAGGATCGTGACAACGTCATCTTCACGGTTCGAGATACTGGGCAGGGATTCTCCCCGGAGGAGCTTCGCCGTGTATTTGAGCCCTTGTATCGCGGGGAAGCATCAAGAAGCCGGTCGACCGGAGGAGCCGGGTTGGGGTTGACGATTTCACAAAGGATCATGAGACGGCACGGAGGCGATCTGACGGCGGGAAATGATCCTGAAGGAGGCGCGCTGCTGGAAGGATGGCTTCCCTTGGAAAGAGAAAAGCTATGCTGAAAACTCAGCAATAGCTTTTTTGATAGATTAGTTGCGAATCAGGTAGTCTAAACGCACCTAATGCGGCATTTGCCCCCGATCCCATCGAAATAATGATTTGGTTGTACGGGCCGTCTGTGCAGTCGCCGGCCGCGAATAAGCCGGGGATGCTTGTTTCGCCGTGTTTATCGACTGCGATTTCGCCGATGCGGTTGCGCTCGACTGATCCGTCTAACCATTCTGTGTTTGGCACGAGACCGATTTGGACGAAGACACCTTGGAGTTCAACGTGTTGTTCTTTGCCTGTTTCACGATCCACGTAAGTGATGCCGTTTACGTTTTGGTCACCTGTAATTTCTTTCGTTTGTACATGTTTCACTACAGTCGCGTTTGGCAGGCTGTAGAGGCGTTTTTGCAGGACTTCCTCCGCTTTCAGCTCCGGTGCGAACTCAAGAACAGTGACATGGTTGACGATACCTGCGAGATCAATCGCCGCTTACTTATCTATGAACGAGCAGAAAACCAGACCTTGTTAGCAATTTGCTGTACGAAGTGGAAAACCGTAAAAAAGAGCCCAGAGAATGATCCCTGAACTCCACATTTCCTCACTTCATATACCGATATTCCCGCAATCTCTCCAAAATAGCTACTTCCTTCAAGAGTTCCTCACCAACATTCGTTTCCTTTACTTTCTTCCGCTCAAGTTCTTTATCCACTAATCGTTTCACCGTTAAGACATCAGTTCCGGTGCTCAGCACTTCCGCCTTGGAATTAAAGTGTTTATGGGCGACGAGCTGCATGCCGTAGGAGTTGTATAACAGCGTGTAGCCGGCGATACCTGTTGTCGATTGGTAGGCTTTGGAGAAGCCGCCGTCGATGACGATCATTTTTCCGTTTGCTTTGATCGGATCTTCTCCTTCGATTTCTTTTACCGGTGTATGGCCGTTGATGATATGGCCATGATCCGGGTTGAGGCCGAATTCTATCAGGATGTTTCGGCAGGTTGCCTCGTCTTCACGCAAATAGTAATACGGGTTTTTCTTCTCTTTATGTGTTTCCTTCTCTTTAATGAAATACCGCTCAAAGGTCGTCATAGCGCGTTTTCCAAAAAGGGAGGAGTGCTCGCCTGTCCATAAATACCAGACCATATCCGTCGCCAGATCATCGGTTTCTTCCGGGTGGGCAAACGCTTCCCGCAAGAATCGTTCAAATACATCAAGCAGCTCACGGCCCGCATACGGTTTATCCTCAATCATCATCGTTTCCATATTGCCGTTTTCATCAACTGGAATACAGCCGTGAATCAACAGGTTGCCGTTATATTTTAAATAAAGGCTGCCTTTTTTCATCATAAAATTCATATGGCGGCCCAGCTTTTCGGAATGCTGGACAGAGAATAGCAGCTTGTCTATGACTTCCGCTTCTTCCTTTAATAGCTCATCTGGCTGTTCCGGATTAACCGTCGCAAAGCAGGTGTTTTCCAGTTGATATGTTTTTCCGTTCAGCGTGATTTCATTTCGGGCATAATCAATCTTTTCCAGTAACAGCCGTTTCTCCATATTAAAGTTCGGCCGTCTCTTGATAATCGGACTTTCAAGCTTGAATTGGATCATCGCAATCGCTTGATGAATTTTTGTGATTTGCTTAATCTCATCTTCCGGTCTGTTTTCGTCTGCTTTCGGACGGAAAGATGGGTTATCATCGTAATATTTTTCGGCAAGGTTCAAGAGCGGTCTCAAATTGATGCCGTACACGTCTTCAATAATATCCAAGTTGTCATAGCGGGCACAGATGCGGATAATATTTGCCAGGCATACTTTAGAGCCTGAATAAGCGCCTATCCAAAGGACATCGTGATTTCCCCACTGAATATCGACTGAATGATAGTTGATCAGTTCTTCCATAATCTGATCCGGCTGCGGTCCGCGGTCGTAAATATCGCCGACAACATGCAGATGGTCGACAACCAATCGCTGCGTGCTATATGCAAGACCGGTGATCAGCTTATCAGCTTGGCCAAGCGCAATGATCTGATCTACGATTTTGGAGTAATACTGTTCTTTGTTGGCAGCTTCTTCTGTTTTATACAGCAGCTCCTCCGTAATATAAGCAAACTGAGAGGGCAGTGCTTTGCGTAATTTGGAGCGGGTATACTTGGAAGAGCAATAAGATACGAGCTTAATCATTCGATTAATCGTTTCTTTATACCAATCGTTTAACGATGCTTTCGTATCGTAATTATGTTTTATTAACTTCAGTTTGTCTTCCGGATAATACACTAATGCTGCTAATTCATCAATTTCTCTATCATAAATGACACCGCTGAAAATATCGCGTATCTTCTCTTTTACTCTTCCTGAACCATTTCGCAGCACGTGCTGGAATGCCTGGTATTCCCCGTGCAAATCACTGACAAAATGCTCGGTGCCTTTCGGCAGGTTCAGTATCGCTTTCAAATTAATGATTTCCGTTACCACTTTTGCTTCACAATCGTATTTTTGTGCGAGTAAATCTAAATATTTGGTTTCCAAAATTGTCCATCCCCTTTTTAGAATAGGAGCTGTCCCCCTATGTACGAGCATTTGCATGATAAGGTGATTTTAAAAGTATGACATTATTTTTAAATAATTGACCTTTATATGATAGTACCGCATAACTTCTTTTTGAGACAATCAAAACGAGGGAAAGAGGCGCTGAGATGAGCGGAGAGAAAGCTTGAGAAGGCTTCTTTAACATTAATCGGACACCGTATTTCAGCTTAGGAAGTAACCCGGCTTTGGCTTGGTCACTTTTCTATCGCAGGATTGTCTCGTTTTCAGAAATGAGAGGAATGAAAACTCAATACGTAGCAGGCCATGATTACTGTGGGTCGTACTTATAGCAGGGGAAGCTTCTGAAGAGACCGCGGAAGGGTTTTACAATCTTAAGCAGTATTTGTCGTGCTGATGATTGTCAGCGGCACAAATATGATTTGTTATTCTTATGACCACGAGATTGGAGGACATCCGATCTCTTTGTTATGGGGCTTTTTATCAACGTCAAGAACTTGACCACCGAAGCGTTCAGCGACAATCCCTGTGCGGATGCCTTTACGGGCAGGGTGGATAGCTGCATTTGCACCAGCCGTACCATAAGTCGTCAATAAGGTTTACGCTAAAAAAATAACAGCACCTTCAAATTTGACGGAGAGGTGCTGTTTTGTCATTTGAATGCATGAATGGTTGTTGTTTTTGCTTTATGCTGAATTTGCTTTTTTGCTCAACCAAGTTTTTCTTATCCGAATGAAGAAAAAGAATGATCAAATACGAAAAATGACTGAATTCCGGCACTTACGCTTTTGCTTACTTTAATATTCTCCTTTAATGACAAAATAGGAGCCCCTAATGGTTCCAGCTAATTTAGACCTCTGCCTAGCGAACTTAAACTTTCCTTCTAACTCCTTTGGTACCTTCATCCCCTCAGAAAGCTTAAACCCAACGGCCCGCTTTTTAGGATCTTCAATCGTATACATGACGTTGACTGCAAGACCATCCCCATAAAAAACATAGGCAAAATTCTTTGCTTCCGGCAAGACTTGACCGAAGGCAATGCCAGTAAGCTTATTGCTCAACTCATCAGCCGTCTTCCCTTCCCCTTTAACAACCAGGTATTTCCCCTTAGGGAATTGGATAACTCTGGTTTCTCCCGCCACCGACGCCTCTGCCTCTGTCATCACGCCAGCATAATGCATCATCTTGTTGTTTACCGCTTCGTTCACGGCAAAAATATAGTCATTTGTAGCTATGGCTTTTAAAGTGTCAAACCTTCCATCTTGTTTGACGGCCTCCCAAAAGTCTGCCTTTTCCTTATTTATGCCAGCAGAATCTGTGTAATCGCTCTCAAGCTCTGTTCCAATACCAAAAACGGTAAAGCTGTCTTTTTCCTCCAGCGTGTAATTTTTCATATTCAAAACCTTCCTCTTTTTAAAATAATCAAATGATTTGTCTTTTCACTTGATGCGTTTATAATAACCTTAAATCATGTCAAAAAATGATACTGTTTAGGAGGCCCCGATGAAAAAAGTTGAACGGATTAATATCATCATGCGGTATATCAACAACCGCGCCCACTTTACAATTTCTGAAATCATGCAGGAATTTCACATCTCTCGTTCGACAGCTATCAGGGATATCAGGGAAATTGAAGCTATGGGGATGCCGCTTGTTGCTGAAGTTGGAAGGAGCGGGGGTTATTTTGTCATGAACCACTCTGTCCTGCCCGCTGTTCGCTTTACCGATAATGAGATTAAAGCTCTTTTTATTGCTTTTATGGCTACAAGAAATCAACAACTCCCTTATCTAAAGAGCCGTCAGTCTTTAGCTGAAAAATTACTGGGCCTTATCTCAGAAAACCAGCAAGAGACCCTGTTTTTTTAAAAATCGAATCTTGCTTTTTGAAGGGACAAACCCCAATAATCCCGACCTGCTTGAGCTTTCAGATCTCCCCTATCCCATGTTAGAAAAACTCATCCAGCTCCTTCTTTTGGATAGCTATTTATTGATTACCATCAAAGAAGAGAAGGTAATAAAGACTTATCCCATTTATCTCCTGCACCTTTATCATGAAAAAGGCCTTTGGCTGATTGAAGGCTTTGACTTAAAGGATGTAAGGAGGAGGATTTTCCCTGTGGACAATCTTACCAATGTCAAACCATACTCTGCGAAAAAAAGAATAAGTAAGAAAAAGATTTTAGAGAAACTAAGTAAGCAGGAAGAAGTAATCAACCTTGTCCTTGAACTTGGTCCACAGGCGATTGCCCAATTCAAAAAATATCATCCTTTAAAAATTTCAATTTCCTATACGAATCCTTATCAAACCGCAGCCATTCTAAAGACTTTTATCAATGTGAATCATCCCGAAGAATTGTCCGAAATAACAAATTGGCTGCTTTTCATAGGTGAAGATATCAAGGTCAGGGAAGTACCAGAAGAAGTATTAGAAGGTTTACAAGAGAGATTATGCTTATTCTGCCCATAAGCAGTGCCAGTTAAACCCTAATTTTCGAAAGAATATTGTCGCTAGTATAGGTGAGTTTAAGAATACTAGCGTTAACTATAAATAGGACCATTGACAAATCACTCAACCTCTATTAAAATTAAAAGTTATCCGATAGTAATCATCTCTATCGAAAAACTCAATACATGCAAGCTATGATTGCTGTGGGTCGCACTACAGCAGGAGCAGCTTCTGGAGAGACCGCGGAATTCTGCGGCGCCGAAGGGTTCACAATCTCAGGCAAAAGGACAGAAGAGTACCGAATATGTATTTGTCGTGCTGATGATTGTCAGCGGCACAAATATATTTTGATATTCTTATGACCGCGAGATTGGAGGACATCCAATCTCTTTTTTTATGGGCTTTTTTACTGCTCGTCGTTCACTAAAGAGGCAAGGAGGAGTTTGATGTGGAACAGCGGGAATTAAAGAGGGACTTATCCAATCGGCACGTACAGCTTATCGCTATTGGCGGGACGATTGGCACCGGGTTGTTTTTAGGCTCCGGTAAGGCGATTCAATTGGCAGGTCCTTCTATCATCTTTGCGTATTTCATTGTAGGTATTGCGCTTTTTTTCGTGATGCGGGCGCTGGGAGAATTGCTGTTATCTAAAGCGGGTTATCAATCGTTAACCGATATTGCCGAGGAGTATCTGGGGCCGCGTGCGGCGTTTGTCACCGGGTGGACCTATTGGTTTTGCTGGATTATGACGGCTATGGCGGATGTGATTGCCGTCGGTGTCTATGTGAAATATTGGTTTGATATTCCGCAGTGGGTCCCTGCACTTATCTGTTTACTCATTTTATTAGGGCTCAATCTGTTGACTGTCAAGCTTTTTGGAGAATTGGAATTTTGGTTCGCTTTAATAAAGGTGATCACGATTCTTGCGTTAATTGTCATCGGTGTTATTTTGCTGGTGATCGGGTTTAAGACGCATACAGGAACGGTTTCGGTTACCAACCTTTGGGAGCATGGCGGTTTGTTTCCAAACGGATTTTCAGGCTTTTTGCTTTCTTTCCAAATGGTGATCTTTGCATATGTCGGTGTGGAATTAGTAGGTGTATCGGCGGCGGAAACGTCGAACCCGAAAAAAAATATTCCATCGGCTATTAATAAAATTCCTTTACGGATTTTATTTTTCTACGTCGGCGCGCTTATCGTCTTACTATGTATTAACCCTTGGATGGAACTGAATGCAGCGGAAAGTCCTTTTGTGAAAACCTTCAGCTTAGTCGGCATCCCGCTTGCCGCGGGAATCATTAATTTTGTTGTATTAACGTCAGCCGCGTCTGCTTGTAACAGCGGGATGTTTTCAACAAGCCGGATTCTGTACAATTTAAGTAAAACGAAACAGGGCCCGGCCAATTTTGCGAAGCTGAATAAAAACCATGTGCCGAGTCACGCGTTATGGGTATCAACCATTGTCCTGTCAGCAGGAGCGCTATTAAGCAAACTGATACCGGAACAAGCCTTTGGCATCGTGACAACCATCAGCGCGATTTGTTTCATATGGGTGTGGGGTGTGATTCTTGTCAGCCATATCAGATACAGGAAAACCCGTCCGCACTTACACGCAGCATCAACATTCAAAGCGCCATTCGCGCCGTTTATCAATTATGTTGTCCTGGCGATGTTTGCGGTCATTCTCATAATTATGCTGTTTGCGGATGCGACTCGCCCGGCCTTGCTGCTGACTCCTCTATGGTTTATTTTATTGTTTATTTTATTTTGGATGAAAAAAAACAGGACAAAAAGAACATGATGAGTCAAATTAAATCTCTTGAAAAAGACGGTGTACTGCATGCAGTATGCCGTCTTTATTTTTAATTAACCGTTTCCTTTTATAGGTTTATATTTAATGTAGACATGAGAACGAGAGGAATGGAGTCATGGAATACAATTCATACATGAATGGACAATCGCAATATCCCGCTTGGTCCTATCCGTACAATTTGATCATATGGAAATGTTTGTCGGCCATGATGTGAAGTTCTATTTATATGGGTTATAACATAAAAAAGCGCCATACTGCCGTTTAAGCAGCATAGCGCCTTTCGTGTTAGTTCCGGATCAAATAATCAAACGCTCCTAACGCAGCATTCGCACCAGATCCCATCGAAATGATGATTTGGTTATACGGGCTGTCTGTGCAGTCGCCTGCAGCGAATAGGCCTGGGATGGTTGTTTCGCCGCGTTTGTCGACTACGATTTCGCCGATGCGGTTGCGTTCGACGGTTTCAGGCAGCCATTCCGTGTTTGGTACGAGACCGATTTGGACGAAGACGCCTTGGAGTTCGACGTGTTTTTCCGCTCCAGTTTCACGGTCTACGTAAGTGATGCCGTTTACGTTTTCTTCGCCTGTGATTTCTTTTGTCTGTGCGTTTTTCACGACAGTCACGTTAGGGAGGCTGTAGAGACGTTTTTGCAGAACTTCGTCAGCTTTCAGCTCCGGCGCGAACTCAAGAACAGTGACATGGTTGACGATGCCTGCAAGGTCAATCGCTGCTTCGATTCCGGAGTTGCCGCCGCCGATGACGGCTACGTCTTTGCCTTCAAACAAAGGTCCGTCACAGTGAGGGCAGTATGCGACACCTTTGTTTTTGAACTCTTGTTCGCCAGGTACGCCGATATTGCGCCAGCGCGCTCCTGTTGAAAGGATCACGGTTTTGCTTTTCAGAACAGCGCCGTTTTCGAGTTCAAGCTCGAACAGATCTTTTTTCTCGAGATGTTTTGCGCGCTGAAGGTTCATGACGTCAATATCATAATCCTTCACGTGTTCTTCGAGGCTTGCTGCAAGCTTCGGTCCTTCGGTGCGTTTTACGCTGATGAAGTTCTCGATGCTCATCGTGTCAAGGACCTGACCGCCGAAGCGTTCAGCGACAATACCTGTGCGGATGCCTTTACGGGCCGCATAGATCGCTGCGCTTGCACCGGCAGGACCGCCGCCGACGACAAGGACGTCGAACGGATCTTTGTCAGAAAGCTCAGAGGCATCTGTGCCGCTGCCCATCTTCGCAAGAATCTCTTCGATTGTCATGCGGCCGCTTCCGAATGATTCGCCGTTCAGAAATACGGTCGGCACTGCCATGATGTTTTTGCTTTCGACTTCAGATTTGTATGCCGCACCGTCGATCATGGTGTGTGTGATATTCGGGTTGAGCACGCTCATCATGTTCAAAGCTTGGACAACGTCAGGACAGTTGTGGCATGTCAGGCTGATATAAGATTCAAAGTGGTATTCGCCGCTGATGTTCTTGATTTGATCGATGATTTTTTGATCGACTTTAGGCGGTCTTCCGCTCACTTGCAAAAGCGCCAGTACTAATGAAGTGAATTCGTGTCCGAGCGGTACACCGGCGAATGTGATGCCGGTTTCTTCTCCGGCACGATTGACGCTGAAGCTTGGCGTTCTGTTTAATTGCGCTTTTTCGACAGTGACTTTGGATGACATGGAAGCCAGCTCTTCAACGAGAGCCAGCATATCCTTGGAGACGTCATCTTCGCCTGCGCTAACTTTGAGAACAATGTCATTCTCAATTAGCTGCATGTATTGGTTTAATTGTGCTTTGATATTTGCTTCAAGTACCAATTGAATGCACTCCTTAGATTTTGCCTACCAGGTCAAGGCTTGGCGTAAGGGTTTCAGAACCTTCTTCCCATTTAGCCGGGCAAACTTCACCTGGGTTTTGACGAACGTATTGTGCTGCTTTCACTTTGTTGATCAGGATGCTTGCATCACGGCCGATACCGCCGGCGTTGATTTCAACAGCTTGGATCACGCCGTCTGGATCGATAATGAATGTTCCGCGGTCAGCAAGACCGTCTTCTTCGTTAAGTACTTCAAAGTTGCGGGAGATCGTTTGAGACGGGTCACCGATCATCGCGTAAGTAATTTTGCCGATTTTTTCAGAGCTGTCATGCCAGCCTTTGTGTACGAAGTGAGTATCAGTTGAAACAGAGTACACTTCAACGCCAAGCTCTTTTAGGGCAGCGTAATGGTTTTGAAGATCTTCAAGCTCAGTTGGGCATACGAATGAGAAATCTGCCGGATAGAAGCAGAAAATGCTCCATTGACCTTTCAGGTCCTCGTGTGTTACATCGATGAACTCACCGTTTTTGTAAGCTTTCGCTGCAAATGGTTTTACTTCTTTTCCGATTAGAGACATAATATCGTCCTCCTATATGTTAATGTAATAAATAACAAAAGTTAAAACTTTAGTTATCTAAAATAATTCTAATCATGTATAAATTATTAAATAATATATTTTATTTGTCAAGGCAGAAAAACTGCATTTTTATGTTTATTTCTGCATCTGTTTCTGTTTTACCTTGCGAAGTGAAAGAGTTGTACCGGGTTTCAGCTTTAATTGTTACAATCATGTTAAAAATTATGATTCTCAATTAGTGAGTGTATTTGAGGTTGCAAGAGGGATGATATGTACAGATCAACAAAGAAAAAAATCAGAGGCTGGAAAAGGCATAAAAGAAAAATTGACGTGTGGAAGGAGCGTCATCTTCGGCTGGATATGGAGCATGTCAGGGACCGTCACAGAGATTATGCAAAACTGTGGATACACCCTTTTTACGGCATTCCAAACGTGAATCCTCCCGATTGGTATAACCGTTTGCTAGTAAAGGCCATGATTGACGTTTATGATGAATGGCATCGGCGAATGGAGGCTGAGAATGAAGATTTCTATTTGAAAATCTGGCTGTTTGAACACGATTTTATCGGTTCACAGATTGTGACCGCCTATAAGGAAGCGATCGATTTTTACAGCGATGCTTTTGACAAGGAGGATGGGGGTCAATCGTTTCCTATGAAACGATTCGAGCCGCTGCAACACGAGCTGAACCGTTTTGATTGGCAGCTTCATATTCATGCTCACTACTACTGGCTTTCAGAAATGGAGGAAGACGCGGCAGCCGGGCTTATCACCCGTGAAGATATTCTCCATATAAAAGACGTGTCTTATCAAAAAGTGACTTACGAACATGACGTATTGTATAAAGTGAAGGCGGGAAATGTCTGGATTGGCTCCTTAACGGAAGAGCCATCCTCTTAGGGAACGACGGTTAAGTGCCCGGACGTCCTGTCCGAACACCGCCGTCATCACGTCCTGTGAAAGTCCGATGCTCGGCTTTCCTAGACTGCAGGGTTTCGGGTCACGCTGAAAGGATGACAAAATCCTAAAACTATAAACCGTTTTAGGATTTTGTCAACAATCTAAGAGCCATCCTCTTAAGGATGGCTCAGGAATCTCTAAACGCCTTTAAATGCAGCGCGGTATACTTCAGCCAATTCGGATACTAGCGGAAGCTTTGGATTGGCTGTTGTGCATTGGTCTTCAAAGGCCCGGTCTGCCATGATATCGATCTTGCTTTCAAATTCGGCGGCGTCTATGCCGTTCTGTTTGAGGCTCATCGGGATATCAAGCTCTTTGGCAAGCGCGACGATGGCCTTGATCAGGCTTTCGACGCCTTCTTCGGTTGTTTTGGCCGGCAAGCCGAGCGTTCTGGCGATTTCCGCGTAGCGCTGATCGGCTACGAAATGATTGTATTTCGGGAATGCCGTGAATTTCGTCGGTTTAGCCGCATTGTAGCGAATGACGTGCGGGAGAAGCACGGCATTTGCGCGTCCGTGGGCGATGTGAAATTCCGCGCCTAATTTATGGGCCAGGCTGTGGTTAATGCCCAGGAACGCATTGGAGAATGCCATGCCGGCGATTGTTGATGCATTGTGCATCTTTTCGCGGGCGATTTCGTCGCTGCCGTTTTTGTACGCTCTCGGCAAGTATTCAAATACAAGCTGGATGGCTTTCATTGCCAAGCCGTCGGTATAGTCGTTGGCCATGCAGGATACATAGGATTCAATCGCATGCGTCAAGACGTCCATTCCGGTATCAGCCGTAATATGCTTCGGCACGGTCATGACAAACTGCGGATCAATAATCGCCACATCAGGCGTTAGTTCATAGTCGGCCAATGGGTATTTCGTATTCGCCTCTTTATCTGTAACGACGGAGAATGAGGTAACCTCAGAGCCGGTGCCGGATGTCGTCGGAATGGCAACGAATTTTGCTTTTTCGCCTAATGCCGGATATTTGACGATGCGCTTGCGGATGTCTAAGAATTTTTGTTTTAAGTCAAAGAATTCAGCATCAGGGTGCTCATAAAACATCCACATTCCTTTTGCGGCGTCCATTGCAGAGCCTCCGCCGAGCGCGATGATGACGTCAGGCTGGAATTTGGCCATCGCCAGGGCGCCGTTCATCACCGTTTCGATTGATGGATCAGGTTCTACGTCGGAGAAAATGTCGCAATGAACGTAATCCGGGCGTTTTCTTAAATAGTGGAGGACGCGGTCGACATATCCAAGCTTCACCATTCCCGGGTCTGTCACGATAAACGCTTTTGAGATATTCGGCATTTTCGCTAAATATTGCGTTGCATGTTTTTCAAAATAAATTTTTGGCGGTACTTTAAACCATTGCATGTTGACATTCCTCTTTGCCACTTTTTTCGTATTGATTAAATGAACCGCACCCACGTTTGTCGAAACGGAGTTCCCGCCGTACGTGCCGCAGCCGAGCGTTAAGGAAGGCATGTAGGCATTATAAATATCGCCGATCGCTCCTTGGGAAGACGGCGCGTTGACGATGATCCGCCCGGCTTTCATCCGTAAACCGAATTGCTCAATGGCTTCAGGGTCGCTGGTATGGATGACCGCGGAGTGTCCGATGCCGCCGAATTCCAGCATTTCTTCGGCCCGTTTTAACCCTTCCTGGAGTCCGCTTACTTTGTAGCAGGCTAACACAGGACTTAATTTTTCCCTTGAAAGCGGGTATTCCGGCCCTACGCCTTTTAATTCGGCGACGAGGATTTTTGTATCCTCCGGAACTTTTATACCGGCCATTTCGGCAATTTTATAAGCCGGCATTCCGACGATGTCAGGGTTTACCGCACAGGTCGTTTCGTTGATAACCAATTTTTCCACTTTTGCTATTTCCGCCTCATTTAATAAATAGCAATTGTTGGAAGTTAATTCTCTTTTCACGTCTGAATAAACGTCTTTATCGATGATGACGGCCTGTTCTGAAGCGCAAATCATTCCATTGTCAAACGTTTTTGATAAGATCAGGTCGTTGACGGCTTGTTTCAAGTTCGCAGATCTCTCAATGTAGCATGGGACGTTTCCTGGTCCGACGCCGAGAGCCGGTTTGCCTGAGCTGTAAGCGGATTTCACCATGCCGGCCCCTCCTGTGGCAAGAATCAGGGAAATCTTCGGATGGGTCATCAACGCTTGGGTTGCTTCGCGCGACGGCGTTTCGATCCACTGAATGCAATGTTCAGGCGCACCTGCTTGAACAGCCGCGTCCCTCAAAATCTTTGCAGCCTCAATGCTGCATTTTTGAGCGGATGGATGGAAAGCAAACACGATGGGATTTCTTGTTTTTATCGAGATCAGTGATTTGAACATGGTCGTGGAAGTAGGATTTGTCACCGGCGTAACCCCTGCGATGACGCCGACCGGCTCGGCAATTTCAATGACTCCGTCGTGTTCGTTTTCGCTGATGATTCCGACGGTTTTGTCGTATTTGATATTGTGATAGACATACTCTGTGGCAAACATGTTTTTAATGATTTTATCTTCGTATACGCCGCGTTTTGTTTCCTCTACAGCAAGCTTGGCAAGGCGCATATGCTGATCAAGGCCGGCAAGCGCCATCTGTTTGACGATTTCATCGATCTGTTCCTGATCAAAGCTGCGGAATTCTTCCAATGCTTTAAGACCCTTGTCGACTAAACGGTCGATCATTTTTGAAACGTTTATCTTTTGTTTAATTTCCTTTTCTTCAACTGCCATTGTATAACCCTCCAATGAAGTGATAGAATTTTCCGAAAAGAGTGCAACGGCTTAAATTTGTGAAACATTTCACAAGAGATGTTAAAAATTTTTATGGCGATATGGGGATGGTTTGCTGTAAGAATATAAAGTTCCTCATGACACCTCACTCCTTGTTTTTTATGAATCTTATCATAGCACGGATTTGATATAATAATTTGTGAAATGTTGAACAAAGTATGAAACATGAATAAAAACGGGAAGATTTGCTTACGTGTGCATATTTTGGAAAGCGCTTTCGATTAGCGAGACTAGATCATAAGTCATCAAAAAAATATTTTGAAATAATAAAAACTGCACTTCCGATTGCTAACACAATCGGGTGCAGTTTTATTTCAAAAAAGCTTACTCATTCCATTCTGTGTGAAACACACCTTCGATATCTGTCCGCTCATACGTATGGGCGCCGAAGTAATCGCGCTGTGCCTGCAACAGGCTGGCGTTGGAGCGGCCTGTCCGGTAGCCGTCATAATAAGATAGAGCGGTGCTCAAGGCTGGGAACGAGATGCCTGAGCTGATACCTTCGCAGACGACTTTCCGAAGTCCTGTCTGGTAGTCTTTGAGCTTTTCTGCAAAGAAAGGTGCGATCAATAAGTTTGACAGGTCGGGCTGCTCGTTGTACGCTTCGCTGATCAGGTTTAAAAATTCGGCGCGGATAATGCAGCCGCCGCGGAAGATCAGGGCGATGTCCGAAAGCTTCAGGTTCCATCCGTAAAGCTCTGACGTCATTTTATACTGGGCGAAGCCTTGTGCATAGGCGCACACTTTTCCCATATATAATGCCTGTCTGACGTAGTCGATCCACACGTTTTTATCGAGGTGCCATTCTTCTTCCGCCGGACCGGCGAGAATTTTTTCCGCAGCCACCCGTTCTTCTTTTAAAGATGACAGGTAGCGGGCGAATAACGATTCCGTGATAATGGACGACGGAATGCCGTTGTCGATTGCCTGCATGCTCGTCCATTTGCCTGTGCCTTTTTGGCCTGTTTTATCAAGGATGACGTCGATCAGCGGGCCGCCTGTCCGGTCGTCCTTTTTCCTTAAAATCTCGGCAGTGATTTCGATTAAATAGCTTTTCAGCTCGCCTTGATTCCACGTTTCAAAAATGTCGGCGATTTCATCGATGGACAGCTGCAGTTTTTCTCTTAAAAATGTATAGGCTTCAGCGATCAGCTGCATATCCGCGTATTCGATCCCGTTATGGACCATTTTCACGAAGTGTCCGGCTCCTTTTGGCCCGATGTAGGTGCAGCAAGGGGAATTGCCAACTTGGGCTGCGATTTTGGTCAAAATCGGAGCAGCTTTTTCATAGACGTCCAGATCTCCCCCGGGCATGATCGAAGGACCTGTTAACGCGCCGACTTCGCCGCCGGAAATGCCGATTCCCAAATAGCCGATTTCTTCAGCTTTCAGCCTGTCGTATCTTCGTTCTGTATCTTCGTAGTGGGAGTTGCCGCCGTCCATGATGACATCGCCTTCTTCAAGCAGCGGCACTAATGAATCGATCACTGAATCGACCGCTTTGCCCGCTGTCACCATGAGAAAGATTTTCCGCGGCTTTTCTAAAGACTGGACGAAATCCTTCAGCTCGTAGTACGGGCTGAGAGGCTGTCCTTCACTTTTCTCCATCAGTTTATCGGTTAAATCCCTCGTGTAATTGTAGACAGCGACTTGCTCTCCTTTGCCGGCCATGTTTAAGGCAATATTGCTGCCCATCACTCCCAGGCCGATGACGCCAATTGTATTGACCATAATTCCAGCTCCTTCAACAATGTTATACAAATAGACTCAGCAGTAACGTAAATCCTAATCCGGCTACAGCGATGATCGTTTCGAGCAATGTCCATGTCGCAAATGTTTCTTTCATGCTTAAACCGAAGTACTCTTTGAACATCCAGAATCCGGCGTCATTCACGTGGGAAGCGATTACACTTCCGGCCCCGGTAGCGAGCACGACCAAGGCAAGGTTGACGTCAGAATGTCCAAGCATCGGAATGACGAGCCCTGTCGTCGATAAGGCGGCGACTGTGGCGGAGCCTAAAGAAATGCGCAGGATCGCCGCGATTAACCAGGCAAGCAGGATCGGCGACATTGCCGTTCCTTTGAATAATTCGGCCACGTAGTCGCCTACCCCGCCGTTGATTAATACTTGTTTGAAGGCGCCGCCGCCCCCGATGATCAACAGCATCATCCCGATTTGCGAAATGGCTGTCGAACAGGAATCCATTACCGTTTTAATCGGAATGTTCCTGGCGATGCCCATCGTATAAACCGCGACTAATAAAGAGATGATCATTGACGTAGATGCATTGCCGATCAAACGAATACCTGCAAGAATGCTATTATCTGCAAACCCCATCGTTTCTTGAAGCAGCGTGATGATCGTAGAGACGGACATGAGGATGACCGGAAGCATTGCTGTGAACACGCTGATTCCGAAACCGGGCGTATCTTCAAGTTTGAACGTTTTCTGCTCGCCTAAAGACGCGATATTTCCTGTTCTCGTAAACGAATCGGGTACGATTTTTTTCGCAAGCTTCGTAAATACAGGTCCGGCAATCAGCACCGTCGGAACTGCGATAATGAAGCCGTACAGCAGCACTTCCCCGATGTTTGCCCCGTATTCCCCGGCGATCGCCGTCGGCCCCGGATGCGGCGGCAGGAAGCCGTGCGTGACGGATAAGGCGGCCGCCATCGGGATGCCGAGGAACAGAATCGAAATTTTTAATTCTCTTGAAATCGCGAATACAATCGGAATTAATAATACCAGTCCTACTTCAAAGAATAAAGCTACACCGATAATGAATGAGGCGATCACGACCGCCCATTGGATATTTTTTTTCGCCGAATTTGTTGACGAGAGTCATTGCAATGCGCTGCGCACCCCCTGAATCTGCGATCAGCTTGCCAAGCATGGCGCCGAGTCCAAAAATCAAAGCGATGTGTCCGAGCGTTCCGCCCAATCCTTCTTCAATCGTGCTGACGATTTTGTCAAGCGGCATGCCGAGCGCTAAAGCAACGCCGAACGACACGATGATTAAGGAAAGAAAAGTGTTAAGTTTTAATCCCATAATGAACAGCAATAATACGATAATCCCGACTGCTACAATGATTAATGGCATGATAGCGCCTCCATTCCCTTTATTCGTTTATTAAGCTTCTTTGGTAATTTGCAATTTGTGCATACTCGGTTTCCAATGATCTTGATAAGTTGATGAAAATCGGCATCAATTTCCGGTACTCTTTCGCCGAAGCTTCAATTGGCGTATGCCGGTTGGTGCTGCCGATCATGTCGGATGCGACATCGAAAGATTTGAGTTTTCCTATGGCATACAGGCCTAAAATGCACGCGCCGAGACAGGAGCTTTCATAGCTTTCCGGAACGACGACTTCAGACTCGAATATATCGGCCATCATCTGGCGCCAAACGGCAGACCTCGCGAATCCCCCTGTCGCTTGAATCCTTGCGACGGGACCGTCCATGCACTCCGTGAGCGCCAAAAATACGGTATACAAATTGTAGATGACCCCTTCCAATGCGGCCCGGATCATGTGCTCTTTTTTGTGGGACATGGTCAGGCCGAAAAATGAACCGCGCACATCCGGATTCCATAAAGGAGCGCGTTCGCCTGCGAGATATGGGTGGAACAGCAGGCCGTCAGCACCGGGCCTTACGCGCTCGGCGATTTTGGTGAGTACATCGTATGGATCGATTCCCAGCCTTTTCGCCGTTTCGATTTCTGAAGAGGCAAATTCGTCTCTGATCCAGCGAAGCACGATTCCGCCATTGTTAACCGGTCCGCCGATGACCCAATGCTTTTCCGTCAAGGCATAGCAAAAGATTCGCCCTTTTTCGTCGGTTTGCGGGTTGTCGATGATCGTGCGAATGGCGCCGCTTGTCCCGATCGTGACTGCGATCTCGCCCTTCTTAATGGCATTGACGCCAAGGTTCGACAGCACGCCGTCGCTTGCCCCGATGACAAAAGGCGTTTCCGGATCAATTCCCATCTGCTTCGCGATATCCGGGTTGCAGCTGCGAAAGATCTCTGTCGTTGGCACGAGTTTAGATAAATGGTCAGGCGTGATGCCTGCGATCGTTAATGCTTCTTCATCCCAATCCAGCTTTTTGAGATTCATCATCCCCATGGCCGAAGCCAGTGAATAATCGACCACGTATTGACCGAAGAGTTTATGAAAGATGTATTCTTTGATCCCGATATATTTTTTTGTATTGGAAGCGATTTCATTATGCTCATGCACAATCCAGGCAATTTTGCTTAAAGGCGACATCGGATGAATCGGCGTCCCGGTCCGTTTGTAGACTTCGTGCCCGTTCAATTCGTCCTTGATTTTGCGCGCCCAGCCTTCGCTTCGGTTGTCCGCCCATGTGATGCAGGGCGTGAGCGGCCGCCCGTCTTCACCCATGGCAATGACGCTGTGCATGGCGCTGCTGAATGAAATAAATGATATCTTTTTTTCCTGGTGATGTTTCATGATGCCGGCAACCGCTTGTATCACCGCCTGAAAAATCTCTTCCGGTTTTTGTTCAGCAGTTGAGATATCCGGTGTGTAAAGCGGGTAACCGATATTTTCTTTTTGGATCACCTCCCCGTTTTCACTGAATAAAACGGCCTTTGTGCTCGTTGTGCCGATATCGATGCCTAACATGTAACTAGACATTTTCCTGTTCAGCTCCCTTCGTCAGCATTTGTTGCGACAGCCAAAGATCTTCTACTTTATCTTGAACATCATCAAAATTTTGATGTAGGGACTTTATCATCAGAGCCCGATCTTTCGTTTCGATCGCTTGAATATAGAGTTCATGATTATCAAAAATTCTTGTGAAATCTTCGTATTTTTCTTTTAAACGCGCCCGCATCGACAACAGAATAAAGCTCTCCATAACGGGTTTTAAATTATTCCATATCATCTGAATGTACGAATGATTGATGGAGCGTACGATCGTCTCATGGAACAAAACGTCCTGGTATGAGAACTCATCAGCATCTTCGTATTTGATCGAGACTTTCATCATTTCCAGTATCTTGCGAAGATCTTTGACTAACTGATCGGTGTCTATTCTGACAAGCCGCTCAAAGATGAACGTCTCGATCAGAAGGCGAACATCGTAAATCTCTCTGATCTCTTTTTCCGTTAGGCCGATGACAACGGCGCCCATTCGTTCCAGCCGGATGATTTTTTCGGTTGCCAGTATTCGCAAAGCCTCCCGTACGGGGGAGCGGCTTACCGAAAAATCGGCAGCGATTTTGTTTTCAGATAGAATGGTACCGCTTTCAATCACTCCTGAAATAATCCGCATCCTCAGCTCGCACGCAACGCGAACGCCTGTTGACGCCTTTGAAAGCCATTTGACGGGATATAAAAGGTCATTTGATTCGATCATAAACTCACCTTCCTAAACAATGAGTATACTTGTATACAAGTATGATAACTCTAATTTTATATTTGTGCAAACACTTTCATTTCTAATTTTTCGAAAAATTTTTCCCAGTAGAGGAGAGTTGTGCGATACCAGTATCTATATTAATTGTAAAATTGAAGGTTGTAGAGGGAGGTGATTATTATAATAGAAAAATGAATACACAAAGCGCAGTTTGCAGAATAGGAGGCAGGGACAGGAGAGTCTCATACATGAAGGGGGCTTTTAAGAATGGTTCGGTTCTAATTCTTTTATTAAAGGTTAAGAATTAGAACTTTCGAGAGCATAGGGGATGATTTTATTTCAATTCATTAGCAAGAAAGGTCTTGATCTCTAAAGTAAGTCGCGAAATCATGAAGGTACCTGAGACTGTGATTCACCATATCATTGTTTCGGCAGCCTTTTTAAGGGACTAAATTTTTGCAATTGATCGTTATGAGTACTCATTCATTAATTAAATTAACTAATTATGTTACAATAAATCCAATGATATGTTTACTTGGAGGTTTTCCATGCAGCGCGGCACATTTCAATTAATGAAATCAGTCAATAAATCGATCATTTTAAATAAAATCCGTACGTCGGAGCCTATTTCGCGGGCGCAAATCGCCAAAGAAACGGGCATCACGCCGCCTACGGTCAGCAGCATTGTCAAAGAGCTGATGGAGCAGGGCCTGGTTACAGAGAGTGCACTCGGCCATTCGAGCGGCGGACGGAAGCCGACGATGCTGCATATCAACAGCGGCGCGTTTTACGTGATTGGGGTCGATGCGGGGCCTGAGACGGTTGAATGTATACTAACCGATTTAACCGGCGAAATTTTTCACCGGACGTCAAGTTTGCTGAAAAAACCGCTAACAAATGAGCAGTTTATCAGCGTTCTAAAGGAAAACATCTATACCATTTTGCGCCTTTCCAATGCGAATCAGGAAAAAATCATCGGAATCGGGATCGCGATGCATGGGGTGGTCGACGTTGACACGGGAACTTCGCTTGTTGCGCCTATTTTACATTTAACCAACGTCCCGATCAAAGAAGCGCTTGAAGAAGAGTTTGGCTTTACGGTAAAGGTCGAAAACGATGCGCGGGCGATGGCATTGGGCGAATCGTGGTTTGGCGGCCACGGTGACGACGGCAGCATGGTTGCCGTCAACATCGGGCGCGGTGTGGGTGCAGGTGTTGTGATGAACGGAAAACTGTATCATGGGGCACACGGAATCGCCGGAGAATTTGGCCATATGATCGTTGATGTCAACGGCGACACCTGCGAGTGCGGCAACCGCGGCTGCCTGCAAACGGTCATAAGCGGCCCCGCAATTGCCGAACGGGGGAAAAAGCGGATAACGGACAGTGACGCCCGCCTTACGGCTAAAGAATTATTCGATTTGGCGCAAAACGGCAGCGAGGCCTGCATTGACTTGTTCCGCGAAACGGGCCGGATGATCGGGATCGGCTTAATCAACTTCATTCACCTCATCAACCCAAAGAAAATTGTGCTTGGAGGCGGGGTCATGAAGAGCGAAAAATTCATGATGCCGGTGATCCTTGAGACGATTCGGCAGCGGGCGTTGACAGCCGAAGCGAAGCAGACGAAGGTGGCCGTCACCCAGCTTGGCGATGATGCGACACTGCTCGGCGCCGTTTCCTTGCTGTTAATCGAATTATTTGATCCGGTTTGAAAAAAGGCTGAACCAAGCTTAAAGGTTCAGCCTTTATTGACCGTATCAATAAACCGGAGGTAAGCTTCACGGTCTTTTAATACCCCTGCGTCTTCGAGCGCTTTTACAAATTTCTTTCCGAGTTCTTCCCTTACGATCGATTCAGCCTCTTCGGGGGCGGAAACCCTCCCGTATTGATCTTTCAGCTGTTCGGCCCATTCCACGTGATACGGTGCCACGCTGCTTGGACGGCCTGACAGAAAGTCCTTGACCGCCGCCAATTCGTCTTTCAGCCTCGGCGGCAGGACGGCCAGCCCCATGACCTCGATTAAGCCGATGTTTTCCTTTTTGATATGGTGAACGTCTGCATGCGGATGAAAAATGCCGAGCGGATGTTGAGCTGATGTCCGGTTGTTTCTGAGAACGAGATCGATTTCAAACATCCCGCTCCTGTTTCTCGCAATTGGTGTAATCGTGTTATGCGGCGTGTCACCAGTAAACGCAAGGACGTCTGCTTGTGCATCCGAGTAGTTTTTCCAAGCGTGAAGAATGTCATCCGCTGCATCGGCAAGGCGGTCGATTTCTCTTCCTTTTAAGCGGATGACCGACATCGGCCATTTTAAAACAGAAGCTGTAATCTCCGGATGTTTCTTTAATTGAAACGAACATGCATCATCCGCGCGGGTCATGGCAAACTCGTAGCGTCCGGCCTGGTAATGGTCGTGGCTTAGGATCGATCCTCCGACGATCGGCAAATCGGCATTTGACCCGATGAAATAATGCGGAAATTTGTCGGTAAACACGAGCAATCGTTTAAATGCATTTTTGTCGATTTTCATCTCGCGGTGCTCTTCGGAAAATAAAATGCTATGTTCGGTGTAATACGCGTATGGCGAATATTGAAAATACCAATTTTCCTCAAGCAGCGGAATCCTGATGATTCTGTGGCTGGCCCGCGCGGGATGTCCAAGACGTCCTGCGTATCCTTCATTTTCCTTGCACAACAGGCATTTCGGGTAGCTCTCTGCCTGCTTTGCCGCGCGCTCCCGTTTGATTTGTTCAGGGTCTTTTTCGGGCTTTGACAAATTGATCGTAATATCCATTTGACCATAGACGGTGTCCGCTTGATAAGAAATATTTTTTGCGATCTGCTTCGTTTGGATGTAATTGCTGTTTTTGCTGAGACGGTAAAAATAGCCGGTTGCCGCAAGCGGCGATTGCTGATACTTTTGATTGAAAATCGCATTGATCACAGATGGTCTTGCGACAAAGCAATTCATGATATTTGCCGACAATATTTCTTTCGCCTCCGGGGCGTCCGTTATAACGTCCTCTTTGACGGCGCAGGCGACTAAGCTTTCAAGCAGGTCGGGAATGGATTCATCAATTGTTTCAATCTGCCCTTCGGGGAACGACACCAGCCCGAGCTGGTCCAACACTTGATTTCGCGCGTAATTGACGTCGGCCGGTTCGATTAATTCCACTGCGAGCGCTTTTTGAATAAGGCTCTCAATATATTTGTAAACCAATGTTACTCTCCCTTTCCGTAGCCGTTTGGATGTGAGGAATGCCATTTCCAGGCGTCTTCGATGATTTTGGCGACGGACGTGCGCGACGGTTTCCAGCCGAGCACTCGTTTTGCTTTAGAGGAGCCTGCTATTAAAATGCTTGGATCGCCGGCTCTCCGGTCGCCGATGTTCGCTGGGATCTCTCTGCCTGTTACCGTTCTTGCGGCATCGATCATTTCTTTTACCGAAAAACCCTGGTTGCTTCCGAGGTTGAATACGTTGCTTTTGCCGCCGTGTCGCAAGTAATCCAATGCCAACAAGTGGGCATCGATCAGGTCTTCGACATGGACGTAGTCGCGGATGCAGGTTCCGTCGGGAGTGTCATAATCGCCGCCGAAAATGGTAATGTGTGATCTTTGTCCGAGAGCCGTCTGCAATATAATCGGGACGAGGTGTGTTTCGGGGCGGTGGTCTTCGCCGATATCCCCCGTTTCCCTTGCTCCTGCGACATTAAAATAGCGCAGAGAGACATAGTTGATGCCGTGGGCTTCGTCAGTCCGCTTGATTAACTTTTCCATGATCAGCTTCGTTTCCCCGTACGTACTGGTCGGAACGGTCGGCATCTCCTCTGTAATCGGTACAGATTCGGGTTCCCCATAGACGGCTGCGGTCGAGGAGAACACGATGTTCTTCACCCCGTATTCGATCATGACCTGAAGCAGAACCTGCGTCCCATGCACATTATTATCAAAGTATTTGAGGGGATGCTTCATCGATTCGCCGACAAGCGAATTGGCGGCGAAATGGATCACATCATCGATCTGTTCTTTTTGAAAAACAGAACGAAGAAAATAGATGTCGCGCACGTCCCCTTCATAAAAATGAGCCTCGGGGTGTACGGCTTTTCTTTGGCCCGTTTCAAGATTATCAACGATTACAACGCTTTCACCTTTGTCTATTAGCTGATAGACGGCATGTGAACCGATATAGCCGGCTCCGCCTAAAACCAACACGCTCATATGAATGCTCCTTTCTCGATTTCTTTTGCACCGTCGCTAATCTTTGCTGTATAAAACGCCGGCTCATACCCGACCGTTTCACGGTATACGGCATAAATGCTTTTCTTTACATCATCAGCTCTTTCCTTCTCAACGATCGCAATCGCGCAGCCGCCGAATCCGGCTCCGGTCATGCGGGCGCCCAGCACTCCCTGCTGTTCCCAAGCGGTCTCTACAATCGTATCAAGCTCAAGTCCTGTTACTTCATAATCGTGTTTTAAGGATAGATGAGACTCGTTCATCAGCTTGCCAAAACCGATGAGATCGCCTTCTCGAAGCTTTTCCAGCGCATCTAAAGTCCGGGCGTTTTCATACACGGCGTGCCTGGCGCGTTTTCGATTGATATCATTGCGGATCAGGTGTTGATAGGCGTCGAATTCCCCGATTGTCAATTCGCCGAGGCTTTTGATGGATCTCTCCTTTTGCAAATCGCTCAGCGCCGCTTCGCATTGGGTGCGCCTTTCATTGTACTTCGAGCCTGCCAGATCGCGCCGCTTATTCGTATTGATGATCAGAATCACATGGTCATTCAATACGACCGGTGCGTATTTGTATTCCAGCGTACTGCAGTTCAAGAGGATGGCATGATCTTTTTTTCCCATGCCGATGGCGAATTGATCCATGATTCCGCTGTTGAGGCCGATGTATTCGTTTTCTACTTTTTGTCCAAGTTTAATCATGGGTACGTGTTCCATATTCAAATCAAAAAGTCCGTTCAATAGAACGCCTGTTGCAAGTTCAATCGAGGCAGAAGAAGAGAGCCCGGCTCCGTGCGGAATATTTCCGTAATACAAAATATCAGCGCCGTGCGAAATGCTGCAGCCCGCTTCCTTCATAAAAAGAAACATGCCCTTCGGATAATTTGCCCACTTGTGAGATGTGTCAAAAGCTAAATCGGACAGGTCGCATTCAATGACTCCGACGTCGGGAAAATTCATCGAGTAAAAACGGATTTTCGAATCGTCCCGCTTCATACCAAGCGCATACGTACCATACGAAATAGAAGCGGGGAAGACATGACCTCCGTTGTAATCCGTATGCTCGCCGATCAGGTTGATTCTCCCCGGGGCAAAAAAGGTTCTGGGCGTCTTTGCCGTACCAAAAATAGAACGAAATTCGTTTAATAAAGAAGAAGCAGTATTCATAATTCCTCCTATTATTTTGACATTGGCCAAACTTAATAAATTAATTTAATTAAGTTAATCCAAGTGTACTATGTCTTATGAAGCGGCGCAATAAAAAGTGTTTTGTCAATTTATAAAATCTTCAGCGGGAGGATCAGCACTTGACTTTTGGAGAAATACAAGTTAAATTAGTAAAATATTTTACTAAAGAGATCGGCTCATGGAGGTTAAAATCGTGGCGACTATTAAAGAAGTGGCAGAAGCGGCAGGGTATTCAATTTCAACAGTTTCCCGCGTTTTGAATAATGATTCGACCCTTTCCGTGCCTGATGAGACACGGAAAAAAATATTTGAAGTGGCGGAAAAGCTGAACTATCGGAAGAAAACGGTCAGAATGCTGGTGAAAAACATTGCTTTTTTATACTGGCTGACCGATAAGGAAGAGCTGGAAGACGTTTATTTTAAAACGATGAGGCTGGAAATCGAGAAGCTGGCAAGCAAGTTTAACGTGGAACTGACCACGTATAAAATTTCCGACGGCGTCGAGGCCATCCCCGAGGATATCGGGGGGTTCATCGCAGTCGGGTCGTTTTCGGAAAAAGAACTGGCTTATTTGCGGAGCATTACGCCGCACGGAGTTTTTATTGATTCTTCCCCTGATTCCGATCATTTTGATTCGGTAAGGCCTGATTTAATGCAAATGACAAAAAAAACGGTCGATTTTCTTATTGAAAAGGGGCACGAAAAGATCGGGTTTATCGGCGGAACTTATCACAACCCGAACACAGACGAAGATGAGATGGACATACGGGAGCGGACATTTCGCGCTTATATGAGCGAAAAAGGGCTGCTTGAGGAACATTATATGTTTTGCCGCAGGGGCTTTTCCGTCGATAACGGCTACCATCTGATGGGCAAAGCGATCAATGAGCTCGGCGAAAAGCTTCCGACGGCGTTCTTCACGGCCGCTGATCCGATTGCTGTCGGCTGTCTCCAAGCCTTGAATGAAAAAGGGATCGCCATACCGGGCAGGGTCAGCATCATCAGCATCAACAACATCAGCGTCGCGAAATATGTATCGCCTCCGCTGACGACGTTTCATATCGATATCGGGGAATTGTGCAAAAACGCCATTGAGCTCTTGCTCGAACGGGTATTAGAAAAGCGGAACATCGTGAAGACGCTGTATCTTGGGGCTGAACTGGTAGTAAGAAAAAGCACAAATTAAAACAAGGGCACGGCTTTTCATAAGCCGTGTTTTATTTTTCGTAAAATATTTTACCTTTTTAAGTAAAAAAGTTGTTTACAGTTTTTCTTGGCCATGCTATATTGATTCTGTAAAGCGCTTTCAATTCATTTAAAGGGATGAGACAAAAGATGAAATTGAAAAAGTACGTTGGAATGTTCAGTATCATGGCTTTATCCGTATCATTAGCTGCATGCGGCCCGAAAGAAAGCAGCAATGAAGCCTCAAGCTCGGATAAAAAGGAGCTGGTAATCTGGGAGGATAAAGAGAAGGCGGAAGGCATTCAAGATGCCGTTGCCCAGTTTGAAAAGGAGCATAACGTCTCTGTCAAAGTCATTGAAAAACCGTATGCCAAACAAATCGAAGATTTACGAATGGATGGACCGGCCGGCACGGGGCCCGATGTCCTGACGATGCCCGGAGACCAAATCGGCACGGCGGTAACGGAAGGTTTGATTAAAGAATTGACGATCGGTAAAGATGTTCAATCGATCTATACCGACGCCGCGATGAAATCGCAAATGATAAACGGCAAAGCCTACGGACTGCCGAAAGCGGTCGAAACGACGATGCTCTACTATAATAAAGACCTGATTTCTGAGAAAGAACTGCCGAAAACGCTGGATGAGTGGTATGAGTACTCGAAAAAAGTGACAGACGGCAAAAAATACGGCTTTTTGGCTTTATTCGATCAGATTTATTATGCCGAAAGCGTTATGAGCGGCTACGGCGGGTACATTTTTAAAAGCAAAGGCGACGGCAGCTATGATCCGGCTGACATCGGTTTGAACAAAAAAGGTGCAATCGAAGGTGCGGCGTACATTCAAAAGTTTTATAAAGAAGGATTGTTCCCGGCGGGCATCATCGGAGAGCAGGGCATAAATGTACTGGAATCGCTGTTTACGGAAGGAAAAGCGGCGGCGATCATTTCCGGCCCGTGGAATTTGGAGCCGTTCAAAAAAGCGGGGATCAATTATGGAGTGGCGAAGCTGCCTGAGCTGTCAAACGGCAAAAATATGAGCGCTTTTATTGGCGTAAAAAGCTACAATGTCAGCGCTTACTCAAAAAATGCCAAACTTGCGGAACAATTGGCCGCCTTCCTCGCCAATAAAGAAAATTCGAAAAAACGGTATGAGGTCACAAAAGAAGTCCCGGCCGTCAAAGCATTGGCGGATGATCCGGTCGTTACAAAAAGCGAAGCTGCCAAAGCCGTTGCCGAGCAGTCAAAGTTCTCAGAATTGACGCCGAATATTCCTGAGATGAATGAAGTATGGACACCGGCCGATGCGGCGCTGCAAACTATCGCAACAGGCAAAGCAGAGCCGAAAAAAGCATTGGATCAAGCTGTTGAAACGATTCAAGGACAAATCAAGGCCAAACACAGCGGCAAGTGATGGGGAATGGCGTCAGGCGAATTGGCGCCATTTCATCATAAGGACGTCCGTATAAAGAGGTGAAAGAGAAGGTGCAGCATCGCACAACGGCTTTACTATTATCGATCATTCCCGGCTTCGGCCAATTTTACAATAAACAATGGATAAAAGGTCTGCTATTCCTTATTTTAGGTGCAGCGTTCTTCGCGGTTTTTGGCGATCTGCTGAATATGGGGCTGTGGGGCATCTTTACGCTTGGAACCGAAGTGCCGCGCGACAACTCGATTTTTCTCTTGGCACAAGGCATTATTGCCGTGATTGTCACGTGTTTCGGACTGGCCGTATATTACGTAAATTTAAGGGATGCTTATCAAAACGGAAAATTGCGCGATGAACATCAGGAATTAAGCTCCCTTAAAGAGCAATATCAAAATTTAATTTCTCAAGGCTATCCATACGTGATCAGCGGTCCGTCGCTGTTTATCTTAATTTTTGCCGTCGTTTTCCCGATCTTATTCAGCTTTGCATTAGCCTTTACAAACTATAATTTATACCATTCGCCGCCTGCACATTTAGTCGATTGGGTGGGACTGAAAACGTTTTCTGAGATTTTCACAGTTGATATTTGGCGTTCGACTTTTTTTGATGTGCTGGCATGGACTGTCGTCTGGACGCTTGTCGCTTCTTCCCTGCAGGTTGGATTGGGGATTTTGCTGGCGGTCGTCGTCAACCAGAAAGACATTCGCTTTAAAAAATTGTTTCGTACGATTCTCGTTTTGCCTTGGGCAGTGCCCGGTTTCGTCACGATCCTTGTCTTTGCCGGTCTTTTTAATGACAGTTTTGGCGCGGTCAATCATACGATTCTGGCTGCTTTAGGAATCGATCCGATTCCTTGGATGACAAGTGCGGGCTGGGCGAAACTGGCGCTGATTCTTATGCAGGGCTGGCTCGGTTTTCCGTATGTGTTCATCGTCACGACCGGCGTCCTTCAGTCGATCCCGGATGACCTTTATGAAGCGGCAACCATTGACGGCGCATCCGTTTTTACTAAGTTCAGGCACATTACGCTGCCGCTGATCTTAATTGCCATGGCTCCGATTATTATTACGCAGTTCACCTTTAATTTTAATAACTTTAACATTATCTATCTCTTCAATGGCGGCGGCCCGGCAGTTCCCGGATCGACCGCGGGGGGAACCGATATTTTAGTGTCCTGGATTTATAAGTTGACGATGCAGTCGAGCCAGTATTCTTTGGCAGCGGCATTGACGATTCTATTGTCCGTCTTTGTCATTTCGATTGCACTATGGCAGTTCAGGCGGACGAATTCTTTCAAAGAGGGGGCTTAAGACGATGCTTGCAGACATGAGAAAAAGAAAGTTTTTCCGCCTTTTTTTCTCTTACGCGCTATTGATTTTTATGATCGTTATCATCATTTATCCCCTGCTTTGGACCGTGGGAGCCAGTTTTAATCCCGGCAACAGTTTGATCAGCACGTCGATCATTCCGGACAATCCGACATTGGATCATTATAAAGAATTATTTGCCGGAAAACAGAGCCTCCAATATGGGAGATGGTATCTCAATTCGCTGAAAATCAGCATATTTACGATGATCGGAGCGGTCATCAGCGTTTCTTTTACAGCTTATGCTTTTTCCAGGTTCCGATTTAAGGGCAGAAAAAACGCGTTGATGTTATTTTTGCTGCTGCAGATGATCCCGCAGTTTTCGGCTTTAGTCGCGCTCTTCGTTTTGGCGCAAATGCTGGGAATGATGAACAGCCACTGGCTGTTGATTTTGCTGTATATCGGCGGACAGATTCCGATGAACACCTATTTGATGAAAGGCTATATGGACTCGATTCCGGTCGATTTGGATGAAAGCGCCAAGATTGACGGCGCCGGCAATACAAGGATCTTTTGGCAAATCATCATGCCTTTATCAAAGCCGATGATTGCGGTAGTCGCCATGAACGGATTTACCGGGCCGCTCGGAGACTTTGTATTGTCGTCGACCATCTTGCGCTCGCCTGAATCTTATACGCTGCCGATCGGCTTATACAATTTAGTGAATGAGGTCATGGGAGCAAGCTATACGACGTTTGCCGCCGGAGCCATTCTGATCAGCATCCCGGTCGCCGTCATCTTTATCATGCTGCAGAAGAATTTTGTGTCAGGATTAACGGCAGGCGGAACAAAAGGATAAACGAATGAAAAGGAGAATATTATGTCTAAATCTTATACGACAGAGGCAAAGTTCATGCTTCACGGAGGAGATTACAATCCTGAGCAGTGGCTTGATCGGCCCGATATTTTAGCGGACGATGTAAAATTGATGAAGCTTGCCCATGCCAATACGTTTTCTGTGGGGATTTTTGCATGGAGCGCACTTGAGCCTGAGGAAGGCGTCTATACGTTTGACTGGCTTGACGGGATTTTCGACAGCATCCACCGGATGGGGGGACGGGTCATTTTGGCGACGCCGAGCGGAGCGCGCCCGGCCTGGCTGTCGCAAACATATCCCGAAGTGCTGCGCGTGAATGCAGCCAGGGTGAAACAGCTCCACGGTTCAAGGCATAATCATTGTTTTACTTCCAGCGTATACCGTGAAAAAACGAGAGATATCAATCGCTTGCTGGCCGAAAGGTATGGCGGGCATCCGGCGCTCCTCATGTGGCACGTGTCGAACGAATACGGCGGGGAATGCCACTGCGGGGAGTGTCAGAACGCTTTCAGAGAATGGCTTAAAAAGAAATACAACGATGATCTGAAGGCATTGAATGACGCCTGGTGGGGGCCTTTTTGGAGCCATACGTACAGCGACTGGTCACAAATCGAATCCCCTTCTCCGATCGGGGAAAACGCCGTACACGGTCTGAATTTGGACTGGCGCCGGTTTGTCACCGATCAAACGATTTCGTTCTATCACAATGAGATCGTTCCTTTAAGGGAAATCACGCCGAACATTCCCATCACGACAAACTTCATGGCAGACACATACGATTTAATTCCTTTTCAGGGCCTCGATTACAGCAAGTTTGCCAAGCATGTTGACGTGATCAGCTGGGATGCGTATCCTGCATGGCACAATGATTGGGAGAGCACGGCCGATTTGGCGGTAAAAGTCGGCTTTATCAATGACTTATACAGGAGCCTGAAGCAGCAGCCGTTCCTGCTAATGGAATCCACGCCAAGCAGCGTCAATTGGCATGATGTGAACAAACCGAAGCGCCCGGGGATGAATTTGCTGTCATCGATGCAGATGGTCGCCCATGGATCTGACAGCGTCCTCTATTTTCAATGGCGGCAATCGCGCGGTTCTTCAGAAAAATTTCACGGAGCGGTCGTCGGCCACGACAATAGCCCGGAAAACCGCGTGTTTCAAGAAGTCGCCAAAATCGGTCAAACATTGGAACGCCTTTCCGATGTCGCCGGGACGAATCGTCCGGCGGAGACGGCCATTCTTTACGATTGGGAAAACAATTGGGCGATTCAGGATGCACAAGGATTCGGGATGAAGACGAAGCGCTATCCCCAGACATTGCAGCAGCATTACCGGGCGTTTTGGGAGCGGGATATTCCCGTCGATGTCATCACGAAGGAACACGATTTTTCATCATATCGATTGCTGATCGCGCCGATGCTGTATTTAGCAAGCGAAGAAACGATAGCCCGGCTCAAGGCATTTGTTGCAGACGGAGGCACATTGGTGCTGACTTATATCAGCGGGATCGTCAACGAGCATGACTTAACCTATTTATCCGGATGGCCTCAGGATCTCCAAGAGATGTTCGGCATGGAGCCTATAGAAACAGACACGCTGTACCCAAGCGATAAAAATGCAGTCCGTTATCAAAACAAATCGTATGAAGTGACGGACTATGCAACCGTCATTCGCATGCACACGGCGGTTCAGGAAGGCGTCTATGAGGACGATTTTTACGCAAATACACCGGCCGTGACAAGCCATCAATACAAAAAAGGGAAAACATACTATATCGGGGCGAGGTTAAATGACGAATTTCACGGCGATTTTTACCGGCATTTGATGGAACAGCTGTCGATCAAACCGCCATTTTCGGTGAAGCATGAGAAAGGCGTGTCCGTTCAGGTTCGGTGCGACGGGGAGCATGACTATATTTTTGTCATGAACTTTACAGAGGAAAAACAGCCTGTTGCGTTTGAATCAAGCGTGAGGGATATGGTGACAGGGGAAGTCATTAAAGGTGATTTGACACTGGACAAATATGAAGTCAGAATCGTGGCGAAAACAAAAAACGACTAGCTTCTCAGAAACATCCGCCCATGGAGAGCGGATGTATTTTTGCTCATTTTTGACAGCGCTTTCATCACAAGGAGGGTGATTATGGGAGGAAAAGGGGTTAAAACGCCGTTTGCGGTTTTTTTCACGCTGATGATCATCATCGGTTCATTTCAAGGATCGGCCAGGGCAGCCGCTCAGCAGCCGGTCAAGGCTGACATTTTTGTAGAAAAAGTGCCGGGTCTTCATAAGGATTTTATAAAGGGTGCGGACGTTTCAAGCATCATCGCCCTAGAAGAGAGCGGTGTAGCCTTTTACGATGAAGCCGGTAAAAAGCAGGACATTTTCAAAACGCTGAAACAAGCGGGCGTCAATTATGTAAGGGTGCGCATATGGCATAACCCTTATGATGCAAAGGGAAACGGCTACGGGGGAGGCAATAACGATCTGAAAAAAGCCATTGCCATCGGAAAAAGGGCGACTGAAAACGGTATGAAGCTGCTGGTGAACTTCCATTATTCCGACTTCTGGGCCGATCCGGCTAAACAAAAAGCGCCAAAGGCATGGGCAAACATGAATTTTGAAAACAAAAAAACAGCGCTGTACAACTATACAAAAGAAAGCCTGCAAACGATGAAGAAAGCGGGAATTAACATCGGGATGGTGCAGGTCGGAAATGAAACAAACGGCGGGGTGGCCGGGGAAAATGATTGGTCAAAGATGTGCGAGCTCTTTAACGCTGGAAGCAAAGCGGTTCGGGAAACAGACTCGAACATTCGCGTCGCCTTGCATTTTACGAATCCCGAGCGAGCCGGAGGCTATGCTTCGATCGCCCGCACGCTCAACAACAATCGCGTCGACTATGATGTATTTGCAAGCTCGTATTATCCGTTTTGGCACGGTACGCTGAAAAATTTGACGTCCGTACTCAAACATGTGGCCGATACGTACGGCAAAAAAGTGATGGTCGCCGAGACATCGTACACTTATACGGCTGAGGACGGAGACGGGCATGCAAATACGGCGCCGAAAGACGGCCAGACGCTCCGCTATCCGATTACGGTTCAAGGCCAGGCAAATGCGGTAAGGGATGTCATTAAAGCTGTAGCCGATGCAGGCGATGCGGGAATTGGGGTTTTTTATTGGGAACCGGCGTGGATTCCGGTCGGACCCGCGCGCAATCTCGAGAAAAATAAACGCATCTGGGAGACATACGGTTCAGGATGGGCCACAAGCTATGCCGCAGAATACGATCCCGAAGACGCCGGGAAATGGTATTGCGGCAGCGCCGTCGATAACCAGGCATTGTTTGACTTTACAGGCCGTCCGCTGCCGTCCATTAACGTATTCAAGTATGTCGATACAGGTGCGGTTGTCCGCTGATCGCGAATTGAAAGAGGCCTGAGGTCATCAGCGTCAGGCCTCTTTTTAACTTAACGGGACGATTGAATGTGCATTTTCATGACAATCTGTTCTCCGATGGGGCCGATTTTTCTTTTTCCGGTATCGGCAAAACCGGCTTTCTCATACAAACGCCGGGCCGGAATATTTTTTTGATTGACAACCAGCACGATTTCATCGCAATGTTTGAATTCTTGTTTGATAAAGGACGCAAGTTTCAGCAATCCTTTTTTGGCAAAGCCTTTTCTCTGCTGTCTATGATCAATGGATAACGCGGTTAACAGCATGGCGTTCGGGTTCGTTGAATAGTCTTTGACTCTTTCTGTTGAATGAAGCAAAAAAAATCCGACAGGCGTTCCTTCACTGACAATGACGATCGGATATTGTCCGTCCCCCGATTGCATCACATCGCGAGGAAGCGCGGTGAAGCGTCTTTGTTCTTCCGGAAGCTCAAAGCCTTTCAAAACGGGCAAATGCTCTTTAGAGCAATGCGTAAGTTCAATGCTCATTTAATCATCCCCTTTCTGCAGCGAGTAAGGTTCTTTCTCATAGGATAGAACATTTGTTTGTTTTTTGTAAAGAAAAAATGAAGGGGAGTGCCCCCTTCACCACGATCTATATCAAACAAATAAAAAGCTGGCATTCGGTTCATTTCATCTCCGCCAAAGCGCCTTGAGGCACTTCCTCCCGCTCGATCTCAATCCAGCCTTTTCCGTAGGTTCCGACGGTGTACATTTTGAGATAAGCGCCTGCCCGCAGCTTTCTGTCCATCACCCTGACGATTTTTTGTTTGTTTCCAGTTTTTTCGTACCCGGTGAATGTGTAGCGGTATTTGCCGTTCCATAGCTTTTCGTAAGCGTCCGTCGTTTTGACGTAGTATGCTTCAACCGGAAGGCCTTTCAGAAAATTATCAGACAGCGGGGTGAGGCCCGCTGTCGTCTTTTGGAGGGCAAACAGTCCTGCAAAAACGATCAAAACAGCGGCGGCGAGTCCGATTCCCAGCTTTTTCATTGCATCTTCTCCTCTTTTCTTTTGTTCAGTCCCATTTTATAAATTATCGGCGGAATAAGACATTGATTCAAATTACAGTTCGCTTACATTTTTGTAAGATTAGATTTTGTGAATCGCGGGGCAACGTGTCATAATAGACGCAAACAAAGGAGAGACGGAACATGCAAACCATTATGATTGTGGAAGACGATCCGAAAATTGCCGAACTGCTGCGGTCCCATATCATCAAATACGGCTATCGCGTACACGTCGTTCATGATTTTGACCGCGTGATGGACGAATTCAGAAATGAACGGCCTGACCTTGTGCTGCTCGACGTCAATCTGCCGAGCTTTGACGGCTATTATTGGTGCCGGCAGATCCGTCAGGAATCGATCTGCCCCGTCTTGTTTTTATCGGCGCGGACAGGTGAAATGGACCAGGTCATGGCGCTTGAAAACGGAGGGGATGATTTTATTACGAAGCCGTTTCATTCTGAAATCGTCATGGCGAAAATTCGCAGCCAGCTGCGCCGGGCTTACGGCGAATACGCAGCAAAGGCCGATGAGCGGATGCTGGAAAGGGAAGGGCTCAGGCTTTTCCCGGAAAGGCTTGAATTGGCATTTGGAACAAAAACGGCTGCTTTGACGAAAAAAGAAGCCGATATAATCGAAAGCTTAATGGAGCGCTATCCGAGGGTCACCGGCCGTGAAGACCTGCTTGCCAAGCTTTGGGACGATCAGGCGTATGTCGACGAAAACACGCTCAATGTCAACATTACACGGGTCAGAAAGAAATTTTTGGAGCTTGGCATCGAAGACGCGGTGGAAACGGTCAGGGGCGCCGGGTACCGTCTGAATGTATCCTGGGTGAAGGCGGGAGAAGAATGAAGCTGTTTTTCAAGGAGCATTATCTGCTGATCGGCGTGCAAATCGTGCAGTTTGCCGTCATGTTATCGGTGTATTGGCTTGATGGATACCGGAGCATCAAGCCCCTTTTGTATGCCGTTTTTCTCGGTTTTTTCTTTCTCGGCTGCTATCTTTTTTATCATTACTATAGGCGCCGCAAATTTTACAGGCGCCTCGCAAGGCCCTTAGAGACGCTTGACGAATCCATTCAAAAAAACGGCGGGGCCCCTGCGGCAGAAGCGCTTGAGGAGCTTCTGAAAAGCCAGTACAGGCATTACCGGCACGAATTGAAAACGTTGGAGCGGGCGCAAAAAGAGCATCTTACGTTTATGGAGCAATGGGTGCACCAAATGAAAACGCCGCTGTCCGTCATTGAGCTGACGGCCCAGAATCTCGATGAGCCGGAATCGTCGAGCATTCGCGAGGAGACCGAGCGGATGAAGACCGGATTGAACACGATTCTGTACATGGCCCGCCTTCGGACGATTGAGCAGGACTTCCGCGTCAAGCCGGTCGTTTTAGCTGATATCGTTCATGAAGTCAACCGCGACAACAAGCGCCTCTATATCCGCAGCCAGGTGTATCCGAAGTTCAAGGAAGAAAAGCAAGGCCTCACGGTTGAAACAGATGAAAAATGGCTGTTTTTTATGCTGTCTCAGCTCGTGCAAAATGCGGTGAAATATTCTGCGGGAAAAAGCAGCACGATCATTATTTCCCTTTATGAAAAAGGAGCGGAAGCGGTATTGGAAGTGACGGATTTCGGCGTCGGAATTCCTGAAGCGGACAGGAAGCGGGTGTTTGATCCGTTTTTTACGGGCGAAAACGGCCGCAGTTTTAGAGAATCAACGGGAATGGGCCTTTATTTGACAAAGACGGCGGCCGATCAGCTCGGCCATCGCCTTGAGCTCGATTCAGAGGAAGGCAAAGGTACGACGGTCCGGATGGTGTTCACTTCGACGCAAAACCTTACACCGATGTAAGGAAAGTGAAAGAAGAATCGATAGTTTTGACTTTGCTTTTTTAGATAGACTAAAATCACAGATCGAAAGAGGAAAGGAGATCTTGTGATGCTTCAAGTTAAACAAGCGAGCAAAATATACGAAGGAAAAATCGCCTACAGGGCGTTAACCGATATTAACTTAACAATTGATGAAGGCGAGTTTGTCGGGATCATGGGGCCGTCCGGGAGCGGGAAAACGACCCTTTTGAATATGATCGCAACCATTGACGAGCCGACGACTGGAGAAATTCTGATCAACGGCAGAAACCCGCATGTGCTGAAAAAAGAACAGCTGGCCAAGTTCCGCCGCAGGGAACTGGGATTCGTCTTTCAGGACTTCAACCTTCTGCACACATTAACGGTTGAGGAAAACATCGTTCTTCCTTTGACGCTTGACGGGGAAAAGGTCAGAGAGATGAAGCGGAAAGCGAACGACCTTGCTGAAAAACTCGGGATTACACATATTATGAAAAAGCGGACATTTGAGATATCAGGAGGGCAGGCGCAGCGTGCCGCCGTGGCAAGGGCAATGATTCATTCGCCGAAGCTGCTGCTTGCCGACGAACCGACGGGAAATCTTGATTCCAAATCGTCCAAAGACGTCATGGAAATGCTTGAATCGATCAATCGCCATGAGAAAACGACGATGATGCTTGTCACGCATGATCCTCAGGCGGCGAGCTACTGCCATCGGGTGATCTTTATTAAAGACGGAAAGCTGTATTCGGAAATTAACCGCGGCGATCACCGCCAGGCCTTTTTCCAAAGGATTCTGGACACGCTTTCCTTATTGGGAGGGGATGCAAATGACCTTTCGTCAATTCGCGTTTAACAACGTCCTCCGCAATAAAAGGCTTTATGCCGCTTATTTTCTCAGCAGCATATTTACGGTGATGGTGTTTTTTACGTTTGCCATGTTTACGTTTCATCCGGCGATCAATGGCGGTGCAGGGCAATCCGGGATGGGCCTTAAAGCGCTGTCAGGTATGTATGTATCGGGCGGCATCATCTTCGTCTTTTCGTTTTTCTTTATTCTGTATTCGATGAGCTCGTTTCTTCAATCAAGGAAAAAAGAGTTCGGGGTATTAATGATCCAAGGAATGTCCATGCGCCAAATCCGTATGATGGTTTTCATGGAAAATATGCTGATCGGGTTCTTTGCCACCATCGGCGGAATTGCTGTCGGCATGATATTCGCGAAATTGATCTTGCTCACAGCCGAAAATGTGCTGATTATTGAAAACAGGCTCAATTTTTATTTCCCGCTGATGGCGGTCATTGTCACGTTCGTTTCGTTTACGACTTTATTTTTGTTTATTTCGTTTCTCGTGACGTTCGTGCTCAGGACCGGGAAGCTGATCGACCTGTTAAAGGGAAATAAGAAACCGAAGGGAGAACCGAAGGCTTCCGTCTTTTTGGCGATCCTTGCGGCCGTTCTCCTTGCATCGGGCTATTATGCAGCTTTGACTGCCAAAGGAAACGGCGTTTTTCTGGTCATGTTTCCGGTGACGGTTGTCGTCATTCTCGGAACGTACCTGCTCTTTACGCAATTAAGCGTCTATGTCATCCGCAGGATCAAAAAACGGGAAACCCTGTTCTGGCGAAAAACGAACATGCTCTTATTTTCAGACCTTTCCTACCGCATAAAGGATAATGCCCGGACGTTTTTTATGGTGGCGATCATTTCTACCGTGGCGTTCAGCGCAATCGGGGCGCTCTACGGGGTGCAGTCGGTCTTGCTCGGTGCGACAAAAAGCGTGAACCCGAATACGTTCACATATCAGTCGCGGGGGGATGACAAAAAGGCAGAACAGGATACAGCTTTTATCAATCAGACGCTGCGCGACAGGAATGTGAAGACGCAAAAGGCAGAAGCGGAATTCAAATATGTGAAGATAAACGGTGAAGAGCAATTGCTGGTTAAGCTGTCCGATTACAATCGGCTTGCTGGTCTGATCGGCGAGAAGCCCCTCAAGCTGGCTGAAGGAAAAGCCGCGGCGGTTGAATTCGACGGCTATGCCGGCAGCTATGAAATCGAGAGGAACAAGCAGACCATCGAGCTGAAAACAGGTAAACGGCTTCAGGCCGATCACGCCATGTATTCAAGGGCAGTGGGTAAGCCGGGAATGTATTATGTCGTTTCTGACGAAGATTTTGAACAATTGAAAAAGCCGGTATCAGAGGAACGGTTTTATGCGTGGCAGGCTCAAGGGGAAGACGAGACGTCCTTGATTAAAACGGGAGAGATATTAAACAATAAGCTCGACCCGCTCAATTTCATGGCCGTTGATTACGAGGTTTATGATCTCAGCAGGGGATATGGCCCCATGTTATTCATCGGGTTGTTTATCGGAATTGTCTTTTTCGTTTCTGCAGGAAGCTTCCTTTATTTCCGCCTGTATACCGATTTGGATGAAGACAAAGAGAAATTTAAAGCGATATCCAAGGTGGGCTTGACCGGCCGCGAGCTGAATAAGGTGCTGACAAGGCAGATGGCGATCCTTTTCTTTGCACCTATCATCGTTGCGCTGATTCATGGAGCGGTGGCGCTCACGGCATTATCGAATGCGTTTCGGTACAATCTCTTTACGGAATCTGCAATCGTTCTCGGCGTGTTTTTCGCGATTCAGGTCATCTACTTTTTCATCGTGCGTTTCTACTATACGAAGCAGATTAAAGCTGCGCTTCGTTAGGAGATTAGACGGCTGTCTAATCTCTTTTTTATACTTCATGCGACCTGAGCACTTCGCCTCTTTTTTAATTTGGATGATTATGTTAATTTTAAAATATTTCAAATTTGAAAGAGGAGTGTTAGATGTGCAAGTGAAAGAAATTTTCGTCATTCGCTGTATATCCTGCTTAAGCGTCGTGTTGCTCCATACGATTTCCATGGTCCTTTTCTTTCGGGGAGACATGCTTAGTGATACCGTCCGCGTTGTTGAATCTTTCAGAACCCTCCTGATGTTCAGCACACCGGCGTTTATTTTCATTTCCGAGTTTTTGCTGGCGCACGCATATCCCGGCGGTGTTCCGCAAGGTTTTTTGAAAAAGAGATTCAAGACGATTTTCGTTCCCTTTCTATTCATCGCCGTTCTTGACGCGTTTGTCACGACCGGCTTGATGATGCAGCAGTTTCATATGACGGCGATCATAACCAAGCTATTGGCCAACATTTTCTTAGGAAACTTCATCGGCTACTTTATTCTCGTCATCTTTCAGTTTTACCTTCTGCATATGTGCTTTCACTCCTTTTTGCAAAAGGCCTCCCCGAAATGGGTGCTTTCCGTTTCTTTTGCGGTAACGGCTCTTTACTTAAGCTATTTTACGTTTATCAACCCGCCCGTTCTAAAAGAGATGGCGCCGTTTCCGTTTTCATGGGTGCCTTTTCCCGGCTGGCTTTTTTACTTTTGCCTGGCGTATTATTGCGGGAAAAACTACAAGAGCTTTTTGGCTCTGTTGGACAAGTACAAGTATGCGGTGTACGGTACAGCTCTCATTTCGGCCGCTGCGATTGTCGCCATATCGTTTTTCGGGGAGAATATCACCGTTAATTCAAAGCGCCCTGATATCATGTTTTACTCGACGAGCATCATTTTCTTGTGCTTTCACCTGTTTTCCAAGCTGAACGCAGTTCCAAGGCTGATCATGATGATCAGCAACTATTCTTTTTCCATCTATTTGTTGCATGCCTTCCTGCTCATCTTCGGACTTGTGATTTTAACCGCCTTTGAGGGGCTCCATGCGGCTGCTGCCTGTGTGCTGCTTTTTGTCATTTGTACAGGCGGTGCGATGTTCATCTCATGGGCGGTCAACAAGTGTAAATACGGCTATATGTTCGTCGGCAAAATCTATCAGCCGAAACAGCGGAAAACAGAGCGGAACATACAGCATCACGCAGGGTAGAATCCAAGCGGAAAATCGACAGGTTTTCCGCTATTTTTTTACTAAAATATTCACTTGCTTTTTAAATGACGAGCTACCTATAATCATAATATGATAACGAGAATCATTTTCATTCCTGGAGGCATCGATGATGGTTTTAGCAGAATTGAATCAAAGGGATAAAGCGAGAATCATAGATTTTTCAGACGTCAATGAGATGGTGCAGCGGCGGCTGATTCATCTCGGAGTAAAAGAAGACGCAGAGATTTGTATGAAGCGGAAACTGCCGTTCGGCGGGCCGTGTATGTTTGAAACATCCGGGCAATCGATCGGCATTCGATTAACCGATGCGAAAAAAATAAAGGTTGAAAAACGATGACTGGACAGCAAATTGCGCTTTTTGGAAACCCGAATACGGGAAAAACCTCATTATTTAATGCATTGACAGGTTCCTATGAATACGTGGGAAACTGGAGCGGCGTCACCGTCGAGAAAAAAGTCGGTATGATCCGCCATAAAAAAGGGACGATGATCGATCTTCCCGGCGTATACACGTTAAGCCCCCTTTCGCGGGATGAAGGGGTTGTCACCGATTTCTTATTGCACGAGCCGTTTACCGAAGTCTTAAATATTGTGGATGCTTCACAGTTAAAACGAAACCTCCATTTGACGGTGCAACTTCTCGAATTCGGGAAACCGCTGACGATCGGTTTGAATATGACAGATGTGGCCAGGCAGCGCGGCATCATCATCAATCACACCGGCTTGTCAAAACAGCTCGGAGTTCCGGTTATTCCGATCATCGCCCGGAACGGCACAGGGTGCGAAGAACTCAGCCGCCATCTGCTGTTACGGAATGGCGAAGGGCAAAAGCCGCTTGTGATCGATTACGGCAGCGTGTTGGAGAAGGCAATTCGTCAGCTTGAAACGGTCATACAGGAACGGCCCGGCGTTCCGAAGCGCTGGATGGCCCTTCAGTATTTAGAAGGCAATTCGAAAATGAAGGAGCAGCTGGAGTCTTCGGCTGATCAAGCCGCCTTGGAAAAGATCCGCCAGGCGGCCGAAGAAGAAATCGTGAAAGGGAAAACGGCGAAGACCTTGCACCAGCACATTTACCATGTCAGGGAACAGTATATCGAACGCGTGATTTCGAGCTCCGTTCGATTCGAATCAAGCGGAAAACGGACGTTAACCGAGCGGGTTGATGCAATTGTGACCCATCATGTGCTGGGAATTCCGATTTTCCTCGGATTCATGTATCTCATGTTTATGCTGACGTTCGACTGGCTCGGCGTCCCGCTGTCTGATGCGCTTGACGGATGGATGAGCGGTCCCCTTACAGACTGGACGTCTTCGGCTTTAGCGGCGGCGGGGGCGAGCCCGTTTATCAAAGCGTTGATTCTCGATGGGATTATCGCCGGAGTCGGCGGTGTTCTCGTATTCGTACCGCAAATATTCATTCTGTTTTTCTTTATATCGCTCCTCGAAGATTCGGGATATATGGCAAGAGTCGCGATGGTGATGGACCGTCTGATGGAGGCGATCGGCTTAAACGGAAAAGCATTCATTCCGCTTATCATCGGCTTCGGCTGCAATGTGCCGGGCGTCATGGCAGCCAGAACCGTTGAGCAGCCAAAAGAGAGGCTGTTGACCATCATGCTGACGCCTTTTATGTCTTGTTCGGCGCGGCTTCCGGTATACGCGCTGTTTGCGGGAGCTTTTTTTGCGGCTCACCAGGCGCTTGTCGTGCTTTCCTTATACGTCCTTGGAATCGCGGCAGCATTGGCGCTGGCGGCCTTTTTATCCTCGTCTAAGCTGAAGGAAGAAAAGTCGTTCTTTGTCATCGAACTGCCGCCGTACCGTCTGCCGCAAGCCCGTACGCTATGGCGGTCAACGTGGGAAAAAGGAAAAGGATTTGTCCGCAAAGCCGGGACTTATATTTTTGGCGGGTCTGTCCTCATTTGGATCTTGTCTTATACAGGACCGGGCGGAACGGGAGTAGAAATGGATCACAGCTTTTTGGCAATGATCGGCGGCGTAATTGCCCCGCTGCTTGCGCCGCTCGGCTTTGGAACGTGGCAGGCCGCCGCATCGCTGTTAACGGGATTTCTCGCCAAAGAAGTCGTCGTCGCTTCAATGAGCATTATTTACTTTGTACCGGAATCACAATTGCAAGGGGTCATGGCGCATCAATTTTCGCCTTTGGCAGCGTACGGATTTATGGCATTTGTTCTGCTGTATGTTCCGTGCCTGGCTACAGTGGCCGTGATTAAAAAAGAGACAACCTCAAAAAAATGGATGTTTTTGTCGATTTTATACGGTCTGGCGATCGCCTACGCCTTGACATTCGTGATTTATCAGGGCGGAAAACTGCTGGGGCTATCATAAGGAGGGATCTGGCGATATGCTGTTTAATATTACAGTCGGGACGCTCATCTTCGGATACGCGGCTTGGACGCTGGTTAAGTTTGTAAAAAGAAGCCGGAAAGGAAAATGTGCCGCCTGTGAGCTGAATCGCACATGCCAATCCGCCTGTGATGAAATGAAAAACAGCTGAGGTGATCAGCTGTTTTTTGCTGTCATGCTGATGTCCGCACTTCGCTTATCAGAGCAAGGGTATTTCCTTCCGTATCCTTCAAAAAACGCCGTCCTTGTTTCGGTGTTAACTATTTTCGCTATAAGGTGCGGTTCATCAACAAATGAAACGCCTTTTTCAAAATGACGGAACCCGAATCCGCAAATTCCTCCTTCTCAGGAAGGCTAAGGGAGGAGCCGCAGTCCGTGACATTCAAAGCTGGTTCAGGGGCAAGTACTTCCTCTTAAAAAGCAACCGCCCGTTCCAGCTTCTGGACAGGCACCCCGATTTGTCCAACCCTTTGGATTTTCATGTGTCTATCACTTCCATAACATGTATTATAAAGGTATATCGTTTCACGTGAAACAAAGAAAAAAGGCCGGAGAGATAGAGTCATTGAAATTAATGATATTGTCTATATTCAACAGTACAAAGGTATTTAAATGAGAAAGTCATTTCTATTTACTAACATGTCCTCTTCGTTTTCTTATTGATTTGATCTTTTATTCGAATACATTTATTCAAGTGTAAAAAATTATGTCTTGTTGCAGGCATAAGAATTAGTCCAGCAATGGTTTTTTTGCTCCAGTAATCGGCCAGCCATTGAGAATTTTGTGAAACAGCATGTTCTTCGAATAACCGTTTTATTCTTTTTGGTTCAACTTTTTCCTTGAATTGACCAGGTCGCAAAGAAGATACAATGTCACGAGTTCGTTTACCAACCGCTGTTCTATACGCTAATAGCGAATAAAAGTCAATTTTTGAACTTATTAAGGCTATATCTTTTTCGCTCATATCATTGCCAGAATGGGCAAATTCAATATTCATTTTTTTTAGCCAATTGTCAGCAAATAGAACTTGTCGTTCGTTGGCAATCAAAATATTCATCGTCATATCTTCAATTCGGGCAATATGCCAAAGATGCCACGCAATAGAATTTTTCGTATCAGGATTTGAAACAGGATACATCCTAAAGGTTCTTTCATCCAAACTCTTCAACACTTCATCCGCCAGTGTTGCCTTAGCCTTTTTACCGGCAGAGGAAGAATGCAGCAAAGAGTGCTGAGATAGAAATAATTGAACTGCCTGCAAGTGTTCATCAGGTTTTAAAATAATGTCTGTTAAAATCTTATGGTTTTCATTCCAAATCTTGCGTTGTTTTAAATCCATTGCCATTATTCGCTCCTATTAAAGTAATACAGGTATTATTAGGTTAAGTTATATTAATTTCCTTTTTTTACTTAAAAATAAAAAAGCAGTGTGATTTCAATTATGAAATCCACTGCTTTTATCATGTGTTCTTATACTGCCAATGCAATATAGCTCGGTTGGAAGCGAATTAATTCAGTGTTGAAAATAACACGGTTTCTTATGAGATTTAGGTTGCGTGTTAAGGTCATCAGGCTTTTTTTATTTCTTCTGATTTTCCTTCTCGCGCTTCACCAGCATATCAGTAATCAAATCGACCTGCTTGCTGACAGAGATCGGATCGTATGGATAGAAGGTGTCGAAATCGTTGATGAAGACGCGGTTGTTTTTAACGGCGTCAAGGTTTTTCCAAACGGCAGATGCCTTCAGCTTGTCGAGCGTTTTGCTGTCTCCGTTCGGGCTGTAGTCGGTGACGAACATGTAATCAGCTGCATACTCAGGTACGACTTCAAGCGAAAGCTCCTTCATTTCCCCGGTATTGATGACGTCTTTTTCGATTTTTTCAGGTGCTTTTAAGCCGAGGGCGTTATAGACGGCTTGGCCTCCGCGGCCTCCGTTGTCATTAAATACCCAGAACTTTCCTTTGTCTGTGTTTTCGTAAATTCCGAATGTGGCGTTTTTATCGATGACTTTATCGATTTTTTTCCGTGCAGCTTTTGCTTTTTGATCAAAATCGGCAAGGAATTGTTCCGCTTCTTTTTTTGCACCCGCGATATCGCCGAACATCTTTACGGTTTCCTGAACGTTTTTGGCGGTGTTGTAAGGAATGACGACAGTCGGCGCGATTTTAGAAAGCTTGTCATAATTGTCATCCTTCATGACGACGATTAAATCAGGCTTTAACTTCATCACTTTTTCAATGTTGATCGGGTCGCCCACATCAGTGACATCCTTCATCTTATCCTTTAAAAACGGGTTTGTAAAAGACCAGGACCCGGAGCCGACAACGTTCGCGCCTACTGAGAACAGCTCCCCTGCGTAAAAGTCTGTGACGATCCGTTTTGGTTTGACGGGAATTTTTACATTGCCGCGTGTCGATTTATAGGTTCTTGTCGCCGCCTCGGCAGCCCCTTTTTCACTGCCGGTGTTCCCGTTGGACTGTGACGAGCTGCAAGCGCTGACGAACAAACATAATATCATAATCAATCCGATAATAAACGAACGCTTTTTCATTTGACCCTCCGTATATATGTATATAATTGATAATGATTCGCATTATCAAAGTAAATATAGCAGAAAAAGTCCTCATTCGTCTATCACTTTTTTGCTTTGTATGATGATTATTGTTTTGGATAATTTGTTACTATAAACAGAAAAGGATTGATCAACAGATGGCGGAAACACATCCGATTATAAAAAAATTGCAGTTTAAAGACTTCGGGCAGTCCGTGCTCATCGTAAACGCGCCAGAGTCTTACAACGAAATCACGGCCGCATTTCAAGGTGAAGTACATGACAGAGCTGAAAATGGCAAATATGACTTTGTGCAAGTTTTTGGCACGGCAAATGAAGATCTGCAGGCATCAGCCCGGGAAGCGGAGCATCATATGGCAGAGGACGGATTATTTTGGCTTTGCTATCCGAAAAAATCCTCCAAAGTGTACAAGGGTTCAGATTGCAGCCGCGAGACGGTAGCCGCATTGCTTGCTGATCAAGGCTATGAGCCGGTTCGCCAGATCGCAATTGATGATGATTGGTCTGCCCTGAGGTTTCGAAAAGCGGAAAACATCAAGAAAATGAAACGGAAATTTGCCGTGACGGAAAAAGGGAAACAACGTACTGGGAAAGAATCATAAACGCTTGACGATGAATTTTTAGCCCGGCAAGAATGTTCACCTTGTGAAATAAAGTACACAAAAATGAAATATCAACATGTTCAACGATTCACAAACTTTCTGTATAATAAATCTTATATTTTAAATTCTATAGAGAAAAGAGGTATGCAGCATGAAGGAATGGGCATTTGTATCAGACTTTGACGGGACGATTTCCAAACAGGACTTTTATTGGATGGTCATTGATAAATACTTTCCTGAAGGACATGAATTGTTTAAAAAGTGGAAGGCGGGAGAATTAAAAGATATTGAATTTTTAGGCACTGTTTTTGCTTCAATCAATCAAAGCGAACAAACAATCATCGATGACATCCATTCCATTCCGATTGATGAGTATGTACCAGACTTCATTCAGCATGTCCGGGAAAATGGCGGCGACTTTTTCATTCTAAGCGCCGGAACTGATTATTATATTCATTATATTTTAAAAAAATATGGCATTAAAGATGTCGAGGTTTATTCAAATAAAGGCTTTTTTAAAGAAGACAACGTCCATATGACAATTGATGAAAACCATTGGCACTACTCTGAACGCTATGGCATTGATAAATCAAAGGTTATACAAAAGTTGAAAGAACAGTATCAGACGATTTATTTCGCGGGTGACAGCGAACCTGATTCCCATCCGGCAAAATTTGCGGATGTTACGTTTGCAAAAGACGCGCTCCAGGATATATTGCGTGAGCAGGATGTGCCGTTTGTAGCGGTTGAGACTTTCGAGGATATCGAACGGTACTTAAAGCAAAAAGGAATGATCGTCTAATGCTGCACCGGGTGACAAATATCGCCATTCCGTCGGTTTTGGATATTAGTGAAGGCGTATTTGGCCGGTTGGAGGCGATCTTGGAAAAGCACCAGTTTGCTAAGGCCATTATGTTTTTTGATGACTTTTCATATCAGCAGTATAAGAATTCATTAAAAGCCGCTTTTCAAAAAGTCAAAGTCGAAGCCGTTAAACTGCCGTCCAGCCTCGATCTTCAGCAGCTGCTTCAGAAAGCATTTTCCATCGGGAATTATGATGTCATGATCGCCATGGGCGGTGGATATGTCGTTGATTGCGGAAAATATATCGCTTTTTCAAAACGCACCCCGTTCATCAGCATTCCGACATCGGCATCCAACGACGGGTTTGCGAGCAGCAATTGTTCGCTTCAGGTCGAGGGCAAAAAAACGACGGTGCCGGCCCGGGTTCCTTATGGGATTATTGCCGATTTGAATATCATTCAAAAAGCACCAACATGCTTTATTTTAGCCGGGATTGGAGACCTGATGTCCAATATTACCGCTCTTTATGATTGGGAATTTGAAGAGCGGCACGGTGCCGGCGATGTGAATGCGTTTGCGTCTATGCTCAGCAAAAAGGCAGTGAACAGTTTCGTCCGTACGCCGATGGAGGTTATTAAACAGCCGATCTTTTTGAAAGAATTGGTCAGTTCATTAACAATGGGCGGCATCGCCACGGAAATCAGCGGGAACAGCGCACCCATCAGCGGTTCAGAGCATCTGATATCCCATGCGCTCGATAAAATCTCAAAAAAACCGCAGATGCACGGTATACAAGTAGGGTTAGCCACCTATATAATGGCCCATGTCCAAAATCACCGTGCTCAGAGAATTGAAAAGGTGTTTACAAGGACGGGCTTTTTCGATTATGTAAAAACGCTTCATCTTGACAAACATGAATTTCGTGAAGCGATCAGCCTTTCTCACACGATGAAGCCAAACCGTTATACGTATTTGCATGAAAAGGCGTACCGTCAAAAAGCGCTTCGTTTGCTTGATGAAGACCCCATTCTTCAAGACATATTTTAAGACATGCAAACAGTCTCCGCGGGAGGCTGTTTTTTGCTGTTGGGAGTTTTCCGGATGATGCCATAAAGGAAAAGCCAAGGACTGTGGTAAAATAAAGGAGAAATAGGTCATAGGTATGAGTTTGAGGCACGATTTTAATCAGGGAGAGTGGAACATGTACAAACTAATCGCGATAGATATGGATGGAACATTGTTGAATGACCTTCATGAGGTAACAGAGGAAGTGCGTGATGCCCTTCATGCGGGGAAAGCGCAAGGCGTGAAGATCGTCCTTTGCACCGGACGCCCTCTCGGCGGAGTGAGCCGCTATCTGGAAGAACTGAATTTAAATGAAGATGGCGATTATGTTATCGCCTATAATGGTGCGCTTGTTCAAAATACGCATACACAGGAGGTCGTATCAGAGCTGACGCTCAGCTATGAAGATGTGAAATCTTTATATGAACTCAGCAAAACCCTTGATACCCCGATGCACTTTTTTGACTCATCTTATTTATATACGCCAAACCGCGATATCAGCCCCTATACAGTCTATGAATCAAACGTCACCCAGGTTCCGCTCCGTTTTCGGACGCTGGACGAGATTCCGGAAGACATCCTGGTGACGAAGGCGATGTATATTGATGAGCCTGAGAAATTAGATCGGACCATCGCAAGCGTGCCTGAGGACATCAAAAAACGCTACACCATGGTCAAAAGCGCACCGTATTTTTATGAAATCCTTCATCCGGCGGCAAGCAAAGGCAATGCGGTCAAGCAGCTGGCCGACCTGTTGGGCATTGCGCAGCAGGAGGTCATGGCCATTGGGGACAACGGCAATGATCTGACAATGATCGAATGGGCGGGCTGCGGCGTCGCCATGGGAAATGCGATACCGGAAGTAAAGGCGTCCGCGAATTACGAAACGCGTTCAAATAATGAAAACGGCGTGGCCCACGCGATACGTGAGCTTGTTTTATCCAAATAAAAAAGCCGGCCTTATGAAAAGGCCGGCCTATTTTACATTCTGATCCAGTCTTCGATCCGCCAGACGTGCGTCACCCAGTCTTCATAAAAGGACGGTTCATGGGACACGAGCAAAATCGTTCCGTTATAGTTCGAGAGTGCTTTTTTTAAAGCGTATTTTGCCGATCTGTCAAGGTGGTTCGTCGGTTCGTCGAGGACGAGCAGGTTGCTTCTTGAAAGCATCAGCTCCGCAAGCCGGACTTTTGCCTGTTCACCTCCGCTGAGCGTGGCAAGCGGCTGGCTGATATGCTCCTGTGTCAAACCGGACATCACCAGCGTCTGCCTGATGTCTTTTTCTGCTACATTCGGAAAGAGCGCCTGTACTTTTTCAAGCGGCGTCTCGCGTGAGGCGAGGCTTTCCTGTTTAAAATAAGCGGCCTGCAAATGCTGTCCTGCCGTGACGATGCCGCTTAAGGGCTTAAGCTCGCCTAGCAGCGTGTTGACAAGCGTCGATTTTCCGGCGCCGTTTTCACCGACGATGGCGATTTTATCGCCCCGCTTTACAGTCAGGGAAAGCGGCTTGAATAATGGCACCGTGTAACCGGCCTCAAGCTTTTCCGTCTTGAGCACGGTCATCGCCGGATTCCGCCCCGTTGTAAATTCAAAGCGGGGGACATGAGAATCTGTCGGTTTTTCGATTCGCTTGATTTTGCTTAATGCTTTTTCCCTGCTTTTGGCCTGTTTCGCTTTTCGGACTCTGTTGCGGTCGATAAACGCCTCTAACTTTTTAATTTCCCTGTTCTGTTTTGCGTAAGCGGCTTCTGCCTGTGCCCGGCTTTGCGCATATTCCTTCAGAAAATATTGATAGTTGCCGGAGTAGCGTTTTATCGTTTGATGTTCCAGATGGAATGTAACCGTCGTGATCTCATTTAAAAAGCGTTCGTCATGGGAGATGACGAGAAATGTGTGCTCATAGTTTTTCAAGTAGCCTGTCAGCCACTCAATGTGTGAGGCATCCAAATAGTTGGTCGGCTCATCCAACAACAGCACATCAGGTTCTTCGAGCAGCAGCTTGGCCAGCAGCAGCTTCGTACGCTGGCCTCCGCTTAAAGCCGTGACATCCTGATCAAGGCCGATTTCCGTCAAGCCGAGGCCTTGGGCGGCATCCTCAATGTTGGCGCCGATTTGGTAAAATCCTGAAGCATCCAGTTCGGTCTGGAGCTCTCCGTATCTTTTCAGCATGACCTCCAGGTTGTCTCCGGGATCGGCCATTTTTTCAGCGAGCACATTCATTTCCATTTCGATTTCAAAAAGCCGTTCATAGGCCTTTTCCATGTACTGAAGGATGGTGGTGCCAGCCGTCAGCTCGGCGTGCTGCTTGAGAAAACCGGCCCGGACATTCGGATGCCATTCGATGTACCCGTCATCAGGCAACAGGCTTCCGGTCAAAAGCCGGAACAATGTCGACTTTCCGGCGCCGTTTGCCCCGACGAGGCCGGCATGCTCGCCTTTCAGCAAGCGGAAGCTGACATTCCGGAATATGATCCGGTCTCCGTACATATGGGTAAGGTTCGTTACATTGACAATACTCATGATCATTCTCTCCTTCAGGCTTATTTTTGAAAAACAAGCCATCTAAAGAGAACAGCGCGAAGCATCGCCATCCTGCCGGCAAAAAAAGCGGGTAAGGCAAATACACCTCACCCGCTACATATGAACATACAGCAAGAAAGGATGTGAAATCGTATCAAACTGTTCCCGAGATGGCTTGTCTAAAAAAGGGCAGACTTCTCCCGTCTTTAAGCCAATTCTCTTTTAAGAACAGTTGATAAGATTTTCATTCCTTTCCACCTCATGCAGTCAAAATTTCCTTCATTATCAAATTATATGAAGGACGGGTACGGATGTCAAATTGCTCATTTCCATTACATATTGACATCAATCAGACGGTATGTTATTTAAGATGTGAATAGGAAGGATATTGAAAAATCGTTTTCATCACAAAAAGGAGAGAGAAAAGATGGCTAAAAAAGAATTCAAAGCAGAATCCAAAAGATTGTTAGACATCATGATTAACTCAATTTACTCCCAAAAGGAAGTCTTTTTAAGGGAGCTGATCTCCAACGCGAGCGACGCCATCGATAAAATCTACTACAAAGCGCTCACGGATGATTCTTTAACATTTCACAAAGATGACTATTACATAAAAGTGAAGGCCGATAAGGAAAACAGAACATTGACCGTATCAGATACCGGGATCGGCATGACAAAAGAGGAGCTGGAAGAGCACCTCGGAACGATCGCAAAGAGCGGTTCGCTTGCGTTTAAGCAGGAAAATGAACTGAAAGACGGGCACGATATCATCGGCCAGTTCGGCGTCGGATTTTACGCCGCGTTTATGGTGGCTGATGTTGTCACCGTTATCACAAAGGCGCTTGGCAGCGATGAAGCGTATAAGTGGGAATCTGCGGGAGCCGACGGGTATACGATCGAGCCCTGCCAAAAAGATAACGTCGGTACAGACATCATTCTGAAACTGAAAGAAAATACGGATGATGAAAGTTATGATGAATACCTTGACGTGCACCGTTTAAGATCAATCATTAAATCGTATTCCGATTTCATCCGCTATCCGATCAAGATGGATGTCACCGTCAATAAGCCGAAAGAAGACGGCGAAAACGAATTCGAAGAAGTCCAGGAAGAGCAGACAGTCAACAGCATGGTGCCGATTTGGCGGAAAAATAAAAACGAGCTCACAAAAGAGGATTATGAAGCGTTTTATGCGGAAAAGCACTACGGTTTTGACAAACCGCTCGCCCATATTCATACGAGCGTCGACGGTGCAGTCAGATACCATGCCATATTGTTCGTACCGGAGAACATTCCGTTCAACTATTATTCAAAAGAATTTGAGAAAGGCCTGGAGCTGTATTCAAACGGGGTCTTGATCATGAACAAATGCCCGGATCTGCTCCCTGACCACTTCAGCTTTGTGAAGGGAATGGTAGATTCAGAGGATCTATCCCTCAACATTTCAAGAGAGATGCTCCAGCATGACCGCCAGCTCAAGCTGATCGCCAAAAACATCAGCAAGAAAATCAAAAATGAGCTGAAAAGCCTGCTGAAAAATGACAGGGAAAAATACGAGTCTTTTTATCAATCGTTCGGCAGACAGCTCAAGTTTGGCGTCTACAACGAATTCGGCGCCAACAAAGACATGCTGAAGGACTTGCTGCTGTTCTACTCTTCCAAAGAGAAAAAGCTTGTCACGCTGGATGAGTACGTATCGAGAATGCCTGAAGATCAGAAATTTATTTACTACGCGTCAGGAGACTCGTATGCCCGGATCGAAAAGCTTCCGCAAACTGAGCTCGTTTCGGAAAAAGGATACGAGATTTTATACTTTACCGAAGACATTGACGAGTTTGCCATTAAAATGCTGGGGCAGTATCAGGAGAAAGAATTCAAATCCGTCTCAAGCGGCGACCTCGGAATCGAGGCAGACGAAGACCAAAACAAATCTGATGCGGACGAGAAAGAGCACAAAGCCCTTTTCGACGAAATGAAAAGCATACTGGCCGACAAAGTCAAAAGCGTAAGGGCGTCAAAACGCCTGAAAACCCACTCTGTATGCCTTGCTGCCGACGGCGAAGTCACGATCGAAATGGAGAAAATTTTAAACGCCATGCCTGACAATCAGCATGTCAAAGCCGACAAAGTACTGGAGATCAATACAAATCACGACGTTTTCAAAACGCTTCAGGACGCTTTTGAAAGCGATAAAGAAAAATTCAAACTGTACACAGGCCTCCTGTACAACCAGGCCCTTCTCATCGAAGGTCTGCCGATCGAAGATCCTGTCGAGTTTACGAACGATATCTGCAAAGTAATGTCGTAAAAATAAGCTGCGTCTCGAGAAGCCTCGAGACGCAGCTTTTACTTTGCTTTTTTTTACGTCTTTGCCAAGGACAAGAATGCACCGGAAGTCTTGAAACTCTTCAGCAGCCAGCTCTTTGATATTGGGGGATCACCCATTTCTATCCTTTCACTTAATGCTTGACGACCTCCTGTCCACGAACATTCCAAGTCATCGCAAAGATGAGGGCAGCAATCGCGCAGGAAGCCGTTAATAAAGTAAATCCTGCGTTCCAGCCGGCTGCATCAACGATGGCTCCCATTAAAGCGTTGGCTGTCATCGTTCCGCCAAGGTAGCCGAACAGGCCTGTAAGCCCTGCGGCGGTTCCGGCTGCTTTTTTCGGTACAAAGTCAAGCGCCTGCAAGCCGATCAGCATGACCGGGCCGTAGATGAGAAATCCGATCGCAATCAAGGAAATCATGTCGACCAACGGATTTCCCGCAGGGTTGAACCAGTATACGAGCACGGCGATCAACACGCCGAGCATAAAGACAAAGCCGGCAGGTCCGCGGCGTCCTTTAAACCATTTATCAGAGATCCAGCCGCATAAAAGCGTTCCCGGAATACCCGCCCATTCATACAGAAAATAGGCAACGCTTGATTTGCTCATATCAAACCCTTTTTCTTCGCTTAAATAGGTAGGCGCCCAGTCCAATACGCCGTAGCGGACGAAATAGACAAAAATGTTCGCAAGTGCGATCGCCCAAACCCATTTATTATTTAATACGTATTTAAACAGGATTTCCTTTGTCGATAATTCGGTTTCAAACGTTTTTTTCGTTTTTGTTGAATAATCGTTGCGATATTCTTCAATCGGCGGCAGTCCGACAGACTGCGGCGTATCGCGGATTAAGAAATATGAGATAAATGCGATGACGATTGCGACGAGTGCAGGCAATATAAACACGCCTTCATATCCTGAAGAAGATGTGCCGGCGATTCCGGCGAATACTGCAACACCCGCAATGGCAATTGGAGCCATCAATCCGCCTCCGACATTGTGGGCGACGTTCCAGATCGCCGTTTTATTTCCCCTTTCGCTCACGCTGAACCAGTGAACGAGGACGCGTCCTGACGGAGGCCAGCCCATCCCCTGAAACCAGCCGTTTAAAAACAGCATAATAAACATGACGGCTACAGAAGAAGTAAAGAAAGGAACAAACCCCATAAGCAGGCTGATGATGGCGGAAAGAATCAAACCTGCCGGCAGGAACATTCTCGGATTGCTTCTGTCCGATATCGTCGCCATCACAAACTTGCTGATGCCGTAAGACAGCGAAAGGGCTGACAAGGCCAGGCCCAGCTGTGATTTTGAAAACCCTTCTTCGATAAAATACGGCATGGCGAGCGAGAAATTTTTGCGAATTAAATAGTATGCTGCATATCCGATGAAAATGCCGAGAAACACTTGCAGTCTGAATTTCTTATATTCAGCATCGATTTTTTCATCAGGCAATCTGTCAATCGGCGGTGCAGGTTTAAAAAGCTTAATCATGTTGTCCTCCTGTGTCTGTATTACTTGTTTTCGTTTAACACTTCATGCAGGCGATCGGGAAAGTTGGTGAACATTCCGGTGACGCCCCAATCGAACAGTCTCTGCATGTCTTCTTTTTCATTGACAGTATAAGGGTGAACGAGCAATCCGTGTTTGCGCACCTTTTGGACGTATGCTCGATCAATTTGATCAAAGTTCATCCCGAGACCGACGCTGTAAGATTGATACGCCTCAAGCTCGTCATCCGAAACGGCCGCCGGCCCATCGTACCAAAGCAGCTGCACAAGAGGGATGCCAGGGTCCAGGCGGTGAATGATCTTTAAGCTTTCAGTGCTGAACGATTGATGACTTTGTTCGAATGAACGCTTGGCCCCGTTAATTTATATTTTTTTAGGATTTGCAGCAGCTTTTCTTCCATTTTTGGATAGACTTCGGGCGATTTTGTTTCAATATAATAGCGGCGTTTCTGCCGAACTTTTGAATCACCTCTTCGAGCGTTGGAACCTTCAACCCGGCGTACTCATCTTTCGCCGATTCGGGATATTTTTTATTAAACCACGAGCCGGCATCCAGTTTTTTGATTTCTTTTAATGTATGATCTTTGACCGGTCCCGTTCCGTTTGTTGTGCGGTCCAGTGTTTCATCATGCATGGCAATCAATCGGCCGTCTTTTGTCATTTGCAGATCGATTTCTATGTAATCTCCTTTCATACGCTGTCCAAGCTCATAGGCTGATAGAGTATGTTCAGGGGCATGGCCCGATGCACCGCGGTGGGCGATGTTTAGTATTTTATTAGGATTGAGCGGTTTGGCGGCCGGTTGCGCAGCCTCCGCCTGAACGCCCGCTCCTAAGCCGGTTCCGATCAGAGCGGCGCACATGAATACACTGCGTAAAAGTCCTTTCACTTTGTTCGTTTCCCCTTTCTTTTTTTGGATCAAAAATTCACTTTCCCCCTTTGGATATGAATCTGCTAATAAAGCGACATAGAAAAAAGACCCCAAAAAAACCTCTCTGAAACTAAAGGGTTTTTCTGTGGATCTCCTGAATCTCCGTCACTATTATTAACTTAATCCCTATCATATCAGAGTTGGAAGCGCTGTCAATATTTTTTGTAAAAAAACCTATCATGGAAGATAGGTTTTTTAAATGTTTATTTTGCAAACAATTGGTCGATGTCATCGATATCGTCTTGAGACAGTTTGACATCAGCCGTTTTTAAGTTATCCAGCAGCTGGTCTGCGCGTTTTGCTCCCGGAATCAACATGTCAATCTCCGGTCTTGCAAGGTACCAGGCTAATACGACGTGAGCGATGTCAACATTGTGCTTCTCAGCGATCGGGACCAGCTCGTTCACTTTTCTGATATTTTCTTTAAAACGGTCGCTTTGGAAATGTTCCATCTCCCTGCGGAGGTCGCCTTCAGGGAATGTCGTGTCTTCTGTATATTTACCTGCGAGCAGTCCTGATACGAGCGGGAAGTACGGAACAAACGAAATATCATGCTCCTGGATATACGGGAAATAGGTCGTTTCCGCTTCCCTGTTCAACAGGTTGTATTCGCCTTGGAAAACATCAACAAGTCCGTCTTTATTCGCTTCTTTAAGCTGTTCGAGAGAGAAATTGGAGACGCCGATCGCCCGGATTTTCCCCGCTTTTTTCAGCTCGTTGAGCGCTTGGACGGCTTCATCTTTCGGCGTATGTTCGTCTGGGAAGTGAATGTAGAAGAGATCGATGTAATCTGTTTGCAGACGCTGTAAGCTCTCGTCCACAGACTTCTTCAAAAATGCCGGAGAGTTGTCAAAGACAAAATCGTTTCCTTCTTTCCTGTGAGCCGCTTTCGTTGCAATCACAACATCTTCGCGGTTGAATTCGCGGAGGACTTCACCGATCAGCTCCTCAGAACGGCCGATTCCGTATATGTATGCAGTATCCAGCATCGTCACGCCGTTTTTGAGCGCTTCCCTAACCAGTTCTTTTCCCGTTTCTTCATTCAGGTTCGGATAGAGGTTATGGCCGCCGACTGCATTTGTTCCCAAACCGATCGGAAATACGTGAAGATCAGACTTGCCCATTCTTACTTTTTTCATCGTTTCCCCTCCAAAAAATTAATAGACAGACTTGACCGGCCCGGCCGGCCAAGTTGTTCTCTTTCACTATAAACGCTATGCAAGATGGATTTCAATTTTATGCTCTTGGCAGAACTGATTGTAATCCTCATCAAGAGGCTTGGATGTTACAATGGCGTGCAGCCTGTCAAAGCGCGCATACGTCAGCAAGGTTGATTTGCCGAATTTGGAGTGGTCAGCCAGCAAATAGACTTCCTTTGCTTTTTCAGAAATCTTCTTTTTGATTTCATATTCGAGCAAATCGGAGTTTGTCAGCCCGTGTGTCAAAGTTGCTCCTGTGGCCGACATGAAGGCTTTGTTGATGTTGTATTTATCCAATGTCCCCGGATCATCCATCCCGACAAAGGACTGCGTTTTCCGCTTAAAGTTGCTGCCGATGATAATAAGGTTTATGTTTTTCAAGGCTGCCGCGGCATTGATAATATCAAGACTGTTCGTTAAAACGGTTACATTTTTATTTGGATCAAGCGTTTCTAAAATGGACCGCGTCGTCGTCCCGGAATCGATAAAGACGAGATCGTGATCTTCGATAAACCGTGAAGCGTAATGTGCGATTTTCGTTTTGGCGTCTTTATTTTGGATTGTGCGATTTTCGAAAGGGATCAAAACCGTTTTTTCAATCGCCGTCACGCCGCCGTATACCTTTTTGATAACCCCTTTCTCAGTCAATTTGTTGATATCGCGTCTGACCGTGTTTTTAGAAACATTAAAGACCTGGCACAGTTCGTCTAATGAAACGGTGCCATTTGTCAAAATATACTCTTCCATCTCCTTTATCCGCATCAATTTCATATTTTAAAATCTCCTTCATGGAATCTTTAATTAAAATATAGATAAAAACCAAGAGTTAATCAATAATTGCTTAAGAAATGATAACATTGGTGATTATTTTTTGCAAGGATTGGCTGTATTCCATATTATTACACATATATTATACTAAGATTTTCAAGGAAAAATTTATTTTTTTAATGATTGACTTATGGGTATGATCGGATTAGAATATAACCAAGAAGTGACCAAAACGTGATAATTTTTATGAAATGTTGAGCTTAAAAAGGCTTTACATATCGTTTTCGGTTCTTTTATTGTAGCGAAGTTAGTTGTTTTTTTGTAAGCGTTTAATTTTTTTCGAATCGGTCATGCATGCCGTCTATGACGCCCTATCTGTACCAGAGGATTAATAATTAAGGAGGTTATAAGAATGGCAGAAATCAGAAAGTTAAGAAACTATATTAATGGCGAATGGGTTGAAAGCAAAACCGATAAATACGAAGATGTCGTCAATCCTGCAACGAAAGAAGTACTGTGCCAGGTGCCGATCTCCACGCGGGAGGATATAGAATACGCCGCCCAAACAGCGGCGGAAGCGTTCAAAACTTGGTCGAAAATAGCCGTGCCGCGCCGGGCGAGAATCCTATTTAACTATCACCAGCTTTTGACTCAGCATAAAGAAGAGCTTGCCCGCCTGATCACGATCGAAAACGGAAAAAACACAAAAGAAGCGCTTGGCGAAGTGGGACGCGGGATCGAAAATGTCGAATTTGCCGCGGGGGCTCCGTCTTTAATGATGGGTGATTCGCTCGCAACGATCGCAACTGACGTTGAAGCGGCAAACTATCGCTATCCGGTTGGTGTCGTCGGCGGAATTGCCCCGTTCAACTTCCCGATGATGGTTCCGTGCTGGATGTTCCCGATGGCGATTGCTTTAGGAAACACGTTTATTTTGAAACCGTCCGAGCGCACGCCGCTGTTGACGGAGAAGCTGGTTGAGCTGTTTGAAGAAGCCGGACTTCCAAAAGGCGTATTCAATGTGGTATACGGCGCGCATGATGTCGTCAACGGCATCTTGGAGCACCCGGAAATTAAAGCAATTTCATTTGTCGGCTCCAAACCGGTCGGAGAGTATGTTTATAAAAAAGGAAGCGAGCATTTGAAACGCGTTCAATCGTTGACGGGAGCCAAAAACCATACGATTGTGCTGAACGACGCCAACCTCGAGGATACGGTGACAAATATCATCGGCGCAGCCTTCGGTTCTGCCGGAGAACGCTGCATGGCCTGTGCGGTTGTAACCGTAGAGGAAGATATCGCCGATGCATTTATGGAAAAATTGGTTGAGAAAGCGTCCGAAGTCAAAATCGGAAACGGCTTGGATGACGGTGTATTCTTAGGCCCGGTCATTCGCGAAGAAAACAGAAAGCGCACGCTCGGATATATCGAAAAAGGGATTGCAGAAGGCGCCAGACTCGTCTGTGACGGACGCGGAAACGTATCTGACGAAGGTTATTTCGTCGGCCCGACGATCTTCGACAATGTGACAACCGATATGACGATTTGGAAAGACGAAATTTTCGCGCCGGTTCTGTCGGTTATCCGCGTGAAAAACTTAAAAGAAGCGATTGAGATCGCCAACAAATCTGAATTTGCAAACGGTGCATGCCTGTTTACCTCAAATTCCAACGCGATCCGCTATTTCCGCGAAAACATTGATGCGGGCATGCTCGGGATCAACCTTGGCGTTCCGGCTCCAATGGCATTCTTCCCATTCTCAGGCTGGAAGTCATCGTTCTTTGGAACGCTGCATGCTAACGGAAAAGACAGCGTCGATTTCTATACGCGCAAAAAAGTCGTAACTGCAAGATATCCGGCGCCTGATTTCAACTAAACAGATCATTTCCGAACGGCGTGAATCCCGCGCTGTTCGGTCCATGTTTCAAGATATAAAAAGGAGGCTGTTTCAATGAGTCATTTGCTGCGCAAGCCGCAGGCGGTTGAGCTTTCTCAAGGCGTGAAGGTTGTACACGAAGTCAAAACGTCAAATTCGGATCTTCAATATGTGGAATTTAAAGTCATCGATCTCGCACCCGGCGCCCGCTACTCGGAGGAATTAACCAAAAAGGAATGCTGCATCGTCGCGGTTACCGGAAAAATTACGGTGTCTGATCGAGATGTGACATTTGAGAACATCGGCACGAGGGACAGCGTGTTTGAAAAAAAACCGACGGACAGCGTCTATGTGTCAAATGACCGCACGTTTGAAGTAACAGCGGTTACAAAGGCGAGAATCGCCCTTTGTTATTCCCCTTCAGAAAAACAGCTGCCGACGAAATTGATTAAAGCGGAAGACAACGGCATTGAGCACCGTGGAAAATTTAGCAACAAACGGACCGTCCATAACATTCTTCCCGATTCAGACCCTTCGGCGAACAGCCTCTTGGTCGTCGAAGTCTACACCGAAAGCGGAAACTGGTCCAGTTATCCGCCGCATAAACACGATCAAGACAATCTGCCAGAAGAATCGTTTTTAGAAGAAACGTACTATCATGAGCTTGACCCTGCACAGGGCTTTGTATTCCAGCGCGTGTACACGGATGACCGCTCCATTGACGAGACGATGACCGTCGAGAATGAAAACGTTGTCATCGTGCCGGCGGGATATCATCCGGTGGGGGTTCCTGACGGCTATACATCTTACTATTTAAATGTCATGGCAGGACCTGTGCGCAAGTGGAAGTTTCATAACGATCCAGATCATGAATGGATTCTGGAACGCTAACAATCAGGCGAGGAGTGGCTGTTGAAGATGAAATATACGTTTAACGAGGAGAAGGAATTTGACATTGTGGCGATCGGCCGCGCATGCATTGATTTGAACGCTGTCGAATACAACCGGCCGATGGAAGAAACGATGACGTTTTCGAAGTATGTCGGCGGCTCGCCGGCCAACATTGCGATCGGCAGCTCAAAGTTGGGATTGAAAGCCGGCTTTATCGGCAAGATTCCGGATGACCAGCATGGCAGATTTATAGAATCATATATGAGAAAAACGGGCGTCGACACCTCTCAAATGGTCGTTGACAAAGAGGGGCATAAGGCGGGCCTTGCCTTTACGGAAATCAAAAGCCCCGAAGAGTGCAGCATTTTAATGTACCGGGATGATGTTGCCGACCTTTACCTCGAACCTTCAGAGGTAGACGAAGGCTACATCGCCAAATCGAAGATGCTCCTTGTCTCCGGTACGGCACTGGCAAAAAGTCCGTCGCGCGAAGCGGTTTTAAAAGCGGTGAACCTTGCAAAAAAACATCACGTCAAAGTCGTATTTGAGCTTGACTACCGCCCGTATACATGGACATCACCGGAAGAGACCTCGGTTTACTATACGCTGGTTGCCGAGCAGTCTGACATCGTTATCGGTACGCGCGATGAATTTGACGTAATGGAAAACAAGAGCCGGGGAAGCAACAAAGAGTCTGTCCAACATTTATTCGGGCACTCTGCAGACCTCGTCGTCATCAAGCACGGTGTGGACGGCTCATACGCCTACAGCAAATCGGGTGAGGTTTTCCGTGCAAAAGCTTATAAAACGAAGGTCTTGAAAACATTCGGGGCGGGCGATTCGTATGCTTCGGCCTTTATCTACGGCCTTGTGACAGGAAAGACAATCGAAACCGCATTGAAATACGGAAGCGCCTCAGCCTCTATTGTCGTCAGCAAGCATAGCTCATCAGAAGCCATGCCGACTGTTGAAGAAATCGAACAGCTTATTGCGGCACAGTCTTAAAAAAGAACGAATAAAGGTGGGATCGTTTGTGAGAAAGAAAATACGTTTAACAACGGCACAAGCGTTAATTAAGTTCTTGAACCAGCAGTATATCAATTTTGACGGCGAAGAAACACCGTTTGTCGAAGGAATCTTCACAATTTTCGGACATGGAAACGTCGTTGGAATCGGTCAGGCGCTTGAACAGGATGCCGGCCACTTAAAGGTGTTTCAAGGCAAAAATGAACAGGGAATGGCACATGCGGCAATGGCTTACAGCAAGCAGATGCTGAGAAGGAAGATATATGCCGTGTCGACATCGGTTGGACCGGGAGCGGCTAACCTGGTGGCCGCCGCAGGTACGGCGCTTGCGAACAACATTCCCGTCCTCTTGATTCCGGCTGATACATTTGCGACAAGACAGCCCGATCCGGTTCTTCAGCAAGTTGAACAAGAATACAGCGCGGCGATCACGACAAACGATGCATTAAAGCCGGTTTCGCGGTATTGGGATCGTATTACGCGCCCCGAACAGTTGATGAGCAGTTTGATCCGCGCTTTTGAAGTGATGACAGATCCCGCAAAAGCTGGCCCGGCAACGATTTGCATTTCTCAAGACGTTGAAGGCGAAGCATTTGATTTTGATGAGAGCTTCTTCCGGAAGCGCGTTCACTACATCGACCGCATGGAGCCGAGCGAACGCGAGCTAAAGGGAGCGGCAGAGCTGATCAAATCAAGCAAAAAACCGCTTATTTTAGTCGGCGGCGGTGCGAAGTATTCCGGCGCGCGCGACGAATTAATCGCGATGTCTGAAGCATACAACATTCCGCTGGTTGAAACCCAGGCCGGAAAATCTACGGTAGAAGCCGATTTCGCCAACAACTTGGGAGGAATGGGGATCACAGGTACACTGGCAGCTAACAAAGCCGCCCGCCAGGCCGATCTGATCATCGGAATCGGCACGAGATACACCGATTTTGCAACATCCTCCAAAACGGCTTTTGACTTTGACAACGCAAAATTTTTGAACATCAATGTCAGCAGAATGCAGGCGTATAAACTGGATGCTTTCCAGGTTGTCGCGGATGCGAAACTGTCGCTCAGCAAGCTGCACGGCTTATTGGAAGGCTACAGTAGCGAGTTCGGTTCAACCATCAAGGAGCTGAAAGACGAATGGCTGGCTGAACGCGACCGCCTAAGCAAAGTAACATTTAAGCGCGAAAGCTTTACGCCTGAAATTAAAAATCACTTTTCCCAAGAAGTGATGAACGAATATGCAGATGAACTGAAAACCGAACTGCCGCAAACAACGGCATTGCTCGCCATCAATGAAACGGTTGATCCAGACAGCGTCGTCATTTGTTCAGCGGGCTCTCTTCCGGGCGACCTGCAGCGGTTGTGGCATGCAAACGTGCCGAATACGTACAACTTGGAATACGGCTATTCATGCATGGGATATGAAGTATCGGGCGCGCTCGGACTGAAATTGGCCCATCCGGATAAAGAAGTCTATTCACTGGTTGGGGACGGAAGTTTTCTGATGCTTCACTCCGAACTGATTACAGCCATTCAATACAACCAAAAAATCAATGTCCTGCTCTTTGACAACTCAGGCTTCGGCTGCATCAATAACCTGCAGATGGACCATGGAAGCGGCAGCTATTATTGCGAGTTCAGAACAGAGGATAACCGGATTCTGAATGTGGACTATGCAAAGGTTGCCGAAGGCTACGGCGCCAAAACGTACCGCGCCAACACGGTCGAGGAGCTAAAAGCGGCGATTGAAGATGCGAAGAAACAAGATGTTTCAACTTTGATCGAAATGAAAGTGCTGCCCAAGACGATGACAGACGGCTATGACAGCTGGTGGCACGTAGGTGTTGCAGAGGTTTCAGAACAGGAAAGCGTTCAAAAAGCGTATGAAGCCAAAGAAAAAATGCTCGAATCTGCAAAGCAGTATTAAAGGAGGCACCAGGATGGTCAAATCGGAAATTCTATGGGGCATCGCCCCCATAGGATGGCGGAATGATGATATTCCGGAAATCGGAGCGGGCAATACCCTTCAGCATTTGCTGAGCGATATCGTCGTTGCAGGCTTTCAAGGCACTGAGGTTGGGGGCTTTTTCCCGGAACCGGCGATTTTAAATAAAGAGCTCGAATTGAGAAATCTGAGGATTGCCGGGAAGTGGTTCAGCAGCTTTATTCTTCGCGACGGCATTGAAGAAGCTGCCAAAGAATTTAAGGCCCACTGCCAGTACTTGAAGGAAGTCCATGCGGATGTTGCGGTCGTGTCTGAACAAACGTACAGTGTGCAGGGACTGGATAAGAACGTGTTTAAAGAAAAGCCGCATTTTTCTGATGAAGAATGGCAGCGGCTTTGCGAAGGGATGAATCATCTCGGGGAAATCGCCGGCGAATATCAGCTCAAGCTTGTTTACCATCACCATCTCGGGACGGGGGTGCAGACGGAAGAGGAAGTCGACCGCCTGATGGCAGGCACTGATCCGACGCTCGTTCACCTTCTGTATGATACGGGGCATGCCTATATTTCCGACGGTCATTACATCAATATCCTTGAAAAACATATTGACCGTATCAAGCACGTGCATTTTAAAGACGCCCGACTTAATGTCATGAAGAAATGCAAAGAGGAAGGAAAATCGTTCAGGCAATCGTTTTTGCAAGGCATGTTCACAGTTCCCGGTGACGGCTGCATCGACTTTACGGAAGTGTATCAAACGCTTTTAAAGCACGGCTATTCCGGATGGATCGTCGTAGAAGCCGAGCAGGATCCTGAAGTTGCAAATCCTCTAGAATACGCGCTGATCGCCAGAAAATATATCGACCGTCATTTGTTAAATCCCGCAGCAACCAATTAAGGGGGCTTTACATTGAGCAATGGAAATGCAGCAGTTTCACCATTCAATAAACGAACCATAGCAGCAGCTTTGGCAAATTACATCGACGCGGGTTCCATTGTAGCAGGATCAGCCGGTTTATCTTTATGGGTCAGTTATTTAAAGCTTACGGATACACAGATCGGACTGCTCGGCGCGTTGAGCGCAAACGCCATCTCAGCAGCAATCGGAGCGCTGCTCGGCGGGTTTCTTGCCGACAAAATCGGGCGCAAGGCTGTCTATACGAACAGCATGTTAATTTATGCGCTGGGGATCTGTCTTGTTTTATTCGGCTTCAACTTCCCTATTTTGTTAAGCGGTTACATTATCATTGGTTTATCAGTCGGAGCTGATATTACAGCTTCTTGGACGATTATCGCGGAGAATGCTCCGAAAACAAACAGGGCCCGCCACTGCGGCGTTGCCCAAGTCGCCTGGGCTGCCGGAGCGGTTGTCGTCCTCCTGCTGTCAGTATTGCTGGGCGGGTTTGGCTTATTGGGCAATAAGATTGTCTTTGCACATCTGCTTGTTATTGCATTGATCACTTATGTACTTCGGATGAAACTGCCGGAATCTGACGCCTGGCAGGATAAATCCGAGACGGTGCAAGTCATTCGCAAAACTTCTTATTTGGATCTGCTTCAGCCTAAGTTTTTAAAAAGCATTCTGTTTTTAATGGGCGTGTACTTGGTCTGGAATCTGGCGGCCGGCGTGATGGGATTCTTTATGCCTTACATTTATCAGCAAGTCGGCGGTGTTTCGGCAAACATGGCAAACATTCTGCAGATGGGGCTGTTTATTTTCACCGGGCTTGGCGTCGCTTTTATATTCATGCCTTTCGCAGACAAATATAGAAAGACGGTTTTTGGTATTGCGGCATCAATGGCCGTCATCGGCTGGTCGTTGTTTCTGCTTCCGGTAGAAGGATTGCCGATTCTCGTTCTGTTTATCGTGATGATCGGCATTAACAACGGAGCCGGACAACAGGCTAACTACCAATTATGGGCAAGCGAGATCTTTCCTACAGAGTACCGTGCATCTGCACAAGGATTGATGTTCTTTCTTGTTCGTATCTCAATAGGAGCCTGGAGCCTTTTTGTCCCGATGATCATCTCGAATATGGGCATTGGAGTCATGGCTGCTATTCTCCTCGGGTGTGTCACTGTCAGCATGATCATCGGGCTCGCATTCGCACCGAATACATCCGGCAAATCGCTTGAACAAATTCAGGAAGAACTGTACGGAACTCCGCCAGCTCAAGCTGAACAAGTACAAACAAGAAAAATTATGTAACTACTTTTGAAGGAGTGGCTATCAATGAAATTACACATAGGTGTTATTGGTACAGGAGCAATCGGAAAGGAGCATATCAACCGCATTACGAATAAATTAGCCGGCGGAGAAATCGTTGCGGTTACAGATGTGAATAAAGAGGCAGCTCAACAAGTCGTAAGTGACTACAGCTTGAATGCCAAAGTCTATCCGGATGACGACAGCCTGATCGCAGCCGAAAATGTAGATGCGGTTTTAGTGACAAGCTGGGGACCGGCTCACGAGGCCAGCGTCTTAAAAGCCATTAAAGCGAAGAAGCATGTATTTTGCGAAAAGCCTCTCGCAACAACCGCCGAAGGATGCATGCGCATTGTCGAAGAGGAAATCAAAGCGGGAAAACGCCTCGTGCAAGTCGGTTTTATGCGCCGTTATGACAGCGGTTACGTTCAACTGAAAGAAGCGATCGACAACCGGGTAATCGGCGAGCCGCTGATGATCCACTGTGCGCACCGCAACCCGTCTGTAGCGGAAAACTACACGACAGATATGGCTGTCGTTGATACGCTTGTTCATGAAATCGATGTCCTGCACTGGCTGATCGATGATGATTATGAGTCTGTCCAAGTAATCTATCCGAAAAAATCGAAAAATGCACTTCCTCATTTACGGGATCCGCAAATTGTTGTCATTGAGACAAAAGGCGGGATCATTATTAATGCGGAAATCTATGTCAACTGCAAATACGGCTACGACATTCAGTGTGAGATCGTCGGGGAAGACGGCATCATCAGGCTTCCTGAACCGTCAAGCATTTCTTTGAGAAAAGACGGGAAATTCTCTACAGATATCCTGATGGATTGGCAGCGCCGCTTTGTGGATGCGTACGATGTGGAAATTCAAGACTTCATTGATTCGATTCAACAGAAAGGCGAGGTCAGCGGACCGAATGCATGGGATGGTTATATCGCTGCCGTGACAACGGACGCTTGCGTAAAAGCTCAGGAATCCGGGCAGAAAGAGGCTGTAGCGCTCCAAGAGAAACCGGAATTCTATCAATCGTTTACAACTGTAAAAAAATAATAGGGAGTGAAAAAATATGAAATTGGCATTGGACCCATCGATGTACCGAGATGATTTAACTTTGGAGGAAATGGTCTATAAAACGGCGGAGCTTGGCTACGAATATATCGAACTATCGCCGCGCGAGGATTTTTGTCCATTCTATAAATATCCGAAAGTCGATTCAGCAAAGATCAAACAACTCAAGCGGCTTTTAAGGGATACAGGTGTTAAGCTTTCATCTCTCCTTCCTCTTTACCACTGGGCGGGTCCTGATGAAGAGCGCCGGCAGGCAGCGGTGCGCAATTGGAAAAGGGCGATCGAAATTGCGGTTGAACTTGAAGTGGATTTGATGAACAGCGAATTCAGCGGTTCAAAGTATGAGCCTTATGTCTGCGAAGAGAAATTTATCAAATCCATGGATGAGCTTATTCCAGTCTTTGAAAAAGAAGGCATTAAACTCAATCTTCAAGCCCATCCATACGATTTTATCGAAACGCACAAAGGTGCGATGGATATGATCCGGGCTCTTGACCGGGATTGGATCAACCTTGTTTACTCGACAGCGCATACGTTCTTCTATGATGACGGAAAAGGCGATATCGAGACAATGTTTGACGAAGCCGGCGACCGTCTCACACATGTTTTATTTGCGGATACCCTCAATCATAAAGCAGCGCATGGCCTGCGCTACATCGTCAATCCGCCGGACGCGAAAGTAACGGTTCACCAGCATTTGAACATCGGTGAAGGCGAAGTTGATTTTGATACGATTTTCAGAAAGCTGAGAGAAATGAACTTCGATGGAATTGCGACAAATGCCGTTTTCGCCTGGGTTGATAAAGCGGATGAATCATGCAAATTCATGCTCGAAAAATTGAAACAGGAATTAGGGCTGTAAAGGCTTTTTAGTCCGGCGGGGGGCGTTCGGCTCCCTGACTATGAGATAAGGAGAATCGCAAAAATGAAGCTATGTTTTAACGAAGCAACCACGCTCGAAAATTCGAACCTTGCGAAAGATCTCGAATACTGTGAGAAGCACGGATACGATTATATCGAAATCCGGACGATGGATAAGCTGCCTGAGTATTTAAAAGACCATTCTCTCTCAGAGTTAGCCGAGTATTTTCAAACTCATCATATTAAGCCGCTGGCCTTGAATGCGCTTGTCTTTTTCAACAACCGCGATGAAAAAGGGCACCGTGAAATCATCGAAGAATTTAAAGGCATGATGGAAACATGCAAAACGCTTGGTGTGAAATACGTGGTCGCGGTACCGCTTGTCACCGAACAAAAAATCTTAAAAGAAGATATTAAAGCAAGCTCCGTCGAAGTGCTGACAGAGCTGTCAGACATCGCTGAGCCGTACGGCGTTAAGATTGCTCTTGAGTTTGTCGGGCATCCGGAATGTACGGTCAATACTTTCAAACAGGCTTATGACATCGTCAGCACCGTAAACCGTGATAATGTCGGGCTTGTGTTTGACAGCTTCCACTTCCATGCAATGGGCTCAAGTCTTGAGGATTTGAAGAAGGCGGACGGCAAGAAAATCTTCATTTATCATATCGATGACACGGAGGATTTTCCGATCGGCTTTTTAAGAGATGAAGACCGTGTTTGGCCGGGACAGGGAGCCATTGATTTGGATGCACACTTATCCGCGTTAAAAGAAATCGGCTTTTCAGACGTTGTCTCTGTTGAACTGTTCAGGCCGGAATATTATAAGATGAGCGCTGAAGAAACGATTAAAACCGCAAAGGAAACAACAGTTGATGTCGTTTCAAAATACTTTAAGATGTAACACGAGAAGGAGGGGTGAACGTGGCTTTCGTTTCCATGAAGGAGCTTCTTACAGAAGCAAAGGAACAGCATTATGCAATCGGACAGTTTAATATTAACGGCCTTCAGTGGACAAAGGCGATTTTACAGGCGGCGGAAGAGGAACGCTCACCCGTCATTGCGGCCGCCTCAGATCGCTTAATCGATTATTTGGGCGGATTCAAAACGGTTGCCGCCATGGTCGGCGCGCTCGTTGAAGAGTTGTCGATTACCGTTCCCGTCGTGCTGCACCTTGATCACGGAAGCAGTGCTGAACGCTGCAAACAGGCGATTGACGCGGGGTTCAGCTCGGTAATGATCGATGGTTCGCATTTTCCGATCGCCGAAAACATTGCCATGACGAAAGAAGTCGTGTCATATGCCCGGCTATACGGTGTTTCGGTTGAAGCCGAGGTAGGCACGGTAGGCGGTATGGAAGACGGCCTTATCGGCGGGGTGAAATACGCCGACCTGCATGAATGTATCCGCCTTGTCAAAGAAACGGATATCGATGCGCTGGCGGCCGCTCTCGGCTCGGTTCATGGCAAATATCAAGGCGAGCCGAAGCTTGGATTCAAGGAAATGGAGGAGATTTCGGAAGCGACGGACGTTCCGCTCGTTCTTCACGGGGCTTCGGGAATCCCGGCTGATCAAATTGAAAGAGCGATCAGGCTCGGCCATGCGAAAATCAACATCAATACTGAATGTATGGTCGCCTGGACAGAAAAAACCCGCACGATGTTTAAGGAAAACCTGGATTTATATGAACCGCGCGCTTATATGACGCCTGGGATCGGCGCCGTAAAGGAAACGGTGAAAAACAAAATGAGGGAATTCGGTTCAGCCGGAAAAGCGGCAGGCGCCCGCGAAATGAAAGTATAAAACACTCACAGCTTCATAGTGAGTGTTTTTTATTATATTGTTAAGAGATTTTAAATGTTGTTGACTGGTATTGATATAAAAGTTATAATTTCCCTCATAATCCATTTTGATCAGATTTTTCAGAAAATAAACCGCAAGACGATAACAAACAAGGTGAAGTGTGTGATATGTTGACAAACGTTTTAAAGTACCGCGTGCATGTGCTGTTTGGACTTTTATGCTTGATCGGCGGAACGACGTGGGCTGTGCAAAAAGCGGGGCTCAAGGACAGCCTGCCGTTTTGGTCGGCCGGCATGCGCTTTATGATCGCCAGCGTCATGATCGCCGTCTTTCTGTTGATCCGCAAACAATTTGTTGTTTCAAAGGAGCTGCTCGTACTATCCTTCTTCAACGGCATCATGTATTTTTCGATCCCTTTCGGTTCCGTCTATTGGGCTTCTCTGTATTTGCCAAGCGGGCTGGTCTCCATTCTGGCCGCAAGCATCTCCGTCTTCGCCCTGATCATCAATCGGCTTGTCAAAGGAACCCCGGCTACAAAGATTCAAAAGTGGGGCATCTTCCTCGCGTTGCTCGGCATTACGATCGTATTCGGCAATCAGCTGTTTATCAAGGTTGAAGTCATCGAAATCATCTCCATGGCTGCCATCTTATGTGCAATGTTCGGATCTGCCTTTATACAAATTAAAGTGCAGCAGAAAATCCAAACCCTTCCGATACTAAGCTTCAATTCTCTGTCCATGCTCTCGGGCGGAACGATTTTGCTCATCAGCAGCTTAGTAGTAGAAAGCGGAACGCGGACATTTTCCGGCATCAGTCTCTACTCATTGTTGTACTTGGCGATTATCGGTTCTATATTGGGATTTTGGATCAATATTTACTTGCTTAAAAACTGGCACATCTCAAAAGCGACTTCCCATCTGTTTATCTCTCCAGTCATCGCCCTTTATATCGGCTTTCTGTTTTTGGACGAAACATTAAACGCAAATATTTACTTAGGGACGTTGTTTGTGATTTTCGGAGTCATGTTTATCAACATTAAAAAAGAAGAGAGGGCAGAAAAAATTGACAAAGCTAAACAAACGCTTGGCCATCATTTGCCAAAATAAGCAATTGCCGTTTATTTTTGAAGAAGCTGAACATTTAGGCCTCGATGTTACATTTTTCTACAACTCGCAAGAAAATTGCCCGGGAAATCTCCCGGCAGTTGACCGAAGCGTTCCGATCCCGCTGTTCGAGGATGAAGAGAAAGCAATGAATATCGTCAAGCAAACATTTGTCGAATCTCCTTTTGATGGAGTGGTGACATTGTTCGAGCCGGCGCTTCATTTCACTGCAAAAGCCGCGGCGGAATTAAATCTTCCCGGACTTCCTTTACAAACGATTGAAAACTGCCGGAATAAAAGCGAAACCCGCAGGATTCTTCGGCAGCACGGGTTGAATATCCCTTTCTTCCAAGAAGCTGCTGCTTATGAAGACTTGGAACATGTTCAGCTGACGTTTCCTTTGGTCGTGAAACCGATCAACGGTTTTTCAAGCCAGGGGGTCGTTCGGGCCGATGACCGCAAACAGCTTAAGGAGGCGATGCGCAAAGCAGAGGATATCAATAAGGGCGATCTTAGCCGGTTTGTCACAGGAAAAAAAGGCATCATTGTTGAGCAATTTGTCGACGGCCCTGAATTTGCGATTGAAACATTGTCAATTCAAGGAAAAGTCCACGTATTGTCGATCGGTTATAAAGGCGATTGTAAAGGGCCGTTTTTTGAAGAAGGCGTCTATATTGCACCGGCTAAATTGGATGAGGAGGCGCACGATTCGATCATACGGGAAGTGACGGCGGCCGTTTCAGCTTTAGGCATTCATCAGGGGCCGGCTCATACCGAACTAAGGCTCGATAAAAGCGGACAGCCTTATGTCATCGAAGTCGGGGCGAGAATCGGCGGCTCGGGTATCTCCCATTACATCGTTAAAGAGAGTACGGGCATCAACTTCATGCAACTGGTCATTCAAAATGCCCTTAAACCGCTGGACAGGCATCTAGAAGACGGGATTCGCGCCAAGAGGACGGCCGGCAACTACATCATTCCCGTGCAGGGCTCGGGGACGTTTGAAAAAATCGACGGTCTTGAAGACATCAAACAAAGGCCGGAAGTCAAACGGGTTTTTCAATTTATCAAACCAGGAGCCGAAATTCTTCCGTATCCGCATTTTTCCGGATACCCGGGGTTTATTTTAACAAGCCATGATTCATATGAAGAATGCGAAGCTTTTTACCGGAAATTAGATGGTGACCTTGCCATCATCTATAAAAATAATCTGACGGGTACAATGGGAGGTTAAGATGATCTCGACAAAAGTGCAGGAAGATCAAGCGGTGATGGTTGTTCACACATTGGGTCCGAAAGGTACAAACTGTGAAAAAGCGGGTTTTTTATGGCTTGAGAACCAAGGGCTTCAAGGTGAGGTCAAGCTTTATGAAACGCTGGAAGAGGCGCTACTTCATGTAAAAGAGACTGAAAATTCAGTCCTTTTGGGCTGCGCGGTGTATCCGTTTTTGCACAATATCGTATTTGAGAATTTGCTCGATTTACAAATCATAGATAGCTTTGTCATGCCGACATACAATATGGTGTTTGCCGTGAAGCAAAACACGAGGGAACCGGATGTCAAAATAGTCGCATCACATCCTGCACCTGCTCATCTTGCAAAACTGTTCAGCGATCATGTGGATTTGGTCAGCAGCAATTCCCAAGCAGCGCTTGCCTGCGCATCAGGAGCAGCCGACGGCTGTATTACGACGATTAAGGCAGCCCATGAAAACCATTTGCATGTCATAAAGGATTTCGGCGAGGTGCCGATGTGTTTTACCATTCACGGAAAAAGCGAGGGAGGAAGCCGATGAAGACGTTGACGCGTGGCATCGTAAATATGGTAAACGAACAAATTGTACCGCAGGTTCATGAATTGCAAATGTATCAAAACGAAAAAGGACAGATTACAGAGCAGCAGGTCAGGGCGAAACAGCTTCTCCTTCAATTAGCCGAAGCTGCCGGAATCATATATGAGGCGGTACATGTGCCTGAGGCCGGCGCAGCGTTTAAAGAGGATGTCTTGGACTGGATCGGCCGCGGATTGGACGACACGCCGTATTTTGACCGTTTATTAACGGCATATCGCCCTCCGCAGGATCAGGAGACGACCTTCTTTCTCGCCCCTGTCGTTACGCCTAACGGGCCGCATACGAAAGGCTGCTTTTTTGAGGCTTTCCTGGCCGTTCGCGATGAGCCGGCGATGATGAAGCCGATTGAGGTGGAGATGCCTCACCCGGAAAACGGCTGCCAGTCGCTGAAGCTGATAGCGGGAACCAGGGGGTTCACAGAAGAAAAATGCATCGTATTTTTCCCGGAAAATGTTAAGACGAAAGAAAAAATAACAGAGCAGACGTTTGCGATTTTTTATTTCAATAAGTTCTACCAAATCTACCATGAGGATACGTTGAAGAGGGCGCGGGCTATTTTTGAAAACGTTCCTTTCAAATCGGCGCACATTTCTCCTGAAAACACGTATGAAGCAAGAGTCCTTTGGGGTTACTTGCACGACTATTACCACCACTGCGGCAACAAGCCTTTTCACAAGCACATTCAAGCGAAAATGAATTTTTTTGCGGGAATATTGGAGGAAATCAAAGTGGATTGCCAGTCTATCCTCGCTTTAGCAGAACGAAAGTACGATTATTGGGAGGAAATTATCGAATTTGTCCTGTTTGAACGTCTGCTGCGCTACCCGAGCCAGCATAATGCGACACACAACTTTGATTCCGGGACGGGATTTTTTCTGTTCAGCTGGATCATCGACAACGGCCGCTCCATCAAAAAGGGAAAAGATAAGCCGGCATCGCTCGATCTTTCATTATGCATGGACGACTTGAAAAAACTCGTTGCCGAAATCGAAGAGCTGGAAGAAATAGAGGATGATTCGGTTTATAAAAGAGAGGCTGAACGCTATGTGAGGAAATATTTGCCTCCCGGAAATGAGGGAGGGCGGTTCGGCGTCCCGACGCAGTATTTTATCCATGATATAAACAACGCCGTCAAAACGGACCGTATCATGTTTAGGGGGTAAAACATTGAAGCCGAAGCTCAGCATCATAGGCGAAAAAATGAATGAGAAGACGGGGATCAGGGCGGTGATGGCGATATTCAGGAAATCCTTCATGTCGGCTCGCGTGAATATCTCAATTTGAGCGCCGGCAATCCGATGATCCTTCAGGAAACGGCCGCGATGTGGCAAGCAGTTTTAGAGAGACTGCTTGAGAATGGTACGTTCCTTTCGGCCATCAGCCAATACGGATCAAGCTATGGAACGGACGAGCTGATCAACAGCGTCGTCCGGTTCTTTTCACACCGCTATGGTCATGACATTGAGAAAGAAAATGTGCTGATTACGGCGGGAAGCCAGCAGTTGTTGTTTTTTGCGATCAATTCATTTTGCGGCATGGGAAGCGACGGTGTCGTGAAAAAAGCTTTGATTCCGATGCTTCCGGATTATGCGGGGTACAGCGGTGCGGCGTTGGATATGGACACGGTCGAAGGCATCCCGCCGTTAATTTCAACATTGGATGATCACATGTTCCGGTACGAACTGGACCGGGAACGCTTTTTAAAGAGGATGCAAGGCGCTTGCGATATCGTCGCCGTCGTGCTGTCCCGGCCGAATAATCCATCAGGAAATGTTCTTTCTGAAGAAGACGTGCTGCTTATTTCTGACGCCTGCCGTGACGCCGATGTACCCCTTCTCATCGATTCCGCATATGCGCCGCCTTTTCCGGCTATCAACTTCATCGAAATGGAGCCCGTTTTTACCGATCAAATTATCCATTGCATAAGCCTTTCAAAGGCGGGCCTCCCCGGTGAAAGGGTCGGGATCGCCATCGGTCATCCGCGTTACATGAAGGTGATGGAGGCTTTTCAATCAAATGCGGCGATTCATTCTTCAAGGCTGGGGCAATATATGACGGCAGCTGTGTTGGATGACGGGCGCCTCGCCGCCGTTTCGCAGCATGAGGTGCGGCCTTACTACCATAACAAATTTTTGCTGCTGAAGGACGCTTTGCTTCGAGAAATGCCGGGCGATATCAAATGGCATTTGCACAGAGGGGAAGGCTCGCTTTTCGGTTGGCTGTGGATCGAGGATCTCCCTGTTGCTGATATCGAGCTGTACGCCCGGTTGAAAGCAAACGGCGTCATCATCGTCCCCGGTGCGTCTTTCTTTCATCATGTTCCGTGGGATTCGCCGCATGTCCGGCAGTGCATTCGCATCAGCCTGACGGCAGCCGATGAAGATATTAAAAAAGGAGTCGGCATTTTGGCCGGTGTCGTCGAAGGCGTGTGTCAAGATGAGAAACTAATAAAAAACAGGGGCTGATCGTTAGCCCCTGTTCTTTCCGTTGTCAGTCTTCCGTTTTCTGCGTCTTGCCATGATCCAAATCAGAACGGCCGCTACCGCTATGATCAATGCGATGACGCCGAAATATATCATATTCTGCTGACCGTTTTCCTTCGTTTTTTCGGTCTGTGTTCCGCTTGGTTTTTCTGCAAGCTGCTGATGGTTTGTGAAGAGCTGACTGCTGTCCGTTTCATTGATGACGGTCGCTGTGTTATCGTTGCTGTTCAGAAAGCTGATCATTTCTTTTGTGACGGCAGCGCCTTGCCCGTTAAACGGTGCAAACACGGCCATCGAGTAGTTTGAATCCCACGGCGATGTCTGTGTAAACGCAACTTGTTTTGCCGTTTCGTTCAGCATTTGGAAGGATGACACGTCGAGCGTCCCGTTTTTCGCTGCCGGCACGGCCAAGTCCGATGCTTTCTCTTTCAGAAGAGGAAACTGGCCAATGCCGCCGATGAACATGACGTTCCGGCCTTTCATATCATCTGCTTTCACTTCAGAGGATTTTTTGACCGTGAATGAATGCTGGGATTCACTGCCGAATGAATCTGTCACAAGCGAAAGCTCCTGAAGCTTCGATTGATCGACTTTGTCAGGCAGGACAATCAGCGTTGTCTTAGCTTGAATTCCCGCGAAGGGAAGCGGCCATTCCTGAAAGTCGGCTGACGCTGTCGTGCTGCTGACAGGGTACGTGAGTGCGCTGCTTTTATCAATGAATACCCATTTGTCATCGTCTGTTGCATAGCAGGGATTGTTCTCCTTCAAGCCGGAAGTGGCAAATTGAATATCGATGTAGCGGTTTTTTTGCAAAAGCTTCGGATCGACTTTTAAGGTCACATGATAAAAGCCGTTTTTGTCTTCTTTTCCTAAATCGTCAAGCCGGACGGAGTGAGGCTGGCCGTTGATCATGACCTTCAGCTCCGCCTCTTCGGCGGATAAATCGCTTTGGGACGTTAGCTTTTGAATCGTTTTTGATTTTTTTAATGCAAGGGACAGCTTCGCCGATTGATCCTTGTCCAAAATTGCAGGTGCAGGATAATAATAATGCTCAGAAGAAGATTGCCCTGCGCCGATTGTCAAATCGCCCGCTCCGAAATCCTCAAGCGTCAGCTTACCCGCGTCCCGTTTTGTTTGATATTGCAGCTTCCCGATTGCGAGCGTTTCGCCGCTGAGCTGGCCGGCGTATGTTTTATCGGTGATGACGCTGATTTTCACGGAAAGCACGTCATCAGACGCCGCGTTGACAAACAGAACAGGCTGCTGTTTACCGTTTGCCGTGAGCACCCGTTCCGCAAGCAGAAGCTTATCTTCTTGCGCTTTTATATCGCTTTGTGCCAAAAGCTTTTCCACTTTGCCTTTCCAATGCTTTTGAACGCCGATTAAAATCGACGGCCTGTCGATGCGCTTCATGTCTGATTCGTTCAAAGTCGTGATGCTGATGCTGCTGTCAATCGTTTTTAGATAGCTTTCCGTTTTAACAGCCGCTTCTATTTCTGCGGAACTCGGATCGTCCGGAATGACGATTGCCGTTTTTTCCACGGTGTTTCCTGATTGGGCAAATGGATACGGATAGTGCTCAAGCGCCGCTCCCTTTGCTTCGTTCTTGTCCCCCAATGTCAGATGGCTGTCCGGATAAATTTTGATCCAGTTCCCGGAGGAATCCTGCCGGACGCAGACGCCTTCCTTCACCACTCCGTAAAACTTCAATGACAGGCTGTGAAAACCCTGAGACGCTTGGCTTTTGTTCAGCGTCAGCTTTAATGTTTTGCGCTCTGCATTCCCTGTAAGCTTTACCGTTTTGACCGGTTCGTTATCGATCTCAACCGTCAGGGAAGAAGGGGAGATTAACAGGTCAGAGGCTTCATATTCAAGCGCAAGCTGCTGATGGGAGGAAGAGGCGCCGGCTGGAATTTGATACGTCAGCTCCGTGCTGTCCTTTGTACCATACATTGTGATGAGATCGCTCGTAAGCACTTGCTGCTTTGCTTGTTCACGGCTGTTTTCTCCGAGGATCGAGCCGTCCACCTTTACTTCTTTGGCTAAAGCGGCTTCCCCTGTCACTGCCGCCAGCATGAAGCCTACGAGACATATGATTGCATATTTCAAAAACGTCACCCGCTTTTCTTTTGATTGTATCGTTCTGTCTTGTACCATTTAACCTCCTGCTTGAACAGACGGTGCTTGATTTCCACGAATAACGAATAAATGACAAGCACGATCCATGCCTGCGAGTATGTAAAGTACATCAGAAAAACGATAAAAAAGTTTTGCCTGTTCATTTCCGTTTTTTCGATGCTCAACGTTATCATGACCTCCGTCATAAAGAGAAAGAAAGCCAAAATCCACAGGATCATCGACAAAAAGCCGACAGACAAGTGCAAATCGTAAAATAAATTAATAACAAAAATCGCATTTGACATGATCACGCCGAAGAAAAACAAAAAATACGTAAAGAAGAAATAAAACAAATCAAAGATAATCCGTTTTCGTTTCAGCTTAAAAAACTGCGATAAAAATTTCAGGACGACGTATTGGTTGCCGCGCGCCCATCTTGTCCGCTGGCGCCACCAGACCTTCCACGTTTCCGGTTCCTGCTCCCATGTAACAGCCGCCGGAAAAAAACGGATATGGTAGCCGAGGTTGTACACCCGGATCGTCAGCTCGGTATCCTCAGCCAGCGCTTTATCATCCCAGCCGCCGAGCCGTTCGATAATGCTTCTGCGGATGGCAAAATTCGTGCCGGGGATCGTGGCAATTTTGAACCATTTCCAGCGCCCGCCCTGCGCCATCCACTGAAAGCAGATCGTTTCAATGTTGATGAATTTTGTCAGCAGCGTCTTCGCCGCATTGATGACGCGGAATTTTCCCACAACGGCGCCCGCCTTCGGATCGTTCATCAGGCCGAGAACGAGGTAATAGACAGCCATTTTCTCCGGTGTGTTGTCGGCGTCATAGACGCAAATGACATCACCGTTCGATTCGGCAAAACCGCAGTTGAGAGCCGAGGATTTTCCTTTTCCGGCATGCGGCGGTTTCGTTACGACCATTTTAATAAAGTCGTATTGTCTGGAAAATTCGGTCACGATCTCACCCGTTCGGTCGGACGAATTGTCGTTTACGACGATAATCTCCAGCCTGTCCTTCGGATAATAGAGGTTCACCATCGCCTTCAGTGTCTGCCGAATCACGACCTCTTCATTATGTGCCGGGATCAGAACGCTGACCTTCGGAAGGTTCTTCACATTTTCTTTCCACTTCGGAATGTTCAGTTCGTAGGTCATGTAATGGCGGAAGCCTCCCTGCATCAGAAACATGTGATACAGCAGCATGACCCATATTAAGCTTAGCGAGGCAAAGAACAGAACATTACCCACGGCTTTTTCTCTCCTTAAAGATTCGTTTTTTTAGTGTGGCTCTCAAATAAAGGGTGTAGATAACGAACATCACCACAAACAGGAGCACAATCGCTGAGAGAATCCACAGCGCCTTTTCCAGCGGACTTTGCTGATGATGGTCGAAAAACTCCTCAACGGCATTCACCTTATTGTTAACGTGAATCGTTCCGTCTCCGTTTGTATGGATTTCCACTTTGTCCGTTTTTACGGTTTGTTTTGTTTTCTTTATATCGAGCCATTCGCTGTTCGGAATGCGTTCCATTTGATCGACAAGCTCAGGCAAATATTTCATGCCGAGATAAGGGTGGTAAAATGCTCCGGCTACCCCGCCTTCGAAATCGATCATTTGAGAAATGCGCTCATTCACGCCACCGAGCGGATTCTCGGCTGATGCATCGACATAGCCCAGCGTTTCAGGGTACAGCGTCATCCCGTGCAGCATGGCCGGCTTTGTCACGAACGGTGCCGTACCCGACGTTTTCCACGTTGTATCGCTGAGCTGAACCTGGCCGAAAATGCTTGAGAAATACTCGGAGGTGATCTGATAGCCGTGCTCTGACATCGTATAGTGAGGCGCTTCAAATCCGAGCGGATAGAGTCCTTCCGCAGTTAAATCCTCAATGGCGTGCGTCAGCTTTTGCCGTGTGTACGTTTCTTCGTTTTTTCTAAACGGCTTCAAATAGCTGTTATAGGCTGCTTCATTCGGAAAGTCCTGTGCTTTTTTTAAAATCGACGGCGGATCATCTGCATTTTGCGATGTGATCGGCTGATCAGCCTTGGCATCCCAAAATTCGAATCCTTCTCCGGTTTCGCTGTAGCGGTAAGCATGGGTATATCCGTGGACGATCACGCTTCCGCCCATGTCTTGCAGTTTTCTCAACACTTTGACAAGCTTCGGCTTATCAGACATATAGACTTTTTCGCCTGTTTCAGGGTTCACGTATACCGGGATGACAGCCAGAATAAAAGGAATATTCCTTTTATGCAGATACGAACCCGCTTGAAGCAGCAATTTTTCGTCTGCCATCGGACTGATATCCTCAAGCCGCAAGTATAAAAGCGTGCTGTCCGCTTTCTCTCCGAACGCTTGTCTCAGCTCCTTCGCCGTGAGCTGGCTGTCGTTTAACAAATTCGTTAAGCCGATGTATACGTTTGACTTGTCCGTTTTCCACATAAAAGGGTGCGTTTTCCCATCGTCGGATTGATGGGTGTACAATGCCTTCCCCTTCAGTCCCGAGACTTCGAGCACATGAAGCGCGCTTTCCAATGAAACCTCGCTTTTCTCACTGCTGCTTTTGATCTCGTACACGTTTTCTTTGCTTTTTAAGGAAAGGCCGGAAAACTGGCTGAATTGCCCGGCATTAAAGCCGATCGCAATCACGGGTTTTTTGTATGAGCCGATCAGGGATACGAGCTTCCTGCCGAGCTTTCGTTTCGTTTGGCCGTAATAGATGACGCGCATTTTGCCCGACAGGTCCGCTGCTTTGACATCCTCGTCTTTTTTGACGGTTACGCTGGATGAGAAATGGCCTGAGATCAAATCGAGCATTTTTACATGAGCCGATTCTGTTCCGTCCAACGTTGAATAGATGATAAGAATTCCGTTCTCCTTCTCTTTCGCTGCGGCGGAGTCCGGCTGATATAAAGCCGCTGCGATTATGAGCAAGGCCGCCCATAAAAGGCATATTCTTTTACAATTCATTCATCATCATCTCGTTTTCCAGTTCTTCTAAAAATTGCTCAGCCGTCTTGATATCGTTGCGATACGGCAGGTAACACACATGGAAGGTTAAGGTTACATATTTGCCGTTCTGAAGCTGATACGTTTCAAGCTGTGTTTTCAGCTTGGACAGGACGGCGGGCATATGCTCAACCGGCGTATGGGTCAGCACAATGCCGAACCGTTCTTCAGAGGGACGGAATTTCTTGTCCGTCTCCCGTACGCTTGACCTGATTTGACTGCCGACAAATTGGAAGAGCCTGTCGGTTTCTTTTTCTCCGTACAACGATTTAAACTCTTTGAAATAATGCATTTGAAGCAGCAGAAAAACAAACGAATTGCCGTACCGTTCTGCCCGTTTGATCTCTTCTGAAAGCTCAAGCTGCATTCGCTGTTTATTATCAAAACCCGTCACTCTGTCAATCGCGACAAAGCTGTTGATTTCAGACTGGAGCCGTTTGACAGAACGGTGAAGCTCTGCCGCGATATCGTGGATTCTTCCGGACATAAAGGAAAACACGATAAGCGCAATTCCCCAGATGACGAGCGTCCACAGCCCTTCTTCAGACGGAAACACGACTTGCCCCGCTTGAAAAAACATCATTAAAGTCCCGAGAACAAACAGGACGACGATGGTGCCGGACAGTGCATAGATCGGTCCGAGCCATATACCTGCTCCGATCACGGCAAAGGTGATGCAGGTGATTAAAGTCCCTTCCGATTGCTGGGTGGAGACATAAAAGATAAACAGAGAAAGGGCTGCTGCGAGCCCTATCGTATAAGCAAACAGTTGTTGTTTGTCATTGAATGATATTTTCATCGAAAAGCTTCCTTTCAGCCAGCAGCGGCAGCAGGTTGTCAAATGAGTGCGTCTCATTGCCGCTCATATATCCCCCGTAATACGTCTTGGTCGGGTCAAGAATTTCAAAATCATTCATTCTTTCATATATCGCCTTGATCACGGTGCTGTCTGCATTTTGCTTTGTTAAAAACATAATGGCTAAAGCGTAAACGGATGGGGACTCATATTGGACTGCCGGTTTTTTTGTATCCGCCAAATATCGTCCATAAAGCTTTCCGTTCGTCTGAAATTCGTGAATGATCCAATCAGCCAAAACAGCGGCATTTTCATCTCCCGGCCGCAAATGCCAAGCCGCATACAGCTGATCGATGATATTGACTTCGCTGTCATAGCTGTATTCCTTTGTTTCCGTATTGTATGTTTTCGGCAGAAAACCGTTTTTCAAAGGAGCCGAGAAAAGGATATTTTTGTTCCGCTGCAGGGTTTCTTTATCTATGATTCCGTTCTTTTTTAAGACTGATAGTGCATCAGGCATGATATACGAAAGCGTAATATCCTTAGATGCTGCCTGTGAGGCGGAATCGTAAAAATCAGTGAATACCCCGTTGTTCATGTTGTACGTTTTTAATGCGTCTCCGATTTTCTGAGCGGTTTGCTCATACTGGCTGTTTCCCCAAAGAGCGGCAGCTTGATCAAAGCTCCGCATGATTCTGAGATCATCGATCAGGGCGTTCACCCCGCTTGCTTCTCCGTTTTGAATTTCCCAAGAAACCAGGCCGTTCTTCATGAGAAAGGATTCGGTCAGACGCTGGTATTGCTCCTGAAAATGCGGGGCGTCTTTTCTGTTGACCAAAAATTCCATCCATAAGCCGAGAGATTCCGATAAGTAAACCGGCTGATCAGAGAGATCGGTTTTGATGAGCCCTTGATCATTCATTAAATGATGATAGACAAAGTACTCGGCAGGCTGTAGCGGCTCATTGGCTGCATCAGCGGCCGACCGTTTTTGGAGATTGCTTTCGGCTGTGAAGCCGCCGGCGGAAAGACCGATGAATAAACAGCATAAAATCAGACCCATCAATACATGCCTCACGGGCACATCCCTCCTGTGTCAGATCTGTGACTAATGAAATATATTATAAATGAAAAAACGAAGATTGCTATCTTTTTTGCGCCTTTTTGATTATTAAACAACGGGACTATAAGACTGATAAAAGTGGGGGATATTTGTGGAATGTCAGCATAACTAATGAGAACAAGAAAAAAAGGCGTTGTGATAACACAACACCTTTTTCCTGAATACTACTGCCCGAATCAACCAAAACCGGCGTTTTCCGTGACTTTGACCGGAATTTGGCTTACCGCCTTATGATCCGATACCTCATGGGTAGTGAGCCCCGCTGCCAGTATACCCAATAGCAAAGTGACGCCTGTCAGCTTTTTCATGAAATCGCCTCCGTTAATTTGAATATTTGATCTTTCGCATAGCACGCTTTCTCAAAGTATTTTGCTGAATGCTCATAGTTGTTTTGGTTTTTGAAGTATTTTGCACAGTTGATGGCGAGGTCGGCTACGTCTGACCAATGCTGTTTCATTTCCAGATACTTGAGGCCTTGATCGATTCTGTCTGGATCGTTTTTCTCATAAAGGGAATGTATGATGAAGAGTTTTGACTGACATTCAGTCTGCTGTTTTTTCGCAGCGCGGGCTGCAGCTTGTTGATACCACTCGCGCGCCTCGGCATACAACTCCATCTTGTACAGAACGCGGCTCAGCATATACTTCGTCCGCAAAGAAAAGACGGATTGCCTGTGTTCGGGGATGCTCAATGCTTTTTCCAGGCACCGCCTCGCTTCTTGCAGCTGATCATGGCGCTCATAGCAAATCCCCAGGTTCATGCAGGCAAGTCCGGCCGAACGGAAATCGCCGTCTGCGGACGCGCCCTCATACACCCTCTGATAAAGCGCCTCTGCTTCTTGAAACCGCTGAAGATCTACATAGTTGGCCGCGATCACCATTTTGCTTTTGAGCGTTTTGCTCGTATATTCGTCGTGTGCCTTAAACGATTCCAGCGCTTTTTCAGCATGGTTTAATGAAAAGATATTTTGTCTGATTTCATAATAGGCAATGGCCAGATGATAATGGAACTCGGCTAATTCGATTTCATCAGGGATTTTGTGGAGTGAAAGTTCAGCGATTTTATAGAAATTAATAGCGGTGATGAAGTTCTTTTTGTAAAATTCATACATTCCGCTGAAGAAATAAAAATAGTATTGAATCATGTTGTCCGTGCCGATTTCTTCCGGTGTTTTATTGATGTTTTGTAAGAGTGTCCCGGATTCCTCATACCGTTCTGTCAACAGTTTGAATCGTGAATCGATGAGGTTGAAATACAAAAGCACATCCTGATTTTCTTCCATTGCATCAAGCGTCCTTTTAATTTCTTCCCTCATGGCGGCTGCCTCGGTAATGTTGTTCTGTCTGATCAGCCCGTACCATTGATTCAAGCTGTTTCCCACTGCCTCGAACGCGATTTTTGCTGCCACTCTTCACCCTCCGTTCACCGATATGGTAACCTGCCCTACATTACCCATTTTATCATAATAATGGTATATGAATAGTTATAAATAGTACAAGTTTACTATAGTCAACATGGCATACAACTTGATTTCCTGCCGGAGCATATCTGCGCCTTCCAGCCCCCCAAAGGGCTAAAGCAGGTTGAAAAAGTCCGCCGGTCTATATATGATTGTATGAAGCGATAACGATAGGGGAGGCTTGTGATGGACAGGGAAAAACAGCAATTGAGCATTGAAGCTGCCAGGCTTTACTATCAGTCCGATTACAGCCAGCAGCAGATCGCCGAACAGCTTCAAATTTCAAGGCCGACGGTATCCAGGCTGCTCCAATTTGCAAAAGAAAAGGGGTATGTCCAGATCCGCATCGTCGATCCGTTTGAGGATATGGGCGCACTCGGGGCGATGCTGGAGGAGAAATACGGGCTCCTTGAGGCGCATGTCGTCTTTTCTCCGACTGAGGATGATTCGACCATCACGCACTACCTCAGCCGCTATGGTGCGGAATATATGCACGATACCGTTAATGACGGCGACATCGTCGGGGTCAGCTGGGGAATGACAATGTACCAAATCGCACAGCACCTCGAAGCCAAACACGTAAAAGGCGTAGAGGTCGTCCAGCTGAAAGGCGGTATCAGCCACTCACAAGTCAATACATATTCGGCAGAAACGATTCAGCTGTTTGCCGAGTCCTTTCAAACCATGCCGAGGTATCTCCCGCTCCCGGTTGTGTTTGATAACGCCGAGGTCAAACAGATGGTGGAGCAGGACCGCCATATCAAACGTATTATTGAGATGGGCAAACAGGCAAACATCGCGCTTTTTACGGTTGGAACGGTTCGCGACGAAGCGCTGCTGTTCAGGCTGGGCTATTTCAGCGAGGACGAAATCACACTGCTCCAAACGCAGGGTGTCGGCGACATTTGCTCCCGCTTTTTTGACGCTGACGGAAACATTTGCAGCGAAGCCATCGACTCCCGGACGATCGGTGTGGAACTGGCTGATCTAAGGCAAAAAGAAAAATCAATCCTCGTCGCCGGCGGCATCAGAAAAGCGGCTGCCATTCACGGAGCGCTCAAAGGAAAGTATGCCAATGTGCTGATTATCGATCAGCATACGGCAAAGGAACTGCTAAAAGGGGAGGAAGATTAAACCTTTTTCCGGGGTATTTCCCATTGAACAAAATTTCATATCGTAATTTACATTTGTTCAAAAATCAGTTATGCTGAAACTATCATAGAACAAAGGAAGTGCTCGTATATGACGATTGCAAAACGAATTGATCATACAGCATTGAAACCGCATACAACAAGATCAGACATCAAAAAATTAATAGAGGAAGCGAAAGCATATCAATTCGCTTCAGTCTGCGTCAATCCGACATGGGTCGAATTTGCCGCTAAAGAATTGGCCGGTACCGGCATTGACGTTTGTACCGTCATCGGCTTTCCGCTCGGAGCCAACACAACTGAAACAAAGGCATTTGAGACGAAAGACGCCATCGCAAAAGGCGCGACAGAGGTCGACATGGTCATCAACATCGCCGCTCTAAAAGACGGTGACGACGAATTGGCCGAAGCCGATATCCGCGGTGTCGTAGAAGCGGCAGCCGGTAAAGCCCTCGTCAAAGTCATCATTGAAACATGCCTTTTGACAGATGAAGAAAAAGAGCGCGCATGCCGTTTGGCAGTTGCGGCGGGAGCAGATTTCGTAAAAACGTCAACAGGATTCTCAACAGGCGGCGCAACGGAGGAAGACATCGCATTAATGCGTAAAACCGTCGGACCTGACATCGGCGTGAAAGCATCCGGGGGCATCAGAACGAAAGAGGATGTTGAAAAAATGATCGAAGCGGGAGCAAGCCGCATCGGCGCAAGCGCAGGGGTTTCAATTGTCGGCGGTGAAGCCGGAAAAAATGAAGATAATTATTGATATCATATGAGAGCGGGGAGCTTTTAAGCTTCCCGCAGAATATTGAAGATATATTTGTACAAAATTGTAAGCGAATACAATTTCAGGAGGACGCAACATGAAGTTTTTAATTGGGATCGCAGGATTAATCGTATTCTTGGCCCTTGCATGGGTGGCATCTAGTGCGAAAAACCGGGTGAAGTACCGCCCTGTCATCGTCATGATTGTTCTGCAGTTTGTGTTAGGGTATGTTTTGCTGAATACGGGTGTCGGTAATTATCTTGTCGGCGGTTTTGCCAAAGGCTTTGGCTATCTCCTTCAATATGCCGGAGAAGGGGTAAACTTTGTTTTCGGCGGGCTGGTGAATGTGAATGAATCTACATTCTTCATGAATGTTCTCCTCCCTATCGTGTTTATTTCGGCTTTAATCGGAATTCTTCAATATTGGAAAATACTCCCGTTTATTATCAAGTATCTTGGGCTTGCGCTCAGCAAAGTAAACGGAATGGGAAAACTGGAATCATTCAATGCGGTTGCGTCAGCGATTTTGGGTCAATCTGAAGTGTTTATTTCTTTAAAAAAGCAATTAGGCGGACTTTCTAAACAGCGCCTCTACACATTGTGCGCTTCAGCAATGTCTACGGTGTCCATGTCAATCGTCGGTTCCTACATGATGATGCTGAAGCCGGAATACGTCGTAACCGCCCTTGTCCTGAACTTATTCGGCGGATTTATTATTGCTTCCATTATTAATCCTTATGAGGTGACAGAGGAAGATGATGTCGCAGAGACGGTAGAAGGGGAAAAACAGTCCTTCTTCGAAATGCTCGGCGAATACATCATGGACGGCTTTAAAGTGGCGATCGTCGTGGCAGCTATGCTGATCGGATTCGTTGCCATTATCGCTATGATTAACGGTATTTTCAATGCGGTTTTAGGCATATCCTTCCAACAACTGCTCGGGTACGTATTTGCTCCATTTGCTTTCTTAATGGGTATTCCATGGAACGAAGCAGTTAATGCAGGGAGCATCATGGCAACGAAAATGGTGTCGAACGAATTTGTCGCTATGCAGTCGCTTGCACAAGGCCATTTTGGTTTCAGCGGCCGCACGGAAGCGATTGTCTCCGTCTTCCTTGTCTCTTTCGCGAACTTCTCATCAATCGGCATCATTGCCGGCGCGGTGAAAGGTTTGAATGAAAAACAGGGGAATGTCGTCGCCCGTTTCGGATTAAAATTGTTGTACGGTGCAACACTCGTTAGTTTCTTGTCAGCGACAGTCGTCGGTTTGATTTACTGAACATTATAGAAAAGGATCGGTGATGATCATGAGAATGGTCGATATCATTACGAAAAAGCAGAGCGGTCAAGAGCTGTCTACGGAAGAAATCAACTTCTTCGTTAACGGCTATACGGACGGCAGCATTCCCGACTACCAAGCCAGCGCGCTGGCTATGGCGATCTATTTTCAGGATATGACAGACAGAGAGCGTGCTGATTTAACGATGGCAATGGTCAACTCCGGGGAGACGATTGATCTTTCCGCCATCGAAGGCATCAAGGTCGACAAACACTCAACCGGAGGCGTCGGCGACACGACGACGCTCGTCCTTGCGCCGCTAGTCGCAGCTCTTGATGTACCGGTTGCCAAAATGTCAGGACGCGGACTCGGACATACGGGAGGAACGATTGACAAGCTGGAAGCGATTGAAGGGTTCCACGTGGAACTTTCGAAAGACGAATTCATAAAGCTTGTGAACCGCGACAAGGTCGCCGTCATCGGGCAAAGCGGTAACTTGACTCCTGCCGATAAAAAGCTGTACGCCCTTCGCGATGTCACGGGAACGGTTAATTCTATCCCGCTGATCGCGAGCTCGATCATGAGCAAAAAAATCGCCGCCGGGGCGGACGCCATCGTCCTCGACGTGAAAACAGGTGCAGGCGCCTTCATGAAAACGGAAGAAGACGCCGTCAACCTTGCAAAAGCGATGGTTCGCATCGGCAACAATGTCGGCCGCCAAACGATGGCAGTCATCTCCGACATGTCCCAGCCGCTTGGATATGCAATCGGAAACGCCCTTGAGGTGAAAGAAGCGATCGACACGTTAAAAGGCGAAGGTCCTGAAGATCTGCATGAGCTCGTCTTAACGCTTGGCAGTCAAATGGTCGTCCTCGCCAAAAAAGCGGACACACTTGATGAAGCCAGAGAAAAATTAATCGAGGTCATGAAAAACGGCAAAGCGCTGCAAAAATTCAAAGACTTTCTGCAAAACCAAGGCGGCGACAGCTCTGTCGCAGATGACCCGTTAAAACTGCCGCAGGCCGCTTATAAAATTGACGTCCCTGCAAAAGAAGCAGGCGTCGTCTCAGAGATTGTCGCCGATCAAATCGGAGTCGCAGCCATGCTGTTAGGCGCCGGCCGCGCAACAAAAGAAGACACGATTGACCTCGCAGTCGGCATCATGCTCCGCAAAAAAGTCGGCGACCGGGTTGAAAAAGGCGAACCGCTTGTCACGCTTCACGCCAACCGCGAGAACGTCGATGATGTCGTTGTAAAAGTGTATGAAAATATCCGGATCGCAGAAAAATCGGAAGCGCCGAAGCTGGTGCATACGGTGATTACGGAATAGAGAAATGGGAAGCAGCACATGCCCTGTGGGTGTGTGCTGTTTTTATATTCAATGGGCCTTTTTTCTTATTTACCTGTTTTAATCTTTCTTGTAGCATGAAATAGGTCTTAGGTGTCATCTTTTTACATGGACGGAAAGGTATAGATAAATAGGGGGTTTTTTAAAACGTGGCCAAACGCATCCTGGTATCTTCTGGTATTAGTGTTTTAATCTTTATTATTGTTGGTATATTCTCGCTTATTCTATATGCCGTACTGTCGTTTTTTTTCATGCAATCTTTTTCGACGGGAGAGCCTTCCCAGGATGAAGCGCTGGGATGGGGATATTTGGGTTTGTTGTTTATTTCATTCATACTGGCAATTTTGACAGGTATAATTGGCGGAATCATTTCCTTTTGTATATGTTTTAAAAAATTCAGGAAATGAAGTAGTTAAAAGGGAACTGCCGGAAAATCCGGCGTTTTTAAAAACGAATATTTTGAGAAAATCGCGGATGAATTTTTTGATTTATAGAAGAAAGGGTTCTTGCCTGTGTGCTCTTTCAGAAAAAGCTTCTTTTTTTGGCTTAGAAGCAATGCAGTTCTTTTGTGTCACTTCTGCTGACGAATTTTCCATGCTGGAATAAACATCATGTTTTTCTGAATGCTTTTTATTTTACTTTCTTTGTGCCCGGTTGTACATGAAATGGGCTGGTACCCTTTTCCAAGTTGATTGCTTTACATTTCATTGACTGTCAACTTGATAATGGCGATTGCTCCTTGATGAGTAATAAAAATTCACCAATGCAAAATAGATGGGTAAAGGATTTTCTACGCTATTTCTTATTTATAGCTTGGGCAATCAATTATGAAGTTCAGGTTGTTTTAGCCCGCCTTCTTTTTTTGTACTACAGCGTCTCCTGGTTCATTTTTGAGAACTTTTGATACAGTACAGTTTTAAGGGCTGCGTTTATTACAGCCTCTTTTTCATGTCTTTTTGAAATCAAGGATCATTAGCGTATAATCACATTCATAACACCATCATTCACTGGAAATCATATGACCAAAAGGAGTTCATTCATGAGCAAAGCCAGTTTTAGAGACTATGCATTAAGCGGTGAAATTACGAAAGCGCTCGATCATTTAGGGTATAGGCAGCCGACTGTGGTGCAGAGCAAAGTGATTCCCGAGTCGCTTAAGAAGCGGGATGTTGTGGTGAAATCGCAGACGGGGAGCGGGAAGACGGCCGCGTTCGGAATACCGCTTTGCGAACTGACCGAATGGGAAGAGAACAAACCCCAAGCCCTGATTTTGACACCGACGCGCGAGCTTGCCGCTCAGGTTAAAGAGGATTTGACTAATATCGGCCGCTATAAAAGAATAAAAGCAGCGGCTGTTTACGGGAAGTCGTCCTTTGAACGGCAAAAAACGGAGCTCAGCCAAAAATGCCATATCGTTGTCGGGACGCCGGGCCGTGTATTGGACCACATGAAAAAAGGAACCTTTCCATTAGAAAAACTGAAATGCCTTGTCATCGATGAGGCTGATGAAATGCTGAACATGGGATTTATCGATCAAGTGGGAGCGATCATCCGCCATTTGCCAGAAGAAAGGATGACGATGCTGTTTTCAGCGACGTTTCCTGAGGATGTGGAGAATCTTTCCCTTCAATATATGAAAGCCCCTTTGAAAATCGAGATTAAAGCAAGCGGTATGACAACCGCAGACATCGAGCATCAACTGATCATTGTAAATGAAAATGATACATTTTTACTGTTAGTGGATATGTTGATTGTTGAGAACCCGGACAGCTGCATCTTGTTTTGCCGCACACAGGAGCATGTGAATGAGCTGCATCGGCGTTTAGCCGGTTTGGGTTATCCCTGCGCGAAAATTCACGGCGGTATGCCCCAGGAGGAACGTTTTGCTGTTATGAACCGATTTAGAAGGGGAGATTTTCGCTATTTAATCGCCACAGACGTGGCTGCGAGAGGCATCGATATTGAGGACGTCACACATGTGATCAACTATGAGCTGCCATTAGATAAAGAAAGCTATGTGCATCGTACCGGAAGAACAGGCCGAGCCGGCAGGCGGGGAAAAGCGATTACTTTCTCCAGTCCGCGTGAAAAGAGGATGATCGCTGAAATTGAAGATTATATTGGATTTTCCATTCCTGTCATTCAGGCGCCGTCAAAAGAAGAAATTGCGCGGGCAAAAGAAGCGTTTCTAAAGAAAATCAATACGAAACCGGAGCTCAAAAAGGACAAGAGCGAACCGTTAAATAAGGAAATCATGAGGCTCTACTTTAACGGGGGAAAAAAGAAGAAGCTGAGAGCCGTTGATTTCGTAGGAACGATTGCTAAAATCGACGGAGTATCCGCAGAGGATATCGGTATTATTACGATACAGGAGCAAGGTTCATTTGTTGAAATTTTAAACGGCAAAGGTCCGCTCGTCTTAGACGCGATGAAAAAAACGACTGTGAAAGGGAAATTACTGAAAGTGCATAAAGCAAGGAAATAATCTCAGGCTGCCGACTTTGTCGGGAGCTTTTTTGCTCGTAATAAACCTTGGATAAGCAGCATATGATGGATTGTCAAAAAATGAAAGTGCTCCAAAAGAGAGGAGAACAAATGAAGATGAGAAAGTGTTTCATCCAAAACCTGGTGTTGTTTTTCATCATTGCTGCTTGTTTCGCACCAAACCAAGCTTCTGCACAAACTCAAAAACCTGTTTTTTCAGAAGTCACGGTTCATGATCCATCCATTATTAAAGCGAATGGCACGTACTATGTCTTCGGTTCCCATTTAGCTTCGGCCAAATCGACGGACCTTATGAATTGGACGCAAATTTCCTCGAGTGTTCACGACGGCAATCCCCTGATTCCGAATGTATATGAGGAATTAAAAGAAACGTTTGAGTGGGCGGAGACGGATACGCTGTGGGCCGCTGATGTCACCCAGCTTGAGGACGGCAAATTTTATATGTATTATAACGCCTGCCGCGGGGATTCCCCGAGATCGGCTCTCGGCCTTGCCGTCGCGGACGACATTGAAGGCCCGTACAAAAACAAAGGCGTCTTTTTAAAATCGGGAATGGACGGAATCAGCAATGACGGCACCCCGTATGACGCGACAAAGCATCCGAATGTCGTTGACCCGCATACATTCTTCGATAAAGACGGTAAGCTGTGGATGGTCTACGGCTCCTATTCGGGTGGTATTTTTATTTTGGAAATGGATCGGAAAACCGGGTTCCCTCTTCCGAATCAGGGGTACGGAAAAAAACTGATCGGCGGCAACCACAGCCGGATTGAAGGCGCATACATTCTCTACAATCCTGAAACAAAATACTATTACATGTACATGTCCTTCGGCGGACTCGCCGCTGACGGCGGGTACAACATCCGCGTCTTACGCTCCAAAAACCCTTACGGCCCATACTATGATGCAGAAGGCCATCCGATGATCGACGTGCGCGGCAAAGAAGGAACTCTTTTTGATGACCGCTCAATCGAACCGTACGGCGTCAAGCTCATGGGGAATTTTCTGTTTAAAAATCAAAGCGGATCAGACGCCGGCTACGTCTCACCGGGCCATAACTCCGCCTATTACGATGAAAAAAGCGGCAGGTCTTATCTGATTTTCCATACGCGTTTTCCGGGAAGGGGAGAGGAACACGAAGTCCGCGTCCATCAGATGTTCATGAACAAAAACGGCTGGCCCGTTGTCGCGCCTCACCGCTACGCGGGAGAGAAGCTCATGAAGGTAAAAAAATCGAAGATGATCGGGAACTACAAATTGGTGCGGCACGGAAAAGACATCTCCTCAGACATCAAGGAATCATCCGACATCCGCTTGAATCAGAACGGCAAAGTATCCGGCGCAGTGTCCGGCACATGGAAGAAGACCGGGCATAACAGGATTGAGCTGACGCTGGACGGAAAGCGGTATGACGGTGTGTTCTTAAGGCAGTGGGATACAGGGACCGAGAGGAAAGTGATGACGTTTAGCGCGTTGTCTCGTGAAGGTGATGCGGTTTGGGGGAGCGGGATGTAGGAGAGTGTGATTGTAACATATGAGGCATATACCAGGACGATAATAAAACCGCCTTTTAAAGCCGGGATAAAAATCTCGGCTTTTGCTATAACCCTTTCATTTTGACTAATCCTTTCCAATTCGTTAAGATGAACATAAATTGTTCACTAAGTGTAATAACCAAAAAGGACTGAGGCACAATGTGTACGAGTGTGACGTTGACGACTGCAGATCAGGTGCATCTATTGGCAAGAACGATGGATTTTACTTTTCAGCTGGACGGAGAGGTGCTGTTGCATCCGCGCATGTATCAATGGATGAGTGAAGCTGACGGCAGGGAACATAGGGGGCCATACGCGTTTATCGGAATGGGCCGGCAGTTTAAAAACGCTTTGTTTGCCGACGGTGTGAACGAAAAAGGCCTATCGTGCGCTGCGCTTTACTTCCCAGGTTATGCTGTGTATGAAAAAGAACCAAAGGATAACCATGATAACATCGCGCCGCATGAATTTGTGACATGGGTGTTGTCGAACTGCGCCAGCCTGGAGGATGTGAAGGCTGCGTTGTCTTCTCTTGCGATTGTGGAGAGAGAGGTTAAGCTGCTCGGTACGGTTACGCCGCTGCACTGGATATTGTCGGACCGTTCCGGACGGAGCATCGTTGTCGAACCGGCGGCAGACGGCATTCAGGTTCATGATAATCCTGTCGGCGTAATGACGAACAGCCCTGAATTTACGTGGCATTTGACCAATTTGAGAAATTACATCGGGCTGCGGCCCGGGCAGTGTACTGCTAAAAAATTGGGTGAACTGACGTTGTCGGCTTTTGGCGAAGGATCGGGTTTGGCCGGATTACCGGGAGATTTCACTCCGCCTTCCCGCTTTGTGAGGACGGCCTATTTGAAAGAACATATGAAACCTGTCTCAAGTGAAACAGAGGGAGTGTCTGCGGCTTTTCATATTCTTTCAAATATGAATATACCGAAAGGCATCGTCATCACGGAACAGGGAGAAGATGACTATACACAATACACGGCGGCGATGTGCAGCCATTCGGGGAGCTATTATTACCATCATTATCAAAACCGGCAGATTCAGAAGGTTTGCCTGTTTCAAGAAGACCTTGACCGGAAGGAGCTCAAATCGTTTCCGGCAAATGCTGAAGAGGCGATCCACTCACTTCAATCATAATACGAAAGAAGGAACAACATGCAAAACAAAGCAGCAAACAGTCTCACTTTATTGGGAATAGGATTGCATATTATGTACTGGTTCGGCATTTTATACGTCTTCCTGCGCGTCAAAAGCAGGTGGTTTGATTCTTACACCGTTTGGAATCCGGATGTCGTGAGCGGATCCACGCAGTCTGACACTTTCGTGGATATGCTGAGAGCGATGATTTATTCGGGGACATTGTTTAATTGGTTCTGTTTTTTTCTTTTGATCATGTTGATCGTCATTTTAGTGCAGTCGCTTGTTTTTATTGCCCTGGAAATCACCGCGTATATCAAAATCAGAAAAAACCCGTTTTCTGCGTGGGGTTCTTTTATTTTGGCGATGGGCATTAAAAACATCTTTACGAATACATCCGGAATTCCGTTTCTCATTGCAGGCTTTCTCCTTCATAAACAGCAAAAGGAACCGCAGGAACCTGAAACAAAGGCTGTGCGCCGCAAGAACAGAAGAAGGGCTTCCGCATTCAGCAAACGAAAAGCAGCAGCGGTGAAAAAACGGAGAAATCTAGGAATAAAGTCTTGATAGAAAATGAGATTTGCAGGTGAACCAAGCAGGGAAAAAGCCGCCGAACGCCGGTTTTACAGGGTGACGGCGGCTTCTACGGTTTTATGTGACAATTGTAATGAAAGCGTTGACATAAACATAGGCAGGTGCTACAGTATAGATACAAACTAATATCAGCAAGTTCTTAAGGATTGTTACTGCTTTAGCAGGCAAAACCTAAGTTACGAGAGTATTTTCGGGATATTGTCCCGGGAAGAGGTCCGTAATTTAGGTTTTTTTTGTGCCTGAAAATAAGGAGGTGATGCAAGAACGAGCGATATGTTTCCAGAAAAAAAGCCGGGTGAAGGCGGCCACCTTCAGTCCGGCATATTCCCCCAAAAGAGGAGGTACTCATATGGATTATAATAAAGTATCAAAAGACATTTTACAACTCGTCGGCGGTGAGGAGAACGTACAGAGCGTGATTCACTGCATGACAAGACTGCGTTTCAACCTTTATGACAATGGCAAGGCTGATCGTACGAAATTGGAAAACGTGCCCGGTGTGATGGGTACGAACATCAGCGGCGAACAGTTTCAGATCATCATCGGAAATGACGTGCCTAAGGTGTATAAGGCGATGATCGCCAACAGCGGACTGAGCGACGCAAAGGCCGGGCAGCCATCTTCTCAAAAGAAAAACGTGCTTGCCGCCATCTTTGATGTCATTTCAGGCGTATTTACCCCGATTCTGCCGGCGATCGCCGGTGCGGGTATGATCAAGGGAATTATTGCGTTAGCCGTGACATTCGGCTGGATGAGCGAAAAAAGTCAGGCGCATACCATCCTGTCCGCCATCGGTGACGGCGCGTTTTACTTCCTGCCGCTATTGCTGGCGGTCAGTGCGGCGAGAAAGTTCGGCAGCAATCCTTATGTTGCGGCGGCGATCGGAGCGGCGATATTGCATCCTGACCTGACAGCTCTGCTTGCTTCAGGCAAAAGCATTTCCTTTATCGGGTTGCCTGTAACCGCTGCCACGTATTCGTCGACGGTCATTCCGATTTTGCTTGCCATCTGGATTGCATCTTATGTAGAAAAATGGATTGATAGAATTACGCCGACTTCTTTGAAGCTCATCTTTGTGCCGACCTTCACCCTGCTGATCGTCGTTCCTGTCACATTGATTACGGTCGGTCCGCTCGGTGCGATTATCGGAAACTATCTCTCCGTCGGCGTGAACTATCTGTTCCAGCATGCCGGCCTGATTGCGATGATCTTGTTGGCCGGAACGTTCTCCCTCATCATTATGACGGGGATGCACTATGCATTGGTGCCGATCATGCTTAACAACATCGCTCAAAACGGATACGACTACTTGATGCCGGCCATGTTTCTGGCCAATATGGGGCAGGCGGGAGCGTCATTCGCCGTCTTTTTACGGTCAAGAAATAAGAAGTTCAAATCATTGTCGCTCACGACAAGCATCACGGCGTTAATGGGAATTACGGAGCCGGCGATGTACGGTGTCAACATGAGGCTGAAAAAGCCGTTTGTTTCCGCGCTTCTTGGTGGAGCTGTCGGTGGCGCATTTTACGGCATCACGGGGGTTGCATCCTACATCGTCGGCGGAAACGCCGGATTGCCCGGCATTCCGACATTCATCGGCCCTACGTTTGTTCAGGCGATGATCGGACTCGTCATCGCGTTCTTTGCAGCAACGATTATCGCTTATCTGCTGGGATTTGAAGACATACCTTCAGAGGAGGATGAAGCTCCGGCTAAAGGCGAAGCCGCCGCAGGGGAAATCATTCACAGCCCTTTAAAAGGCGAAGTCAAAGCATTAAGCGAGGTGGATGATGCGACATTTTCCGGCGAAGTGATGGGAAAAGGCGTAGCTATCGAACCTGAGGAAGGCGCAGCGGTGTCTCCCGTATCCGGTACGATCACAACCGTTTTTCAAACGAAGCACGCCATCGGAATTACAAGCGGCAGCGGGGCGGAGATCATCATCCATATCGGGATCGACACGGTGAAGCTAAACGGAGAACATTTTACCGTACATGTAAAAGAAGGAGACGCTGTATCACCGGGAGACCTGCTTGTCTCATTTGACATGGAAGCGATTAAAAAAGCCGGCTATCAGCTGATTACGCCGGTCATCGTGACAAATACGGATCGGTACGAATCGATCAAGCCGGTCAAAACATCCGAAAACGTAAATGTTAAGGAAGCGCTTCTCGTTTTATCGTAAATATAATAGATCCCCTCTCTTTCATTGGGAGGGGAAGAAAAAAATATTAATGAGGTGAAAAGCTATGAGTGGAAATGCCAAAAGATTTCCTGAAGGATTTCTGTGGGGCGGGGCGGTTGCCGCAAACCAGGTGGAAGGCGCCTACAACGTCGGCGGGAAGGGGCTTTCAACAGCCGATGTGTCGCCGAACGGAGTCATGTATCCTTTCGATGAATCGATGGAAACGTTGAACTTGTATCATAAGGGCATCGATTTTTATCACCGCTATAAAGAAGATATCGCGCTTTTTGCCGAAATGGGCTTTAAAGCGTTCCGTACATCAATTGCCTGGACGCGCATTTTCCCGAACGGCGATGAGAGCGAACCGAACGAAGAAGGCCTCAAGTTTTACGATGACTTGTTTGATGAGCTTTTAAAATACAATATCCAGCCAGTTGTGACGATTTCCCACTATGAAATGCCGCTCGGCCTTATCAAAAACTACGGAGGATGGAAAAACCGCAAATTGATTGAATTCTACGAACGATATGCCAGAACGGTTTTTAACCGGTATAAAGATAAAGTGAAATACTGGATGACGTTCAACGAAATCAACATCGTTCTGCACGCGCCATTTACGGGAGGCGGGCTTGTCTTCGAAGAAGGCGAAAACAAACTGAACGCGATGTACCAGGCGGCGCATCACCAGTTTGTCGCGAGCGCCCTGGCGGTCAAAGCCGGACACGAAATCATCCCAGACTCTAAAATCGGCTGCATGATCGCCGCAACGACAACATATCCGATGACGCCAAAGCCGGAAGACGTGCTTGCCGCAATGGAAAACGAAAGAAAAACGCTGTTTTTCTCAGACGTTCAGGCGCGCGGCGCTTATCCGGGCTACATGAAGCGCTTCTTGAAAGAAAACAACATTACGATCGAAATGGCTGAAGGCGACGAAGAGATTCTGAAGCAGCATACCGTCGATTACATCGGCTTCAGCTATTACATGTCAATCGCAGCAAGCACCGATCCTGAGCACCTTGCAAAATCAAAAGGCAACCTCCTCGGCGGCGTCAAAAATCCGTACTTGGAATCGTCTGAATGGGGCTGGCAGATCGACCCTAAAGGGCTGCGCATTACGTTGAATACGCTGTATGACCGTTATCAGAAGCCGCTGTTCATCGTGGAAAACGGCCTTGGCGCGGTCGATGCAGTCGAAGAAGACGGCTCCATTCAGGATGATTACAGAATCAATTATTTGCGCGATCATTTAAAAGAAGCAAGGGAAGCGATCGCCGACGGTGTCGACTTAATCGGCTACACATCATGGGGACCGATCGATTTGGTGAGCGCCTCCACCGCCGAAATGAAAAAACGCTACGGCTACATTTACGTCGACCGGGACAATGACGGAAAAGGAACGCTAAAAAGAACGAGAAAGAAAAGCTTTTATTGGTATAAAAACGTAATTGAAACGAATGGTGAGAGCTTGTAATGTGAACCGGAACGGCTGCCTCTATGGAGGCAGCTTTTAATTTGCAGAGCCGGCTTTTTCTGTAGCACGTAACATCATTTTGCTATACACTGTACATAAAAAAGAAAAAACGGGTGAATTCCAATGTATAAACTGCTGCTGATTGAAGATGATCGAACGCTGTTTCAAGAAATAAAAGAACGTTTATCCGGATGGTCCTACGATGTGTACGGCATCAAGGATTTTAGCCGAGTGATGCAGGAGTTTGCAGCAGTCAAGCCTGACTGCGTCATCATCGATATTCAGCTTCCTAAATATGACGGGTTTCATTGGTGCCGGTTGATCCGCTCCCGTTCAAATGTGCCGATCCTTTTTTTATCCTCGCGCGATCATCCCGCTGATATGGTGATGTCCATGCAATTCGGAGCGGACGATTTTATCCAGAAGCCGTTTCATTTTGACGTGCTGATTGCAAAAATCCAGGCGATATTCCGGCGCGTTTATGACTACAATACCGAGCCGAACATTGTGAAAACGTGGTGCGGAGCGACCGTGGACGTCGAACGGAATCTTGTTGTCAATGAGACAGGTACAGTGGAACTGACGAAGAATGAAATGTTTATTTTAAAACAGCTGATTGAACAAAAAAATAAAATCGTCAGCCGGGAAGAGCTGATCAGAAGCTTGTGGAGCGATGAGCGATTTGTCAGCGACAACACGCTGACGGTCAATGTAAACCGCCTGAGAAAAAAACTGGATGGCTTGAACCTGGGCCAATATATCGAGACGAAGGTCGGACAAGGCTATATGGCGAAAGAGGAAGGATCATACATATGATAAAAGCGTTCTTGACTGAAAGGCGAAGCTGGATCGCCATGTTCATTTGCCAGCAGATCCTTGTTTTATTTATCGCCTGTATCGATTCGTCCATCCCGTTTGCTCCCATCCTTTATGTGGTCTATCTGTGTTCCCTGTTATTTATCGTTTTTGTCTTGATCCGCTTTCGGAAGGAAACGAAGTTTTATAAAAGCCTCAAAGAATGGGAACACAGTCTTGATGTGACAAGCATCAGCGAACCGGAAACGCCATTTGAATCGATCATTGAAAAAAGCATCTCCGGGCAGACGGAACAATTGAAGCAAGCGGCGGCACAGCATCAATTGGCGCTCGAGAACGAAAAAGACGAACTAATGGCTTGGATACATGAAGTGAAAACGCCATTAACGGCTATGCATTTAATTATTGAGAGAATGGAAGATCAATCGCTGAAGTCGCAGTTAGCGTATGAATGGCTGCGCATTCATCTGCTGCTTGATCAGCAGCTTCACCAAAAACGCATTTCGTTTATCGAAACTGACCTGTCCCTTGAGATCCTTGATCTTAAAACGCTGATATTCAAAGAGATCAAAGACTTACAATCGTGGTGTATTCAAAAAGGGATCGGGTTTGATATTGAGCTGGAAGCAAAGGAAGTGCTCAGCGATGCGAAGTGGCTCGCTTTTATCGTCAGACAGCTTTTAACCAATGCGGTGAAATACAGTGAAGCCTCAGATATTGTAGTCAAAAGCTATGAACGGGATGAACGGATATATCTCGAAGTGAAGGACTTTGGGCGGGGCATCGATCAGAAAGATATTCCCCGCGTGTTTGAAAAAGGCTTTACTTCAACAACGGACCATGATCAAGCGTCTACCGGAATGGGGCTCTACTTAGCAAAAAAAGCGGCAAAGCCGCTGCTGATCCATATTGACATATGCTCAGCACCGGGAGCGGGTTCAACCTTTACGCTGACATTTCCGAAGCGAAACGAATTTGAACGTGTGATAGGCGTGTGACAAAAATGTCACATGCTTTTCTGTTTTGTTCGCTTAATCGCAGGAAAACGACGGCACGCCTTTCTATAATAAAACTATCCAGTATAAAGGGGAATATAGAAATGAAGATTTTAGAAGCGAATAAAATTCGAAAAAGCTACGGAAATAAGCTCAATAAACAAGAAGTATTAAAGGGAATTGATATTCACATCGAAGAGGGCGAATTCGTCAGCATTATGGGTCCGTCAGGTTCGGGGAAAACGACGCTGCTCAATGTATTATCCTCCATTGATCGGGTGAGCGGCGGCACGATCACCATCAACCAAATCGAGATGACCAATATGAAGGAAAGGCAGCTCGCCGAATTCCGCAAACAGCATTTAGGCTTTATTTTTCAAGACTACAATCTGCTGGACACGCTGACGGTGAGAGAAAATATCCTGCTGCCGTTATCGATTACGAAAATGTCGAAAAGAGAGGCCAATCAAAAATTTGAGGAAGTCGCAAAGGAATTGGGGATTTTCGAGCTGAAGAATAAATATCCGAATGAAATCTCCGGCGGGCAAAAACAGCGCACATCCGCAGCCAGAGCGTTCATTCATGAGCCGAGCATCATTTTTGCAGATGAGCCGACCGGAGCGCTTGATTCAAAGTCGGCTTCTGATTTGTTAAACAAGCTGAGCCAATTAAATCAAAAGCGCCGCGCCACCATCATTATGGTCACTCATGATCCCGTCGCCGCCAGCTACTGCAGCAGAGTGGTTTTTATTAAAGACGGGCAAATTTATACACAGCTGAATAAAGGCGGACAGAACAGGCAGTTGTTCTTCCAGGATATCATGAAAACGCAAGGTGTGTTAGGCGGGGTTCAGCATGAACATTAATCAGCTGATTATTCGAAACCTGAAGAAAAATCTGCGGAATTATTACCTCTATGTGTTTGCGTTAATTTTCAGCATGGCGCTTTATTTCGCGTTTGTCACGCTTCAATACGATCCGGCGATTAATGAAGTGAAATCGTCGATTAAAGGCGCGGCAGCCATCAAAACCGCATCCATCCTGCTTGTTGCGGTCGTATCGATCTTTATTTTATACGCCAATACGATTTTTATTAAAAGGCGGAGCAGAGAAATCGGGCTGTTTCAATTAATCGGCATGACGAAGCAAAAAATCTTCCGCATCTTGAGCGCGGAAAATGTAATCCTGTATTTCGGCTCATTGTTCATCGGGGTGTTTGCCGGGTTTTCGATGTCAAAGCTCGTGCTGATGATTTTGTTCAAAATTGTGGACGTTCAAGCAGATGCGGAACTGCATTTTTCCGGGAAGGCTTTCGTCCAGACCATCATTGTATTTTGCGCCATATACCTTTTGATTATGGTGATGAATTATACGTTTATCAAAAAGCAAACCATTTTATCTTTGTTTCAAGTGACCTCTTCTACGGAAGATAAAGTAAAGAAAATATCCGTGTTTCAGATGATTGTCGGCGCTTTGGGCATCTTGTTGATTTTGACGGGGTATTACGTATCGTCAGAGCTGTTCAGCGGCAAGTTCAAAACGATAAACGAGCTTTTCATGGTGATGACTTTTATTCTTGCGACCGTCATCATCGGTACGTATCTCTTTTACAAAGGCTCTGTCAGCTTTATCTCCAACATCATCCGCAAAAGCAAGGGCGGTTACTTGAATATTTCCGAAGTATTATCCCTTTCGTCGATTATGTTCCGCATGAAGTCAAGCGCGTTATTATTAACGATTATTACGACCGTTTCGGCGCTCGCCATCGGTTTATTGTCCCTGTGCTACATTTCGTATTATTCAGCGGAGAAAACCGCTGAGCAAAACGTGGCGGCTGATTTTGCCATAACGAATCAGAAAGATGCAAAACGGTTTGAGCAGCTATTGAGCGAACATGACATGTCGTACAGCAAAAAAGAAATACACGTCATACAAGCGGTCTTCAACCTGGAAAACATTGTTGAAGGAGATCTTGAAGGCATGGCTGCAGATCCTAAGAAATTCCCGCTCGCAGTGGTGAGCGATAAAGAGATTGACGGAATTAACGTGCCAAAAGGAGAAACGGTCTTCTCCGGATATAACGACTTTCTGCAAAAAGTAATGGCATTAAAGGATTCCGGCACCATTAAAGTCAGCAGCCGCAAGGAGACCGAATCGTTGAACTATTTGGGACTGAGAAAGGAGTTTATCTTATCCTATAATTTTACTAGCGGAGGAATGCCCGTTGCGATTGTCGATGATGCGCTGTTTAAACGTCTGAACCATGATAAACAACCGAATTTGCAGCAACAACCGGACGTTTTCATCGGCATCAATTTGAAAAATAAAGACGAGCTTGAAGCGGCAAATGCTCTCTTTACAAAAGTAAATAAAAGCGATCAGCATTTATCGCGCCTTGACGATAGCATCGCCCAAAAATCCCTTTTCGGCCTTGTCATGTTTATCGTAGGCTTTTTAGGATTAACGTTTCTCATCACATCTGGATGCATCCTTTATTTTAAACAAATGGACGAAAGCGAAGATGAGAAGCCGAATTATACCATTTTGAGAAAATTGGGTTTTACCCAAGGAGACTTATTGAAGGGTATACGCATTAAACAGCTTTATAACTTCGGGATCCCATTGGTGATCGGACTGTCTCACAGCTACTTTGCCGTTCAATCCGGCTGGTTCCTGTTCGGGTCGGAATTGTGGACGCCGATGATTATGGTGATGGTGTTATATACCGTTCTGTATTCAATCTTTGGCCTGTTGTCTGTTCTGTACTATAAGAAGGTGATTAAGTCGGCGCTGTGACGTGAAGAAAAATCCCATCGGACATCTCCGATGGGATTTTCTTCATTCTTACAATTCGACCTTATAAAGCGACGTCTGCTCTGCGCCCCCAGGGCCGCCTCTTGTGCCCTGCTGAATGGTGCTTGAGGAACCGCTGTATTCGTCTGACGAAATTTTCGCACCGTGTTTTTTGATCCAGGAAACCAGCTCACTGTTGCCTGAGTTGTTGCCCGGGATCAGGAAGTACTTCACTTTTCCTTCTTTGATCAGTTTTTTCAGCTTGCTGACCGTCAGGATCGGATCTGTGCCGTTGAAGCCGCCGAGCGCCATGACATTTTCGTCGGCATTGATGATATACGGTGCGGCGGTGACAGTCGTCAGCGTAGCGAATAGGTATTCTTCGCCTGTTTTATTTTTGCGAAGGTAGGAGAGCAGCCCAGTGTCCACATCTGAACTGAACATGCCGCTGCCAGATGAGCTTTTGAGCTGCGGGCCTGCTTCCGGAAGGACGCTGCTGTTGCCGTACATGAGCGGTGTTGCCGACCAGTAGACCGGTGTGAGAAGCAGGGCGCACAAGCTGATGATCGTCAGCTGTTGTCCGAATGGATGGCTGTGCTTGAGCATGAGAAGGGCGATCGTCAGGCCGAGTCCCAAGATGCCCGGAACGTACATCCAGGCGCTGCCGATTTGATTCGTATAACCGCTTAAAATATAGACCTGGAATGCAGCTGTGATGAACACGGCTGCCGTCAGCAAATAGCTTGCCCAGTCTTTATGGTTTTTGTACAAGCCGTACATCGCATACCATCCGATTCCTGATAATGCGGCGATTGGCGGTGCCAGCATAATTAAATAATAATGATGGAAGAAGCCGGCAACGCTGAAGAAGCCTGCGACAGGGATGAGCCATGCCGCCCAGAAAAGGGTTTCTTTCATTTGCCCCGCTTTTTCGCGGCGGTCGCGGAACCAGCTGATCATCATGCCGAGCAATCCGAACAGTGCGAATGGAAGCATCCAGCTGATTTGTCCGGAAAGTGCGGATTGGAACAGTCTCAGCGGACCTGCGGTACCGGTGCCGAACATGTTCATGCCGCCGCCCCCGCCTGGCCCTCCGTTTCCTCCGCCAAAGCCGCCCTGGCCCCCTCCGCCATGCGGTAGCCCGCCTCCGTTTTGGCCTTGAGCATTGCCGCCGGCCGGGCCGTTTCCGTTCGGCGGTTGCATGCCTCCGTTTTGCGATTTGGAATTGCTGTCAGTCAAGCTGTTTTCGCTCGGCGGCTGCATATCTCCGCCAAATCCGTTCATATCTCCGCGGGAATTGCCTGTCGTCTGTCCGAGCAGCCGTTCTGTACCGTTGTATCCGAAAGCCAGTTCAAGCACGGAGTTTTTCTGGCTGCTTCCGACATATGGACGGCTGTCCACCGACGTGTAGTCGACAACGAGCGCCCATGAAAGGGAAATGCCGGTAAGGACGATAAGCGACAGTACGGCCGACGCGATTTTTTTCCTCCATTTGGCGTTTGCCGCGACCAGGTAGAATAGCAAAAAGGCCGGGATGACCATAAAGGCTTGAAGCATCTTCATATTGAATCCGAGTCCGACGATTCCAAACGCGGCGAGCAGCCAGATCAGCTTCCCACGCTTGGCCGCCCTCATCAGGCACCATGTACCGAGAAGCAGCGTGAATACGAGCATGCTGTCGATATTATTCGTCCGGCTGACGGCGACGGCGATCGGCGTCAGTGTCATAACAAGAGCGCTGATTCGCGCTGAACCTTTGCCGAATCTCGGCTTGATCATGATGTAGAGAAGGAAGACAGAGCCGGCTCCTGCGAGCGCCTGCGGAAGGATCACGCTCCACGTATGAACGCCGAATACGAGCGCGGAGACCGTCTGTATCCATAGGACGAGCGGCGGCTTATCAACCGATACAAATCCCGAAGGATCGAATGAAGCATAGAAGAAATTGTGGAAGCTTTTCGTCATGCTTTTAACTGCTGCCAGGTAATACTGGTTGGCCGCATCATCCTGCCAGATGTTATATGTATTCAGAATAAGTGCTGCCAGCAAAATCAAGATAAGTACGATATCAGGTTTTTTTAATTTCATCATCTCTCACCTCTTTATGGTTACCTATTTTAGAAAAAAAATATGAATAAGTTATGAATAAAAAAAGAAATATTCTTTGTTATTGCACGATGGGAAAAAATAAATAATTTTGGAAAAAGTGTGTACATTTTCGATTTCTCGCTGTATACTGTACTACAACAGAAATAAAAACAAAAATCTGTTGTATAAAAAGGAGGGGAAACGATGAGCATGAAAAGCCCGCTCGAATTTTTTCGGACACTTCCGAAAAAAACGTGCCCTGAATGCGGGGAGCAGGTGGAGGAACAGGCTGAATCCTATTTCATGGAATGCGAGCGCTGCCTTGCGAAGAAGGGAGAGTAACTGTTGTATAACAAAATGCGAAAGGGGTTAGAGAGATGAAGACAGAAGAGAGAAGGCTGCAGATCAAAGGAGACATGAATCCGGAATATGAAGCGATTTTAACAAAGGAAGCGCTACAGTTCGTCGGGCGTCTTGAACGCCATTTCGGCAAAAGAAGGCGCGATTTATTACACTTGCGAAATATCGTTCAGGCGGAAATTGATCAAGGAAAGGACCCCGATTTTCTAAAAGAGACGCAGTACATTCGGGAAGGAAACTGGACGGCCGCGCCGGTCCCGCCGGATTTGGAAGACCGCAGGGTCGAGATTACCGGGCCGGTGGACAGAAAAATGGTGATCAACGCTCTCAATTCAGGGGCGAAGGTGTTTATGGCCGATTTTGAAGACGCCAACTCACCGACGTGGAAAAACTGTGTGGAAGGACAGATCAATTTAAGGGATGCGATCCGCGGGACGATTGCTTTTACAAACGAAAACGGCAAACGGTATCAGCTCAATGAGAATCCGGCGGTCATCATGGTCAGGCCGCGGGGCTGGCATTTGGAGGAAAAGCACGTGCTGGCTGACGGAAAACCGGTTTCTGCAAGTTTATTCGATTTTGGCCTCTATTTTTTTCATAACGCAAAAGCGCTGATCAACAAAGGGAGCGGCCCTTATTTCTACCTTCCAAAAATCGAAAATCATCTTGAAGCAAGGCTATGGAATGACATATTTGTTTACGCCCAGAACGATTTGGGCATCCCGCAGGGCACGATAAAGGCGACCGTCTTAATCGAAACAATCCTGGCAGCTTTTGAAATGGATGAGATCTTGTATGAATTGAAGGAACATTCGGCAGGCCTCAACTGCGGCAGATGGGATTACATTTTCAGCTTCATTAAGAAATTCCGCAGCAGGGAAGACGTCATCTTTCCCGACCGTTCAGCCGTGACGATGACGGTTCCGAACATGAGAGCCTATTCCCTTTTGGTCATCAAAACGTGCCATAAGCGGAATGTCCATGCGATCGGGGGAATGGCGGCGCAGATTCCTGCAAAAGACAATCCTGATATCAACGCTGCGGCTTTCGCGAAAATACGCGAGGATAAGGAGCGCGAAGTAAAAGACGGGCATGACGGGACATGGATCGCGCATCCCGGCATGATTCAAACGGCTCTCGACGTATTTGATGAACATATGCCTGAAGCAAATCAGATTCATAGAAAGCGTGAAGACATCAAGGTTGAAGGGAAAGATTTGCTGGAAGTGCCGACAGGGCGGATCACGGAAAATGGCGTCCGCACAAATATCAGCGCCGGCATCCGCTATATGGCTTCCTGGCTGTCCGGAAAAGGCGCTGCCCCGATTGACCATTTGATGGAGGATGCCGCAACGGCCGAAATTTCAAGAGCTCAATTATGGCAATGGATCCGCCATCCGCAAGGCATTCTGGATGACGGCCGGAACGTGACCGCAGAAATGTTCAAGACGATGAAAGAGGAAGAAATGAAGAGCATCATCGATGACGTCGGGTTAAAGCATTATCAAGAAGGACGCTTTGAAGAGGCCGGACGGCTCTTTGAAGCAATGATTTTGGATGATCAATTCGCTGAATTTTTGACGATACCCGCTTATGAAAAATTATAAGGAGGAATGGGAGATGAGGTCAGAACAGGCAAAACAATTGGAGGAGAGCTGGCAGGATGAACGGTGGAACGGAATCACAAGGCCGTACAAGGCGGAGGATGTGATCCGCCTGAGGGGGTCCCTTGAGATCGAATATACCATCGCAAGGCGCGGCTCTGAAAAGCTTTGGCGGCTTCTCCATTCGGAAGATTTCGTTCCCGCGCTCGGAGCGTTGACGGGAAACCAGGCAATGCAGCAAGTAAAGGCCGGATTGAAAGCGATTTATTTAAGCGGCTGGCAAGTAGCTGCCGATGCAAACCTTGCGGGGAGCATGTACCCTGACCAAAGCCTGTATCCGGCAAACAGCGTCCCCGAGGTCGTCAAAAGAATCAACCGTACGCTCCAGCGCGCAGACCAGATTCACTTCATGGAAGGAAAAGAAGAGATCGATTGGTTCGCACCGATCGTAGCGGATGCTGAAGCGGGATTCGGCGGGCAGCTGAATGTCTTCGAATTGATGAAAAGCATGATTGAGGCGGGTGCCGCTGGCGTTCATTTTGAAGATCAGCTTTCATCAGAGAAAAAATGCGGACATTTGGGCGGAAAAGTGCTGCTGCCGACGCAGACGGCGGTTCGTAATTTGATTGCGGCCCGCCTCGCCGCAGATGTCATGGGCGTGCCGACGGTTCTCATTGCCCGGACGGACGCGAATGCGGCCGATCTCATCACAAGCGACATCGACCAGTATGATGCCCCGTTTTTGACGGGAGAACGCACATCAGAAGGATTTTTCAAAACGAAGGCGGGCCTTGATCAGGCGATTGCCAGAGGGCTTGCATATGCGCCTTACGCCGACTTGGTCTGGTGTGAAACATCAGAACCTAATCTTGATGAGGCGCGCCGGTTTGCAGAGGCAATTCATGAACAATTCCCGGGAAAATTGCTTGCGTACAATTGCTCGCCTTCTTTTAACTGGAAAGCCAAACTCGATGATCAAACGATTGTTGATTTTCAAAAAGATCTCAGTGAAATGGGGTATAAATTTCAATTCGTCACACTCGCCGGGTTCCACGCCTTAAATCACGGCATGTTTGAACTGGCCCGCCAATATAAAACACGCGGGATGGTCGCTTACTCCGAGCTGCAGCAGGCCGAGTTCGCCAGCGAAGTCCACGGCTATACGGCGACAAGGCACCAGCGTGAAGTCGGAACGAGCTATTTTGACGAAGTCGCACAGGTCGTCACAGGAGGGACTTCTTCTACGACGGCGCTAAAAGGCTCGACGGAAGCCGAGCAGTTTCAGCCGTAAATTGCCGTGAAAAAGCCGCCTTGTATGACAGGCGGCTTGCTCGTTTGTATAAAAATATTTTAGCAATTGGCATCATTGGAAGGGGCAATCAAAGGATGTTCCCGAAGCACAATCACATTCTGATGAGCTTTGTCGCTTCTTTTGGCCGGCCGGTTGTCTTTGCTGAATGAGTAGAACAAATACACGGTCATTGTCAAAATCAAGATAAACATCATCATATCTATCCCCTCCAATTGAAATTTGCCTTTCAATAGATAAGACGGATTGCGCCCAGTGGAAGTTTCAGAAAATTGATTCATTTTTTAAAAAATATCAATCTATACCAAATTCTGTAATTTTGCGTTATGATGAAATAGAGATGAAGAAAAGGAGTGAAGTGAGTTGGGAAAGAGGTTTAAACGATTTTCATTCATGTTCGCCGTTTCGCTTATGATCTCGTCGATTCCGGCGATGGCAGAAGGAGCCGAACCGCCGAAGAAGGAAAAAGAGATTGCAGACTACCAGCAAAAGCTTGAAGTCAAACGGGAAAACATTGCGATCGACCGGGCCAATATAAAAGAATCCTACAGACTCAATAAAGACGGGCAGTCTCTGAACGTAGCAAAACCCAAAGCTTCCATCAAATCAAACTATTCTTCTTCAGAACAATCCTTTCAGCACCAGGCCACACTGACGGAAACCAACAAGGACGATCTGTGGTTTTTCAGCACGCCTTCAGACAGAACATTCATCGCGAGAATCCTATCAAACAATGCCGACTATAACGTGCAGCTTTACGTCGTTGACTGGGAAAAAGGACAAGCCATCCCGACGAATATATCCGCGTCAGCCGGCAATTTGATCGCACTCAATGAGCTTCCAAAAGGCGACTATGCGCTCAGGGTTTTTTCGGCGGGAGATGTCGGAGATACCTATACGATTCAGATGAACGCCAAGAACCCGGCCCATTTTACGTCGGCTGTATCTGTCTCATCTTCCCTGCAGCAATTTGTCGCGGAATATGAAGACGGTTCAGTTTATGCCAACGGCACCTTTGTATATAACAAAAACGGCGGAAACAGCCACCTTGACTGGAAGAGAGTCTTTTATTTTCCGTATGGCGGCGGCTACACCCAGCGGACTCACGAGATTGCAGATGCAAAGGTCAAATCGGTTTCGGCACCTGTGTCATACAAAGCAAGCTATGCCAGCTCTGAAGAAGCCATCATGGTCTATCTCGATAAAGGGACATTGTTTATGCACCACCAATCCGCCTTTCAATCCGGCGTCGGCTATGAAGGTTCGTTTGTTGATACGCTTGGAAAGGTGACGCCGAGAAGGATCGATGACAACGATTTTGAATACGGCGATCATATTCTCATCGTCGATTTAAAAACGGGTAAGTCTATCGATTTCTTCAGTGTATTAAACTACTACTATGCAAGCGGGGTCGAAAAAATCCCGACGATTCAATACTTGAATTAAAGCATTGACATGAAGTTTATAGATGTGTAGAGTAAAAGTTAATGAAATAGGAAGTCCACTGGGGGAGCCATAAAGCTGGCTGAGACAAGAGGTGATCTTGGACCCTTCGAACCTGATCTAGTTCGTACTAGCGTAGGGAAGTGGAGCCGGTGTCTTTATGAGTTCATCATCTTAAGCCGCTCCATTTTGGGGCGGCTTTTTTGCATAAAGAAGCCGTTTTCCCCTTGTGCCTTCCTTTATAAATGAATGTAAGGAGGCTTTCTTCATGAGTTTTTCAGCACAACTTCGCCGCGAGGCAAACCCCATCTTTAAAGCCATTTTTCAGCATCCTTTTGTAAAGGGGCTGGCGTCGGGCGATCTAAAAAAGGATCAGCTCATCCATTATGTCAAACAGGATGTCGCGTATTTGAATTCCTTTGTACAAATCTACGGAATCGCGATTTCAAAATGCAAAAGTCGGGAAGACATGACCATGTTCAACCGGCAGATTTCCTTTGTGCTGGACAGCGAGGTGCATCCCCACAACAATCTTTGCCGGGTCGCAGGCGTGCAATATGAAAACATGCACGGCTATCCTCTCGCACCGTCGGCTCATCATTATATCAGCCATATGCTGACGGCCGCGCACGAAGGCACGATCGGAGACATATTAGCCGTTTTGCTGCCGTGTCCGTGGACATATTGGGAGATCGGCCAAACATTGCTGAATGAGGTGCAGCCGGATCCGTCGCATCCGTTTTATGACTGGATTCATTTTTACGGAGACCGGACCGATTCGATCACAACGGCATTTTGCGCCCGTTTGGATGAATGGGCAAAGGATGCGCACGAGGAAGAAAAAGAGAAAATGAAAGAGCTCTTTTTGTTAAGCTGCCAGCTTGAATATCGGTTTTGGGAGATGGCCTATACCCTTGAAGATTGGCCTGTGAATACGGAGGCGGTGAGACGATGAATTGGAGGATGAAAGAAGTCGTCATGACCGTAATATTGTCAGTCGCCTGCGGTGTGATTTATTTAGGGTGGTCCACCTTGTGGATTCCGGTTTCGGCTGTCGTTGGTCCAGTCGGTGCAAACTTTATGTTCGGCATATGGGTGATTGCGAGTCCGATCGTTGCCTGTATCATCCGCAAACCGGGGGCGGCGCTGATTGCCGAGACGGCAGCTGCGGCGGTTGAACTGCTGACGGGAAGCCATTTTGGGTTATCTTCACTGCTCATCGGCGTTTTCCAGGGGGCGGGAGCGGAAATTGCTTTTGCAATGTTTCGTTATCAACGCTATAACCTGTTTACCCTCATGCTGTCCGGAGCGCTTGCGGCCGTCGGCAGCATGACCTACAGCCTGATCGCGAACGGCTTTGGCTACTATACGACGGAAACGCTGATTCTGATATTTGTCATTCAGGTCATCAGCGGAATCATTCTCGGCGGCTGGCTCGCCAAAGCAGTGGTCGGGGCGCTCGCAAAAACAGGTGTGCTCGACCAATATGAGATCATGAAGGAACAGCGGAAAAAGGATGAATCAAATGAATTCGTATCTAGGATGCAATAATCTATCCGTTAGCTTTTACAACCGTTCGGAAACGATATTGGACAGCGTGAGTCTATCCATTCAAAAGGGAGAGAAGGTGCTGATACTCGGGCCAAGCGGAAGCGGAAAATCGACATTGATTTCGGTGCTTTCCGGAATGATTCCCGAACACATTGAAGCCGAAGTCAAAGGCGAGGTAAACCGCAGGAAAAGCGCCGGTGTCATGTTTCAGGATCCGGATTCGCAATTCTGCATGCTTCGGGTCGATGAAGAAATCGCCTTTAGCCTGGAAAATCGCTGTGTTCCCCGCGAAGAGATGGAGCGGATGATCTCTTCTCTCATGGATCAGGTCGGGCTGAATGTTGATAAGAAAACGCCGATTGAGACTTTGTCAGGGGGCATGAAACAGCGGCTCGCGCTGGCGTGCCTTTTGGCTTTGGAACCGGAAGTGCTGTTTTTTGACGAGCCGACAGCGCAGCTTGATCCGGTCAGCCGGAACGCGATCTTTGCCCTGCTGAAAGACGTCTCTGAAAAAACGGGACAGACGATGGTGTTTGTCGAGCATGTATTGGACGGCTGCATCGAATGGATGGACCGCGTCATCCTTTTAAACAAAAACGGCCGGATCATCGGCGACGGAAAACCCGGGGACATTCTCCGTCTCTTTCAGCGGCAAATGAAGGAGGCCGGCATTTGGCTGCCCAAGCTGTATCCGGCTGTATGGGAGGAAGTCGTCCGGGATGAGAACCATCCGCTTGCCGTCAAGCTGTCTGCCGAACTGAAAATAAAAGAACGTGCGGAAGAAAGCGGAACGCCCAAAAGCAGGACATTGATCCGCACCGAAGATGCCGCGATCGGCTATCGGAAAAAAACGGTTGCGGACGGCATCAACGTTCAGATTCCAAAAGGCGCCTGGGTATCGGTCATCGGGGAGAACGGCAGCGGGAAAAGCACGTTTCTCAAAAGCCTGATCCGCTTGGAAGCGGTGAGAAAAGGACGCATTTATTTGGAGGATTGCGAGCTGAAAAAATGGTCTGACAAGGAATTGTATGACAAGGCCGGCTTCGTCTTTCAAAACCCGGAGCTCCAATTTATTCAGGATACGGTCTTTGAGGAAATCGCGTACGGAGCGAGACAGAGAAACTGGTCTGAGGAAGAGATTGAGAAAAAAACGTCCGGCCTGTTACAAGAGTTCGGGCTCACATCACATCGAAAGGCCCACCCGTTCACATTGAGCCTGGGGCAGAAAAGGCGCCTGAGCGTGGCGCCGATGCTTTTGTTTGATCAAGATTTGCTTCTCCTTGATGAACCGACATTCGGACAGGACGAAAAAACGTCCGGCGAGCTGATTAAACGCTTAAAAGAACGGCAGGAACGGGGAACCTCAATCATCATGGTGACCCATGATATGGATATCGTCGACCGGCACTCTGATCAAGTCATCGTGTTTCACAAAGGGAAAGCGGCTTACCAGGGAACGCCTTATCGTTTATTTTCCGATCGGAGCCTCATCCGCCGGTTCTCGATCGTTCCGCCGCTTCACTACAAACTGATGCATGCCAGAGAGAAGAAGGTGCCGGTATGAAAAGCAATGATTCGTACCTTTCAACATTGAATCCTGCCGGAAAGCTTTTTTTTCATCTGCTTGTCATGTGTATATTAATGACCGTTTCAAACCCGAAGCCGACTTTTTTCATATGGCTTCTCGCGGTGATGACCGGCATCGTTTTCGGAGGCTGGACGGCTGCATATTTGGCGAAGCGCCTGCTGCCATATTTGCTTTTTTTCGTTCTCGTCTGCTGGATGATGGCCGCTTTTGGAAAAGGCGAGGAAACGCTTTGGCAATGGGCATGGTTCCATGTGACGAAGGAGAGCCTGGGAAACGGCCTGACGATCGCTTTGCGGATGCTCGGGTTTGTCACATACGGACTCCTGTTTACGTCAACGACCGATTTAACGTCATTCATCATGAGCTTAATTCATCAATGCAGGCTGTCGCCGAAATGGGCTTATGGGCTGCTGGCCGGATTCCGGTTTGTTCCGCTCTTTCAATCAGAGCTTTCGCAAATGAAAGCCGCGCATAAAATCAGGGGCTATAAACAAAAAAACAGCTGGAAAGCCTTTATCGCATATTCGCTCCCATTGTTCTCCCAAGGCATCCGGAAATCGGAAAGAATTGCGGTGGCAATGGAAGCGCGCGGTTTTACGGGCACGAGAGACCGGACGTATTATCAAACGCCCCGGCTTGGCGCAAAAGACGCGCTGTACGGGACCGTTCTGCTTCTTGCTGTACTGGCGATATTAATAGTATTTTCCAAATAAATGCATTTATTAGAGCCGTGAAGCGGCTCTTTTTTCATGCCCAGAATAGAAAAACTCCTGAACAATTGACTTAAACATATTGACCTGGTTTAAAAAGGTTGTACAATCAATGTGTAACAATATGAAAAAAGAAATATAAAACATCCCCTTCATTTCTAATAAACGGGAGGTGCACCAGTGAAAATAGCCAAGGTGATCAACAATAATGTGGTCAGTGTTTTAGACGAACGGGATCAGGAGCTTGTGGTCATGGGCAGGGGAATCGCCTTTCAGAAAAAACCCGGTGAAATGGTTGATGAATCAAGGATAGAGAAGATTTTCAGGCTTGATAATAAAGACATCTCAGAACGATTTAAAACGCTTCTCGATGAAATACCGATCGAATTTATGGAGATGACGGAGGAAATCATCAGCCTGGCAAAAATGCGGCTCGGAAAAAAGCTGAACGACAGCATATACGTGTCGCTGACCGATCACATCCATTTTGCCATCGAAAGGCATAAAAAAGGGATGGATATTAAAAACGCATTGCTCTGGGAAACGAAACGGCTTTATAAAGATGAATTTGCCATCGGCAAAGAGGCGCTTTTGATGATTAAAAACAAAACCGGCATTGAACTTCCGGAGGATGAAGCTGCCTTTATCGCGCTTCATATCGTAAACGCCGAGCTCAATGAAGAAATGCCGAACATCGTCAATATTACGAAGGTCATGCAGGAAATATTAAGCATTGTGAAGTACCACTTTCATGTCGATTTTGACGAAGAGTCGCTTCACTATTACCGGTTTATTACTCATTTGAAGTTTTTCGCGCAGCGCCTGTTCAGCGGGTCCTACATGGAAAGCAAAGACGATTTTTTATTTGACACCGTAAAAAATAAATACCGGGACGCTTATGGATGTACAAATAAAATCAAGCAGTATATTGAAAAAGAATACGGCTGGAAGCTGACGAGCGAAGAATTGCTCTACTTAACGATCCATATTGAAAGGGTTGTTCATCAGGCGTGATCAGAAAATGAAAGCGTTGACAATAGGGAAAATGTGTGCTAATTTGAATATAAACAACAACACCACCATCTATTTTAGGATTGTTACTGATGATGCAGGCAAAACCTAAATTGCTATGGGACAGGGGCAGAAGTCTCTTTTCATGGCGATTTAGTTTTTTTATTTTCATACGCTCACATACGGATTGTTACTGCTTAAGGCAGGCAAAACCTAAACGAAGCCTTTTCACAGGCTTTGTTTAGGTTTTTTCTTTTTCATAGATACATAGGTTCCAAGTGAGGGGATGATCACAGATGGATTTTCAATCATTAGCCAAACAGATTTTGACTCATATCGGAGGGGAAACAAATGTTGCTTCTCTTGTCCATTGTGCGACAAGGCTGCGCTTCAAGCTGAAAGACCGTTCTAAGGCCGACAAGGAGGCGATTGAAAACATCGACGGAGTCGTGACGGTTGTCGAGAGCGGGGGACAGTTTCAAGTCGTCATCGGCAATCACGTCCCTGAGGTTTACAAAGAGATCGGCCGCATGTCCGGCGTTCTGGAGAATGCACAAGCAGGCGGAAGCCGGGACGAAAAAGGAAATCTCGCCGGGAGACTGGTCGACATCATATCCAGCATCTTCACGCCGCTCCTCGGCGTCATGGCGGGGGCGGGGATTTTAAAAGGGCTGCTTTTAATATGTACGAACGCCGGCTGGCTGACTGCCGAAGAGACGACATATACGATTTTATACGCGGCCGCAGACAGCTTATTTTACTTTTTGCCATTACTATTGGCCGTTACGGCAGCTAAGAAATTCGGAGCGAATATGTTTGTGGCGCTCACGATAGCCGGGGCGCTCATTTATCCGTCGATCATTGAATTGAAAAACAGCGGCGCGGATACGGAATTTTTCGCTATTCCCGTCGTCTTGATGAATTATACGTCAACCGTTATTCCGATTATCCTTGCCGTATTTGTGATGAGCTATCTCGAAAAGTTTTGTATGCGCTTCATCCATGAAAGCGTCAAAAACTTTATCACCCCTCTCATTTGCCTGGTCATCATGGTACCGCTGACCTTAATCGTGTTCGGTCCGCTCGGGGTTTATACGGGAAACGGCATCGCCGCGGCGATCTTGTCGATTTTTGACATCAGTCCAATTCTGGCCGGGGCGCTCATCGCGGCACTGTGGCAGATCCTTGTTATCTTCGGGATTCATTGGGGCATCGTCCCGGTCATTCTCAACAACATCGCCGTCCATGGAAAGGATTACATCAAACCGGCGACGGCGGCGGCCGTTTTTGCCCAAACAGGGGCGGCCTTCGGCGTGATGTTGAAGACGAAGAACAAAAAGCTGAAGGCTTTGGCGGGATCTGCCGCTATAACGGGAATTTTCGGCATTACCGAACCTGCCGTTTACGGGGTGACCCTCAGGCTGAAAAAGCCGTTTGTATGCGGTGTCATCAGCGCGGCGGCAGGCGGAGCCATTATCGGCTATTCCCACAGCATCGCGATCGCGTCAGGCGCCCCGGGGCTGTTGACCATTCCGATTTTTTACGGACCGGGCTTTCCCGGGTTTATTATCGGCATCTCCGTCTCGTTCATATTATCGATCGTGCTCACTTACATCGTCGGATTCGATGATCCCGCGGACGAAAAAAAGCAGCATGGCGGAGAACAGATTTACAGCCCTTTGCAAGGAGAAGTGCTTCTGTTAACCGAAGTATCTGATACAGTCTTTTCGTCTGAGGCGCTTGGCAAAGGCGTTGCGGTACTCCCGGCGAAAGGAATCGTCACTGCACCGGCGGCCGGCGTTGTCTCAACGGTATTTCCGACAGGGCATGCATACGGCATCACGACGGAAAGCAAAGCCGAAATCCTCATTCATATCGGAGTGGATACCGTAAAATTGGAAGGAAAGCATTTTTATCCAAAAGCCGTACAAGGGCAAACCGTGAAACGGGGTGATATTCTCGCAGAATTCGATTTAGAGGCGCTGAAACGGGAAGGATTTGACGTGAAAACGCCGATCGTGGTGACAAATTCAGATCGATACGGCGATGTCATCAGGACCGGCCAAAAACGGATCAAACCGGATGACTGGATCATCACATTAATGTAATCTGTATAGGAGGAATAGAAGATGAAATACAGCACTTTAGCCAAGTTTCCAGAAGGTTTTTTGTGGGGGGCGTCCACTTCCGCATATCAGGTGGAAGGCGCTTGGAATGAAGACGGAAAAGGACCGTCCGTCATTGATGCGCGCGAAAGCTATCCGGAAGGAACGACCGATTTTCAAGTCGCGAGCGACCACTACCACCGCTATAAAGAGGATATCGCGCTGTTTGCCGAAATGGGATTCAAAGCGTACCGTTTTTCAATCGCCTGGACGCGCATCATACCGGATGGGGACGGTGAGATCAATCCGAAGGGCATCGAATTTTACAGCAATCTGATCGATGAGCTTCTCAAATATAACATCGAGCCGATCGTGACGATGTACCACTTCGACCTGCCGAATGCGCTTCAGAAAAAAGGCGGCTGGTCTGACAGGAGAACGGTTGACGCCTTTGAAATATATGCGAAAATCCTTTTTGAACACTACGGCGACCGTGTGAAATACTGGCTGACCATCAACGAGCAAAACATGATGATCCTGCACGGTTCCGCGCTCGGCACGCTTGATGAGAACCTGGAAAATCCGAAAAAAGAGCTGTATCAGCAAAATCACCACATGCTGGTCGCCCAGGCGAAAGCGATCAATCTGTGTCATCAGCTTCTGCCTGATGCAAAGATCGGGCCGGCTCCAAATATCGCGCTGATTTACCCTGCTTCATCGAAACCGGAGGATATTTTAGCCGCATTTAACTATAATGCGATCCGAAACTGGCTGTACTTAGACATGGCTGTGTACGGCCGCTACAATACGACAGCATGGGCATATATGAAAGAAAAAGGCTGTACGCCGGCTATTGCCGAGGGGGATATGGAGATTCTGCGCTCCGCCAAACCGGACTTTATCGCGTTCAATTACTATACGTCGCAAACGGCTGAAGCGAGTAAAAACGACGGCAGCGATACAGCGGCCCGCGGCGGAGACCAGCATTTGCAGACAGGCGAGGAAGGCGTATACAGGGGAAGCAGCAACCCCCATCTGAAGAAAAACGAATTTGGCTGGGAAATCGATCCCGTCGGCTTCCGTTCCACACTGAGGGAAATTTATGACCGCTACCAGCTTCCGCTCATCATTACCGAAAACGGCCTCGGCGCATTCGACAAGCTTGAGGACGGAGACGTCGTTAATGATGACTACCGGATCGACTATTTAAAGCAGCATATTCAGCAAATCCAATTGGCGATAACGGACGGCGTCGATGTCTTCGGCTATTCGCCATGGTCGGCGATCGATTTGATTTCGACGCACCAAGGCTGCTCAAAGCGCTACGGATTTATATACGTGAACCGCGACGAATTCGATTTGAAAGACCTGCGCCGGATCAAAAAGAAAAGCTTTTACTGGTACAAAGAGCTGATCGCTGCAAATGGCGAGAACCTGGATTAAGCAGTTTAAAGCACCCTTTGTCACGAAGGGGTGCTTTTATCGTTAAAACGAGATAATGCCGAGTATCACCGCTGCAATCGTCATCACAATGGTCGTACCGATCGCCCATTTTAATGTGAATTTTTGATGATCGCCAAAGGTGACGCCGACCATTCCGACGAGAAGGTATGTTGACGGAACAAGCGGGCTGAGCAAGTGGACAGGCTGCCCTAAAAGCGAAGCTCTGCCGATTTCGGCCGCATCGATTCCGTAGTTTGATGCCGCTTCTGCGATAATAGGAAGGACGCCGAAATAATAGGCATCGTTTGACATGAAGAACGTAAACGGCATACTTGTGATCGCCGTAATAATCGGCAAATGCGGACCCATTGAATCCGGAATTAATGATACGAGGGAATTGGCCATGGCATCAACCATCTTCGTCCCCGACAGGATACCGGTGAAAATTCCGGCTGCAAACACCATGGAAATGACCGACAAAGCATTCCCGGCGTGAGCGGATATACGGTCCTGCTGCTCTTTAAGCTTAGGATAATTGACCATTAAAGCGATGGCAAAAGCGGTCATGAACAAAATCGGGAGCGGCAGCAGGTTGGTAACCAACGCAACCATCAACACAACCGTCAGCAAAAAATTGAACCATAGCAAGGACGGGCGTTTGAATGACGGCGCCTCTGAGGCCGCTGACGTTTCCGATGTCGTTTTGACGGAAGATTGATATTCAATATCCACAACCCCGAGCCTTTTGCGTTCTCTTTTGCCGAGGACATAAGCGACAAAGATGACCCATAGAAGTCCTAGGATCATTGCCGGAATCAGCGGGGTAAACACTTCCGACGTGTCTAGCTTGAGGGAGGTCAGCACGCGCGCGGTTGGACCGCCCCACGGAATAATGTTCATCACGCCTGAGCCGAGCATCGCGACCCCCGCCAGTATAAGCGGATTCATCCCGAGCCGCTTGTAGAGCGGAAGCATCGCCGCGATCGTAATCATGTATGTCGTGGTACCGTCACCGTCCAACGAAATCATCATCGTCAAAAGGGCTGTGCCGACTACGATTTTTAACGGATCTCCTTTAACGAATGTCAGGATTTGCTTAATAATCGGATCAAACAAGCCGGCGTCTATCATAATGCCAAAATAAAGAATGGCGAATAACAGCATGATTCCTGTCGGCGCTATATCAGATATGCCTTTCAGCATCATGTCGCCGAGTCCGCCCGCAAAACCGCCGATCAGCGCAAAAACGATCGGGACAAGGATCAAAGCGGTCAAAGCGGATACACGGTTGGACATAATCAGGTACATGAACACAATAATCATCATAAATCCTAAAATCGACAGCATAAACCGTTCCCTCCAAATGATGTTTTCTTTTTAAAAGCCGTATGAAGCCTTTTATTAAAAGAACCCCTAAAGAAAGCGTTTGCAAAAGTCAGTGTAATAAATTTTAGAATTATCTAAATAATTATTTCTAATTTTACACAAATACGATTTGCTGTCAATTGAATCTTTTGCCCGCATCTTCAAGTTTATGAAACTTCAAAACAGGGTATATCATAAAACAGCATCCTAAAAGAATCCGCATGAAACAAAAAACGGGAGGGAGCTGTCATGAGTAAGGATGAACGCCGCAAGGTCGATGAAAACAGCAAGGATGAACAGCTTGAATACTACCGGACCGACAACCGCGGCAAAAAAATGACGACGAACCAGGGTGTGCGCATATCTGAGGATGAGCATTCATTAAAGGCCGGGACGCGCGGCCCCACGCTGATGGAGGACTTCCACTTTAGGGAAAAGATCACCCACTTTGACCATGAACGGATTCCGGAGCGCGTCGTTCACGCGAGGGGATTCGGAGCGCATGGCCATTTTCAGGTGTACGAACCGATGACAAAGTATACAAAAGCGAAATTTCTTCAGGATCCTTCTGTGAAAACGCCTGTCTTCGTCCGGTTTTCGACGGTTGCAGGCTCAAGGGGGTCAGGCGATACCGTCCGCGATGTCAGGGGATTTGCCGTGAAATTTTATACGGAGGAAGGGAACTACGACCTCGTCGGCAATAACATCCCCGTTTTTTTCATCCAGGATGCCATTAAGTTTCCTGATTTGGTGCATGCTTTTAAACCGGAGCCTCACAATGAAATCCCGCAGGCGTCCACGGCGCACGATACCTTTTGGGATTTTGTCGCCAACAATCAGGAGACGGCGCACATGATCATGTGGGCGATGTCGGACAGGGCGATTCCGCGCAGCTATCGGATGATGGAAGGTTTTGGCGTTCATACGTTCAGATTCGTGAATGATAAAGGCAAAGCCCGTTTTGTGAAGTTTCATTGGAAGCCGGTGCTGGGCGTCCATTCGCTTGTCTGGGACGAAGCCCAAAAAATAGCCGGCAAAGATCCGGATTTTCACCGGCGCGATCTGTGGGAAGCCATCGAAAGAGGAGACGGTGCAGAATACGAACTTGGCGTACAAATGATCGATGAAGAAGACGAGTTTAAGTTTGATTTTGATATCCTCGATCCGACGAAACTGTGGCCGGAAGAGATGATTCCGGTTCGGATCATCGGGAAAATGACGTTAAACCGAAACCAGGACAACGTCTTTGCGGAAACGGAACAGGCGGCGTTCCACCCGGGCAATGTCGTTCCGGGCATCGATTTTACGAACGACCCGCTTCTTCAGGGCCGGCTGTTTTCCTATACCGATACACAGCTGATCCGCTTGGGCAGCCCGAACTTTCACGAAATTCCGATCAACAGGCCGGTCTGCCCGTTTCACAACAACCAGTATGACGGCTATCACCGCATGACGATCAATACCGGCCCTGTCGCATATCATAAAAATTCGCTGCAGCAGAACGATCCCGCCCCTGCTTCTGAAGAGGAAGGCGGATATATACATTATCAGGAAAAAGTCGAAGGCCGGAAAATCCGCCGGCGCAGCGACAGCTTTAAAGATCATTTTTCTCAGGCGAAGCTTTTTTGGAACAGTATGTCTCCGGTCGAAAAAGAACATATTGTATCGGCGTTCCGTTTTGAGGTCGGAAAAGTCAAAAGCAAGGACGTTCGCAAGCAGGTCGTCGAGATGTTCAACAAGGTCGACCGGAAACTGGCGAAACAAATGGCTGCCGGAGTCGGCGTGAAGCCGCCTGAAAAAGATGAAAGCTCAAAAGTGACGCTCAAATCCCCGGCACTAAGCCAGGAGAACACGAGGAAATCACCGCTGACAAGAACGGTTGCGATTTTAGCCGAAGACGGCTTCAACCATTCCGAAGTTATCCGGGTCCTCACAGCCTTCCTTAAAGCCGGGCTTGTTCCCGATGTCATCAGCTCGCATTTAGGCGCAGTGAGAGGAGACAACGGCAAAGAAATCGAAGCCGGAAATACACTGCAGACCGCCGATTCTGTGCTGTATGACGCCGTTTATATTCCAGGCGGCAAAGACAGCATTGAACGGCTGAAGAAACAAAAGGCCGCGTTGGACTTCATCAATGAAGCGTTCAGCCATTTTAAAGCGATCGGAGCCGCAAGCGAAGGAGTTGACCTTCTGACGTCCGCGGCCGGCATCCGTGCGCTCTCAGAGCCCGGCATCGTAACGGCGGCCAGCGGCGATGCGCTCGATGCATTCAGTAAAGAGCTGATCGAAGCGGTCGGTATGCACCGTCATTGGGAGAGGACGGTATAAAAAAAAGGGGCAGGCACTTAGGAGCCTGCTCTTTTAAATCAAAACTTTTTGGATAGAATCATCCACGAAGAAAATAACGTGATAATCTGCAAGGAAACCAAAATACGTAAAATATCAAATGCCGCCAATGTAAAAAAGCCCAGCTGCATTCCGAATATAAGTACAAGAAAATACACAGATAATGCGATCATGGAATACTGCATTCCTTTTTGTCTGATGAGTTGTGCTCTTTCATCCTTTTGTTCGAATTGCGGGTAGAGGTAGCCTTGAGCAAAACTTAAAAAGGATAATGCACCCCACATAAAAGCTCAGGATAAGGAACCAGCGGCTATTCCAAAGAACGCTTTAGCAACAAATATAAATACAAATAATCCTCCAATGATATTGTAACTTTTTCGATATGTCATGTATGATCCTCCTCATAACGTTTTTACTGCTCATCATCTAAAAAAAAGATGCTCTCCACCTGTGTATTAAAAGTACGCGCGATTTGAAGCGCAAGAGGCAGAGACGGATTATACCTGCCTTTTTCAATTGAAATAATCGTTTGCCGGCTTACTCCAAGGATTTCAGCTAATTTATCTTGAGAATATTTATTATTTTTTCGGTACTCCGCTAATTTGTTTTTCAATTTAAGATGCCCTCCATATAACTGTAAAGGGTGCTTTACAACCTTGCCCTCATTATATTGGAAATTTAAATAATTGTAAAGGTTCCTTTACTTTTTGCCGCAAAAAAAACTTGCCAACTAAATGGCAAGTTTTTAACCTTTAATCGAATTACCACACAAACAACCCGACAATCGCTGCGCTCAACAGTGAGACGGCAATTCCGCTGACAAGCAGCTTCCAGACGTTTTTACCGATAACCGCAGATTTTTCGTCTTCTTTAAATAAAGAGTTATATGTTCCATAGATCATGCCGACGGTGCTGAAATTAGCAAAGGAGACTAAAAACGTCGTTGCGACCGCGGCTGTGTGCGGCGGAAGCGATTGTAACTGCGTTTTTAAATCCATCATCGCCACAAATTCGTTTGTGGCAAGCTTCATGCCCATCAGCTGTGCGACATACATCGTGTCATTCCATGATAAACCGAGCAAGAACGCGAACGGGCTGAAGATGTACGAAAAGATTTTTTGGATCGTCAAGCCGTGCATGATCAGACCTAAGATGCCGTTTACGCATGACGTTAACGCAACATATCCGATGACCATCGCCAAAATGACGATTACCATGTTCATGCCGACCATCATGCTGTTGGAAATCGTTGAGAAGAAGTCCTTCTTTTCTTCCTTCGGCGGCACGTAAATGATGTCTTCGTCTTTCTTAACTTCGACCGGGTTTAAAATGCTCGCCAGGATCAACGCGTTTAAACAGTTTAAAGGAATGGCCGTAAATACATATGTGGCCGGAACCATCGCCAAATAAGAGCCGATGATCGAACCGCTGATGCTGCTCATGCTCATGATGCCGAACGTCAATAGACGGTTTGTCTTTAGCACGGACAATTGCTGACGAATGACGGCCAGCGCTTCCGTGTTGCCCAAAAACATCATTTGAATCGAAAAGAAACTTTCCAATTTAGGAAGCTTGGATACTTTTGAAATCACCCAGCCGATCTTATCGATCAGCCACGTCAGGATGCCAAAATAAGACAGAATGTCAAAGAATGTGACGACAAAAATAATCGGCAGCAAGGCGCTGAAGAAAAAGTCGACCGTCGGATTGCTCATCACGGACGGAAAAGCAAACGCGATGCCGTCTTTCGCGCAGTCTATCAGCCAAGAGAAGAATGAGGCGATTACGTTAATGACAGAGCCGCCAATCTTCGTCCCGAGCATAAACCATGTTACCAACAGTTCAAGTACAAGGAGAGAAAGGATCGGTCTCCACTTTACTTTTTTCTTTTGCGGGGAACATAAAAAAACAACGGCCATGACGACAAAAATACCCAAAATATTAATTAAAAAATACATGATCCCAACTCCCAAAATATTTTTTGAAAATAAAAAGGCTCTTATTTTTTCATAGATTCTGACAATACAGAAAGCATGAAAAATAAGAGCTGACGTAAAATAGATGGAATGGCGAAACCGTCCTATTTTCGTGTTCAAATCTATCAAACTTTCTTGTAGTCTAGCGATTTACGGTTGCTAGGTAGAAACAATCAGACCCTATTACTGATTATATACAAGAATGCTATTTGTTATTTTGACTGTATTTTATCCCGACAACCGTTAAAAATCAACCCGCCATTATATTTTCACAATAATAAATTATTTCCAATACTCCTGTGACATATACAAAAAAGCCGCCATTTTGACTGTTGATTTTATCCGTGCTTCATCTGACCATGGCTTATATCCATTTAAATTGGAGGAATGACAGATCTAGGCGTCCCAATAACTGCGATATTTGAGTTTGGCGGAAGAAGCGGCAAGAACAGAAGCATTTCCTGTCCCTTACTGAAAGTCCCCGCCCAAACGATGAATCTTATCATTCGTTTTTCATTACTCCGTCTCAATGATACACTCCTAAGTTCCCCCTGGAAATTCAAGATTTTAGCAAAGATCCTATTAATAGCACAATAGGACTTTTCATAACGCAAGACTTAACAAATATTGAGTCGGCTGTTATCACTAAAGAAAAACTACAAAACACATTAGCAACAGGAAAGTTAAAAGATTACTATGATTTATTCTCCGAGATAGACAAATCGGGAAGATATTCGCTTTTATTTTTTGATGATATGATTTTAGATAAAAGGACCAATCGATTAATTGATATTAATAAAGATGATTATTTAAGCGAAGACGGTAAATATGTTTATATTAACGGAGTTAAAGAAAAAGAAACAAATGTAATGCCTGTTGGTATTCAACAGATACAAACAGTGGATAATTATCTAAAAGGAAATGAAAAATATGAAGCTCAATTTAAGATTGACTTCAAACAAATTGCGAAGGAGATGGGTTTTGATGCGGGCGATGCAAGGATAGCTAATATTCAATATTTTAATGAAGATTATGTAGTTTTGTATATTTCCTATCATGGGAAGACAATCGGTACAGCAGGCTCTGTTAATGTATTGATCGATTTACAAAAAAACAAAAAACAGCCAACCGCTTACTTAGTTGATTTAGGAATTGACGACTAGCGGGACTGAAGAGTTTTTGTTCAGGCCTTTTCTCATTTTTCTCAAAACATCATATAGTAAGAGAAAAAAGTTAAATAAGACAATACAGTCTGGGAAACTAAAAGGTTACCTGTCTGTTTTTCCGAAAGTACAGAGTGTGAATCATATCGTAAGTTATTCGACAACATGATGAAGAGACCGTAAAAAAACTGCACCTTAGACAGCGGCTAAGGTGCAGTTCACATTTCCCGGCATTTTCAACCCTGCCTCACCCGCCGCGCTCCATATCCATTCGGATTGGCAGAATGCCAGTTCCAGGCGTCGCGGATAATCGCGATCAGGCTGTTGTGCTTGGGGGTCCAGCCCAGCTCTTTCCTGGCTCTGGAGGAGGAAGCGATCAGCGTGTCGGGAGCGCTGCCGCTGCCTTCTGCGTAACGCATGTTGATCAGGCTGATGCCTGTAACGTATTGGGCGGCCTGGATGACTTGTTCGGCGGAATAGCCTTCTCCGTACCCGAGGTTGAATGTCCGGCTTTCGCCGCCTTTTCTCAAATGGCTGACAGCGAGCACATGGGCTTCCGCCAAATCCTGGACGTGGACGTAGTCGCGGATGCATGTCCCTTCTGCCGCCGTGTGGCCGTCGTATGATAAAGATATAAAAGGTTTTTGTCCGAGCGCGGCGCGAAGAACATTTGAAATCAGATGCGTATCGCTGTCTTCGGCGTCGGCCAGAAGCGCGCCTCCCGCATTGAAAGAGCGAAGAATGACATATTTCAGTCCGGACGCTTTTTCGGCTTCCATCAGCATTTTCTCCATCGTCCATTTTGCCTTTCCGTGCGGGTGTACGGGCCGGGGCTCTGTTTCCTCTGTAATCGGACCGTCTTTGGCGTTCCCGTAAACAGAGGCGCTTGAAGCAAAGACGATCCGGCCGACGCCGAATTCCTTCATGACCGCAAGCAGCGTTTCCATACCTGTGATGTTTTCGTTAAAGGAGGCAAACACGCTGTCTGACTTCGAGGAAATCGGAGTGGCGGCGAAATGCATGACGGTTTCGATGTCCTCGTTGGCGAATACCTGTTTGAGAAAATGCCGGTCCCTGATGTCTCCCTGATAAAAAACGGCTTCGGGATGGACGGCTTCCGCTTGCCCTGTTGCCAGGGAATCGACAACGACGACTTTTTCATGTTTCTCAATTAACGTGTATACGGCGTGGGAGCCGATATAGCCGGCTCCTCCGGCAACGAGTATGCTCATCGAAATCTCTCCTTTTGTATCTCTTTTTTGTTACATGATATGCCGCTGAGGGGCGGCTGCCTGTCTCTTTTCTTCAAATCCGTATTTTCCGTCTATGATATAAAGCGGCCGGTCTTTGACTTCGTCATAAATCCGTCCGATATATTCGCCGATCGCTCCGAGGATGATCAGGATAAATCCGCTGAACAAGCATTGCAGGATGATCATCGAAGACCAGCCGGTAATGGTGCTTGTCGTGAACAGCTTCAGGCAGACGACGATAAAGGCGTATATAAAGCCGATCGCGGAAAGCACGATTCCTGAGTAGCTCGCCAGTTTTAACGGCTGGAAGGAGAACGATGTAATTCCGTCCAGCGAAAGCTTCAGCATTTTCTTGAGCGGATACTTCGTTTCGCCGGCGAGCCGTTCGCGGCGTTCATAGTACACGGCCGTTTGATTGAAGCCGAGCCAGCTGACGAGTCCGCGTACAAACGGATTTTTCTCTTTCAATTTGTTCAGTTCTTTGACGACTTTGCGGTCCATGAGCCTGAAGTCTCCCGTATCGACGGGGATGTCAACATCCGTGAGCTTTCTCAGGGTGCGGTAAAACATGGAGGCTGTCTGTTTTTTGAAAAACGTTTCTCCTTCCCGCTTCGTCCGGACGGCATAAACGACGTCATAGCCTTCACGCCATTTCTCCGCCATTTCCAAAATCAGTTCGGGCGGGTCCTGCAAATCCGCGTCAATGACGACGATCGCTTTTCCCGCTGCGTAGTCCGTTCCTGCGGTGATCGCTATCTGGTGTCCGAAGTTTCTTGAGAAATTCAGGCATTTTACGGCCGGATCAGTGTTTGCCAGCGACTTCAGCATATGAATGCTGTCGTCGCTGGAGCCGTCATTTACAAAAATCAGCTCATAGGCTTCACCGGTTGAATCCATGACGTTTTTGAGTCTGTCATAAGTGTTGTGAAGAACCTCTGCCTCATTATAGACAGGGATTACGATTGAAAATGTGATTTCTTTCTGCACCTTCATCACCCTTCCTTTATCAGTCTAACTCCACTTTATAGAGAGTCTGGTTTCCTCCCGGTCCGATTGCTTGTGATTTGCTCGTTGAAGACGAGCCGTTCCACTTGCTCTCGGAAATCTTTTTGCCGTGCTTTTTAATCCAATTTGTAATGTCAGAGCTTTGCATTCCTTTGTCATCGCCGATCAGGAAGTATTTGACTTCGCCGTTTTTGACGAGCTTTTCGAGCTTGTTCACGGTCAAAATCGGGTCGCTGCCGGAAAATCCGCCCATCGCCATCACCGCTTTGCCGGTTTTGATGATGTAAGATTGAGCAGAAGTTGCGCTGGAGACTGCAAATAAGTATTTTTCTCCGGTATTGTTCTTTTCCAGGTATGACAGGAGGGCTTCATTGACTGATTCGCCGCCGCCCATTCCGCCTGATCTCATTTGCTTTTTCTGATCAGAGCTGCTGCCTTGCTGGGTTTGATCGTTTTGGCCGGCGCTGCTGCCGGCGCTGTCATTGTCCTGCCCGTTTTGGCCGGAATTCATGTCAGGCGGTGCGCCATTGCCGCTTTGGCTGCTGTCTGACTGGCCTTCCTGGCCGTCAAATCCCGGAGGTCCGTAACCGTTTTTCATTTGCATCTTGCCGCCGGCTCCTCCAAACGATTGCGCCGATTTAGGCCCGGCTTGCGGGATCATGCCGTTCACTCCGTCAGCGAGAGTCACCGTCGTCCAGTAGAAAGGACCGATCAGCATGCCGAGAAGCGCTGCAAGCGAAACGTAGTAGCTGAATGACTTTCCTTTTTTGGCAAAGAAGAAGAGAAGACAGCTTGTGCCGATTCCGAAAGCGCCGATGAGAATGCTCCAGCCGATTCCGATGTCGCTGAGATAAGGGCTGAAGATATATAATTCAAACGCGGTTGTCAGCAAAACGCCGATTGGCAAAAGCCATTTTTTCCAGCCGCTTTCTTCCTGATAAAGTCGAACAAGTGCCGTCCAACCCGCACCTGACAAGGCTGCAATCGGTGCCGCCAGCATGATCAGGTAGTAGTGGTGGAAGAATCCGGCGATGCTGAAGAAGGCAGCGACAGGGACAAGCCACATCGTCCAGAAAATCGTTTCATTCGTTGTATCATTGAATTTTCTTTGACCGCGAAGACCTGTGATCAGTAAGCCGATGATGCCGAACAATACAAACGGAATCAGCCAGCTTGCCTGACCTGAAAGCTCAGATTGGAACAATCTCAGAGGTCCCGGTGTACCTGTGCCGAAAGAGCCTGCACCGTTGCCCCCGCCTCCGGGACCGCCGCCGCCTTTTTGAACATCGCCCGTCTGGCCGCCCGGACCGCCTGAAGGCATTTCGCCGCCGCTTGGCGGAGTCATCTGTCCGTTTGAGGAAGATGAACTGCTACTGGACGTGCCGCTTTGCTGCTCTTGGTTCGATTTCTTTTGTGTTTGATCGGAAGCTGCTTTGCCCCCGCCTGCTCCGGACTGTCCCGTCAGACGCTGGACTCCGTTGTAGCCGAAGGCGAGCTCCAGGACAGAGTTCGTCTGGCTGCTGCCAATATAAGGCCGCGAGCTTTCCGGCTGGCTGTCAACGACGACTGCCCATGATACGGAAACCGCCGCAAGAACGATGACCGATGTAATCAGAGACACAATTTTTTTGCGAATCGTCGTCTTTGCTGCAAACAGATAAAACAGCATAAATGCAGGTAACACCATGTACGCTTGCAGCATCTTGACGTTAAAGCCGACACCGACCATGAAGAAGGATGCGAGCAGCCACGATATTTTTCCTGTGCGGACTGCTTTAAACAGCATCCATGTTGCAATCATCAAACAAAGGACGAGAATGCTGTCGACATTGTTTGTATGGCTGACAGCAACGGCAATCGGTGTACACGCCATAACGAGTGCGGAAATTCTTGCTGCCGCTTTTCCGAAAGTAGGTTTTACAATGAAGTAGAGCAGTGCTACGGAAACGACTTCCGCAATTCCTTCGGGAAGCACAACGCTCCAGCCGTGCACGCCGAACACAAGCGCGAAAAGCGTCTGTACCCATAGTGCGACCGGCGGTTTATCGACGGTTACAAAACCTCCCGGATCAAAAGAAGCATAAAAGAAGTTGTGAAAGCTTTGCGTCATACTCGTAACGGCTGCCGTGTAGTAGGCGTTGTCTGTATCGCTGTTCCAGATGCCGTACAGGTTGAGCGCTGCGGATAATAAGAGAATGAGAACTAGGAATATATCAATTTTCCTTTTCTTTATCATGATTCGATCACCTCACTAACAAGCATTATAGAAGCCAAATATGATCAAACTATGAACAAATCAAGAAGGATTTTTAAAAGAGGACATAAAAAAAGCCATACCTGATATCAGGTATGGCTTGAAACATGTCATTATTTCCAAACGTCTTCGGCAATTTCGATCACATGACGCAGTTTTTCCCACTGCTGTTCTTCGGTCAGCAGGTTGCCCTCTTCCGTTGAAGCAAAGCCGCACTGCGGGCTTAAGCACAGCTGGTTCAGATCGGCATAGCGGGACGCCTCTTCAATGCGCCGCTTAATATCATCCGGGTTTTCAAGCTCGCCGAATTTAGATGTAATTAAACCGAGGACGATTTGCAGGTCTTTCCGTTTCACGAAGCGAAGCGGTTCGAAGCCGCCGGAGCGCTCGTCATCGAATTCAAGGAAGAGCCCGTCAAGGTTCAGTCCGTCGAAAATCGTTTCAGCCGCAGCGTCGTATCCGCCTTCTGCCACCCATGTTGACTGGAAGTTTCCGCGGCAAATATGCATTGTGACAGTCAAATCATCGGGACGTCCTTCGATTGCTTCGTTGATCGTATTGGCGAAGGACTGGCGCAGCTCATCAGGCTGGCGGCCGAACGCCTTGATTTGCTCATGTCCCTTTTCTGAGAAAAATACGGACCAGGCCGTATCATCAAGCTGCAAATAGCGGCAGCCGGCATCATAGAACGCGCGGATCGCTTTTTTGTAAGCCTGCGCCACATCGTGATGGAACTCATCAAGATCCTCGTACGGACTTTCTTCCAGCTTTCCTCTGAAAAACAGCATATTCGGGCTAGGGATCGTCATTTTCGGTGTATGCGTTCCTGCAATACTATGAAGAAACTTATAATCTTCCAGCATCGGATGGTTTGTAAAGTCGACTTTGCTGGTTACTTTAATACCGCGCGGTTTCGTCACGACATTGTGAAATTGAATTCCTTTGTCCGCTACAAAGCCTTCAACACCGTCAAGACCTTCGAGAAAATCGAAATGCCACCATGAGCGGCGGAATTCGCCGTCCGTTACGGCTTTCAGGCCGATTTCTTTTTGTTTTTCGACAATGCGCTTGATCTCTTCGTTTTCGACTTCGCGCAATTGTTCCGCGGTAATTTCGCCGTTTGCTTTTTGCAGGCGCGCTTTTTTAACAGGCTCAGACCTGAGCAGGCTGCCCACCTGATCCGCCCTGAACGGTCCTATTTTTCTTCCTGGCGTTTGCTGCAATACATCGGTTGATTGTGTCATGCTTCATCCCTCTTTCTGAATTAACATAAAAAAGCTCTTCCCGATAAGGAAGAGCTTGGCAGACAATCTCCTCCTTATCTTCAAGAGCACAGCCGTACTCTTAAGGAATTAGCACCATTCTGTCAAAAAGACAGCGGTTGCCGGGCTTCACAGGGCCAGTCCCTCCACCACTCTTGATAAGGAAAACCTTTTTATGCGATTTTTATAATAATTTTAATATTAATACTTTTTGCGAAAATGTCAATGGGTTTTGATATTTATCGCTAAGAACGCGATTTATTCCTCAAGCTTATGCCCAGCCGCTTTGAAACAAACCCTGCCGAAATACGGTTTCATTTTAATAAGATCGAATTTTTTTATTGAAATGAAAACTTTTTCACGGGGCTGTCAGTCTTACATGTGTACCCGTTTTGAAAATGGGTAATATAACAATGAAATGAAAAAGGAGGCCATATGATGAACAGCAAACCGTTTTTCAAAGCAGCGGCGATCATGCTCTCAGGGCTATTAATGCTGATGTTGTACAGCGGAGCGGCGATTCCTTCGGCTCAAGCGGCGAACGGGACAAAACCGGTGGTGACGAGCCATACATACAAAAACGTGAAGGAATTGAAGTACCCGCAGGTTAAAAACGTTGGCAGCAGATCTCTGCAAAACAAAATCAACAAAGACTTTAAAAACTATATTGACCAATCCTACAAAGACTATCTGAAAAACAAAAAAGACGGCCAACAGCACGGGTACCAAACGGCATACCAAACGTCTTTTGACGTCAAACATCTGACCGGCAAAAAGATCAGCATCCTGACGAAAAACTACGTGTACTCCGGCGGGGCGCACGGCAATACAGCCGTCCGCTCGTTCAACTACGATTTAAAATCAAAAAAACGCGTCTATCTGACAGACGTATTAAACAAAAAATCAAAAATCGATAAAACGAGAACATACATTTACAAGTACATTCAAAAGCATCAGGACACGTTTTTCCCGGATGTGAAGAAAAAAGACATCGTCCTTCTTCAAAACACGGCATTCCACTTTACAAAAGACGGGATTGCGATCGTGTTCCAGCAATATGACGTCGCACCTTATGTCGCCGGAAACCCGGTTGTTGCCATTCCGAAAACGGTGTATCAATAAATGACAGCCCCTGTTTCGCAGGGGTTTTTGTTTTGAGGAGAGAAGGTATGAGGAGGTTTTGGAAGCCCTTTCACAAAACGGTAACTGACGGGCATGATTCAGCCCGCTGTCAGTCTGCAGATTTTTTCTAAATCAAACAGTTCGGAGACGTGGAAGATGCACTGCTGTCCGCTGATGATCTGGTATCGCTTAAAAACGTATTCCCTGTCTGTTGCAACAGGCACAAGGTGTGTAAAGTGTTTCCCAAGGGACTCACCGGTGCTGAAGATTTCACGCCTTGACTCCAGTTCGGAAATGATTTTGCCGATGGGGAGCCGTTCTTCTTTCAGATATCGTTTAACGGCGTGCGGCAATGCATTTGTTTTGACATAGACATAGTTAAATGACAAATAATCATCGCCCCGTTTCAATGAGGAGGTCCTGAATAAAATCTTATCATCAGGCTGAAACAGCTTTGCTTCCTCAGCGGACAGATGATCGTAATCGACATAGGCCTGCCGGAAAACTTCAATATCAACCTTGCCGCCTATCAATGTTTCGATTGCCTTGGTTGTTGAACCATCCGTTTTGGTCAGCATCTCTTTCACAAGGGAAGTAAGCGATTCAGGCAAAACTTTGCTCATTTCCAATTATGGCACCTCCACACAAAGATAGAATATTTTGAAAACTTGTACTATACATTATCACAGGGAGGGTGGTTTGTCTAGAAAAAAAAGTTAAAATTTATCTTATTTTTACAAAAAGCGGGGAAGAGGTATAGGAGAGATGAAGGCTGCAAATCTCTCCGTAACAAAATGTGAATATTAAGTGGTTTCACCTTCCAGAACCTTAACAGGCAAGTAGGTTTCAAGCGGCAAATCGTTAAAATCACCATCGACCGCTTTTAGCAGGATATCGATTGCTTTTTGCGATATTGATTGAATAGGCTGCTGGATGGTTGTTAAAGAAGGGAGCAGCGACTGAACCGTTTCCGTTCCATCGTAACCGATCACTTTTAAGCGGCTGGGAATATCTTTGCCGCGTTTTTTGGCTTCAGTCAAGACGGCAGCAGCTATAAGGTCGTCACTGGCAAAAATGCCGTCGGCATTAGGTTGTTCATCAAAGAGCCTTGAGATACATTCTTGATAATTTTGATGAAAAGGAACTTCATATGTAACAGGCTGCCTTCCGTGTTCTTTCATGATGTCTTCATATGCTTTTCTCCTAAGATTTGCAGGTGTTTCAAGCTCGAGCGGTCCATTAATATGGACAATGTGCTTGCATCCTTTTCCGAGCAGCAATTCTGTCGCCTTTTTTCCGCCGGCATAGTTGTCTGATCCCACTACCGGGATATGATTGGATAAATAGTGATCGATTGCGACAATCGGAAGGTTTTGTTTGTGATAATCTAAAATGCCCCTGTTAAACGTTACGGCGATAACGCCGTCAACCTGATTTCGTATCAGCATTTCCAAATATTTTTCTTCTTTATCCTTGCGGTTTAAACTGTTGCAAAGAAGAAGTTTATACCCTTTTTGTGTGCAAATGCTTTCAATATGAAAGGCCAGTTCCCCGAAGAAAGGATTGCTGGAGTTCGGAATAATGAGGCCTATTAAATTTGTGCGTTTTCGGAATAAAGAGCGGGCAAGGTCGTTTGGGAAATAGTTAATTTCTTCCATCGCCTTGTACACTCTTTCTTTTGTTTTTTCGCTGATATAACCGCGGTTATTCAGTACCCGTGAAACGGTGGTTGATGAAACACCTGCTATTTTTGCAACATCGTGAATGTTAGGCTTCATGACCTTGCCCCCTGTGTTATTGAAATGGCTTACAATTCTCATCACGCACTTATTTTAGAGAATTGAACCGCTATGTGCAAGGGTTTTCCATGTATCTCCGCGAGGCCTTATTTGTCACCTTTGTAAAAATACATGTCAACCGGTTGACATATGAAACCGGTTGACATAAAATTCATTTGAAAGCGCTTTTAAATTTTGTTGGAACGATGGATTAAGGTGAAAAAAGTGGCTGGCGTGGAAACGTCCATGTGAAAAACGGCTTTTTAAGAAAGCGTTTTCGCATGCAGGCTGTCCAGGACAATTCAAAGCTGGCGACATGTTAAACATTCGTCTTTTCGTGTAAAGAAAGGCGCCCGAACATGCGGAACGGCGGAACAAATTCAAATACAGGCAATGGATTCCAAATAATGGTCAAGGGAGCAGTGAAAATGAAAGGCTCAAAAATTCTGTATTGGAAGCTAAGCGCTTATTTTTTCTTTTTCTTTTTTACTTGGTCTTCCAGCTATTCTTTGTTTGCGATTTGGTTAGGGCAAGAAATCAATTTGAACGGGTCTGCGACGGGCATTATCTTTTCTGTAAACGCTATCTTTACCTTGTGCATGCAGCCTTTGTACGGTTTTATCTCTGATAAGCTCGGGCTGAAGAAAAACATATTATTTATGATCAGTTTGCTTCTCGTATTTACGGGGCCCTTTTATATTTTCGTCTACGGACCGCTTTTGCAATACAATGTCTTTCTTGGGGCTATCGTCGGCGGAATTTATTTGGGAACTGCTTTTCTCGCCGGAATCGGCGCGATTGAAACTTTTATTGAAAAGGTCAGCCGCAAATATCAATTTGAATATGGAAGAACAAGGATGTGGGGTTCCCTTGGCTGGGCTGCGGCGACATTTTTTGCAGGTCAGCTGTTCAATATCGATCCGAATATCAACTTCTGGGTTGCGTCCGTTTCAGCAGTCATATTGGTGGTCATTATTGTTTCCGTAAAAATTGAGATGACAGATAATGAAAAGGAAAGAGCAGACTCGGTCAGATTAAAAGACGTCGGAGGGCTGTTTCTCTTAAAAGACTTCTGGTTTTTGATGTTGTACGTGATCGGCGTAACATGTGTATACGGCGTCTATGACCAGCAGTTCCCGCTTTACTACGCTTCCTTGTTTCCGACTCCGGCCTTGGGAAACCAAATATTTGGATACCTTAACTCATTCCAAGTATTCATTGAAGCGGGCATGATGTTTCTTGCACCTTTCATCGTCAATAAGCTCGGCCCAAAAAAAAGTTTGATTTTATCGGGGCTTTTAATGGCATTCCGCATTATCGGCTCCGGACTTGTCAGCGGACCGGTCGGAATTTCATCGATGAAACTCATTCATGCTTTAGAATTGCCGATTATGCTGATTGCGATGTTTAAATATTTGGCGACTAATTTTGATACTCGTCTTTCATCCGTTCTTTATCTTGTCGGCTTTCAATTCGCATCCCAAGTAGGCACGTCGATTTTTTCGCCGCTTGCAGGAGGTTTATACGACAGCGTCGGATTTCGCCAGACTTATCTCATCATGGGAACAATGGTCCTTTGTTTCACCATTATTTCGATTTTCACCTTGCTAGACTCAAAGAAAGACATTAAATTTTCTCAAAGTTTACAAAGAAAGCATATATAAGAGAGGGTGTCACAGATGAACAGAATTCAGCAGGCAGAAGAAGCATTGAAGAAAGCCGGGAAAAAAGTGAAACACCGCTACCGAATGGGCTATCACATGATGCCCAGGGCAAACTGGATAAATGATCCAAACGGTCTTATTCAATATAAAGGGGAGTACCATGTCTTTTATCAACATCATCCGTATGATGAGAATTGGGGACCAATGCATTGGGGCCACTTGAAGAGCAGGGATCTCATTCATTGGGAGCACTTGCCGATCGCTTTAGCGCCTGGAGACGAATTTGATGAGAGCGGCTGCTTCTCAGGAAGCGCAGTCGAATATAACGGTAAACTCGCTTTAATCTATACAGGGCATAATATGATAGATGAAGAGAAAGACAAGTTCTACCAAAATCAGAATATAGCTGTCAGCAAAGACGGTATCGTCTTTGAAAAACTGAAAGAAAACCCTGTCATTGCAGAGCCGCCGGAAGACAGCGCACGCCACTTTCGCGATCCGAAAGTATGGAGGCATCATGAGAACTGGTATATGGTGGTCGGAAATTCCTCAAAAGAGAACGTCGGGCGGGTCATCTTATACCGTTCGCCTAACTTGGTAGATTGGGAATATGTAGGCGTCCTCGCCCAAAGCGACGGAAATCTCGGCTTTATGTGGGAATGTCCGGATTTCTTTGAATTAGACGGCAAACACGTTTTGCTGATTTCCCCTCAGGGTATAAAGGAGGATGGGGATTTATATCAAAATCTGTATCAAACGGGCTATTTGATTGGAGACTATGATGAAGAAACGAATGAGTTTGTACATGGCTCCTTTAAAGAGTTGGACCATGGCCATGACTTTTATGCCGTGCAAACTTTGTTGGATGACAAAGGGCGCAGAATTGCGATTGGCTGGATGGATATGTGGGAGTCAGAGATGCCGACGAAAGCGGACGGATGGTGCGGGGCTTTAACTTTGCCGCGTGAATTGACGTTGAAGGATGATCACAAAATTTTAATGAATCCCGTCGAGGAGACCAAATTACTTCGTGAATCGGAACATCATGAATGTGCCAATCAATCGATTTCCAGCAGCTATTTTATAAAGACAGCCGAAAAGCTTCTTGAAGTGATGGCCGTTTTTGATTTGACAATTTGCAGTGCCGAAACGGTTGGCTTAAAGATTCGGGGGATTGATCAGGAAGAGACAATCATCCAGTACAGCTTGGTTGATCAAAAGCTGACGCTCGACTGTTCAAAGTCCGGCAAAGCGGAGGACGGTGTGAGAAGCGTACGGCTTGAAGCGAAGGAGAAGCTCACCTTGCATCTGTTTCTTGACAGATCGTCTATTGAAGTATTTGCGAATCATGGTGAAGCGACAATGACCAGCCGCATATATCCTAAAGAAGGAAGAGCCGGGATGGAGCTGTTTTCTGAGAAAGGCAATGTACGGGTTGAAGAGTTCACTTACTGGACGTTGAAAGATATTTGGAAAGGCGATGAAGCCAAATGAGCAGAATATTTTGCATCGGTGAGACGTTAATCGACTTTATACCGATCCAAAAAGAAACCCCCTTGCAACATGTCACAGGCTTTGAACGCGTAGCCGGAGGAGCGCCTATGAATGCCGCGATTGCCGCTGCTAAATACGGCGCCCGTGCGGCAATGCTGACGAAGGTTGCCAACGATCATTTTGGCGATTACTTAATCAGCGTTCTTGAAGAAAATGGAGTTGACACTTCCTATATCGTTCGAAGCGAAGAAGGCGAAACCGGATTGGCATTTGTATCCGTAGACAAGTCCGGGGAAAGAAGTTTTCATTTTTATCGGAAGAATGCAGCCGATTTGCTGCTTTCGGCAGATGAGATTCAGTCTGAATGGTTTCATAAAGGGGATCTGCTTCATTTTTGTTCAATTGATTTAGTCGAAAGTCCAATGAAACAGGCGCATATGAAGGTGATCAATGACTTCCGGGAAGTCGGCGGAATTGTTAGTTTTGATCCAAATGTCAGGCTCCCGTTATGGCCTGATGAGACAAGCTGCCGCCATACGATCACGCAGTTTTTGCCGCTGGCGGATATTGTAAAAGTATCGCTTGAGGAATTGCCGTTTATCACAAATATTGATGATGAGAAGGAAGCGATTGCTTCGCTCTTTAACGGCAATGTCAAAATCGTTGTGTTGACAAAAGGGGGAGACGGTGCGTCGATTTATTTGAAATCCGGCGAAACCTACGAAGATAAAGGATTTAAAGTCACTGTTTCAGATACAACCGGTGCGGGCGACGCCTTTATCGGAGGCTTTTTAGCAGAATTGGCACTACTCGATGTATCGCAGAAGACGCTGTGTGAACGAGTCCGCAAGCACCACCGAAGATTGTTGGAGTTTGCCAATGCAAGCGGCGCCCTGACTGCTTCTGTAAAAGGAGCGATACACGGTGCACCGGGCAGACAGCATGTGCTGAATCTAATTTCAACAAGTGCAGATAGAGATTAATCTGAGAAAAAGCGGCTGCTGTGTCTTGCAGCCGCTTCCTGTTTTTTTTCGGTATTTATGCTCTTTCTTCAAACAACTTCGCAATTTCGACGACAACATTTACGGCTTTCACCATATGATCGGCTGAAATGTATTCGTATTTGCCGTGGAAGTTTTCCCCGCCAGTGAAGATATTCGGACAAGGCAGCCCCATGTAAGAGAGCTGTGAGCCGTCGGTTCCGCCGCGAATCGGTTTGACGACAGGCTCGATGTCCAGGTTTTTCATCGCCTGGTAGGCGATATCGACGATTTCCTTCACCGGCTCGATTTTTTCTCTCATGTTGTAATATTGGTCATTCATGTCAACGATGATGCTGTCTTTTCCGTATTGTGCCCTCAGTTCATCTGCGACTTTTTCCACTGCCGCTTTCCGCTCGTTAAAACGGTCTTTGTCAAAATCCCGGATGATGTAGTGCAGCTTCGTTTCTGAGACATCGCCATTGATCGAAAGCAGATGATAAAAGCCTTCATAACCTTCTGTATATTCAGGAGCTTCTGCTTCCGGAAGCCCCGCGTGGAATTTCATTGCGATTTTGGCGGCGTTGACCATTTTACCTTTTGCCGTACCCGGGTGAACGTTTGTTCCTTTGCACGTAATTTTCGCGGCTGCGGCATTGAAGCTTTCGTATTGCAGTTCCCCGAGGGGGCCGCCGTCAACCGTATACGCGAATGAGGCGTTGAATGCAGCCACATCGAATTTGTGAGGGCCTCTTCCGATCTCTTCATCAGGCGTAAACGCCACTCTGATCTTGCCGTGTTTGATTTCGGGATGGCTGATCAAATATTCCATCGCCGTCATGATTTCGGCTATTCCGGCTTTATTGTCGGCTCCCAGAAGCGTCGTCCCGTCCGTCGTGATCAATGTTTGGCCTTTGTAATCGGCAAGCTCGGGAAATTCCTTCGGAGATAACACGACACCGAGCGCTTCGTTGAGCACGATGTCTTTTCCGTCATACTGTTCAACGATTTGCGGATTGACATTCTTACCGGTAAAATCGGTCGCCGTATCGACATGAGCCAAAAAACCGATCGTCGGCACCTGCTTTTCCGTATTGGCCGGAAGCGTTGCCATGACATAGCCGTTTTCATCAATCGTGACATCCTCCATGCCGATCTGCTTTAATTCTTCAACAAGCATATTGGCGAGCGTCAGCTGGCCCGGTGTAGAAGGACACGTCTCACTGTTTTCGTTTGACTGCGTATCGACCTTCGCATATGTAATCAGACGTTCAATCAATTTGTTCTTCTTCATGCTTCCCTCATCTCCATTTCTTGGTTTTATGTTTATCTTATCATTTATACGGATTGATTTGTAAGAGATGCGCTTAAAGGTTAAGAGTTAACATAACATACATAAGTTATTTTGTTAAGGTATGAGAAATATATATAGATTACCCTGTTTAAAAGAGTTAAGTTAGGATAAAATTTAAATTTTATCTTTGTATTTCTTGTGAACCTAATATAGTTTAGTTAATATATTTTGTAGAACTACATTTGGAGGTTTTTATGAAAAAGAGAAGTCGTGGTTATCCAGGAGTTAATCTTGAAATGTGTGTAAAGAATGCAATTTTAATAAGAGATCAATTTGGCCGAATGCAAGTAGACAAAGAGTCAATAACAAAGGCATTAGGCTATAGTCGATATAGCGGAGCAGTCGGTAGCAAAATAGCGTCTCTAGGTCACTTTGGTTTATTGATGAATAGTAAAGGAACTTATCAACTAACAGATTTGAGTGAAAAGTTGATTAATCAAAAAAACAATGAGGAGTATAAAAAGGCTCTAATAGAGGCTATTTATCAACCAGGTCTTTACAAAGAGATCCTCGACAAATATGAAGATGGAAAAGTATTACCAAACGACTTGCCATCCATATTACTTAAAGAACACGGTATTTCCCAAAATGCTTGTGAAAAAGCGGCAAGGATTTTTCTCGAGTCAACCCAGTTTGCTAAAGTTATTAATAAGAAAAAAGAGTTTACTAAATATCAAGAAAAAAGATCAAAAGGAGATAAAAACGTGATGAAAACGGGTTCAACTGTAAAATCTGATGAAGATCATTTGGGAGAAAAATCTCTTTATTCTCAAAATGAACCTATATTTAACCAACACCAAAACTTTATTTTTGCATTAACAGAAGGAAAGTTCGGTAAGACTGTTGTTCCAGCAAAACTGAATAAAAGGGATATTCAAATTATGAAAAAACAAATAGAAATGTTAGAACTTCAAATCGAATAGTTTTAATTTTTAAGTCATCCAATGAAGAAATATACATGGTAATCCGATAGTTAAATTATCGGATTACCTTAAATTCTCAAGAAAACCACTTTCATTTGGATCACCTTCCAGTTAAGTTCTCTTTAATGGATAGGAATTGGTTCTACAATCACCGAGTTCAAAACCTTTTCTATAGTTGTCCCGATAGTCCCTAGATCCCTCGTAAAAGGTACAGACACGAACCCCGCTATCCCTCCATTACACCCCCATTAAAAATTTCCTCTCCCAAAGGAAAAAATATGCACCAAAAAGAAAGCGTTTTCAATGTAAAGTAAAAGCAAACCATCAAAAAAAGGGGGAGAGCATGTGAGCAGGATGGCGAAGGTGACCGAGACGTTTGAGCGGGTCGCTTTTAAAATAACAAGCTTCAAGTATATCATGGCCATTAAGTCGGCGTTTGTCACGCTGATGCCGGTTATCATTGCCGGGGCGTTCGCGGTTTTGATGCAGAATATGGTGATGAGTCCTGAGACGGGGCTGGCGGTTTTCGAGCCTTTTCGTTTTTTGTCTGCGCTTGAGCCGATTATGGCATCGATCAATTATGCGACGCTGAACTTTATCACGATCGGCGCGGTGTTTTTGATCGGGATTGAGCTCGGGAAGTTAAATGGGCATAAATCGTTTTTCCCGGGCATGATGGCGTTGATGTCTTATATCTCCGTCATTCCATCGACAGTGTTGCTGGAAGTGAACGGTTCGATGCAGGAAGTGATGAACGTGCTGGCCAAGGAGTTTACGGATCCGAAGTCGCTGTTTTTGGGCATGTTTATTTCGATTTTGTCCGTTGAAATCTTCAGCAAGCTTGAAAGCATGGACCGGCTCAGGATTAAAATGCCGGACAGCGTGCCAGCCAATGTCTCTGTATCGTTTGGCACTTTATTTCCTTCCATTATTACCGTCACAATCATCGCCAGCTTCGGATTTGCGTTTCATCGGCTGACGGGCGTATACCTTCATGAAGCCGTATACAATGTCGTGCAAAAACCGCTTGAAGGCGCTATTCAAGGACTTCCCGGCATTTTGCTGCTGGTGTTTGTTGCGCAGTTTTTCTGGGTGATCGGCATACACGGAAACCAGATGGTGAAGCCGATCAGGGAGCCTTTGCTGCTCGCCTCGATCACCGTTAATATGAATGCTTATGCAGCGGGTGAATCGATTCCGAATATCATTACGATGCCGTTTTGGGATGTGTACATGAGCATCGGCGGCTCCGGCGTCACAATTGGCTTGTTGATCGCGATTTTTATTGCGGGAAAACGGGAGGATTTGCGCAGCATTACAAAAATTTCGTTCGGCCCCGGCATTTTCAATATCAATGAACCGGTCATCTTCGGGGTTCCCGTTATGCTGAATCCGCTAATGGCGATCCCGTTTATTGTGACGCCGCTTGTGACGGGGACGATCGGCTACATCGCGACAGTGGCGGGTTTTGCCGGAAAAGCCGTCGTCATGGTGCCTTGGACGACGCCTCCGATTATTAACGCATGGCTGTCGACAGGGGGAAGCCTCGGCGCCGTCGTCACACAAATCGTATGCATCATCGTTTCCGCGCTTATTTATCTTCCGTTTGTGATGTTGTTGAATCGAAGCCTTACGGTCAGTTCTGAAAAAAATGTTTCCATGTAAAGGTGTTGAAAGGAGCGAACGAAATGGCCAGACAAACGTGGAAGATTCCCGACGATTTTATTCTGGGCGCAGCAGCGTCGGCGTGGCAGACAGAGGGTTGGGACGGGAAGCGGCCGACACAGGATTCCTATTTGGATATGTGGTACAAGAATGATCCTGATGTATGGCATGACGGATACGGACCGGCGGTGGCGGCTGATTTTTATAACCGCTACAAAGAAGATATTCAATATATGAAAGACATCGGGCTAACCCACTACCGGACGTCGATTAACTGGTCGCGTTTTCTTTTGGATTATGAAACCGCCGAAGTTGACGAGGTGTATGCAGGCTATATTGATGACGTCATCGATGAGCTGCAGAGATGCGGAGTAGAGCCGATGCTTTGTCTTGAACACTACGAAATCCCGGCTGTCTTGCTGGAACAGTACGGCGGATGGGGATCGAAACACGTGGTTGGCTTATTTGCGGCATATGCGGAAAAAGCGTTTGAACGGTATGGGGACAGGGTGAAATACTGGTTTACCTTTAATGAACCGATCGTGCCGCAAACGCGGATCTACCTTGACGCACTTCGCTATCCGTACGAGCAGAACACGAAAAAATGGATGCAATGGAACTACCATAAAGCATTGGCGACGGCAAAGGTCGTGGAGCTTTTTCGGAAAAGGAAGCCAGGTTTCAGAGAAGGCGCAAAAATCGGCGTCATTTTAAATCCTGAGGTCACGTATGCGAGGTCGAGTGCGCCCCATGACCAGAAAGCGGCTCAAATCTATGATTTGTTTTTTAACAGGGTTTTTTTAGATCCGAGCATAAAAGGCGTCTATCCAGATGAATTGATGGAGCTCCTGGTTAAACACGACATCCTATTTGAGCATGATGAAGAGGAGCTTTCCGTCATCAAGCGGAATACGGTCGATTTTGTCGGTGTGAACCTGTATTATCCAAAGAGAGTTCAAGCGCCTTCAAGGCAATGGAATGAATCGACGCCTTTTCATCCTGCTTATTACTATGAGCCCTTTGAGCTGCCCGGCCGAAAGATGAATCCGTTCAGAGGCTGGGAGATCTGCCCGCGCATTGTGTACGACATGTCAATGAGGCTTAAACATGAGTATGGAAATATCGAATGGCTGATTGCGGAAAACGGCATGGGCGTCGAACATGAGGAGCGTTTTAAAAATGAAGAAGGGGTCATTCAGGACGACTACAGAATCGATTTTATTTCGGCCCATTTGCGAGAGGCAATAAAAGGGATCGCCGACGGCGCAAACTGCAAAGGATATATGCTTTGGGCGTTCACCGACAACGTCTCCCCGATGAACGCCTTTAAAAACCGCTACGGCCTTGTTGAAATCCGATTAGAGGACAACCGCAGCAGGGCGCTGAAAAAATCGGCTTGCTTTTATCGGGATATCATCAAAAACAGACGGTTTGAAACAGAGGAATTCCGGTATAAATAAAAACGTGATAAGGACCATCCCGCTCATAAACGGGATGGCCCTTCTTTATTAGAAAAAATAACTTTTATTTGAGTCCCGTGACCAGGTTTGCTGAAGATTTCAATATGACCTTCGTGTGCATGAATAATCTGCCTGGCAATCGCCATGCCCAGTCCGGTGCCTGATGTGTCGGAAGAAGCGTTCGTTCCTCTGTAGTAGCGGTCAAATAAATGCTCCAATGTTTCTTTTTCCATACCAAGACCATTGTCTTCTATGATAATGGTTAAAGACTGAGACTCACTGTTTTCAATCAAGACCTTTATTTCAGTGCCGGGAGGGTTATGCTTAATACTGTTGGCAATCAGGTTTTCAAAGGCGCGCTGCATGTATTTTTCATCCATATAAAAAGCAATTGCGTCTTGGTCCGCCAGAAACTCGAAATGTTTATCTTTCGATTCAGGCAAGCTTTTCAGCCCGGTTAAAGTTTCCCTTAACAAGCCCACTATGTCCTTTTCTTCTTTTTGAATCGGAAAGGCATCATTTTTCAAGCGGAAGGTGAGGTTGAATTCTTCTATTAATTCTTCCATATACTCTACCCGCTCGTTCATGACGTTTGCAAAATCCCTTACCTTTTCCTTGTTCCACTCATGTTTTTCAGATGATAAAAGAATGGTATATCCTTTAATGACTGACAGCGGCGTCTTTAAGTCGTGTGAAACGCCTGTCATCCATTCTTCCCGCGTTCTTTCCAGCTTCTCGCTTTCCGCTTTGTTTTTCTGAAGAATCACCGTAAGGTTGCTCATTGCATTCATGAGTTCCTGATATAGTTTATATCCGGGTTTTTTCTTTTTCTTCGGTATGAAAGAGTGAGATGCCGGTTCGGCATATGTTCCTTTGGAGAGATTTTCGATCCATGAAACGATATAAAGCAAAGGAGCGCCCAGCTGCTTTCCGAAATACAGCGCAACAATAACCCCGATCATGATCATAGAAAGAATCCAAAGCTGGTTTGTCCAATATAGAAACGGGTTGTCGGATTGAAATGGCTCACCCATAATCCACGTCAATGTCTTGCCGTTTTTCGTATCAAACCATGTTGATAGATGGAAGCCTTTTTTAGCGGGGTAAACATAATCAGAGACAAGCTCGCCGGGAATATAGTGGCTTGGAATATTGTCCGGCTTGTTGAAGGAATAAAGTTCATTTCCCCTTTCATCAAGAATCTGGAGCCACATATGGTATTCCTTTAAATGGCTGATCGCCTCAGCTTCAACGGATATTTTTCCGCCTTTTACAGCTGTTTGCCGAACGACGCTTGATAAAGAAAGGGGTGATTTGTGCGGCTCCCGGTCATTTAGAAAGAAAGTGAAAAAAAGCGTGCTGACGACGAACAGAGCGGTGCAAATCGCAATCAGCAGAATGATTCGGGATATAAAGTGAAACGCAATGCGGTCTCTCAGCTTCATTGCGTCTCGCCCGTCTGCTGAACTTCAAAAATATAACCCAGCCCCCTAGCAGTTTTAATCCATTTTGGACGGCCCGGATCTTTTTCAATTTTTTCCCTCAGCCGGCGCACGTGTACCATGACCGTACTGTCGCCGTTGTAAAATTCACCCCAAACATCCCTGTAGATCTTTTGCTTGCTTAATATTTGATTGGGCTGGCTGCAAAAATACAACAACAGCTTAAACTCCTGAGCAGGGCATTCGACTTTTCTTCCATCCACAACAAGCTTCCCTGATGTTTCATTAACTTGAAAGTCCCCGAAATCATAAGACGGCTTGGACGGTGAGGGCGCGGCACCTTTAGATCGTTTTAACTGGGCTTTCACACGGGCAACGACTTCAAGAGGGTTGAAGGGTTTGGTAATATAATCGTCTCCGCCAAAACTAAAACCTTGCAGTTTATCCAAATCAGACGTTTTAGCTGTAAGAAAAAGGACGGGGATATTAGTGAACTGGCGAAATTGATTGCAAAGAGCAAACCCATCAGTATCCGGAAGCATTACATCAAGCAGTACAATATCAGGTTGCTCCTGTTTTAACAGATAGAACGCTTCCTCTCCATTTTCGGCATGTAAGACATGAGAGAACCCTTCATTTTCAAACACCACGTTTAATAAATTCAAAATATGCTGGTCATCATCGACGATTAACACTTTAAATTGCCCGAAAGAATGATCCATTTTATGACCTCCACAAATGATACGCTTTCATTTTCACACGAAATAGCTGGTAAAGGAAGTTATGCCGGCTTTAATTTAAGTGATGTTTAACTTTCTTACAATTTTTTATTTCTCATTGCACTCATAAAATGTTTTGGAACAAGAGAAAGTTTAGAATATGTAAGCTGCGTGTCCATATATTCGCAGCTGCTTTTGTGTATTTAGGTAATGTTCAGAAAGTGTTTAAGGCGCATTTATGTAAACGGATCTATGATGAAGGTGAGGTGAGGAACAATGGTGCAAAATATTGTATTGACAAAAAATTTAACAAAAAAATTTAGAAAGCAAACATCGGTCAGCGGATTAGAGTTGAGAATCGAAAAAGGGCAAATATATGGTTTTCTGGGTCCGAACGGAGCTGGAAAAACGACAACGATCAGGATGCTGTTAGGCTTGATCAAGCCTACAGAAGGGGATATTCACCTATTCGGCCGGGATATCCGCAAAAACCGCATGCAAATTCTGCAGAGAATCGGTTCCCTGGTTGAATCGCCATCATATTACGGAAATTTAACAGGAAGGGAAAATCTTGAGGTCATTCGCAGGGTTCGGGATTTGTCTGAAGCACGGATTGCAGAAGCGCTTGAGATTGTCCGTCTGTCAAAAGCGGCTGATCGGTTAGCAAAAGAGTATTCGCTCGGGATGAAGCAAAGATTAGGAATTGCGGCCGCTTTAATGAGCAAACCTGATCTTCTGGTGCTTGATGAACCGACGAACGGACTCGATCCTGCCGGCATTCACGAAATCCGGGAGTTGATCAAGGAGCTCCCGGATAAATACGGGATGACTGTTTTAGTATCCAGCCATTTGTTGAGCGAGATTGATCAAATGGCGACACAAGTGGGGATTATTATGAACGGTAAGCTCATTTTCCAAGATGATATCGAAGCGTTGAGGAAAAAACAAAAACCGCTCCTGAAAATTGGCGTGAATCATATTTATGAAGCCCAATCTATCATACAAAACCGGGGATTGCATGCAGAACTTCGGGAAGGAAACTTGTGGATCAGCGAAACATCCCCCGAGTTTGTTTCAGAAGTCAACGGAATGCTGGTGAAATCGGGAGTTTCTGTTTACCGGTTAGAAGAAGTAAAACGTTCTTTAGAAGACATTTTCCTGGATTTGACAGGTACGGAGGGGAGCTTATGAAACAAGTGCTGCACGGCGATCTCTTGAAACTGAAGCGTTCCTCTTTATTTATTGTAGTCTTCCTAGTCCCCCTTGTTGTTTTGGCATATGAGCTGTTAAATCTAATTTACCGTGGGGAATATGTCCAAAAGCAAGCCGAAATATTCAAGGCCTCTTCTATGTGGCAGTATATGCTTTTTGACAACAGCATGCTGTTTGGATTGGGTTTTCCTTTATCCGTTACGATCATTGCTTCCATTATTGCAAATATAGAGCATCAGACAAATTCGTGGAAGCAAACGCTGTCTTTGCCAATATCAAAAGTAAGAGTTTACTTAAGCAAATATATTTGGCTTTTCAACAGTCTGCTATTAACCGCGGCGATATTTGCAATAGGCATGGTTGTACTTGGGAAGGCTTTGGGATTTGAAGGGCCGGTACCGTGGGGGCTTCTATTCGGAGACAGCTTTGCCATGCTGCTTACGGCGCTGCCGGTCATGTCTTTTCAATTATGGCTGTCCATCACATTTAAAAACCAGGCCTTTTCGATTCTCATCGGTACAATCAGCTCGATTGTCGGTCTATTTTTAGCTGCCGGAATGACGACGCGGTGGTTTCCGCTCGCTTACCCGAGCCAGTCATCGACCGTCATTTTGCAATATGAGGGTCTTGGGGGCAATCCGGACCTATCCGCTTTTGTCGTGATTAATGTTTTTGTCGGAATGGCGCTTTTGTTCATGGGGGCCTTTCACTTTAAAAAGCGAGATGTGCTGTAGGAGGATGTATGATGTTAAAAAATATATTAGCTGCCGAAAGGTTGAAATTAAAACGCTCGAAAATGTGGGTGTTGTATGTATTGGCTCCTTTGATCAGCGTCATATTGGCCTATACGAACTTTCACAATAACTATAATCTGTTTGTGCAGCCGGGCGACAACGAATGGATTGAAGCCTGGACTCAGGTTGCCGTTTTCATGGGATCCTTTGTACTGCCGATTCTTGTAGGCATTTATGCTGCTTTTGTCTGCAGAGGAGAACATATAGGAGGATGGAAGCAGCTTTTGGCCCTCCCGGTTTTAAGATCCCGGGTTTTCTTTGCGAAAAGCGTCATGGTTGCGGTGATGGTGGCTGCGACGATGGGCATCTTATTCATCCTCTTTATGATGGTCGGCTTTCTTAACGGACTAAAAGGAGGTCTGCCTTTTTTCGCGATCTTGGGATACGTTGTCCAAGGATCGATTGCCAGCCTTCCGCTGATCGTACTGCAGCTGATTGTTTCCATCAGGTTTAAGACATTCGGGATCCCGCTTGCGGTCAGCATCGGTTTTACTTTGCCGTCCATACTTGCCGCAAATACGCCATTGGGGCAAATATACCCTTGGGCTCTGCCTATGCTCGGGATGTCTCCTCCTGATGAATCGCCTATTGCTTCATATCCGTTGTTTTATGGTGTATTAATTGTTTTGTTAATCCTATTCACGGTGCTGGGAGTAAGAAATTTTTCACGGAGAGATATGGTTTAAGGTCTTTAAAAATTATGATTTTCTCTCCCGGCAGCTTAAGGATATCTAAGAAATTCTGATCCAGCGGGGGAAATCATTAAGGAACGCATCACGAATGAATAGAAAAAAGCAATTCTATTATGACATGTGGAGGAAACATATGATTTCTTTATGATATCATCCCGATAAAAACGGAATGATATCATACGTCGATTTTGCACTTTTCAAGGGGAGTTTATGCAAAATACTCCGGCCGGTTGATCATAATCTGCTTGTTCATCTGGCTGATGATGCCTTCACAGCGGAGCTTTTTCAAGACGGCGCTGACGGTTTCGCGGGAGGTGCCGGAGATTTTGGCGATTTCCGCCGCCGTGATCGGGCAGCTGATGATGGTTGAGTCGCGTTCTTTTTCGCCGAGGCTTTCGGTCAGGTAATAGATCGCTTGCGTCACCCGGTCGTGCGCATGCGAGAGCGTGATTCGCTTAAGCCTTTCTTCATGAAGGGCGAGAATGTCGGATAATTCATTGAGAACATCAAAAAGGAGCGTTTTATTGTCCCTGACGAGATCTTCAAAGATGTTCATGGGAATATAGTAGAGTTCGATATCTGTCAAGGCTTCGGCGGAATAATGGTAATGCTCGTCGCGAAACAAGCCGCCGAATGGAAAAAGCGTATGGGGGCGTACGTAGTCGGTATAAAACATCGATCCCGTTTCGTTTGATTTTTCGAGTTTAATAAAGCCGTCAAGAAGAAGATACATTCGTTCCCGGGGGTCATCTTCCATAAATAAAATCTGGCCTTTATGATAGGTGCGCCAATAGATGAACTGTTTGATGTTTTCCAGCTCCTTTTTATTCAGGGAAGCGAATAGAGGAAACTTTTTCAGATGATGTATGATGTCTTTGTTTTTCATATGAAACGACCACCCTTATCCGTTTTTCTTATGATTGTGGCTTATCATTTTAAATTTTACATGTTTTGGGCGGCAGGCAAAAGGAAGAACCCTTTCCGAGCCCTTCCTCATGCCGCTTAACCCTGTTCGACAATCGTGCCGGCTCTGCCTTCAAGGGCTTCTTTCGCCATTTGAAGGGAGGTGATCACCGCTTTGTTTCCTTTCGCTGCTTCGGCAAACTGAATGGCAGCTTTCACTTTTGGCAGCATGCTTCCTTCTGCGAATTGTTTTTCTTCTATATAGCCTTTCAGCTCGTCGGTTGTAACGCGTTTGAGCGTCCGTTCCGTCGGTTTTAAATAATCGATTGCGACATAATCGACGGCGGTTAAAATAATCAGTTCGGTTGCCTGAACCAGCTCTGCTAATTTGCAAGCGGCAAAATCCTTGTCGATGACCGCGTCGATGCCGCTGACGGACCGGTTGTCTTCAATGACTGGAATGCCTCCCCCGCCTGCCGCGATGACAATATGGCCTTTTTCGACTAAATCGTTGATGACATCGTATTCAAGGATGGATACGGGGACAGGTGACGGTACAACACGGCGCCAGCCTCTTCCCGCGTCCTCTTTAAAGACGATGTCCCCGTTCCCGCTGTTCATCAGCTCTTTCGCCTCTTGTTCGCTGTAAAACGGTCCGATCGGCTTCGTCGGGTTGCGGAATGCTTCATCATCGCCGCTGACGGCGACACGGGTGATGACGGTTGCCGCATGTTTGTCTTTTCCTTTCGCATGGAGAGCTTCATCGATTGCGTTTTGCAGCCAATAGCCGATCATTCCCTGTGTCATCGATACACACGTTTCAAGAGGCATTGCCGGCGTTTTTGGGGAATCTGCCGCTTTTTGCTGAATCATCAGGCTCCCGACTTGCGGGCCGTTTCCGTGTGTAATAATGATGTCGGTGCCGCTGTCGAGCATATCAGCCAAATATGCTGCCGTTTCTTTCAATGCCTGCTGCTGTGCTTCCGCGCTTGCGTCCCCGGCTTGAATCGCATTCCCGCCCAGTGCAACGACGATTTTTCTTTTTTTCATAATGAAACCACCTCTCGTTCAGTGATGTTTGTTAAATGGAAATGCCTCCAGATGCCAATTTCACGATGGCAAATACAGCCAGGATCAGAATGGCTGCGGCGACCACAAGTTCAGCCTTGTTGAATGCCGGAGCTTGCTTATTTTTGCGAACGGCCCGGTATACCAAAATGCCAGGCGCGTATAAAATCATGGTCAAAAGCAGGTAGTCAAGCCCCGCTGCGTAGATCAGCCATATGCCGTATATGCTTGCGATCAGCCCGATGATGACGTTTTTCCAACGGTCGGGCCCCTTGTGCAGCCAGCTGTATTTGAGCTGGTATAATCCAGAAAATAAATACGGAATTAAGATGGCTGAGGAAGCCAGCGAAAATGCGAACCGGTAAGCCGCATCCGAAATGATAAACGTCAGCAGAAACAGCTGAATGATGGCGTTTGTCAGCACCAGCGCGTTTGTCGGCGCGCCGTTTTTATTTTCTTTGCCAAACCACTTCGGGAAGACGCCTTCCCGTGCGGCAATCAGCGGCAGCTCTCCGGCAAAAAGCGTCCAGGCCAGCCATGCGCCCAAGACAGAAATCACGAGACCCAGGTTGATCAGCACGGCCCCCCATTTGCCGACGATATGCTCCATCATTGCAGCCATTGACGGGTTGGGAAGTCCGGCAAGGCTTTCTTGATTCATGACGCCGAGGGAGAGCATAGTGATCATCACATAAATGGCGAGCACGCTGATCAGCCCGATGACGGTCGCTTTGCCGACATCGCTCGATTTTTTGGCCCTGCTTGAAAACAGCACCGCGCCTTCAACGCCGGTAAACACCCAAACGGTGACAAGCATCGTGCTCTTAATTTGCGTTCCGATTGAGCCGAGCGACAGCCCTTTTCCCCAAAAATCGCCGGTAAATAAGTCAAGATGAAAAACAAAGATGACGGCGACGATAAAAGCAAAAATCGGCACCAGTTTCGAAATGGTCGTAATCAGATTAATCATGGCAGCGGATTGGACGCCCCGCAGGATCAAAAAGTGAACGCCCCAAAGAATCACGCTTGCCCCAATAATGGATGCGATATTTTGGCCGTCGCCAAACACGGGGATGAAATACCCGACGGCGCTGAAGAGCAGCGTACCGTATGCGACATTGCCGAGAAGGGCCGCGAACCAGTATCCCCAGCCGCTGTTAAATCCCATGAAATGGCCGAATCCTTCCCGAGCGTAAGTGAAAATACCGCCGTCTAAATCAGGCCGTTTCGCCGTGAGATTTTGGAATGATAAGGCCAAGGCGATCATGCCGGCTCCGGTGATGACCCAGCCGATCAAAATTGCCCCGGCCCCGGCGCCAGCCGCCATGTCGCTTGCGATGTTGAAGGCTCCGCCGCCGATCATTGATCCGATGACAAGCGCAATGAGTGCAAACAGACCCAGTTTTTTTTCTTCCGCCATTTTTGTCACCTCATTCGGTTTAAAGATGGAAAAGGGAATGTTCCCTTTTCCGGTCAGTCAAGGTCGCCAAGTGTCGCCGCCATGACAGCTTTGATCGTATGCATGCGGTTTTCCGCTTCATCGAATACTTTGGAATGCTTGCTGCGGAACACTTCGTCTGTCACTTCCATTTCTTTGAGGCCGTGCTGTTCGTAAACGTTTTGTCCGTATGTCGTATGAAGGTCATGGAAGGCCGGCAGACAGTGCAGGAAGATGACATTGTCATTTCCGGTTTTCTTCACGAGTTCCATGTTGACTTGGTAAGGCTTAAGAAGTTTGATCCTTTCGGCAAACTTGTCTTCTTCTCCCATGGACACCCAGACGTCCGTATACAGTACATCAGCTCCGGAAGCAGCCTTGTCTGTATCGTCTGTTACGGTCACGCGTCCACCGGATTCTTTCGCAAACGTTTCCGCCAGCTTCACGATTTCCTTATCAGGGTAGAGCTCTTGAGGCGAGCAGATTCTGACGTCCATGCCGACTTTGGCTCCGCCGATGAGCAGGCTGTTGGCGACATTATTCCGTCCGTCTCCGATATAGGTCAGTGTGACGCCTTTTACACGTCCAAGGTGTTCTTTAACCGTCATAAAGTCGGCAAGCATTTGTGTCGGATGCCATAGATCGGTTAACCCGTTCCAAACCGGAACGCCTGAATGTTCGGCCAGCGACTCGACTTTTTCGTGTTCAAAGCCGCGGAATTCAATGCCGTCAAACATCCTGCCGAGAACTTTTGCCGTGTCTTCAATCGATTCTTTTTTGCCGAGCTGGATATCGTCTTTGCCGAGATATTCCGGATGAGCGCCGAGGTCAATGCAGGCGGTTGTGAAGGCGCAACGCGTTCTTGTTGACGGTTTTTCAAAGAGCAACGCGATGTTTTTGCCTTCTAAATAGCGGTGTTTGATGCCCTGTGCTTTTTTGTCTTTCAATTCTTGGGCAAGGTCGAGCAAATAAAGGATTTCTTCTTCTGAAAAATCTTTTTCGGCTAAATAGCTTCTGCCTTTTAAATCGATTGTTTTCTCCATTTTGACTCTCTCCTTTTGACTGGATTGTTTATTTGACATCCTCGCGGTACAGCGGCATGCTCATGCAGCGCGGGCCCCCGCGGCCCCTTGAAAGCTCCCCGCTCGGAATTTCGATGACTTCGATGCCCTGTTCTCTCAAGCAGGCATTTGAGATGTAGTTTCGGTCATAGGTGACAACGACGCCTGGAGCGATAGCGAGCGTATTTGAGCCGTCATTCCACTGCTCCCGGGCCGAAGCAATTTCGTCTCCGCCTCCGCAGAAGATCAGATTCACATCTGAGAGACCAAGTGTTTTCTTCAGGACGTCCGGCAGATTGTGCTCTTCGGTAATTTGAATGTCGCCGTCTTCCGTTTTTCCGCGTTCAAGGACAAAGATCCGCATGTCTCCTTCAGGCCCCTGAATGGCCGGATGAATTGTGAACTGATCCCGATCGACCATGGTAAACACGGTATCCAAGTGCATAAAAGCTCTGGTTTTCGGTATTTCTACGGCCAGCACCCGGCGGATTTGGCTTTGGCGTTTAAATAGATTTCTGACCAATTGCTCAATCGCCTGGGCGGATGAACGTTCAGAGACGCCGATTGCCACGGTTTCATGATTCAGCACGAGTTCGTCTCCGCCTTCGATATTGAACTTGATATCGCGGTCAAGCCAGATCGGGATATCCTGGCCCTTAAATCGCGGATGGTGCTGGACGATGTAGCGCATGAACAGCGACTCTCTCCGGCGGGCCGGTTCTTTCATTTTGTTGATGGTCAGCCCGCTGCCGATCGCGGCTGCCGGATCTCTTGTGAAATAAAGGTTTGGCATCGGGTCGAGATAGAATGGATAATGATCATCCATCATCTCGTGCAATTGGGAACGAATGCCCTTTTCCAATTCGTTTTTTCTGATTCCGCTCATCACACGATCGACCATTGCGTCCGTATCGAACGAGAGCAGATACTCCTTTAATCTGTCGAAAGCGCCGTTTACGTCTGCTTTGCTTTCCGTCAAAAGCTCGCTGACAAACCGTTCGCGGACTGATTCGTCTTTGAGCGCTTCCGCTGCCAGCTTCTCTAAATAGAGAACTTCTACGCCTTGTTCTTTAAGAGTTTCTGCAAATTGGTCATGCTCGTGTTGAACGGCCGGTAAAAAAGGAATATCGTCAAAAAGAAGCCGTCCAAGATACTCGGGTGTGAGGTTTTCCAATTCCCGCCCGGGCCGCTTCAGCATGACCGTTTTCAAAGTGCCGATTTCTGAGTAAACGTGAATCGGTGTCGTCATGATCATCCCGCCTCCTAAGCTCTTTTTGTTACACGTACAGCTTAAAACAGCGGGAAAGATGACGCTGTGAAAGCGATAACAGCAAAAATGTGAACTATTTCACTTATTTTTTGATGGGGCAAAAGCAAAAATGAATAAATATGACAAAATGAATATAAACCTTTGTCAGGCCAACAAAGAAAACGTATAAACGCTGTATATTTTTTGCTGAGATTTTTCGAAAAAATTTTTTCGGAAATAAAAAAGCCGGCCCCGTATAGGGCGGCTCTGGAGGACGGCATCAGCACAAATTCTCGCAGAATGCTTGAGCCGTTTCAGGAGATTGAGAGATGACAAGGCATGTATCATTTCCGCAAATACAGCCCAGCATTTCGGGCCGTCCGAGCTGATCGAGCAGAACGCCGATCGTGTGGGCATTCCCGGGCATCGTTTTAATGATGACCAGATTTCCCGAGCGGGTGACCTGCAGGACGACATCCGAAATTTTCTCCTTCAAAATTTTTGAAGGGTTTAATGATAAAGAAGCGTTTGTGCGGTAGACGAGTTTTCCGTTTTCATCGATCTGTTTGACAAGGCACATCTCTTTCATATCCCTTGAAATGGTCGACTGGGAGGCCGTAATGCCGCGGCTCTTTAAAAGGCCGGTCAGCTGCTCCTGCGTTTCAACGGGATGTTCGAGAATGATCTGTTTGATGATCCATTGCCGTTTCTGCTTATCCATATTGGCGCCTCCTAAAAAAAGCAAGCACGTACATCTATTATTATAGGACGTTTTTTCGTTTATACATGGAAGCTATTTTACAGAAAATCAAATCTTTTATGGATGAGAAAGGGGGTTGATAGGCTGCCGAAATTCACTTATAATGCTTGGAGATGACAAATTGATAGAACGAAAGAAAAGGTGGTTTTCTAGGGTTCCGCAATGCCTGAAGCGTTGGTCTGGTCCGAGAGAAAACACATAACGATACATCGTTATGACACGGTGGGATAAAAGCCCAGGAGTTTTTGCTCGTTTCGAGCTCTCTCCTGGGTTTTTATTTTGATCATTTCATCATGGGAAAAGGAGCTGACAAATATGAAAAAGAAACTCATTGATATCATCATGATTATGATAGGCGCATTTTTCTTTGCGTTGGCTGTTAACTTGTTTGCGATACCGAACGATTTCGGAGAAGGGGGCGTTACAGGGGTTACCCTCATCTTGTATTATCTGTTTGAGTGGTCGCCGGGTGTGACCAACTTTATCCTGAACGGAATTCTCCTTATCATCGGCTATAGGTTTTTGGATAAAAAAACGACGATATACACGATCATCGCGGTAGCGGCCAATTCGTTTTTTCTGCACGTTACGGAAGATTGGGCGATCCCCTCTCATGAACTGATCATCAGCGCGATTTTTGCCGGCGTATTTGCCGGCGTCGGAATCGGCATGATCATCCGCGTCGGGGGAACGACAGCAGGTTCGGCGATCCTCGCGAGAATCGCCAATAAATACTTTGACTGGAATATCAGCTATGCTTTATTAATGATCGATTTGGTGGTCGTATTCAGTTCTTACTTCATCATCGGAGCCGAAAAGCTGATGTTTACGATCGTCATGCTTTACATTGCCACAAAGGTGATGGATTTCATCATTGAAGGGCTCAATACGAAAAAAGCGATTACGATTATTTCGGAGCGCAAAAACGACATCGCCGAACAGGTCAATACGCTGATGGACAGAGGCGTCACGGTCTTATCGGGCCGCGGCCATTATACGGGTGATTCGAAAGAGATTTTATATATCGTGATCAATAAGCAGGAGCTGTCCATGCTGAAAAAGATCATCAGAAGCACCGACAAAAAGGCCTTTGTCATCATTCACGATGTAAGGGATGTTTTTGGCGAGGGGTTTGTTGATATATCGAAATAGAAGGCTGCCGGATGTCACCGGCAGCTTTTTTAGCAAAAGCGTTTCAATCACTTTACAGAATGGCGATTTTGAACAATGATGAAAAAGAGCAGTTCATTTTCGGAAAAATGAAAGCGTCCTGAAATAAAAAGGAATTTTCGGCTTTGCATGCCGAAAAAGAAAAGATTCGTTTGCTGATGTTAAGGAGGTCTATGATTGGAACAGGGGAAAAAACGGACAATTGAAGTGAAAAGCAAAATGTTTTTCAGGATTTGGCTTTTTCTTGGTTCATTTGGAATGGGAGCAGCGAGTCTGTGGGTATTCTATATGGGGATCACGTTTCAAACAAAATTTTATCTGTTGGCTATACCTCTAGGGCTATTATGCAGCTTATTTTTCTTTGTATTATTTTTATCGGCTTTTCCCGCTTTCACGAAAAGAGGAAATGTCATCTTCCGCATCGAAGAAGGAGACTGCGGCCGGCTGTTCACGGAGAAAAAATCGGTGGACATCAAAGATATTAAAAGTATCAGAATGGATCGACATCCCTACAGTCCGAAGGGCATTTTCTTTATGGATGTCCTGATTCAGACGCGAGGGAACGGATTGGTGAGGATTCCGACGTACAACATCCTGCCTGAGCCGGAGTTTTACAAAGCGGTCGAGCTTCACGTCCTCTCATATATGACGGAGGAAGCGCGGCAGGATTGGATCGGCCAGTTTACCGAAGCGCAGAGAAAAGCTTATCTGAATCAGTTTCATAAAAATGCGTAAAGAAAAGCAGGGAGCGGGCAATCCCTGCTTTGACATCAGAAAGGCGTCTGTTATTTGCTCAAATTAAAGTATAACGGATGCTCTTTGGTGAAAAAATTTGGATGAAAAATCAATGTTAAGTCTTTTTCATTCTTTTTTGTGACAAAAGCAATTTGGCCTGAATTTTTTTTGCCCGCCGCCAAGTCTACCGGTTCAAATTGAGTTTTTAGCGTAACGGTGCTTGCGACGATCTTATGCACTTTGTCATCGCTGTCTTTTAATTCATAGTTTAGCGGGTTGACGGCTACCTGTTCTTTGCTGCCGTTTTCCTGCGTGATATCGACGACGACAAGCTGTTCATCATGTTTTAATGATGAGCCCTTTGTTTGCCCGTCGGTTGCGAAATATTTGCCGCTGTTTACTTTGTTTACTTTTGAAACTGTAACCGTTTGCCCGTCGCTTGTGGCTTTTTCGCCGATTTTATACGTTTTTTGATCGTTTTGATCTTCTTTTGCCTTTTGTTCTTTTTTTGCTTTTTGATCTGTTTTCGTTTCTTCAGCCTTGTTTTTATGATCAGCTTCTGTGCTGCTTGATTGTCCGCACGCTCCAAGGATCAATCCGAGAGACAGGAGAGCCGATAGCATGAGAAACCTTTTCATACTCGTTTTCCTCCAGATTCATAAAAATACTATTCTGTATTATTCTAGTTATATTGTTTTGGTTTTCAAATAGGTCTATATGCTTAAATTCGCCATGAAAGCCGTCCAAACATCCCGAAAACCTTTGGATAAAATAAATCGGATAAAGTAAAATAGATTGTTGTGAAACCTTTCGCGGAAGACATCCGTCATACTAAAGGCAGTGCAATGCACCGGGAGCTAAATGATGGAAAAAGATTTTCCGTTTCTCCTATTCTGTGTTATTGTTAATCTAGTTTGCTTTGCATTGATGAACCGCATGCCGGATCAAAAAACGACTAAAATGTTAAAAGGTAGAGGTTATCATGAAAAAAATATTCTCACATAAGCTAAGCTTTTTCTTGTTAGCTGTTATTTTCGTATGGGCTAAAACCTATGCATCCTACTTATTGGAATTTAATTTGGGCGTGAAGGGAAGCACGCAGCAGTTTCTACTGTTTATTAATCCATTAAGCTTTACCATCGTTTTTCTTGGTTTGGCTTTATTTGCAAAAGGGCGGCGCGCGGCAATATGGATGATTATCCTCGATGTCGTGATGACGTTTGTGTTATATGCGAACATTTTGTTCTACCGCTTCTTTGATGACTTTTTAACTTTTGCAAATCTGAAGCAGGCCGGAAACCTTGGCAACATGTCAGACGGCGTGTTTGCCATCATGTCTCCCCATGACTTCATCTATATCATTGACTTGGTCATTTTAATCGCATTATGCGTGAAAAGGCCTGAACTGAAAGCTTCCCAATTGAAGAAAAGATGGGGTGCTTTGATCGTTTTGGCGGGTGTTCTTCTGTTTTATATCAACCTGCAAATCGCTGAAAAAGACCGCCCCGAGCTTCTGACGAGAACATTTGACAGAAACTATATCGTAAAATATTTGGGGCCGTACAACTATACGATTTATGACGGCGTACAGGCTGCTCAGAACGCGACGCAAAAAGCGTATGCCAGCAGCGATGATTTGACGAGCGTCATCAATTATACAAACTCCCACTATGCAAAGCCGAATGACGAATACTTCGGTGCTGCGAAAGGAAAGAACATCATCAAAATCCATTTGGAAAGCTTCCAGTCGCTTTTGATCGATTACAAACTGAATGGAAAAGAAGTCACGCCGTTTTTGAATAAATTGGCGCATGGCGGAGAAGACATGACGTACTTCGATAACTTTTTCCATCAGACCGGACAGGGCAAAACGGCCGATGCTGAGCTGATGATGGACAACAGTCTTTTCGGGCTTCCGGAAGGTACGGCTTTTGTGACGAAAGGGCAAAACACGTATCAGTCGCTGCCTGCGATTTTGAACCAGAAAGAAGGATATACAAGCGCCGTCCTGCACGGAGATTATAAGTCTTTCTGGAACAGGGATCAGGTATACAAGCAGATCGGCTATGACAAATTCTTCGACGCCAGCTCTTATGACATGTCAGAAGACAACCTGGTCAACCTTGGCTTGAAAGATAAGCCGTTCTTTGAAGAATCCATTCCGATGCTGAAATCGCTGAAACAGCCGTTCTATGCGCATTTGCTCACACTGACGAACCATTATCCGTTCATCTTGGATGAAAAAGATGCAACGCTTGAAAGAGGTACGACAGGAGACGATACGGTTGACGGCTACTTCCAGACAGCGCGCTATCTTGACGAAGCGCTCGAACAGTTCTTCAAAGACTTGAAAAAAGAAGGGTTACTCGATGATTCCGTAATCGTCATCTACGGCGACCACAACGGAATTTCCGAAAACCACAACCGGGCGATGAAAGAAGTATTAGGCAAAGAGATTACGTCGTATCAAAATGCGATGAACCAGCGCGTGCCGCTGATGATCCGCGTTCCTGGCAAAAAAGGCGGAGTCAACCATACGTATGGCGGTGAAACGGATGTCATGCCGACACTGCTCCACCTGCAAGGAATCGATAATAAGAACTACATCAACTTCGGTACGGATCTCTTTTCAAAAGACCACGACGAAACAGTCGCATTCAGAAACGGCAACTATGTAACGCCTAAATACACGATGATCGACTCGACGGTGTACGATACGAAAACCGGCAAAGAATTGAAGCCGAACAAAGAAACCGAAAACCTGAAAAAACAGGTGGCTGAAAAGCTGAATCTGTCTGATCAGGTTCTCTATAAAGACTTGCTGCGATTCCATAAACTCTCGGATTTCACGCCTGTTGATCCGTCAAAATACCATTATGGAAAAGAAAAAACCGGCGAATAAATCAAAAAAAACGCCTGACGCTTTCAGCCGTCAGGCGTTTTTATTTTTGTATTTAAAAAGAGTACATTTTCCTATTCATCTCTGCTACTTTCAGACTTATAATTTAAATTATGGAAAAAGGCCTAGGAATGAATTTTTTGGAATTTTCAAAAATGATCTTTTAGTCTCTCATATTGGATAATGAAGAGGTGACGGTTCAATGAGCTATTCAGATATGCTAGACCGCATACATGCGGCGATTTCGAGCCAATCTGCCGACCTGGAAGAAAAAATATCAAGGCTTAAACGGGCAAAAAGCAAAATCGAAACGGAACAGAACACGTCTTTGGAAGAAATTAAACAAATCAAAAAACCTGATCTCGGTGCTTCATGGAAGGGAAACCGTTCGGAAAAGTTTAATGAAGCGAGAGATGACGCATACAACGAGATGGAAAACATTATAACGGACGATTATGAAGGCTACAAAGCGAGAATTCAGTCCAAGATCGTGATGCTGGAAATCGAGCAGGGGGCTTTATCCGCGGCGAGGGGGCTCGCTCACACGGCGGATCAGCTGCTCTCCAAAGGCGAGGAAGCGCTCGAAGAATTGGGAAGTACCATCAGCGACCTGAAACGGCGCTTGTTCTAAGGCGATGGTGAACGCTTGGCAAGAAAATTTCTAAAGAAAGGGCTTATGGCCGATGAAAATCTATGAAGCAAAAACTTTGATCTCCGCAATGAAAGAGCGCTCAACACAATATCAAGATTTAAAAGAGCAAATCGCCGATTTAAAGAAGCAATTTCACGGCGTCGTGAACCTGGGGGAAGATTTTCAGGGAGAAGGCGCTGACGCCATTAAAGATTTTTATCAGGCTCAGATTGATGTTGCGGACGCATGGATCGGCTTGATTGATAAGCAGATTGCCTTTTTCGGCGGTATTTCAGGCGCTTCTGAAGATCTCGATCTTGCCGGGGATACGGTCGTCAATGTTGATTTTTTAGAGAATGACCTCTCAAACGCCTATACGACGTCTAAGTCAATCGTCTCTGAACAAAAAAAGGAGCTGCAAAAAATCTTCAATGAGATCGATGACATCATGTCCCTTGAAACATTTTCTGAGGACACTTTCGAAGAGCGCCTTGATAAAGCGAAAAAGGAGCGCGAGGAAACGGTCAAAAAAGTCAATCAATTTGACGAAGACTTAAAATCGGAGTACGCCTTATCGGAAACGGAAGAAAGCTTTGTTACCGGATTGTACGGTGCGCTTTTTACTGCCACACAGAAGGGAAAGGAAGCGTCACCTCTCTACTTTGACGCCAAAGCTTATCACAATAGCGACGTCTACAAGCTAAAAGACGATGTAGAAAAAGGCACTGCCGAATATTTGAAGATTAAAAAGGAGCAGGAAGAAGCGAGGAGAATCGCGAAAGAACAGGAGAAGAAGGCAAACAGACCGTGGTATGCAAAAACGTGGGATACGGTATGCACCTTTACCGGGGAAGTCACGGGCTATTATGATTATAAGAGGGCGAAAGACGGCATCGACCCGGTGACGGGCGAAAAGCTCTCAGCGGCAGAGCGGGTCACCGCCGGCGCCATGGCAGCCGCCGGATTCATTCCAGTCGTCGGCTGGGCCGGCCGTGCATTTAAAGGCGGCAAAGCGATATATAAAACGGCGAAAGGCTTAAATGCTGCAGAACATGCCCTTGACGCCTATAAGTCGGCGAAATCGCTCGATTACCTGAAAAAAGCCGAATTCGGAATTTACGGGTTAACGGCAGCAAACGGTTTTGGAGAAGCAATCACGGGCCGCGACATGTTCGGAAACAAATTGACCGATGAACAGCGTAAGCAAAGCCTGTTCAATGCGTTCGCAATAACCGGCGTCGGAGCAGCCGCCCGTTATGCGGACAAACTGCCGGTCAAAAAAATTCCTTACAATGCCCACAGCAGCAAATGGATCAACGATAAGCTGAGCAGGGCAAGAAACGCTGTCGGCAAAGTGAAAAACAGCATCGGCCGCTTTGAAGTGCCTGTCGGCATCCGCGTCGAACAGCTTGCTACACATGCCGGACCGGTGATGAGCAGAATAGGCGTCGAGAAAAAGCCGCTCAGCGACCTGATGGCGTTTTCCGTGAAAGATGGCGGCAGACGGTCAAAACCGCACTGGGATCCGAAGCCTGACGGCATGTCGCAAAAAGATTACGTCGCTCACAACGGCAACAACTACAGCAAGGAAAAAAGAAGAGAATTATACGAAAAGCTGAATAAGAGCAACAGAAGCTACGTAAAAGAAAAAAGGGTGCCGCAGGACCATGAAACATTCCTTAGCGGAGACGACTTTAAACGAACGAAAGTCAGGGTGAAGGGCGCCACGGTCTACGAAAAAGACGGTTTGTATTATTACCGTGACACGCTTCATGTTGGGGAAGCCGCTCACGTCGAGGTATTTGACCACACAGGGAGAAAACATTTGGGAGAAGCTGATCCGATCAGCGGCGTCCTGGATGAAAGCAAAGCAGATGCGACCAAATCGATTTCCAAATTAATAAAATAGCCGTATTGAAAGGAAAAAACGATGAAATTACTTGAAATCACTCAATGCAATCTTGATAAAGATGTCTACTTTATGGAAGTGTTTCCGGGGAAAATCGTCATTAATGACGATTATGAAGGAATCATGGTGCTTGATGATCGTTTGAACGTCATCGAAAAGATCGGGTTGGAGGACATCGTCGTTGATGCGTCCTTTAAAAACGCGCTGACCGAAGAATTGGCCGTTTTCTTTCATGATGACAAGCGGCTGTTTTATTTCGATTTAAAGAGCATGGCCCATAAGGTGTGCGATATAGAAGGAGACCTTCCCGTTCTGTCAAAATATCATGTTTGGGGCAGCGATGAGATTGTGTTCGTCACCTATGACGGAGAGTTTTACAGATACGGTACTAGAGACAATGCGTTCAATCGCATTGAACAGACATATGTAAAAGAGAAGTATGGTTCATTCTATGCGTTTTGGGAGGAAACAAAGGATTTGCCGGTTGTCCGCTATGATGCAGAGAAATCGGAAATCATCGTCAATACAAGAAATAACAGATACTATGTTTACCAGTCTGGCCGGGATAAAACCTTTTTGACATCCGCTTATAAGCCGCATGATGTCGATTTCTCAGGCGATGCGGCGCTGTTCATACAAGAAAATATTATCGAACTGGCGGATCAAACAGAACGGATAACGCTTGCGCCGGAAGGCCGGATGGCGTTTTTAAGAGGAAGATTTCTTAGCCGGGGAAAAATAGCCGTGCTGTGCAGCCACAATGACGACCTTCTCAGCCAAATTACGCTCTATCAGCTGACAGATTAACTTGGAGAGACCTCTCCAAGTTTTTTTGTGCTTGTTCTAAACATCGCGCCGCCGCATAAGCTGGTATGTGAGAGGCGATGGAGAGGAGTTGGGACGGTTGACGACATTGCATTATTTTTTCAAGCTGCACCCTTTGAAAATCCGGGAAGGATGGAAGGTGAAAGAAAACCATTTATATCAAAAGCCGATTCGGGAGGGCCGTCAAACGTTATTAGTATTGGAAAATGAAGAGAATCATAAAATTGTACAAGTCGAGAGTGCGGGAGATCTCCATTATGCCGTCAAGATGTTTACTATCGATGAGAAGCCGGCCGCCGAGATGTTTCAAATACCGTATGAACAGCTTGTTGAGAGATTGGAAGAGATGATATGGAAGGAAGGGTGCGAATCAGGCGGTCCCCGCAATCTTCTGCGGCTTCGGATTCCGGACGGCTGGAAGGTTTCACATCATGCCTTAACAGATACGAATCCCGGCGATTTAAATCCAGAGAGTGACGTGTGGCTGTCTGATTTCAAGCGGGACTTGCTTCAGCTTGAGCATGAGGAGGAGCAATTGCTCCTTGATGTGGAATGGTATCCGGAAAACGATCCGGCAGGTCATTATGCCGTTAAACTGATCAAAGACGGCGACTGGAAGCGCCCTCTCGAAGAGATGCTGTGCATCCATCCGAAAGAATTGGCTTATGAAATCGACTCTGTTTTAAAAAAAGCGGGGAAACGCAGTTGATCCTCGCTTTTATTCATGTTTGACAGGGCTAAAAGACCTTCCTTATTTTGAGACTATTTATTCAATAAAATGTCATTTTCTTCTTGATAGGCGAGTCTAAATCACTTATGATAGATTCAGATATACATAAACGAAAGGGGTAATAGAAGGTGAAAAAGCTATTTGCTGCACTTTTGTCTTTAGGTCTCATCATCGGCTTTTCTTTTAGCGCCGGCGATGCGGCTGAAGCCAAAACAAAGGTAAAAACATATAAAAACTGCAAGGCGTTAAACAAGGTGTACAAAGGCGGCGTGGCCCGCTCAAAATCGGTAAAGAACAAAGGCGGAAAAACGAAGTACAAGCCGTATGTTTCAAAAGCGTTGTATGACGCCAATAAAAAGCTCGACCGCGATAAAGATAAAATTGCCTGTGAACGATAAGGGCTTCAGATCTCCCGAAACGGGGGATCTTTTTTGCATAAAAATGAAAATTAAAACTGCTGCAACATAATCTTTACAGTATGAAGCTATACTGTTGTTCCGAATCGCAAAGGTAAAGGGGAGTGGAGATTGTGTCAGCAAGTTTAAAAAAAGTCGTATTGTTTTTATTGGTTGGTATTACTCTCGGTTCATTGCTGCTCACGCCAAACGCACGGGCGGCGAAGCCTCACAAAGTGGATGTGATCGCACACAGGGGCGCTTCCGGATATGCGCCTGAAAACACGGTCGCGGCTTTTGACAAAGCGCGCAAAATGAAGGCCGACTATATCGAACTTGATGTTCAGATGTCCAGGGACGGGAAGCTCGTCGTCATTCATGACACAACGGTAAACCGCACGACAGACATCGATTCAAAGGCGCCGGTAAAAGTAAAGGATCTGACGCTTAAAGAGCTGTGCAAGCTTGATGCCGGCAGCTATTTCGGACCTCAGTTCACCGGTGAACGGATCCCGACGTTTGAGAAAGTGCTTGACCGCTATAAAGGAAAAATCGGGCTGCTGATTGAGCTGAAAGAGCCTGCCCTTTATCCGGGGATTGAAGAAAAGGTGGCGGCCGCCCTGAAAAAACGGAAAATGGATAAGCCGAAAAACGGTAAAGTGATTGTTCAATCGTTTGACTTTAACTCCGTCCGCCGCATCCACGAATTGCTTCCATCTGTGCCGACAGGGGTGTTAACGTCCCGTCCTTCCGATCTGACGGATGCCAAATTGAACGAGTTTGCCGGATATGCGAACTATGTCAACGCCCATTTAGGGAATGTGGCTGCTGATCCGACGCTCGTAGGCCGCATTCATGCACTCGGCATGAAAATTACGCCGTGGACCGTGCGTTCCCGTGATGAGGTTCCTCCGCTTTTGCAAGCGGGAGTGGATGGCATCGTCACAGACTACCCGGATTATGTTCCGAAAAAAATACGTTAAACATAAGAAGCCTGCAGACCCTTCTGCAGGCTTATCTTTTTCAATAAATCTGGGCCAGGATCAGCAGTGTGAGCGTAACGGTGATGGCGCCGCCGATCCTTGTCGACACCTGGGCAAACGGCATAAGCTCAAGCCGTTCTGCTGCGCTGAGGATGGCGATGTCGCCCGTACCGCCCTGCCCGGAATGGCAGGCATTGATGATCGCGATTTCGATCGGGTACATGTTCAGCCACTTTCCGGTGAAAAAGCCGACGGTTATCATCGTAATGACGACAGAGAAAATCGTAATAATATTGGCAGCGTTAAAAGCGGCGATCAGCTTGTCCCACGGTGTCATCGAAACCCCGATGGCAAATAGGAGCGGGTACGTAACCGCGGTTGAGAAAAAGCGCGACACGCTGAAAGCACCGCTTTCAATATGGGCGGGCGCCAGGCGGAACAGCTTGATGGCGACGGCCAATAAGAGCATCATGACAGGTGCCGGAAAACCGAATAAGTCATGGGACAGCATGCCGACCAAATAGAGCGTAACTGCCAATATGCCGCCTGACGCGAAATTCGTAAGGTTAAAAACGCTTTCTTTTTCGTTATCGTGAGACTCAAGCGAAGAAACGTCCCCGCTTTCTGAACGGTCGACTTTTCCATTGCCCGTCCATTCCGGTTTTTTCTTCCCTATGACATTGAGCACGCCTGATAAAATGACAGCGGTTAAACTTCCGAACATAATTGATGGAAGTACCAGCGCAAAAGCATCTCCCTGTGGCATATGCATAATTTCGGAATAGCCGATCGACAGCGGAATTGCGCCTTCACCGACTCCCCCGGCCATGATCGGAAGGACAATATACAGCAGCGTATGCTGAAAACCGAGGCCGAGCATTGTGCCGACCGCTAAGCCGACTGCTGCAGCGGCGATAGATCCGGCGATCAGCGGAATGAAAATTTTAAGAAATGCTCTGACGAGTGTTTCCCTTTTCATTCCTAAAATGCTTCCAACGACAATTGCAGAAATAAATAGATAAAGAAAGTTTGAGTTTTCTGTAAACTCTGTTGTCGATTTTACGATGTCGTTTGGAATCAAGTGATAGTACACGATAGCCGAAGGAATAAACGTAGCGATGATCGCGGCTCCCCCGATGGATCGAACGACCGGAATCGATTTACCGATTTGCGCAAAGGTAAAGCCGAAAAAGCCCATGACGGCGATTGACGTCAAGATATCGCTTTTCAAATCGTGCATATATACAAACGTTACAATCAAAGCAAGCAGCAGCAAGTATACAGGAAGCGGAATAATGCCGATCGTGATGTTCATTGCTCTGGCGATAAAGTTATCATCTTTTTCCTTTATCGTTTGAAAAGGCAGGCTTTGCACCTCTGATCTTTGTTCCATTTGATTTCCCCCATTCTGTTAATAGTCCCCTTTGTTGATGTGTTATTTAACTAAATTAAGTATACTAAAAAAATCAAAATTCAGACAAGTGCGAAAGAAGTCCTATCCCTGTGTTCAGCAAACTCCGGAGGCTGCCGGCGTTTTCGTCGGCGATCGTTCATTTTTCGAAAAGCCGCACCAAATATCGTTTTTGCTGAAAAATAATAGAATGCTGCCAAGCTGGTTTTTCCCGAATTTCCGGTTATTTCAAAAAAAACGACACAAAAAGGCTCTTAATCCGTCATAAAGAAATCAATTATTTAGGCTTTCAGCCCTTTTTTCTGGAAAAAAACCGTTTATTAGGCCGTCATTCAGCCTCAGCGAGGAAGAGGCGTTTAAGTCAAATGGTCTGAGGGAAAATCAGGGGACATCGCTAATGAACTTCTTTATAAGGTCTATAGACTTATATAAAAGTTATTTATTGATGAAATATAGGTCTTAAGATGTTAATATAGTTGGGTGCTAAAGAAAGAGAATAAAACATGTACATAACAATCAAATAGGAGAAAAAAGATGGAATATGTTTTTTACGGCTATCCGGCGGCAATGATTGCACTCATTTTAATCGCTTTTTTTGGATGTAAAGCGAGCTCGCGCTTTAAAAAGCTGCTCATCATCATGTGCCTTGCAGCAAACGGCGTTTATATCATCTGGCGGTTCGGATTTACGCTGCCGAGCACCGGCCCCCTCGATACGGCAATGGGGGTGATCCTGCTTGCAACCGAATGCATCGGCTTGTTTCAGCTTGTCATCTTTTATACGCTCGTATGGAAGGAAAAGAAGCGAAGCCCTGTTCCATTACAAGACAAAGATCACTGGCCGACGGTCGATATTTTAATCGCCACGTATAACGAGGAGCGGCACGTGCTGAAAAAAACGGTGTCAGGATGCCTTAATCTCGATTATCCGAAAGAACTGGTGAACGTCTATCTGTGCGATGACGGAAGACGCACAGATATTCAAAAGCTGGCTGAAGAATTTGGCGTTCACTATTTGACGAGGGAAAGCAATGAGCACGCAAAGGCGGGGAACTTAAATCACGCCATGGACCGTTCGGAGGGAGAGCTGATCGTCACGATGGACGCCGATATGGTCCCGCTGCCTTCCTTCCTGCAAAAGACGGTCGGCTATTTTCAGGACGAAAAGGTCGCTTTCGTACAAACGCCGCAGGCGTTCTATAATGAAGACCCTTACCAGTACAACTTATTTTCCGGAACCAATATCCCGAATGAGCAGGACTTTTTCATGCGGAGGCTTCAGGCGGGAAAAGACCGTTTTAACGCGGTGATGTACGTTGGCTCCAATACCGTTTTCAGAAGAACGGCATTGGAAGAGATCGGCGGTTTTGCGACCGGGGTGATCACGGAGGATATGGCGACGGGAATGCTTTTAGAAACGAAATTTGAAGCCGTTTTTGTCAGCGAAGTGCTGGCGGTCGGTTTGGCGCCTGAAACGTGGACGGATTTGCTGAAACAGCGCGACCGCTGGTGCAGGGGGAACATCCAGTGTGGGAAAAAGTGGAATCCCCTTACGTTGAAAGGGCTTTCTCCTATGCAGCGGGTCCTTTATTTTGACGGCATTCTCTTTTGGTTTTTCGGCGTTTTTAAAATGGTGTACATACTGACTCCGATTTTGTTTTTATTGTGCGGTATCCACAGCCTCGATGCTGACGTCTGGTCGATTACCGCCTTTTGGCTCCCGGCCTTTTTAAGCTCATACCTTTCGTTTAAAGCCGTTTCAGATAGACAGCGCAGCATGAGCTGGAGCCATATCTACGATACGTCAATGGCTCCGCATCTGGCGTTGTCGGCTTTGTCTGAATTTATCTTTAAAAAGCGTTTTGACTTTAAAGTCACGCCGAAAGGAGTCAGCACAAACCGGCGCAAATTCAGATATACGACGGCATATCCGTGTGCGGTTTTGCTTGGATTGACGATTGCGGCTCTCGGCAAAACGCTTTATGATTATCTGTTTCATCAAACGTTTGACATCGATGTGGCGTCATATAACTTATTTTGGATGCTGTACAATATGGCGGGCCTTTTTCTGGCGATGCTCGTTGCCTTTGACAGACCGCGATTCAGAAGCTCTGAGCGTTTTGCGATTAACAAATCAGCGGCTTTTCGGGCGGCCGGTTCAAACGGGGAGCACCCGTGCGAACTGGTGGATGTGAGCGATACCGGCGCGCGAATCAGGCTGCCGTACACGGCTGAATCTAACATTTATTATGGGGCCGACGCCTTTGTGATCGAGACGGTCGGAAAGGTTCCGGTTCAGGTGATCTGGACGACGAAAAGCGGGGACGATATCGAAATCGGCCTGCGGTTTCATGGATTGGATAGCGATCTGTATGTGAAGCTGATCGGCTATATGTTCAATGAAGAATACGCAAGAAGAGCCGACCGGGAAAAACGCGCGGATACATTGTCAACGGTGCTGCGGTTTTTCATGAAAACCGAGAAAAGCCCTGACGCTTTTAAAAGAAAATTTATCCGTGAAGCGTTTCAGGGAGAGGGGGCGCTGCAGCTTTCGGCGCCGTCAGACGAGACGGAGAGCGCATCACACCCGATAACGGTCAAGGATATCAGTCTGTCCGGCTGCCAAATCGAAACAAATGTGCCGCTTGAAAACGGCACAAGCGTTTTGGTGGCGATCGATGGCAAACTGACTGTCCGGAGACCGGCGCTCGTCTGCTGGATAAAAAAGAAAAGAAAACGATATACGGCAGGCTTAAAGTTTCTTGACGAAGAAGCGTCTGCATAACATGAATACGACCCGCAAAGCACAGGCTTTCGGGTCTGTTTTGTTACAGATCGTCATGGACGGTCCGGCCGTGTGCAAATGCCATCTTTGAATTCAGCTCATTTTCTTTAGCGGTGATGTCGAACGGCCGAATTTTAATAATGGCTGTTTTGCTGCCCAGAGACGACCGGTATTTCTCGACATGGGCTTTGGAGAGCGGGGAGCTGTAGTAGCCCGGCACGTATTTCGTCAGAAGGGCCTGCATGGCGGATGTTGCTTCTTCCAAATCTGACATGATCTCAGCTTTTCCGAAAAGCATGACGCTCATATAAGCGGTGTCCGTTTTGGCGGGTACCGGGTGAACCATCGTGCCGTAATGTTCGCTGACCGTAAAGCATACGTTTGGATTTTCGCGCAGCATATCGATTTTTCGTCCCTCAGATGCCCCGTGTACATATATCATTCCGTTTTTCCAGACGAAATTCATAGGGATCACATAGGGGGCACCGCAAGCGGCCAATCCGAGGTAGCCGATTTGTGCTTCAGTTAAAAAACGGTCAATCTTCTCTTTATCCGTACAGGCCAGTTTTTGATTTCGAATTGTATAGGTCATGGCGTCATACGCTCCTTTCGTGTGTTATCATGATTTTAGGCTTTGATTGTCACTTTAAAAAGAGACAATTTCATAAAAATTGATGAGGTCAGATGATGATAGAATTGACTCCTTTCCTGAACAAAAAACTGAACATTCCGCTCTATATTCAGCTTTATCAATACATAAAAAAAGAAATTGAAGTAGGCGGCATACCTTCCGGAACGATTCTCCCTTCCATACGCTATTTATCCCGGCATTTACATGTAAGCAAAAACACCGTTGAGAACGCCTATCAGCAGCTGACTGCAGAAGGGTATACGGAAAGCAGGCCGAGAAGCGGCATCAAAGTGCTTCCTCTGGAAAAGCCGCTTCTGCCGCTCCGTCAATTAGAAGGTGCCATTGGCCTTGACAGCAGCAGGAACGGTGAAAAGCCTGCCGCAGCATACGATTTTAAATACGGTGATATCGATTTGGATCATTTTCCGTTCAAAGCGTGGAAACGGTGTTTGCAAGAGGTGCTGGAGAGCGGGGAGCCGGGCGTATTCATGTATGGCGAGTATAAAGGCGATCAGGGCCTCCGTATAGAGCTCAGCAAATATTTATTTCAAGCAAGAGGCGTACGCTGTTCGCCTGAGCAAATCGTGATCTGCTCAGGTACACAGCACGCGATCGGTCTGCTTTGTCAGCTTCTTTCGTTTCGCGGACGCCGGGTCGCTGCGGAAAATCCGGGATATGACGGCGTTCGCTCCGTGTTTCTCAACCACGGATATACAGTGAAGCCAATCGGTCTTGAGGCGGATGGAATCGATTTGTCGCAGCTGGCCGAAAGCGGGGCGAAACTGGCGTATGTTACGCCATCCCATCAGTTCCCGTATGGGATGGTGCTCCCTATCCAAAAAAGATTGAAATTGCTTGAGTGGGCACACCTAAATGGCGCTTACATCATTGAAGACGACTATGACAGCGAATTCCGCTATCAGGGACAGCCCATCCCGTCTTTAAAAGCGCTTGATACGAAAGAAAGCGTCATTTATTTAGGAACTTTCTCAAAATCGTTTCTGCCGTCGGTAAGAATGAGCTATATCGTCCTGCCGGCGGTGCTTTCGGATCGGTTCCGGGAAAAGCTTGGGCGCTACAGCCAGTCTTCCTCGCCGATCCTTCAAAGAGCGATGTACTTGTTTATGAAAGAGGGGCATTTTGAGCGGCACATTCGAAAAATGAAAAAAGTGTATCAGGAAAAACATAAAACATTGATTTCGGCAATTGACAAACATTTTGGAAACCGGGTAGAAATCGTTGGTCAAAAAGCGGGGCTCCATATTGTCATAAAGGTCAATCACCATGCTGACGACTTCATAAACAAAGCGGAACAGCACGGTGTAAAGGTTTACCCTGTTGCAAATTTTTGGATGAATCGTGACGACAGCCCGCAGAAGGCGGTGATGATCGGGTTCGGCGGACTTTCAGAAAAGGAAATCGAAGAGGGGATCAAGAGGCTTCACAAAGCGTGGCATGAATGTTAAAAAATTTCCGCCCGCAATCCGATATGAAGAACGTAACTTAAAGAAAAGAAAGCGGGAAAACGTGTGAAAAAGATGAGAATGCTACTTCTGCTGCTTTTGGCCGTGTCGCTGTATGGCTGCTCAAGCCATGAAGCAAGCGGAGAGGAGAAGGAAATGCCGCCGAAAGCGGCGCAAAAAGAGGCTGTGCCGTCAAAAAAGGCAACGCGGCACAAACCGGCTTGGATAAAAGTGAAGGGCCCCGCCCGGATTCCGATTTTGATGTACCACAGCATCTCGTCGGGAAACAGCCTGAGGGTGCCCGAAGCCGAGTTCCGCGGACATATGAAATGGCTGAAAGACAACGGCTATTATACGCTGACGCCGGAAGAAGCCTATACCGTTTTGACCGAGGATAAAATGCCGCGTAAAAAATCCGTGCTGATTACGTTTGATGACGGCTATACGGACAATTACACGAAGGCGTATCCGATTTTGAAGCAATACGGCATGAAGGCGACGATTTTCATGATCGGAAAATCGATCGACCGCAAGAATCATCTGACGGAAAAACAAATGAAAGAGATGAGCCGAAACGGTATTTCGATTGAAAGCCATACGATCAGCCATCTGGAGCTGAACGGGCTGACGCCGGAGCGGCAATTGAGTGAGATGAACCGTTCCAAAACATTGTTTGACTCTATGTTCGGCCAACAAACCGTGATGCTGAGCTATCCGGTCGGCCGCTATAATACGGAGACGTTGAAAATGGCCGGGAAAGCAGGCTACAAGATGGCCGTGACGACAGAGCCTGGTGCGGCGTCGCACGAACAGGGACTGTATGCGCTGCATCGCGTTCGCATCTCGCCCGGGATGTCTCCGGAAGCATTCGGAAGAACGATTGAACACAACAGGTAATAAGGAAAAGCGGCATTCTTCGCGTATGCCGCCTTCCTTATTTTTTTTCGTTCTGCTCCCCCGGGTTCATGATAAGCCGCAGATTGGGGCGTACACGATCAGATGGCCGCCGGCTTGCCGCCTGGCCTGGTGCGGTTTCGATCACTCTTAAAAATGCGGGCGGTGCAGACGCCTGACGGACCAGTGTTTTCGTTTCAGCTGTTTTTTTAGGCGATCTTCCGTTTCTGTTATCAAAAAAGAACGAATACAAAATGAACAGAGCGAATAAAACGAGTAAAAATATCATATGAAAAAAACCCCTCCTTGTCATAAATGTCTTCTTTTAATATCGAACAAGCGGGTGGAAAGTTTTATATGTTTTGTATCAAAATTGATTTTTTGTGACTTTTGTATCGGTTGAAGAGTGGGGATCGTTGTCTTTACATCATTCCCAATCGGAAGTCCGGTTAAACAACTGAATATTGGAGTATATGGTGAAAGAATTTGAAGGGAATTCCGGAACATGCCCGGCTGACTGCAGCAAATACTGCATCCAGCCTAAGAACCGAGCAGGAGCAGAAGATGGAGAAAGCAGCCGGCATGTCTTAAAAGCCTCCGCCGCCATCGCCTCCACCACCGCTGCAATCACCGCCGCCGTCTCCGAATGAATCGCAGCCGCCTGAGTGATGGCCGTGGGATGAATCAGGACCGCCGGAGAAGAACATCGAAGAGCCGCTGTTTCTGTTTTTTTCGTCCGGCGATGTTATGGCGTTGTAGAGGAAGAAAAGCACAATTATAAAACAAATAATTCCAATCATGATATGAAAACCCCCTTATCAATATGACTTCTGTTTTTATACGAACGGGAGGTCAAAAAGTTTCAGAAATTTGTAAATTTATAGTTTATAATAGAAAAAACGGCTTATATGCCGTTTTTTCACTGTTTTATCAATTTGTCCCTGACTGCATTCGGCATGTCGCCGGGCTGTACTTCTTCCCACGTTTCTACATATTTTCCCTTCGCATATACCTTTAGATATGCGTTTTTTCGAAGGGAGCCGCTGGCGAGGAATGTTACTTCTTTTTCCTTGCCGGCGGCATTATATCCTTCCAGTGTGTACTCATAGCCGCCCGGACTTAGGTGCTTACCTTCTTTGTTGATCTGGACATACACGTTTTCTTTCGGGACGAGCGGATTGAACCGGTCTGTTACATCATTATGAATGAACAGAAAAGAGCCGATGCATACAACAGCCAAACCGGCTGCAATGAAAGAGATTATTTTTTTCATATCTTATCACCTTAAAAATCCTTTTAATTTTTTTAGATAGCTTTTTCGAATGATCATAAAGAATAATAGTTGGAAGATCAGAAACCCGCCTATCGTCATGAAAAGCGGAGCTGTGAAATGACCGAAACTCTGCGACTCGAGCGTCTTCATCGCGAAATAGGTATGAACTGATGCAAGCGCGAATGGAAAGAAGAACAGGATGGCCAATTGAATCGTCACGCTCTGCGACATTTCCTCTTCGCTCAGGCCGATTTTTGCAAGCGACCGGTAGCGCTCTTGATCTTCCTCAAGATCGGTAAACAGGCGGAAGTAGAGAAAACTTCCGGATGCCGTAAAAAAGAGAAGTGCAATAAAGAGTCCGATAAACAGGCTCAGGCTTGGAAGCTGAACAGTATCGAAATAAGAAATGGCCTTTGCGTCAAACTGAAATTGGATATGACCATAGTTTCCGTATATGCTGTTTTTCAGCGATTGGCTGATATCAAGGCTGTCTTTCCAGCGGCTGTACTTATAGCCGTACAGTGTGACGGATTCGCCTTGTTTTTTCAGCTTTTCAAAGGTTTTGCCGTTTACGACAACGATGCTGTCTAACGAAATGAGCGGTTGTTTCTTGCCTTTTACTTTCAGCCGTTCATTTGCCGGCTTCAGATCTTTGTTCAGCATGTTCAAGGTCTCGGGAACTTCCGTCTTGTCTTTCGCCTCAAAGGTGCTCGGATAATACAGCGCCTCGCCGTCTTTCAGTTCACCTGCATCTGACTTGAAGTGCTTTCGGAATTCGCTTTCAGAGATCAGGAGCACCGGAGGAACGAGATCTCCCTGGCTATAGCTGATATGGATACCTTTTGTCTCTTCCTTTGTATACGAAAAATGTCCTTCCTTCAGCTTTTGTTCAATCAGCTTAACGTGTGCTTGTTCTTTGGTGTTCCCGCTGTTCGATAAGTACTCCATCTCGTATTGAGAATCCATTTTTCCGAGAGAGGTCTTGTAAATCGCCAATGTACCTGTCGCGGTAAAGGCGACCGCTGAAATGATACAGACGAGAAAGAACAGGCGGGCATTATCTTTCAGCCGGTAGACAAGATCGGATACCCACAGCACGTTTTTTCCGCGCAAATAAAATGATTTCCGCTTTTTTAACATCCTGAGCAGCCAAATGCTGCTTTGGCTGAAGAAGAAATAAGTCCCGATGATCGTCAGAATTAAGATCGTGACGGCTTGGGGAAAATGGATTTCGTCGGACAATGCAAGCCAGTAGCCGGAGCCGAGGCAGCCGATGCCGATGACCGAAAAGATAAGGGACGGTTTTGGCTCCGGTTTGATTTTCCCGGTGCCTTTGATCAGCTTGACAACGGTTTTTGATTTAATAAACAAGACCGTAAATTGCGACAGCAGGATAAACAGCACGAAAAAGCAGGCGGCTGTGAGAGCCAGCGCTTTCCAAGGCAGATACAGAGGCAAAGCGTCCATTTCCAGAATATAAGCGCCGACCGTAAAGAAGGTTTTTGCGAAAATCAGACCGCCGATGATCCCTGTCACGATCGAAAGCAAGCCGATGATGATATTTTCTGCTGTAATCAGCCTCCTCAATTGACCCGGGGCGATTCCTTGAATGGTGAGTATCCCGAATTCTTTGCTTCTCGACTGAAGAAAGGCGTTTACGGAATAGAGCACAAACAGGATGGAAAAGGCGAAAATCATCCATTCGGCCACCGTCAATCCCCGTTTTGCAATGTTGTTTAAATAGCCTTTTTCCAAAGCGGGGTGGAACAAAAGCATCGCAAAGGTGAAGAAAATCATCACCGAAAACGCGCTGCTTAAAAAGAAGGCAAGATATGCCCTTTTATTCCGAACGACGTTTTTATAAGCGAACTGAAGAAAGGTCATTGGCGTTTCCTCCCAGCATGGACAGCACATTTAAAATCTCTTCATAAAATACTTGGCGGTTGGCGCCGCGGTGAATTTCGTTGAATAATGTTCCGTCTTTAATAAAAATGACGCGGCGGCAGAAGCTCGCGGCAACAGGGTCATGCGTCACCATCAATATCGTGGCATTGTCGTTTTCGTTAAGATGCTGCATCGTTTCCATCACGTCTTTTGACGCCTTGGAATCGAGGTTTCCTGTCGGTTCGTCGGCGAGGATGAGAGCAGGTTGATGAATGACAGCTCTTGCGATGGCTGCGCGCTGTTTTTGTCCGCCGGATACTTCAAACGTCCGTTTATTGAGAAGGGCCTCGATGCCGAGCTTTTCAGCAATCGCCTGAAGCTTTTCTTCCATGACGGAAGGCGGTTTATTTTCAAGCGTTAACGGCAGCATGATGTTTTCGCCGATCGTCAGCGTATCCAGCAAATTAAAATCCTGGAATACGAATCCGAGCTGCTTGCGGCGAAAGTGGGCAAGTTTCGCCCTTTTCAGATGATGCGGGTCTTCTCCGCGGATCAAAATGTCGCCGGAATCGGGGCGGTCAATGGTTGATATCATATTGAGCAGCGTCGTTTTTCCAGACCCGGAAGGTCCCATAATAGCCGTGAATTCGCCGTCCTCGACATTGAATGAAATATTTTTTAACGCCTGATGAGAGACTTGTCCTTTATACGTTTTATTGATGTTTTTAACGACCAGCATGTCAGTCATTATAATCCTCCTTTTTTGCCCTATGTCGATGGGGATTAAAAAATCCTCCGTGAAAAAGATTGTTTCTGCAAACACATCTTATCAAGGAGGATGGGGAAGAGCTATGCGGTTTTATTAAAGAAGACTTACATTTTTGTAAGGAAAGAAAATTGAAAAGCTGTCCCTTTTCCGTCTTCAGAAGCGATGCTCACATCATGATCGAGCTTTTTGGCAATCTCCTTTACAAGGTAGAGGCCAATGCCCGTCGATTCCTGAAAACGCCGCCCGTTTTCACCAGTGTAATATGGTTCGAATACCCGCTTTACATCCTGGGACGGAATTCCGACCCCATAGTCTTTTATTTCCAAAACGATACGTCCATCTTGACGGTATATCGTCATATCGATGCGGTCGCTTTTCCCCGCCGAATACTTTACGGCATTTGTGATGACCTGTCCGATTGCGAACCTGAGCCATTTCCGGTCCGTATAAATGACGGCGTCTTCAGCGGGCAGGTGTGTTTTCGGATAGACGCGGTGCTGGATAAAGTAGCCTTTATAGCGCTGAATTAACGATTGCAGCAGATTTCCAAGAGACACAGCTTCAATTTTAAAATCCCTTTCAAACAGGTCAAGCCTTGAAGAGTAGAGGAGCGTTTCCAGTCCGTATTCAATCTGCCGGACTTCTTTTTTGATTTGTTTAAAAATGGGCTCATCCTCTTCCTGAATGATCAGATTGATGACGGAAAGCGGCGTTTTCACCTGATGCACCCATTGATTCATGTAGGTCACCCTGTCTTCCAGTCTGGCTTCCATCTCATGAATTTTGCGGTGCTGAAACCGGCTTAGCTCCATATGTTTTTCATACAGCTCTGAGCAAAATTCAGACGTCCCCAAAAAAGGAATTTCCGTATCTTGTTGTTCAGAGCCGAGCCATTGATAGACTCTGTGTTCTTGATACCATTTGTACGAAAGATAAAGCGCCAGCGCCAGAAGCTGAACGCCAAGGACGTAAAAAAGGTGTGTAAAAGACTGCATGCCGGCAAACCAATAGTAAAAAAACACGAATCCGCCCTGAAGAAGGAATAGAAGGATAAGAACGGCATGGTTTTTTAGAAACAGCTTCATGATCCCGTCCTCAGCTGATACCCTTCGCCCCGCACTGATTCAATCGAGAAGGGCACGCCCATGCCCCGCAATTTTTTGCGAAGCCTCGCAATATAGACGTTTAACGTGTTTTCATCCACAAATGTATCGGTTTCCCATGTCTTCTCCATTAACCGGTCTCTGCTCGTCACCTTTTCTCCTCTTTCAAGCAGCACTTCCAGGAGCCTGCTTTCCTTTTTTGAAAGCTCGTGCTTCACATCCCGGTAGCGCAGTTCAAAACGTTCGACAAACAACTGAACGCCTTCGAATTCAACCACTTTTTCCCCTTGTTTTACCGCATATTCGCCAAAGGCCCTGCGAATCTGGCTTTTAATTTTCGCAAGCACCACCTCGTAGGAAAAAGGCTTCTCTATATAATCGTCTCCGCCGTTTTCAATCGCCATGACCTGATCCATTTCCCCGCTTCTGGCAGAAATGAAAATAATCGGACAAGTTGAATGCTGGCGGATTTGACGGCACCAATAGTACCCGTCGTATGCCGGCAAGTTGATATCAAGCAACACCAAATCAGGTTTCACTTCCAAAAAAGCATCGAGGATAGATGTGAAATCATGCGTTGCAACGGTGTTATATCCGTATTTTTCTAAATAATTTTGCAATAGCTGCCGAATGTCTTCGCTGTCTTCGACAATCATGATTTTCGTCATACGACACACTCCCATAAACAAACGTTCCGTTTCCGGACGATTGATCTTTCATGCTTAAGAATATCATAAAAAGATATTTTTCATGTGAGCGTTTTATTTTTTTGCACACCAAATCATGCTTATTCTGTTTCTGTAGGTTAAAATGGGAATAGACGACCGTAATGTAAAAAGGAGAGGATCAAATGGCAACATATAGAGGCTATATCGGAACATATACAAAAGCAGACAGTAAAGGAATCTATACGTTTGAACTTGATACCGACAAAAAAGCGCTGAGCACGCCAAAGCTTGCGGCAAAGCTGGGCAGTCCGACATATCTCAATATCGCCAAAGATAATAGCATGCTCTATGCGGTGATCAATGACGGTGATCAAGGCGGTGTTGCCGCCTACCGGGTTGACGGGAATACAGGTGATCTGCATTTCGTCAACAAGCAAACCGCAGACGGCCCGTCGCCGTGCCATGTCAGCGTCGACAGCGCCAATCAGTATGTGCTTTCCGCCAATTATCACAGCGGAACGATTGCATCCTATTCTTTAGATGGAGACGGCAGCTTGGATGCTCCCTCTTCAGAAGTGCAGCATAAAGGGTCCGGCCCGCATGAAAGACAGGAGAAGGCGCATGCGCACTATTCTGGTTTTACCCCTGACGAAAACTATGCGGTTGCCGTTGATCTAGGAATTGACCGGGTGATCACCTATCAATTGAAGGAAGGAAAGCTGGAGGAAGTGAAGTCTCTCGCTGTCGCGCCTGGTTCCGGTCCCCGGCATATTGAATTTCATCCGAAAGAAAAGTACGCGTATGTACTGACAGAGCTGAGCAATGAAGTTATCGTTCTCGAATATAACCCCGGCCTTGGAGAATTTCGCGAAGTGCAAGTCATTTCCGCCTTGCCTGACGGCTTTGACGGACAAAGCCAGGGCGGCGCGATTCACGTCACGCGCGACGGCAAATTTGTCTATGCTTCAAACCGAGGACATGACAGCATCGCCGTGTTTGCCGTAAATGAATACTCAGGCGAGCTTTCCTTGATCGAGCATGTCTCTACAGAAGGGGAATGGCCGCGCGACTTTGCATTTGATCCTGCGGAAGGATTTTTGATCGCCTCCAACCAGGAAACAGGAACGCTGACATTATATGAAAGAAACGAATCGACGGGCACGCTGACGCTGCTGCAGTCCAACATCCCTGCTCCTGAAGCGGTCTGCGTAAAGTTCTTGCATCGCTAAAAATAAAAAAACTTGATTGGCGATTTTCGGCCAATCAAGTTTTTTTGTATGAAAAGGGAAGCCCCCGCTCATTCAGCGTCAAGCTGTTTTTTGACTTTGATGAACGCGACCATCTGCCTGATGTCTTCTTCAGAAAGAAGCGCCCCGTCAACCGCCAGTTTGTGCTTTCCCCAATTCGTCAGTTCAATCGGTTCGTTTTTGCTCTTCCCATCCCGGGGGTCGTCGATTCTGCCGAGCAAGTAGTCGGTTGAGGTTCCGAATAAATCAGCGATTTCGATAAGCGCCTCCAATGAAGGGCGGCGATAGCCGGATTCATACCCCGCATAGGTGCTTTTCGCAATACCGAGGCGGTCGGCTGTATATTGCAATGACCATTTCTTATTTTTTCTCAGTGTTGTTAATCGATCTAAATTCATATCTTCCGCTCCTTTTGATACACAGTGATTATAGCACATTATGAGCAAAAGTGTACGCGAAATGAATAATCTTTCTTGATTATTTCACATTTGAGGACTATAATTGCAATGAAGGTACGCATAAAGCGTATACAATGCTTATCTGTCGGCCTTTTTGCTCTATATGATCATGCTTTAAAACGTTAAAATACTTCTTAGAGAGGTGTAGCATATGAAAAAGTTACTGCTGTTGACCACCGGCGGGACGATCGCTTCGGTAGAAGGAGAAAACGGGCTCGCTCCGGGGGTTAAAGCGGAAGAGCTTCTCAGCTATTTATCTGATAACAATAAAAATTATACGATAGATTGCCAATCTTTAATGGATATAGACAGTACAAACATGCAGCCTGAACATTGGGTGAAAATGGCTGAAGCGGTATATGAGAACTACAGCCGCTACGACGGGTTTGTCATCACCCATGGTACCGATACGATGGCCTATACGTCAGCAGCGCTTTCCTATATGCTGCAAAACGTCGATAAGCCGATCGTTATCACGGGTTCACAGGTGCCGATTACATTTAAGAAGACAGATGCAAAGAAAAATATTAAAGACGCTGTCCGCTTTGCTTCAGACGGCATCGGCGGGGTGTACGTCGTCTTTGACGGCCGTGTCATTTTGGGAACGAGAGCGATCAAATTAAGAACGAAAAGCTATGATGCTTTTGAAAGCATCAACTATCCTTATATCGCTTTCATCCACGATCAGGAGATCGAGTACAACAAACGGGTTCCTGAAGCAAAGCAAGAGCCGATTGCGTTCGATACTTCTTTAAATACCGACGTTTGCCTGATCAAGCTGCATCCCGGCTTGAAACCGGAGTTCCTCGATTGTCTGAAAGGCTCGTATAAAGGCGTCGTCATTGAGAGCTACGGCAGCGGCGGCATTCCGTTTGAGAAACGGAACATTTTGGACAAGGTCAATGAACTGATCGATTCCGGAATCGTCGTCGTCATCACAACGCAATGCCTTGAGGAAGGAGAGGATATGAGCATTTATGAAGTCGGCCGCAGAGTCAATCAGGATGCCGTTATCCGATCAAGAAACATGAACACCGAAGCGATCGTGCCTAAGCTGATGTGGGCTTTAGGGAAAAATGGTGACCCGCACGAGGTCAAAAAAATCATGGAAACACCAATTGCAGACGATATCATTATTTAAACAGAAAGCAGGGTTAACAAATGAATCAGACCGCATATCGGACAGAAAAGGATTTTCTCGGAGAGAAGAACATCCCGGCGGATGTCTACTATGGTATTCAAACATTACGGGCAGCAGAAAATTTTCCGATTACCGGATATAAAATTCATGAGGAAATGATCAAGGCGCTGGCCGTGGTCAAAAAAGCAGCCGCGCTTGCCAACATGGAGACGAAGCGCCTCTATAAAGGACTCGGAGATGCGATTGTCCAGGCTGCTGACGAGATCATCGAAGGCAAGCTGCACGATCAATTTATCGTCGATCCGATTCAGGGCGGCGCCGGCACGTCCATGAACATGAATGCGAATGAAGTCATCGGAAACCGCGCGCTCGAACTGCTCGGCCATCAAAAAGGAGAATATATTCACTTAAGTCCGAACACGCACGTCAACATGTCACAGTCGACAAATGACGTGTTCCCGACGGCCATTCACATTTCAACGCTGAAATTGCTTGAAAAACTGCTCGATACGATGGAATACATGCTGAGCGCCTTCAAGAAAAAAGCGAGTGAATTCGATCATGTCATCAAAATGGGGCGCACCCATCTCCAGGATGCTGTTCCGATTCGTCTCGGTCAGGAGTTTGAAGCGTACAGCCGCGTCATCGAACGCGACATCAAGCGGATTAAACAGTCGCGTCAGCATTTATATGAAGTCAATATGGGCGCAACTGCAGTAGGAACGGGATTAAACGCAGATCCGCGCTACATTGAAAATGTCGTCAAGCATCTGGCAGACATCAGCGGCCTCCCGCTTGTCGGCGCCGATCATCTCGTCGATGCGACGCAGAACACGGACGCTTATACGGAAGTATCGGCTGCATTGAAAGTCTGCATGATGAACATGTCCAAAATCGCAAACGATTTAAGGCTGATGGCATCCGGCCCGCGCGCAGGACTGGCGGAGATTTCCCTGCCGGCGAGACAGCCGGGGTCATCGATCATGCCGGGGAAAGTCAATCCTGTCATGGCCGAGCTGATCAATCAGATTGCCTTCCAGGTGATCGGGAACGACCACACGATTTGCCTGGCTTCTGAAGCCGGACAGCTTGAACTGAATGTCATGGAGCCTGTGCTCGTGTTTAACCTGCTTCAATCGATCAGCATCATGAACAACGGATTCCGTTCATTTACGGATCACTGTGTGACAGGTATTGAAGCAAACGAAAAACGCCTGAAAGCATATGTCGAAAAAAGCGCCGGCGTCATTACGGCCGTAAACCCTCACCTCGGCTATGAAGCGGCCGCAAGAATCGCGAGGGAAGCGATTTTAACGGGCCAATCAGTACGCGATCTGTGTCTGCAAAATGACGTTTTGACAGAAGAAGAGCTGGATCTGATTTTGAACCCTTATGAAATGACCAAACCGGGTATTGCCGGGGCTGAACTTTTAAATCGGGATTAATAAAAAAGGCAGGCGGAAACACGCTGAAAGCATTTTACCGGGATAGAAAAACAGGGTGTTTCCGCTTGCAACTAAAAATGTTGGGGAGAGTAAGGATACCATGGGTAAAATAGGATACCATCTTGTCTTTTTTCATGGTATACTTGCTCTGTTAGTTAAATTTTTAGGAAAAAATTGAGTAGAATTTACTATTTTGAAGTAGCTTTTTTTGTAAGCGTTTCAATAACAAGGGGGACTCCAGGTTGAAAGAAGCACGGTTACCGTCAATGACAGAAATTATCATTGTATTAGGTGCATTTTTAGCAATCGTTTGTTCGTTTACAGTAAAATTTAATTTGCCGATACAGCTGGCATTATTCATATCATGGTTTTTGGTGATTTTGCTCGGGCTGCGCCTGGGCCACCGTTATGAAGATTTGCAGAAATCGATTACAACAGGGATTACCAACGGTCTTGAAGCGATATTAATCCTCATTGCCGTCGGCGCTCTGATCGGCACGTGGATAGCCGGCGGAGTTGTTCCGACTTTGATCTATTACGGGCTCGAATTTATTCATCCGAGCATATTCCTGCTTGCCACGCTCATTATTTGTTCGATTACGTCTGTTGCGACAGGTACGTCATGGGGAACCGTCGGTACGGCCGGAATTGCGATGATGGCGATCGGGGAAGGTCTGGGACTGCCCCTTCCGCTCGTAGCCGGCGCCGTTTTATCAGGTGCGTATTTTGGCGATAAATTATCACCGCTTTCAGACAGTACGGTGCTTGCTTCATCTTTATCAAAAGTCGAAGTCATCTCCCACGTAAGGGCGATGCTGTATTTATCGATTCCCGCATATATCATCACGGCGGTGCTCTTTACCGTTACGGGATTTATTTACGGGGGTAAAAACGTTGATTTGGAGAAAGTCGAGTTTTTGAAGCAGTCGCTGCAGAACACGTTTGACATTCATATTTGGATGCTTGTTCCGGCGATCGTCGTCATCGTTCTTCTGGCGATGAGAAAGCCTTCCGTACCGACGATTGCAATCGGCGCTCTTTTGGGAGCCATCTGGGCGGCTGTATTCCAGGGAATGAATTTTTCCGATGCGCTCGGAACAGCGTACAGCGGTTTTTCGATTGATACCGGCATTAAATTTATGGACCAGCTTCTGAACCGCGGAGGAATCGAGGGAATGCTCAGCTCTGTCGTCGTCATTATCCTCGGCCTTGGATTTGGAGGGCTTCTGGAACATTTAGGCGTTTTGAAAGTAATTGTGTCCAAGTTCCAAAAAAAGCTGACATCTGCTGGAAATGTAACGCTTTCGACGCTCATTGTCGCCTTTTTAGGGAACGTGTTTGGCTGCGCCATGTACGTTTCGCTGATTTTAACGCCGAAGATCATGGAGAAAAGCTATGACAAGCTCCGCATCGACCGGAGGGTGCTGTCAAGAAACGCCGAGGTCGGAGGGACCATGACATCCGGAATGGTGCCTTGGTCAGACAACGGGATTTATATGGCCGGAATTTTAGGCATCTCCACCTTCAGTTACTTGCCGTTCATGTGGATGAGCTTCGTTTCAGTCGGACTCGCGATTTTGTACGGATATACCGGGAAATTCATCTGGTATACGGATCAAAAGGATTCATCGGTGCAGTAGCAGCTGATATCAAATCATTGGAGGTATTCTGTGATGAATGGCAAAAATATTATTCGCAATTTAATGATCGAAATTCCTTCAGCACCCGGAAACCTTGGGAAAGTGACCACGGCGATCGGCCTGGCGGGCGGTGATATCGGAGAGATCGAGACGATCAAGGTCGGGCCGCATTATACGATGAGGAGCATCACGGTTCAAGTCGAGCATGAAGAACAGCTGACCGAAATTCTTGGTGTGATCCGCAATTTAAAGGACGGCATTCATCTTCATACCGTTTCTGACGACGTCCTTTCCGCTCACGAAGGCGGAAAGATTCACATGAAGAGCAAAATGCCGATCAGGTCGCTCGCAGACTTGAGACGGGTGTATACGCCCGGAGTCGCCAACGTGTGCGAAATTATTAAAGAAGAACCGCAAAAAGCAAAGATTTACACGGGAATCGGCAATTCGGTGGCCATCGTGACGGACGGAACCGCTATTCTCGGCTTAGGGGACATCGGCCCTGTCGCCGGAATGCCGGTCATGGAAGGAAAAGCCGCTCTTTTTGACCAGCTTGCCGGAATCAGCGGCATACCGATTTTGCTGGATACGAAAAATCCTGATGAGATCGTCCAGACGGTGAAAAACATCGCGCCGGGATTCAACGGGATCCTGCTCGAAGATATCGGTTCTCCGCATTGTTTTGAAGTCGAGGAGCGCCTGAAACAGGAACTGGACATCCCTGTGATGCATGATGACCAGCATGGCACTGCCGTTGTTACGCTTGCGGCGGCGATTTCGGCAGCTAAAAGCGCGGGAGTCGACCTGAAGCAGGCACACGTCGGCCAAATCGGCCTCGGCGCCGCAGGCGTTGCCATCTGCCGGATGTTTATGGCGTACGGAGTGAAACGGGTCGTCGGAACAGATAAATCGATGGAAGCAATGGCCCGCTTGGAGAATTACGGCGGACACGCAGCTGAAAGCATTGAAGAGCTGATGGAAAGCTGCGACATCGTTATCGCGACGACGGGCGTTCCGGGGCTGATCGATAAAAAATGGGTTCGCGAAGGCCAGGTAATTCTGGCTTTGTCCAATCCGAAGCCTGAGATTGAGCCCGAAGAAGCGCTCAAGGCAGGAGCGGCTTATGCTGCAGACGGGCGGTCTGTCAACAATGTTCTCGGATTCCCGGGCATTTTCAGAGGCGCGCTGAATGCAAGAGCGGAATCGATCACACATCCGATGCTCGTTGCCGCAGCCGAGGCCATTGCTTCCTGTACAAAACAAGGCGATTTAGTACCCGATCCGCTGAACCCCGACGTTCATGAGATTGTCGCCGAAGCTGTGGAAAGAGCAACGCTTTCGAGCGGGAGATAATACGGACGGCAGCTGCTTTATCGTAATACAGATAAGGCGGCTGCCGTTTTTCTTGCAAAAATTAAGGGCGGTTCGACAGATTGGAAATGAATGTACAAAAGATTCGGCCTCGTAAAGATCCAATGGTTATGCAAAGCGCTGATGATGAGTCCCTGATCGGCAAGCCGTTTTGTAAAAAGAGGAATTTCTTCAGGTAAAATGGCGATTTCCGCCATATTCAAGGCGATTCCGTGTTGATCCAGCGACTCGAACATCACTTCTTTCATCGCAATTCCCCGGCTCGGCCTTCCCTGAACAGAGACGTTTATATTCCGTTTTATGCTGACAGAACAAACACCGTGTTCCACTTTTGCCTCTCCATTCAATATTTGCCCAAATTGCCGGCAAAGCGTATGAAAATGTTGCATGGCCGAACCTCCATTTTAAAAAGTAGTAAGATTTTATGAGTCTCCCCATCTTTTCATACCGCTTTTTGCAAATGGAAACTGCTGCTCCTACTTGATCATGTCCTCTGATCCCGGCGCGTTCGCGAAGTGGTACATGAAGCCCATCATAAAAGCTCCGCCGACGATGTTCCCCAATGTAACGGGGATTAAATTGCGAACCGCCCCATATAACGAAATGGTGTCCGGATGGTCGGTCACCAAAGCGACGGCGAAGGTGGCCATGTTGGCAATGCTGTGCTCATATCCGGAAATAAAGAAACAAAACACAAACAGCATCATGGAGAACATTTTTGCACCGTCGCCTTTTTGGGACATCGGAATAAAAAAGGCAAGACAGACGAGCCAGTTGCAAAGAATCGCCCTGAAAAACAGTTCTGTCATCGGCGAATTCATCTTATGTTCGGCCGCGCTCAGCAAAAAGCTGTTGACGGACGAATCCTTGAACAATCCCGTTGAGAAAATGAGGCCTGCGAATAAGATGGCGCCCATTAAATTTCCTGCATAACTGAACAGCCACATCCCGATGGCATCAAGCCAGCGCATTTTTTTGCGAAGCGCCGCAAATGTATAATAAAACGTGTTTCCCGTAAATAAATCTCCCCCGCCGTAAACAATCAGAATAATGGCTCCCCCAAATGTAACCGCGGCAATCGGATATGTGAACGGAGACTGTTCAAGATAAAAAAAATTCCCCGTTTTAAATGCGACGATCACGCCAAACCCGATGAACATGCTTGCCAGCATGGATCGCAAAAAATAGCGAAGCGGGCTCTCTTTAAAGATGCTGCATTTTTTCAATGCGAGCTCCTCTACTAACATGAGCGATTTGGTTTCCATGTTGTACCACCACCGTGAAGTAAGGATCTTAGATTACGAACATAAGTATAGCAGGATATTGTGAAGCATTTCACAATATCTATGGATTTTATGTGAACAAATACATCGGGTAAAATCGTCCATAAGTATGAGAAAGTGAAGACAGCCTATCGAACGCTTTTCATTTGTTCAGCTTTTTTGTATAAAGTGGGGGGTGATGGAATTGGACGTAAAGAAAATCATTGATAAAGCGGTGCGGGCATCCGCACGTGATCATGCTGTTCAGAGGATGACAGAAGCAGGCGGGGGCGACATCAACCGGTCTTTTCTCGTGGATACGGACAAAACCAGGCTTTTCGTCAAGATAAACGATGGAGTGCCGGCCGACTTTTTCGAAAAGGAAGCCATGGGACTTGCAGAACTGAAAAAAACCGGCGCCGTAAACGTTCCTGACGTGATCGGATATAACGGCAAAAGCGATCCGGAGCGATTCCTTGTTCTTTCTTATATTAAGGATACCCGCTCTCCAGGGGCGGAGGAAAGGCTTGGCGAACAGCTCGCCGCCATGCACCGGACGGAGAAGCCGTTTTACGGATTGGGGCATGACAATTACATCGGCACCTTTCAGCAGGAGAACGGCGAATATGACAGCTGGCCGGCCTATTACCGGGAAAAAAGGCTGATTCCGCAAATCGGGCTCGCACTTAAGAAAGGATTTTTGAATGAAAGGCAGGCGGAGAAGCATGTCAGGCTTGCGGAAACGATTTCCCGCTGGCTCCCCGGCAAGCCCTGCGCATCCGTGCTTCATGGAGATCTATGGGGAGGCAACTGGATGACGGGGGAGGACGGCTCTCCATATCTCATCGATCCGGCCGTTTTATACGGGGACTTCCGGATGGATTTGGCGATGACCGCACTGTTCGGGGGTTTCACTGAGAGGTTTTACAGCGCCTATGAAGCGGCGTCGAAAGAACCGCTTAACCGCGACATTTGGCCTTTATACCAGCTGTTTTATGTATACATGCATTTGAATTCTTTCGGAGAAAGCTACTTGCCTCATGCGGAAAGAATTGTAAAACGGTATATGGGCTAAAAAATACCGATATTGTGACAGATTCAGGACACCCTTTCAGGGGTGTTTTTTTATTGATCGGCCGGGCCTTTTAAAGTTTTATGGTAAATAAAACCTATTTGCCGTCAAAAAACGTTTGATTTTTAGTCAAGATTCGGTCACAAATCGACCCATTTTTTAGGTAATTAGATCTTTTTTTCTATAAACAAACGGTGTAAATTACTTATATAAGTAATCTCAAGATTGATTTATAAGTCTATTGTATTAATTTGAAAGAAACACCTTTTTGGTAACCGTTTGCGTCACCTTTCATAGCAATCTTGTGAAATCTTGAACAATCTGATGGAGCATATCAATGGAAATGGAGGAAGCAGGGAATGAACGAATTAATCTTAGCCCGGTTTCAATTCGCTTCAACGACGATCTTTCACTTTATTTTTGTGCCGATGTCGATCGGGCTCGTCTTTATGGTTGCCTTGATGGAAACCCTTTACGTTGTAAAGAAAAAAGACATTTACCGGACGATGGCGAAGTTTTGGGGGCACTTATTTTTAATTAACTTTGCAGTCGGTGTCGTCACGGGAATTTTGCAGGAGTTTCAGTTTGGCATGAACTGGTCGGAATATTCCCGATTTGTCGGCGACGTTTTCGGCGCGCCGCTTGCTGTTGAGGCGCTTTTGGCCTTCTTTATGGAGTCAACCTTCATCGGCTTATGGATATTCGGCTGGGACCGCCTTCCGAAAAAGGTTCATTTGCTTTCTATCTGGCTGGTGTCGATCGGCACGATGCTGTCCGCTTTTTGGATTTTGGCTGCCAACTCATTTATGCAGGAGCCGGTCGGTTTTGCGATTAAAAACGGACGGGCCGAGATGACCGATTTTCTTGCGATCATTAAAAACCCGCAGCTATGGGTTGAATTTCCGCACGTCATTTTCGGTGCGCTTGCTACGGGCTCGTTTTTTATCGCCGGCGTGAGCGCATTCAAAATGCTGAAAAAGCAGGAAATGAACTTTTTTAAAAAATCGTTTCAGATTGCGATGGTCGTCGCGCTGGTTTCAGGTATCGGCGTTGCCTTCAGCGGGCATGAGCAGGCACAGCACCTGATGAAGAGCCAGCCGATGAAGATGGCCGCAAGCGAAGCGCTGTGGGATGACAGCGGAGACCCGGCCGCATGGACCATGCTTGCCGACATCGACACGGACAAGCAGGTGAACAAGTCTGAAATCAGCATTCCGTATGCGCTCAGCTATCTGGCTTACAAAAAATTCAGCGGCGATGTGCCGGGGATGAAAACACTTCAAAAGGAATACGAAAAAAAATATGGAGAAGGAAACTATATTCCGCCGGTAAAAACGACGTTTTGGAGTTTCAGGATCATGGCCGGCGCGGGAATTCTCATGATTATCGCCGCGTTGACAGGGCTTTTCCTAAGCTTCCGCAAAAAGCTTGAGACGAGCAAATGGTTTTTGCGGGTGATGGTCGGGCTGATCGCATTTCCGTTTATCGCCAACACGGCGGGCTGGATCATGACGGAGATCGGACGGCAGCCGTGGACGGTGTTTGGCATTTTAACGACCGCACAGTCCGTTTCACCGAATGTATCTGCGGGAATGCTTCTGTTCTCGGTGATCGCGTTCACAGCGATTTATCTCGTATTGGCGATTATCCTTGTCTACTTGTTTGTCCGCGAAATTAAAAAAGGGGCGCAGCACCATGATCATCATGAAGCTGCCGTTTCGACAGACCCGTTTGATCAGGAGGTTTACCATGGTATCTCTTAATGAGCTTTGGTTCATATTAGTCGCTGTGTTGTTCGTGGGATTTTTCTTTCTGGAAGGTTTCGATTTCGGGGTCGGCATGGCGACCCGGTTTCTCGGGCGGAATGAGCTCGAACGCCGGGTGATGATCAATACGATCGGCCCCTTCTGGGATGCGAACGAAGTCTGGCTGCTGACCGGCGGCGGGGCGATTTTCGCCGCTTTTCCGAATTGGTACGCGACGATGTTCAGCGGATATTACATCCCGTTCGTCTTTGTGCTGCTTGCTTTGATCGGGCGCGGCGTCGCTTTTGAGTTCAGGGGAAAAGTAGAAACGGCCAAATGGACGAAGGCGTGGGACTGGGTCGTGTTTTTCGGCAGTCTTTTGCCACCGTTTTTGTTCGGCGTGCTGTTTACCAGCATTCTGCGCGGCATGCCAATTGACTCCGAGATGAACCTTCATGCCGGCTTTGCAGATTATGTGAATGTCTATTCGGTCACCGGCGGCGTCACCGTTACGCTTCTATGCCTGCTTCACGGCCTGATCTTTATTACCCTCAGGACGGAGGATGATTTGCGGAACCGTGCAAGACGGCTGGCCGGAAAGGTCGTGTTCGCCGTTTTGGCTGCGCTTGTTGCGTTTGTCGCGCTGTCCGTCTTTGAAACCGATCTGTTCACAGGCCGAGGCTATGTGACGATTCCGCTTGCTGCTTTGATCGTCGTCTGCTACGTGCTGTCCATCGTATTTATGAAGCGAAAACGCGACGGCTGGACGTTTGCCATGACGGGAGCGGGAATCGCACTGACGGTCGGCACGATATTTACGGCACTGTTTCCGCGCGTCATGATCAGTTCGGTCAAAAGCGCGTACGACTTGACGATCTACAATGCTTCATCAGGCGCTTATTCTTTAAAGGTCATGACGATCGTCGCGCTCACGCTGCTTCCATTTGTTCTCGGCTATCAAATCTGGAGCTACTACGTTTTCCGGAAACGCGTCAGCAGTAAGGAGCCTATGATTTATTAATGGGAAAAGACCTCTTTCAATATAAAGGAATCAAACGAATTCTTGCGGTCCTGACCGTCTTGACCTTGATGCAGGGTGCCGCCATCATCCTGCAGGCAGAATGGCTTGCAGAGGCGGTGACCCGCCTTTTTAACGGCGAACGAATCAGCGCGCTGTATTCGGTGATGATCCTCTTTCTTGCGGGGTTTCTTCTTCGCCATGCCGTCACGCTCGTGAAGCAGCGGGCGGTTTATCATTACGCAGCAAAGACCGGGGCCGATATGCGAAAATGCTTTCTTGAAAAGCTATTTCAATCAGGGCCGCGTCTGGCGAGACAGGAAGGCACAGGACACGTTGTCACGCTTGCGATGGAAGGCATCGCCCAGTTTCGCCGCTACCTTGAGCTGTTTCTGCCGAAGATGGTCAGCATGGCCGTTATCCCGGCGGCGATCGTCTGTTACGTCTTTTTCAAAGACAAATCGTCTGCGGTCATTTTAATTGTGACCATGCCGATTTTGCTCGCGTTTATGATCCTGCTCGGATATGCCGCGAAAAGAAAAGCGGACAGGCAGTGGAAAAGCTATGAGATGCTTTCCAACCATTTTACGGATTCGCTCCGCGGTTTGGAAACATTGAAATTTTTAGGCTTAAGCCGGTCCCATGAGAAAAATATTTTCAAGGTGAGCGAAAGATACCGGAAGGCGACGATGAGCACGCTTCGAATTGCCTTTTTGTCATCGTTCGCCCTTGATTTTTTTACGATGCTGTCTGTTGCCACCGTGGCCGTTTTTCTCGGGCTCGGACTTGTAAACGGTCATATTACGCTCGGTCCTGCCCTTGCGGTATTAATCCTCGCGCCCGAATTTTTTCTGCCCGTTCGCGAGGTCGGAAATGATTATCATGCGACATTGAACGGACAGGAAGCGGGAAAGGCGATAAAGAGCATTTTGGATGCCCCCGGTTTTCAAAAAGAAGAGCCTCTTCTGCTCGGGGCTTGGTCAGATGAAGACCAGATTGCATTAAAAAACGTTTCCGTACGTCATGAAGAAGGGGAAGAAGCTTCCTTAACCGATATCTCGCTATCTTTTAAAGGGAAGAAAAAAATCGGGATCATCGGGGAAAGCGGTGCAGGGAAATCAACGCTTATCGATGTGCTCGGCGGTTTTCTTGACACGTCCGGCGGAGCGATCGAAGTCGGGGGAACGGAAAGAACGCATCTGCAGGCGGAAAGCTGGCAGCGGCAGCTTGTCTATATTCCGCAGCATCCGTACATTTTTCCAGATACGCTCAGCGCCAATATCCGTTTTTACTATCCCGATGCTTCAATTGAAGAAGTGGAACGGGCGGCAAAGGCTGCCGGTCTGAGTGAGCTGATTGACGGGCTTCCGTCCGGACTTGAAGAACGGATCGGCGAAGGCGGCAGGACGCTGAGCGGCGGACAGGCGCAGCGGACGGCGGTCGCCCGGGCTTTCCTCGGGAACCGCCCGATTCTTCTGCTTGATGAACCGACAGCACACCTTGATATTGAAACGGAATACGAAATGAAAGAAACGATGCTGAAGCTGTTTGAGGATAAGCTTGTCTTTATCGCGACCCACCGGCTGCACTGGATGTTGGATATGGATGAAATCATCGTGCTGAAGGATGGGAAAGTGGCGGAAACCGGAACGCATCAGGAACTGATCGAAAAACGCGGCGTTTACTATGATCTTGTGAAAGCGCAGGCGTTTGGAGGTGCATCATGAAGAAGGAACAGTGGATCCTGCCGTATGTGAAGAAAAATAAAAAGCTGTTTATCATTGTGATTCTACTTGGCGGACTGACGGTGTGTTCCGCTGCTTTTCTTATGTATACATCCGGCTACTTGATTTCAAAGGCGGCGACTCGGCCGGAAAACGTGTTGATGATTTACGTGCCGATCGTAGCTGTCCGCACCTTTGGCATTTTGCGTGCTGCGGCCCGGTATGTTGAACGGCTGACAGGCCACCACATCATTTTGAAAATCCTGTCCGATATGCGCGTCAGATTGTACGGAATGCTCGAACCGCAGGCTCTGAGGCTGCGTTCGCGCTTTCGCACCGGCGATATGCTCGGCATTTTGGCCGATGATATCGAACACCTGCAGGATATGTATTTAAAAACGGTGTTTCCCGGAGTATCGGCATTGCTTTTGTATACCGTATTCATTGCTGTCCTCGGCTGTTTTTCGTGGCCTTTTGCCGGACTGATCGCGATCTATGCCGCGGTTCTCGTTTTTCTCGTTCCCCTTGTGTCGCTGCTTGTGACAAGGGCGAGAAACATCACGTTAAAAAGAGGGCGCAGCCGCCTTTACCGCCGGCTGACCGATGCTGTTATGGGCGCGAGCGACTGGATTTTCAGCGGCCGGCAAAACGACTTTATCCGCGCTTATGAAGAAGCTGAAGAACAAATGCTCCGCATCGAAAACAAACGCCAGCGTTTCACCCGTTGGAGGGATTTCTTCGTGCAGTGTCTTGCGGCGGGACTTGTGCTGTTGATGCTGAGCTGGACCGGCGGACAAAGCGCGGAAGGCGCATTGCCCCATACGTTTATTGCCGCATTTGTCCTTGTTGTGTTTCCGCTGACTGAAGCGTTCTTTCCGCTTTCCGACGCTGCGGGGGCGATTCCTGAATACGAGGATTCGCTGCATCGCATGGATGGTCTCCAGCCGGAACAGGAGAAAGGAAATGACGTTCCCCGGGAAAGCGCCGAAGCGGTCGGAGTGCATGACGTCACCCTTCGCTTTGAGAATGTTTCGTTTTCATATGAACACGGGCAGCCGGTATTAAAAGGCGTCTCTTTTACCTTAAAGCAGGGAGAAAAAATTGCGCTTCTCGGGCGAAGCGGTGCCGGCAAATCGACGATCATGGCCATGATCGAGGGTGCACTTGCCCCAACGGCGGGCCGCGTCACGTTTAACGGGATCGCTGCAGAGGCGCTTGAACATGATATTTCCCGGGTTGTCGGCGTTTTGAATCAAAAGCCGCACCTGTTTGATACGACGATCTTGAATAATATTCGGCTCGGCAATCCCGAGGCGAGCGATGAAGAAGTGTATTGGGCGGCACGGCAGGTAAAGCTTCATGATTTGATTGAATCGCTCCCTGACGGATATCATACGTCTGTACAGGAAACGGGGAGCCGCTTTTCGGGAGGCGAACGCCAGCGAATCGCATTGGCACGCATTCTTTTGCAGGGCGCACCCGTCATCGTTTTGGATGAGCCGACCGTCGGGCTTGACCCGATCACGGAAAGGGAGCTGCTTTTGACGATGTTTGAAGCGCTTAAGGGAAAGACCGTTCTTTGGATCACCCACCATTTGGCGGGAGCTGAAGCAGCTGACCGGATTCTTTTCCTTGAAAATGGAACGATTGAAATGGAAGGAAGCCATAAAGAATTATTGCAAGAAAACCCCCGTTATCAGCGGCTATATCAATTGGATGCACCGGCATTCAGAATGTAATAGAGGCAGCTTCATTTGTGAAGCTGTCTTTTCTTTTTTAGCAATATTTAAGACACGGGTTAACTGGGATTAAGCTGGGGTTGCTACAATAAATTGACACTAAAGGCAAGGAGAGAAGAACAATTGAACATTCAGCCGCTGCAAAGTAACAGAATCGTTTGGTTGGATCAAGCGAGGGGAATTGCGCTGTTTGGCATTTTGCTTGCAAACATGCTTTTGTTTCAATACGGAATGTGGGATGATTTATCGTTTAAACCGCTGGCTTCATATGATCATTGGGCATATGAATGGACCAGGATTTTTGCCGTCGGCAGCTTCATGCCGCTGTTTGCCTTTTTATTTGGATACGGCATGGTGTTAATGAAGGACAGGTTTGCTGAGAAAGGAATCGTAAAATACCGCCGTGTATTCTTCCGGCGCTTTCTCGTGCTGGCTGTTTTCGGCTTTTTGCACGGCTTTTTGATTTGGGATGGGGACATTTTGTTAAGCTACGGAATGATCGGAATGGGACTGCTGTTTCTGTTTATCAACCGAAAACCGAAAACGATTCTGATTTGGGCGGTCAGTTTATTTGCGGTTTATATATTGATCTGTTTTGGAAGCGGGGGAGTGGAGCCAAGTCCCGGGCTGACGGAATTCAACGGGCGAACGGCTGAGGTGATGCAAAGCGGCAGCTATTGGGAAATCGTTTCCCACCGGGCAAATGCGGAGGTTACGTTGTTTGATTTTGACGATTCGGCGCCGGAGGGACTACCCGTGATGCTCATCGTTTTGATCGCACCTGTTTTTACCCTTTCGCCCTTTCTTTTCGGCTTATATGCGGCGAAGAAGAAGTGGCTCCATCAGCCGCGTATCTATGAAAAGAGAATCGGGAAGGTATTCTTTGTGACGCTGGCAATCGGCATTCCTTTTAAAGCGCTGCCGATTGTTTGGAAAGATCCGTTCGTATATATGCTAAGCGAAGGCGTCGGACCGCTGGCGCTGACATTTTGTTATTTGACGGGGATCATCCTATTGGCGCAGACAAAACAGGGGCAGCGCCTGCTAAAACCTTTCGGGGCCGTCGGCAGGCTGTCTTTTACGAATTATCTCATGCAAAGCATCATCATGACGTTCATTTTTTACGGCTATGGACTCGGGTTGTACGGCAGGCTCGGCGTATTGGCCGGAATCGGCATTGCCGTCTTGTTTTTTCTATGTCAGATGGCAGCCAGCATGTGGTGGATCAAGCGTTTCCGCATGGGACCGTTTGAATGGCTGTGGCGGCTGGGAACATATTTAAAAGCGCCTGATTTCTTCAAGAAGAACATGACAGAGGGTGGCCGTTCCGTGGCAAAATAGGGATATAGCTTAAATAAACGTTTGTTTAAAAAGGATGTGAATCAGATGTCTAAAGAAGAGCTGCCGATTTGGACTAAAGAGCGGGTCAAAGCATCGCTGCCGCAGAGGGGCGATGACAGCCATAAAGGAACATACGGCACAGGGTTATTGCTTGCCGGAACCGATGATATGCCGGGTGCTGCACTGCTTGCAGGATACGGAGCCATGCGGAGCGGCATCGGAAAGCTTGTGATCGGTACACCCGGAAGTGCCGTGCCATTAATCGTTCCCGTTCTGCCTGAAGCAACCTATTGGCGGGATGGTCTGGAAAAGGCGGCCCGCGGCGAAATCGAAGCACATTATCGGGCGATTGCAATCGGACCGGGGCTTCTCCCTTCGCAAACGACAGAATTGGCAGTACAGAAGGTACTGAAGGAAAAATGCCCGGTTGTGCTTGATGCCGGCGCTTTGTCGATTCGGGTTTATCCGGATCGTCAAGCAGCGACGATTTTGACGCCCCATCCAGGCGAATTTTCAAGAATCACCGGATTGTCAATTCAAGACGTGCAAAAACGGCGCGCTTCGCTGGCTAAAGAATGGGCGGAAAAGCTCGGCGCGACGATCGTTTTAAAAGGAAATGAAACGGTGATCGCTTTTCCCGACGGTGAGTGCTGGAAAAATCCTACCGGCAACAGTTCTTTAGCAAAGGGGGGAACGGGTGATACATTAACCGGAATGCTCCTCGGCATGCTGTGCTGTCACGAAAATGAGAAAGAAGCGGTGCTGAACGCTGTCCACCTGCATGGCGCCTGTGCTGACAGATGGATAAAGACCCGTTCGCCGCATACGCTGCTTGCCCATGAGCTGTCGCACCTGCTGCCTGAGGTATGGAAGGAGTATGAGGCATAAAAGAGGGAAACGTCCGGGAGCTCCCGGACGTTTCCTATTGAAATTAAGGATTGACTTTGCCGACGCCGGCATTTTGCGTGACGATCGATTTGACATTGTCTACCCCGTCGAGCGAATAGCTGTAAGGCGGGTTATAGGATGTTGTTGAAGTAGTCGGCATGCTGCCTGTGGAATTGACAAATTTATTGTTGGACACGTCCCAATAGCCGGGCTTGTCGCTGTACCAGGAGACGATTGGATCTTTGGCGTTTTCAAACAGGTTGTTTTCGATTTTGAGGCGGGCGCCCATTCTTGAGTTGATGCCGCTTTCGCTGATGTTGCTGTAATAGTTGTTGTAAATGTGTCCTTCTCCGAACCGGAAGGCAGGGACGCGGGAATTCAGGTTGTTAAACCAATTGTGGTGGAATGTAATCGTCCGGTTGTTATTATCGCTGTCAGAGTTCCCCATGAGCATCGACTTCCATGCATCATGGACATAGTTCCACGAAAAGGTGATGTATTGGCTGTCTTTTTTGACATCAAATAATCCGTCATAGTAATCTTTATCAACATTCAGGCTGTGGTACAGCTCATTGTGGTCGACCCAAATATTTTTGGACGGACCTTCAATGCTGATCGCATCTTTGTCTCCTTTAGCGACTTCATGAATTTTTAAGTTGCGGATAATGACGTTGTTTGCCCGCCACACTTTAATGCCGATCCCCTTTAATTCTCCCTTTGTTCCGGAGCCGACGATCGACACATCTGATACATCTTTTATGTCAATTTTTGATGCTGATGTATTTGAGGTTGTAATTGTGCCATTGACATAAATTTTTAAAGGTGTATTTGAGCTTTTATTTTTTAATGCTGCGAGCAGCTGATCCCCCGTTGTCACAGTAACCGTCTGGCCGCCTTCTCCGCCGGTTGTTCCTCCGTTTAAAGAAGCGAAGCCCTTTAAGCTGAAATCGGCCAGCGGGCTGACCTTTGATGCGGTCGCTGACGCCGCTTCCGCAGATAATGCGGCTGTTAAAGATCCAATCATCCCAAGGATAAAAATGAACATGACGCTTATGATTTTTTTCATTGTTCTCCTCCTTTTTATTGATGGCACAAGTAGAAGTAAGCGCTTTCGCAAAGTTAAGTCGGATGATGATGAAAAACCATGGCGACCCCTCCCTTTTACTGGAATTGGAAAGATCATAGCATAATAGACTGAATAATCTGAATAATCATCATATGAGTTGGGTGCAAGTATAAGCTGATGATTATGATAAATGGCACAGATATGATGCAATGCGCATATCGCGATCGGCTTTTCGGAGGAGGGGGAGTTGCATTTTTTTGCAGACAAACGAATTTTCGGGGCATTTCGTCCAAAAAATAAGGGAAGGCTTTTTAGCCTGTCCCTTCAAAACATAAGCCTGTTTATTTCATTTTTAACTTCATCCCGCACTTGCACATGATACTGTGCTTTAAATATTTAATCTTTGACCGGCATTTTGGACATAAATGATGAGTCATTATTTTTCCTGCAGTTTGCGGAGGACGACGCCTGCAAGCACGTCGATAAACCGCGGATCAGCGTTCGGCATGGGCGGGCGGTAATAATCGGCGCCCAGCTCGTCGGTTACCGTTTTGCATTCATAATCATTGTCATAAAGAACTTCCAAGTGGTCAGACACAAATCCGACCGGTGCATAAATGAATGATCTGAAGCCTTCCTGATAAAGTTCCCTTGTCAAGTCTTGGACGTCGGGACCAAGCCAAGGATCGGGCGTATTGCCTTCGCTTTGCCAGCCGACAGCGATCTGATCGAATGACAGGCGCTCTGCGATCAATGCTGCCGTTTCTTCGAGCTGCACCGGATAAGGATCGCCATGCTCAAGAATCTTTTCAGGCAAACTGTGGGCAGAACAAATCACAATCGTTTTTTGTAAATCGTCTTTCGGCATTTTCTTTAAAATCGCGCCGATTTCTTCTGACCAGTAGCTGATAAAACCTTCCTCCTGGTACCATTCATGAACGGAAGTAATCCGGGGGCCGCCGATCGCCTGTGCGGCTTTTTCGGCGCGTCGGTTGTAGACTTCTGTGCTAAAGGTAGAGTAGTGGGGGGCTAAGACGATGGAAACGGCTTCTTCGATCTGATCCTGTTTCATTTGTTTTACCGCATCTTCGATAAATGGAGAGATGTGTTTTAAGCCGAGATACATGATGAATTCAACATCATCCTGGCGGGCATTTAAAGCCTCTTCGAGTTTTTTCGCCTGAGCCGATGTGATCTCCGCAAGCGGGGAGATTCCGCCGATATGCTGATAGCGTTTTTTCAAGTCGTCAATCATGTCTTCGCTCGGTCTGTTTCCATGCCTGATATGCGTATAATACGGAATGATGTCTTCTTCCTTGTATGGTGTGCCGTAAGCCATTACCAATAAGCCGATTTTTTTTCTTTCCATGTTTTTCACCTCTGCTGCTGATCTTGACATGTCGTACAAATTCCGTAAATCCCTAAATGGTGTCTGTTAATTTTATAATTCGTTAATTGTGCAGCTGCGTGTTCCACCTCTTTAAGCGGGGGATATTCAAGATCAACGATTTTTCCGCACGAATGACAGACGACATGATAATGGTGCGGTTTAAAAAGTTCATACTTGCTTTTTCCGTCTCCGTACGGAAGCTCCTTTACAATTCCGATCTTTACGAATAATTTCAGATTGCCGTAAATCGTCGGCAGGCTCATGAATGGCAGCTCCCGGTGGATATCCTCCGCCGAAGGGTGGTCATTTATCGAAATCATCGTTTTTAAGATCAACACTCTTTGAGCTGTCACACGCAAACCGTGCTTTTTTAACAGTGCGATCACTTTTTCCTCTTCCACATCCAACATCCCCTGCTTTCTGGATTAAGGGCAGGCATCCGCATGAAAACGAATGCCTGTACTTGAGAAAATAAGAATAAAATTGAGAATGAACGTTTCTTTACACTTCTTGCGGAACAGGCAAACCGAGTCCTTTCGCGACCTGTGTGCCATACTCCGGATCGGCTTTATAAAAATGCTGAATTTGCCGCAGCTTGATTTCATCTTTTGTCACTTGTTTCATAGAGCCGACGATGTTGCTGATCAGGCGCGAGCGCTCGTCTTCGCTTAAAAGGCGGTACAGATCGCCTGCTTGCGTATAGTGATCATTGTGGTCATAGGCAACGCTGTCTGCTGACCCTGATACAGGATATGCCGTTGTTTTGTTTTCCGGTGTTTCCGCCGGTCCTCCAAAGCTGTTTGGCTCATAGTAGACGGAGCCGCCGCCGTTATTGTCAAAGCGCATTTGTCCGTCGCGCTGATAGTTGCGCACCTCATTTTTCGGACGGTTGATCGGCAGGCTGTTATGGTTTGCCCCGACGCGGTAGCGATGGGCATCGGCATATGCGAACAGGCGTCCCTGAAGCATTTTGTCAGGCGATGGTTCGATGCCGGGTACAAGCGTTCCCGGTGAGAAAGTCGCCTGTTCGACTTCAGCGAAATAGTTTTCCGGATTCCTGTTTAATACCATGCGGCCCACTTCAATCAAAGGATAATCTTTTTGAGACCATACTTTTGTGACGTCAAACGGGTCGAAACGGTACGTATCCGCGTCTTCCAAAGGCATGATTTGCACATACAGCTTCCATGCCGGGAAATCGCCTTTTTCGATCGCTTCGTATAGATCTTGAGTGTGATAATCCGGGTTCTCGCCTGCAATCTTGGCGGCCACTTCTTCCGTCATGTTTTTAATGCCCTGCTCTGTTTTAAAGTGATATTTAATCCATACGCCCTCACCTTCGGCATTCACCCATTTGAATGTGTGGCTTCCGAAGCCGTGCATGTGGCGGTATGTCGCCGGAATTCCGCGGTCAGACATGAGGATCGTCACCTGATGCAAAGATTCAGGGGATAAAGACCAGAAATCCCACACGGCGTCAGGATTTTTCAAGTGTGTAACGGGATGGCGCTTTTGCGTATGAATAAAATCAGGGAATTTAATCGCATCGCGAATGAAGAAAACCGGCGTGTTGTTTCCGACAAGATCGTAGTTACCGTCCTCGGTGTAAAATTTGACGGCAAACCCGCGCGGATCACGCACGGAGTCTGCTGAGCCGCTTTCACCCGCAACGGTGGAAAAACGAATGAATAAAGGCGTGCGTTTTCCTACTTCCGATAAAAATTTTGCTTTTGTATATTTCGAAACATCGTTCGTTACTTCAAAATAACCATGCGCACCGGCGCCTTTTGCGTGTACAACCCGCTCAGGGACGCGTTCTCTGTTGAAATGGGCGAGCTTTTCAAGAAGGTGGACGTCTTGAATAAGCGTCGGTCCCCGGGAACCCGCCGTCATTGAGTTTTGATTGTCCCCAACAGGAGCGCCCCAGCTGGTGGTCAGGTTGTTTTTATTAGTCGTCATAAAAGGATCACCTCGCGTAAAATTTGATTACAAAAATAATGATAACATTTCTCAAGAAAAAAACAATATTTATTTATAATTATTACAAATAAAAAATTAGACTTTTTTTCGAAATGTTATCGACTTTGTCTTTCAGCCTTCCACTTCTTTTTGTTGAGGATAAATTAACGATAATTTCCAGGTAAAGGAGGAGGGAGATGGATCCGAAAGAAAAAAAGACCTTTATTAGAGCGGGAAAGCGATGATTACCTCACCGGAATCATCGGTTTTCTAAAATTCAAAAAGATTACAAATATTAATAAAGAATTATATGGTAATATTAAGCATGAAATGGAAATTACAAAATGATAGGGAGGAGTAATGATGTTTAAAAAATTAGCGGTTGGGATTTTAATGGCTGGAATGCTGTTTTCCGGCGCAGTCGGAGCATCAGCAGCGGAACACGGAAAAACAGCTTCCCGTGATATGATTCATCCCTTGAGCACGGCATATACAGATGTAAAGGTTACAGGCAAAACAGTCTACTTTTATATTAAAGGTTTGGAAAATCCGTTTAATCTGACATATTATGAAAGAGTTGCGTGGACAAGCACTGAAGATGAACCTGATACAGTGACGGGCAATATTCTGTCTGTGAAAATTCCCTTGAAAACAGGAAGCAGGTATGAGGCAAAATCAAATGAACGGCTTGAGCTGATCAGAGATAAGATTGAGTCAGGCGGCACTGTTTACGGATGGACAAAGGCGCAGAACGGCTATTGGTATCCTGCCGGCTCTGCGAAAATTTCCTATTGAGCATAGCAAAAAGCAGGCTTCATCCCCGCCTGCTTTTTGTCTTGCCGAATGGTCTTGAAACAACCGCCACTGCAGCCGCTGCAAATGACAAAACCCCCGCAAACCAAAATACCTCGCCAAGGCCCAATTGTTCCGCCACTTTCCCTGCAGCGATCGGACCGAGAAAAAAGCCGATCGCATAAAAAGACTGGTAAAAGCCCATGACTGACATTTTCAGCTTCGGCGAACCGATTTGGACAATGTTTGAGAGCAGGAGAGGAAAGATAAATCCCAATGTCAGCCCGATGACAGCGTGAATCAGGCAGACGGATAAGAGCGTTTTCGCAAACGGCAGTACACAAAGGAAAAGTCCGGTAATCACATAACAAATCAAGATGACGGCGCTGACTGATTTGATTTTGTAAAATATGCACCATACAGAAGCAGCAGCTTGGGGAATGAAAAAGGCGCACATCACCCACAGCAGCTGTTTCTCATCAATGCCGATCGTCTCCGTGTAGATCGGCGTAAATCCGAAAACGGTCATAAATAAGACGGCATGGGCCAAAAATGACAACAGTGTAATCGTTTTGAGCCGCGGGAGACGCCACGTTTGTTTCACATAATCGGAAACGGGCATCCTTCCAACAGGTTCGCGCGTTCCGTTGTCTTTAATATAAAATGACAACACAAGCCCGATCAATGAGAAGACGGCGCCGATCCAAAACGGAAACATCCAGCCGAACAAATGAACGAGGTATCCGCTGACAGCCATGCTGACGAACTGCGGAAGAACCGTTAAAAACTGCAAAATGCCCATCGCTTTCGATGAGTGTTCCTTCGGAAAATACTGTGAGTATAAAACCGTTGCCATGACCCACATCGCGGCCGTAATCCCGGCAAGCAGCCGGGCGGTGATCACCATGACGAACGAATCGAACAACAGAAATATCAAACTGCTCAAAAGAGCCGCTGCAAAGCCGGTGACAAACAGCTGTTTCCGCAGTGGAGAGAGCACATCAGACAAAATCCCGAATGGAAAACGCAGCAATACCTGCGTGATGCCGTAGCTTCCCAAAATGGTCCCAATCGCCGAATAGGAAAAACCGATACTGTCAAGATACAGCCCGAAAACGGGGACGTAGATATATGTAGCAAACCAAAAACAAAAGACAGCACCCCAAAACATCGCATGGTCTTTTTTGGCGATTTGTTTTTCTTCAAAAATAAGCTTTTCTTGCAATTCCATCCCGTTTTTATCCCCCTTTAGCTTCAAGTACACCATAAATGGCGAACGGAAAACAAGATCATTTTTTATTTTAGAATGGAATTGAACGATTTGCCGACAGATGTCGTCTAATATACGGAGGCAAAGGAAAGGGGGATTGTCATTTTAGTGGATCAGACAGATGAAAAAGAACTTATCATGCAAGCAAAAAATGGAGAAGATGCCGCCTTTTCAAAACTATTTCAGCTGCATTACCCCTTTTTATATCAATATGTGCTGAAATCAACGCTCCATCCCGATCTGACAGAGGATTTGGTTCAAGAAACGATGCTGAAAGCATATATCAGCCTTCAGCAATTTCAGGGAAGCGCAAAATTTTCAACATGGCTGATTTCGATTGCATCCCGTCTAATTATCGATCACCAGCGTCGGAAAAAACGGGAATACCGTAAGACGCAGGCAGCCAGAGAGGATGCCTTGCGGAAGATGAAATGGGAATCATCCCTCCGCGGACATGAGTGGAACGACTATTTGGAGATGTTCGCTGCGCTCGAGCCGGAATTCAGAATGCCGATTTTATTAAGGCATTATTACGGGTTCACATACCCTGAAGTGGCAAAGATGCTGAAAATAAAAGAGGGTACTGTCAAATCCCGCGTTCATCATGGCTTAAAGAAAATTCGAAAGGAGTGGGATCGGTGAATGAACGAGAGGAAAAAGAGACAATTTCACATTTGAAGCAGGAGCTGAAAAAAATCGATGCCGCCTTTGAACCTGCCCCTCTCCATCAATTTGAGCTGAACCGGCAGTTAGCCAGGTTTAAACAAGAGCGTAAACGGGCGATGCAGAAGGAATTGCTTTGCTTTATGGTTTCGGCATTTGTGATTTTGTCCTTATATATCACGATTTCGATTCAAGTGCCTGTCTTGTTTTTGACGGTGCAGGGAGCGGCGCTTATACTTCTTCCGGCGCTTGTCATGTTTGAAAAAAAGCGGCGCCGGACGGCGGACGGGGAGGTTGAAATAGATGAACCTTGATATGACTCAAGAAAAATTGACGGTTTTGCTGTTGATTTCTCCGCTTTTATTAGTACAAAGCATTCTCCTTTTTCTTGATGCAAAGAAAAAGGGAAGCAATGCGTGGTTTTGGGGAATTTGGGGTCTTATTCAAACTCCGATGCCTTTATTATTCTACTACTTGTTTGTCGTCAGACCCTATCATAAAAAAAGGGGATATCGTAATGGCCGCATCTGAAATACCCTGGGCGCTGATTGCCCCGTTGATCGCGTTATATCTTATCCTTGTCATTTCCGCATTGGTGAACTGCTCCAAGCAGGAGGAATTAAACGGTCCCAAGTGGCTATGGCTTTTGATTATTGCCGGCATCAGTTTTATTGGGCCAATTTCGTACTTTGTTATCGGTAAAAGGAGGCACATGTGATGCTGTCCGTGAAAGGATTAACAAAAGTTTATCAGCAGCATAAAGCTGTAGATCATCTAAGTTTTGATATTAAGCACCATCAATCTGTTGCACTTCTTGGCCCTAACGGAGCCGGAAAAACAACAACGCTGCAAATGCTGTCAGGCCTTTTAACGCCGACTTCAGGACAGATTCAATTTTTAGGCCGAAAAACCGTAAACCGGAGCCGCATTGGCTATCTTCCTCAGCATCCTGCCTTTTTTTCATGGATGACGGCGGAAGAATATTTGCGGTTTGCCGGGAGGCTTTCCGATTTGAGTCGCCGTGATGTTCAAGAGAAAAGCAGGGAAGTATTGCGCTATGTCGGTTTGGAGAAGTGCGGTGACCGGAAAATCGCGGGGTTTTCAGGAGGGATGAAACAAAGGCTCGGACTGGCACAGGCTCTGGTCCATGAGCCGGAGCTGCTGATTCTGGATGAGCCCGTTTCCGCGTTGGACCCATCGGGAAGACGCGAAGTGCTCGATTTGATGAAGGATTTAAAAAAACGGATGACGATTTTATTTTCTACTCATGTCCTTCATGATGCGGAGCAGGTATGTGATGAGATTATCATGCTTAAAAATGGAACGGCCAGGTGGACAGGCCCGCTTTCAGAGTTAAAGACGAAGCATCAAACGCCGTCTTTTATACTATCAGCCGAAGAAAGCCTTGAAGGGTGGCTCGAAGAACTCCCTTATGTCACAGGGCTCACCCTTGATCAGCCGTCAAAAGCCGAATTTCATTTATCCGATCGGGCATACGTCCGCGAATTATTAGCGGAATGTCTGAGAAGAAACGTGTCGGTCCTCCATTTTGAACAAAAAACACAGTCTTTGGAAGAGATTTATATGAAGGTGATGGGGCTATGAATTCATTTTATATTTTATTTCAGAAAGAGTGGAAAGAGAGCTGGAAGGACGGAAAGTTATTATGGCTGCCTGTCGTCCTCATCTTGATCGGCCTTATGCAGCCGATCAGCCTGTATTATATGCCTGAAATCATTGATATGGCCGGAAACCTGCCGGACGGGGCAGTCATCAACATTCCAAAGCCCAGCGGTGAAGAGGTTTTGGCCAGTACGCTGTCCCAATTTGGGACGGTCGGCACTGCCATCTTCGTATTCAGTGTGATGGGAAGCATTGTGAATGAACGGAACCAGGGCTCGCTTTCACTGATTATGGCGAGGCCGGTGAGCCCGCTTCACTATGTAGGGAGCAAGTGGCTTGCCCACGTCATTCTCGCTTTGTTGTCTTTTGTCGTAAGCTATAGTCTCGTCTTCTATTATACAAATCTTTTATTTACCCGGGTTACCTTTGCCAAGTTTTTGTTTAGCTTATTGGTTTACGGCATCTGGATTGTGTTTGTGATGACCATTACGCTGTTTTTCAGCGCTTTGTTTCGCCATATTGGAGGTATTGCCGGGGCAAGCATCGGTATGATTGCAGCTGTTTCATTTGCGGGCTCGCTGTTTCCTCGTTTTACCGAATGGACGCCTGATAAAGCACAAAACCAGGCAGTCTATTTTATCAAGAATGGCTCATGGGACGATGCCTTCGGTTTGATGGTTTTTTCTTCAGCCGGAATTGTGATCCTTCTGTTCGCGTGCATCATGTTTGTCTTTAAAAGGTATGAATCTTACTGATCAACCGGGCGGGCCCGGTTTTTTTCTATTTGTCAGAAATGTAAAATTAGATATAAAACGATGGAAGACTGGGACTTGCTGATCCGGCGGGAACATAAATGATTGAAAGGGTGATCCAATGAATATAGCAAACAATCAGGCCCATGTTTGTTTTGATCCCGCTCTTTACCGTCGTCTCCTGCATCGGGATCGTGTCGACGTCTGGCGGCTCTTTGGCCATGCAAAGCCAAGGGAAGTCAGCCGGAAGCGCATCGGCGCTTTTGGGGCTGCTGCCGTTTATTTTAGGCGCCGCTCGTTGGCATCGCCGGAAGCCATACGGCGATGCCGATGGCTGTCGTCATTGTATCAGTGCCGTGATCTGCTTTAAAGCGCTGGCCGGACGCGCGGCGCAGGCGTAAAAAACTCCGGAGCGTGAACCCCCGGAGTTTTTAAACATTTTTAGCGCGGAGCGATTTCCACCATCGTTTCCGCATGGCCGTAGTTTCTTCCCCATTTTTGCAATTCGGCGGTGATTCTGTGTGTGCCGGCATTCGGAAGCGTTTTTCGGACCATCACCAGCTTAAACTGGGAGGAGCTGAATGCATACACGGGAACTCTGACGGTTTGTCCGTCATTCAGAATCTGGGTATAGTTTAATGTTCTGCCGTTTAGCGAATCCCTTGTGTCCGCATGGAAGCGGTACGGGAAGTTAAATTCGACGAAGCTTGCGCCGACGAACATATTCGGTTTGTAGGTGACTTCAATATCGGAAGTCGTCCATTCTTTATTGCTTTGGGTGGTTTCGACATGAAGAGCCGGTTCGCTCCTGTAAAAAGCGGCATTTGCTTCCTGGGACGGAAGGATAAACGAAAACAATGCTGCAGATGCTAACAGGCCAACACTCATTTTTCCAATAAACTTTCGTTTAAGCATCGATTAGTCCCTCCTAAACGGGCAATTTGGCAGAAATCGACTAGATTTGTTTTCCTGCCCACTTAATCTATCATTATTTACCATACAGGTAAATATTTTTTGGAAAAAGTTCTAAAAAAGTTTACATCTATCATTATGTATCAGAAACGGTATAATTCAGGCAGCCGGCCCCTGACATGAGCCGGCCGGTATACATTTAACGAGGAACGATCTCAAGCGTAGCTTCCGCATGATTGATGTTCTTTCCGTTCTGCTGCAGTTCGGCTGTAATTCTGTGTGTGCCTGCATTTGGAAGCGTTTTCCGAACCATCACCAGTTTGAATTCGGACGAACTCAATGCATAGACGGGTACTCTGACTGTCTGTCCGTCGTTTAAAATTTGCGTGTAGTCAAGGGTTTTACCATTTAGCGTATCTCTTGTGCTTGCATGAAAACGGTACGGGAAGTTGAATTCAACATAGCTTGTACCGACGAATGTATTCGGTTTGTAAGTAATTTCGATATCAGAGGTTGTCCATTCTTTATTGCTGTTAACGGCTTTGACCTCAAGCACCGGTTTCTGAGTCGGGTTATCCGGCAGCGGATTATCAGGTTTCGGATTTTGAGGCGGCTGCGGCTTAGGCTTAAATGGTGGCGGACAAAAGATCGGACCTCTGAAATGACTCGTGTTCACTTCCTGTGCATTTGCTTCATTGGTAGGAAGGATAAATGAAAACAGTGCTGCAGAAGTTAATAGACCAATACTGATTTTACTGATGATTTTTCGTTTAAGCATCAACATGTTCCTCCTAAATGGCAATGTGGTTAGAGGACGTCCGGAAAGCAGCAAGAAAAGGCGGCAATACGATCGCGATCAACTAAATTCCTTTTCTTGTTTAATTAATCTATCACCATTTACCAAACAAGTAAATATTTTTACGTAAATTTCTTGAAAAAATTTAAAATATTCAATGATTGTTGCTAGTTTTCTGTATTTTACACATAGAAAAGAGTCGTATAACGAACAAAATGGATAATTGTGGATTAGTTATTGTTATTTTTCGATTTTCAGATTAATCTATTAAAAAAACTTCCTGAGGGGGATGGAGGATGGAAAACATTCAATTGTTTCTGGCCGGTGATTCGACGGTGTCGCATTATGATGCTTCGGCTGCGCCGAGAGCAGGCTGGGGACAGAGAATAGGGGCGCTTTTAAACCAGGGCGTCCTCGTGCACAATGAGGCGGCGTCAGGGAGAAGCTCAAAGAGCTTTATCGAGGAAGGAAGACTCGACCGGATCATGGAGCATATGCAAAACGGCGACTACTTGTTTGTCCAGTTCGGCCATAACGATCAAAAGCCTGATGAGCGCTATACCGAGCCGTATGGTTCCTATCAGGCTTATTTGCGCAAATACGTTGAATGTGCCAGGATGAAACAGGCCAATCCGGTGCTGATTACGCCCGTTCAGCGACGATCGTTCGATTCGGAAGGCAGGGTCCGCGACACCCACGGCGATTATCCGGATGCCATGAGACAGCTTGCGGCAGAATTTCGTGTTCCGCTCATTGATCTCACATCAAAAAGCGCCCGCCTGCTTCAGACTTTGGGGCCCGAATCGTCAAAAAAGCTGTTTTTATGGCTGAAGCCAGGGGAGCATCCAAACTACCCGGACGGAGCGGAAGACGATACCCATTTTTGCGAATACGGCGCAGGGGTAGTCGCAGGGCTCGTGGCAGAGGGAGCGAAAGAAGCCGGGCTTGTGTTATGAGCTATTTGAGAATGTTTTTCAATTATTTTTCGGAATTTTAGCACTTCATCATCTAATCTATGATACGATCTATTTCATAGAGATTTTTTAAAAGGAGTGCACTCTCATGATTCGCCGCTTTTTTTCATACTATAAACCTCATAAACGGCTGTTTATCATTGATTTTACAAGCGCGATCATCGTCGCCGTTTTAGAGCTCGCGTTTCCGCTTGTTGTTCAGTGGTTCATCGATACATTAATTCCAGGGGGCGACTGGGCCGAAATCGTCTGGGTCAGCATCGGACTATTATTCATCTATCTGATCAGCACCGGGCTTCAATATATCGTCAATTACCTCGGCCATAAACTCGGAATCAACATCGAGACCGACATGCGCCAGGAGCTGTTTCAGCATGTGCAGCGCCAATCGTTCAAGTATTTTGACAATACGAAGACGGGGCATATTATCAGCCGCATCACCAATGACCTTTTTGATATCGGAGAGCTCGCCCACCACGGGCCGGAGGATCTGTTTATCGCGGTCATGACCTTTTTGGGCGCGTTCTGGATCATGCTGACGATTAATGTGAAACTGGCGCTTGTCGCCATTTTGTTCGTGCCGCTCCTGATCGTCCTGATCACATATTCGAATGTTAGAATGAACAAGGCCTGGCGTGAAATGTACGGGGAAATTGCCGATGTGAACGCAAGGGTTGAAGACAGCGTCTCAGGCGTGCGAGTCGTCCAATCGTTCACAAATGAACGTTATGAAATTTCGCGTTTTCGGAAAAACAACCAACAGTTCCGCAAGGCAAAACTGAAAGGCTATAAAACGATGGCCATGACGACTGCCGGGACATTTTTAATGACGCGTTTCATGATTCTTTCCGTTCTCGTGTTCGGGGCGTGGCTCAGTTTTTCCGGAGGCATGACGTACGGCGAATTTGTCGGCTTTGTTCTGTACGTGAATGTCCTGTTTAAGCCGATTGATAAAATCAGCGCGATTTTGGAGCTCTATCCAAAAGGAATGGCCGGTTTCAAACGGTTTACGGAGCTGATTGATACAAAACCGCTGATTGTCGACCGGAAAGATGCCATTGATGTTCCGGCTTTAGAAGGAAACATCGTCTTCCGAAACGTCACGTTTGGATATGAAGAGCATAAACCGGTCTTAAACGGGATCGATTTAACGATAAACGCGGGTGAGACGGTAGCGTTTGTAGGGCCGTCGGGCGCCGGAAAAACGACGATCAGCTCGCTGATTCCGCGCTTTTACGACGTTGCCGGCGGTTCAATTACGATTGACGGCATTGACATTCGCAAGATGACGAAGCGGTCCCTGCGTTCACAAATCGGCATCGTTCAGCAGGACGTCTTCCTGTTTACGGGGACGCTGCGCGAAAACATTGCATACGGGAAATTGGATGCAACTGATGAAGATATCAGGCGTGCAGCCAAAATGGCCCATTTGGAGGAGCTGATCGAGTCGCTTCCGGACGGTTACGAAACCGAGGTCGGCGAAAGGGGCCTGAAGCTGTCAGGCGGCCAAAAGCAGCGGATCGCGATCGCGAGAATGTTTTTGAAAAACCCGCCTATCCTCATTTTGGATGAAGCGACATCCGCCCTTGACACGGAAACGGAACGAATCATTCAAAATGCGTTGACAGAGCTGTCCAAAGACAGGACAACGCTCATCATCGCCCACAGGCTTGCCACCATTAAGAATGCCGACCGGATTGTCGTGGTGACGGAAAACGGTATTGCAGAAGAAGGATCACACGATGAATTGGTTGAAAAGGGAGGAATATTCGCCAGTCTTCATCGCGTTCAGTATCAGTCGTAATATGAAAAGGGCAAGCCCGGATGCGGGCTTGCCTCTTTTGCGTTGCTGCGGTTAGCTTAAACCGGGCCGGAATATCAGCGGTTTTCTTTCCCGATCTCGGGCAGTACGGTTTTTGCGATCGCCTCGTCGAGCTTTTCGTAATCATAGTAATGAATGGCATCGTAAAGTTCTTCACGCGTCTGCAGATCGTTCAGCACGCCTTTTTGCGTGCCCTTTTCGTAAATTTCCGTAAATGTGCGTTCATACGCTTTTGCCGCGGCGCGCAGGGAAGTGACCGGATAAATCACCATGCTGAATCCGAAAGATTGAAATTCCTCGGCCGTAAAATAAGGCGTTTTTCCGAATTCGGTCATATTGGCGAGCAAAGGGGCATTGACGGCAGATGCGATTTCTGTGAATTCGGCTTCGCTTGTCAGCGCCTCCGGAAAAATCGCGTCAGCCCCCGCTTCTTTGTACAGAATGGCCCGCCTGATGGCAGCTTCTGTCCCTTCCACCGCTTTTGCATCAGTACGAGCCACGACCACAAGGGAAGGGGCGGTTTCTTTGATTGCTTTAATTTTCGCGATCATGTCTTCTATTGGGATCAGCGTTTTTCCGTTTAAGTGCCCGCATTTTTTGGGAAGCTGCTGATCTTCGATTTGAACGGCCGCGACTCTGTTCTCCACCATTTCGGCCGCTGTTCGCGCGGCGTTCAGCACCCCGCCGTAGCCTGTGTCTATGTCGACTAAGACGGGCAGGTTGGCGGCTCTGACAAGCTCGCGGGCTTTTTCCGCCATTTCTTCCGAATGGATCATGCCGAGATCGGGCATGCCCCGGCTTGCCGTATAAGCGGCGCCTGACAGGTAGAGCGCTTTGAAGCCGACGTTTTTGGCGGTGATGGCTGCCATTCCGTCATGGACGCCGGGGATTTTAAGAATATCCGGTGATTTGATAAGCCTTCTGAAAGCGTCGGCCAGCTCGGTCTGGCTTGATTGTTTGGTAACAATCCACATATGAATTCCCCCTAGATTACAAACAGTTCCATAAAGTCCGGGACGGTTGTGTTCTTTAATTGTTGCGAATCGTGTAAGAGAGTATTGATGTTCTCCGCTTGCCTTGCAGGAAAACGCGTTTTCAGATTGTTGATGAATTTTTCTTTTAGCAGTGGGATGCCTTCATTCCGTCTGCGGCGATGGCCGATCGGATACTCGATGGCGATATTCTCCGAATGTGTGCCGTCTTTATAAAATACTTGGACAGCGTTTGCGATGCTTCGTTTTTCCGGATCGAGATAATCGGCGGAATACTGTTTGCTTTCTACCGTTTTCATTTTCGCACGGAGGCGGTCGATGTCCGGATTTTGCGCGATTTCGTCTTCATAATGTTCAGCGGTAATCTCCCCGTAAATCAGCCCGATTGCTGTAATATACTGCAAGCAGTGGTCGCGGTCTGCCGGGTTGTGCAGCTTTCCGGTTTTGTCGATGATTCTGATGGCGGATTCGTGGGTCGTGATCACGATACGGTCAATGTCATCCAGTCTGTCCTTCACTTGGCCGTGAAGCTGAATCGCCGCTTCAGCCGCCGTTTGGGCGTGGAATTCGGCCGGATACGAAATTTTAAAGAGGACGTTTTCGATGACATAAGAATCGAGCGGCCTTGCAAGCGTCAATTCTTTTCCTCCAAACAGCACGTCCTGGAATCCCCACGTCGGCGCGGACAGAGCCGTTTGATAGCCCATTTCGCCTTTTAAGGTCATAAGGGCAAGCCGCACGCCCCTGCTTGTCGCATCGCCTGCAGCCCAAGATTTCCGCGAGCCGGTATTCGGCGCATGGCGGTATGTCCTGAGGCTCGAGTTGTCAACCCATGCCTGTGAAACGGCATTGATCACATCCTGCTTCGTTCCGCCCAATAGAGAGCATGCCACAGCCGCTGAAGCGACTTTGACGAATAAGACATGGTCAAGCCCGTTTCTGTTCAGGCTGTTGTTGAGTGCGAGGATTCCCTGAATTTCATGAGCTTTTACAATCGCCGTAAGCACATCGCTCATTGTGAGCGGTTCTTTTCCCGCGGCGAGCCGCTGTCTGCTCAAGAAGTCGGCGCATGCTAAAATCGCTCCCAGGTTGTCAGACGGATGGCCCCATTCAGCGGCAAGCCATGTGTCATTATAATCAAGCCAGCGAATCATACAGCCGATGTTAAATGCGCCTTGGACTGGATCGAGTTCAAATTGGGTGCCCGGCACGCGGACGCCGTTCGGGACAACCGTTCCGGGGACGATCGGCCCGAGGTGCTTTGTGCATTCGGGAAATTTGAGGGCCAAGATACCGCAGCCGAGCGTATCCATTAGGACGTAACGGGCCGTCTCGATCGCCTCTTCATTCGTGATTGTCGCATGTACCGCGTAATCTGCAATGTCTTCAAGCAATCGGTCACAAGATTGAGTCATTGTACTTTGCATAACCATCTAAAGCATCCCTTCCTTCCGGGTAAATGTTGTTTATGGCTGAAGACCGCGCGGCCCTGTGTAGCGCACCCGCGGACGAAACAGTCTGTTTTCGTCATGCTGCTCAATGACGTGCGCGCTTAAGCCGGCCGAGCGCGCCGCGAAGAAAATCGGGGTGTACAGATCGATCGGAATCCCGAGCAGGTAATAGACCGGGGCGGCGTAATAATCTAGATTCGGATATAGCCCTTTTTCTTCGCGCATCAGCGTTTCACCGGCATCACACATATCGTATAAGTCCTGTCTCCCTGTTTTGTGAGAGAGTGAAAACAGGGCTTTTTTCAACAATGCGGCCCTCGGATCCATCTTTCTCATATAGACACGGTGGCCAAATCCCATAATCTTTTCTTTATTGGCTAACTTTTGCTGGATCAGTTTGATAAAGCCGGATTTTGTTTCACCTTCGAGAAGCATGTGCATGACCGCTTCGTTGGCGCCGCCGTGCAGGTTTCCTTTTAAAGACGCGGCTGCTCCTGTAAAGGCGCCGTATATATCCGAATTGGTCGACGCAATGACTCTGGCGGCAAACGTGGAATTCGGCATTTCGTGCTCGCTGTACAGCACAAGCGTCTGATCAAAGACGTCCGTTTCCTGTTCGCTCGGCTCTTTACCCGTGAGCATGTATAAAAAGTTCTGGCTGTATGACATCTGTTTATTCGGCATAATCGCCTTCTGCTGATGTAGTATGCGGTAGCTGTTTGCGGCAATGTTCGGCACCTGTGCGATCAAGCGAAGCGCTTTTGCCGCATTGGCCGCTTTCGACCGGTCATTCAGTTCAGGGTCATACCCCGACAAAGCCGAAATCCCGGTTCTGAGCGCATCCATTGGGTGAGTATCTTGAGGAAGTGTTGACAGAATGGTGTAAATCCCGTTGGGAAGATCGTAAGCATTCTTTAAAGCGCTTTCAATTCCTTTTAGCTCCATCGCATCCGGAAGCTTGTTTTGGATGAGGAGATACAGGATATCCAGATACGTTTTTTGTTCGGCAAGCCTGATTAAATCATAGCCTCTGATGACGATTTCTTCAGCTGCGGTGTCCAGGTAGGAAATTCCCGTTTCACCGGCGATAACACCCTCTAATCCCGGTTTAAAAACATCGTGTTTGCCCATTTTTCCACCTCATTTTCGTTTTTTTAAAAACGAGGCATCGGCTGTTTAGCGGTTGAGTGTATAGCTTTGGAGCGTTTCTTCAATGGAATGTAGGCTTCGTCTGATATGGGAGCGCATGGCTGCTTCTGCCTGACGTTCGTTTCGTTCCTTGACGGCATGATAGATTGCCAAATGTTCATTGAAGGATACCGATGGTTTGTAATGAGGATTTTTGTATCCGCTGATTCTCCGGTACCGTTCGATCCTGCTTTCCAATTGTTCGAGAAATCGCTTCGCTGTTAGATTAAAACTGATGGATTGCAAGATAGAATGAAATTCAGATCCGTATTTGACCGTATCCGTATGGCGGTCCTTGGCGGCAGCCATCTTCATTAATTCGAGCCGGTCTTCAAGCTGGTGAAGATGCTCTGTCGTGGCAAGCCGTGCGGCCTCGGCGGTCAGCAGTCCTTCCAGCGCTTCACGGACCTTAAAAACCTCTTTCGCTTCTTCCGGTGAAATCGGACAGACGCGGAGCCGGCCGTTTGGCTGTTTATTGACCAATCCTTCAAGCTCCAGCCTGTAAAGAGCCTGGCGCAGCGGAGTTCGGCTGATTTCCAAGTCCTTTGCAAGATTGTCTTCTACTAGCTGTTCAGAAGGTGAATATTCGAGTTCGATGATTTTTTTTCTGATCTCATTGTAGGCGTAATCACTTGCAGACTGTCTTTTGACTGGATTTGAAGAGCGCATGAAAAAATGTCACCCCTCCTTTTTCTGAATATAAATATAATTGTATACAATTATCCGGATGTGTCAATGCATCATTTTCCATAAAAAAACAAACACCATTCCCTGTTTCTTAAAGGGGCGGGTGTTTGCTTTTTTCTTACGCATATTGATAGAGGTGGGGCCGATCATCGATCCATCGTTTTAATTCTTCAAGCATTTGCTCATAGCTGACAGGCTGATACGGCACATCCTCCCTCGTCATGACCAGGCTTTTATCAGAGCGCGCGTCATCATCGGGAATGATCGCCACACCTCTCTCAAACGTCTGATTGATGGAGAGAAGCAATTCATATTTTGAGATGAAGCGGTTTCCGGTCAGATGAATGAGACCGGTTAACCGATGCTCAAGCAGCTCCTCAATCGCCTTTGCAAGTTCAAGCGTCGTCAATCCGTTCCAGAAAACGTTTCTAAAACCTTTGATCGTTTGTTTTTGATTCATGAACCAATGAAACAAACCGATGCCGTCTTTCAGTTCAGGTCCGATAATGGACGTTCTGATCGTGAGGTTTTTGTCATCTGTAACTTCACCAAGGCTTTTCGTTTGCGCATAGACGGAACCTCCATCTTTTGGATCTGTTTCGGTATATTTTCCTTTCGAGCCTGAAAAAACGCAATCGGTGCTGATATGAATCAGGTAATAATGATAGTTGCCGCTCATGTCGGATAACAGGTGAGGCAGAATGCTGTTGACATGGATTGCGTCGAGCAGATGCTGGCGTGCGGCGTCATTTAATATCCCGGTCGCATTGATGACGACGTCGGGGTTCACTTTTTCAAGCAGCTTTTTTAATTCATCTGTGTTCGTGACGTCCAAAAAAAAGCAGTGTGGATCATCAGGCAAGGAATGGCGCTGTGTCCAGAATACGTCGTATTGCGTTTTGGACGCAAAAAATTCCTTCAGGACGTGGCCGGCCATGCCGTTCCCGCCCAAAATCAACAGTTTCACTTAATGAATCCCCCTTCCCTTAGCAGTTCTGCAATCTCGGGTTTTGTCATTAAAAGGTCGTTGGATTGGTACTTCTCAAAGGTCGCTTTTGGATATGTCCGATAGTGACGGGCCAGCTTTTCTGAGGGATGGGAAGGCAGAATGACATAGTGTTCGGAATCGAAAAGGTAAGTATACGGAACCTCATGATCGGAAACGAGCACCTCGTGGAGCTTTTCTCCAGGCCGGATTCCGATTTCTTTAATTCCGACAGAACTTCCCATCTGTTCGATCAGAACTTCTGCAAGATCCAATATATTGCAGGCCTTCATTTTCATCACGAAGATTTCTCCGCCCAGCGCTTCCTCTGAAGCCTTGAGCAGCAAGTCTATCGCTTCGCCGACCGTGAGGAAGAATCTTGTCATCTCTTTCGATGTCAGCGTGAGATCCTCTCCCTTCTGTATGAAGCGCTTAAAGAGCGGCACGACGCTTCCGTTTGTCCCCAGCACGTTTCCGCCTCTGATGCAGACGAAATCGGTATGGCCTCTGTAATCGTTGGCACGGATCATCAGCCTTTCGCCCAGCGCTTTGGTCATTCCGTAGAAGTTGACCGGATCAGCCGCTTTATCGGTTGACACGTCAATCACTTTCTTGACTCGATGGGCGAGCGCTGCGCGTATGACATTCTGCGTTCCGACGACGTTAGTCTTTAACGCTTCATCAGGCTGTTCCTCGCATATCGGGACATGCTTCAATGCTGCCAGATGAAAGATATAATCGATATCCTGGCAGGCAGACTCCAAAGAAAGATAGTCTCTTACATCACCGATGATGAACGTTAAAGAAGGGTGGTGATTGAATTCTCGCTGCATGCCGATTTGCGTAAATTCGTTCCTCGAAAAAATCCTGATCTCCTTTGGTTTATATAATAATAGTTTTTTGGTAAGTTCCGTTCCCCAGGAACCGGTACCTCCTGTAATCAGTATTCGGGCGTTTTTAAACATACTTCTCCTCCTAAAAACAGATCGTTTGATAGACTGTCAAAACTAGCTTATAAATGTATATGTTTTGCAGGAAATTTTGTGTGATAGAACCGCCTCATGCGAGAAAAAAATAAGCCATTTTGAGAGGTTAGCGATTTATGGCACACCATTTTTTTCGAAATGAATATATATATATAGATTTTTTCAACGCTAGATTGATAAATCATAAAAAGTGTTCAACAGCCAAAAAGGAGCAAGATGATGAAAATCATGACGATTCTCGGAACCAGGCCGGAGATCATCCGCTTAAGCCTGATCATCGGCAAGCTTGATCAATTTGCCGATCAGCACATATTGGTCCATACTGGTCAAAACTATGACGCGAGCTTGAGTGAAATTTTTTTTGATCAATTAAAGGTGAGGCTGCCGGATTATCATATTAAACCGTCTCGGCATTCAACAGGCGCGCAAATCGGCGAAATCTTCACCGAGGTCGAAAAGCTGATATTGAAGCTTGAGCCTGATAAACTGCTCGTGCTCGGTGATACAAACAGCGCGCTTTGCGCTTTTCTGGGCGAAAGGTACGGTATTCCGGTCTATCATATGGAGGCCGGCAACCGCTGCTTCGATAACTCTGTTCCGGAAGAAATCAACCGCAGGGTGATCGATTCGATCGCATCTTTCAACCTCCCCTATACAAGAGTTGCCAAAGAAAATCTGGAAAGGGAAGGCATGCATCCGCAAAGGATATGGGTATCGGGAAATCCGATTTATGAAGTGATGAACCATTACCGGGATGACATAGCAAAACGAAATCCGCTCGATGCCTTGAATGTACAGAGCAAATCTTTCATATTGGTAACGGCGCACCGGGCGGAAAATGTAGATCATAAAAAGCGGCTGCAAAATATTGTTGATGCGCTGACATCGCTTGCCGGGACACACAAAATACCGGTTATTTGCAGCGTTCATCCAAGAACAAGGGACCGTTTGCAAAAATTCGGCATTCAAAACGATGAAGGCTTGCTGAAATTTTGCGAACCGTTTGGTTTTTTTGATTTCGTTAACCTTCAGCAGCATGCAAAATGCGTCATCACGGACAGCGGAACCGTTCAGGAAGAAAGCTGCATACTCAAAGTGCCTTCGGTTACGATCAGGAACAGCACCGAACGGCCCGAAACGGTCATGTGCGGAAGCAATGTCGTGTCAGGGCTTGAAACGGAGCGGATCGTCGATGCGGCGGAGCTGATGATGCAGGCCAAAACGGATTGGGAGCTGCCGGAAGGTTATGATGATCCGCTTGTATCAGACAAAATCGTCCATTTTATATTAGGCGGCCTGAGACATGTTTGACCGACATCTTGAAGCCTTCTATCTCTGGCAAACGTCTGTTGAAAAATGTTAAAATTTATCACAATCAATAGATGCTGCAAAGGAGGCTTCTTGACATGAACCAAGCTTACGAGCTCCTTCCTCCGGAATTTTACCGCATGCCGACGCTTGAGCTGGCGCGGTCGCTTTTAGGGTGTCTGCTGATCAAAGAAACGGAGGAAGGGATCGCTTCAGGATATATTGTAGAAACCGAGGCTTATAAAGGACCGGGGGACAGGGCGGCCCACAGCTATGGAAACCGCCGGACAAAACGGACGGAAGTGATGTATCGGGAAGCGGGCCGGGCCTACACGTATACGATGCATACCCATACGCTGTTCAATGTGGTCAGCGCGGGTATCGACGAGCCCGAAGCCGTCCTCGTCAGGGCGGTTGAACCGCATGAAGGCGTGCTGCTGATGGAGAAAAGGAGAAGCGGAAAAAAGCCCCGCGATTGGACGAACGGACCGGGAAAATTGACGAAGGCGCTCTCCATCACAATGGATGATTACGGGAGATTGCTGACGGAGCCGCCTCTTTATATCGCCAAAGGATATATCCCGGACGACATCTCATGCGGGCCGAGGATCGGTATTGAGAATTCGGGGGAAGCGCGGGAATACCCTTGGCGGTTCTGGGTGAAAGGAAACCGGTACGTCTCAAGATAAAAAACGGCAGGTTTGGCTCAACAGTTATCCGGGTAATCATGATAAAAACGGGAAGGGAGTCATGCCTGCCATGAAAAAACTGTTGAAACGCGCGGTAAAATGGACACCTGTTATTTATCCGATCGCACGGAAAATCATGAAAGACCGAAAAGCCAAAAAGACGTGACAGCCGGCCGCTCCGGCTGTTTTTTCGTTGTTACCGCCTATTGCCCAAATGGACTTGAAAACGAAATCATAATAGAGTTTACTTAAATATGAGAGAAATTTCACAAAAAGAATGAATATAGTGTAAACAGCAGGAAAAGGAATCTGCCTGTTTGTTCTAAGGTTTAAGCGATACATATGTGAGGGAGGGCTTTTCTATGCTCAATGCTCGGCTCAGCAATATTCTCAGCGAATTGATGACAGCGGACTCACCCTTGACCAGCGCATATTTGGCAAACGGGTTGAATGTCACCTCCAGAACGATCAGATCAGATATAAAAGAACTAGACCGTCTTCTCTCTAAAAACGGAGCTTCCATCACATCCATCAGAGGCGCCGGTTACCGGCTGTCCATCCAAAATGACCACCTCTTTCGGCAGTTTCTGCAAAATACGTTTCAAGAAGAATTTTCGCATCCCGTTTTTCCGAATGAACGCATTCTCTATCTATTAAAAAGACTGCTGCTGACAGATGAGTATCTCAAGCTTGAAGATTTGGCCGACGAAATGTTTATCAGCAAGTCGACGGTTCAAAACGATATGAGAGACGTTCGAAAAAGGCTGAAATCGTACGCTATAGAATTGGAGATCAAACCGAATTACGGATTCAGGCTAAAAGGGGATGAAATAAAGCTGCGCTATTGCATGGCAGAACATATTTTTCCGAAAAGGGAAACGGAAATTGACATCCTGAACACCCGGATTTCCATTCTGCCGAAAAAAGAGCTGGAGATGATCCGCCAGACGATTTTGGAAAGGATCAACGAAGGCCAGATTTCCCTGTCCGATATCGGCCTGAACAACTTATTGATTCACATTGCCATCGCCTGCAAACGAATCCGCAGCGGAAAACACGTCTCGCTTTTTTCACAGGACGTCAAGGAAATTATGAATCATAAAGAATATGACGTCTCCCGGAAGATTGTCCGGACGCTGGAAGAAAAGCTGAAGGTGACGTTCCCGGAAGCAGAAATGGCCTATATTTCCATTCATCTGATGGGAGCGAAAAGAACGGCGATGGCGAAGCTCAGCAAGGATAAAATGGAAGGCCTTATCGATGCGGAAACCGACAGGCTGACGGAATTGATGCTGGAGGAGATCGATCAAAAATTCAAACTCGGCATTAAAAACGACAAAGAATTGAAAATCGGCCTCAGTCTTCACTTAAAGCCGGCTTTAAATCGCTGCCGCTACGGAATGAACATTAGAAATCCGATGCTCGACGCCATCAAAGCCAACTATCCGCTTGCTTTTGAAGCAGGAATCCAAGCCGGCGAAGCGATCAAAAAGGAAACGGGGTTCGACATTCAGGAAAGCGAAGTCGGCTACCTCGCTTTGCATATCGGCGCTGCCATGGAAAGAAGGAAAATGAATACCCCGTCAAAGCGCTGTATGATCGTATGCGCCTCAGGAGCGGGAAGCGCCATGCTTCTTCAGGACAGACTGCGGTCGAAATTCGGCTCAAAGCTTGAGATTATTGGAACGGTCGACTATTATAAGCTGAATCAAATCCCGCTTCATGCCCTCGATTTTGTGATCAGCACCATTCCGCTTCCAAAAGTGCTCCCGGTACCCGTCGTGAAAGTAAATGCGATTCTCGGCGGGGAGGATTTAGCAAGAATCGAGCACATTCTCGCCCCGGATGCAGAGCTGGCCGGGAAGTATACACGGAGGGAGCTTGTCTTTCTGCAGGAAGATTTTCAATCAAAAGAGGACGTCTTGCGCTTTCTTTGCGATCAGGTAACAGCGCTCGGCCTTGCCGAAGAAGAGCTTGAAGCATCGGTTTTCGAAAGGGAGTCCGTTGCGCCGACATGCTTTGGGAATCTTGTCGCTATTCCCCATCCGATGACCCCGCAAACGGATGCTACGTTCTGGGCGGTATGCACGCTGCAAAAGCCGATAGAATGGCAGGATAAAAGAGTTCAATTCATCTGTCTTCTTTGTGTTGAAAAAGGCAATACGTCCAATCTCCAGAGCATGTACAAGTTATTGGGCAACGTTTTAGACGATCGGTCAATCGTCAGGGAGCTGCTGAAATGCAAAACGTATGAGGCGTTTATGTCCGTTTTCAGAAAGAACAGCCGGATCCAGCCATTTTCCGAATAATACTTGTCCCCCTGTCTTTTTTCCGGAGGGCAGAGGAAAATCATTGCGTTAATATGAAAGCGGTTTCATAGTATGATAAAACCGTAAAACAGATAAGAACTAAACCGGAAAAGGGGGACATCTAAACATGAACATCTTATTGGCTTGTGCAGCAGGCATGTCAACTAGTCTGCTCGTTACGAAAATGGAAAAGAGCGCAGAGGAACAAGGGAAAAACTATAACATTTGGGCCGTCTCCGGGGGAGAAGTCCAGAATCATATCGATAAAGCCGATGTATTGCTTCTCGGTCCGCAAGTCCGCTATATGCTTCCGCAATTAAAAAAGCTGGGAGAATCAAAAGGCGTACCAGTTGACGTCATCAATACGGTCCATTACGGAACCTGCAATGGAGCAGAAGTGCTGAAATCCGCTGAACGGCTTGCCGGGGCTTAGAAGGAGGACGGGGGATGTGAATAAATTTAACCTGTTCTTAGAAGAGAAGGTCATGCCGATCGCCGGCCGGATAGCGGCACAGCGCCATTTGCAGGCGCTGAGGGACGGCATCATTCTGACCATGCCGCTGATTATTATCGGTTCGCTGTTTCTCATTTTGGCGAACTTGCCGATTCCCGGCTATGCCGAATTCATGGCGGGCATTTTCGGCGACAAGTGGGCCGAGAAACTAAGCTACCCGGTAGGTGTCAGTTTTGACATTATGGCGCTTATCGCAACCTTTGGAATCGCTTACCGCCTTGCCGAAAAATACGGCATCGATGCGCTGTCATCAGGAGCGATCGCGGTAGCTGCCTTTCTCCTGGCAACGCCTTATCAGATTCCGTTTACACCGGAAGGCTCCACTCAGGAAATACTCGTAACAGGCGGGATTCCGATTTCCTTAATGGGAAGCAAAGGCCTGTTTGTCGGCATGCTGATTGCGATGTTTTCCACCGAAATATACCGTTGGATCGTTCAGAAAGACATCGTCGTCAAAATGCCTGACGGCGTTCCGCCGGCCGTAAGCAAGTCATTTATCGCCCTGATTCCGGGATTTGCCGTCATCGGTCTGATCTGGCTTGCCCGCCTTTTGATCGAAATCACTCCTTTTGAAAGCCTGCACAACGTTATCAACGTACTGTTGGGCACGCCGCTCTCCATACTCGGAGGCAGCCTCGGCGGAAGCCTTGTTGCCGAAACCGTCCAACAGCTGCTGTGGTCCTGCGGTTTGCACGGGGCGAACATTGTCGGCGGGGTCATGTCGCCGATCTGGTATGGGGCGATGGATGAAAACCGCCTTGCTTTTCAAGCCGGCGAAGTTCTGCCGAACATTTTTACCATCCAGTTTTTCGAAATCTGGATTAATATCGGCGGAAGCGGAGCGACCCTGGCGCTCGTCGTCACGATGGTTCTCAGGGCGCGAAGCAAGCAAATGAAGCAGCTCGGGAAACTTGCAATCGGGCCGGCCATTTTTAACATCAATGAACCGGTTATTTTCGGAATGCCGATCGTCATGAACCCGATGCTTTTGCTTCCGTTTATCGTATCACCGATCTTGATGATGGTCGCAACCTATATCGGAATGAGCACGGGGCTCGTCGCAAAACCCGCGGGAATTGCAGTGCCGTGGACGATGCCGCCGCTCTTCTCGGGTTATTTGGCAACCGGCGGTAAGATTTCGGGAGCGGTCATGCAGCTCATCAATCTGTTTATTTCGTTTGCCGTGTACTACCCGTTCTTTAGAATGTGGGATAAGCAAAAGCTGAAAGAAGAAAGCGAGCTCGAAACTGTGCCGCCTGCAAATGAAAATCAGCAGATCGGCGTATAAAAAAGGGGGTGCAGTCATGACCGAGGAGTTGGAGCAGACGATTTTTCAAATCATTCTGCACGGGGGAAACGGCAGGAGCTTTTGCATGGAGGCGATTGCTGCTGCGAAGAAAGGCGATTTTGCCGAAGCGAAAAAAAAGATCCAGGCAGCCGATGAGGAATTGATCAAGGCTCATCACTTTCAAACGGCCCTTATCCAAAACGAAGCCAAAGGGGCAAAAACAGAGCCCACGCTGTTGATGATTCATGCGCAAGACCACTTAATGAACGCGATGACAATGAAAGATTTGGCGTCGGAAATTGTTGATTTATACGAAAATATGAATATCCGCGGAGGTGTAAATTAATGGAAAAAGGCTTGAAAATCGTAACGATTGGCGGAGGATCAAGCTATACGCCCGAGTTGGTTGAAGGATTGATCAAAAGATATGATGAGCTGCCGGTAAGCGAACTATGGCTTGTCGATATTCCGGAAGGGGAAGAAAAACTCAACATCGTCGGCACGCTGGCAAAGCGAATGGTTGAAAAGGCGGGTGTCCCGATTGATGTCCATCTGACGCTTGACCGCAGAGAGGCCTTGAAAGACGCAGATTTCGTCACCACCCAATTTCGCGTCGGTCAGCTTGAGGCAAGGGCGAAGGATGAAAGGATTCCGTTAAAATACGGTGTTATCGGCCAGGAAACAAACGGTCCCGGCGGCTTGTTTAAAGGACTCCGCACCATTCCGGTCATCCTCGGTATCGCAAAGGACATCGAAGAGCTTTGTCCTGACGCGTGGCTTGTCAACTTTACAAATCCGGCAGGCATGGTGACGGAAGCGCTGCTTCGCTACTCAAATCTGACGAAAGTCGTCGGTCTGTGCAATGTGCCGATCGGCATGAAAATGGGAGTGGCAAAAGCGCTTGATGTTGATGAAAGCCGCGTGGAAATCCAATTTGCCGGTTTGAATCACATGGTATATGGACTCGATGTCTTCCTAGACGGCGTCAGCGTCAAAGACAAAGTGATCGAGGCGATGGCCGATCCGGCAAATGCGATGACGATGAAAAACATTTCCGGCGAATCGTGGGAGCCTGACTTCATCCACGGCCTTGACCTGATTCCGTGCGGATATCACCGCTACTATTATAAAACGAAGGAAATGCTTGAGCATGAAATAGAGGCTTCAAAAACGGAGGGAACCCGCGCAGAAGTCGTTCAGAAAGTGGAAAAAGAACTGTTCGAATTATATAAAGACCCAAATTTAGCGATAAAGCCGCCGCAGCTTGAAAAGCGGGGAGGCGCATATTACAGCGATGCGGCCTGCAACCTGATCAGCTCGATTTATAATGACAAGCACGACATTCAGCCTGTCAATACGATGAACAATGGTGCGATCGCAAGCATTCCTGACGATTCTGCGGTGGAAGTGAACTGCGTCATGACGAAAAACGGTCCAAAACCGATCGCGGTCGGAGACTTGCCGGTCAAAGTCAGGGGCCTTGTCCAGCAGATCAAATCGTTTGAACGCGTCGCGGCTGAAGCCGCCGTGACCGGAGACTACAACACGGCTCTTGTCGCCATGACGATCAACCCGCTCGTTCCGTCTGATAAAATCGCCAAGCAAATACTGGACGAAATGCTTGAAGCGCACAAAGAGCACCTTCCGCAGTTTTTTAAATCAGTCGAAGCATAGATGGATTCCAAGGTTCCGGAGATTTCGCCGGAACCTTTTTCAGCTTTTACATATTGGCGCTTGCTTCTTTTTCTTTTTGAAGATCTAAGCGGCTCGCTTTGGCAAGCCGGGTAAACAGCAATATTCCAATTCCGGAAAGGATTTCGATGAAACCGCCGATTGCGATCACCTTGCCTGCGCTGAGAACTTGTGCGGCATACCCGCAGGCGATCGCACCGAGAGGAAGCGAAAGGTTTGTGATCGTATGAATAATCGCGTATACCTGCGGCTGGTCATCGCCTTCCACAGACGTTTGAATGATCGTAAACTCAGGTACATTGATCGAGCTGATTGCCGCTCCAAAAGCAAAGGCGGCGAGAAAGACGAGCGGCAAAAACGTATTCAGCCCCGTAATGAAATAGGCCGTTCCTTCTAATATCCCGGCTGTAATAAAGAGCAGCCCGTACCTGTTGATCTTCACTTTGGCGAGGATGAATCCCAATAAAAACGCTCCTCCGGCTGTCGTAGCCTTCAACAGCGAATGGATGAACGGCGTGCCGTTTAAATCTTCCGCTACATAAATCGCTGAAAGCGCCTCCCATGGCGAGGCCGCGAGATTCATGAATATGCAATAAATCGCAAGCGGGAATAACACCTTATGATGCCTCACAAGAGTAAATCCCCTTTTCAGCCTTGCAAAATATGTACCTCTTGGTTTGGCAGCGTCTGACTCAGCATGCTGATGAGCCATTTGATGCTTAATGCAGAGGACAAAAATTCCTGAAATGATATAGAGTGTGAACGATGTGATCAAGGTCGGCGCAGGACCGATAAACGTAAGAAGCACTCCGCATAATGTAACAGCGCCAAGCCTCACAATTTCCGAGGAAGACTGGAGGATCGCATTAGCTTGTTGAATCAGCTGTTCGTTCACGATCTGGGGAATCAATGTAATGGACGCCGGGTTGTATGTCGCGCCGGTCGCCGAATGGATAATCATCAGCCCGAGGACAAACCACATCGGCGAAAAGCCGTTATAGTAGCATAACGGAATAGCAAGTACGATGACTGCTCTCGTTAAGTCAGAAAAATACATCCAGAATTTCAGCGCGCTTCTTTTCACCAATGGACCTGCCAGCGGTGCCAAAAAGGCCTCAGGCAAAAAGGTGACGGCGAGCAGAAGGGAGGTGCCGATTGCGCCTTTCCCGTCAAAGATCAAAAACCATAAAATAGAGTTGAAGGCGAAGCAGTCGGCTGAAATTTTAATGATTCTGGAAAAAAAGAGAAACGTAAATTTTTTTTTCCAGACGCTTATTTCTCCATTTTTTTTCTCCATCTTCAATGTCCTTTCTTCATTGCTGCCTGAATGTTTTTAATGTCTCCTTTCAAGTAAGAGTTCCATATGTATGTAGATGATTTTAACATATTTTATATAAAATGGAATGGTCTTTGGCGAGGAATTTTTCAGAGAGGTTTAGGACGTACGGTATATGAGGAAACTTAAAGGTGAAAATGAAAAGGCCGCCGGCCCCCTGTTGCATGAGGGCCGGACAGCTTAGCACGGTTGGCTGACCGAATCGACTTCAACCGTCCAGCCGAATGGATCAGGCAAAGCGCCTCTTTGAATCCCTGTTATCGTATCGTACAGTTTTTTGGCGATTTCACCGGTTTCTCCGCCGTTAATGACGAGGCTTTCACCTTTCCAAATCAGCTCGCCGACAGGGGAGATGACAGCCGCCGTTCCGGTGCCGAACGCTTCTTCAAGCAAACCGTCCCGGTGGGCTTGAATCAGTTCATCTACGGATATTTTCTTTTCGGCTACAGTGAGGCCCCATTGTTTTAACAGATGGATGACGGAATTTCTCGTAATGCCTTCCAGGATGCTGCCGTTTAAAGCAGGCGTGATGATTTCACCGTTGATTTTAAAGAAGATGTTCATGCTGCCCACTTCTTCAATGTATTTTTTTTCGATTCCGTCCAGCCATAAAACTTGTGAAAAACCTTTGCTTTCAGCCACTTCCTGCGCTTTCAGGCTGGCGGCGTAATTTCCCGCCGTTTTCGCATTGCCTGTGCCGCCTTTAACGGCGCGGACAAATTCGCTTTCAACGGCGATTTTCACGGGGCGGATGCCTTCCTTGTAATAAGAGCCGACCGGCGACAGGATGATCAGCAGCTTGTACATCTTGGACGGGGCGACGCCGAGGTACGGTTCTGTCGAAATAATGAAAGGACGGATGTAAAGGGACGTTCCCTCTGCTGACGGTATCCACTCTTTGTCGATCTGAATGAGCTGCTTCAGACCTTCCAGCACCGTATCGGAATCCACTTGCGGAATGCAGAGGCGGTCGTTTGATTTATTCAGCCGTTCAACGTTTTTCTCCGGCCTGAACAAAAGAACCTTTCCTTCGTTTGATACATAAGCTTTCAACCCTTCAAAAACGGATTGGCCGTAATGATATACCATTGCAGCCGGATCCATTTCGATCGGCTGGTAAGGGACGATTCGCGGATCGTGCCAGCCGTTGTCAACCGAATAATCCATGATGAACATGTGATCGGTGAATATGCGGCCGAATTCAAGATTGTCCGTTTCGGGCTTTTGCTTTTTCGTCTGACTGAGCTGTACGCTGATGGTTTGTTTTGTCATATTCATTCTCCCTGCCGTTCATAATCTTTTTCCAAAAAATATTTATATTCTATTTTAAACCTTATATTTATAATCGCAATAGATTTCAGAGAAATTTGCAAAATAGAATTTTTGGAAACATTAAAAAATATTTTTCGAAAATTCGGCAAAACAAAAAGGATCCCCTAAGAACGGGAATCCTTTTTATAGAAGTCTTCGATTGCTTTGTCTACGTAGACCCAGCCTTTCCAGCCGAGATGGATCGTATCCTTCAGGAAATAAGGATCATATTCATGACCTGACAAATCGGCTACCTGAAAGCCTTCAGCTTCGATCTGCTTTTTGATCTTTGCATAGTAACCAGTCCGTCCTTTTTTAGGTACGCCGGTGTAGTCATACCATTTGCCGTGCACCGGAACCGATATAAACAGAGGATCGGCGCCCGATTCCTTCAGGACATCCATCATCATCTGAAAATCGCCGTATTCGACCGACTGTACATAAGACAAATGTTTTTTTCTGTTTTTTAGCTTCGTCATTTTCGGCTTTATTTTTCTGAATGCATCATCTATTAATTTAAACTTGTTTGAGCGGGATTCCTTTTCGCCAAGCTTTGCAGCCATCTGCTTCAGCTCGCTCCACGATTTGTCCTTGACGCTTTGCGAAATCGTGCGCTCAGGGCCTGGACTATCAACCATTGAATAGTAAAGGTCCTTTTTTTCCAGCACGTTCCGATAAGCTTTGGCAGCAGGCGAAAGAAGGGACAGTGTCGTATGGTCCTGCTTTAGCTCCGCTTTATAAAGGGCTGCGAGCAGGGCATCATTTTTGACGGCATGGTATTTCAGCATGCGCTTGATCATTTTTCTCTTTACATTTTGGTCGATTTTTTGGTTGAACATCAGGTCGTATGCCTGTAATGCTGAGAAATTCGGCGCGAAATGGGATTCATCAGATCCTTTTTTCTGGAACCATTGCGGAGATATGATAAACACCAGTTTCTTTCCCTTTAATTGATCCATATGAGCCGCGAAATTGATTGCATGGATCAGGGATTGCGAACCGCCTTTTCCGACCAGGTAAGGAGTAAATCCTTTATTATTTACTTCAAAATAATTGGACGGATGATAAGGGTCTAACCGGGACAGCTCGGATGATCCGTAGATCGGGAGGTACCTGGAATCTTCAAGCATCTTGCTTTGAAGGTACGTTCCCTGGAACATCATCGGATTCAGCTCCGTTGCCGATTTTTCGACCCGATCTTTAGGAACAAATGCCTCAAGCCATGAATTCGGGATTGAGATCGTGGTGAAAAAAAGTAAAAATGCCAAAATGATTGGCCCGAATAAAAAACGCTTTTTCATTATCTCAACTCATTCAGCTGCTTTATGATTTGATTTGGCGTGTTCCATGCATCCCGGTCAAATTCCGTAATCGGTACGGTTATGTTAAAGCGGCTTTCAAACGCGAGCAGCAGCTCTACCGTGCCGAATGAATCCAGTATTCCTTCTTCAAAAATATCGATATCCGGGTTCTCTTTGACGATATCGTCCTGACAAACCTCTGCTATAACTGAAAGTACTTCTTGATTAAAGTCCATTATTGAAATCTCCTTTTAATGAATTAGTTTTCCTGAGAAAATAAAAAATCCAAAGCATACAAAATGGAAGGTCACCACAATTGAGACTGCTGTCGTCAGCTTGTTGTTCGGCCACCATTTATACTTCTTATTCCATTTTTCAAAGAAGTTGAAGCCTACCATGAGCAGTGCGTGATAAAGTCCGTAAATGATGTACTGCAGGGCAAGGCCGTGCCAGACGCCCATCAGCAGAAACAGCAGCACATATCCGATATTAGACACCGCCATGCGGTTTTTGATCCATTTTTTCTTTGTCATCCAGAAGACAAAGCGCATAAATACGTAGTCTCTGAACCAGAATGAAAGGGACATGTGCCAGCGGTTCCAGAAATCTTTAATATTGCGGCTGATAAACGGCATATTAAAGTTTTCCGGCGACTTGATCCCCATGATATAGCTGATGCCGACCGCAAAAGCGGTATAGCCGGCAAAATCGAAGAACAAGTAAAGGCTATAAGCGTACATGTATCCGAGTCCATGAGCAATCTTGCCTGACGTGAGATGCGACAAATTCAAAATAATGTACGTATTAATGCAGTAGCCGATAATGAATTTGTATAAAAAGCCGAGAAAAATTTTGTTGATTCCTTTGTAAAGCAGCTCTTCATATTGCTCTTTCGTCCAGACCGTCTGCTCGTCTTTTTCAAAGCGGCGGTACCTGTCGATCGGCCCTGATGAGATGGTCGGGAAAAAGAGAATAAAATAAAGCAGTCTGCTGACGGGAAGCTGTTGTTTGATCAGCCCGTCGCGGGTTTCAATAATAAGCTGAACCCCTTTAAAGGTTAAATACGAGATTCCGAGAAAGCTTGCCCAGTTGTTCAGGCCGAGAAACGGCAGCAGCTTGGAAATTGCCAGGGGCAGAATCGAAGCTGCTGCGGCCAAACAAAATACAAAGCCGCTGTTCGCTTTTGAACGGTAGGCGATATAGCCTTTGATCAGCACCGTTTGCCAAAGCGTAAACAGGCACAGAGCGATGAGCCCGTGCAGGCTGTTTGAAAAAATGAGCGCCAGCACGACAACGGAGACCGCCATATTGTAAAGGCGGAAGCTTTTTCCGTTGAGACCGAGAATGATGGTCGGCGCGAGCAAAACTGCTAAAATGATGAAGAAGAGAAATGAACCGTACGGTGTCATATGGTTACCTCTTCTTTAAGCCGTTTCCGGTCAATTTTGCCGTTCGCAGTCATCGGAATCTCTTTTTGATACACGAATTTTCTCGGGATCATATAAGCCGGCAGCGTGCTGCCAAGGTCTTTCTTAATGGCGCTCGTCAGCTGGTATTCCTTTTCGAAATCGTGTTCGGCAGGCACGATCATCGCAATTAGATACTCGATTTTCTCCTCGCGGTAGAATGGAATCACAACGGCAGACTGGACGTATTTCGAACGATTGATTTGATATTCGATCTCTTCCAGCTCGATGCGGTAGCCGTGCAGCTTAATTTGGAAATCGAGTCTCCCTTGGAAGAACAGCAGGCCGTTTTCTTTGTAGCCGGCGTCTCCCGTACGGTAAGCCGCTTCGCCGTTATATGAGAAAAACACTTTTTCCGTCAGCTCTTTTTCGCCTAAATATCCTTTGCTGACGCTTTTTCCGGTGATGATAATCTCGCCTTTTTCACCTTCCTGTACAGGTTCACCGTCTTCATTGACGATGACAATGTCAGTATCGGGCTTCGCCGAACCGACAGGAAGGGAAGAGTACCGCTCCAAAATGTCGTCTGTCACTTCGATCGAAGTCACGGCGACCGTTGCTTCCGTCGGGCCGTATGTATTGAAGACCCGGGCTTTCGGAAATCTTTCTTTCAGCTGTCTGGCGACTGATGCAGGGAGCGTTTCTCCGCAAAACATAAATACGCGGAGGCCCGGCAGCAGTTCCTCTGAAAAGGACGGATCCATCAGGCACATTTGTGCAAAAGAAGGAGTCGATGTCCAGACATTGACGTTTGATTGTTTCAGCGCTTCAAACAGAATCTTCGGCCTGTTGATCATATCTTTCGTCACGGTCCACAGAGTGCCTCCCGCCTGCAGGCAAGGATATAGGTCCATTACCGACAAGTCAAAGGAAAACGGCGCCTGGTTTAAAAACACGTGACCGTTCTCAACCGGAAAATCTTCTGTCACCCAGTTTGCAAAGCTTTGAAGATTATCGGCTGAAATTTGCACGCCTTTTGGATTTCCGGTGCTTCCGGACGTATAGATGATGTAGAAAGTCTCTCCGTCCTTCACCCAGTTATCCGGGTTTGTCTCAAGCTGTTCGCCTGCGTCAAGGTGCTCGGGTTTGATCACGGAGATGAGGGCATCTCCCGTATCGAGATCGGTTCCGGAGTTGTTGAGCAGCAGCTCGGCTTTTGAGCTTTTGATGATCTTCATTACCCGATCCGCCGGGATCGAAACATCCACCGGTACATATGGGTGGCCGGCTTTTACGCAGGCGAGGAAAGAAACTGCCATTTCCGGCTGCATATGACCGTAGACGATGATGGGTGAACGATCGCCGACCGTTTCTTTTTGAAGCCGGGAAGCGAGGCGCTCTGATTGTGACCACAATTCGCTGTATGAAAGCGTCTTGTCATCATTCACAAATGCAAGTGCATCGGGTTGTGTTTGTGCATAATGTTTAATCGTTTCTATCAGTTTCATTTTTTGATTCTCCATTAAAAGTCGTTATAAATATATGAACCTGTATTTGCTGTATGGAATCCGTAAATCAAAAACAACAGCAGCAAAATAAGAAAGTAGTAGGAAGTGTTTAGGAGCCACTTCATTGTTGTTTTTTCATACAACATTTTCAGCTTGGTTAACATTGATCTGTTCCTTTCCCTTATGAAATAGCCGTCACAACAGTATAAGACGAATTTAATTTATAAAAGTTTCATTTCTTCAAAAAAAGTGGAAAAAAATTTATGGCGTTTTGTTCAAAAAAACTTAAGTCCCAACAGCCTATTATAAACATATTGTGCTGAAGATCAATCCATCCTTCTCTTTTCTTTTTGGAAAACGAATCCAACTTTTGAAACATAAAAAAGGATCATAAGAAACAGCCCTTATGATCCTTCTGATAAAATTAAAAAAAGGGATGCCGGAGATTAATAAACAAATGCTGTCCCGACGATGATGAGCAAGATAAATAATACAACGATCAGAGCAAAGTTGTTAAAGAAACCACCCATTGAGCTTCACCCCCTTGTTTTAATATAAAATATGAAACAAAAGATGCTTTCGAAAGGGATATCAATTTAGAAATACAGAAAATAATAAAGGAAACTATTTTTTAATAGCAAAAAACAAGTTCTTTATGTTCGAAACCTTAACGGAAATGGAACCGTCTATTGTTTTGAAAAGAAATCAATTTGATATAAGGAGACCAATTATGGAAACTTCAATAGATCAAATAGCAGGATTGCCGCAGCATCAAATAGAAGATTTTCGAAAACTGATGGAAGACTGGAAAAATGAACTTTTAGTTTATAAATTCGCTTTAGACCAAATGGATACAAAATTTTCGATTATCAGCCAGGAATACAACTTAATTCACGGGCATAATCCGATCGAACACACGAAATCACGCGTGAAAAACTTTGAAAGCCTGATCAACAAGCTTGTAAGAAAAGGCTGCGACATTACAACGAGCGCAGCCAAAGAGCATATAAACGATATCGCGGGACTTAGAATCGTTTGTTCATTTTTGTCGGATATCTACAATATGGTCGAAGTGCTGAAAGAACATGAAGATATCAAAATTTTAAAAGTGAAGGACTACATCAAAAATCCGAAGCCAAACGGCTACAGAAGCCTTCATTTAATTGTAGAAGTGCCCGTTTATTTGACAAACCGGGTGGAGCACGCCAAGGTGGAAATCCAAATTAGAACGATCGCCATGGATTTTTGGGCAAGCCTTGAGCATAAAATTTACTATAAATTAAATAATGAAGTGCCTGATCGGCTGACAGACGAGCTGAAAGAAGCCGCCGATATCGCCAATTATCTGGACGAAAAGATGCTTCATATCAGAAGAAAAGCGGATCAATAAACAAAGCCGGGACGAGGCGTTCGCCCGGCTTTTTTTCGTCTGCCTGTTACAGCCGTTTCCCCCGAGTGCACTGTCCGGCTTTCTTGACAATGCAATGGTCCGGGCGCATTCTTGATGTGGCGTCTGGTCCGATTAAACAGATCCTGCCAATTACATATCATTTTCAAGATTTATTTTGAAAACAAATGTGAATCGAAAAAGTGAATCAAGAAAAAGATAATAAATATGAGGAGGTCCTGATATGAGCGGACTGCAAATTGATTTCAACAAAACTGCACTTGTACTCATCGACTTGCAAAAAGGAATCGTCAACATTCCCGGAGGAGATGCCGTCGTGAAAAAGGCAACCAAATTAATTGACGTGTTCCGCCAAAAACAAGGTTTTATCTGCTTTGTGAATGTCGCGTTTCACGATGGGAAAGATGCGCTAAAGCCGGTAACGGATCAGACTGGGCAGGTTCCGGGGGAGCGCCCGTCCGATTGGTCCGAATTCGTACCTGAGCTGGGGATCACAGAAGGCGACTATACGGTCACAAAGCGTCAATGGGGCGCTTTTTTCGGAACGGATTTGGATATCCAGCTTCGGCGCCGCGGAATTGATACGATTGTGCTGTGCGGAATCGCCACCAATATAGGCGTTGAAGGCACGGCCCGCGAGGCGTTCCAGCTTGGCTATCAGCAGATCTTTATTACGGATGCGATGACGACATTCAGCCAGGAAGAGCACGAAGCCTCAATCTGTTTTATTTTTCCTAGAATCGGCAGGCTTCGGACGACGGAAGAGTTTCTGGAAGAGCTGCGTTGAAAATATCCAAGAAAAGCAGGGCGTTGTTTTTGACGACCGTCGCATCTGGAACCATGCTGAATCCGCTGAACTCCTCGATGATTTCATTGGCTCTTCACAGCATTCAAAAAGAATTTCAATTGTCATTTACAACCGTATCGTGGTTAATTTCATCTTTTTATTTAGCCAGTGCGGTCGCCCAGCCCGTAACAGGAAAACTGGGAGATTTAATCGGCAGGAAAAAGATGTTTTTATCCGGCCTGATTCTCGTTGCCATTTCGGCAATCGGGGCGCCGCTGGCTCCCGCTTTTATGGTGTTATTGGTGATGCGGCTGTTTCAATCTATAGGGAGCAGCGCGATATACCCGTCTGGAATCGGGTTGATCAGGAGCCATATACACGATCGCCAGGCGTCGGCTCTAGCCGTTCTCTCGATCTTCGCTTCCGCCATGACGGCATTGGGGCCGACGGTGGGAGGCTTTTTAATCGTCTGGGGCGGATGGCCGGCCATTTTTACGGTTAACTTTCCGTTTATCATCTTCAGCTTTGTATTTGGGCTGCTTTTGTTTCCGAAAGATGAAAAAAAAGCCGGCCTGAATGTCAAATCTGTTTTGAAGCAGCTCGATTTGCCGGGCATCATCTTATTTGCCTGCGGCATCGTTCTTTTGTTGTCTTTTTTGCTTTCTTTAAGCACCGTTCCCCGTTATGCGGAAGGGGTCTCCGGACTCATTCTGTTGATCGTGTTTATCATGTGGGAACACCGGACGGAAAAGCCGTTTATCGATATGCGCCTGTTTATTTCTCACCGGGTTCTGTCATCGGTGTATATTCAATTTATTATGTTGAACATTTTTAATTACTGCCTGTTTTTCGGGCTTCCGAGTTATTTTCAGGATGAGATGCACCTTTCCGTTCAAACGAGCGGGCTGTTGATGCTGTTTATGTCAGGAATGAGCATCATCGTGTCGCCGCTTACAGGCAGATGGATAGACCGCTCGGGCGAAGCGCAGCCTGTATTGATCGGGGCTTGTTTGATGATCGCCGGCGCGGTTCTGATGACGCTCTTTTTCGTAGAGGCGCCGATGATATGGAAAGGATTGATCCTTTCCTTGCTCGGCATCAGCTACGGTCTAGGCAACGTTGCCCTGCAGGCTGCGATGCTGACGGCAAGCCCGAAGGACATCATCGGCACATCCTCGGGGCTCTTCCAAACGTGCCGCTACCTGGGCTCGATCCTTTCCTCGGTCATTCTCGGCATGTTGTTCGGAAAAGAAATCACGGCCCATCATTTTCAGGAATTGGGAATGATCATGATTATCGTCGCCATCGGAAGCCTGATCTTTAGTTTCCGGTTTGTCAAATTGGCGAAGGATCTGGTTTGATTAAAATAGAGCTGCAGGGTGCAGCTCTATTTTTTGTTATGACGATTCATTCAAAACAGAGCGGGGAAACGATGGTCATACGTTTTTTATAGAAAATAACGTCTGTGCTTTTTGGTCACAATTGTGATCATCATAATGACTATAAAGAGAACGAATATCTGTATAAGATAAGGAAACACAATACATCATTTCCTAATAAACTTTTGAAAAAATAATAAATAGAATGTTGACTGTTGCAATAATAAGAGCACCAAGGATTGCAATAACCGTCTGCGCACTCAAGTTTATAATATTATTTGTTAGTAAAATAAAAAAAATAAAGAGATATCCCATCGAAATAAAATAATTATAAAACATGGCTTTTTGTTGGATTAATTTATAGCGCTCATCATTTTTCTTAAATTGAGGATATAAATAACCTAATCTGAAAAACATGATAAATAAAGAAAAAGGCAGAAAAGACATTACAAATCCAGGTTTTCCATTAACCCATGAGCTAAAAAAAGTATATAGACTTAAAATCAACATCAAAAAACTGATTGTGAAATTACCTAATCGTGACTTCATGATTTACCTCCTTAAACATCTTCGCTGTCCAGAATAAATAATTCTTCTACTGTAGTTTCAAAAAGCTTAGCCATCAACATTGCTAACCGAAGAGAAGGGTTGTATTTTCCCTTTTCAATTGAAATGATGGTCTGTCCAGAGACATTAAGTTTAGAATCTAAGGTTTCTTGGGATTAATTGACTTTCCCCCTATGAAACCACCTTAACGTAAAATAAACTTTACATCAATGGAACTATACAAAAGGGTCTGAGAGTCCCGAGGAGAACATGCGTAAAAATCCTTAAACAAAAAATGAGTGAAATCTGGGCATTACAGGACAGCTCGTAGTCTCGGTCGACGATGGGGAGGGGGCGGGAGTGGATATGGCGCTGCATGTCGGAGGTGATCAGCACAAGTCGTTCTCCATGCTGATCGTCTTTTTGTTTTGGTGAGGTCTGGTTTTTGTCCGTGGATTGTCGCAGTAATCAAAACCCGACATTTAGGAGGCGATCTGATATGGGGTATACTGAAAAGGCGAGGGAGTGCGCTCCCGAAAACCGACGGCCTGCCTGTGATCTTATCAAATGTGTTGGCGGCCAAACACGTTTCAGAAATGACCTGAAAAGGATGATAAACATGAACCAGAAGCTGATCCAAATCAGTCAAAACGTACTGTCGACCTGTCTCGGGCTGAAAAAAGGGGAGTCTTTTCTGATTGTCTGTGACGACAATAAAAAAGGCCTGGCAGAATCTTTGTATCAGGAGGGACAAGCGATTGGGGCGGAAACGATGCTTGCGGTCATGAAGACAAGGGGAAGACCAGGTGAAGAGCCGCCGCCGTCAATTGCTTCGGCAATGAAGCATGCAGATGCGGCCGTTTGCATTACCGAGCATTCGCTAACCCATACAAACGCCCGGAAAGAAGCTGCGAAAGCGGGAACGAGGATTGCGACGATGCCGGGGATTACGGAAGACATGTTTTTAAACGGCGCGATTGCCGCCGATTACGAAAAAGTAAAGGAAAGAACGGAAAACGTTTGTGAGGTGCTTTCAAACGGACGGTCTGTCCGTATAGAAAAGGCGGGCTATATTCTTACGTTTTCAATCGACGGGAGGAAAGGGATTCCAAGCACGGGCATGTATTTGAATCCCGGGGAATCCGGCAACCTGCCTTCGGGGGAAGCGTATATCGCGCCGCTTGAAGGTACGGCAAACGGCCAAATCGAAATAGACGGGTCACTGGCCGGCATCGGAACATTAAGCTCACCGCTCGTGTTAACGATTGAAAACGGACGGATCACGGATGCTGAGGGCGATGCCGCCGAAAAGCTGCTGAGCATTCTTGGGAGCGGCGACGGGCGGTGCCTCGGCGAGTTCGGCATCGGGACAAATGACCGCGCCAGAATAACCGGTGTCGTTCTCGAAGACGAAAAAGTTCTCGGCACCATTCACACCGCATTCGGAAGCAACAACACGTTCGGCGGCACGATTGCAGCGGGTGTACATATTGACGGAGTGGTAACAAAGCCGACGGTTTATATTGATGATGAGCTGTTTATGGAAAATGGGACATTAAAAAAACAGAGCTGATGAGGCTCTGTTTTCTTGACGCAAATTATTGCGCCCGGCGTTCTTCCTTTTCGACTAAATCGTATACCGCTGTCCCGGCGATTTGCCCGGCCGTTTTCAGCCGGTCTTTGCTGATATGCTCAATCGTGTCGTAAGGGGTGTGATACCATGGCTCTAAGGATTCGGTCCCCGGCTCCATCCAAATAAAATTGGCTGAATCGATTCCCGCGTCATGGAAAGGAACGTGATCTGATGAACCGCCCTTTCTCAAGGCTAGAACATCCTTTCCGATGTTCGCTGCGGCGTTTTTGCTTAATTCCCAGACGAGGTTTGCTGACCCGTCAGGTGTATTGATATAAAGTCGTGAAGCATTTTCCCAGCTTGTAGCGACCATGTCTAAGTTGAAGTTTGCTTTGCTTCGTTTTAATTCCTGCCCGGACAGCTTGCTGACATAATATCTCGAGCCGACAAGCCCGATTTCTTCAGCGCCGAACGTAATAAAGCGGATTTCTTTATCGGTCGGGATGTTTTTCATCATCCGCGCCAGCTCGAGGACCGTGGAAGTTCCCGATGCATTGTCGTTGGCTCCGGGCGCTTCGGGGACGCTGTCATAATGCGATGTGACATATACGATATCCGGATTTTTGATTCCTTTCGGTTTACGGACGCCGATGACGTTTTGAGAGGTTTGATTCGGGATGGATTTAAGCTTTAGCGTTGCTTCCCGTTCTGTGAGCAGTTTTTCGCCGTCTTCCTTTTTGACGCCGACGACCGGAATGCCGGTTTTATTCCCGCTGAGATTCGGTGTGAGCGGAACGAGGCTGTCTGCGTTGTTGTAGATGATAACGCCGGCAGCACCCGCATCCTCAGCATTTTTCACCTTTTCATAAAACGTCAGACCGCCTCTTAAAATTACGGCGATTTTTCCTTTCGCTTCTTCTGTGAAATCGCCGGCAAGGCCGAGTCCGGCGTCATAGAGCGGAGCGGTCAGACCTTTGCCGGAGGTAGGAGCCGAACCTGCCGCAGGCCGGGACGATATGTCACTGCCCCGGACGGTGAGCGTTCCTTCCAATCTGTCGGGGATGCTGAACGTCTGTGTACTCACTTTCAAATTCGATTTTTTCATTTGAGACGCGATGAATGCCGCGCTCTTTTTTTCTGCTTTCGTGCCTGTTACACGCGGTCCGATCGTCTCGCTTAAGTGGTAAATCGTTTGGTAAGCGCGGTTCTCATTGAATTTCTTGGCGATTTTCCCTTCCTGTTTCGAATGAATCGCTTGCGTTGCATGTACCGCGGCCGTGCCGTCAGCTGCCGGCAGGAAAACGCCCCCCATAAGAACGGCTGCAGACATACTAATAGCCATCATTTTCTTCTTCATTTCAAACCCTCCCTGATCGATCTTTAGTACAGAAAGATTCGCATTGCGAAAGAAATATCCTGCCCCGGAAAAATAAATGAGGCGTAAGACTCGTTCAGCGCCGTTTATAAGGGAAGCGAGATCCATAAAAAAGAATCTGTTTGATATAAAAAAAGCAGTTGACGGGCGGGGGCCTTTCTGATTAAAATACGTCGAATAATCAGAATTCTGATTTTGAATCACATATGTGAATGGTGGAGAGTGTTATGTCTGTAAAATCCGCAGTACGCGTCATGCGTATATTTGAACTGCTTACAACCCATCCGGATGGGTTAACAATAAAGGAGATCGCAAGAGAATTAGCGCTTCCGCAGAGCAGCACATTCCACTTGGTTGTAACGCTTTTTGAAGAAGGTTATCTTCAGCAGGATGCGGGTAAGCGCTACAGGCTTGGAGCGAAGCTGATTCAAATTGGAACCGCTGCCATGGAATCGGTTGATATATCAGCCCAGGGCGTTCCTTATTTAAAACGGCTGATGGACGGCGTGCAGGAAACGGTGTTCATGGCCGTCCTGTCCGACGATCAGCTTGTCTATATTGCAAAGATCGACAACAACCGGTCGATTAGAACGACCGCACAGCCGGGGTCACGAAAACCGCTTTATTGCACAGGTCTCGGCAAAGCCTTTTTAGCCTTCATGCCGGAGAACGAAAGAAGGAAGCTTTTCGACCGCATCGAATTCGTCCGGTTTACAAAGAACACGATGACAAGCAGGGAACAATTGGAGGAACAGCTGAAACAGTTTACAGAATTGGGATATGCCATTGATGACGAAGAAAATGAAGAAGGCTTGTTTTGTTTGGCAGCTCCGGTATACGGATCAGACGGCGTCATCAAGGCGGCCATCAGCACGGCGGGACCCAAGGACCGCATGTTGAAAAGGAAGGATGTCATTGCCGGGCAGCTTCTTGAAACAGCGGGAAAAATAACGGAAGCAATCGGCGGCTATGTTCAGCCGCCCCGCATAAAGGGGGGATTTTGATGGATGTCATAAGCATAGGGGAAGCGATGGCGCTGTTCACTCCGAATGAAGACGGTCCCCTCAGATACGCGCGAAACTATTCTGCGAGAATTGCGGGAGCCGAAACAAACACATTGATCGGGCTTGCTAAGCTCGGAAAAAAAACGGGCTGGATCAGCAGGCTGGGAAAGGATGAGTTCGGGGCCATGATTCTTTCTTCCGTAAGAGGGGAAGGGGTCGACGTCAGCCGGGTCAAGATCGATGCGGACGCACCGACAGGCTTGTTTTTTAAAGAAAGAGCAAACGAGGCGCAAGTAAATGTCTTCTACTACAGGAACGGCTCTGCCGCAAGCTTTCTCGAAAAGGGCGATATCGATGAGGATTATATCAAAAACGCCGGCTTTCTATACATTACCGGGATCACGCCGGCTTTGAGTGAGAGCGCTTCAGAAGCGGTGTTTTATGCGGTGAAGCTTGCCAGAAAGCATCATAAACCGGTCGTATTTGATCCGAATGTGAGAAAAAAGCTCTGGGAACCGGAGCGGGCGAGACAGACGATATTGGAACTTGTCAAACAGTCTGATGTCGTTTTGCCGGGACTAGGCGAAGGCCGTTTTTTATTCGGGACAGATGATGAGAAAGACATCGCAGAGGCTGTTCACCGGCTCGGTTCTGATATTGCCGTCGTCAAGCTGGGGGCAAAAGGGGCCTACTACTCCTCTAAAAATGAGAGCGGTTACGAAAAAGGCTACGAGATTCAGAGAGTAAGAGATCCCGTGGGAGCCGGAGACGGCTTTGCCGCCGGCATTCTGTCGGGCTTGATTGAAGGCATTCCGCTCCCGGGCGCTGTTAAAAGAGGCTGCGCGGTCGGCGCCATGGTGACATTGGTAAACGGCGATATTGAAGGGCTGCCGGACCGCGATCGATTGTTTGCGTTTATGGAGCAATCCGAAGAGGATGATGTCAGCCGATAGACTTCAAACGAAAGGGTGAGAGAGATGGAGGCTTTATCACAAATCGAAAAACATAGAGTCATTGCGATCGTCCGCGGCTATCATGCGGATGATGCACTCAGAATCGTGGAAGCGTTAAAAGAGGGCGGCATCAGGCTGGTGGAGATGACGCTTAACTCGCCTCAGGCGCTGAAAGCGATAGAGGCTGTTTCAGAACGATATGGAGACGACATGCTTGTCGGAGCGGGGACGGTGCTCGACGCCGAATCGGCGAGAGCGGCTTTGTCGGCCGGTGCCCGGTTTATCCTGTCCCCGACCGTCAATGAAGAAACGATTAAGCTGACAAAACGGTATGGGGCGGTGAGCATTCCGGGAGCTTTTACCCCGACTGAGATTTTGACGGCTTACGAAAGCGGCGGGGATATCATCAAGGTGTTTCCGGGAACGATGGGGCCCGGCTATATCAAGGATATTCACGGGCCGCTCCCGCAGATTCCCCTGCTTCCGACGGGAGGCGTCGGATTGGACAATATTCGCGAGTATTTGGATGCCGGAGCCGTCGGAGCGGGAATAGGAGGCGCTCTCGTCAAAACGAATGAAGAGGTCACAGGCCCGTATTTAGAAAACCTGAAAGAAAAAGCAAAGCAATTTGTCGAAGCAATCAAAAGGGGATGAGCGATATGAAGATTACAGGCTTTGAATGTTTTCAAGTGCCGCCGCGCTGGCTGTTCTTAAAAATCGAAACAGATGAAGGCATCACCGGATGGGGTGAACCGGTGATCGAGGGCAAGGCCGCAACCGTTAAAACGGCGGTCGGCGAATTAATGGAATACTTGATCGGCAAAGACCCGATGGATATCGAAGATCACTGGAACGTAATGTACAGAGGCGGGTTTTACAGGGGCGGTCCGATTCTGATGAGCGCGATAGCGGGAATCGATCAGGCGCTTTGGGACATTAAAGGAAAATTTTATAATGCACCCGTCCATCAGCTTCTAGGCGGGAAGTGCAGAGACTCCATTAAAGTCTATTCATGGATTGGAGGAGACCGGCCTCAAGACGTCGGCCTGGCGGCAAAGCAGGTGGTCGAAAAGGGTTTTACAGCCGTCAAAATGAACGGTACGGAAGAGCTCCAATATATTGACTCGCACGAAAAAATCGACCAGGTGATCGAGAGAATCGCAGCTGTCAGGGAGGCGGTCGGCCCCTACGTTGGCATCGGCATCGATTTTCACGGCAGGGTGCACAAGCCGATGGCAAAAATATTGGCGAAGGAGCTTGAGGCTTTTCGTCCGATGTTCATTGAAGAGCCTGTGCTGCCGGAGAACAATGAGGCGCTCAGGGATATCGCAAACCTTGTCTCGATACCGATTGCCACAGGTGAGCGGATGTTCTCAAAATGGCAGTTTAAACAACTGTTGACAGATGGCTATGCCGATATCATCCAGCCCGATTTGTCACATGCGGGAGGCATTACCGAATGCAAAAAGATCCTCTCGATGGCGGAAGCGTTTGATGTCGCGGCGGCCCCTCACTGTCCGCTCGGCCCGATCGCGCTGGCGGCCTGCCTGCAGGTTGATGCGACCTGCCACAACGCATTCATTCAGGAGCAAAGCTTGGGGATCCATTACAACAAAGGCACGGACCTGCTCGATTATATATTAGATCAAGATGTCTTTTTCTACGAAGACGGCTATGTCCGCATTCCAAACGGGCCCGGCCTCGGCATCGATATCAACGAAGATCACGTCAGAAAAATGGCCGAAATCGGACATAACTGGCGAAACCCGGTATGGCGGCACAGCGATGGCAGTGTGGCGGAATGGTAAAAAATGATGGCGTTTTCATTCTAAAAAAGGTGTGAGGAAGGGAGAGGCGTAATGAAAGCAGCAAATGCAAAAGAGAAACCGACGAAGGTTCGGGTGCGCGTATTGTTGTTTATCTTTGTATGTGTCGTGATTAATTATATGGACCGCAGCAATATTTCGGTGGCCGCCTCACGGTTAGGGGACGACCTGAACTTATCAGCTGTTCAATTAGGCTTGATTTTTTCGGCCTTTGGGTGGGCATATTGTGCGCTGCAAATCCCGGGAGGCGGTCTTGTCGACCGGTTTGGCCCGAGGCTTGTCTACGGCTTTACGCTGATCACCTGGTCGCTTGCGACATTGCTGCAGGGGTTCGCCCGCGGCTTTGGCTCGCTTTTCGGCCTGCGGCTTGCGACAGGTGCCTTTGAGGCGCCGGCCTTTCCGGCGAATAACCGGGTGGTGACGTCATGGTTTCCTGAGCAGGAAAGGGCATCAGCCATCGCCTTTTATACATCCGGGCAGTTTGCCGGCCTCGCGTTTTTGACGCCGGCGCTTACTGCCGTCCAGCATATCGTCGGCTGGCGCGGCCTGTTTATCGTCACAGGTGTGATCGGAATCATCTGGGGTATCGTCTGGTATGCGTTTTACCGTGATCCGGACCGTCATCCGAAAGTTAACAAAGCCGAGCTCGAACACATAGAAAAAGGCGGGGGAATCGTCCGCCGGCAACAGGAGACAACAGAGGAAAAAACTGCATTCAATTGGACGCATTTCAAACAGGTGACTGCTCACCGGAAGCTGTGGGGCATATATATCGGCCAATTTGCCGTCAATTCAACGCTATGGTTTTTTCTCACATGGTTTCCGACATATCTTGTGAAATATAGGGGGCTTGATTTTCTGCAGTCCGGTTTTCTTGCTTCGCTTCCTTTTCTTGCGGCCTTTATCGGCGTGCTGTTGTCCGGATTTCTGTCCGACTTTCTCGTGAAAAGGGGCGTATCAGCAGGGGTGGCCCGCAAGACCCCGATCATTACCGGGCTGTTCCTGTCGATTTCGATTATCGGCGCCAATTATGTTAATCAAACATCGTTGATTATGCTGTTTATGACCCTTGCTTTTTTTGGGAACGGCCTTGCCTCCATCACATGGGTGCTCGTGTCTTCTCTTGCGCCGAAGCACCTGATCGGGCTGACGGGAGGTGTCTTTAATTTCGTCGGAAGCCTCGCTTCAGTCATCGTTCCGATTGTCATCGGCTTTTTGGCTGACGGCGGAAGCTTTGCTCCTGCACTTGTCTTCATCGGCGTTCTGGCCTTAACGGGAGCCCTTTCCTATATCTTTCTCGTAGGAAAAGTCGAACGGATTCAACTGCAAGACGAGGCAAATGAAAACCGGAATATCTCGATATAAAGATTCTCGACCGCCGAATGACCGGCGGTTTTTTTGCTTTTTTAGGAATAATTGCCGGAATTCGTCGCAAAATAACTGAAAACTACTCAATCGACAGGTGCTTCCAATGAATACATATTTTCAAAAAGATTATCATCTTGGCGCTTTTCATTTTTTTTCAACATCGCACATCGTGACATTGCTCGTGATTGCAGCGCTCGGCGTTTGTCTGTTCGTCTTTCGGCGGACTCTTCAAGAGCCTAAATGGAACCGGGTGATTCGTTATGCTTTTGTCGCGATTCTTATTATGTCGGAGATCAGCTATCATTCGTGGTTCATTTATGTCCGCTCATGGACGCCGCGCTATTGTCTGCCTCTTCATCTGAGCGATCTTTCCGTTTATCTCGTCATCATTTTGCTGCTCACAAAAAATCTGAACTTGTTTAAATTCCTATACTTTGCCGGATTGGGAAGCGCGCTTCAGGCCATGCTGACGCCGGATTTGGGAAGATACGGTTTTCCGCACTTCAGGTTTTTCGAATTTTTCATTTCCCACGGGCTCGTCGTGCTGTCTTGCCTGTTCATGATCGCCGCCGAGAAATATAAACCGACGGTTCGCTCTCTTTGGATCACCTTTCTCATCGTCAATGTATACGCGGGCGTCATATTCGTGATCAACCGCATGCTGCAATCAAACTATATGTACATGATGAGAAAGCCGGGAGGCGGCGCATCGCTTCTTGATGTTCTCGGACCGTGGCCGTGGTATATCCTGTCGTCGCAAGCTGTGACCATCGTTTTCTTCTATCTCCTGTATGCGCCGTTTTGGATGAAAAGGAAAATGGAACGGTGACGTGTTTATTTTTCGAAAAAGGGGAATAGAACAAAAAAAGAGAAGGAGATGGAAACGATATGAAAAGCGACAGTACCATGCACATTATTTCTTGTACAGACGATAACTATGCACAGCATTTGAGCGTCATGTTCACCTCGCTGTTAATGAACATGGACAAAAATCGCGATGTCAAGCTGTACGTGATTGACGGCGGTATTGAAGAGGAGAATAAAGAACGGCTGAAAAAAACGATCCATCGCTTCGGAGTTCCCGTCACATTTCTCGATGTAGAGAAAAGCAGGTACGACCGCGCCGTCGAGAGCAGCCATATTACAAAAGCGGCGTATTACAGAATTTCGATTCCTGATCTGATCGGGGACGAAACCGTGAAGAGAATGATATATGTTGATTGCGACGCATTGGTGTTAGAGGATATAGCAAAGCTGTGGGATATGGACATTTCCCCTTATTTTGTAGCGGCAGTCGAAGACGCCGGCCAGCACGAACGCCTGAAAAAAATGAAAATCAGCGAAACTGCGAAATACTTCAACTCCGGCCTCATGATCATAGATATGGACGAGTGGAGAAAGCGCAGCATTTCGGAAAAAGTGATCAACTTTATTAACAACAACAGTGCAGACATGTTTGTATTCCATGACCAGGATGCGCTCAACGCGATTCTTTATGACCAGTGGCATGACCTTCATCCAAGATGGAATGCGCAGACTCATATCATGCTGAAGGAAAAAACGCCGGCGACCCTTTTGGACAAGAAGCGGTATATGGAAGCGAGGGCAAATCCCGCAATCGTCCATTTCTGCGGAGGGAACAAGCCTTGGAATTCGCAAACCGCACACCCGTATGCACGACATTATTTTGAGTATTTGAAGCGCACAGCATTCCATCGGGCTGCCGATCTGTCTAAAAACTATGTCAGTTAACATGCCAGCCTTCTTTTTTTAGCTTAGATTCATATATATAATCACGATAACCCTAACGTATCCCCATAGCCGCTTGTTTCCTCATAATGGAAACAAGCATTTTTCTGGTCGCAAAAAACAGATGAATGGAGGAAAAGCATGGCTAAAGTGCTGGTGACGCTCAGCGAACTTTTTTACCGCGCCGCTCCGCGCCTGAAAGAAAAGATTGAGGAGCTGGGGGCTGAATGCCTTTTTTTAGATTCGAAGAATGTAAGCAGAGAGGCTTTATTAACCCGTATCAAGGATGTCGATATTTACGTTCTCGGTGTTGAAAAAGCGGACCGCGAGCTGATCGATGCTGCCGGGAAGCTGCGCTATATCATCAAATTCGGCGCCGGAGTCGACAATATTGATGTGGCATATGCAAGACAGAAGGGGATTTCCGTCACGAATGCCCCGGGACAAAATGCGTCATCAGTCGCTGACCTGGCATTCGGCCTCCTCTTGGCAGGCGCAAGGTCGATTCCGCAAACAAATGCCGCCGTCAAAAACGGGTTTTGGAAGATTTCCATGGGGTATGAGCTTGATGGAAAAACGCTCGGGCTCATCGGTTTCGGCGAAATCGGAAAAAGAATCGCCAGACGTGCATCGGGATTTAATATGAACATTATGGCGTACGGCACATACAAAGATTACAAATCGGCAAAGCAATTGAACGTACGCTTTGCTGAACTCGATGACCTGCTGGCGAAATCTGATTTCGTCTGCATCAGCACATCATTGAGACCGGAAACGTTTCATCTGATGAATGAAGAACGCCTGGCGAAAATGAAGAATACGGCTTTTCTGATCAATATTGCCCGCGGAGAAGTCATCGATGAGAATGCGCTTATACAAGCGCTTGAACAGAAAAAGATCCGGGGAGCAGCGTTGGATGTTTTTGAAACAGAACCTCCATCTGCCCGGGTTACAAGCCTCCCCAATGTGATTTGCACCTCTCATATCGGCGGTGCAACTTTTGAAAGCATCAGGCGCATTGAAAAGATCACATCGGAAAACATCGGCAGGTTTATCGGCAACGAGCCTTTAACATTCACCGTAGAAGCGGGCAAAGCACGGACATAAAGAAAGAGGCGGTACAAAGGAAACCGTCTCTTTTTTCTTTAGGATCTTTGGAAAAATTCCACCAATTCTCCATCAGGACCGAAAATAAAGAAATAGCGGTAGCCGTTCGGAAGTTCGGTGATTCCGTCTTCAAAAAGCTGAATGTCCTTTTCTTTTACACGGGCGAAGTCCGCATCAATATGATCGGTAGAAACCGCAAAGTGATGAACCTTCCCTTCCTGCGGAAGCTTGTCATTGTACCCCTCGATAAGCTCGAGTTCCGTTTCGCCGCGGTTTTCAAATCCGAGAAATGCAAGCTTCATGATGCCGTTCGTGTGAGAGAGCCTGTCTTTCAGCTTCATGCCGACAACGTCTTGATAAAATGCGATCGAAGCCTCAATGTCCTTCACCATTACACCAACATGGTCGATTTGTGCCATACCGTCATTTCTCCTCCTTTTTCTACACCATCTTAGAAAAAACGGAATCATCTGTCAATTTAATGATCTTCCTTTGCATAAAAACTGGGACGGAGCGTTATGGTAGGATAGAGAAATACTAAACATAAGGACTGAACAGAATGAAGACGCTAAAGATCAAGCAAGCCCATGCAGCAAAGATTAAAAAAGGCTATCCCCTCATTTTAAAGGAAGCCGTTTTATCAAAGGATGACGATATCACCGAAGGATCGCTCATCGGCCTCACCGATGAAAAGGGCGGTTTTTTGGGGAAAGGCTATTACGGAGTGCAGAATAAAGGAATCGGCTGGGTACTCACGCAAAACAGGGATGAACCCATTGACCAGCGATTTTTTCTCAGCCGTTTGACAAAAGCTTTTCAAGAGCGGAACGAGCTTTTTGGCGATTCCGATACGACGGCATTCCGCGTATTTAACGGAGAGGGCGACGGAATCGGCGGATTGACGATCGATTATTATGACGGATATTTTTTGATCCAGTGGTACAGCAAAGGTATTTATGCCTATAAGGAATCGGTTGTGACAGCACTCGATGAACTCTCGGACTACAAAGCCATTTACGAGAAAAAACGGTTCAGTTCGGCCGGGCAGTATGTCGAAGACGATGATTTTGTAAAAGGAACGAGAGGAGAATTTCCGATCATCGTAAAAGAAAACGGGATTCATTTTGCCGTCTATCTCAATGACGGCGCCATGACCGGCGTTTTTCTCGATCAGCGCAACGTCCGGAAGGCGATTAGAGACCGCTATGCAGAAGGAAAAACAGTATTGAACACTTTCTCATATACCGGGGCGTTTTCCGTTGCTGCTGCGTTAGGCGGCGCGGCGAAAACGACAAGCGTCGATGTCGCAAACCGCAGCCTGAACAGGACGATCGAACAGTTCAGCGTGAACGGCCTTGATCATGAAGCGCACGATATTAAAGTAATGGACGTGTTCAACTACTTTTCGTATGCTGTCAAAAAGCAGCTCTCCTATGATCTGGTCATTCTCGATCCGCCGTCTTTTGCAAGAACAAAAAAGCGTACGTTCAGCGCTGCAAAGGATTATAAAAATCTGTTAAAAGAAACGATTGCGATCACCAAAAACGAAGGCGTTATCGTCGCTTCGACAAACAGCAGCGCCTTCGGAATGAAAAAGTTTAAAGGGTTTATCGATGCGGCATGCAAAGAAACGGGGACAAGCTGCACAGTCCTTGAAGAATATTCGCTCCCCGAAGATTTTAAAACGGTGAAAAGCTATCAGGAAGGCAATTATTTAAAAGTCGTGTTTTTGCGGATTCATCACCGATAAAGACCGGTTTCTTTCAATAAAAAATCTGAAAACGATACCTCTTGAGGGATTATTCATGTATATTGATATTACGTGAAAAATTGAACAGGGGGACGTTATGGATTACGGAGTCATGTTATCAATTGGAATTTATATGGCTGGAATGCTTTTGATTGGATATTTCGCCTACAGGCGGACATCCAATTTAACCGATTATATGCTTGGCGGAAGAAACCTTGGACCGGCTGTCACCGCTTTGAGCGCGGGCGCTTCAGATATGAGCGGCTGGCTTTTGATGGGCCTTCCGGGAGCGATGTACGTAAACGGGCTGAGCAGCGGCTGGATTGTCGCCGGTCTGACGGTCGGAGCTTACTTAAACTGGCTGTATGTCGCCCCGAGGCTTAGAACGTATACGGAAACGGCCGGCAACAGCATCACGATTCCCGATTATTTTGAAAACCGTTTTAAGGACGGTTCGAGAATTTTAAGGATTACATCAGCCTTTGTCATTTTAATCTTTTTTACCTTTTATACGTCATCCGGGATGGTCGCGGGAGGAGAGCTTTTCAAAACCGCCTTTCATCTCGATTACCGGATCGGCATCTGGCTGACGGCCGGTGTCGTCGTTTTGTACACGCTGTTCGGCGGCTTTTTGGCGGTAAGCTGGACCGACTTTGTACAGGGAACGATCATGTTTATTGCACTGATCCTGGTGCCCCTCGTTGTTTTTATCCATTTAGGGGGAATTGCGCCTGCTTTTTCTGATATCAGCGCCGTCGATCCGCACCTTCTGCAGCCGTTTCAAGGAACGACTGCGATTGGCATACTGTCGCTCCTGGCATGGGGGCTCGGCTATTTTGGGCAACCGCATATTATCGTCAGGTTTATGGCGATTTCCAACGTGAAAGAAATGAAGAGCGCCCGCAGGATCGGCATGAGCTGGATGATATTCTCAATCTGCGGCGCGATGCTGACCGGTCTTATCGGCATCGCCTATTTCAGCGTAAACCACCTGCCTTTAAAAAATCCGGAAACGGTATTTATCGTTCTTTCTGATCTGCTGTTCCCTTCCGTAATCACAGGGTTTTTGCTGGCGGCCATTTTGGCGGCTGTCATGAGTACGATTTCCTCGCAGCTGCTCGTCACGTCAAGCGCGCTTACGGAAGATTTTTATAAAGCGTTTATTCGGAAGAACGCATCTGACAAAGAGCTTGTTCTTGTCGGAAGGCTTGCTGTTCTTGCCATTTCGCTGATCGCGCTGATCATGGCGCTTCATCCGAACGAAACGATTTTGAACCTTGTCGGCTATGCATGGGCCGGTTTTGGCGCGGCCTTTGGGCCGGTTGTCCTGCTGAGCCTGTATTGGAAGCGGATGACGAAGTGGGGAGCGCTTTCGGGAATGCTCTCGGGCGCGCTTACGGTCATCGCCTGGGAACAGGTAAAAGCTTTTGCCGCGGTCTACGAATTGATTCCCGGTTTTATTGTGAGTACGGCTGTCATCGTGATCGTGAGCCTGCTGACGAAAAAGCCTTCGGCCGAGATTGAAAGCGAGTTTGATACGGCTGTAGAAAATCTGAAAAGGTAAAGGAACATGAAAAAAGGCCTCCGAAGATTGATTCGGAGGCCTTTCTTGGCTACACAGTAATAAGCGAAATAAGAAATGGTGCGGCGCAAAGCGTAATGATCGCTGCCAAAATCATCGAAACGCTTGAGATCGTTCCGGATACGGAGCTGAGCTCAAACGCTTTTGACGTACCGGCGCCGTGTGCGCTTGTTCCAAGCAGCACGCCTCTGGCAATTTCATTGTCGATTCTGAAATAGCGGATGACCATCGGGCCGATCACTGTGCCGAACAAAGCGGTCAAAATGACAAACACGGCGGTAACCGCAGGCACTCCTCCGATCATTTCAGAGACGCTCATTGCGATTGGCGTCGTCACTGATCTTGGAACGAGGCTCTCAATAAGATCCGCGTTCAGCTTGAACAGCTTTGCGATAAACGCTGTTGACAAAATGGCGATGCAGCTTCCGACCGCCACGTTAATAATAATTTCAGCGGCATACTTTTTTAAAATAGGGAAGTATTTATACAGCGGAATCGCAAAAGCCACGGTAGCCGGCTGAAGCATATCGGTTAACAGGCGCCCTCCGGCATTGTATGCGTCAAAAGGCACATTGATCAAAAGCAGCAGGCCGACCAATATGAGCGGCGTGATCAGTAAAGGCGAAGCATACACCTTCGGATGGCGTTTGTAAACTGCCTTGGCTCCCATATAGATCAAGACTGTTGTGATCAGACTTAAGCATCCGATGAACATGTTTTTTTCCTTTCCTTTCTTTTAGCGATGATTTGCGTCAGCATCCCTGTCGATACCATAACGACAAACGTGCTGATCAGAACGACGAGTATAATGCTTGTTCCGAAGTGTTTGAGAATATCCCCATAGTTCATAATCCCGACTGCTGAAGGGATAAAGAACAATAGAAGTTCCGCAAGAAGCCACAATGCCCCGATTTCAACCCATTCAAGCTTAATGACCTTGAAATGGAGGAGCGCAAAAACGACGATAATCCCGAGGATGCTTCCGGGAATATTTATATGAAGAACGTCTACAATCAGATTCATCAAACGCGCAATGAAAAATAAAAGAGCGACCTGACTTATTCCTTTAATGAATGTTTTCATGTCATTATCCCCCTTTCTAGACAAAAGTGTACATGAGATTGAACTATAGGTAAAATACATATACAGAATAATGATTATTCATTTTATCTATAAGGGAATACGAGAAATCAGGGCGAAAGAAACAGTTAATTGACTAAAACTGTAAAACGGCTGACGGAATAGACTTCCTGTTTTCTGTGACCATTACACCTTACTGCTCCCGTGTCTTTCGTCTTTCACCGGTGGGAAGCGGGATTGGATTCGTGCAAAAAGACTGGTCTGAAATTCTTAAAAACCGGCTTATTTCAGATTGTTCACCATGTACAAATCCCTAAAAACAGTATTTAAAGCCTATTCAACATCCATGCTTTTCGACTTAAACTATAAATATTGGAAATGTGCGCAAGTCTAGTAAAAGATGTGAATCTATGCTTGAACGGATCAAGAAAAAATCATTCCACATCATCATGCAATTTCAGAGGTGACAAAAATGGACTACTCAGGCACGCTGGAGAAGATACACGGGGTTCTCTCCCACAAGGCCCAAGAGCTCGAAGAACAAATTTCAAGACTGGAACGGGCAAAGCGCGATGTTGAAAGAGAACAAGGCTTAGGCATCGAAGAAATCAGACAGATTTTGCGCCCGGATCTTGGAGAAGCATGGACCGGAAGCCGGGCAGCCGACTTTGATGAAGCACGTGATGAAGCGCACACCGCCATGTACAGGATATTTAACGATGATTATGAGAGGTATATCCATAAAATCGATTTGAAAATATTTGCATTAGACGCTGAAAAAGGGGCGGTCGAGGCTGCGAGCTGGTCTGCTGACCGGGCGGACTATCTGTTGGAAAAAGGAGATGAAGCGCTCGACGCCCTGCATAGTACAATCAACGGTCTAAAAGGGTGGTTGAAATGAGCAAAACGATCAAACTGAACCATGGCGCGGTCATAAAACAGCTGGATCAAGTGAAAAGCGCGCTTGATTCGCTCTCTCTGCAAGGGCCGTCTGCCGGATCGCTTGGGCAAAATAAGCTTGATTTTACAACAAAGTGGCTTGAACGGGAGGAAACCATCCGCGATATGGTGAACCAGTACAAAGAAGCTGTTCAAAAAAATATCGAAGACACTCGTTCAAACGTGGATAGCCTGAAGGAGCAGGATGAGGCCATCGCCAGAAAATAAGCGCCGCCGGCAGCAAGCCGGCAGCGCTTTTTTATGTTGGGCGGGGTGCAGAAAATGTTGAATTTGGTTTAAAATATGGTGTAAAGCGAAAATCGTGCGCAAAGCTCTGAAAGGATGTCAACCAAATGGACATACGTCATTTAACTTATTTTTTAGAAGTGGCCCGCCTGAAAAGCTTTACGAAGGCTGCCCAGTCGCTATATATCTCACAGCCGACGATTTCCAAAATGATCAAGAATCTTGAAGAGGAGCTGGGAATCGAGCTGTTTTACCGGCGCGGAAGGCAGATTGAACTGACAGACGCCGGCCAAAGCATGTACGTGCAGGCGCAGGAAATCACGAAATCGTTTCAAAATTTAACTTCAGAGCTGAACGATTTGATGGACGTGAAAAAAGGACATGTCCGGATCGGGCTGCCGCCGATGATCGGTTCAGGTTTTTTTCCGAAGGTCATCGGTGAATTTAGGGACAAATACCCGAATGTCACGTTTCAGCTGGTTGAACACGGGTCTGTGAAGGTGCAGGAGGGCGTGGAGGACGGATCGCTCGATATCGGGGTCGTCGTCCTGCCGGCGAAAGAAGAGGTCTTTCATTCGTTTACGATCGTAAAAGAAAATTTAATGCTGCTCGTTCATCCGTCACACCGCTTTGCCGGTGAAAAAGAGATCGAGCTTCGCCAATTGAGTGAGGAACCGTTTATTTTCTTTCGCGAAGACTTCGTCCTTCATGAACGGATCATTACAGCATGTTTGAAGGCCGGATTTCGGCCGAACGTAATTTATGAAACATCCCAATGGGATTTTATCAGTGAAATGGTGTCGGCCAATCTCGGAATCGGCCTGCTCCCTGAAAGAATCTGCCGGGATCTTGACCCTGAGCGTGTGAAGGTCATTCCTGTTGTCAGACCGTCCATACCCTGGCATGTCGCCGTCATTTGGAGAAAGGACCGCTATCTTTCATTTGCAGCCAGAGCCTGGATCGACCACACCAAATCGTATATATGGAGCCCGAACGAAAGAATAGGAAGGAATGAAGCATGATGAACCGACAAGATGCCGCTCAAGCAATAGAGAAAGTCAGAAAAGAAAACCCGCTCGTGCATAATATGACGAACAACGTCGTGACGAACTTCACCGCAAACGGCTTATTGGCTCTCGGCGCTTCCCCGGTTATGGCCTACGCAAGGGAAGAGGCGGCCGACATGGCGAAAATTGCCGGTGCTCTCGTATTGAACATCGGCACGCTGAGCCTTGAGGCCGTTGAGTCGATGATCATCGCCGGAAAGTCGGCGAATGAACACGGCGTTCCCGTTATCCTTGACCCTGTCGGAGCCGGCGCGACGCCGTTTCGAACGGCATCCGCCCAACGCATCATGCGAAAAGTCAAGATCTCTGCCGTCAGGGGCAATGCCGCCGAAATCGCCAACACGCTCGGTGAAGAAAGATGGGTGATAAAGGGAGTTGACGCCGGGGAAGAAAAAGGCGACCGGATCGCTCTGGCCAAAAAAGCGGCCAGCGTCTGGAATACAACTGTTATCATCACCGGTGCCGAAGACGTCGTTACCGACGGGAAAAAGCTGTATACCGCCGGAAACGGGCATGAACTGCTGACGAAGGTGACGGGGACGGGCTGCCTTTTGACGTCTGTCATCGGCGCGTTTTGCGCTGTTGAAAAAGACGCTTGCAAAGCCGCTGTATCAGCCGCGGTTTTTTATGGCTGCGCGGCGGAAATAGCCGCCGAAAAAACAGCGCATCAAGGGCCCGGAAGCTTTCAGATTGAATTTTTGAATCAGCTTGCCGCTGTCAATTCAGCGGATATAGAAGAGCGCGGCTTGATCATGGAGGTGGAGTAGGATGGGGCGTATTTTACGGAGAAACATGAAAGACATGCTGTCCGTATACTTTATTATGGGCTCAAATAATACGGACGGCGACCCTTTGGCCGTCATTGAAGCTGCCTTGGAAGGCGGCGCGACTCTCTTTCAATTCCGCGAAAAGGGGGACGGGGCGCTGAAAGCGGACGAAAAAAGAGCTTTTGCGAAAAAAGTGCAGGCTCTGTGCCGCGAAGCTGGAGTCCCTTTCATCGTCAATGACGACATTGAGCTTGCCCTTGAACTTGACGCCGACGGCGTTCACATCGGCCAGGATGACGAAAAGGCCGGGGACGTCCGAGCCAGAATCGGGGAAAGAATTCTCGGCGTGTCAACGCATACGCTTGAAGAAGTGCTGCAGGCAGAAAAGGACGGGGCCGATTATATCGGAGCAGGGCCGATTTACCCGACGGAAACGAAGCGGGATGCGAAAGCCGTCCAAGGCGTCGCCCTGTTGAAAGAAATGCGGAAGCGGGGCATCGGCATTCCTGCAGTCGGAATCGGCGGGATCACGCTTGAAAACTGCGCGCCTGTCGTTGAAGCAGGAGCGGACGGCATCAGCATCATCAGCGCCATCAGCAAGTCCTCTGATCCCAAACAGGCTGCTGCCTGGTTTCGCAACAAGGTTGAAGCCGTTAAAAGCGCAAATTCCTAAAAAGGGGTTTCGCGCTTTTAAAATTGTTCATCTATAAACCGCTCCAAGAACCGCTCAATGACAATGTAGGAAACGCCAAGCGAAGAGGCGGTGCGGCCGAGGGAGGAAATGTTCAGGCGGTAATCGGTCAGCGCTTCTTTTTTACTTCTTGACGAAATCGTCTTCTTAATCGAATCGACGATCGCCGGATAAGATTCGACAATCGTATTTCGCAAAATAATCGTCTCCGGATTCAACGTTCTGATGATGTTGACGAGTCCCACGCCTATGTAAAAGCCGAATGTCTCGAACGTTTCCAGCATCTTTTGATCGCCATGGTCGGCCAGCTCCTTGACCGTTTGATACAAAGGAGCCTTAGTATGTGAAAGATACGGAGAAAAAACGGCTCTTTCCGACGCATACAGCTCCCAGCAGCCTTTATTTCCGCATCTGCATAGAGGGCCGTTCATGTCGATCGACATATGCCCCGCTTCTCCTGAAAACCCTTGCACGCCTCTGAACAGTTTGCCGTTCATCAAAATTCCTAAACCGATGCCGGCATTGATGCTTACGAAAATGGCGTGTTCCAAATGTCCGGAATGTCCGTACTCCCTTTCGCCGATGGCTCCGGCATTCGCTTCATTTTCAACGAAAACCGGAACATTGTACGCTTTCTCAAGAAGGCTTTTCATTTGGAGAAGGTGAATCGGTTTATTCGGGGTGAAAACGATGTTCCGGTCATTGTCGACCAGGCCCGGCACGCACACCCCGATCCCTGTCAAACCGTAATGGGAATCAGGCATCTTTAGGGTGGCAAGTCCGATCAGTTCAATGAGAGCCTGCTCTGTCGCCGGAATGTCCGTCTCATCAAGTTCACGCTCGTATTGCTCAATAATCTCGCCTTCCAGGTCGGTTAAAACGACGATGATGTAATTCGTTCCGATATCAGCCCCGATCGCATAGCCGGCTTTCCGGTTAAATTTCAGCATAACGGGCCGTCTGCCGCCGCTCGATTGACCGCGGCCCGTTTCAAAAATAATGTCCCGTTGCAGCAGGGAAGACACTTGGGAAGAGACCGTTGACTTATTTAGCCCGGTTATCTCTGAAAGCTTTGCCCTTGAGACAGGGGCGTTGGCAATGATTTGCTCAAGGATGAGGGCTTTATTCATTTTTTTGACAAGTGCTTGGTCTGCTGTATTCAATACGATCACTCGCTTTTGATGTAGTGCTTTCATTATAGTACAGCGAATTTAAAACACTCAAATTTTTCTAATATTGTAATTGAAAGCGCTTCGCGTATCTTGTAAAATAAATGGAAAGAAGTTAGTTTAATGGATAAACAAACTTATTTTAGGGGGGACTGTGAATGTTTTTTAAAGAAGTAGAAACGGTCAAGTATGAAGGGGCAGACTCGGATCATCCATACGCTTTTAAATATTACAACCCTGATGAACGGATCGGCGGCAAAACGATGAAGGAGCATCTCCGTTTTGCTGTTTCTTATTGGCATACGTTTGATGCGGACGGAAGCGATCCGTTCGGAGACGGAACGATCAGCCGCTCATGGAACAGGATGACGCATCCGCTGGATAAGGCGAAAACGCGCGCTGAAGCGGCATTCGAATTTTTTGAGAAGCTCGGCGTGCCATACTTCTGCTTTCATGACGTTGACGTCGTCCAGGAAGGCGATACATTGCGGGAAACGTTTTTTTATTTGGATAAAATGGTGTCATTTCTTAAGGAGATGATGGAGACAAGCGGAGTAAAGCTATTATGGAACACAGCAAACATGTTTACGCATCCGCGATTTGTGCACGGCGCCGCCACATCCTGCAATGCGGACGTATATGCGATTGCAGCGGCAAAAGTGAAAAAGGGGCTGGAAATCGCCAAGGAGCTCGGCGCTGAAAACTATGTGTTTTGGGGCGGCCGGGAAGGCTATGACACGCTGCTGAATACTAACATGAAGCTGGAGCTCGACAATTTGGCAGCCTTCTATCGAATGGCCGTCGATTATGCGAACGAGATCGGCTTTGACGGGCAATTTCTGATTGAACCGAAGCCGAAAGAGCCGACAAAGCATCAATACGATTTTGACGCAGCGACTTCGATCGCATTTTTGGAAACGTACGGTTTAAAAAAGCATTTTAAATTGAATCTTGAAGCAAATCATGCCACGCTTGCCGGACATACGTTTGAGCATGAGCTGAGGGTGGCTGCGCTCCACGATATGCTCGGCTCGATCGATGCGAATCAGGGAGATTTGCTGTTGGGATGGGATACGGACGAATTCCCGACAGATCTGTATGGCGCAGTCCTTTCCATGTACGAGATTTTAAAAGCTGGCGGCTTTAAAGCGGGAGGCATCAATTTTGATGCGAAAGTAAGGCGCGCCTCGTTTACGGATGAGGATTTGTTTCACGGGCACATCGCGGGAATGGATACGTATGCGCTCGGCTTCAAAGTCGCCTATCAGCTTTTGGAGAACCGGGCGATTGAAAGCGTCATAGAAGAACGTTATGAAAGCTATACGAAAGGAATCGGCCTCGACATCGCCGAAGGAAAAACGGATTTGAAAAAACTGGCCGCCTATGCACTCGAAAACGATCGCATCGAAAATAAGTCAGGCCGGCAGGAAATGCTTAAAGCAATGGTGAACCGCTATTTATTAAATGCTTTACGGTCAGAGCCGGCAAGAAAGGAGAAACATTAGTGGAATATTGTATCGGGGTTGACCTTGGCACAAGCGCCGTCAAAGCGATCCTCGTCAACCGGCACGGCGGCATATGCGGGGAAGCCTCAAAGCCGTTTTCAATCATCGAGCCTCATGCCGGTTATTCCGAACAGGATCCGCGCGAATGGGCGGAGAAAACGAAGGAAGCCATAAAAGAACTTGTCGGAGGACACCGGGGAGGGGCCGATGAGATTAAAGGCATCAGCTTCTCCGGTCAAATGCACGGATTGGTGCTTTTGGACGGCAAAGGAGAAGTGCTGCGGAATGCGATATTGTGGAATGACACCCGTACGACCGAACAATGCCGGCTGATTAACGAAGTCATCGGTAAGGCGCGCCTCCTTGAGCTCGTAAAAAACCCCGCGCTCGAGGGATTTACGCTTCCGAAGCTTCTGTGGATCAAGGAACATGAACAAGAGGTTTTTCAAAAAGCGGCCGTATTTTTGCTGCCAAAGGATTATGTCAGGTATACCATGACAGGGCGCATTCACAGCGAGTATTCAGATGCGGCGGGCACGCTGCTGCTTGATGTGAAGCATAAAACATGGAGCAGCGAAATGTGCCGCCGGCTTGGGATTCCTGAAGCGATGTGCCCAGAATTGGTCGAATCCGGAAGCTTTGTCGGCTGTCTCACTTCCAAATTTGCCGAAGAAACAGGCCTCACGCCCGAAGTAAAGGTTTTTGCCGGAGGGGCCGACAATGCATGCGGAGCGGTCGGCGCCGGTATATTACAAGAAGGCACCGCTTTGTGCAGCATCGGCACGTCAGGTGTTGTACTCTCGTATGAAAAAGATCCAGATCAACAATTTCGGGGCAATATTCACTTGTTCAACCATGCGGCGCCTGATGCCTATTATTCAATGGGTGTGACGCTTTCCGCAGGCCGCAGTTTCAGCTGGTTTAAGGATGTATTCGCCAAGGATGAAGCGTTTGATTCGTTGATCGGTGAAGTGGAAGAATCCCGGCCCGGTTCAAGAGGTCTGCTGTTTACGCCTTATCTTTCCGGGGAAAGGACCCCCCATGCTGACGCGGAGATTCGCGCCAGCTTCATCGGGATGGACAGCGGCCACAGGAGGGCTGATGTTGTCAGGTCCGTTATTGAAGGCATCACATTTTCCCTCCATGAGAGCATCGAACAATTTCGCGCCCGAGGGAAAAACATCAGCCGCGTCATTTCGATCGGCGGAGGAGCAAAAAGCGAAGAATGGCTGCAAATCCAGGCCGATATTTTTAACGCCGAGATCATCAGGCTGAAAAGCGAGCAGGGGCCGGCTTTCGGAGCTGCGATGATCGCAGCCGTCGGCTGCGGCTGGTTTCCGACGCTGGAAGCTTGCGCTGAACGCTTCGTTCACATAAAAGAGACCTTTCAGCCCCGCCCTGAATACAGCGGGCAATATCAACATATTTTTCCGGTTTACCGGGATGTCTATCGCTATACGAAGCCATTGAACGAACGGCTGGCATTTTTGCGCGAATAGCCCGATGCTTTTCTTTTAAGTGTCGGGCTTTTCACGCCGGTTAGGACTGATCCATATGGACGCCCGTATGCGCCTTTACTTGAATTTCCGCAAATGCTTCATCGTCATTGGTTTTTGGCGATAAGACCGTTCCGAGATAAGCTCCTAAAAATCCGAGCGGAATGGAAATGATCCCCGGGTTTGAAATCGGAATCAGCGGGTCTCCAATAAAGATCGCATTCCCCGCGGGGTCCCAAACACTTGGGCTCATCGACACGAGAATGAGGGCGCTCAGGAGTCCGGTCAAGCTGCCGGCCAGCGCTCCGGCGGCGTTAAACCGCTTCCAAAAAACAGTGAAAATAATAAGCGGCAGATTGGCGCTTGCTGCAACGGCAAAGGCCAGCGACACAAGGAACGCGACATTCAGCGATTGAGCGAAGACGGCGAGCAGGATCGAAAGAACGGAAACACCGATGGAAGCCCATCTTGCCGCGAGCATTTGCTCTTTCTCCGTTGCGCTTCCTTTTCTAATGATTTGACTGTAAATATCGTGTGCAAAAGCGGAAGCTGCTGAAAGGACAAGCCCTGTCACAACCGCTAAAATCGTAGCAAAAGCGATGGCCGAAATAAAGGCGAACAAGAAATCGCCGCCGAGCGCCTGGGCCAGGAGCGGCGCAGCCATGTTCCCCGCCTTATCCGCGGCCAGAATGTCTTCAAAGCCGACAAATGCGGCGGCGCCGAAACCGAGAAAGACCGTCATAATATAAAAAACACCGATAATCCATGTAGCAGATACGACCGACTTTCTGGCAGTCTTGGCATCCTTCACCGTATAAAACCTGATGAGAATATGGGGAAGTCCGGCCGTTCCGAGGACGAGCGCCAGATTCAGCGACAGCGTTTCAAGAGGAACTTTGTATTTATTGCCGGGATTCAAAAAATCCGCACCAAGTGGAGTAACGGTTTTCATTTGATCGAACATATTCGTAAGGCTGAATCCGAATTTGGAAAACACCATGATGGAAATAACGAGCGTCCCCGCCATTAAAAGAACCGCTTTAATGATCTGCACCCAGCTCGTTGCAATCATTCCTCCGAACACGACGTAGATCGTCATCAAAACGCCGACGATGCAAACAGCCAGCGTGTAGTCGATGCCGAGCAGAAGCTTGATCAGAGCCCCGGCGCCGACGAGCTGTGCGATCATATAAAATGTCGAAATGGCAATCGTATTTAATGCAGCGACTCCGCGAACCTTCTTTTGCCGAAAACGGGAAGCGATCATATCCGCCATCGTAAACTTCCCGAGATTCCTGAGAGGCTCGGCCACGATATAAAGAACCACTAAATAAGCGACAAGAAAACCGATGCTGTAAAAAAAGCCGTCAAAGCCGTTTAAAGCGATCATGCCCGCAATGCCGAGAAAAGAAGCGGCCGACATGTAGTCCCCGGCGATGGCCAGTCCGTTTTGAATACCGGTAAGCCCCCCTCCGGCCGTGTAAAATTCACTCGCCGTTTTTGTCTGTCTTGCCGCAAAATACGTGATGACAAGCGTAAGGGCTACGATGATGAGAAACAGAATAAAGGCTGTCGCACTCATGATTCAGCGCCTCTAAATTCCCGTTTACATTCATCCGCCATTCTGTCAAACTGATCGGCTTTTCTCGTGTAAAGAATGCACAGCGTCCATGTCATTGCGAATTGTGCAATCGCGAAGATCCACGCCCATGTAATCGGACCGACGGCGGATTCGTTTAAAAACGTAAAGTAAGACGTCAAAATCGGCAAAAGGAAATAAAAGATCAGAAAGAAAACCGTCATCGGTACGATAAAAGCACGCTTTTTCTTTAGAAGCTCTTGAAACGCCGGAGATGCAGCAGCCCTGCTGTAATCTATTGTTTCTTCTTTCATTCGGTTCATCCCTCCTGTATTTGTCTTAAAAGATACAACAAGGTATGTCACAGGCTCCGGTTTTATTCTTCAAATTTCATACGTAACCTTATTTATATAAGATGAAAGCCCTGACGATCTCTAAAAAATACTGTCTCCATAGCGAGGATTGATCGTTCGCTTTTTCTTTTGTCATGCTTTCCACCTCTTATTTGCCGTCAGTTGTTGTTTTAGTTCGTTTACAGAAACAAGCGCTGCACGATCGTTTAAAATGCTGCCGGGCTGATTTGCTTTTCCGATAAGATAACCGCCGAATGTCATGCCCATGAAGTCAAAAATATATTGAAACTGCTGAATGAGGGGCAGGCCCTTGATATGGGGTACGTCATCACCGACAGCGATGACGTACGCCGTTTTTGTGGACATCTGCCGTTTAAAATCATCTCTTCCTATTTCAACAAGCGACTGGGACCAGCGGTCAACAAAATGTTTCATCAGTCCTGACATGCCGTACCAATAGATTGGAGTGGCGAAAATGATGTCGTTTTTATCCAGGATTCGGCTTAACAGGTCTCTGTAATCATCGTCGGGATAAACCGGAGAGCCTTCACTGTGCCGATAATCCTCCACTGCTTTGACATGATAGTCGCACAAACGGATCTTGACCGCATCAAGTCCATCTATTAACCGGTTTACAAGCGTTTCTGTATTGCCGTTTTTGCGGGAGCTCCCGCAGATTACTGCAATCCCCATAATAAATCTGCCTCCTTTTGTATCAGTTTATAATGAAAAATAAAGATCAGTAAAATTGATATTTTAGATTTTTTTCATCGGAAAAACCGATTTTAGAAGCGTATTATATCCGGTAAAAAAGCAGGCAGCCGATGACGTACCGGTTAAAGGGAAGGCTCTGTATCGCGTCAGAAATGATGGTCTATGGAGGGGGTGCTTGATTTGTGCCATTTTCGCGGATAAAGCGGAAAAGGAGGAATTGAATATCATATAAAAGAAAGACAGCATCGGCCTGCCTCTGCCGGGACAAACAAGAGTGGCAGTATTCTCATCTGAACCTGCAGAAAGCCGTGAAAGGGCTGGGCAAACGAGGGCCTATAGCTGAATTACGTCATTATCAATATTAAATACTCTTTAAAACAGCCGGTTGGATCATCTTGAAAAATCAAGATTCAACAGAACCGCCTGTTTTATTAAAATAATTGTCGGGCTAAATATCTACTGCTTCAGCTGTTTGCCGGCATCTTTCTGCTTGGATTGGGAGGAAAGAAATTTTTTGACATCCTCAATATCCAGCCCCAGATTTTTCGCCTCCTTCATTAAAATCACCCAATCTTTGTCCAGTTTGTGTTTCGTTTGAGTATTCATAGACTCCTCCAATATGATAAGACGTTGTACATCCCAAGAAAAAAACCGGATTTTTCCTTGAGATGTACTAAAGTTATAAAACAACACCTTTATGAAAACAATGACAAATTTCATAAAAAATTCACAAATTCAAAAAAATAAACCTACATATTCCCTAAATAAATGACTAAAAAACCCAAAAAATCTTAGATTCTTACTTATTATAATAAACAAACAATTACTGACTGGATAGTATTCAAATAAAAATGATTAATTCTCCCTATTAAAATGTTCTCAAAAGAAGCCGATTATGCTTTGAATATTCAAAAAACAGAGAGGGGAAAAGGGGCGGAAAAACCGGGAAAAGGGTCCGTGAACCCAGACGCGGCAAGACATTTAGAAGAATGAATCTGCTGGAAGGCAGAGAGGGCTTTTTACTTATCTCAAGGAGCAGCTGAAAGGCGGATAATCCAAAAATACTACCAATTCTCTTGTTAAAGTGGAAAAAAAGAACATTGTTTTCAAATGCAGATAAAAAAGTATAGTTTTTAGACGAAAACGACATTTTTTCTTCACGAAAATCTGCTTTATAGAATAAAAAACCGAACCTTTTGGGATGAGGAGAGGCCTTTCTCCTTCTTGAAAATATTTTGACAATGCAAGCTGAAAAAGCTGGAAAATGGTAAAATGAAATGGCTTGATTCACTTGGAATGCCACAGGCTGACCTGCGGCATCGTGGAACTTCGGATCAATCGAGAGAATATCGCAATGTAAATCATGTTGATGCCTGTTTGGCGTCTGTGAAAGGGGAAGAAATGGATTGGCAGTTTTAGTATGCGGAGGAGCAGGCTACATCGGCAGCCATGCGGTGGCGGAGCTGTTAAGCCGGGGTGAAGAAGTCGTCATTATTGATAATCTGCAGACGGGACATGAGGAGGCTGCTCTCCCGGGAGCGTCTTTTTATAAAGGAGATTTGCGGGACGAAACATTTCTGAAGAACGTATTTCAGGAACATTCAATTGAAGCTGTGATGCATTTCGCCGCGGATTCTCTGGTGGGGGAAAGTGTAAGCGAACCTTTGAAATATTACGATAACAATGTGTATGGAGCAGTCTGTCTATTGAAGGTAATGCAAGAGTTTGGCGTTCAACAGATCGTGTTTTCGTCAACAGCCGCCGTATATGGAGAGCCTGACAGGGTTCCGATCGTAGAAACAGATCCGGCAAATCCGACAAACCCGTACGGAGAGACAAAGCTGGCGATTGAAAAAATGCTGAAGTGGGCAGAAAAAGCACATGGGATCCGCCATGTTGTCCTCCGGTATTTCAATGTCGCCGGGGCTCATGTAAAAGGCCTGATCGGTGAAGACCATCAGCCTGAAACGCATCTGATTCCGATCATTCTCCAAGTTGCGCTCGGAAAACGGGACAAGATCATGATATTCGGCGACGACTATCCGACTCCTGACGGTACATGCATCAGGGATTACATCCATGTCATGGATTTGGTTGATGCGCATATCCTTGCCGTAGACAAGCTCCGGAGCGGGGGAGAAAGCGCCGTTTATAATCTTGGAAACGGGACAGGCTTTTCCGTTAAGGAAGTCGTTGAAACCGCCCGCCAAGTGACAGGGCATGAGATTCCGGCAGAGATCGCGGAACGGCGTGCCGGAGATCCGGCCCAACTCATCGCCTCTTCCGAAAAAGCCGTGAAGGAGCTGGGCTGGCAACCGAAGCACGCGGACCTGGAAACCATCATTGAAAGCGCGTGGAACTGGTTCAAAGCCCATCCATCAGGCTACAAAAAGCAATAAGAAGGAAAAAAGAGCTTTTCTTTTATTGAGGAAAGCTCTTTTTTTGTGGACATTCTATGAGCTGTTGGAAGTTTAAACCCACTTAAAATGGGAAAATAGAAAAAGCAGTTGAAAAGTAAGTTAACCAAGAAAAAAATTAACAATGTTAAATTAATTATTGACCAAACTTTTTTATTGTGGTAAACCTAAATTTGACAGATTTTTTGTCCCGAAATGTCCGTTTTCCTCTGCTTGCTAATTGTGTAAAAAGAACTAACATATTCCCAATTTCATCCTCCAATCATCATAATAATACAACGTAAATTTGACGATTTTGTGACATTTGGGTGAAAGAAAGGTGAACTTTCTAAAAAAATGAGGCTAATTGGTGAAGATTTTGTTAGCATAGCAAGGTAGAAGAAAAGTTTTTCAGAATCGCTATATTCGATATTCTGACCAAATTTTATACATCATTAGGAAGGATGGTGATCCTCTTGTTCAGAGCACTCAAGCCGCTGATGATGGTTGGACTGCTTTCTGCTGTCTTTTTAATGGGCGGCTGCAGTCAAATCGCGGTGTTAGATCCTAAAGGACCTGTTGCTTCACAGCAAAGAGATCTTATTCTATTATCCATTGGATTCATGCTGTTTATCGTTGCGGTCGTTTTTGTCCTGTTTACAGTCATGATCGTGAAGTACCGCGAACGAAAAGACAGAAAGTCTCCATATAGTCCTGAAGTGGAAGGGAATACGTTTTTAGAAGTTGTCTGGACAGTGGTTCCGATTTTAATTGTTATTGCGCTGTCTGTACCGACAGTTCGAACGATTTACTCTTTGGAAGAGGCCCCTAAAGCATCAAAGGATAAAGAACCTTTGGTTGTTTACGCGACTTCTGTCGATTGGAAATGGGTATTCAGCTATCCGGACCAAAATATCGAGACTGTCAACTACTTAAACATTCCGACGGACAGGCCGATTAAGTTCAAAATCACTTCTGCCGATTCAATGGCATCGCTGTGGATTCCGCAGCTGGGCGGACAGAAGTATGCGATGGCCGGAATGGATATGGAACAATATCTTCAGGCGGATAAAGTAGGAACATATCAAGGACGCAATGCAAACTTCACCGGAGAAGGCTTTGCAGAACAAACATTCAACGTCAAGGCCATGAAGCAGAGCGACTTTAATAAATGGGTGTCAAAAACTCAAAAAACTGCGCCGAAGCTGACGAAGAACAAGTACGACGAACTGATGCTTCCAAAGCATGCGGACAAACTGACGTTTTCTTCGACACACCTTAAATACGTAAATCACGGAAATGACGCAGAATATGCTATTAAAGCGCGTGAAAGATTAGGCTGGGAGCCGAAATCTCCGCACTCCAAATCAGATCCGTTTGCAAATGTGAAAACGGAGAACAACGAAAAACAAACTGACGAATCTAAAGACCGGGATTCTCAATAAGAAAGGAGGAAGCTTTCATGCATTTGAAATGGGACGAATTCATAATCACAGGTGATCCGTTAATCCTTGGAGCACAGATTTCCATTTTGCTTACATCTATTGCTATTGTATTTGTACTGACATATTTCAAAAAATGGAAATGGCTTTGGAGAGAGTGGATTACTACTGTCGACCATAAACGATTGGGAATTATGTATCTGATCGCCGCAGTGATCATGTTTTTCCGCGGCGGTGTCGATGGATTGATGATGCGTGCCCAGCTCGCGCTTCCTAATAATCATTTTTTAGATTCAAACCACTATAATGAAGTGTTTACGACGCACGGTACGATCATGATTATCTTCATGGCGATGCCGTTTGTCATCGGATTAATGAACGTTGTCGTACCTCTGCAAATCGGTGCGCGCGATGTTGCTTTTCCATACTTAAACAACTTGAGCTTCTGGACTTTTATGGTCGGAGCGATGCTATTTAATATTTCATTCGTCATCGGCGGATCGCCGAATGCCGGATGGACTGCCTACATGCCGCTTGCCGGCAATGAAATGAGCCCGGGACCGGGTCAAAACTATTATTTGCTCGGTTTGCAGATATCGGGTATCGGTACGCTGCTTACCGGGATTAACTTTATGGTTACCATCTTTAAAATGCGCACAAAAGGCATGACGCTGTGGCGGATGCCGATGTTTACATGGACAACGCTTATCACTTGTCTCATCATTATTTTCGCCTTCCCTGTACTGACAGTGGCTTTGGCGCTGATGACATTTGACCGTTTGTTCGGAACGGCATTCTTCACTTTGCAGCACGGCGGTATGCCGATGCTTTGGGCGAACCTGTTCTGGGTTTGGGGACACCCTGAAGTTTATATCGTTATTTTGCCTGCTTTCGGTATTTTTTCGGAAATTATTGCGACGTTTGCAAGAAAACAGCTGTTCGGTTATAAAGCAATGGTTTATTCAATTCTTGCCATTTCTTTTCTCAGCTTTATCGTTTGGCTGCACCACTTTTTCACAATGGGAAACAGCGCGGCCGTCAACTCGTTCTTCTCGATTTCGACGATGGCGATTTCTGTACCGACCGGGGTTAAAATATTTAACTGGCTGCTGACGCTGCACCGGGGCAAAATCAAAATTACAACGCCTATGCTGTGGTCGCTTGCATTTATCCCTAACTTTGTTATCGGCGGAGTTACAGGCGTTATGCTGGCGATGGCTGCAGCGGACTATCAATATCACAATACGTACTTCCTTGTATCGCACTTCCACTATGTGCTGATTGCGGGTACTGTGTTTGCTTGCTTTGCCGGATTTATCTTCTGGTATCCGAAAATGTTCGGCCACAAGCTGAACGAACGGATCGGAAAATGGTTCTTCTGGCTGTTTATGACCGGATTCAACATCTGCTTCTTCCCGATGTATTTCCTAGGATTGCAGGGAATGCCTCGCCGTATTTACACATACGGAGCAAATGACGGCTGGACGGCATTGAACATGATCGCGACATTTGGGGCAGTGCTGATGGCTGCGGGATTCCTCGTTCTTTGCTATAACATTTTCTACAGCTATCGTCATTCAAAACGTGAAGAAACCGGTGATGCTTGGGGATGCGGCCGTACGCTTGAATGGGCTACGTCTTCATCAATTCCGCCGCATTATAACTTTGCGGTGCTTCCAGAGGTCACTTCACTTGACGCTTTCTGGAAAATGAAAGAGGACAAAGTTGATATTCATCCTGAAAGCAAGTTTAAGAAGATTCATATGCCTAGCAATTCAGGGCGTCCGTTCATTATGTCGCTATTCTTCGGTTTTGCGGGCTTCGGACTCGTCTTTGAATGGTACTGGATGGGAATTGTCGGCCTTATCGGCGTATTCCTCTGTATGATTCTTCGTTCATTTGAATATGATGACGGCTATTACGTAAGCGTTGAGGAAATAAAAGAGACTGAACGAAAGAATGCCAAGTAAAGGAGGCGTGAATGATGGAACATGCAGAACATGGCAATTCTAACGCTCCTATGGAATACCGGTCTGAAACAGGAAGATTGAACATCCTCGGCTTTTGGATCTTTTTAGGAGCGGAAATTGCGTTATTCTCTACGCTGTTTTCGACCTACGCTGTTCTTCATAACAGAACAGCCGGAGGCGTGCTGCCGGCAGAGCTGTTTGACGCCAAGCTCGTATTAATCATGACGTTCCTGCTGTTAACGAGCAGTTTCACGTGCGGTATCGCCGTACATGAAATGCGGCGCGGAAGCTTAAAAGGTGTGATGATCTGGATGATCATTACACTCCTGCTTGGTGCAGGCTTTGTAGGCTATGAGATTATGGAGTTCACACATTATGTACATGAAGGTGCCACTTTATCAACAAGTGCTTTCTGGTCGGCGTTCTTTGTCCTGCTTGGAACGCACGGAACGCACGTGACGATCGGTATCTTCTGGATTATCGGTATTTTATTTCAGACGAAAAAGCGCGGACTGACTCCGCAAACTTCTGCTAAATTGTTTATTTCTAGCTTATATTGGCACTTTTTAGACGTGGTATGGATCTTCATCTTTACCGGAGTCTATTTGATAGGGTTGGTGAATGTATAATGGCGGCAAAACAATCGGCTGAACACAGCCACTTTCCTTGGAAGCATATTGTCGGGTTCGTGTTGTCCATTGTGCTGACCTTATTGGCCCTTTGGGTGATCTATACCGATTTAAGCATGGCTGCCAAGCTGTGGATTATTTTCGGGTTTGCCATCATCCAGGCTGGACTGCAGCTCTTGATGTTCATGCATATGACTGAAAGTGACAGCGGAAAAATTCAAGTCGGGAACACGCTGTTTGCAGCTTTTATTGCAGCTGCCATTGTCATCGGTTCTATTTGGATTTTCGCTGCTCACAGCAACCACGGAGACAACCCTGAAGGCGGATCTCCGGGTGCGAAACACTCTGAGCATAGCGGACACGAATAAGCAAGAAAGTTCGACTGATTAAAAAAGAGGCCGGGTTTATCCGGCCTCTTTTATTTTTATAGGCTGTAAAGCCGGCGGTTTTAAGAGCATTTCGAATCGCCGGCTTTTTCGTTTTTGTGTGCACGATTGCCGGCGGTTTGCTGTACGCTGATACAAAGGAAAGAAGAGAGGGCCTAAAAAAGGCCCTCTCGCCGCATGTCGTCGGTCATTATCCTTTTTTCCCCCGGCCGAATTTGCCGTCTCCCGGTTTGCTCTTTTTAGAGAGAGTAACTGTTAGGAAAGCACCATAGCTTTTCACTTGAGCAGCTTCCAATTTGCGCATAATGTCACCTCCTTTTTCACTTCTAATGGATTACAATTTTATACTATCATAGGATAATGTGGTAAAACCCGCAAAAAAGTACTAAAAACCGATAGGATTCTTCAGCTAAATGAGTGAGCTTTTATTGCGGTAATTATTCGGAGGAGACTTGACAAGGAGGGTGTTGCTTTTGATAAGGGTATTATTGGTAGACGACTACAGAGTCTTGACCTCTGGGATGAAGGAGATACTGAAAAAATACAATATGGAAGTCATCGTGTGCCACGAAGGCAATGAGGCTCTCAACCTTTTGAAAGATTCAAAGGTGAATATAGATGTTTTCCTCTATGATTTAAAAATGCCGGGTATGGACGGGCTTGAATTGTCCCTCAAAACATTGGAGATCACGCCTCAAGCCAAAATCATCATCATGTTCTCAGGCGATGAAATCCACACTTACTTTAACAAACTGGTCGAGGCAGGAATCAAAGGATTTATTGATAAATCTTATACAGACAGCTTGATCGTCTCCAGTATACTCATGTGTTTAAAAGGAGCCGTTTTATTCCCGGAGAATCTCCTGCAAAAATTGAAGGTGGATTCCGAATTGGCGGTAGATGAACACTTAACAAACATTGAACTGGATATTTTGCAGCAGGTGGCAGCCGGAAAAACAAATAAAGAAATCGCTTCAGACTTGCAAATGTCGACTCGGAATGTTGAATACCATTTAAGCAAAATATATAAAAAACTGAAAGTCACTTCGCGGTACTGCGCCGTGAAAAAGGGAACGATGCTTAATTTAATCAATCAAAAAGCTTGATGGCTTGTCGAGAAAATCGGCAGGCTTTTTTAATGTTTTGCACCGGCTCCGGTTCTTTTCCCCTTTCTGTTCCTCCGAATAAATGCCGCAATAAAAGCTCAGTAACAAAGTTGAAGAATGATGTCGGTTTTCAGTAGTTTTTTGCGGTTTTTTCGAGATCATCCTGTGATAATCTGATTTTGTAATCGATTGGAAAATTTAGGGGAGGCGATGTTTATGCGCGAACTTCAACCTGCACGTATCAAGGACTATGGCGGTTTCTTAACCATTACGCTTTCCAAAACGACCAAGCCGGGGGATGGGAAATTCGGCCGTGGAACAAGAAAGCGGGGAGCATGAATACAGTGTGTCCGGGAGAGCTTAGAAGCTCTCTTCTCATTTTAATGGTCTGAAAAAATACAACTTTAGGGGGTCCATCTTTTGAAAATCACTCGAAATGAAGAGACAGCGACTACTGTTTTGGAGAATGAATGCATCGTTCTAAATCTCGACAACGGCCAATATTTCGGTTTGGAGGGGGCTTTAAAAGAGCTTTGGATGGAGATCGAGAATGAACGAAAGGATACAAAAGACATTCTCGTAAAGTGGAAAACGGAATTTGATCAGACCGAGGAAGAATTATCGAATATTTTACATGAAGCAATACAAGAGCTTACTCAAAGTAAGCTCTTGCACATAGAGGATGAAAGCTGATGAAAAAAGAAAGGCATTCAACCGACCGGGAATATTTCACGACGATCCACGCCTTCGTACGCATGATGCTGCTGAATAATGAATTTGAGGAAGCCTACGAAAACATTGCCATTCATCTGTTTCCGCTGTATGCAAGCGCGGGCCAAAGGCGCGCTGGGAATATCGATACATATGAGCTGGAACAGTACGGAAAACACTTGTATGCATTGGATGAGGACGACCACCTTATTACGTCGTGCGTTTCGATTGCGCTTACGATTCAATCCGTATTATTCAGCAGCGGCTGTAATGCCGATTTGTTGATCGGCGTGAAAAAAATTGACGATAAACTATTTTCCCACGCATGGGTTCAGCTGGAAAATGGGGTTTCTATTGATCCGAATAACAAAAACAAGGATTTAAAGGTTTTACAGACATACAACATGACCGATTATGCTGAAAGGTGGGTGCTATCCTTAGTATGAACATTTGGTTCGGAATGCAAGGAAGAAACACCGCTCTATGGAGAAGCTGGCTGGACGCCGTCAAGCGTTGGGGGAGCGCTCATGATATCCGGTTTCTAACCGGCGATCTCATGTGTATGGCCCAAGCAAACATAGAATACGGTGAAACGCGGCGTAAAAAAGAATCAAATCAGACGGATCTTCCGTATCCGGTTGTAATGGACGGATGGGCGGGCGGAAGGCTTACCGCCTCATCAGACAGCCCGGAGCAATGCGAAGCTTTGTACGCTTCCTTAGCCGAAGATCCGGCTTCATTGCTGTCCGGTTCCCACGGTGAATTCACCATGGCCTGGTGGGATGAACGGCGCAGGAGTTTCATTTTGGCAACAGACGTATACGCGACGCGTCCTGTCTACCATTGGAAAAGCCCAAGCGGAGAATGGTTTGCGGCGAATGATCTGCGCATCCTTTTGCTCCTTCCGGATATTCCTTATGTGATCGATGAAGATCTTTGCAAACTGTATCCGACCTCCAGTTTTGCGGTTGGGGAGAACGGATTTGAGGATCGGACGTTTTTTAAGGGCATTCGGAAGGTTCCGGCGGCTTCGTTCGCTTTTCTGAGCCAGGATGAAGTTTGCGTGCAAGGTTACTGGGGGATGCCCGACCTTTTAAAGCAGAAAGAAATAACGGCAGATGCCGTTCGCCCTTTCCGGGAGCTGTTTCAAGAAGTGACCGCGGATCGTTTAAAAGGAGATAAGCATATTATTGAGCTGAGCGGGGGACTGGATTCCGCCGCTGTAACCGCAGCTGCCATATCAGGCGGGAAAAAGGAACAGCTTCTTGCCGTCAATATTTCATTCGCTGAACCTGACATGATATTAAGCCATGATAAAGATCTTGTGAAAAATATGATGAGAGACTTGAGGATCCCCGGATTGATCATCCTTGGGGACGAAACGGCTAAAATTCCCAATGCTGAAATCGGCCGTGATCCGCTGTGGTTTGTGGACGGGCCTGATCCGCGTGCAAATCCGCTGGTTAATGAAACCTTTACGGTTATTGCTGAAGAATACGGCATCACATCCGTACTGACGGGAGAGGGCGGAGATTTTATGTTCAGCGGCGAAGCGGCGGTAATAGATTCGTTTATTCGCCAAAAACGGTTTTCTGATGCGCATCGATTGCTCCGCGCGTGGTCGGACGGCAGCCTGAAAAAAATGATGAAATACGGCTTCCAATACGGAGTTGCCCCTTTCCTCCCTTACATTGGAGAAAAACTGTACTATCGGCTGCTTTGGTCAGATACAGAATATGAGCTGCCTGAGTATTTTACGGAAGAACATCGAATGAGAGAGCGGGAAATCAACAAAGAGGACCATCTGCGGTACCGAAAAAGCCGTGATCTGCTATACTGGGGGAAACGGTTTCATTTTGATTTTTTGTGGCCGCGGGCAAGGTATATGGACTCCATTAATATCACGCTGCCGACGGTCCATCCTTTCTTGGACCGCCGTCTCATTGAATTTTCATTCTCTGTATCGCCCGAGCAGCATTTTGACGTCATAAAAGGCCGCACTGAAAATTATGCGGGTTCTAAAATGCTGCTGCGCAAATCATTTACCGATATTTTGCCTTCGTATGTATACAACAGATCAACCAAGACAACGTATGCCCATATGGCAAGAAAAAGCTTCTTGAATGACCGCAAACACATTCTGCGGCTGTTTGAACCGGGGGAACGCGTGCTCGTTGCCGAACTCGGCATAATCGACAGGGATTTGTGGTGGAAGCACTTACTGGCGATGGCCATACGCTCAGAAGATCCAAATAATGATTTAGGAATGGGCTATCAGTACATGAGGTCTGTCATCGATTTGGAGATTTGGCTTCGGGAGGCCAAAAAAGGAAAGCAGCATATTCTTGAGCGCAGCCGTCCGAGGAAACCCCGGGTGCTGGCCGATATCGAAACGGTCGGAATGTCGGATAATCCGCGCGTTTACTCATATAACTGACGATCACAATCATTTCACAAAAGGTGAAGAAGAATGAAAAGGATGCATGTATGGAACATGAAGGGGAAGCTGAGGCATATTCAGGAACCGCTTCAGACCGCAAGATTGCTTGGCAAAATGGTATGGAAATCCGGGCCTTGGCTGATGATCTGTATGCTGTTCTTCATTTTAATCGAGGCAACGGTACCATTATTGCAATTATATGCTTCAAAACAGGTGATTGACGGCGTTGTGAAACACGACAACACCGTCAATACAGAGGTATGGGCCGTTGTTTATGCGGGCAGCCTTGTCATGATCGGGGCCGTAAAATCATTGGAGACATGGGTAAAGACGCTCCTTTCGGAAAGATCGATGATCACCGTTAATACGCTGTTAATTGACGCTTTTGAGCGCATTCCCGGCATGCGTTTTTTTGAGGATCCCGCATATCGGGATAAGCTTGAAACATTGCGGGATCGCTCGACTTGGCTGCCTTCCCAATTCGTCAATATCAGCTCAAACCTGCTGACGGCCGTTGTTTCGCTTTTTGGCGTCGTATTCGTCATCGCCTACCTTTCGCCGGTTCTGGCCGTCATTCTCTTTTTGTCGACAGCTCCGTTTGCCTTTGTGCATAATCGTTATAACGAAATGGAGTGGGAATACCATAAGGACTATGCCCCTGCAAGAAGAAAGATCGCCTATGCGCGCAATATTCTGCTCAATCGGCGCTCCGCAAAGGAAATACGCTTGTTTGGGCTCGGGCCTTTTTTTCAAACAATGTATCGATCGACCTTTAAGGAATTGTACCGCGTTTTGCGGAACATACAGGTCAGAAGTTCCCGCTGGGCTGTGTTAACCGGCTTTATTTCAGGTGCAGGCACGGGAATGGGCTATTTTTGGATATTGTCCCAGTCCGGTTCACAGCATGTCACCGCAGGGGACATTGCCTTGTATTTGGGCGCTGTTTTTCAATTATCGGCAGCCCTCAGGGATATAGCGAAGGAAGGCGCAGATACATTTGATATATGGCGGATGGGAAAAGACTTTTTTCTCTTTATGAATGCCAAAAAAGATATCGCCCTTCCCGCAAAGCCCGTGCCGCTCGGTGAAAAAGGAGCGCTGGCTGTCGAATTCAAAAATGTGAGCTTTCGCTATCCCTTCATGGGCGAGGATCATAAAAACGGCCGTTCAGATGACGTGCTGAAAGATATCAGCTTTTCTATAGCTCCCGGAGAAAGAATTGCAATCGTGGGGGCCAACGGATCAGGAAAAACGACGCTTATCAAACTGCTTTGCCGCTTTTATGAATGGAACGGCGGCGAAATCAAGGTGAACGGCGTTAACATTCGAAATGCCGATGTCAAAGATGTAAGGAGCCGAATATCGGTCGTCTTTCAAGAGTTCGGCAAATATGAATTATCATTGCGGGAAAATATAGCATTAGGCGATTTGGATGCCGCAGGCGATCAAGAAAAGCTTCGACATGCGGTACAAGCTGCCCGGCTTGAACAAATCATTGAGACGTTGCCTGAAGGGCTTGATGCGATGCTCGGCCCTGAATGGGGAGGGACGGATTTTTCGGGAGGCCAGTGGCAGCGCATTGCTTTGGCGAGGTCGTTTATAAAAGATGCCGGCCTCGTCATCTTGGATGAACCGGCCGCCTCATTGGACATACGGGCGGAATACGAAATTTTCCGCCAGTTTCATCGCTTCACACAAGGAAAAACCGTGATCATGATTTCGCATCGGTTCAGCACCGTTAAAATGGCAGACCGAATACTGGTGCTGAAAAACGGTAAAATCGCGGAAGAAGGAAGCCACGAAGAACTGTTGAAGCGAAATGGAGAGTACGCCAACATGTTTCGTTTACAGGCTAAATCCTATCAAGGGAAGGATGAGGTTCAATGCTGACGCTTTATTCTTTTTTTAAAAAATTGCCTCAAACTTCTTCTTTCATTTTTTACGGCTTACGGTTGTTTTGGCGCGCTGACCCTTTCAAGACAGGCGTATTGTTTTTCATCACCCTGCTCGGCGCGTCTCTCGGGCCTCTGCTCGTATGGCTGAGTGCGAAAGTCATCGACGAAATAACGCGTGCGCCATTTCAGCTCTCTTCTTGGAATACCCTGGTTTGGGCGGCTTTGGCGTATGTGGCCCTTACATTGATAGTGGACGCCCTTCAGCCGATAGCAGAAATGCAAAAAAGGCTTCTTACCGCCAAATTGGAAGCTTATGTTGATGAGCTGCTCATTGAAAAAGCGATTTCCATTCCCGATACTGCCGCTTTTGAAGATTCATCTTTTCATGCGAAGTCGCAAATCATTCGATATAATGAATATTTTGTCTCGATGTGGATTACCATTGTATCCCAAACGTGCAGCGGGATCGTCATGATTGCCGCAAGCAGTCTGATGATCGGCACGTTTGCCCCGTGGATACCGCTTCTGTTTCTGATACTGGCGTTTCCTAAATTGTACTGGGAAGCCAAATTAAATAACGCGACATTTGAAGGACGGGAGGAAGTGCAGGAGCTGCGAAGGCGCGCGGAATATTACGCCGGCGTGCCCCTCATTCCCGAAACAGCGGGTGAAATCAAGATGTTCAATCTTGTTCCTTTTTTTAAAGCTTCGTATCGAAATACCGCTTTGAAGCTGCTAAATACGATATCCCACGATCACAGGAAGCTCGCTTTATACCACCTTTTTTGGTCTGTTTTACAATCGCTGGCAGCCGGATTTGTCCTGATTTACATCGTTCAGCAGGCGCTGCGGGGGGCATTTTCGGTCGGGGACCTGCTCTTGTTCATCGGGGCAACCGTTCAATTCAACGAAGGTGTAAACGAAATGTTTGCGGCATTCGCGATTGGTGCGAGGGAAACAAGGCATCTTGGGAATATATATACATTTTTGAACAGCAAAAATACAATGGAAACAGGAGATGCGCCGATTGCCGATCGCAAAACCGAAGGGTACGCATTTGACCGCGTTTCCTTTACCTATGACGGATCGAAAACCGTTCTTGATATTGAAAAACTCGACATTCCCTTAAATAAAACGACCGTGCTCGTAGGGGAAAACGGTTCTGGGAAAACCACGCTGATTAAATTGCTGCTGCGTTATTTTGATCCAAATCAAGGCGCAATCTATTACAATGGCTTGCCTCTTAAGGCGTACGACATTAAGCATTTTCGCTCAAACGCCACAGCCGTTTTTCAGGATTTTTTGCGGTATGAGATGAGCCTTAAATTAAATATCGGCCTCGGGGAGGTCTCCTCCCGCAACGACTTGGCCAAAATAGAAAAAGCCGCTTTGTTCGGGGGTGTCAATCTGTTTTTGGATAAGCTTGAAAACGGTTATGATACAGAGCTCGGCAGACTTTTCGGCGGAAGAAATTTATCGGGAGGAGAATGGCAGCGTGTCGCCATATCGCGCGCTTTTATGCGCGATGAATCAGCGGACCTGTTTATATTTGACGAGCCATCGTCTGCATTGGATGTGTTCATTGAAGAAGAAATATTCGATAAACTGAGCAGAATGACGGAAGGAAAAACAGTCATTATTGTCTCACACAGGCTGAGCACAGCCCGTTTTGCCGACCATATCATCTTTTTAGAAAATGGAAGAGTCATTGAGACCGGGACGCACGATGAATTAATGGCCAATCAGGGCCAGTATGCCGAATTGTATCATTTGCAAGCCAAAAAATACGTCTAGACGGTGAAATCCTGCCAGATTTGAAAAGCTGCCCGAAAAGGCCGGTTCAAAGACCGGCCTTTTCATGGTGCGAGCGCTTTTTTAGCGGTTCATTCTTTTTCTGATCAATGGAAGTCCATAAATCAAAAAGGCGGCGATATGGGCGATGATGACGTTGATGATAAAGAGTGCGATCATGAGAGAGTGTCCTGCAGGAGAAAGACTGCTTGTCATGTAGAAAAAGAAGAATACCCACATTAAAATAATAGGCGGGATCGATGAAAGTGCGATCTTCTTGTTGTCCAGCCATAAAAATAACGGAGTGGCGCTTGCAATCAGCAAGTAAGCGAAAAACATATCCATGTGTTTTCAGCCCCTTTCAAAAATGATAGCGCTGTCATTAATGGCGGGTTGAATATTTAAGATGTGTCTAATTAGAGGATATTTTGTGAACATTCTGTTACAATCATTATACCACGTTATGAAAAAAATGATACATAATGGAAAACATTTTCCACTCCAACTATTGAACCAATTTTCTCTGGGCGCAATGGGGGTAAAAAAGCCCTTGGCGCGGGAGCCAAGGGCTTATATCGCTTTAAAAAATAAAATGGGCGCAAATGACGATGACGGGCAGCGTAATCAATGTCCGAACGATAAAGATCAAGATTAAGTCGATGAACGTTACCGGAATCTTGGAGCCCAGCAAGAGGCCGCCGACTTCAGACATATAGATCAATTGAGTGACAGATAGACAGGCGATAATAAACCGCGTCATCTCGCTTTCGATTCCGCTTCCCAGTACGGATGGAAGAAACATGTCGGCAAAACCGACGACGAGCGTCTGTGAGGCCGCAGCCGCTTCCGGAACCTGCAGCAGCTCAAGCAGCGGGATGAACGGGACACCGAGCCATTTGAAGATCGGCGTGTACTGAGCCACGATGAGCGCCGCTGTCCCGAGCGCCATCACGACGGGGGCAACGCCCATCCACATGTCAAGAACGTTCTTGGAGCCTTCTTTGAGAAAGTCTTTCACATTCGTATTCTGCCTCGCTTTTTCAACAGCCTGGCTCATTCCCCATGCAAACGGAGTATAGCCTTCCGGAATCGTCTCCTGATCTGTATCGGCTGTGTCCGTGATGTAGGTATCGGCCTTCCTTGATAAAGGAGGAATCCGCGGGCTGACGACTGCCGCGACGACCCCGGCCAGCAAAATAGTCAAGTAAAACGGAACGAAGAGATGGCTAAGGCCTACTTGCGAAATGATCACGAGGCAAAACGTAATCGAGACGACAGAGAAAGTCGTACCGATAATCGCGGCCTCGCGCTTTGTATAAAAGCCTTCTTCATACTGTTTGCTCGTCAGGAGAACGCCGATCGTTCCGTCTCCAAGCCAGGAAGCCATGCAGTCGATCGAAGACCGCCCGGGGAGCTTAAAGACCGGTCTCATAAACTTTTTCGTCAATGATCCGCATAATTCCAGCAGCCCGAAATTCAGCAGAAAAGGCAGAAAAAGTCCGGCAAACAAGAAAACGGAAAACAGAACCGGCAGAAGATCGAACAATAAAGTGCCGCCCGTGCTGTCCGCATATACGGCCTCAGGCCCGATCTTGAAATACGTCAAGATCGCAAAAACCATGCCGCAAAAACGGACGATATACCAGAATGTCGACACATTCAGCAGGTTATAGAAAAAATCGCTTTTTTTGATGAATGCCGGTTGAAACGTTTTGGCGATAAACGTCAGGATGAATGTGACGGTAACGATCACCATCATGATCAGCGGGAGCTGTTGTTGTAGCAATCCCTGCAATCCCTTGGAAAAGACCGCAATCGGTATCGTCAGCTCTCCCCCGATTTTAATCGGAATCATAAACAGGACGATTCCGATCAGTGAAGGAACCAAAAATTTGATCAAATCTGCTTTTTTATGCTTTTGAATCGCTTTATCCAAAAAGAAAAACTCCTTATGCTCTATGATTCTCCAAATCTGATAAAAGTTTAATTTTATGCAACATTACACATTTTAATACAATCAGCACAGAAATCAATAACTTCTCCGAAATTCGACAATAGGAAGAAATATCCTTAAAATAAAAAATGAATGATTTTGTGTGCGATTAATCCGAAACATTTTGTGCGTTTGTACGTCATATCATTTGTGAGGAAGTCGGTTTAAGCCTTTCTTATACAATTTCATCGTGTCAGAAATAAGGGCGGGATTTCGAATGAATCAGAAAAAAAACATTACAAATCCCTTTTACCAGGGGGATTTGATTTTTGCTTTCATTGCTTTTTTTATCACGAGCATTGTGGCGGTTTACGCCGCTCAGCAGTTTAACCAATATAATGAGCCTTTTGCGGTGAAACAGTCCCTTTATTATTTGTTAGGGGCGCTTATCATCATTGTATTTCTCTACTTTGACCTCGAACAGCTTCAAAAGCTCAGCTTTTATTTTTATCTGTTCGGCATTTTCATGCTGATTGTATTAAAATTCAGTCCTGCATACATCGGGGGCTACCGGTTTGCGCCGGTCATCAACGGAGCTAAGAGCTGGTTCATGCTCCCGGGATTTACCTTGCAGCCGTCCGAATTTATGAAAATCGGCCTGATCATGTATCTGGCATCGTTTATGTCAAAACACGGCCCGAACGGCAAGCGGACGATAAAAGAGGATGCCATCTTCCTGTTAAAGATCTTCGGAATTGCCGTCGTTCCCTTCGGCTTGATTTTGGAGCAGGATACGGGAACGGCGGGCATCGTCATGTTTGTCATCCTCGTGATGGTGTTCCTGTCAGGAGTGAACTGGAAATTAATCACGATCATCTTTTGCTCGGGCGCCGCTTTGGTCACGATGATCCTGTATGTGATCATCCAATTCCCAAACGTCGCAGAGTCCTTCGGGGTTGAGAAATATCAAATCAACCGCGTGATGACCTGGGTCAACCCGAGCCAACAGAGCGCCGATAATAAATTGCAGGTCGATAAAGCGCAAATGGCGATCGGCTCCGGAAAAGTGTTTGGAAACGGTGTAAGCGACCTTCGTGTCTACGTCCCTGAAGCGCAGACAGACTTCATTTTCGCGGTGATCGGGGAAAGCTTCGGGTTTGTCGGCTGCACGTTTGTCGTCATCATGTTTTTCTTCCTGATTTACCGGCTTGTCGTACTGATCGACCGAATACACCCGTTCAGCAAGTTTGCCTCATTCTTCTGCGCCGGCTACACGGCTTTGATCGTCATCCATACGTTTCAAAACATCGGGATGAACATCGGCATTATGCCTGTGACGGGCGTTCCGCTGCTTTTGGTCAGCTATGGAGGAAGTTCGGTCATTGCCACTTTAATCGGTTTTGCAATCGTCTATAACGCAAGCTGCCAGTTAACGAGATACCAAAGATATATGTTTAAATAACGGCCTGTTTTCAGGCTGTTATTTTATTGAGTCAGGAAACGCCTCCTTTCCGTATATTCTTCGGCATGATTCATGTATAATGAAAGATGGCTGTTTTTGAAAAGGAGTAAGGCGGGGTAATATGAGTCAGAGAAAAAATCAGACAAGTCCCTATTATCAGGGTGATTTAATTTTTATATTAAGCGTGTTTTTAATGATCAGCGTTGTCGCTGTTTATGCTGCGCAGCCGTCGTTTTCTATATTGGGATATCCCGGGAAACAATTGATTTTCTATATTCTCGGTATTTTCATTGTCGCCGGCTTTCTTTATTTTGATTTAGAGCAGATTGAAAAGCTTAGCATATACGTATTTATAATGGGAATCGTGCTGCTGATCGTATTAAAATTCAGCCCGGAATCGATTGCGCCTGTGAAGAACGGGGCGAAGAGCTGGTTTCAATTGGGCCCAGTGACTTTGCAGCCTTCCGAGTTCATGAAAATCGGCTTGATCATGATGCTGGCTTCGGTCATTTCAAAAGCGAGTCCAAAAGGCTCCCGCTCCATGCGCGAGGATGTTCACCTTTTGCTGAAGATCGCCGGGTACTCCGCGGTGCCGGTTGGATTAATTTTGATGCAGGATGCGGGAACAGCGGGCATCTGTATGTTCTTTGTCGCCGTGATGGTGTTTTTGTCAGGCGTGAACTGGAAGCTGATCAGCATAATTGCAGGTTCGGGTATAACGCTCGTTTTGCTTGTGTTGTTTTTGGTTATCAATTTTCCTGATTTTTCAAAAGAGGTTCTCCACATTCAGCCATACCAGATCAACCGCGTCATGACGTGGGTCGATTCGAGCCAGCAGTCTGCCAATGATACATATCAGACAGAGCAGGCCGTGACGGCGATCGGATCAGGAGAAATTTCCGGTACGGGCATTAATCATTTGAAAGTGTATGTTCCTGAAGGCGAGACTGATTTTATCTTCGCCGTTATCGGAGAGAGTTTTGGCTTTATCGGGTGCACGTTTGTCGTCATTATGTTCTTTCTCTTAATCTACCGGCTTGTCGTGCTGATCGACAGAATTCATCCGTACAGCAGGTTTGCGTCGTATTTCTGTGTGGGTTATACGGCTTTGATCGTCATTCATGCGTTCCAGAACATCGGCATGAACATCGGTCTGATGCCGGTTACAGGCGTTCCTTTGCTGTTTGTCAGCTACGGAGGGAGCTCGGTTTTGTCCGTGCTCATCGGCTATGCGATCGTTTACAATGCGAGCTGCCAGCTGACAAAATATCAAGGCTACATGTTTAAATAAGCGAAAAAAAGACAGCCTCTGCGGGCTGTCTTTAATATTTTTCCAAAAACTCCAGAGCCGATGACACGAGGATCTTCGCGGCATTCAGCATTCCTTTCTCATCGATGTCAAATTTGGGATGATGGTGCGGATAGACGGCTCCTGTGTGTTCATTTCCGGCTCCGGTAAAAAAGAACGATCCCGGGACGCGCTCGAGATAATAGGAAAAATCTTCGCCGATCATATTGGGCGCAAGCTCGATGACGGCCGCTTCGCCAACGACCTGCTTTGCGCATGTCCGAACGATGCCGGTTTCCTTCTCATGGTTGATGACGGGCGGGTAGCCCTTTTCATAGTCGAGCTTAAAAGACGCTCCATTGGCGCCGCAAACGCCTTTAATGACGCGCTCCATCTCGGTGATGATCGTCTCCTGAACCTGTTTCGAAAAGGTGCGGACCGTTCCTTCGATAACCGCTTCTTCGGCGATGACGTTGAAAGCCTGACCGGAGTGGAACGTCCCGATTGAAATGACGGCCGCTTCCGTCGGATCGACTCTGCGGCTTACGATCTGCTGAAGGTGGCTGATAACGGAAGCTCCTGTAAGCAAGGCGTCTGTCGTCAGGTGAGGCGCGCCTCCGTGACCGCCGCGCCCCGTAATCGTAATTTTAAATTTGTCTGCCGCGGCCATCATGGCGCCGGCCTTTACTCCGACTTGCCCGACCGGCATAGGCGCCCAAATGTGGGTGCCGAAGATGGCATCCACTCCGTCAAGGCAGCCGTCCTCGATCATCGGCTTTGCCCCGCCCGGTGTAACCTCTTCTCCAAACTGGTGAATGAGGACGATGTTTCCTTTCAAATCTGTTTGATGCCTCATCAGCACTTTTGCGGCGATCAGAAGGGCCGAGGTATGCGCGTCATGGCCGCAGGCGTGCATGACGCCGGGGACGGTTGACCGGTACGGCACATCTTTTTGGTCCTGTAAAGGAAGCGCGTCAAAGTCGGCTCTAAGGGCAACCGTTTTCCCCGGGCGGCCCCCTTTGATTATGCCTACGACGCCTTGCCCGCCGACATTTGTCCTGACTTCAACGCCAAAGCTCTCCAAATATTTCGCAATGGTCAGAGGTGTATTGACCTCTTGATGGGACAGCTCTGGGTATTGGTGAAAATGCCTCCTGAGCTCGACCATTTCCGGATATAAATCATCTAATTCTTTCATTAAGGACTCCACCGTCATCTTCCTTTCCCGATCAAAATATTAAAATGATTCTATCATTTTAACATACGGAATTGAACACTTTTTCAAGACGTTTTGCTTTAGAGATATGCAGATGTTGGATATGATAAAGACAAAGAGGAGGTCTAAAGATGAATAAAACGATTGAAACGATATTACAGCACCGTTCGATCAGGTCTTTCACAGATCAGCGCCTGACGGAAGAAGAGATTCGCGTTCTTGTGGAAAGCGCCCAGAGCGCATCGACTTCAAGCTATATTCAGGCGTATTCGATCATCGGCGTAACCGATCAAAGCAAAAAACGGGAACTCGCCGCTTTGGCCGGCAATCAGCCGTATGTCGAGAAAAACGGCCATCTGTTTGTTTTTTGCGCGGACCTTTACCGGCATGACAAAATCGCCGGGAATAAAGGGGAGGACGTCAAGGCTTCTCTGGAAGGAACGGAGACCTTTATGGTCAGCGTCATTGACGCGGCCCTTGCCGCCCAGAACATGGCGATTGCGGCGGAATCGATGGGGCTTGGCATCTGCTATATCGGCGGGATTCGAAACGATCTGGAGAAAGTTGCGGAGATATTGAAAACGCCTGAATACGTGCTTCCGCTGTTCGGCTTTGTCGTCGGCCATCCGGCCAACCCGTCTTCGAAAAAGCCAAGGCTTCCGTTTGAACATATCTATCATGAAAATACCTACAATGTGGATGAAGGCGATTTTCAAAAGCATCTGACCGCATATGATGAAACCATTTCAAGCTATTATGAAAACAGGACGAACGGCAAGCGGGCCGACAAGTGGACAGAGCAAATCACCCAAAATCTCAAAGAGCCGAAACGAACGTACATGCATCGGTTTGTGAAAGAGAAAGGGTTTAATAAAAGGTAGGGGAAGAGGCAGCAAAATCTCCGCTTCCAAAGCAAAAGGCTGCCGATCGCATCGGCGGCCTTAACATGTGTCTTGTCTCTACTTGATGATGAAATGCTTGATCAGAAGATAAACAATGAGCCAAATCGGAAGACTGAAAAGGATTCCGAATAAACAGCCTTTTGCAAAGTTTTCTTCTTCATGTGGCGCGTCCGGTTTTTGTAGAGGCTCTTTCTCATTCATCAATCCTTATGCTCCTTTGATGTTCGCTTAGATACTATTATTTCTTTTTACGCCAAAAAAGTAAACTGGGGTGAAACAACATGATATCGCTAAGCATATTGGATCAGTCACCCGTTTCCGAAGGGAGCACCCCTGAAGCGGCTTTGCGACAGACAGTCGAGCTTGCGCAAATGGCTGAAAAGCTCGGATACAGAAGGTTTTGGGTATCAGAGCACCATTTTTCAAGAAACCTTGCAGGCTCAAGCCCTGAAGTCTTAATGGGGTATATCGCGGCCAAGACGGAAAACATTCGCGTAGGATCTGGAGGCGTCATGCTGCCTCATTACAGCGCCTATAAAGTTGCTGAGAACTTTCGGGTGTTGGAAGGTCTTGCACCGGGCAGAATTGATGCCGGGCTCGGACGGGCGCCTGGAGGGATGCCGATCGCTTCGATGGCTTTGCTGGACGGCGGCAGGCGCAAGACCGACAAGTATCCGGAACAGATTCAGGACCTTATCACATATCTGCATGATCAAGCTGATGAACACCACCGCTTTCCAAATTTAACCGCATCTCCGAATGTCGGATCGGCTCCGGAGGTATGGATGCTTGGGTCGTCAGGAGAAAGCGCGAGGCTTGCCGCGCAAGTCGGCGCTTCCTATACCTTTGCCCTGTTCATCAACGGTGAAGGCGGTGAAGACGCGGTCAGGCTTTATAAAGAAAGGTTTAAGCCTTCCGTATTGGGAGACCGGCCGAAGGTGACCGTCGCCGTGTTCGTCATTTGCGCGGAGACGGAAGACGCGGCGGAACGCCTTGCCAAAAGCCTTGATTTTTCTTTATTGGCGAATGAGCAGGGAATGGTGACAGAAGGTTTTCCGTCTTTGGTAACTGCTTTATCGTATCAATATTCGCCTTATGAGAAGAAGAGAGTCGAGGAAAACCGCAAGCGCATGGTAATCGGCACAAAAGAGCAGGTGAAACAACAGCTGCTTGCCCTGGCCGGTGCATACGGAGCCGATGAAATCATGGCGGTGACGATCACGCACGATTTCCGGGATAAACTGAATTCATACCGCCTTTTGGCTGAAGCGTTTCAAAACTGAATTTACCGTTTTCTCTGGAAGATCGTCAACATAAAGCGGACGGGGATCAGGAAGATGAGGCCGGTGATATACGCGGTTGTAAACAGCCAGCTGAGCGGCAAAAGGAGGACGGTGTCAACCGTTTGCTCCGCCGCTTTCTGAAACGGATTCGCTTGCTTTTGCTGCAGATTGACGGCGGCATACAAAACCGTGAAAAAGATAAAGCAGACAGCCATGAAGGATAAGCTGAACAATACGAGAAAAGAAATCATGTATACGCAGTCCTCCGGTCGCTTTTTTCACGTTTTTGAAGAGAAGGAGTTCTCCCGTGAACGCGAGGAAATTTTTGTTATCCGCATTTTAACATAAAAAAGCCTTGTTGAGTGATTCTCAACAAGGCTTGTCATTATTCGACGATAAACGGTTCCTCTGTCAGGACGTAGCTCGATTTCCCCTTTGAAACGGCGTAAGCGAGCATGTAGTACTCACCCGGTTCAAGTGAGGCTGAGTTGTTGATTTTGCCGTTCCATCCGTAGGACTGATAGCCTTTCCCCTGGTTTTTATAGACGCCTGCCTGACCGATAAACTCAAGGTTTTGGTCATAAATGAGAAATGCAAGCTCTTCCGCTCCGCCCGGCAGATAGGCTTCAACCGTATATGTTCCCTGTTTTGCTCCCGGTTCAACGGTTACCGATGTCACGCGCGGGTAATCGGGCTCTTTAACGATGAACAAGGTTGGGATTTCGGCAACTTTCTGGCCTCCCTCACGGACGGTGACGGTGCCTTCATAAGTGCCCGCTTTTGTTTTGGCCGAGTTGACGGTTACTTTGGCAACGGCTTTTTCTGTTTTGTGTGCAGGGATTGTGACCTGCTTCGTGCCTTTGACGGAAATGCCCTGCCCTTTAAAAGAATAGTCAAGCTGATAGGCCTTTCTGTATGATGAAAGGTTTTCGATCGTAATCGTCTGTTTTTTTGTTTGCTTTCCTTTGTCCTTCATGAATGTCCCATAGGAATGGCTGCCCGGCGTCACGATTGAAGAAGCCTTGAGGGCGTCCATGATCCGGATGCTGCCGGCCCCTTGCGTGTTGTGAGGGTAGAGCTTTCCGTTTTCATCCGTTAACTTTGCCGCTGTATTCATAAGAACGGCTTTGATTTGCTCCGGCGTCCAGTCCGGCTTGGCCTGCTTTAGAATCGCAGCCGTTCCGGCCACATGAGGCGAAGCCATGCTTGTTCCCTGCATTGACGCGTAGCCGTGCGGATGCTGCGGATCGTGCGTAGGGACCGTGCTGACGATATTGACGCCAGGCGCCGCAACATCCGGCTTGATCATCCAAGTATCCATGACAGGTCCTCTGGATGAGAAGGATGCAATCGTTTCACCAAGCTCTTTTGCCAATGTAAACGAGAAGACCGCCGAGCGCTTTCCGGCTTTTATCTGCTGAACAAGGCTTTCTCCTTCTTCCTTCGACAGTTTGATCGTCGGAACGGCCATGCCGATTACATTGGCTTCGATTTCGCCGGCCGCATTATTGTAGACAACAGCTCCGATCGCTCCGGCTTTTTTCGCATTTTCCGCTTTATCCACAAACGGAATGGCCCCTCTTTGGATCACCGCAACCTTGCCTTTCAGTTCTTTCCCTGAAAAATCGTCAGCTTGTCCAAGTCCTGCATCAACAAGCTCAACCTCATTGTTGTTCAGCGCCTGAACGTCTTTTTCTTCATCGTATCCCATCAGCTTGGCTGTGGAATACGAAGAAAATTTCACAGCATATTCGTTGTAAGGCAGCTGTGAGGCGCCTACGGAAATCGCTTCCCGCGAGGTTCCAGGCGATCCGACGGTCCAGTTGTCCGGTCCGCTGTTGCCGTTTGATGTAACGGCGGTTACGCCTTCGGACATCGCCCAGTCAAGCGCAATGCTCGTTGCATAATCGGGGCTGTTCAGCGAATTCCCCAAGGAAAGGTTCATAACTTTCGCTCCGTCAGCGACGGCTTTTTCGATCCCTGCAATCACGTTTTCGGTCGTACCGGAACCGCCGGGGCCGAGCACGCGATAAGCAAGGAGGGTAGCTTCAGGCGCCACGCCCTTGATTTGACCGTTGGCGGCGATCGTGCCGGCAACGTGTGTACCGTGGTCAGTTGCTTCTCCGCGAGGATCCCCTGCCGGCGTTTCCTGCGGATCGTAATCATTATCCACAAAGTCATAGCCTTTGTAAGGCCCGAAATTCTTCCTCAGGTCAGGGTGTGTATAATCAACGCCGGTGTCGATGACGGCAACTTTAATGCCTTTCCCGGTGTACCCCGATTTCCATGCTTGATCCGCGCCGATGAACGGCGCGCTTTTATCCATCTGTGGATAAATCTCGTCAGCGGCCAGCGTTACATTTTTGCTCTTGATATTGTCCGGTTTATAGGTCACGTTAGGATAAACGGCTTTCACCTCTTTGACGGACAGAAGCTTTGGAATCTCACTGGCGGGCAGCTTCATGGAAAACCCGGAAAAAACCCTGTCATATTCGCGTTTGATCTTTGCTTTTTTGATCGTTTTAAAAGCTTTGTTTTTCGCTTTGCTGCGCGCCGTTTTTAAGGAGGCCCTTGTTTGTTTTTCCCCTTCGGCCTTTGCTTCAGCCAGCGATTTTTCTTTCAATTCAACGATGACCGTTGTCTGTTTGTCCGATGTCACGTCAATATCCCCGAAAATCTCGGCTTTCTCCAGTTCAGGAGATGCTTTCACAGATGCCGTTTTTGCCTGAACTCCGGTGAGGAAAGCAGATAGAGTGAAAAATAGAATGAAAGCAAAAATGGAATAGCGGATAACCCCTTTTTTCAACACGTTTTCCCCCTTTATTTACGATACTTAGAGTTTTGAACTTTTTAAATATTCTCTCATTTTTACCATAATCCTTCTTTATATAGAAATGATTTTCAGTGATTCAATGAATTGGCGAATGAATATTCGGGTTTATTCACATTTTACTGTGTATATGTTAATAAACTTGTGTATAGATATAGTGGGGAATGTTTGTTCTTGTACTAAATGTTGAATAATAATGTGGATATGTGGATATGTATTGTGGGTAATCTGTGTTTATCTTTAGGATAACGTGTGAATAAGTTTAAAACGGCTGTTTGCGATCTTTTTAATCCGGTTCCTTCAGTTTTCAACAAAACTTCTAAAAACTAGTATCTTTTTTCACTCACATTGTGACAAACATTTTCATTTTGGCGGGATAAGATAGGGTCAGGAGTTTTCATAGAGTTGCTAGTTTTAAAAAATTGGAGGGATTGGTGTGAAGGGTATGATTTCTTTTTTTAAAATGTGGATAACCGTACTTCTGGGCTGGGTGATGCCCGTACGCGGGAGTCTGGAGAAGGTGTTCAGGGAAGCCGGGCGTACATATGAGCAAAGAGCGGTGTATTCCGGAGGGGTTGCCAAGCAACCGGAAAGGAACGGGGCATTCATGTTGGAATACAGGCGGGTATTGCCGGCTGATGTCATGAAAGAAAGTGGCCCTGATGTGTGCAAAAAAACGTCAAGACGGGTGAGAGCAGGACCTGAACTTTACACGATCACATAAAAAAGGTAAAATCCCACTCATAACGGGAAGTGGGTGACAGCCTTGAAAATCTATAAAGTGTTGAATAACAATGCAGCAATAATAAAGGAGGATGGTCAGGAAAAGATTGTCATGGGCCCGGGAATCGCTTTTCAAAAAGGTAAAAATGACACCATTTCAGCACAAAAGGTGGAAAAAATTTTTACCATTCATGAAGAAAACGAGAAATTCAAACAAATCCTCGAAACGCTTCCGGAAGAACATATTGAAGCTGCCGAAGAGATCATCAGCTATGCGGAAGGGCAGCTGTCCGCACCGCTGAGCGATCATGTCCACATCTCCCTTGTGGATCATTTATCATTTGCCATTGAACGAATCCGCAAAGGATTCGTGATTCAAAATAAATTATTAAATGAAATCAAAGCGCTTTATAAAAAAGAATATGAGATCGGACTCTGGGCGATCGGCTTCGTAAAAGAGAGGCTCGGTGTCGATTTGCCCGATGATGAAGCGGGTTATATCGCGCTGCATATTCATACCGCAAAAATGGATGCGGAAAACATGCAGAAGACGATTAAATACACGACGATCATCAAAGAAATGATTGAAAAAATCGAATGCTGCTTCAATCGGACGATTGATGAAGACAGCATTTCCTATCAGCGTCTTGTCACGCATTTAAGGTATGCGGTCAATCGGCTGGAATCAAATGAGGCATTTCACGTGATGGACGATGACATGCTTTATTTCATCCGGAAAAAGTATCCTGAAAGCTACCGGTGTGCGGCAGGGCTGGCGGATTACGTAAAAACCGAATATGATCTTGATCTCCCGGAATCGGAGGTCGGCTATATTACGCTGCATGTCCAGCGTTTACAAGATTCCCGTATGTGATACCGCCTGATGTTCGTGCGATCAGGCTTTTTTTCGTTCAATTTTCCTATATTTTTTAAAAAAACAATTGACGAAAGCGCTGTCACATAATAAAATGAAAGCGTATCAAAAATAAATACCGGGGATTGTGACTGGTAAAGCAGGCAAGACCTAAAATTTGCTTACATGAGTGGGGGAAAATATGTCCTCTTATTCGTTGGCGAATTTTAGGTCTTTTCTGCTTTTTTTTAAACAAAAAGGAGGAGTCATCATGAATCACAAAGAAATTGCCGAACGCCTCATCGAGCTGCTCGGCGGGGAAGATAATATTATCAGCGCGGCTCATTGTGCGACAAGATTGCGCTTGGTCATGAAAGACCAGGAAAAAATCGATCAGGAAAAGATAGAAGAGCTTGACGGGGTAAAGGGGGCTTTTTCCAGCTCAGGCCAATACCAGATTATTTTTGGAACGGGGCTTGTCAATAAAGTGTACGAGCAATTTGCAAAAGCGCTTCAGCTTGATCAAAAAGAGACGGTTCAGCACAATGAAGCTGCAAAGCAAAACATGAACCCTGTGGCGCGTTTTGCGAAAACGCTGTCAAATATTTTTGTGCCGATCATTCCGGCCATTGTTGCAAGCGGTTTATTGATGGGTCTTTTGGGAATGATGAAAGCGTTTCAATGGGTCAGCCCTGATTCGGCGCTTTTTAAGCTGCTCGATATGTTTTCAAGTGCTGCGTTTATCATTCTGCCGATTTTGATCGGTGTCAGTGCAGCGAAGGAATTTGGCGGAAATCCGTATTTGGGAGCTGTCATCGGGGGGATTTTGATTCATCCAAGTCTCCTCAATCCATGGGGGCTCGCTGAAGCGAAGCCTGAAGTATTGCATTTCTTCGGCATTCCAATTGAGATGCTGGGCTACCAGGGAACAGTGATTCCGATTCTCTTGGCGGTTTATCTCATGAGTAAAATTGAGAAGTGGACAAGAAAGATTGTCCCTAATGCGATTGACCTGTTGGTAACACCGTTTTTGACGATCATTTTAACCGGATTTATCGCTTTTATTGCGATCGGGCCGCTTGGAAGAGGACTCGGTTCGGGAATTACGAATGTTTTGACCTTTGTGTACGATCATGCTGGACCTGTTGCGGGATTGATTTTTGGCGGGACATATTCCCTTATCGTTCTTACCGGCGTTCATCACAGCTTTCATGCGATTGAGGCCGGCCTCATCGCCGATATCGGCCGAAACTACCTGCTGCCGATCTGGTCGATGGCGAATGTTGCCCAAGGCGGTGCAGGGCTTGCCGTTTTCTTCCTGGCAAAACGGGCGAAGACAAAAGAAATCGCGTTACCGGCTGCTTTCTCAGCATTCCTGGGCATTACCGAACCGGTCATTTTCGGAGTCAACCTTCGCTACCGCAAGCCGTTCATCGGCGCGATGGCGGGCGGGGCGCTGGGCGGAGCATATGTCGTCTTTACAAACGTTGCCGCAAACGCCTACGGCTTGACGGGAATTCCGATGATCGCGATCGCCGCACCGTTTGGAACGGCAAATATTATCAACTATTTAATCGGCATGGGCATTGCCGTCGTCACTGCGTTTATCACGGCTTTTTTCTTAGGGATCAACGAAGATGAGAAAAAGAACTGATGGAGGGTCGGCAAATATGAACGTGCGTGATCAGGAACTTCGCGAACAAGCCATGAAACGGGTTGCAGCGTATGAAAACATCGTCAATCAGGATCCATACCGCCTGCATTATCACATTATGCCGCCTGTCGGACTGCTGAATGATCCAAACGGCTTCATTCAATGGAAAGGCACATACCACCTTTTTTACCAGTGGATGCCTTTTAAGACGGGGCATGGGGCCAAATGCTGGGGACATTATTCTTCCAGGGACCTTGTCCGCTGGCGACACGAAGAGATCGCCCTTACGCCAAGCGATTGGTATGACCGAAGCGGATGCTATTCAGGCAGCGCGATCGCTGAGAATGACATGCTGCACGTCTTCTATACAGGGAATGTCCGTGATGAGGAAGGAAACCGTGAGACCTATCAATGTCATGCTGTCTCAAAAGACGGCATTTCATTTGAAAAACGGGGAGTCGTCGCAAGACTTCCCGAAGGGTATACGGCACATTTCCGCGATCCGAAAGTGTGGAAAAAAGACGGGCGCTGGTATATGGTGCTCGGCGCACAGACAGAGCGGCTTGAAGGAAGGGCGGTGCTGTTTACTTCCCAAAACTTGACGGAATGGTCGTTTCTCGGCGACTTGACCGGCTCCAATACAGATCAGCTCGGCGAGTTCGGTTATATGTGGGAATGCCCGGATATCATCACACTCGATGGAAAGGATATTTTGATCGTCTGCCCTCAAGGGTTGGAAGCGGAAGGCTTCCGCTTTCAAAATGTATATCAGTCGGGATATTTCGTCGGTGAATTAGATGAGCGGAAACCGGCGCTTAGGCACGGCGATTTTGAAGAACTTGACCGCGGCTTTGATTTTTATGCGCCGCAGACGACAAAAGATGAATCAGGCAGGCGGATTTTAATAGGATGGATGGGGGTTCCCGATCAGGATGAACAAAGCCAGCCGACGATTCCGAATGAATGGGTGCATTGTATGACATTGCCGAGGGAATTATCGCTGAAAAAAAACCGGCTGGTTCAAAAGCCGGTTCAGGAGCTGCGAACCCTGCGTCAAGAGGAAAAAAACGCTCACATTTCACTCAAGCAAGACACTGAAATGCTCGATGTAAAACAACCTGAAAAAGCGGAAATTTTACTGATTCCGCAGTATATAGAAGAAGGATTTGACATATCCTTCAGAGGAGCAGCCCGCCTGATTTACAGCAAAACGGACGGCCTCTTGACTTTAGAAAGGAACAGCTATGTTGATGAAAGAACGGAAGCCAGACATTGCCGGGTTGAGAGGCTTAAAGATGTAAACATCTTCCTGGATTCGTCTTCTATAGAAGTTTTCGTCAACGGCGGCGAAGAAGTGTTTACAGCACGATATTTTCCTTACCCGGGAAATAATCGTGTTTCGATTTCCGCCAGAAAAGAGATCAAAGCGGAGGTGACATCCTGGACATTGGCTTAAAAATCCCTTTATGATATGCTTTTTTTAGATATTGTGCAGTGCAAAGGGGTTGTTTCTTTGGAAAAACGATTGACAGCATCGCGTTTGAAAGAAATAGCAGAACATATTGAGGATACGAGAGAAGAATACAACGACTTGCTCCTGCAAGTAAGGAAGCTGATCCGGGATATTGACGAACAAACCATTCCAAAGGAAAAGATAAAAGAGAGCCTTTCGGGCACGTACGAACAAATGAAAGAATATGCCCTTTTTGTAGAATCGATCGAAGCCTTTTTAAAATCATCGGCAAGAAATATAAGCGCGAATCAGGACGGGTAATCCTTCCGTCAAGAATGAAAGAACCCCTTTTAAAGGGGTTCTCTTATTTTCCGCTGAGCCGGTGAGCAGAGTGTTTTGTCGGCCCGATATATTCATTTAAGCGGAATGATTCGCGAATGGCTTCCGTAATGAATTCTTTGGCCGCATAAATGGCTTCTTTTACGCTTGAACCTTTAGCAAGTTCGGCCGTTATCGCCGCCGAGTAGGTGCAGCCTGCACCATGTGTATAAGGGGTGTCGATTCGCTCCCCTTCGATCACTTCGGCTTCCCGTCCGTCGAATAACACGTCAACCGCTTTTTCGTGATTCAGCTTGCCTCCTCCGGTGATGAGGACGTGCTTGGCACCAAGGTCATGAATCGCTTTTGCCGCTTCCTTCATTTGTTCAACGGTTGTGATTTCGCCAAGACCGCTGAGCTGTCCGGCTTCAAAAAGATTCGGCGTTATAACCGTCGCAAGGGGTGCCAGAAGCTCCCGCAAAGCTTTTGCATGCTCGGGATACAATACTTCGTTTGCTCCTTTGCATACCATGACCGGATCAATAACGACATTTTTCATATTGTGTTCTGTAATCGTTTTTGCCGCAATCTCGATAATTTCAACGGTAGGCAGCATTCCCGTCTTCATCGCATCGACGCCGATGCCATCGACGATCGTAGCAAGCTGTGCCTTGATAGTACCGGTATCAACCGGGAACACCTGGTGGTTCCAGCTGTTTTCCGGATCCATGGCGACGATCACCGTTAAGGCCGTCATCCCGTATACGTTCTTTTCCTGGAATGTTTTTAAATCCGCTTGTATTCCGGCGCCTCCGCTTGAATCGGAGCCGGCGATTGTCAGCGCTTTGTGCATTGTCATGATTGTCAAGCCTCCATAAAAGAGATTCCATCTTCAGATTGGTATAGTTTTTATTATAGACAGCTTTTGATAAGAGTACAATGAATTGACTGAAATGTGATAGGCAAGCGGTCCTTCAGCCATTTATCATATGAAAAAGCTAGGGCGCCTTTTGATGCATGTGAAATCGTTCTTTTTATGATTTAATAAGGAAATAAACTGAAAGATGAAGGAGCGCTAATAAACCTGTTATGAATATATCGGTCGTAATCGTAACGCACAATCGGATTCACGCATTGTGCGAATCGCTTGAATCCATTGCCAAACAATCTGTTAAACCGTTTGAAGTGATCATCGTAAATGACGCAGGCGAAAAAGTTGACGTCGTGCAGTATCTTTATTCAGAACTTCCGATCAAGGTGATCAATCTGAAAGAAAATGTCAAACATGTAAAAGCGAGAAATATAGGGGTGAAAGAAGCGGCCGGAGATGTTATTATGCTTTGTGATGACGATGATTTTTTCACTCCGTGCCATATGGAAAGAATGGCAAAAGCGCTTGAAGCGGCGGATTTTGTTTATTCAGATGCCGAAATCGTATCGTTTGAAACCAATGGCGATGCGCGAATCCCGACAAGCCGTCAGCTTTTCGCTTATTCGTTTGATGTGAAGGAGATGAGGAAATTTTCTACATATGTCCCTTCAGGAAGCATGTATAAACGATCGCTGCACGATGAAATCGGCTATTTTGACCCGGATGTCCACAATTATTGGGACTGGGACTTTTTCCTGCGTGCAGCAGAGAGATTTCATATCAAAAGGGTGCCTGCCGCGAGCGTCATCTATGCTTTTTCAGAGCAAGGAGACAATCAATCCGGAAATCTGGGCGGAATGAGGCAGTATTATTTGGACGTTTTGTGTGAAAAACATCAGCTCGGCAAGCTGCCGACAAAAAATTTTTTCGTGCTTCTTAAAGAACCGGCCATGAGAAAGAGAGAGGCCGAAAGTGAAATCGTATGGGACGGAGAGCCTGTCATTTCGAGACTCATCAGCGTAAGTTCAGTATAACGTTAGGGAGGTTGAACCGTTGAAGCAGATTTTGAATGACAGCTGGTGGGAGCAGCTGCATCAAGAATTTGAAAAGCCATATTACCAAGAGCTTAGGGAAATGCTGAAAAGAGAATATTCAGAGCACACGATCTACCCTGAACCGCACGACATTTATAATGCTTTGCATTACACTCCCTATGAAAAGGTCAAGGTCGTCATACTCGGTCAGGATCCGTACCACGGACCGGGACAGGCGCACGGCCTGAGCTTTTCCGTCAAACCGGGAGTGAATCCGCCGCCTTCGCTGAAAAATATATTTATAGAATTGCAAAGCGACATCGGCGCCGATATCCCGAATCACGGCTCGCTCGTGAGCTGGGCCAAGCAGGGCGTCCTCCTGTTAAACACGGTGTTGACCGTAAGGCGGGGGCAGGCGAATTCCCATAAAGGAAAAGGATGGGAGAGGCTGACCGACAGCGTGATCGACGCTTTGAATAAAAGGGAAAAACCGGTCGTCTTTATTCTTTGGGGCCGGCACGCTCAAGCGAAGAAGGAAAGAATCGACACCTCGAAACACTTTATCATCGAGTCGCCGCACCCAAGTCCGTTCTCGGCAAGGTACGGCTTTTTCGGAAGCCGGCCGTTCTCAAGGGCAAATGAATTCTTGGAAAAAATCAATGAAGAGCCGATCGACTGGGCTATTCCGAGCCTGGAAAAACTGGAGAACCGCTGAATGCAGGCGGTTCTTTCCTTCATTACATAAAGCAGTCCGCTTTTTTGAAAACGTTTTATCGTCTGCCGGTTTTCCTTTTGTCAACTTCTGATTTTGGGTGAGAAAAGGCTTTGCGGATGTTTAGCAGAGGATGAACGACCGCAAAAAATGAAGATCCGCGGGTGGAAAATGGATTTTTATTGTTGAATATAGAAAAGTGCGTTCTGCATATGCGAATGTAATTTGTTAAAATGAAGTGGACATTGAACACGGTTTGGAGGACAAATTTTATGAACATACATATATCAAGTCTGCTTCAAAAGATGGAGGAAGAATTGAAAAAGGCAAAGAATTGCCATCGGGAGAACGAGCTGAAAATGCACGTAGCCGTTATTCGTTCCCTGTGCGATGTTATCGTCGAGCAAGAACGGCCGGCCGTTCAGCCTTCACCTTACATTCAGCCGGCGAAATCTGCAAGCGACCAGCTGATGCTGGAAAAAATGATGGGAAGCGCCGGAGCCGAACAATATCAAAAACAGGAGAAACAAAATAAGGAGGAAGACGGCAACGGGGATTCAATATTTGATTTCTAGATCGTTCTGTTTTTAAAGAGAGAGGTTGATAAAATTGAAACTGCTTTTTGGGGCTTTGCAATGGACGGCGTTCATGATCGCCTCCTCCATCGTGGTGCCCATAGCGATCGGGCAGTCGTTTGAGCTGAATCAAGCGGAGACAGCAGAATTGATTCAAAGCACGTTTTTCGTGTTGGGAACGACGGCCTTTATCCAATGCTTAACGGGGCACCGTTTACCGATTAATGAGAGTCCGGCCGGCCTTTGGTGGGGGGTCTACACGATCTATGCGGGGCTTACGGGGACCGTGTTCGCCGCATACACCGAGACGCTTCAAGCGCTTCAGGGCGCAATGCTGCTGAGTGCGGTGTTCTTTTTCATATTCAGCTTGTTTAAGATTATAGAAAAGCTGGCTGTACTGTTTACTCCGGTCGTGACCGGAATTTATTTGCTGTTATTGGTCATGCAGCTGAGCGACCCGATTGTGAAAGGAATCATGGGGATCGGCTACCGCAAAAACGAGTTTGACGGTCCCGTTTTTTTGATTGCTGTCTTCATCATGCTTGCGACGTTTCTCATGAGCAGGTCGAATGTGGCCTTTCTCAAGCAGTATTCGATTTTAATTGCGCTTTTCGGCGGCTGGGTGTTATTTGCCGTTTTCGGCGTCGCAAAGCCTGTGCAGCACACGAAAGGGCTCTTTCATTGGCCTGAGATCTTTCCGTTCGGAATGCCGGTGTTTGACAGCGGTTTGGTCGTAACGTCTTTATTTATCACGGTGCTCTTGATTGTCAATATGCTGGCGAGCATCCGCGTAGTGGAAGGGGCGGTCAGGCAGTTTGAAAAGCTTGAAGAAAAAAAGCGCGCCCGTCCAGCGGGTTTCATCGCCGCTTTCGGCCATGGCCTGAGCGGCCTGTTCGGAGCAGTCGGAACCGTGCCGATTTCCGGAGCTGCAGGCTTTATTCAAACGACGAGAATTTCCTCGAAAAAGCCGTTTTTGCTTGGGAGCATGATCGTGGCTTGCATCAGCTTTTTTCCGTTTATCATGAATATATTTGCAAGTCTTCCGTCTCCGGTCGGCTTTGCGGTTAACTTCGTCGTGTTTTCGACAATGGTCGGATTGGCATTTGCCGAATTTGATTCGTATGGAAAAGGCGAACTCGGCCGCGTCCGCTTTGTCGCCGGAGTTGCGCTTTTAGCCGGCGTCGGCGTTATGTTTGTTCCCGAGAGCGCGCTCGAAGGAATGCATCCTGTGCTTGTCTCCATTTTAAGCAACGGGCTTGTCCTCGGGACGGTTGTGGCAATCGCGGCAGAGCAGATACAGCTGAGAAAAAAGAAATTTGACAATATCGTGTCATAGCGTTTTGAAAGTTGAAATCTTAAGCTTGTACGCTATGATGAGTAGAGAAAGGCGGTCGATTCATAATGAAATTATTCTTGATTCTAGGTTCGATAAATGCAATGCTTGCGGTTGCCCTTGGAGCCTTTGGAGCTCACGGGCTTGAAGGGAAAATTCCTGAGAAATATCTGCAAATCTGGCAGACGGGTGTCCAATATCATATGTACCACGCACTCGGATTGCTGGCCATCGCGCTCATTGCCGGGAAGCTTTCCGGCGCTGGAAGCATTACGGCGGCAGGCTGGCTGATGTTTGCGGGAATTGTCTTATTTTCAGGAAGCTTATACGTCCTCAGCTTGACGCAAATCAGCGTCCTCGGCGCCATTACTCCGCTTGGCGGCGTGGCATTCATCGCGGCATGGATCATGATCGCCGTGTCGGCGGTCAAATACTTATAGTTTCTATAAAAGCCAATCTTTTTAAGAGATTGGCTTTTGTTATTTTAACGCAAACTGATTCATGATAAATTTAATGTTATGAACAGATGCGGAGGCCCTGCTGAAGCATGTTGTATAGAAGGGGTGTGCACGCTGCGGGGTCTTTAGGTCTCACGCGCGAAAAACGATGAAAATTAAAGTGATGATTGCGGATGATAATTCATTTATCAGAGAAGGCATGAAGATTATCTTGAGTACGTACGATGAAATAGACGTGCTGGCCACGGTGGAGGATGGCCGTCAGGCTGTAGAGTATTGCAGCGGACATGATGTGGATATTGCCCTCCTGGATGTCCGCATGCCGAATATGAATGGGGTCGAAGCGGCAAAGTTCATTTCGGGACAAACGGGGACAAAGCCGCTCATTTTAACAACGTTTGATGATGATGAATATATTGTAGCCGCCATACAGAACGGGGCAAAAGGATATTTGCTGAAAAACACCGAGCCGGAACGGATCAGGGATGCGATCAAAAGCGTGTATCACGGAAGCATCGTGATGCAGGATGTTGTTCTCGATAAAATCAAGTCGAATTTAACCGAGCGTAAAGATCCGGAACCGAAAATCGACAAAAGCCTGTTCACTGAAAGAGAGCTTGGCATTATGGCTTTAATCGCCAGGGGACTTTCCAATAAAGCAATTGCGAAAGAGCTTTTTATCTCGGAAGGGACGATAGCGAATTATATTTCTTCGATACTGGGGAAGACGGGGCTGGAACACCGCACACAGATCGCGATCTATTATTTAACCGGAAAATCGAATCTGAACTGAGGAACCGCAATGGAATTTTGGATGATCATCGTCAAGCTCATCATGCTTGGATATATCGTGTTAAGCTGCATACAATCGCCTGTCGGGAATCTTCCGTGGATCGTTTTTTGTTTAATCCTGTACTTTTGTGTCAATATCATCATCGGCATTTTAAAAAGGAGAGCGCTCAAAAAGGGGATCGCCGTCTTATCGATTATTATTTCGGTTGCTTCCTATCAGCATGTCCATCCTCTATTCATTTTGCTGATGCCGCTTAGCGTGTATGAATTGCTGTTTGACGTGCAGCCTAAGTGGATGATATTGACGTTATCTCTTATACCCGCCGCTTTTATCGGCGAATCGTTGCTGGCGATTTACGGACTGACGGTTTTGTTTCAATTTCTTATTTTCACTATATTAAAACAAGATTCAGCCCGGATTCAGATGCTTGAAGATCATATTGATCAAACGAGAAAGGATATGCAGACCTTAACAAAGGCTTTGCATGACAATAAAGAGTATATCAGACAGTCTGAATATACGTTTAAATTAGAGGAGCGAAACCGCTTGTCACAGGAAATCCACGATAAAATCGGCCATTCGATGACAGGGGCGCTCATTCAGCTTGAAGCGGCCAAACGCCTGCTTGATACAGACAAACAGAAAGCGTCTGAGCTGCTGCAAAACGCGATTAACATTTCAAAAGACGGAATCGAAAAAATCAGGCTGACATTAAAGAACATCAAGCCGCCTCCTGAACAGATGGGCATCCATAAGCTGAAATTATTCATTGATGAATGTTCGGCGCGGCATCATATCGATATTTCTTTTCTGCATAAAGGAGATTTGGACGTCATTACTCATATTCAATGGAAAATCGTATTTGAAAATATTACGGAAGCGCTGACCAACACGATGAAATATGCGGATGCGACCCGGGTATCGATCGAAATCCATGTGCTGAATACGCTTATCAAAACCGAAGTAAAAGACAACGGAAAGGGACAAGAGAAGGTTAAGAAAGGCATGGGAATCATCGGGATGGAGGAGCGGGCCGCGTCTGTCAACGGAAAGGTAATCGTCGACGGATCAAACGGTTTTTCCGTGACGACGCTGTTGCCGAAGCATGAATGATTTCATGAAAAGAATATGAAATTTCTCATGTGAAAAAGATGAATTGCTGCACTGCCGCGGATTCATCTTTTTTTTTATAATCATTTTCGTAAAGTCAAAATGAGGTGAAAAGATGAATGTATTAGAAATCAAAAACCTTACGAAAAAATTCGGGGATTTTGTCGCTGTTGATAATATGTCGCTATCCATAGAAGAGGGGGAAATATTCGGTTTGCTCGGGGCAAACGGCGCGGGGAAGAGCACGACGATTAATATGATCTCAGGCCTTTTGCGAAGCAATGAGGGAGAGGTTCTCATTCTCGGCAAAAACACCGCTGCATTCAGGAAGCACGCCAAAATGAATATTGGCATCGTTCCTCAGGATTTGGCGATTTACGAAGATTTGACGGCCTATGAAAATATGAAATTTTTCGCCGGGCTCTACGGGCTGAGAGGATCCCTTTTACACGAACGCGTTGAGGAGGCACTGCAATTTGTCGGGCTTGGCGATAAACATAAAAGCTTCCCGAAAAACTTTTCGGGCGGGATGAAAAGACGGCTGAATATCGCCTGCGCCATCGCCCACAGGCCAAAGCTGATCATCATGGATGAGCCGACGGTCGGCATCGACCCGCATTCGCGAAATTACATTCTGCAATCCGTGAAAAAGCTGAATGACATGGGATCGACCATTATTTACACAAGCCACTATATGGAAGAGGTCGAAGAGATTTGTACGCGGATTGCCATCGTTGACCACGGAAAGGTCATCGCGGAAGGCGCGAAAGAGCAGCTGAAGGCGATCATCACCGACACGAAAGATATTTGGATTACCGTTAAATCAGCCGGGAATGTCGACCTCGGCAAACTAAAAGAGATCAGGGGAGTCGAGACGGTGTCGGTTGAGGAAAATACGATGAAAATCAACTCGGATACAGGCGTCAGCAATTTAAACCAAATCATTGAATATCTGATGACAAGCGGTGTCGAAATTCGTTCATTGGAAGAAAAAGCGCCAAACTTGGAAACCGTGTTTCTGACGCTGACAGGAAGAAATTTACGCGACTAGAAAGGGGGTCAGAGGCTTGAATATCGTAAACATCGCAAGAAAAGAAATTCTGTCGTCTTTTCGGGATAAAAAAACGCTGATATTTATGCTGGCGTTTCCGATCGTGCTGATTGTGATTTTGGGAACCGCACTGACAAACGAATTCAATCATCAAGTATCGATTGATGATATTCACGTTTTGTATAAAGACCAATCAGACGGGGAATTGTCACAAGGCTTTAAAGTTTTTGCAAAGGAAGCAAAAAAATCGGGCGTACATTTTAAAAAAGTGCTAAGCGATATGGATGGACGGAAAGAAGTCGAAAAAGGACGCTACGATGGATACATCAAAATCGAGAGCAGCGGAATCAAGCTGTATAAAAGCGACCAAAACAGCATTGAAGGAAGCATTATTCAAGGCATGCTGTCAGCGTTTACGGATAAATATAAGACCGTAGCGGAGATTTACAAGGTCAATCCGAAGCAGGCTGGAGCAGTGCTCGCCAACAGCATTCATGATGATTATATTAAAGACACGTCGCTGCATTCCGCAAAACGGCCCAGTGCTATTGATTATTACTCTATTACGATGACTACGCTGATCGCTCTTTACGCGGCTTTACACGCCAGCTACCTAATCCGCGGGGAAAGGCTCCGCAACACAGCCGACAGGCTGGTGGCCGCTCCCGTTCAAAAATGGGAGATTTTCACCGGAAAGCTGATTGGCGGGATTGTGACAAATGCGCTCTGTATTTTTCTCGTTGTCGCTGTCAGCAAATTTTTGTTTAAAGCCAATTGGGGAGATCATATCGGCCTAGTGCTGTTTGTCCTGTTCACCGTCGTGCTGTTTGCGGTGAGCCTTGGGGTCGGCGTCAGCTATTTGACGAAAACGGGAGAAGCGGCAAAGACGATAATCAATGTGCTGATTCCGCTGGTTGCTTTTTTTGGAGGCGCTTATTTCCCATTAGATGATACGGAAGGTATTTTAAGCATGATCACGAAACTTTCCCCGATCAAATGGTCGAATGAAGCCATGATGAAAGTCATTTATGCAAACGATTTGGCGGCCGCGCTGCCGGCGGCCGCTCTGAATATCGGTTTATCCGTGTTCATGCTTCTGATCGCCGTTGCCGGACTGCGCAGAAGGGAGGGGCTGTAAGATGAAAGAAATGCTTTGGCTCGTGAAAAATTCGCTGAATGTAACATTTAAAAACAAGAAAAATATCTTCCTGTTTATGTGTCTTCCGCTGCTGGGGATCTTCGTTGCCCTTATGACGCAAGGAAGCACAGACAAAACCGATCTGAACGTCGGGATTGTCAATCATGAAAAAAGTCAGATTACCGCTGACACGGCGGCTTTTTTAAAGGGGCTTGACAATGTAAAGGTAAGCGCGGTGAGCAGTTCGGAAGCAGCAGAGAAAATCGCCTCTGGAACGCTTGATTGTGCGATTACTTTTGATAAAGGATTTACTGACAGCGTGCTTGACGGAAAGCCGGGACATATCGGGATTTCATCTGTTAAAGGTGCTGAAGTGACGGGCTTTGTGAAATCGTATTTGTATCATTACATTGACAATATCGCAGTAATGGGCAAATCGGCGCAAGGAGATTCGCAAACCTTTGAGAAAATCTACAAAAACTATCAGAACTCAAGCGTGACGCTAAAAACGCATACGCTCGATGATGCATCGAAAAATAACAGAATGACGTATCAAACGGTTGGATTTCTCCTGATGGCGATGCTCTTTTCAGCGGGGAATTTGTCTGAAATTCTTGTGAAAGAAAAGGAAAACAGGACTTATTTCAGGCTGTTGACCACGCCGATTACAGCAAGGCAGTACGTATTCTCAAATATTACCGTAAGCTTGTTTGTCATGATATTTCAAACCCTTTTTACATTGTTCATGATGAAAAACGTTTTTCATATCGATCCGGGCATTCCGTTCTGGCAGATGGCGGTTGTGCTCTTGATATTTACGCTGAGCGCCATCGGTCTTGCATTGATCACGGTCGTTTTCTCAAACAGCTCCAAGGGTGCGGGCGCCTTGCAGAATCTCATTTTCATGCCGACAATCATGCTTTCCGGATGTTTCTGGCCTGTTGAGATCATGCCGCCTTTCGCTCAAAGAATCTCGGAGTTCCTTCCGCAGCGATGGGTGCTGGACACATTGACAAAGCTGCAGGATGGACAGCAATTTCAGAGTTTATATTTAAATATCCTGATATTGTTCGGCTTTGCGGCTGCATTTTTCTTAATCGTCATTTATAAATTCAGCCGTAATAATGATGCGCGGAATTTTGTCTGATGATAAAAAAAGGGTTCGGGTTCAAAGAGAACCGAACCTTTTATCTAGGCGTGTATGAAGCCATTGAGTACGGATAGTCGTAAACGATCGGTTCATCGAACGTAATGTAATCAAGGTAAACCATCAGAAGCAAATAGCGGGTGCCCGTTTTTCTATCGCTTAAAATGATATGATCGCGTCCGGCTGCTTCAATTTCTCCGCGGAACACTTTTGCATTCCATTGCGGGTTGTTTTCAAACGTCATGTATACGGTCGCGACTTTCCCCCGGTTGAGCCGCAGAATATTTTCGATATACGACTGCTCTAATGGCAGCATGCCCGGAATGCTCGGCCCGGTTTGCTGCGCCGGAGTCATGGGTGGGACCTGAACGCCTGCCGGCTGCGGCTGGGTCAGCTGGACGGGCTGCTGAAAGGTTGGCTGGCCGCCCATTTGCGGGAATTGCGGCTGCCCCTGCTGTTGATACATCTGTCCCATCTGTCCCATTTGTCCCATGTGCCCCAATTGCGGATAAGGGTTGGCACCCATTTGCGGCCGAAAATCCGGCATTTCAATCTCTTGGAGCGGCTGAAAAAGATTTTTCTTAGGTTTCATGATGTTCCTCCTTATGATGTCATTGAATCAAAATCAGACCTTTACCCGGCTTCATGTTTGGTACTTATCGGGATCGGCGTCAGGAAAGTCCGCTTTAGCACGGTTGGGGTTGATGTCAGGTGAAAGTTCAATGTTTCTCATCCCTTTAACAGTATGAGGAAGAAGTCTGGAATATGACTGGCAAAAACGAGAAAGTCAAAATGAAAAGACCGCTCAATCGAGCGGTCTTTTGCGTGATTAAACGATGATTTTATTCGAAAGCAGAGACTGTTACATTTGAAAATTGTTTTCATTGAGTGAATGACGATGTCTCAATTGCATAAGCTGGATCCCATTTGAATACTCCGGCAATAAACGGGCGATCGGCCGCGCCGAATGGTTCATTGGGCCTCTTTTGATGAATGGATCAAAAAATCAAGAGGAGCATCGCCTGGTCACATTCTATTATTTTTAAAATATTACATTAAATACATTTACTGGGTTGTCAGAAAATGATAGTTTCTAATAGAAAAGGATCAACTTGGAGGTGACGCTTGCGTTTTGTTAGGATGTTGTCTTGTTTTTTTGGGTCATGTGTAAAATTGAAATGATAACAGGGGGATTTTGCAATGTTAAAAAGGATGTTTCGTTCTAAATTGTCGATGTTGATGGCCGGCCTTGTCATCATGGCTTCGGTTTTTCTGCCTTCTTTTCATGCCGATGCAAAGGCTCTAAAATCGGAATCAGTAAACCGTCCGGCTGCAAAGGCTTCACTATTTGCAGAGATTACGGGGAACAGCAAGCAGGAATGGTCTTTCTCCGATATTGAGCTGACATACAGGCCGAACTCGATTTTGGCGCTGGGGACGGTTGAATTTACGTTGCCTTCGGGGTTTTCTGCGACAACGAAAGATATGGTAAACGGAAGGGCGCTTACGACCGGGCAGATTTTGAACAACGGAAAAACGGTAAGACTCCCGCTGACGATTGATTTATTGGGCATCGCCGAGTTCAAGCTCGTTTTGGCGAATAAAACGCTTCCTGCCGCCGGAACGTATACGTTCAGAGCGGAGAACAGGGTGCTCGGCCTCGGCTCGACTTTCTATGCCGAAGACTCAATCGAAGTGCAAAAAAGAGCGACTCCGCCGACACAGCCGTGCAATTGCAAGTAAAAATCAAGCTCCAAAGACGATCGTCTTTGGAGCTTTCCTCATTAAACATGCAAAAATGCAGGCAGCTGTTCATTTGACAAGCGGTTGCCGACGAAGAATGAACCGAATTCCCCGTAACGCGCGCTCACTTCGTCAAAGCGCATTTCGTAGACGAGCTTTTTAAACTGCAGCACATCATCGGAGAAGAGCGTTACACCCCATTCATAATCGTCAAATCCGACTGAACCCGTAATGATCTGTTTGACTTTGCCGGCGTATCCCCGTCCGATCATGCCGTGGCTGCGCATCAGATTTCTGCGCTCTTCCATTGAAAGCATGTACCAGTTGTCATCACCTGATCTTCTTTTATCCATCGGATAGAAGCAAACATATTTGGCTTTAGGGAGCTCTGGGTACAGGCGCGCACGAATTTGCGGATTTTCGTAAGGGTCTCCGTCCCCGCTTCCCATATAGTTGCTAAGCTCGACGACGGATACATAGGAATAGGCGGGAATCGTGTACTCCGCGAGCTTCGACTTATTGAATTCCAGTTCGATTTGATTCAGTTCCTCCATCGTCGGACGCAAAATCATCAGCATGAAATCGGCTTTCTGGCCGACGATGCTGTACAATGTATGGCTTCCGTTTCCTGCTTTTTCGACAGCGCCCCATTTTTCAAGGAGTCCGGTAAATTCGCTGATAATGATCTGGCGTTCGTCGCTTGAGAGCGTCTTCCAGGCGGCCCAGTCCATCGTCCGGAAATCATGAAGGGCATACCAGCCGTCAAGCGTTTGTGCGGCTTCGTTTGTTTTCTGCTGTTCGCTCATTATTTTCACTCCTCATACGTATGTAATTGTCTTCATCATACCATAGTTTCCGTTTCTTCATCCCCTTAGAAGTCTTGGCCGGAAAATGAAGTCCGCTGTATAAGCGGGGCAGACCGTTGTATAATAAATATAATTGCCGATTAATTTAATTAAAAAAAAGAGTTTTTTAAATGAAAGCGTTATAATTAAGGCTGAATGATTGAATTTATACCGCAAAAGAGTATCCTAAATAGAGGAGTTTTTGTATTTATTCAAGGAGGGTATACAGTGGCAGATTTATTTACAACAGTACAAGAAAAAGTAGCAGGAAAAGGTGTTAAAATCGTATTTCCGGAAGGAATGGACGAGCGTATTTTGACGGCGGTCGCAAGCCTCGCCGAAAAAAACGTGCTAAAGCCGATTCTCGTAGGAAACGAACAGGAAATTGCGGCAAAAGCAAAGGGATTAAATGTAACGCTTGACGGAGTTGACATATATGATCCTCATACATACGAAGGAATGGAAGACCTTGTACAAGCTTTCGTAGAGCGCCGCAAAGGAAAAGCGACGGAAGAACAGGCCCGCCAAATCCTTTTGGACGAAAACTATTTCGGCACGATGCTTGTATACAAAGGGCTGGCAGACGGTCTTGTCAGCGGTGCGGCTCATTCGACTGCCGATACGGTGCGTCCCGCCCTGCAAATCATTAAGACAAAAGAAGGAGTGAAGAAAACATCCGGCGTCTTCATTATGGCCCGCGGCGATGAGCAGTATGTGTTTGCAGACTGCGCGATCAACATTGCGCCTGACAGCGAAGATCTAGCCGAAATTGCCATCGAAAGCGCCAACACGGCTAAAATGTTCGACATCGAGCCGCGGGTAGCGATGCTAAGCTTCTCAACAAAAGGATCTGCAAAATCAGATGAAACCGAAAAAGTGGCAAACGCGGTGGCGATCGCCAAAGAAAAAGCGCCTGAGCTTACGCTTGACGGCGAGTTCCAATTCGATGCTGCATTCGTTCCGTCTGTCGCGGAGAAAAAAGCGCCGGGCTCCGTTATTAAAGGCGATGCAAACGTATTTGTATTTCCAAGCCTTGAAGCGGGGAACATCGGCTATAAAATCGCTCAGCGCCTCGGCAATTTTGAAGCGGTCGGACCGATTCTGCAAGGCCTGAACATGCCGGTAAACGATCTGTCCAGAGGCTGCAATGCAGAGGATGTTTACAATCTGGCGCTGATTACGGCTGCTCAAGCGCTGTAATGGTGCTTCAAAACGGTGAACGATGTGCGTTCACCGTTTTTTTATTGCGTTTTGATTTTTATCGAGCAGCGCTTCGGCCCCCTTGCCGCTTATGTCAGGCGGCGGCCATTCGCAAAGGTCGAAAGGATAATCCGAGCCTTGCACCAGCCTCTCTTCTCCAACAAGCTCTTTCAGAAAATGTATGCCCTTTTCGTTCCATAACACCGTATCAAACCAAAACCTTCGCAAGTATTCGACGGGCGGGGCCGTAAGCGATGCTGCGGCTTGCGGCCACATGTCGCAGCCTTTCTTCAGTCTGCCGATTTGATAAGGGAGAAATCCGCCCCCGTGGGCCAGCACAATTTTGACATTCGGAAAGCGGTCGGTAATGCCGCTCAATAATAAGTCTGCCGCACAGACGGTCGTTTCCCACGGAACGCCGATCAAATTGGGCAGCATTTTGCGGCGGAGCCGCGGGTCTTCGGAAAGGAGCGGATGGATGAAAATGATCGCTTTCAGCCTGTCGGCTTCTTCCCAAAAAGGTATGAATGCGTCATCGGAGAGCAGCTTTTCCGATGCGCCCGGCCCGATGATTGCCCCTTTAAGGCCGAGATTCATTGCTTCATTCAGCCTGGCGCACGCTTTTTCGGGACTGTTGAGCGGGATTGTGCCGAGCCCTGACAGCCTTTGGCTGTGCGTTTTTGTCCATTTGGCCAGGGCCGCGTTGTAAACGGCCGATATGTCGTCTGTCATCTCCTCTCTGAGATCGTAAAGAAAAAGCTGGGGAACTGGTGAGACCAATGAATGCAGAATGCCCGCTTTTTCCTGCTCTTCTAAGTATAATTCCTCCTCATAAAACTGTTTCTTTAATTCAAAGCCCCACTTGTGATTGACGGTCAGAAATTCCGCTTTATCCGGCGACTTTTTTTCCCATACCGCCTGAACGGTCCTTTCATTGTCTCTCAGCCAAAGCAGGACATCCTCCGGAATGAAATGCGTATGGACATCAAACAAAGCTAAATCCCTCCCGTTTACGGCCGTCTCCAATACCCAAGCTTCTCCGAGATGCCGCGGGCGGCCTGTTTTACTTTAAAAATGATTTTTTCCTGCGAGGCTTTCATTCGTTTTGTGGGACCGACGACGCTGACAGCGTATTTGACTTCTCCGAGATAGTTTCTGATGGGAGCGGAGACGGAAGTGATCCCTTCGATGAATTCACCGTGACTGACGTCAAATCCGTTTTCTCTGATTGTTTTTAGCACGTTTCTAAGTTTGTTCGCATCTGTCACCGTTTTCTGCGTATAGCATGTCAGGCCGCTTCTCACATATCGTTCCAATAATCCGTCGCCGCCGTATGCAAGAAGCACTTTGCCTGAGCTTGTACAATGCATCGGATTTTGCCGGCCGATGTGTGATAGAAGCTCAACCGGACGGGGACATTCCGTACGATTGATGTACACAACGCTGAAATCGCCGCTTATCGCGATGTGAGACGTCTCGCCTGTCTCTTCTGTCAGCTTTTCGAGAACAGGCTGGGATTCCCGGTTAATTTCAAGAGTCGAGGTGACAATTGTATTCAACTGCAAGACAGATAACCCCAACTTATATCTTTTGGATTCCGGATCCTTCATGACAAACCCTTCGCTTTCAAGCGTACTCAACAGCCGGGAGACCGTGCTTTTCCCCAGGCCGAGAGATGCGGCGAGCTCGGTGACTTTTTTTTCAGGCGTATCCAGTGTAAACGATTGAAGCAGCCGAAGAGCGTTCTTTACAGACCCAAGCGTGTAGTTCGGTTTTGCCTCTGCGGACATTGATTTCCTCAACTCTTTCATTGTTTTGTTGCCTTTTGTTCCATAATATAACATAAAACGAGGATAAAAAACGAAAAATATCAAATTTTCGGAAAAAATAACAAGGTTGTTCCACATAGAGGAACAACGCTGTTTTCTTCACAAATAAAATCATTTAATTTAAGTGGAAAAGGAGGATTGATTTTCCATGAATTTGCAGACGGCAACATCGGCAAATCGCGTACAACCATTTGACTGCCGGCATTTTATAAACGGGAGATATTTTGCGTCAGAAAGCGGCAAAACGTTCGACAATATGAATCCGGCCACAAAGGAAGTCATCGGCAAGGTTTCCGAGGGCGGAAAAAAGGAGATCGATCTGGCCGTCGCCGCGGCAAGGCGTGCATTGAACGGGCGCTGGAAAAACATGACCGGTGATGACAGGATTCGAATCATCAGAAAGATCGGCGACATCATTCTTGAACGGAAAGATGAACTGGCAAAGCTTGAGACGCTTGATACGGGAAAACCCCTCTCATTATCCAGCACGATGGATATTCCCCGCGCCGCCTTTAACTTTCATTTTTTCGCCGACTTTATGAGAGGAGTCGGAACGGAGGCCTATCAAACCGATGACATCGCGATCAATTATGCGATCCGCCGCCCGGTTGGCGTTGTCGGATTAATCAATCCATGGAACCTGCCGCTTCTCCTGCTGACCTGGAAGCTGGCTCCATGCTTGGCGGCAGGAAATACCGCCGTCATCAAGCCGGCTGAGCTGACGCCGCTGACAGCCACGCTTTTGGGGGAAATCTGTCAAGAAGCGGGCCTGCCTGACGGAGTGGTCAATATCGTCCACGGATTCGGTCCGGAATCAGCCGGCTCTGCACTTTCCGAGCATCCTGACGTCGATGCGATTTCCTTTACCGGCGAAACGACGACCGGAAAAATCATTATGGAAGCCGCCTCAAAAACGTTGAAAAAACTTTCGTTTGAACTGGGCGGAAAAAACCCGAACATCATTTTCGCTGACGCCGACATCGATGAAGCGGTTGAAACGACATTGAAATCGAGCTTCGTCAATCAGGGGGAAGTCTGCATGTGCGGTTCCCGCATTTATGTCGAACGGGAAGCATATGACGAATTTCTGGACGCCTTCATTTCAAAGACAAAGGAGCTTCGTGTGGGCGATCCGTTTGATCCGGAAACGAATATTGGAGCTTTGATTTCGGCTGAACATACCGAACGGGTGATGAATTACATAACGCTGGCGAAAAAAGAAGGCGGTGACATTGTAATCGGGGGAGGGCGCCCGGAAGGCCTGGAATCAGGCTGCTATCTCGAACCGACGATCATTACCGGGATTTCCCGGAGCTCCCGGGTTGTCAAAGAAGAGATTTTCGGCCCGGTCGTGACGGTGATTCCATTTGACGATGAAGACGAAGTTATCGCTCAGGCGAATGATACCCACTATGGGCTCAGCGCAACCGTTTGGACGAACGATCTCCGCCGCGCGCACCGCGTCGCCGGACAGATCGAAGCCGGGATGGTCTGGGTCAACACCTGGTTTCTCAGGGATTTGCGGACGCCGTTTGGAGGAATGAAGCAAAGCGGACTTGGACGCGAAGGCGGAATGCACAGCTTCGAATTTTTCAGCGAATTGTCAAACATTTGCATCAAGCTGTAAAGGAGGAGAGCGGAATGAATGCACAAGCATTAAAAGAAACGGCGCAGACGCTGTACATGGCGGAAGCGGAAAAACGGGAAATCGTCAGAATCACAAGGGACTATCCAGAGCTGACGGTTGAAGACGCCTATCGCATTCAAGAAGAGCTCGTTGAGCTGAAATTAAAGCGGGGGAACGGGATCATCGGTCCGAAAATGGGGCTTACGAGCCGGGCGAAAATGCAGCAAATGAACGTTGAAGAACCGATTTACGGATATATCTTTGACGACATGCTCGTGCCGAACGGCGGAACACTCGAATTTGATCAGCTGATCCACCCGAAGGTTGAAGCGGAGATTGCCTTTGTACTCGGCGAGGATATCGAAGGGCCGGGGATTTCCGGAGAGCAGATTCTGGCGGTGACCGAATATTTCATCCCCGTGCTTGAAGTGATCGACAGCCGCTATGAGAATTTTTCTTTTAAACTGCCTGACGTTATTGCTGATAATGCGTCATCGTCAAGGGTCGTGTTCGGCGAAAAGATTAAAAAGCCGGATCGTCTCAAACTCGATAGAGCCTCGGTTTCTTTGGTGATTAATGGCGAGGTGAAAGAGCGGGGGACGGGTGATGCGGTTTTGGGGCATCCAGCCAATTCGGCAGCAATGCTTGCCAATATGCTTGCCCGGAAACAGCAAAAGCTTACAGCAGGCAGCGTCATTTTGACCGGCGGGGTAACGGGAGCTGTCATGCTGAAGCGCGGGGACAGCGTCTCGGCGCATGTAGAAGGGCTTGGAGACGTTTCTTTTACAGTCAGTTCATAATGGGGGAGATATTGTGCCGATCGTTCACATTCAGCTATTAGAAGGCCGGCCTGCGGAAAAGGTGGAGGAAGTCATTCAAAATGTAACAGATACAATCAGTGCCACCTTGGGTGCCCCAAAGGAAAACGTTCGCGTACTCGTGACGGAAATTCCGAAAAGCCACTGGGGAATAGGCGGAACGCCGGCGTCAAAAGCAAAACCGTAAAACTGGTTATGGGAGGAATCGACATGTCGATCGAACTCGCGGCACTTGTTCCGCATACACCGCGAATGTGTTTTGAAGAAAAAACGCCTGATTTTCAAAAAGAGCTTGTCAAAGGAATGAAACAGCTTTCCGCAATCATTGAAAACATACAGCCGGATGCCGTTGTCATCATTTCGTGCCACTGGACGTCGAGCTTTGACCACCTCGTCGATGCGACGCCTGAACATCAAGGGATTTTGACGGCGCTTGAATGTCCGAATTTAATTTCCGATGTGCCTTACGATTATCCGGGAGATCCCGAGCTTGCGGGAGAGCTTGCAGAAGCCGGCGTGAAAGGCGGGCTTCCCGTCATTCCCGTCAATGATCCCGCCTATTGCTGGGATTACGGAACGGTCGTCCCGCTCCGCTATCTCATTCCGAAAGGGGATATTCCGGTCATTGATTTATCGGTAACGCTTGCGGCAAACCTGGACGAAACGTATCGCTGGGGGCAGCTTGCCGGTAAAGTGTTGAAGGAAAGCGGGAAAAAAACCGTCTTCATCAGCAGCGGCGCGCTCAGCCACCATTTGGTAAGGGGGCCGGAATGCATGCCGACGTTGGCCGAACAGGCCCTTGATTCGCAATTTTTAGCTTATTTAACGGACAATGATCTGCAATCCGCAAGGTCAATGCTGCCCCAGTACGCCAAAAACGCCGGGCTTGAAGCGGGAGGACGCCATATTGCCATGCTGCTGGGCGTGCTCGAGGATGGCTGCAGGAGTGCATTTTACGGGTATGGCCAATCGTCAGGGAGCTCCAATGTCGTCATGACGTTTGAACCGGCAAATAAAGTGGCGCGCTCCGGGAAGATCGTGAAACAAGGCGCCGTACGCTAAACATTTTGAGACCATGAGGTGGAGGGAAAATGCGAAAACGTTTTGTTCATCCCGCAGAAGTGATGGCCGCCGGCAAATTTAGCAAAGTCCATCTGACCGTTTTTCTCTGGTGTTTTTTTGCAATCGCCTTTGACGGATACGACATCGCGATGTACGGCGTCAGCCTACCGTGGCTGATGGAGGAATGGGGCCTTACGTCCGTTCAGGCCGGGGCGATCGGGAGCTACACATTGGTCGGGATGATGCTGGGCGCGCTCCTATTTTCACCGATCGCCGACAAATTCGGCCGGAAAATGGTACTCGGCCTCTGCATGTTTTTGTTCAGTCTGTTTACTGCGGCAGCCGGACTGATCGATTCTCCGGCGCTGTTTACGATCATGCGCTTTATCGCGGCTCTCGGAATGGGGGGCCTTATGCCGAACGCCATTTCCCTCATGACCGAGTATTCGCCGAAAAAGCACAGGGCTGTCATCGTCGCTACGATGTACTGCGGCTATTCTGCGGGCGGAGTATTTGCGTCCCTGGTCGGCATGTTTGCCGTACCGGCTGCCGGCTGGAGGGTTCTGTACCTGATCGGCATCATTCCGCTGTTTGTGCTGCCTTTCTTTTTCAAATGGTTTCCCGAATCCCTGTCATTTTATATTTTGAAAAAACAAACGCGAAAAATAGCGGAGATTCTCAACAAGGTCGATCCTTGCGGCCGATACAGCGAAAGCGACGATTACCAATTTTCCAGGATCGCGGAAAAAACAAAAGGCTTTCCTGTCAAAAAACTGTTCGAACAAAAGCGGGCGTCGAGTACATTCGCCTTTTGGCTTTCCGTTTTCAGCTGCCTGCTCATGGTCTACGGACTGAATACATGGCTTCCGAAAATGATGCAGGAGTCAGGCTACGGTCTTTCATCAAGCCTGTCTTTCAATCTTGTCCTCTGCATCGGACAGGCAGCAGGCGCCCTGATCGGCGGCTATTTGGCCGACAAGGCCGGTCATAAAAAAGTGCTTGCCGCTATGTACGTGCTGGGAGCCTTCTGTTTTGCGGCTTTCGGGTTAACGGTCAACCCCGTGCTTTTGTATGTGCTGATCGGTTTAGGCGGAGCATGTACGGTAGGGACGCAAAACATTGCGAACCCTTATATATCCGAATATTATCCGAAGGAAATCAGGGCGACCGGGATCGGCTGGGCCTTAGGAATCGGCAGAATCGGCGCGATCATTGCGCCCTCCCTTGTTGCATTCATCCTTTCGGCAGGCATTGATCCGAAGCAGGCGTTTATGACGTTTGCCATCCCGAGCCTCGTCGGGGCGATCGGCATCATGCTGATCCAGGAGAATCACGCAAGCTTTGATGTTGCGGCTAAGCCGGGAGGCGGCGTCAAATTGGAAGCGAAGTGAAAATTTAAAAAACGGGAGGAAAACACGTTGCGGACACAAATAGGAATTATCGGAGCTGGACCGGCAGGATTGATGCTGGCCCATCTGCTCCAGCGCAAAGGGATTGAATCGGTGATCATCGAATCCCGTTCCCGCATGGAGATTGAGCGGACGATCAGAGCCGGTGTTCTCGAACAGATGACAGTCGATCTGCTCAATGAAACAGGCGTCGGGGAGCGGATGATGAAAAAGGGGATATTCCATGAAGGAATCGAAATTCGCTACAACGGCAAACGCCGCAGGATTGACATGCACCATCTGACGGGCGGAAAGTACGTGACGATCTATCCGCAGCATGAAGTGATCAAGGATTTGATCGCCGCCCGCATAAACGCCGGCGGGAAAATGTTTTTCAACGTTTCTGACGTATGCCTGTCCGGTCTTGATACGGCTAAGCCCAACATCTCCTATTTGAATGAATCAGGAGAAAAGGAAGAGATCATCTGCGATTACATTGCAGGCTGTGACGGCTTTCACAGCCCGAGCCGGCAGTCTATTCCCGCGGAGATCCGCAAAGAATACCAAAAAATTTATCCTTACAGTTGGCTCGGCATTTTGGCGGAGGCGCCGCCGTCGGCTCCTGAGCTTGTCTATGCACATCACGAAGACGGATTTGCCCTGCACAGCACAAGGACGCCGGAGATCCAGCGTCTCTACCTTCAAGTAAACCCGGAGGATTCAATTGACGACTGGCCGGATGAGCGGATATGGGAGAAGCTTCGGCTAAGACTCTCGACCGAAGATGAATGGACGCTGATCGAAGGGCCGGTCATCCAAAAAAACATCGTGCCGATGAGAAGCTTTATTTGCGATCCGATGCAATACGGCCGGCTGTTTTTGGCCGGAGATTCAGCGCATATTGTTCCGCCGACAGGAGCGAAAGGGCTGAACTTGGCTATGGCAGACGTTCAGATCCTTGCAGGGGCGCTTTTTGACTATTATGCTTCAGGTGAAACCGGCCGGCTTGAGCGCTATTCCGAAATATGCCTCCGCCGCGTCTGGAAAGCGGAGCGGTTCTCATGGTATATGACATCGCTTCTTCACCGGCACCGCGATTACACGCCGTTTGATTACCAAATCCAATTGGCCGAACTCGATCATGTCACGACATCAAAAGCGGCCGCGCAAAGCCTGTCGGAAAACTATGTCGGACTGCCGCTGGAATTTGAGGAACAGCCGTTAAGCGTCATATAATCTAAGAATCAATAAAATCAGGTTTAATCTGCACATCGCCGTTCCGCAAATGGTATAATGGGTTTTAGCTAAAAATGCATAACGGAAGGGTTTACATGATAAATGGCAAAGCAGATTGACTTACTGATCCAGCCGAAATGGAGAATTATCGATCAATCCAGTCTCGGCCCGTATTTTGACGCAAAACAATCGTTCGCGATCGACGACACGCTGTGCGCCGCAGTCGGAAAAGGCCTGTCCCCGGCGACAGCACGCTCCTGGGTGCACCACGACACGATCGTCCTCGGCATTCAGGATACGAGGCTACCTTATTTAAAAGAGGGCATCGCTTTTCTTGAGGAAGCGGGCTACAAGGTCATCGTCCGCAATTCCGGCGGACTTGCAGTCGTGTTGGACAGCGGGGTTTTGAACGTATCGCTCATTTTTCAGGACAAGAAAAACGGCATCGACATTGACCGTGGCTATGAGGCGATGTATGAGCTCATCAAAAGAGTGCTCTCGCCCTACAATGCCAAGGTGGAAGCATACGAAATCGCCGGATCGTACTGCCCTGGCAGCTATGATTTAAGCATCGGCGGAAAGAAATTCGCCGGAATTTCGCAAAGGCGCTTAAGGGGCGGAGTGGCCGTGCAGATTTACTTGTGCGCCGACGGGAGCGGCAGCGCGCGCGCGGAAGTCATCAGACGCTTTTACGACATCGCTTTACAAGACGAGCGGGGCAAAACGAAAGCCGTTTACCCTGATATCCGCCCGGAAACGATGGCTTCGCTCTCTGAGCTGCTTAAGAAGGGCATTTCTGTTCAGGACTTGATGCTCGCTCTTTTGACGCAGCTGAAGGAGCTCAGCGGAGACATCTTTCAGGCGCCGCTTTCAGGCGAAGAAGAAAGCGAGTATGAGAAAAATCTGCTGCGCATGATCGAACGTAATAAAAAGGTATTTGGCTAGAAAAAAAAACGCTCCGGGGACAGTCCGGGGCGTTTTTTAGGCAGCGCGTGCACGATGGTTTCGGCGTTTAATGAACAGCCATGAGGAGAGGACCGCGATATAAATGAGGCTGACGGCCATTAATACGACTGTTGCGGGCGTGTGTTTTGCCGCATAAACGAAAAAATCAAGCTGTGAGATATCGCCGGCATTCTTGATCGAATCGGCTCCATAGAACAGCTTTGTGAATTTGGCTGAATACTTCCATTCCCAAGGATCGGAGAGCAGCGCGCTGCCCTGATACCAGCTTGCCATGCTAGAAAATAAAAACAGCATGAAAACCGTGCCGAACTGGACAAAATATAAAACAAATCTCATTGGAAAAACCCGCCTTATCGATTGCTACCACCATTATGAAATGTATGTCATGCGAAATCAAGAAAAAATGCCCCCTTTCGGTTGAAAGGGGGGGGAGCAGTTATTCCGCCATCTTCTCTAAATTTCCGTTTCGGTCCATTTTAAAGGCGGGTGCAGCATGCTCATCATCTTCAAATAAAACTAGCTTTCTTGCACGATTCATGATTTTCACGAGCGTTTCGTAGTCTTCCTGGATGGTCGTCTGATCTTTTTCGAGCTTTTTGACTTCTGCTTCAAGCTTTTCGACTTTTTTTGCGAGTTCCTCATTTTCGCGTTTTAAGCGGTCGTTTTCCATTTTTAACGCATCTGTCTGCTCTTGACTACCCGTATACGATTGCAAAAAGCGGATGACATCATCCATCGTCAGATTTGAAGGAGCTGCCTGTCCGGCATTCGGCTGATTCGGCGATAGAAGATGCGATAGACTAGCTAACTCTTCTTTAAAGCTTTCATCAACGTAAGGCAGGTTTTCGCTTGAGATCGGAGCCTGCTCCTGGCTTGTTCCCGTCTCCCCGGCATTCGGCTGAACCGCTGCTTCGGCGGAGTCTATTGCGTCTGCTTCAACAGGCGGTTTGTATAAGAGCCGCTTCTTCGCAGGCTGGCCGTTTCCAAGGGCCCGCATTCTCTGCTTGCGCTGCTTTTTCGCCAGCTGCAGGGCTTTTTCGTATTGATGACGGACCACGGCGTTCCATCTGAAGCCGCAGGCAGCAGATGTCCGGTTCAGTCTGTCCCCGACTTCTTCAAAGGCGTTCAGTTGTGTGCTGCCTTCCCTTACATGCCGTAAAACGGTTTCGGCAAGCAATAAATCGTTTTCCTCAGACCATGCGTCTTGTCTTTGTTTCATCACTTCTCAACTCCCATGTCAGTATTGGTATTAGATTGTCCAATTTGGAAAATATTTATACAAGTTTGCTAAAAGAATAGGAAGTGATTTTTTTAGCGGCCGCTCCTTGCAGGAATGGGAGAATCCTTGTACAATGGAGGATGGTGTCATTTTTATTACAGCTCGGCAAAAATCGAATGCCTTCCATAAAGACAGATGAACTTTAACGAAAGGAAGCGTATGAAATGGCGAATGAATTTCGAGTGTGTGACGATTGCCAGGCTACGAATTTAAAGACGCTTTTGCCCCGGCTGAAGGAAATCGATCCGGATGCGAAAGTGGAGATCGGCTGTCAGTCTTATTGCGGGCCGGGACGGAAAAAATCGTTTGCATTTGTCAACAATCGACCGCTTTCAGCTCCTACTGAAGACGAGCTGATCGAAAAAGTGAAAAAGAAAGTCAAAAAATAATCGCCTCCCCGACGGGTCAGGCGTTTTTGCTTGTTTACCGGCTTTTCCTGCATACTGGAACAAGTTTTTGGGCAAATTCAAGGATGTTTTCAAAAAACAGACCCGATATAATAGAATAAGATATCAAAAACGAAGTTCCGAAAGATTGAATAAGAACGGTTTTGGCAGTTTGCCTCACGTTTAAAAAAAGAGGGACAGAAATGGCGTATCCATACGGAAAATTATCAGAAGAAAAGGTGTTTAAAGATCCTGTACACCGTTATGTCCACGTACGGGACAAGCTCATCTGGGATTTGATCGGAACACGCGAGTTCCAAAGGCTGCGCAGAATCAAGCAGCTTGGGACGACCTATTTAACGTTTCACGGCGCTGAACACAGCCGCTTTAACCACTCCCTCGGCGTATACGAAATCGTCAGAAGAATGGTTGATGACGTGTTTAAAGGCCGGGACGAATGGGATGACAGCGAACGCGACCTGTGCCTGTGCGCCGCGCTTTTGCACGACTTGGGGCACGGCCCGTTTTCCCATTCATTTGAAAAAGTATTCCGCCTCGATCACGAAGATTTTACGAGAGCGATCATATTAGGCGATACAGAGGTTAACGAAGTGCTTGGGAAGGTGAGCCCGGCATTTGCAAAGGACGTCGCCGAAGTCATCGCGAAAACCTACAAAAACAAACAGGTGGTCAGCCTGATCTCAAGTCAGATTGACGCTGACCGCATGGACTATCTGCAGCGCGACGCATACTACACCGGCGTCAGCTACGGGCACTTTGACATGGAGCGGATTCTTCGCGTCATGCGACCGCGCGAAGACCAGATTGTCATTAAACAGAGCGGAATGCATGCTGTCGAAGATTATATCATGAGCCGCTATCAGATGTATTGGCAAGTCTATTTCCATCCGGTGACAAGAAGCGCTGAGGTCATTTTGACGAAAATCCTACACAGGGCAAAGCAGCTTCATCAGGAAGGCTACATATTTACGCATGCCCCTGTCCATTTTTACTCCATTTTCGAAGGAAACGTCACATTGGATGATTATTTGAGCCTTGATGAAGCGATTATTCTTTATTACTTTCAGGCGTGGGAAAAAGAAGAGGATGAGATCCTGTCTGATTTATGCCGCCGTTTCATCAACCGCAGGCTGTTCCAGTACGCCGAATTCAATCCGAATGAAGAAATGGCGACTTATTTTGAGCTGACTTCGCTGTTTAAAGAATCAGGTATCGATCCCGATTATTATCTTGTGGTGGATTCCTCATCAGACCTTCCTTACGATTTCTACAGGCCGGGAGAGGAAGAAGAGCGCCTGCCGATCCAATTGCTGACAAATAGCGGTCAGATTAAGGAACTGTCGCGCCAGTCTGACATTGTCGATGCGATTTCCGGCAAACGGAGGACGGACCATAAGCTTTATTTTCCGCTGGATCTCATCGAAGGACTGGGAGCCGGCCGGCACGCGGATCGAATCAAAGAGTTGCTTGGACTGACATAGAAAGAAAAGGATGAAGGAGATGTCGGGGATTTGTTAAAAGAACATGCAAAGCTGATGAAGGTGTTCTCGGATTCAGGGGAGATCATCGGGAGAAAAAAGCTGCAAAAGATCATTTATATCGCAAAGAAGCTGGAGCTGCCCTTTTATGAAAAGTACGATTTCCACTTTTACGGACCGTACTCGGAGGAGCTGACGCTTCAGGTTGAAGAGCTGTGCAATCTCGGATTTCTCCATGAAGTCAAAGAGAAAAAAGGCGGGTATTATCAATACCGGTATTCTCCCACTGAAGCGGGAAGGCAATTTTTAAGCCAGTGCGAGCTGGAAATGAAGGATATCAAGCCGTATATTGACGATGTGAACTGCCAGTCTTCGCGATTTTTGGAGCTGGTTGCCACGATCCTTTACTTTGAAGGCCTTGATCAGGATGAGATCAGAGAAAAAGTGTTTACGATTAAGAGCAAACAGCGGTATACGGACGAAGAATTCGATGAAGCCGTCGCTTACATAGAAAAGCTAAAAGATCTGTGTTAAAAGACCTGTCGGACGACAGGTTTTTTTGTTATATGTTTTTGTCGAATGATTGGGGTTTGTAGGAATTTAGAAAGAAAGCAGCAAAAAGAACGCATGCTATATGTCCTCTCTTTTATCTGAATTAAAGGAATTTTCAGACAAGTTGAAGAATTTTTAATTCGTTCAAAAATAAGGAGGGGTTGAAAGTGAAAAAACGTTCTGTATTCTTTTCTTTGCTGCTGTCTGCCGGTTTGATTCCAGGACTGACGGCGGGGGTCGCGAAAACGGACGGCCATGACCATGACCACGCCCGCGAGGCAAAAGGAACCTATGTCGAATCATTGCCGAAAGCTGAGAGTTTTAAAGATTTTAACGGGAAAGTTCAAATTGAAAGAACGACAGTTACGAAAATTCTTGACGAAAAAGGAAATGTCACTGGAACGAAAACGTTCAAAAAGAATACAAGCGATGGGGAATTTTCGACACAGGCATCAACAGGCGCTCAGAAGGTAAGCGTTCTGGCTGTGGCTGATGCCCAGTATCGTGCGAAATACAGCGACTGGCAAACGAGGATCGTTCAAATTGTCGAACAGGCTGATGTGATGTTCAACCGCGATCACAGCATTGATTTTGTTGTGGAGGCAGTGGCGCCTTGGACGTCGTCAGGCAGCAACAGCTCTCAAATTCTCTCAAACCTTCAAAGGAGCTTCAGCGGAAGAAATTATAAATTCGTTGTCGGATTTACCGCCAACAGCAACTTTGACGCGGGCGGCATCGCGTATGTATACAACAGCAAGCCGAACGGCAGCGCCTTCAGCGTCAACCTCGACCAGGGAACGGCCAATACGGCAAAAGCGGCCACACACGAATTTTCACATAACTTCGGGTTAAATCATGATGCGCAAGGCAGCGGGATTCGCTGCATTATGAACTACGATTACGCGTACACGGTCGATGTCTGGGATTCGGCTCATAACAGCCAGATCTCAAGAAATAAAGCCTGGTATCAATAATCAAAAGGGCGTCCTGCAATCAAGCGGCAGGCGCCCTTTTTGATTATTGATCGCTCATCCGTTTCCCGGCGACTCCGTAATTTTCTTTTTTCAGCTCTTCAATGATGACAGCGATCCTTTCTTTAGGCGCCCCCGTTGTTTCAGAGACGGCTTCTGTCACTTTTTCGACAAGATTTCTTTTTTGCTCGTCAGTGCGGCCTTCGAGCATTTGAACAGTTACGTACGGCATGTTTTGTCCTCCCCCTAAAAAAATTCGCTCACTTTAGCATAAGATGCTCTTATAGTATACTGAAGATAGTAAATCTTTGTATACGAGAAAGAGGGAAAAACTATTTTAGACCGTTTTTTGATGTATCCGTTCGAAATGATTCCGTACGTCGTATTGACGCTTGCCGCCGCATTTACCGTGCATGAAGTCGCCCATGCATATGTAGCGTACAAATTTGGCGACGAAACGGCCAAGCGGCAGGGAAGGCTGACGCTCAACCCTCTCAAACACCTTGATCCGTTTGGGACGATTTTGATATTTTTGATGGGGTTTGGCTGGGCGAAGCCCGTACCCGTCAACCGTTTTTATTTTAAAAAGCCGAGGCTTGCCGGATTTCTCGTTTCGATTGCCGGGCCGGTCAGCAACCTGGTCCTTGCCTTGCTCGGATTTCTTTTGGTACTGTTATCTGCAAAGCTGCCTTCTGTGCTGCCTTCCGCTTTTTATTCCGGATTGCTTCAGTTTCTTACGATTTGGGTCAATTTAAATTTGCTTTTATTTCTCTTTAATTTAATGCCGTTTCCGCCGCTTGACGGCTTCCGCGTCATACAGGACGTCGTCGCGCCTGATGTGCGGGCGAAGCTGACGAAATACGAGGCTTACGGCTCGATCGTTTTTCTGATCATCGTCATTACGCCGCTTGGACAATACGTATTCTGGCCATTTCTCAACGATGGCCGGGAATTGATCATATCGATATTTAACAGCGTTTTCCGGCCGCTGATGTAGGAGGTATTATTGATGGAACAAGGAAAAAAGAAAAAAACTATCGGCTTCAATATCATTAAAAGCGATCCGACGGATGGACACGGCGGGTTCGGCGCAGGCTCATTGAGCCTTGATAACGTGTCGCCCGTGATCGTCGACGTGACGGAAAAGGAAGCGTTCATTGATATCGGCGCCATGCATGCGAGAAGCGCCGTCGAAAAGGGGATCAAATTTCTTCCGAATAAAGAGGAAGTGCCGAACGGGAAGCCTTATTGGCTTGTCTGGGTGACCATCGACCGGAAGGAGGAAGGCCCTTATTACGCAGGTGTGACGGCTTGTGAAATGACGGTGGACAGAAGCATTCGCCGCGGCTACAAAAAGCTTCCTGAGCATGTCAATTTAATGGATAAATCGATGAAGCGGAAGATTATCGTCGACCATATGGATGAGGATTCAAAGCACGTGCTTGCCGAGTTTTTAAAAAATCACGATCAGGGCATTTGGGACCGTTCGTCAGATGAGCTGAAAAAAGGACTGCTTCAGGAATAGCAAAACCCCGGGCTTTAGAAGGCCCGGGGTTTTATTCATCTCTCCTGAACCACCATTCCCACCATTTTTTTCGTTTGTGCGGTTTTGCGGGATTCTCCGGTTCGGCTTTTTTGTCCTGATACGTTTCTTTTCCGAAGCACACCTGGTCAGGCTCGGTTCCTTCGATAAAGTAGGCGGGATGCTTGGCCGGACAGCCCGGAGCCGCGGCATATCCAGTGGATGGATCGATATACACGCTTTTCACGCCGTCAGGCGGTTTTAATGCAGCCTCAGGTTCGCCTGCAAGCGCTCGTTCCATGAACTCAGCCCAAATTTGTTTGGCGTAATTTTTTTCCTCGACCATATCGATCGTCCGTCCCTTGTCATAGCCGGTCCATACGCCTGAGGCGAGGCCGGGATAAAAACCGACCATCCAGCTGTCCGTGCCCGTCGTTCCCGATTTTCCGGCATATGTCCGCGTTAATTTGCCGGCGATCGTCCGGCCGGTCACCGATGTGTAGCCGTCCAGCGATGTGTCAAACATACCGGTCATCATGTTTGCCGTAATAAAAGCCGCTTTTGGATCGAGTAGCTGCTTATGGAGGTTCGGTTTTTCATAAAGCACCGTCCCGTTCGAATCGGTGATTTTCGCAATAAATGACGGCTCGATTTGCTTCCCGCCGTTCGCCAGCATGGCGTACGCATTCACCATTTCGATCGGTTTTACGGGCGACGTGCCGAGAGCCAGTGAAGGCACTTTCTGGAGCGGGCTTGTAATCCCGAACCGTTTGGCGGCATCGATCAGTTTGTCCATTCCGAGGAAAAGGTGCGTTTTCACGGCGTAAATATTATCCGACAAGGCGAGCGCCTGAAGCAGGGTGATCGGACCGTCAGCGTAATAGCCATGGTAATTGCTCGGGGAATACAAGGCTCCATTTCCGAGCTCAAACGTCGTTTCCGCGCTTCTCATCCTCGTTGCCGGCGTGAAACCGTTTTGAATCGCTGAATAATAAAGCAAAGGCTTCATCGTTGACCCGGGCTGCCGCCTCGCCTGTGTCACGCGGTTGAACGGGCTTTTTTCGTAATCCCGTCCCCCGACGAGGGCGAGGACGCTGCCGTCATACGGGTCGATTGCGGCAAATCCGGCTTGTATGCCGCTTTTCGGGTTGATCGTCTGTTTGACCGCTTTTTCGGCGATTTTCTGCAGGCGCGGATCAAGCGTCGTATACACGTTGTAACCGCCCGTTTCCGCTTGTTCCGGCTTCAGCTTTAGTAGGCGGGCGATTTCTTTGACAGCCTCGTCATAAAAGTACGGAGCCGCCTTTGCTTCGGTTTGTTTCTCCCGTTTTTTGTATGTGAGCGGCATTTTCTTCAGTGTTGCCGCCTGTTTTTTTGTCAGCTTGTTTTCCTTTTCCATCATTGTCAAAATCATTTCCTGCCGCTCTTTCGCTTTTTTTTCGTTAACGAAAGGCGAATACATCGACGGTCCTTTCGGAATGCCGGCCAGCATCGCAGCTTCAGCCGTGTTGATGTTTTTGGCGCTTTTGCCGAAGTACAGCCGTGAAGCGGCTTCGATTCCGTATGCTCCGTGCCCGTAGTAAATCGTATTTAAATAGCCTTCTAAAATGTCTTTCTTTGAATAATTTTGCTCAAGGCGTATCGTATAAAAGGCTTCATTCCATTTTCTTTTCCACGTTTTATCATGGCCGAGGTAGAGGTTTCTCGCATATTGCTGGGTAATGGTGCTTGCTCCCTGAACCTTGGACATCGCCTTTAGATCGGCGATGACGGCTCCGGCCATCCGCACATAATCAAATCCGTGATGCCGGAAAAAATTCCGGTCTTCAACGGCAAGCGTTGCATCGATGACGGCGGGATTGATGTTGTCAAGCGACACCCAGTACCGTTTTTGCCCATAATGGGTTTCGCCCATCTGTTTTCCGTTTCCGTCATAAAGCACGGTCGATCTCGGCACCTGAACGGAAGGAGCGCCCTGCCACTTGGCGGCCAGAACAACCGTCATGATGAGGATGGACAATAAGAGCAGCATCAATATTCCCATGAACAAAAAAGCCCGTATCGTTTTGATGGTCAAACGGACCCGCTTGTTCGTCATCATGTCCATGCTGAAAATCCCCTCTCAGATTAATAAAATGTTCTTATCATTATGAGAAAAAAGCGGACGGTTTAAACAATAGGAACAGAAAAAACGGATGGCGGGCACGGGAAGCCGGAATCTAATGGAAAGGCTTTTTTTGATGCCTGAGCCGTCTTTACAATTCCCTTCAATTCCTCTATACTTTTTCTTTAGGCGTAAGCCGATGCTGACAGCAGAATAATCGTTGTTTGAGACGAGAAAAATAGATGGAAATACAGCTTATAATGAAAGGAAGATGACGCTTTGAGCGGACTTTGGTATACAGAAAAGCAAACGAAAAATTTCGGCATCACGATGAAAATCAACAAGACTTTACATACAGAACAAACAGAATTCCAAAATCTTGAAATGGCGGAAACGGAAGAATTCGGAAACATGCTGTTTTTGGATGGCATGGTCATGACGTCTGAAAAAGATGAGTTCGTCTATCATGAAATGGTAGCTCATGTTCCGCTGTTTACGCACCCGAATCCGGAGCAGGTGCTTGTCGTCGGCGGCGGGGACGGCGGCGTCATCCGCGAAATTTTGAAGCATCCGGGTGTCAAAAAGGCGACGCTCGTCGATATCGACGGGAAAGTCATCGAGTACTCAAAGAAATTCCTTCCGACGATTGCGGGCAAGCTCGATGATCCGCGCGTCGAAGTGAAAGTCGGCGACGGCTTCATGCACATCGCCGAATCCGAAAACGAGTACGATGTCATCATGGTCGACTCCACAGAGCCTGTAGGTCCCGCTGTCAACCTGTTCACGAAAGGCTTTTACGCCGGAATTGCAAAAGCGTTGAAAGAGGACGGCATCTTTGTCGCTCAAACGGACAACCCTTGGTTTACGCCTGAGCTGATCACGAACGTTCAGCGCGACGTGAAAGAGATTTTCCCGATTACAAGGCTGTATTTGGCGAACATTCCGACATATCCGAGCGGACTGTGGACGTTTACGATCGGTTCGAAAAAATACGATCCGCTTGAAGTGGAGGATAGCCGCTTCTTTGACATCGATACGAAATACTACACAAAAGAAATCCATAAAGCGGCATTCGTGCTTCCGAAATTCGTCAGCGATTTAATCAAATAAAAACGAACTTGCGCAGGATGAGATTCTGCGCTTTTTTTCAGGAGGTTGAACGAACATGAGATTTGATGAAGCATATTCGGGAAAGGTATTTATCGCAAGCCGTCCGAATTGGGAAGATGCGGAGGCGATTCTTTACGGCATGCCGATGGACTGGACGGTCAGCTACCGCCCGGGCTCACGCTTCGGCCCGGCGCGAATCCGCGAGGTATCCATCGGGCTTGAAGAATACAGCCCTTATTTGGACAGGGAACTTACCGACATTCGCTTTTTTGACGCCGGCGACATCCCCCTGCCTTTCGGGAACCCGCAGCGCAGCCTTGATATGATTGAAGAGTTTGTCGACAGCATTTTGGAAAAGGGAAAATTCCCGCTCGGCATGGGCGGAGAACATCTTGTCTCATGGCCTGTCATTAAAGCGATGCACAAAAAATATCCGGATCTGGCCATCATTCATATGGATGCACATACAGATCTCCGCGTCGACTATGAAGGAGAGCCGCTCTCGCATTCAACGCCGATCCGTAAAGCGGCGGAGCTGATCGGCCCGGAAAACGTCTTTTCATTCGGAATCCGGTCAGGCATGAAAGAAGAGTTTGAGTGGGCGAAGGAAAACGGCATGCACATTTCCAAGTTTGAAGTGCTTGAGCCGCTCAAACAAATCCTTCCGAAGCTCGCCGGCCGCCCGGTCTACGTGACGATCGATATCGACGTCCTCGACCCTGCGCATGCGCCGGGGACGGGCACGGTCGACGCCGGGGGCATCACGTCAAAAGAGCTGCTCACGTCAATTCATGAAATTGCCCGTTCAGATGTGAAAGTCGCCGGGGCCGACCTTGTAGAAGTAGCGCCGGTCTACGACCATTCGGAGCAGACGGCGAATACGGCGAGCAAGCTGATTCGCGAAATGCTGCTCGGCTGGGTAAAATAAGTCAAGCTGTCCCCTCTTTAGGACAGCTTTTTACTTTTTTGTGATTTCTGATAAAAAGTGTTTAACTTGCGGGCTGTTCTGTTAAGATGTATATAAGGGTGAAGCGGTTGAACTTTTTTTCTTGAATGATTATACTAGTCAAGTCAAATCCGAATGAAAAAAGGATGTGTCGGAATGGATCGGGAGACACCCGTCAAGATTCACGTGAAATCCGTTATCCAGGAAGGATCAGACTTGGAAACGATTGAATTCCGGACAACCGGATTTTATTATATGAAGAAAGATAAATTATACCTTACCTATCATGAAGAGCATGAAGCGGGAAAGGTCAAAACGATCGTCAAAGCGAGCGAAAATGAAGTGTTGGTGATGCGGTCCGGCGCGATCGAAATGAAGCAGCGGTTTATAAAGGGCAGCCGCACCGTCACACATTATAAAATGCCGTTCGGACAGCTTGAGCTTGGTGTTGACACAAAGGATATAGCAGTCAATCGTCAGCCGGAGAACGGAAATATTCATATTGTCTACGATATGCTTGTAAGCGGTGATCAAAAGCACTTACATAAAATGTCGATTTCGTACAGAGGAGGACATGATTCATGAACATAGTCGAACAGATGAAGGATGCGCTGAAGCAGGAAATTAAAGAAGCCGTCATAAAAGCGGGGCTGGCCGATGCGGCGGATATTCCGGAAGTCGTTTTGGAAGTGCCGAAAGACAAAGCGCACGGCGACTACTCGACAAATATGGCAATGCAGCTTGCAAGAATCGCGAAAAAGGCGCCGCGCAGCATTGCGGAGGACATCGTGGCAAGCTTTGATAAAGGAAAAGCGTCGATTGATAAGCTTGATATCGCGGGACCGGGATTTATCAATTTTTATATGGACAATCAATATTTGACAAAGCTGATTCCTGCCGTTCTTGAAGCAGGAGAAGCGTACGGCGAATCAAATGTCGGAGCAGGAGAGCGCGTTCAAGTGGAATTCGTTTCGGCCAACCCGACGGGCAACCTTCATCTGGGACATGCCCGCGGCGCCGCTGTCGGCGATTCCCTGTGCAACGTTCTCGAAAAAGCGGGTTATGAGGTAAGCCGCGAATATTACATTAACGATGCCGGCAACCAAATCAACAATCTGGCTCTGTCTGTCGAGGCCCGCTATTTTGAGGCGCTCGGCCAGGATAAGCCGATGCCTGAAGACGGATACCACGGCGAGGATATTAAAGAAGTCGGACGCAAGCTTGCCGAAGAGTTCGGCGACCGTTTTATCCATGAGGAGGAAAGCGAACGCCTCGCCTTTTTCCGCGAATACGGGCTGAAATACGAATTGGGCAAACTTCGCGAAGATCTCGAGAATTTCCGCGTGCCGTTTGACGTGTGGTATTCAGAGACATCGCTTTACGAAAACGGCAAAATCGATCAGGCGCTTGAAGCGCTCCGCGAAAAAGGGCATATCTATGAAGAAGACGGGGCGACATGGTTCAGATCGACGACGTTCGGCGATGACAAAGACCGCGTGCTGATCAAAAAAGACGGATCTTACACGTATCTTCTGCCTGACATCGCTTATCACAAAGACAAGCTTGACCGCGGTTTTCAAAAGCTGATCAACGTGTGGGGCGCGGATCATCACGGCTATATTCCGCGCATGAAGGCGGCCATCGAAGCGCTCGGCTATGATAAAGAAACGCTTGAGGTCGAGATCATCCAGCTTGTACACCTATACAAAAACGGCGAAAAAATGAAAATGAGCAAAAGAACGGGTAAAGCCGTGACAATGCGCGACTTGATCGATGAGGTCGGCCTTGACGCCGTGCGCTATTTCTTCGCGATGCGCAGCGCTGACACCCATATGGACTTCGACCTTGACCTTGCCGTCTCCACGTCGAACGAAAATCCGGTGTATTACGCGCAGTACGCACATGCGAGAATTTGCAGCATGCTGCGCCAGGGCGAAGAAAAAGGGATTCTTCCTGAAGGAAATCTTGATTTCTCAAAGATCGCTTCTGAAAAAGAATACGATCTGCTAAAAGTGATCGGCTCTTTCCCTGAAGCGGTCGCTGACGCGGCTCAAAAACGGATTCCTCACCGCATCACAAACTATATATTTGAACTGGCATCCGCTCTGCACAGTTTTTACAATGCCGAGAAGGTTCTTGATGCAGCTGATGAAGGAAAAAGCCGTGCGCGCTTATCGTTGATGAAAGCTACGCAAATCACACTGAACAACGCGCTGAAACTGATCGGCGTTTCCGCGCCTGAAAAAATGTAATATTCATCCCTTATCCTTTTGGATGAGGGATTTTTTTGTTATCGAAATATAAAGCGGAAATGATGGAGACAGATCGCATCGATGTAGAAAACGGGTTTTTCATTTCCGCAACAAAAGACAATCTTGATATGGACCGAATCTGCCGTTTTTTGAGCGAACAATCGTACAGGGCAAAAGGAATCATAAGAGCTGGTCACGGAAATGATCCGGAACACGCAGCTTTGCTGCGGGCTGTATGAAAACGGCGGAAAGCGGGCCGGATTCGCCAGGGTGATCTTCGGACTTTGTCAGGTTCGGCTGGGTTTGCAACGTCTTTATTTGGCCGTTCGCTGGGAAAGCGGCTGGTTGAAGCGCTTGTCAGCCATCCAAAGCTTGCGGGCGTCTGTTTGATGCTGGGGACTGATGATGCGCACGGCTTGGCGAATGTTGATTAGTGATGAGGATATGAAAACGGTCGAAAACAGATACGGATGATCATTTTAAAAAAAAGGAAGGGTGTTCGCCCTTCCTTATTGAACGTTCGTCTGGTAAACGATTGATTTCGCCTTTCGTATCAAGGTTTCCGCTTCTTTTCCTTCAATCACGATAAGGCATTCCTTCTCCCGATTGGACATTCTGAACATCTCCAATTCGAGCAGATCTTTAATTTTGCACATCGTTTTTTTCGTGCAGATATATAGCTGATGTTGTGCTGAGCGGCAAAGCCGGTACAGCTCGATCAAATTTTTTAGCGTCATCGATTTTTCGCCGATTTTAATGGATTCTGCTCGATTCATCTTGCATCTCCTCCGTATGTATATATTCTTTCTGATAAAGTGTTACCCGCAGAGCTGTCATGGTAAACACGAAAGACATTCTCCGATTTTCCAGCGATTATGAAAAAACATTGACTGAACACTCATTCATTATTTAAGATAAAGATAGACAGAAGGGGTTTTCATTCAGGGGAACTGAAAGGGGGAGCTGGTGTTGAGTACGTTGCTGTGGTTGAATTTCATCGCATTTCTCGGTGTAACCGCTTACGCCGTTTATCTGTTCGTCTATCTGATCAGAACGAGAATCAGCTATATTAAGCTCGGGCAAAAAGAGGCTTTTGATAAGCGGATCAAAGAGAGGTTTCAAAGGATATGGGAGAATGTGTTCGGTCAGAAAAAACTGCTCAAAGATAAGAAGAGCGGAATCATTCATGTGATATTTTTTTACGGTTTTATTCTCGTCCAGTTTGGCGCGCTCGATTTTATTATAAAAGGGCTTTTGCCTGACAGGGGTCTGCCTCTCGGTAAAGCTTATCCGGTGTTTACGTTTTTCCAGGAAATCGTCACACTGATGATTCTGATTGCTGTCGGCTGGGCTTTTTACAGGCGTTATATCGAAAAGCTCGTCAGACTGAAACGCAACTTTAAGTCGGGCATCGTCCTGCTGTTGATCGGTGGATTGATGTTTACCGTACTGATCGGGAACGGGATGAATATGGTTTGGCACGGGCATTCGCCGTCATGGTACGAGCCGATGGCCTCTCTCGTCGCGTTCGTTTTCGGATTTATAGGCGAAACCGCATCAGGAGCCGTTTTCTATGCAGCTTGGTGGGCGCACCTGTTGATCTTGCTGACGTTTTTGGTCTATGTTCCGCAGTCCAAGCACGCCCACCTCATCGCCGGACCTGCAAACGTCTTTTTCAGCAGGCTGACGAATCCGGGGAAGCTTGAAAAGATCGATTTTGAAGACGAATCAAAAGAGACATTCGGCGTCGGCCGCATTGAAGAGTTCAGGCAGTCGCAGCTCATCGACCTTTACGCATGTGTGGAATGCGGCCGTTGCACGAATATGTGTCCGGCCACAGGCACGGGGAAAATGCTTTCTCCGATGGATCTGATTTTGCGGCTCAGAGATCACTTGACGGAAAAAGGGGCGGCCGTTACGTCAAAAACGCCTTGGGTTCCGGCACCGCTGTTCCGGCATACAAAGGGAAATCAGCTTGCACTGGCAGCAGCCGGAGAAGGATCAAGAGAAGCTGCCGCCTCGGAGATTTACAATCCAAGCTTAATCGGGGACATCATTACCGAAGAGGAAATCTGGGCCTGCACGACTTGCAGGAATTGCGAGGACCAATGTCCGGTGATGAATGAACACGTCGATAAGATCATCGATCTCCGCCGGTATCTCGTTTTGACCGAAGGGAAAATGGACGCCGATGCTCAACGCGCCATGACGAGCATCGAAAGACAGGGCAACCCCTGGGGACTAAACAGAAAAGAACGGGAGAACTGGCGCGATGCGAGAGAAGACGTCGAAGTGCCGACCGTAAAGGAAATGAAGAAAAAAGGCGCTTCATTTGAATATTTGTTTTGGGTCGGCTCGATGGGCTCGTATGACAGAAGAAGCCAAAAAATCGCGATCGCTTTTGCGCGCCTTCTCAATGAAGCAGGCGTCACATTTGCGATTTTAGGCAATAAAGAAAAAAACTCCGGCGACACGCCGAGACGTCTCGGCAATGAATTTCTATTTCAGGAGCTTGCTGCTAAAAATATCGAAGAATTTGAGAAAAATGGCATCCGAAAAATTGTAACGATCGATCCTCATGCATACAATGTGTTTAAAAACGAATATCCTGATTTTGGCCTTGAAGCAGACGTTTATCACCATACGGAAATTCTCTCCGCTCTCATCAAGGACGGAAAGCTTAAACCTGAGTTTCCGGTTAACGAAACCGTCACGTTCCATGATTCATGCTATTTGGGCCGCTACAACGGGGTGTATGATCCTCCGCGCGAGATTCTCCGCTCCATACCGGGCATCCGCTTAGTCGAAATGGAACGGAGCCGGGAAAACGGAATGTGCTGCGGGGCCGGAGGCGGCCTCATGTGGATGGAGGAAGAGGCGGGAACAAGGATCAATGTTGCCAGAACTGAACAGGCGCTCCTTGCCGAACCTTCGGTCATCAGCTCTGGATGTCCGTATTGCCTTACAATGCTCGGAGACGGAACAAAGGCGAAGGAGCTCGACGATCAAGTCGGCACATACGATGTGGCCGAACTGCTTGAACGCGCCGTCTTTGGTGCGGAAGAGAAAGAGCATGCTTCCTAAGCGGGTAAAAATGACAGATGCAGGGGAGAGGGAATGATGGTCAGAACGGTTATTATCGATGGAGCGCGCACGCCTTTCGGAAAACTGGGCGGATCACTTCAGCAAAAAACGGCGTCAGAACTCGGAGGCATTGCCATCAAAGAAGCGCTGAAACGGTCAGGTGTCAGGCCTGATGATGTAGATGAAGTCATTATGGGGACCGTTCTGCAGGGGGGGCAGGGACAGTTGCCGTCAAGGCAGGCGGCAAGGCATGCCGGTCTTCCGTGGGACGTCAAAACGGAAACGGTCAATAAAGTATGCGCATCAGGCTTAAGAAGCGTGACAATGGCGGATCAGATCATCCGCGCCGGCGATGCCGACGTCATTGTCGCCGGCGGGATGGAGTCGATGTCAAATGCCCCTTATGCGCTGACAAAAGCGAGATGGGGCCTGAGGATGGGAGACGGGTCTGTTAAGGACTTGATGATCCTTGACGGGTTGACCTGCTCATTTACGGGGGCGCATATGGGCTCTTACGGAAACGCTGCGGCAAGAGAATTAGAGATTACGAGAAAAGAGCAGGACTGCTGGGCGCTGCGGAGCCATATGCGGGCGGTTCGGGCCGCCTCCTCAGGCGTCCTCGGAGAAGAAATCGTCCCCGTCAACATTCGGGAAAAGCGGGGCGGAGAGCTGACAGTGGAACATGATGAAGCCCCGCGCAGCGACACATCGATCGAACGGCTGGCAGCACTTGCACCCGTCTTTGACCGCGACGGCACGATAACGGCGGGCAATGCCCCGGGCGTAAATGACGGGGCGTGTGCATTCGCCGTTATGAGCGATCAAAAGGCAAAGTCCATGAATTTGAAGCCTTATGCCGTCATGACGGCGCATGCTTCCATCGCCGTTGAAGCAAAAGACTTTCCGAAAACACCCGGGCTTGTCATCAATGAGCTGCTGAAAAAAACGGGGGCGGAGCTTTCGGATATCAGCCTGTTTGAAATCAATGAGGCCTTTGCGGCAGTCGCTCTGGCCAGCGGGCAAATCGCAGGGCTCGATATGGAAAAGGTAAATGTCAACGGCGGTGCGATTGCGCTTGGCCATCCGATCGGCGCCAGCGGGGCACGAATCCTTTTGACGCTCATGTATGAATTAAAACGGCGCGGCGGCGGTACGGGCATTGCCGCGATTTGCAGCGGCGGCGGACAGGGAGATGCCGTCATGATCCAAGTTTAAAAGGGGGATTTTTCATGAGGGATGATACGATTATGGTCATCGGTGCGGGCCAAATGGGGTCAGGGATCGCGCAGGTGTGCGCCCAAGCCGGCTACAGCGTTTATATGTACGATGTATCAGAAGACCAGATTCAAAAAGGAATGAACCGCATTTCCGACCGGCTCGTCAAGCAGGCGGAAAAGGGAAAGATGCCTCACCATGACGTCAAAGATATCTACCTGCGCCTCTCTCCGTCAGACTCGCTTAATGATGCGGGAGAAGCCTTTCTCATCATTGAAGCCGCCGTCGAACGTATGGACGTTAAAAAGGACATTTTCAAGCGTTTGGATGAAAAGACGAAAGATAAGGCAGTATTGGCATCCAATACATCTTCCTTACCGATTACAGAGCTTGCCTCTGTCACGAAAAAGCCGCAAAACGTGATCGGCATGCATTTTATGAACCCGGTGCCTGTCATGCAGCTCGTCGAGGTTATCAGGGGGCTTGAGACGAGCGATCAAACCTTTGATACCGTCGTTGCTACAGCAGAAAAGCTCAAAAAAGTCCCCGTTGAAGTGCACGATTTTCCCGGGTTTATCTCCAACCGCATTTTAATGCCGATGATTAATGAAGCGGTTTTTGCGCTTTATGAAGGGGTTGCCGAAAAGGAGAGCATCGACACAATCATGAAGCTCGGAATGAACCATCCGATGGGGCCGCTCGCTCTTGCAGACCTGATCGGACTTGATACATGCCTGTATATTATGGAGACGCTGCACAAAGGATTCGGCGATGACAAATACAGACCGTGCCCGCTTCTGAGACAGTATGTCAGCGCAGGGCGGCTCGGAAAGAAAACGGGCAAAGGGTTTTATACGTACGACTCCAAATAAACAGGAGGGGACACCATTGAACCTTCATTTGACAGCTGAACAGCTCGATATGCAAAAGCAGGTCAGGGAGTTTGCAGAACGGGAGGTAGCCCCCTTTGTCCCGGAGATGGAAAAAGGGGAATTTCCAACCGGCATCATAAAGAAAATGGCGGGCCTCGGCTGGATGGGGTTGCCGATTCCGGCGAGGTACGGCGGGGCCGGAAAGGATTTCCTTTCGTACATTATGTTGATTCACGAGCTGTCAAAGACGAGCGCGGTGTTGGGTGCGATTTTATCTGTTCACACGTCGATCGTGACGATTCCCATTCTGTTGTACGGAAATGAACGGCAAAAAGAGCGCTGCGTCAAAGAGCTGGCGTCAGGACGGTACTTGGGCGCCTTTTGTTTAACCGAACCGAACGCCGGCTCCGATGCGGGAAGCCTCAAAACAAAAGCGGAAAAACGAAAGGGTCACTATGTATTGAACGGTACGAAGGTCTTTATCACAAACGGAGGAGAGGCCGACGTCTATCTCGTGTTTGCCTCAACAAACCCTGAAGCCGGGACGAAAGGCATATCGGCTTTCATCGTTGAAAAAGGCACGCCGGGCTTCCATATCGGAAAGAATGAGGAAAAAATGGGTCTGCACGGTTCGCAAACGGTGACCCTGAATTTTGAAAACGCCGTTATTCCATCCGAGCAGCTTCTCGGAGAGGAGTGCCAGGGCTTTAAAATGGCTTTGTCAAACCTTGATGGGGGCAGGATCGGAATTGCCGCCCAGGCTTTAGGAATTGCCGAGGGTGCGCTTTCCGAGGCTTCCGGATTTTTAAAAGCGCGCTACCCGGACGGAGAGCTCCACAGCTGCCGGCAGGGACTCGCCTTCAAGCTGGCGGACATGGCGACAAGGACAGAGGCGGCCAAACTGCTCGTCTACAAGGCTGCTTCATTGAAGGTGCAGGGCATGAAAACGAGAAAAGCGGCATCAATGGCCAAGCTGTTTGCTTCTGAAACGGCAATGTTTGTGACGACCGAGGCGGTTCAGCTGCTCGGGGACTCCGGTTATACGAAAGACTTCAATGCTGAGCGGTATTTCAGGGACGCGAAAGTGTGCCAGATCTATGAGGGAACGAGCGAAATACAGAGAATTGTCATCAGCAAGCAATTATGAGGTGTCAGAGGGGGAGCAAGAGATGAACTTTCAGCTGTCTGAAGAGCATCAAATGATTCGGAAAATGGTACGCGATTTTGCAAAGCATGAGGTCGAGCCGACAGCAAAGGAGCGTGACGAAGAAGAACGTTTTGATAAAGAGCTGTTCATGAAGATGGCGGATCTGGGATTGACAGGCATTCCTTGGCCTGAAGAATACGGAGGAATCGGCAGTGATTATTTGGCGTACGTGATTGCAGTCGAGGAGCTGTCAAAGGTATGCGCCTCAACCGGCGTCACCCTGTCCGCTCATACGTCGCTTTCGTGCTGGCCCATTTATGCCTTCGGAACCGAGCAGCAAAAACAGGAATATTTAAAACCGATGGCACGCGGGGAAAAACTCGGGGCTTACGGATTGACGGAGCCTGGATCAGGGTCTGATGCCGGCGGAATGAAAACGACCGCCGAAAAAAGCGGTGATGAATACATTTTAAACGGAACGAAGGTCTTTATTACAAACGGTGGTGCAGCAGATGTATACATTTTGTTTGCGGCTCTTGATCCCGAAAAAAAGCAGAAAGGAACAACCGCCTTTATCGTTGAGAAGGAGTTTCCGGGCTTTTCCGTCGGGAAGAAAGAAAAAAAGCTCGGCATCCGTTCGTCTCCAACGACTGAAATCATCCTCGAGGATTGCCGTGTCCCTTTGAAAAACAGGCTCGGCGAAGAAGGGGAAGGCTTTAAAATCGCGATGATGACGCTTGACGGCGGCAGAAACGGGATCGCGGCCCAGGCCGTCGGCATAGCGCAAGGAGCGTTTGAGGCCGCAAAGGCGTACGCAAAAGAAAGAAAGCAATTCGGCAAACCGATTGCCGAACAGCAGGGGGTGAGCTTCAAACTGGCGGATATGGCGACCGAAATCGAAGCTGCGAGGCTCTTAACATACCAGGCGGCATGGCTCGAATCAGAAGGCCTGCCTTACGGAAAAGCGTCCGCCATGTCAAAGCTTTACGCAGGCGATGCGGCTATGAAGGTGACGATAGAGGCCGTCCAGATCTTCGGCGGATACGGCTATACGAAGGAATACCCCGTTGAGCGTTATATGCGCGATGCAAAAATCACGCAGATTTATGAAGGAACACAAGAGATTCAGCGAGTCGTCATCTCGAGAATGCTGCTGAAATGATGAAAATGCCGCCTTTAGCGCCTGGCGGCAGGAAAGCGCCGGCGGACAGGTTCCAACCTTACCGCCGGCTTCTTTGGCTTTATCCGCCTAAAACAGCCTTCTTTTCATGCGTTTCCCCAGCCTCACGCCTCCTTTCTGTCTTTTGCCTGTGCCGTGTGGTAAAAATTATTGAATTAACGGGAATAAAGGTAGCATAAAGTGTTTTCTTTTGTTTATAATGAGAGGTATGGTTTGTCGTAAAGACATGAATCACATGCTTATTTTCTATGACAAAGATAGTAGATACATACATGAAGATAGAAAGGGAGTGTCTGGTGATGAGTTTGAAACAGTACTCAGAGGAACAGCTAAAGGAAATGTCTTTAGTTGAAATCGCATACGAAGTTTTCTCAGACCAAAAAAAACCGATTACATTCCAGGAACTTACAGATAAAGTTTCTTCTTTGCTTGGAGTGGGAAAAGAAGAATTGGAAGACCGCATTGCCCAGTTTTACACGGATTTAAATATCGACGGCCGCTTTTTGGCGTTGTCTGACCAAACGTGGGGCCTGCGCAGCTGGTACCCGTACGATCAGCTTGATGAAGAAACACAGCCGACCGTAAAGGCCAAAAAGAAAAAAGCGAAAAAAGTCGTCGAAGAGGACCTTGATCTTGATGAATTCGAAGAGGTTGATGAAGACGATATCCTTCTTGACGATGCAGAAGAAGACCTCGATCTTGCCGACGATGAATTCGATCTCGATGAAGCCGACGATGATGAGCTGGATGACCTTGAAGATGAGATCCTCGATGATGAAGACGAGGAATTCATGGACGAAGAAGAAGAAGATTAACATTTGTCCGGACGGAATTCATTTTTAAATCAATCTTGACTTTCCGAGGCGAACTATGTAGTATGTATTTTGGGCTCTTCAAAAAGAAGAGATTCGAGTGATACGGACTATCAGCTCCCTTTCAAGAAATTGAAAGGGAGCTTTCTTGTTTTTCCGCCTCCTAACCATTTGAATCATTTAGAAAAGAACTAAATGATTTTTCATAAACGGAGCATTTTAATGAATAAGTGTTAGATTGAAGAGAGGGGTACAGATATGACAAAATACATTTTCGTAACTGGAGGAGTCGTTTCTTCGCTTGGAAAAGGAATCACGGCATCTTCACTGGGCCGCCTGCTGAAAAACAGAGGCCTGAACGTAACGATCCAAAAATTTGACCCGTATATCAACGTAGATCCGGGAACGATGAGTCCGTATCAGCACGGGGAAGTATTCGTGACCGACGACGGTGCGGAAACCGATTTGGACCTGGGCCACTATGAACGCTTCATCGACATTAACTTGAATAAATACAGCAACGTCACAACCGGAAAAATTTATTCAACGGTGCTGAAAAAAGAGCGAAGAGGCGATTATTTGGGCGGCACCGTGCAGGTCATCCCGCATATCACGAACGAAATTAAGGACCGCGTGTTCCGCGCCGGAAAAGAATCAAACGCCGATGTTGTCATCACGGAAATCGGCGGAACCGTCGGGGATATCGAATCATTGCCGTTCCTTGAAGCGATCAGGCAGATCAAGAGCGACATCGGACGCGACAACGTGATGTACATCCATTGTACGCTTGTGCCTTACCTGAAAGCGGCCGGAGAAATGAAAACAAAACCGACGCAGCACAGCGTAAAAGAACTGCGCAGTCTTGGCATTCAGCCAAACGTGATCGTGGTCAGAACGGAAATGCCGATTTCCCAGGATATGAAAGACAAAATCGCGCTGTTCTGCGACATCGATCCGAAAGCCGTGATTGAAGCGGGGGATGCGGAAACGCTATATTCCATTCCGCTCGACCTTCAGAAGCAAGGGCTTGACGATCTTGTCTGCAGCCATTTGAAGCTGGAATGCAAGGAAGCAGACATGGAAGAATGGAAAATGCTTGTTAATAAAGTGAAAAATCTTTCTAAAAAGGCGACGATCGGTTTGGTCGGTAAATACGTCGAGCTTCCGGATGCCTACATCTCTGTGGTCGAATCTCTCCGTCATGCGGGATATGCGTTTGATTCCGACATTAAGGTCAAATGGATCAACGCTGAAGAGGTCACCGATGAAAATATCGCCGATTTGGTGAACGATGTAGACGGCATTCTCGTTCCGGGCGGATTCGGAGACCGCGGAGTCGAAGGAAAAATCGCCGCCGTCAAATATGCGCGCGAGCATAAGATCCCGTTCCTGGGCATTTGCCTCGGCATGCAGGTGGCGTCAATCGAGTATGCGAGAAACGTTCTCGGGCTTGAAGGCGCGCATTCGGCTGAAATCGATCCTTCAACACCGTATCCGATCATCGACCTTCTTCCTGAGCAAAAGGATATTGAAGACCTCGGCGGAACGCTTCGCCTCGGATTGTATCCGTGCAAGCTTCAGGAAGGCTCTAAAGCGTATGAAGCCTATCAAAATGAAGTCGTTTACGAGCGCCATCGCCACCGCTACGAATTCAACAATGAGTTCAGACAGCAGATGGAGGAAGCTGGATTTGTCTTCTCAGGGACAAGCCCTGACGGCCGCCTCGTCGAAATCATTGAGCTGAAAGACCACCCGTGGTTTGTCGCGTCACAGTTCCATCCTGAGTTCACTTCAAGACCGACAAGACCTCAAGCATTGTTCAGAGACTTTGTGCACGCTTCATTAAAAGCCTCAGAGAAGCTGTAAAACCATAAAAAAAGCCTGTCAGCAAACGAGCTGACAGGCTTTTTTCATATGTAAGGCCGGCCTCATCCATGATCAGTTTCCTATAGGCAGCTATTTTTATTGGTATTCCTGCATAATTTCCTTTAATGTAAAGGACAGGGCATGATATACGTAAAGGCAGACCATCAGGGACGGAAATCCGAACCTTGTTCCGTCTTCATCCGGAAGAAGCGGCATTTTCAGCTTAGAATCGATATGGACGTCGGCGAATGCTGCGATCGGCGCTCCATCTTTTCCCGAAGGGGATACGGCCACGATCCCGACCCCTTTTTTATTCAGCTTTTCCGCCATGTTCAACTCGTTTTCATCCGCTGAATGCGCACAGAACATCAGCACTTTGTCCGCCGTTTGAAAAACCGGCCAGTTTTCTTCATCCTGCGGAAGCGGTTTGACGGAAGGAAACGGTTCAGAACTGTAAAGCGCTTCTTTTAAAATGCCCTCTAATTCATTTTTTCCATATACATAAACCGAGTGGTCGCTGATGACCGCCTGAGCCAACAGCCGGGCTCCGTCTTCGATTGATTGGGCTTCCCCCTCCTGAATCCGATTGAAGATTCCCGACAATTGAGTGGTGAAAATTTTAAGCAAGCTGACTCCTCCTTTTTTACTGTCTGTTCATTATATAACAAAAGAGAATCATGGGAAAAATCCTCTAAATATGTCGCAAACTTAAATTTTTTAATTAAAGGAAAAGGGAAAAACAAAACAGAATAGATAAACTACTGCTTAATTTTGGCGAAAATTATAATTATAGAGGTGTAGAAAAATGAATGAAAAGATTTTAATTGTCGATGACCAGTACGGGATTCGGGTTTTGCTGAATGAAGTTTTCAATAAAGAAGGGTACAAAACCTTCCAGGCCGCAAACGGAATCCAGGCTCTCGATATTGTCAAAAAAGAACGGCCCGACCTGGTTTTGCTTGATATGAAAATACCGGGAATGGATGGAATCGAAATTTTAAAAAGAATGAAAGTCATAGATGAAGGCATCCGCGTCATAATTATGACGGCGTACGGAGAGCTCGACATGATTCAGGAATCAAAGGAGCTGGGCGCTCTGACCCACTTTGCAAAGCCTTTTGACATCGATGAAATCCGCGATGCGGTCAAAACGTATCTTCCCATTAAATCCAACGGCTGACAGAACGAAAAGTTTTTGATGTTGTCACAAGCGATGATGTTGCCGATTTGTCGATAAATTGTTATTCTATATAAGTAGAGAAAAGCTATCTAACGTTTAATGAACAAAACATTTTACATATGGCAGGTTTTTCTGGTCATGCTAGATGGGTGAGGAAGCTTTTTTCGAAAAAAGCAAATCAGGCTACATAAGGAGGACTTTCGACATGCCTTTAGTATCTATGACGGAAATGTTGAACAAAGCAAAAGAGAACGGATATGCTGTCGGACAATTTAATTTAAACAACCTTGAGTTTACTCAAGCGATTTTACAGGCTGCTGAAGAAGAAAAATCCCCTGTTATCCTTGGTGTATCTGAAGGTGCCGGACGCTACATGGGCGGATTCAAAACCGTCGTTGCGATGGTAAAAGCGCTGATGGAGGAATACAAAGTGACCGTTCCGGTTGCGATCCATTTAGACCACGGATCAAGCTTCGAATCTTGCGCCAAAGCGATCCATGCGGGATTCACTTCAGTTATGATCGACGCTTCCCACCATCCTTTTGAAGAGAACGTTGCAACAACTGCAAAAGTGGTTGAGCTTGCTCATTTCCACGGTGTCTCAGTTGAAGCTGAGCTTGGAACTGTAGGCGGACAGGAAGACGATGTCGTTGCAGAGGGCGTCATCTACGCGGATCCAAATGAATGTAAGGAGCTTGTTAAGCGCACAGGCATCGACTGCCTTGCACCTGCATTAGGTTCGGTTCACGGCCCTTACAAAGGCGAGCCAAACCTTGGCTTCAAAGAAATGGAAGAAATCGGAAATACGACTGGTCTTCCGCTCGTTCTTCACGGCGGCACAGGCATTCCGACTGCCGACATTAAGAAATCAATTTCTTTGGGTACGGCAAAAATCAACGTAAACACTGAAAACCAAATCGCTTCTGCGAAAGCTGTTCGCGAAACGCTGGCAGCAAAACCGGAAGAGTATGATCCGCGCAAATATCTCGGACCTGCTCGCGATGCGATCAAAGAAACGGTTATCGGCAAAATGCGCGAATTTGGTTCTTCAAACAAAGCATAATGACATTTTGAAAAACGTCCGAGCAGGGCGTTTTCGGGGAGACGCAAGTTTCCCGCCCGGTTAAAAGCCGCCTGAGCGACAGGCGGTTTTATCCATATCATCCGGAAAGCGCAAACATGTTCCACAGTTCAGACATTTTCATGACAGGAGGTTTTATCAATATGCTGTTTTTTATTGATACCGCAAATATTAACGAAATCAAAGAGGCCCATTCTCTCGGCGTGCTTGCAGGGGTTACGACAAACCCCAGCTTAGTGGCAAAAGAAAACGTTTCGTTCCATGATCGCCTGCGTGAAATTACCGAGGTGGTTCCAGGTTCCGTCAGCGCTGAGGTTATCTCCCTGAAAGCGGAAGAGATGATTGAAGAAGGAAAAGAGCTTGCGAAAATAGCGCCGAACATTACGGTGAAAATTCCGATGACGCCGGACGGTCTGAAAGCCGTTAAAGCGTTGACAGATCTCGGCATTAAAACAAACGTAACGCTGATCTTCAGCGCAAACCAGGCGCTTCTGGCAGCAAGGGCGGGCGCTACTTATGTTTCCCCGTTCCTCGGGCGGCTGGATGACATCGGTCATAACGGCCTTGATCTCATCAGCGAAGTCAAACAGATTTTTGATGTGCACGGTTTGGATACGCAAATCATTGCCGCATCGATCCGCCATCCACAGCACGTGACAGAAGCTGCATTAAGGGGGGCGCACATCGGCACGATGCCGCTGAAAGTCATTTACCAGCTGGCGAAGCACCCGCTGACTGATAAAGGAATTGAGCAGTTTTTAGCTGACTGGAATAAATAAAGCGAAGAGGCTGAATGTGAGTGGCAAGTGGAGGCGATCTCTCCGTTTGTCACCATTTTGTCTTGCAAAGAGAATTGACGGTTTTAACGCAGAGAACCTTGCCGCGCGAGAGCCCCGCAATATCTTCCTGATAAATTTTGAAATGTGTTGTATTCTTTCTCTTTTAATTGGATAGATTTTGAAAAGAACCATCTATTTTGAGTTAAATCATTGTACGCTCCATTAGCTATCTTCTTTAAGGAAGGAGACGATCATGGAAAAGTTAAATATAGCTGGCGGCGATCCTCTGAATGGAACAGTGCATATAAGCGGAGCCAAAAACAGCGCTGTCGCTCTCATCCCCGCGACAATTTTGGCTGATTCGACGGTTACCCTTGAAGGCCTTCCCCACATATCTGACATTCTCACGCTTCGCGATCTGCTGAGGGAGATCGGCGGGAATGTTCATTTAGAGAAGGGGGAAATGGTCGTTGATCCTGCACCGATGATCAGCATGCCCTTGCCGAACGGGAAAGTAAAACAGCTTCGGGCTTCTTACTACTTGATGGGAGCGATGCTCGGCCGCTTTAAAAAGGCGGTTATCGGCCTTCCTGGCGGCTGCCACCTCGGCCCGAGACCGATTGATCAGCATATCAAAGGTTTTGAGGCGCTCGGAGCAGAAGTGACGAATGAACAAGGTGCAATTTATTTGAGTGCAGAGGAATTAAAGGGCGCGAGAATTTATCTTGATGTCGTCAGTGTTGGAGCAACGATCAACATTATGCTGGCTGCAGTACTCGCCAAAGGCAGAACCGTGATTGAAAATGCTGCGAAGGAACCGGAAATCATCGATGTCGCCACCCTGTTAACGAGCATGGGTGCAAAAATCAAAGGAGCAGGAACGGATGTGATTCGCATCGAAGGTGTCGAATCTCTTCACGGCTGCCGCCACTCGATTATTCCGGACCGGATTGAAGCCGGAACCTTCATGATTGCAGCTGCTTCCATGGGGCAGGAAGTGCTGATTGATAACGTGATACCGACGCATTTGGAATCATTGATCGCCAAGCTTCGCGAGATGGGCGTTCGAATCGAGGAAAGCAGCGAGCAGATTCTGATGATCGGCGGACAGAAAGAGCTGAAACCGGTCGACCTTAAAACGCTTGTGTATCCGGGATTCCCGACAGATTTGCAGCAGCCGATGACTTCGCTTTTAACGAAGGCAAACGGGACAAGCGTTGTCACCGACACCATTTATTCCGCGCGCTTTAAGCATATTGACGAGCTGCGGCGGATGGGTGCATCGATGAAGGTTGAGGGAAGATCGGCGATCATTACGGGGCCAGTTCCCCTTCAAGGCGCAAAAGTAAAAGCGAGCGATCTCAGAGCCGGAGCCTGTCTCGTCGTGGCTGGACTGATGGCGGAAGGAGTCACCGAAATTACCGGTCTTGAACACCTTGACAGAGGATACAGCATGCTCGAGGAAAAGCTGACAAACCTCGGTGCGACGGTCTGGCGCGAGAAGCTGACAGATCAGGAAATTGAGCAGCTCCAGAATTCCTAGCGGATGAACAACGAATGATCATACAGAAACCGATTTTAGGGTGAGAGGAGATTAGGTAGGAATGGAAAGAAGCTTATCAATGGAACTTGTACGTGTAACGGAGGCGGCGGCGCTGAAGTCGGCCCGTTGGATGGGAAGGGGTAAAAAAGACGAAGCGGATGACGCGGCCACAAGTGCCATGAGGGATGTGTTTGACACCATTCCGATGAAAGGGACGGTCGTCATCGGGGAAGGCGAAATGGATGAAGCTCCTATGCTTTATATCGGAGAAAAGCTTGGGAACGGCTATGGTCCCCGTGTAGACGTAGCGGTGGATCCACTTGAAGGGACAAATATCGTGGCGAGCGGCGGCTGGAATGCCCTTGCCGTTATCGCTGTAGCAGATCACGGGAATTTGCTCAATGCGCCTGACATGTATATGGATAAAATCGCCGTTGGCCCCGAAGCGGTCGGCTGCATCGATATTGAGGCGCCTGTGATTGATAATTTGAAGGCCGTAGCGAAAGCGAAAAACAAAGATATCGAAGATGTCGTGGCAACCATTTTGAACCGTCCGCGCCATGAGAAGATCATTCACGAACTCCGGGAAGCCGGCGCGAGGATCAAGCTGATCAACGACGGCGATGTAGCCGCAGCGATCAACACTGCTTTTGACCATACGGGCGTTGATATTTTATTCGGATCAGGAGGCGCGCCGGAAGGGGTTTTATCCGCAGTTGCCCTGAAAGCCCTCGGAGGAGAAATCCACGGCAAGCTACTTCCGCAAAATGAAGAAGAGCTTAAACGATGCGAAAAAATGGGTCTTGATACGTCAAAAGTGCTTCGGATGGAGGATCTCGTCAAAGGCGATGACGCGATTTTTGCCGCGACGGGCGTGACGGACGGAGAGCTGCTGCGCGGCGTTCAATTTAAAGGATCTGTCGGAACCACGCACAGCGTCGTCATGAGGGCAAAATCCGGAACCGTCCGTTTTGTAGACGGAAGACACAGTCTCAAGAAAAAACCGAACTTGGTCATCCGGCCTTAATGGGAAAGAAAAAGCGGGGAATATTAACCCGCTTTTCCCCTGTATATAGCCATATGAATTGAACGAATATCGATCCTCTGGTACAATTCAGGCAGCCTTCGTTTTCAAAACAGGGTCATCTCTATCAATTTTATGTCAAAACACAAATGAAGTTGAATATGATCGTCAAATAAGGTAAAAATAAAGAGTGCTGCGAAATTTTTTCCGGGCATCCCGAATGGGTGCCACAATTCCTGCCGCATCAACATGATATGCGATAAAATCTTCTCTTGTTTTCAGTCCTCGCTTCTTTCTCAACCATACTTATAATCCTTTTCAATTCGACGATATATATGGGTGGAAGCGTTGCCGATAGAAGCTGAAATCGGCTGTATCAATAAAATCGTCTCTTTAGTATGCTAATGGGACGAAAGCAAATATTTATGAAGCGTGGTGTTCTTAGTGAAAGATGTATCCATTTCATCTTTGGAAAATATGAAATTAAAAGAGCTGTATGAGCTGGCAAGGCACTATAAAATCTCGTATTACAGCAAACTGACAAAAAAAGAGCTGATTTTTGCCATTCTGAAGGCTAATGCCGAACAGGAAGATCTTCTGTTTATGGAAGGCGTCTTGGAGATCATCCAGTCGGAAGGCTTTGGATTCTTGAGACCGATTAATTATTCCCCGAGCTCAGAGGATATCTACATTTCCGCATCCCAAATCCGCCGTTTCGATTTGAGAAACGGTGATAAAGTATCCGGGAAGGTCCGTCCTCCAAAAGAAAATGAACGGTACTACGGTCTGCTCCACGTTGAAGCCGTCAACGGAGATGACCCGGAATCAGCCAAAGAACGCGTGCATTTTCCGGCCTTAACACCTCTGTACCCGGATCGCCAAATGGTGCTGGAAACGAAGCCTAATCATCTGTCAACACGCATCATGGACATGATGGCGCCTGTCGGCTTTGGTCAGCGCGGTTTGATTGTTGCTCCGCCTAAAGCGGGTAAAACGATCCTGTTAAAAGAAATCGCTAACAGCATCACGACCAATCATCCCGAAGCAGAGCTGATCGTGCTTCTGATTGACGAAAGACCTGAAGAAGTCACTGATATAGAACGCTCTGTGGCCGGTGATGTCGTCAGCTCGACGTTTGACGAAGTGCCGGAAAACCATATTAAAGTGGCCGAGCTCGTATTGGAACGTGCCATGAGGCTCGTCGAGCATAAAAAAGACGTCGTCATTTTAATGGACAGCATCACAAGGCTGGCCCGCGCGTACAACTTAGTCATTCCGCCAAGCGGCAGAACCTTGTCAGGGGGAATTGACCCAGGGGCGTTCCACCGTCCGAAACGCTTCTTTGGGGCAGCCCGGAACATTGAAGAGGGCGGAAGCTTAACGATATTGGCAACCGCTCTCGTCGACACGGGCTCACGCATGGATGACGTCATTTATGAAGAGTTTAAAGGAACAGGCAACATGGAGCTTCACCTTGACCGTTCTCTTGCAGAAAGAAGAGTTTTTCCTGCCATTGATATCCGCCGTTCGGGTACGCGTAAAGAAGAGCTTCTCGTTCCGAAAGAACACCTTGACCGCCTGTGGTCTATTCGCAAAACGATGTCAGACACGCCGGACTTTGTCGAGAAATTCATGAGAAAAATGAAAAAGACCAAATCAAATCAGGAATTCTTCGATATGCTGATTCAGGAATGGAAACAGTCCAATATGTCAGCTGCCAGACGCTAAACTTTCGTTTGCAAAACATCCGGAACGCTGTTATAATTCTATCATGTGCGTTCCGGAGATTTTGTCCGGAATAATAACTCTGTTTCCGAATTGGATTCAGGGCGGAAGGAGATGACAGACATGAAAGCAGGAATTCATCCTAATTTCAAAAGAGCAACAGTGAAATGCGCTTGTGGAAACGAATTTGAAACAGGTTCAGTAAAAGAAGAGGTACGCGTTGAGATTTGTTCTGAATGCCATCCGTTCTACACTGGCCGCCAAAAATTCGCTTCTGCTGATGGTCGTGTTGATCGCTTTAATAAAAAATACGGTCTTAAGTAATAATAGATACTACCAACAGGCAGGAATTGTTTCTTGCCTGTTTTTTACGTGCCGAAAATCGCTGGAGAGGGGTTACAGTTGAATGTACGTCATGAAGCAAAGCGGCTGGCTCGAACTCATTTGCGGAAGCATGTTCTCGGGCAAATCGGAAGAGCTGATCCGCCGGGTCAAAAGGGCGACCTTTGCAAAGCAGGAAGTGAAAGTGTTCAAGCCTGCAATCGATAATCGCTACAGCCGCGATTCCATCGTGTCTCATAATGGGACAGCCATTGTGTGCCACTCAATCACGTCTCCAAAAGAAATATTCGAACACATTAGCGAAAAAACGGATGTGATCGGCGTCGATGAAGTGCAGTTTTTTGATGAAACGATTGTCGCTGCTTTAAACAGCCTTGCCGATCAAGGCTACCGCGTCATCGCAGCCGGACTTGATCAAGACTTTCGCGGAGAGCCGTTCGGCGTTGTTCCGGATCTCATGGCATTGGCGGAAACGGTGACAAAGCTGCAAGCGGTATGTTCTGTCTGCGGTTCGCCTGCAAGCAGGACACAAAGGCTGATCAATGGAAAACCGGCTTCATATCACGATCCGATTATTCTGGTGGGCGCATCTGAAGCGTATGAAGCGCGCTGCCGTCATCACCATGAAGTTCCGGGTAAACCCGAATAAATTTTTCAAGAAACATCGAATACGTTTTGCAGAAAAAAATGGGGGAAAACACTTGGTAATAACAAGTGTTTTTTTTATTGAGTTCATGTTGTGGGATTAAATGTAATTAAAAAACTTATTTAAGAATACGAAAAAATTATCTAATTTTCATCGCTTGAATTATGACAAAAGCAGGCATAAAATGACTTACTGTAGTAACAAAAATGTAAATAGATTTTAGGTATTGTTCAGATTATTGTCAAAAACGCGCGTACACATTTGACAAATCCAAATGGGGAAGACAAATGCCTCTATCAGTCAGTGTAATTATTTCACCTTATTAACATTTTAGAAAGAAGGTAATTAGTGTGAATAACATGAAAAAAACGAAGGAAGGATACTTAGAAACTTCTTTAAGAGGAAAAGACGTATTATCGATTCCTGCGTTAAATAAAGGGGTTGCATTTTCTCCTGAAGAGAGAAAGGATCTCGGCCTTGAAGGGCTGCTGCCTCCAACAGTACTTAGTCTTGACCAGCAGGCGGAACGTGCTTATGAACAATTTTCGAAACAGCCTGACCGTCTTCGCCAAAACGTATACTTAAACGACCTTCAAAACCGAAACGAAGTTCTATTTTATAAATTATTGCAAAATCACCTTCGCGAAATGCTGCCGGTTGTTTATACACCGACTGTCGGGGAGGCGATTCAGGAATACAGCCATGAATATCGCAGACCGCAAGGCGTCTACTTGTCTATCGATGACGTTGACGGAATCGAAACGGCGTTTAAAAACCTTCAAGCTTCAGCCGACGATATCGACTTGATCGTTGCAACAGACTCTGAAAGCATTCTTGGCATCGGCGACTGGGGTGTCGGAGGCATCAACATTGCGATCGGTAAGCTTGCCGTTTACACAGCAGCAGCTGGAATCGATCCAAATCGCGTAATTCCGGTTGTGCTTGATGTCGGAACGAACAACGAAAAGCTTCTGAACGATCCATTATACATCGGAAACCGCCATCCTCGCGTAGAGGGCGAGCGCTATGACGAATTTATCGACGCTTATGTCAACACAGCATTGAAATTATTCCCTAATGCGCTTCTGCACTGGGAAGATTTCGGAAATAAAAACGCCCGCAAAATTATGGGTAAATATACTGATAAGATTTCAACTTTTAACGATGACATCCAAGGAACAGGTGCGGTTACGCTGGCAGCGGTTTTAGCGGCTGTTAAAAGAACCGGAACATCATTAAAAGATCACCGCGTCGTCATCTTCGGACCGGGTTCAGCCGGAATCGGAATCGCCGATCAGATCCGCGACACAATGGTTCTTGAAGGACTGTCTGTTGAGGAAGCAAATCGGGCGTTCTGGACAGTCGATTACAGAGGATTGTTAGTCGAAGGCATGGACGATATCCGCGACTTCCAAGAACCATATTTGCGCAAAACAGACGAAGTGGCAGACTGGAAACGCAACGAAAAAGGCGAAATTTCTTTCGAAGAAGTCGTTCGTCAAGTGAAGCCGACGATCTTAATCGGAACATCCGGTGTGGCTGGAGCCTTCACTGAAGAAATCATCAAAGAAATGGCAGCACATACAGAGCGCCCGGTTATTATGCCGATGTCCAACCCGACACCGCTTGCTGAAGCCGTACCTGAAGACCTGTTCAAATGGACTGACGGAAAAGCGTTGGTCGCAACGGGAAGCCCGTTCGAGCCTGTCAATTACAACGGTGTGGCGCACGAAATCGGACAATCCAACAACGCTTTTGTATTCCCTGGGCTGGGACTTGGAACGATCGTCGCAAAAGCGAAATTGATCACCAACGGAATGTTTTCCGCTTCCGCAAATGCAGTTGCGAAAATGGTTGATAATGAGAACCCTGGTGCAGGACTTCTTCCGAAAATGGATGATCTTCAAGCTGTGTCCATCCAAGTGGCAATAGATGTTGTAAAAGCAGCTATTGAAGACGGTGTCGCCCAAGTTCAGCCGGAAGATATCGAAAAAGCAGTGCGCGATGCAATGTGGCGCCCTGAATACAAAACAATTGTTGCAAAACGCGACTAATATTTTTGGTAGAGGAAATGATAAATGTAAATTCGGCGGCTAAGGCGGATGTCCTGTTCGAACGCCGCCGTCACAAAGCGGCTGAGGTCTTTGGACATTGCGTCCATGGCCTCAGCCATTAAAGAGGGATCGGCAGCTTTGGACATCACGTCCAAAGGCAGCCGTTATTACGTCCTTAAAGTGGGACAACATAGAGGAGGAAACAGCCATGAGCTTTTTAAATATTTTAATCCTCCTTGCGCCAATATTTTTTGTTATTGCGCTGGGATGGTTTGCGGGTCATTTTGGAAGTTATGATGCTAAATCAGCAAAAGGGGTAAGTACGCTCGTTACGAAATATGCGCTTCCTGCTCACTTTGTGTCAAGTATCTTATCTACACCGAAAGATAAATTTTATAGCCAAATTCCGTTGATGATTTCATTGATTGTCGGAATCGTCGGTTTTTACGTCATTATTTTACTTATTTTAAGATTTTTGTTTAAATACGATTTAACGAATGCGTCAATGTTTTCATTAAACTCTGCCCAGCCGACATTCGCTTTTATGGGAATTCCGGTTTTGGGAAGCTTGTTCGGAATGCAGGAAGTTGCGATTCCGATCGCGATTACAGGAATCGTCGTCAATGCAATGCTCGATCCTTTGGCAATTATCGTAGGTACTGTAGGACGTTCGTCTAAAAAACAAGATGAAAACAATAACGAGAGCATTTGGAAAGTGACAGGAAAATCCATTTTGCACGGTTTGTCTGAGCCGCTTGCTTTTGCGCCGCTCGCAAGTATCATTCTTGTGCTATTAGGTTTGCAAATTCCTGAATTGCCGCAGAAAATGCTTGATATGCTCGGAGATACAACGTCTGGTATCGCTCTGTTCGCAGTCGGTGTAACAGTCGGTATCCGCAATATTAAATTTAGTATTCCTGCGTTGAGCATCGCCTTGTTAAAGGTCGCTGCACAGCCTGCTTTAATGTTTGTGATCGCCATGATTTTCGGCTTGTCTTCTGCAGACATGACAAAAGCGGTGCTTCTTGTCGCATTCCCTGGTTCTGCCGTGGCTGCGATGATCGCTACAAACTTTGAAAGCCAGGAAGCGGAAACTGCGTCTGCATTTGTGATCAGTGCGGTGCTGTCGATAATTTCACTGCCGATTTTAATCGCAATTACCGCTTAAAATAAAAAAGCTTGCGAGCCGGGTTACCGGCCTTGCAAGCTTTTTTTCGCTTTAAAAAGAGAAGATCGACTTAAATCTGCTTTTCGTTTTTTCTTCCCGTCTGGGGGTCGTGTCTTTTTCGATTTTACTGTTTTCCAATTCGCGTATTTTGAGTTCGAGTGCTTTGATGTGCTCCCGTTCTTCTTCGAGTTCGCGCCTTTGTTGAAGAAGCTGATAACTGACGACATCATCCGCTTTCTGCTCCAGCTTTCTTTCGAGTTCTGCGATTTTTTTCTGGAGCAGTTCGCGTTCAAGCCGTTCATGCCGCAAAAAGCGCTGCACCGTTTCTTCGATGGCTTGGCTGACGTGTTCCGGGGCGTTCGGCTGATCGGCATCATGCCTTTTGACCAGGAACTTTTTTTTAGGCCGATTCACCGTGACATCCTGCATAGGGGTTCCGTTTTTGAGCTGTTCTTTTACATCTTCCAAAACCGCGATGTCGTCATCCGTAAAGAAATAGTGGCCGAGCTCGTTTCGGGAAGCGGGCAATTGCAGCTGTTTGACCCAGCGCTGCACCGTTTTTGTTGAGACGCCGAGTTTCTTTGCCGCATCGGTTGTATTCATGGTCATTCCTCCTTTTGAACCTGTAGCTTTATCATCTAACAGGGGTATTCGACCCGAATGGGGGGCTTCCTTCCTGTTAGACAAAAGAAGAAGGGATTCGGCAAAGAAATCGGTTTTTCTCCAGACTGCCCAAGCCTTATGCTTCATACAGCTCGAGAGGCAAGCCGTCAGGGTCGGAGAAAAACGTAAACCGTTTGCCGGTTTCGGGGTCGGTGCGGACTGTCTCTGCCGTTATGCCTTTTTCCAGCAGTTTTGAGACGGCCCGGTCGACGTCGTCTACCGCAAAAGCCAAATGGCGGAGGCCGGCTGCTTCAGGACGCGTCACGCGTTCCGGCGGATTCGGAAACGAAAACAATTCAATGACGTACCGGCCGTTTAATGCGAGATCGAGCTTATGCGAATCCCTGTCTTTTCGATAAGTTTCGGCGACGATCTCAAGGCCGAGCTTGTCGACATAAAATGCTTTGGAGGCTTCATAATCTGAGCAGATGATGGCGATGTGATGGATCGATTTCAGCATGGGAAAAGCTCCTTTTTTCTTAACAGTATAACAAATCCTAAGATTTGCCACGTGGTTTTGACGGGGAAGCCCCCCTATACTATAATTAGAATGTTACGCACAGCAAACAGAGGTGAAGAGCGTGTTAGACCGTTTAAAATCAATAGAAGACCGTTACGAAAAATTAAATGAACTGTTGAGCGATCCGGAGGTCGTAAACGATCCGAAGAAGCTTAGAGAATATTCAAAAGAACAATCTGATCTGCAGGAAACAGTTGAGGTATATAGACGTTATCGAAGCGCATCCGAGCAGTTGGATGATGCGAAGGTGATGCTTGAAGAAAAGCTTGATCAAGAGATGCGTGAGATGGTAAAAGAAGAGATTTCAGAGCTGCAGGAAGAAATCGAAACGCTGACAGACAAGCTGAAGGTTCTGCTCATTCCGAAAGATCCGAACGATGACAAAAACGTCATTATGGAAATCCGCGGCGCGGCAGGCGGCGAGGAAGCGGCTTTATTTGCCGGAAACCTGTACCGGATGTACACCCGCTATGCCGAGCTTCAAGGCTGGAAAACAGAAGTGATGGAAGCCAATGTGACGGGCACGGGCGGCTATAAAGAGATTATTTTTATGATCAATGGAAACGGCGCGTACTCAAGGCTTAAGTATGAGAACGGTGCGCACCGCGTACAGCGCGTTCCTGAAACCGAATCCGGAGGGCGGATCCATACATCGACGGCAACCGTTGCCTGCCTGCCGGAAGCGGAGGAAGTCGAAGTCGAAATCCATGAGAAAGATATTCGCGTCGATACTTTCGCCTCGAGCGGCCCGGGGGGACAAAGCGTAAACACGACGATGTCCGCCGTCCGCCTGACGCACATTCCGACGGGTGTTGTCGTCTCATGCCAAGATGAGAAATCGCAGATTAAAAACAAGGAAAAAGCGATGAAGGTATTGCGCGCGCGGATTTATGACAAATTCCAGCAAGAGGCGCAGGCTGAATATGATCAAAACCGTAAATCGGCGGTCGGTACGGGAGACCGTTCCGAGCGTATCCGCACGTACAATTTTCCGCAAAACCGTGTGACGGATCACCGCATCGGCCTTACGATTCAGAAGCTCGACCAAATACTTGAAGGCAAGCTTGATGAAGTGATTGAGGCCCTGATCGTTGAGGATCAGGCAAGCAAGCTTCAGCAGTCGGAGAGCTAAGATGAAAACGGTTTTCGAAGCCCTCAAGTGGGCTTCTTCTTATTTAATTGAAGCGGGAAGAGATCAAAACGCCGCGGAGATTTTGCTGGCCGATCAGCTTAAAATGGAGCGCAGCACACTTTTGGCAAGCTTTCACGATGCGATATCAGAGGCCGATTTTTTGGCATTTAAAAAATCTGTCGAGCTTCATCATGAAGGCGTCCCGGTTCAATATATCACCGGAAAAGAGTCCTTTTACGGACGGGAATTTTTAGTGAATGAACATGTGCTGATTCCGCGCCCTGAGACGGAGGAAGTCGTTGAAGCGGTTCTTTCCGAAGCGGATAGGGTTTTTCCCGGAACGGATCGTCTTAAAGCCGTCGATGTCGGCACAGGGAGCGGGGCGATCGCGGTGACTCTTGCACTTGAGAGCACGCGTTTTTCCGTCACGGCGACAGATATTTCGGAACAAGCTTTAAGCACGGCCAAAACCAACGCAGACAGACTCGGAGCAAAAGTCGCTTTTATCGGCGGCGATTTGCTTGAGCCGCTCATCAAGGAAAACAAAAAAGCGGATGTCATTGTTTCGAATCCTCCTTATATATCTGAGGAAGACATGCGGACGCTGTCTGATGTCGTCCGTCTTCATGAACCCGCAGGAGCCTTGACGGACGGTGCTGACGGATTGCAGTTTTATAAGCGTTTCATGAAAGAACTTCCTTTTGTCATTGCAAATAAAGCGCTCGTTGTATTTGAAATCGGCTGGACGCAGGGAAGTGCCGTCAAGGACATGTTTCACACTTTCTTTCCGGCTGCGGACGTCCAGGTCAAAAAGGATCTTAATGGAAAAGACCGAATCGTGTGTGCGGCAATCGAACGGCACAGCTCATAAAACAGATTTGTCCGGCGGTCCGGTACAATGGAAAAGCAGATCGTCTGTTCAGGCGGTCTGCTTTTCCTATTTTATCGGAATAAAATAAAAAATAGTTCAAGATTAATATATATCCTAAACAGATTGTCTTATTTTTAATGCAGGTGACAGCGTCACGACTTCTCTCTGTAAGTCGCTTTTCCCGTTTAGAATGCTTACCATTGCACATACAGCTTTTTGGGCCAGCTCTTCAACGGGAATATCGATAGTCGTGATTTCCGGATCGGTCACCTCACAGATCGATTGATTGTCATATCCAAGCACAGCAAGCTGATTGGGCACGTCATACTGATAATAGCCGGCCCTTTTAATAATCCCTGCGGCCACTTGGTCGTTCCCTGTAAAAATGGCGGTCGGCTTTTCGGGCATGCTGTGGATTTGATCCATAATGCGGAAGCCGTCATGAATGGTAAAGGCGTGACTGAACATCCACTTCTCCTGAAAACGCAAACCTGCATCAGACAACGCCTTCATAAACCCTTCTTTTCTCATAATCTGGGCCTTGCTGTATATCGTATCACAGCAAAAGGCCATTGAATGATGCCCTTTTTGAATAAAAAGCTCTGTTCCTTTATAGCCGGCTTCGAATTCGTCATAGCAAATCACCGGCACTTCCGCTTTGGCGTGGAATTCGTTTGCCAGGACCACAGGGCCGTACTTGAGGTATTTTTTGATGTCTTCCCATTCGTTTTCGAGGCTGCATAAGATGACGCCGTCTACTTCTTTCCTTTTGAGCAGTTCCAGCACCTTCAGTTCATTCTGCTTTTGGTAAAACGTCTGAAAAACAATGACTTTGTATTGATGTTTCAACGCTTCAGCAGACATATTTTTCATGAGTTGTGCAAAAAACGGGTGATCTGCGTGAGGAACAGACACTGCGAGAAACATCGTTTTGTTGGACCTGAGCTTTCGTGCAGAAGTGTTCGGAATGTAGTCCAATTTCTCAATGACTTCTAAAACCCGCTTCCTTTTTTCCTCGGATACATAGGGGTGATCGTTCAGTACTCTTGAAACCGTTGTTTTTGACACATTACTTAATTTTGCAATTTCGTCAATGGTAGGCATAAAGTCACTTCCTGAAAAAAAGAGTTGTTATGGTATCGATTTCATCATTTAAGATTGTCATGAAATATGACAGTTTCCCAAAAAAATAAAAATGGGGTGAAATTGATGAAAACCGCAAGTGAAAATTTGACTTGCACAAGCAAAGAGCTGTTTTTCCTGCTACATGATTTGAAGGATGGGAAACCTGCCGGTGATTGCCGTATAGACGACACGCTGGCCAATCAAAAATTAAAAGAAACGTTGCAGCAGGACAAATTCGACATCACCGCCAATTTGCTGAACAGAATGGATACTTCGCCCTCCAGAGTTGATTTTCTGCCGCTTCATCGTCTCATCACAGAAGAAGAAGTAGAAGACGTTATAGAAGCGGTGAAAGACGTGCTGCCGACCGGGCAATTTACGAGCGGTTCTTATATTGGCGTGTTTAAAGCTGAAATAGCCGCTCTTTTGAGAAAAAATCATGTCATGGCTTCCTCCAGCGGAACCGATGCCATGATCATCGCGCTGAAGGCTGCTGGAGTTGGACAAGGTGATGAAGTCATTATGCCGGCAAACAGCTTTGCTGCAACGGAAAATGCCGTGCTTGCGGCTGGAGGCACTCCGGTTTTCTGTGATATTGACCCTGATACATTTTGCATGGAACCTTCTGAGATTGAAGCATGCATCACAATGAAAACGAAATGCATTTTGCCTGTACACCTTTATGGAAAGCGGCCTGACATGGAAGCCATCGCCCAAATTGCTGATGAATTCGGAATCCCGGTAATAGAAGACGCATGCCAGTCGATCGGCGTTTCCAATCTGGGGAAAAACAGCCTTTGCGCCATTTTAAGCTTCAATCCGTATAAAAATCTCGGCACATGCGGAAAAGCCGGTGCAATTGTAACGGACAATCCATCATTTGCATCCGCATGCATGGAATATATGTATCACGGTTTTGAATTGAACCAAAAAAATAAAAAGAAGGCTGATTACGGCTTTAACGCCAAGATTGATAATCTGCAAGCCGCTATCGGACTGGCAAGGATGAAATATCTTTCTTTAAATAATCTGAAACGCTTATACTTGGCAGATCGTTATATGACGCATTTGCAGCAGTATGAGGACCGCGGTCTGATCAAACTGCCTCAAATGACCGATGATCAAGTGTGGCATTTGTTTACAATAAAAATAATAAACGGAAACAGAGATCAAGTCAAAGATATGATGCTCAAATTTCATCATGTCCAAACAGATATATACTACCCGATTTTATCCCATCATCAAAACACACCACTTGTAAAAGCCAATTATCAGCACACATCGCTGCCGGTCACTGAATCAGTGCACAAACAAATGCTTCAGCTTCCTCTCTATCCGGCACTCACTGTAGAAGAACAAGACAAAGTAATGGAGGCCTTGATTGATGTCGTATCATGAAACACTTTCTTTTCACACCCTGGAGCAAGCAGACAAGCCGAAGTACGCCGTATTTTGCGATTTTGATGAGACGTATTTCGCCCACAGCATCACCGATGAATCGAGAAAAGCACTCATGAACCTTGAAACATTTATTCATTCGCACCATCTTGATCACAAGATTTTGCTCGGCTGGGTGACGGGGAGCAGCCTGTCATCCGTTCTTGCAAAAATGAAACGGGGCGGCTTTCGATATCTGCCGCATTTTGTCGCCAGCGATCTCGGCACTGAAATCACATATTTCTCTGAAGAAGGTCAAGTGTCTGACAAGGATTGGGAAGCGAGATTGCAAGAATCAAATTTTTCGTATGAGCTTGTCAAAGAAATCAAGCATACTCTCTCTAAAAAATATGATATTGCGCTTGTGCCTCAGACGCAGCACGGTTTTTCCCGTTATAAAATCAACTATTACTATACATCGTCGGATGAGAGCGCTGACCAGAGAGCGCTTGAAGCCATCAGGCAGCTTGCAGCCGAGCACGAAATAGGGGTGAATATCAACCGTTGCAACCCTTTGGCAGGCGATCCCGAAAACAGCTATGATGTGGACTTTATCCCATTGCAGACGGGTAAGCCGTACATCGTAGATTTTATATTGTCTAAATTTGAAATAGAGAGGGAGTATTCATTTGCTTTCGGCGACAGCGGAAATGATGTGGATATGCTTAAGAAGGCTGGACATGGATATCTGGTAGCAAATGCGACAGCCGAAGCGAAATCACTCCATACCCGTGTGACGGAAGGCCGATATACAGACGGAATTTTAGAAGTATTAAAAGCTCATATCAAACGATAAGGAGTGTCTTTTAGATGAAAATCGGAATTATTGGAGCCGGAGGAATTGCAAAGGCTCATGCGAAAGCTCTCTCGACAGTCAAAGGTGCTGAGCTTTCCGGGTTTTTTGACGTCAATTCGCTTGCCTCTCGTAAATGTGCGTTTGAATACGGAGGAACTGTATTTGATCAGTTGCAGGATCTGCTGAATGAGTCGACGGCAGTCATTGTTTCATCCCCTAACTTTTGCCACAAGGAACATGTGTTGGAAGCGATGTCCGCAGGCAAGTACGTATTGTGTGAAAAACCAATGGCCGTCTCAATGGAAGAAGCGGAGGAGATGAAAAACAAAGCGGCTCAAACTAGCTATATTCCGATCATGGGTTTTAATTACCGCCATCTCACATTTGTTCAGCGTCTAAAAGAAATGATATCCAACAATGAGCTTGGAGATATTTTGTCCGTCAATATCAATTTTAAGAAAAACAGCGCATTGAGGAGAAAAAAATACACTTGGCGGGACCATTCGAAAAGCAATAAAACGAGCGGTGCGCTAGGGGATTTGGGCGTGCATTTAATCGATCTTATTCTCTATTTATTCAACAGCCCATTTAAACTGGATAGTTTAAAAGTCAAAATGATGACAGTTGTTAAAGAAAAAGAACAAAAGCAGGTATATGTTGATGATCATTCTGAAGTATACGGCCAGCTCGAAAATCATGTGTTTGTTAAGATGATTACGTCAAAATGCACAAAAACCGATGAGTGCGGCTTTAGCATAGAGGTCAATGGTCAAAACGGCGTATTTTACTATCATTCACGACAGAAAAATGAGTTTCTGCTTAAGACCGGCTTAACCGAGCAGATGATCGCGATGCCGGACACGTGGCTGACAGACCCTGAAAATGAATTTTACGGATGGGCTGATTCCTTCAGAGCTCAGCTGATCCGATGGATGAACGGAATTGAGGATCGGAATTTTGACTCTCTTGCCACGTTTGAAGATGGATACAAAACACAGTTCTATTTAAGTGAATTTTTCAATAAAGGTCAGCAGTTGTCCCTTTCAAAACAAGCAAACTAAGGATTTGTGAAAAACCCTTGCCGGCCGTGCCAACAGCCGCAAGGGTTTTATGTTCTGCAACGAAGGAGTGAATCAAATGAAAAAAATATTTCTATTCGGCTGTTCGTTTTATTTTCTTGTTGGGATTATCCATATCCTGCTGGGAAGCCTGTCGCCGTATATCATTCAAGAATATCAACGGGATCCTCATGATCTATCCTTCCTGATCTTTTTTCAATTCATCGGTTTTTTAAACGGTGTTCTGCTTGCGCCGATATTTGTCAGACGCACCTCTCATACTGTTGTATTGACGTTTGGTCTTCTTCTCATTCTCATTACGCTTTTGGGCGTCTTCCTTTTTGATATGTTCATCTTTTTCATCATCATGGGGTTTTTGCTCGGCTTTGGCGCGGGCACTTTAGAAACAACGATGGGAGCATATGTAATTACGCAGTATAAAAATGCGAAAGGGATGAATATTTTAGAGGTTTTTTTCGGATTAGGCGCTTTGCTTTTTCCATTTCTAATTTATATCCTTACGGAACGATATACTTGGCATTTCCCCTTGTATGCTCTATTTATCTTCGTTTTTGCGCTTACGTGCATGTGGGCGGTTTATTTGCGCAAAAAAACCCCTGACACCGCTTCCGGTCAAACGGCTGATCAGGTAAAACCGACTGCCTCAGCCATATTTGAAATCGGAAGAAAGGAAAAAAATATTCTCCTCTTTCTCATTTTCGCTTTTGTTTATGCGGGTATCGAGACCAATTTCGCAAACTTTCTGCCAGCGCTGATGCTTGAAAAAGGAGCCGGGGAAATCAGCGTGATCAGCGTCTCATTTTTTTGGACCGGTATGGTGTGCGGACGTTTATTAACAAGTATTTTGGGCGGGCGCTTAACATCTGTTGCCTTTCTGATCTTCAGCGCCGGAGCTTTGACCGTTTTACTTTTGATCCTGGCGTACTTTCCGGTTCACGAAACACAGCTGCTCCTTGTATTTTTCATCGGGCTGTCAGCAGCCGGCATTTTTCCATGTGCGGTCACTCTCGCCTCGTTGGCTGGAAAGCCTTTTACAGAAGAAATAACCAGCCTCTTTATTTCATCCGCAAGTCTGGGCGGAGCACTTCTTTCTTTCTTGATCGGCTGGGCGCTTGATGTCAGCACAGCGGCTGTCTTCCCATTTCTCTTGTTCGGCGGATTGGGGGCCTTGCTGCTTGTGATCAGCGCGGTGATTTTTTTATCAACCCTGCAAAAGAACAAGCAGAGCCATATGGATATGTAGACCTTGAGATTGCAAGCTTGCTAGAAACTTTTTCGCATGTCCGTTTAAACCGTTCCATCTTTGACCATAATGTTGCTAGAAAAGGTTGAAGAACGGAGAGGAACGGTGGGGAACATGAAGAAATCATCTATTGTCTGTATGTATATGTTTCTTTTATTAATAGGAGCGATTGCAAATCTTACGACAGAAGAGACGGCCCAATCATCAGGCGGAAAGCCCGTTATGATTCCCGATGAAGCGATTCGGCTGCGGATTTTGGCAAACAGTGACAACGGGAGCGACCAAAGCATCAAACGCAAAATCAGGGATGAGGTTAATAAGAAAATTACGAAGTGGGTGGAAAATCTGACCTCGGTTGGTGAAGCGAGACGTGTCATCAAGTCGAAGCTGCCCGAAATCAAAGAGGTTGCCATAGATGTCATGAAACGCGAAAATGTCCGGCAATCGGTGTCTGTCAGTTTTGATCAAGTGTCATTTCCGACAAAGCTTTACGGCAATATGGTGTATCCGGCCGGAGAATATGAAGCGGTTTTAATCACGCTCGGAAAAGGAGAGGGAGCCAACTGGTGGTGCGTCCTGTTTCCGCCGCTTTGCTTTCTTGATTTTTCCAATGGGGAAGCCGTGAAGTCGCCTGAAGACGATCAAACCGCCGTCGGAGAACAACAGGAAGAAAAGGGAACCTCGGCGGATGAAGCGATGTCAGGCAAAGAGAAAGAAGACGACAAAGAAGACGACAAAGAAGTTACATTCTTTCTTGTCGAATGGATTACCGGGCTTTTCTCTTGAAGAGACCGCTTTGCTTTCGAGCAGGGCGGTTTTTTTACTGTTTGAATCTATTATTTTTGATGACGGTTATTCGAGCTCTTGCAATATGATATAATTTTCCAAAACGGCGCTGGGAGGAAATAAGTTTATAGCCCGATCTGCGCCTTTACATTGCGCGGCAGAAGAGAAAATGTCTTATCAATAGTGCAAATGTTCAGATTGTATACTTATTAAAGCGCGAGTTCCTGCTAATCAAGATTGAAAAATGAATAGTCGGCTTTCTTCCAAATCAAAAGGTATATTTTACTGTCGCCCTCATAGATTGAATAGAGAAGCTAAAAAACGGGGTGAAAAGATGTTCTACCAATTGAGGTTAGCGGATGCAAAAGACATGGATGCGATCGAATCCTTCTTAAAAGAGGCGGGGACAAGCCATAAAGGAATTGAAGCAAATCATGGACAATTCATCATGATGGAAGATCCCCAGAAAAAAATCGTCGCCTGCCTCGGGATGGAAGAATTTCAAAAGAAAAAAGGGCTTTTGCGCTCGCTTGTTGTTTCTGATCAGATCAGTCAGGCCCATATCGTCTCTCTGTTTCAAAGCATGCAGGCACTGTGTGACAAGAGGGAGATTCACACATTGTATTTAATCGCAAACAAGCGGACGTCCATGGATTTCTTAGAGGTGCTGGGGTTTAAACAAGCGGAAAACGTGCCGAATGAACTATATCAATCCGAACATGTCTCAGAATCTCTGAAGGTAGACGGAGCTGTTTTAATGGTAAAAACGTCAGCATAACAGCTGATTTATACACAGAGATATCCACGTTTTCAATAGCGTTATCCACAATTTGTGGACAACGCTTGTTTTCTTTGCGCTCATCTTTTATACTTTTCAACATGATTTATATGACTAATTAAGGTTTTTTAGTGTTTGTTAAGGGAGATCTGATATGAATGAATACAAAAGTATGGACTGTGGATGCAAAAGGTGAATTGTCCACAAACTATCCACAAATTACACAAGCGGCAATGCTGCTTCGCGATAATGAAACGGTTGCCTTTCCGACGGAAACGGTTTACGGCCTTGGTGCAAACGCAAAGAATACAGACGCCGTTGCCAAAATATACGAAGCAAAAGGACGGCCGAGCGACAATCCCCTCATTGTCCACATCGCCGATATCAGGCAGTTGAACGAATTTGCCGAGGTTGATTCGGAGAAGGCCAACACGCTTATGGAACGGTTTTGGCCGGGGCCGCTGACGATCGTTCTGCCGTGCAGGGAAGGCGCGTTATCCACAAGGGTGACGGCCGGGCTTGATACGGTGGCCGTCAGAATGCCCGATCATCCGGTTGCACTCGAACTGATAAAAAGAGCAGGCGTTCCTGTCGCGGCTCCGAGCGCAAATGTATCCGGCAAACCGAGTCCGACGAAAGCAGAGCATGTCGTTCACGATTTGGACGGCCGGATCGCCGGGATCGTTGACGGCGGGCCTACCGGCGTGGGCGTGGAGTCGACGGTTGTTTCTTTCACCCGAGGCATTCCGGTTATTTTAAGGCCCGGCGGCGTCACAAAAGAACAGCTCGAAACAGCGATCGGTCCCGTCATGATCGATCAGGGGATCACGGATGAAAAGAAAGTGCCGCTGGCGCCCGGAATGAAATACACCCATTACGCGCCGGAAGCGCCGCTTGCGATCGTAAAGGGAAGCCGTGAAGACATACAGCGGCTGATTGAGCAATACCAAAAAGACGGAATGAAAGTCGGCGTTCTCACCACAGAAGAGCGGGCCGGCGCATATCAGGCGGATGCCGTCCGCATCTGCGGAAGGAGAGACCGCCTTGAAACGGTTGCTTCCGGGTTGTATGACGTTCTTCGCAGTTTTGACGATTGCGGGCTCGACTTTATTTTCGCCGAGTCTTTCCCTGAGGAAGGCGTGGGCCGTGCGGTGATGAACAGGCTGATGAAAGCGGCCGGACACCGTGTGATCGAAGTGTAGCTCCGGATTGTTCTATCCCTCATTGGACGTGCATAAGCTAGAGAAGCTGGCGTGTCCAAGGGGGAATCTCATGAATGTTGACGTGTTGATAGGTGAAATTTTGACGCTGAGTATCATGGCCTTTGCACTCGGCATGGATGCTTTTTCGGTGGGACTTGGAATGGGAATGGCCAGGCTGAGAAGAAGCCAAATCTTTCACATCGGCGTTATTATCGGATTGTTCCATCTGATCATGCCGCTTGGCGGAATGATGGCAGGGCAGTTCCTGTCAGGCGCGCTCGGTGCGCTCGCAGGGTATATCGGCGGGGCTCTCCTTTTGGTGCTCGGCATTCAAATGATTGCCGCGTCTTTCAGTAGCAAAGAGGAGCGTATCGTTTCTCCTTCCGGCTTCGGCCTCTTCATTTTTGCCGTCGGCGTCAGCCTTGACAGCTTTTCAGTCGGCCTCAGTCTTGGCCTTTACGGAACAAGGCCGATTTTAACGATCTGTTTATTCGGCCTGTTCAGCATGGTGTTAACATGGGCGGGTCTTTTGCTCGGAAAGCAAGTTCAAGCGTGGCTTGGCGCGTACAGCGAAGCGCTCGGCGGTGCCATTTTGCTCAGTTTTGGATTAAAGCTTTTGCTGCCCATTTAAAGAAATAGGCGAAAGAATGCATTCGCTTTTCCATAACATAATAAAGTCGACAAAGAGGGGGAAACCCCTCTTTTTGATTTCTGAAGCGGAATTTATTATTTTTCGGTTAAATCCATTATAATAAGGGAAAGGAGTGAACGAAATTGAACATACTATTTGTCTGTACTGGAAACACGTGCCGAAGCCCGATGGCTGAAGCGCTTTTTAAATCAGCGGCTTCCCGGAAAAAGCTGGACGTCTCCGTCAAATCAGCCGGATTGTTTGCTCCTGAAAACGGCAAGGCTTCATTGTACGCGGTCGAAGCTCTGTTTGAAAAAAATATCGCGCTCAATCATTCGTCAGCTCCGCTTTCCAAAGAAAAGGTCGAATGGGCCGATCTCGTTCTGACGATGACAGAGCAGCATAAGCATTTAGCGGAGCGGGAATATCCGAACCATCAAGACAAAATCTTTTCATTAAAAGAGTATGTCAAAGGGAAAACCGGCGACATCACCGATCCGTTCGGCGGCTCCCTCAGCGATTATCAAAAAACAAGGGATGAGCTTGAGCATTTGCTGCATCAGCTTGCTGATAAGCTTTCCGGACGCGCAAGGTGAAAGAAGCGGAGCCGGGCCCGGTTGCAAAACGGACCGCAGAGAGTAAAATAAGACATAATCAAACATCGCATATTAAAGACGTGTCAAACATTCACGCCCGGCGGCCGCCTTGTTTAACGGTCTTTCGCATCCTTTGCGACACATAAAATGAGGAGGAATCATCCCATGAAAGTAATCATTGCATCAGATCACGGCGGAATCAATATTAGAAAAGAGATCGTATCATTGATGGAAGAGCTGAACATCGAATATGAAGATTTGGGCTGTGAATGCGGTTCAGGATCTGTGGATTACCCGGATTATGCGTTCCCGGTCGCCCAAAAAGTGGCGAACGGAGAAGCGGACAGGGGGATTTTGATTTGCGGCACGGGCATCGGCATGAGCATTTCGGCCAATAAAGTCAAAGGCATCCGCTGTGCGCTTGTTCATGACGTATTCAGCGCCAAAATGACGAGAGAGCATAATGACACAAATGTTCTGGCAATGGGTGAAAGGGTGATCGGCCCCGGATTGGCGAGAGAAATCGCAAAAGTTTGGCTGACGACTGAATTTACGGCGGGTCGTCATGCGGTCCGCATCGGAAAAATCGCCGAATATGAAGACAAGCATATATAAAGGGTGTCAGCGTTTATGAAAAATCTCGAACAGACGTGGACTTCTATTCTGGAAGAATTTCATAAAGAAGCGGTCTTGCGCGCCGGCCAGGTCGTTGTGATCGGATGCAGCACAAGCGAGGTGGCCGGGAAGCACATCGGGACTTCGGGAAGCGAAGAGATAGCCGCTGCGATCTACAGCGGCCTTGAGGCGCTTCGGCAAAAAACGGGCGCCGTTCTTGCATTTCAGTGCTGCGAACATTTAAACAGAGCGCTGGTCATTGAAGAAGAAACAGCCCGAGCCCTCCGCCTGCCGACCGTTTTTGCCGTTCCTGTTCCCAAGGCCGGGGGATCGATGGCCGCGTACGCGTTCAAAAAAATGAAAGCGCCGGTGCTTGTTGAAGAAATAAAAGCCGACGCGGGAATTGATATAGGCGACACGTTCATCGGAATGCATTTAAAGCCTGTCGCCGTTCCCGTCCGCGTCTCCGAAAAGACGCTCGGCGAGGCGCATGTGACGCTTGCGCGGACAAGGCCCAAGCTGATTGGCGGAGACCGGGCCGTTTATGAAACGGAATGATGGAAGCTGCCGGATGAAGAAAATGTACCGAGTCATCCGGCTTTTTTCTTTTTTGAAATAATGTTTTTGTAAGCGATATGTCGAACTATACTATTCTTGCGATCTTTAAATATTCGGTTTTCGGAACAATAAAAAACGATTTTTAAAAATAATCTCTTACATTTGCATGAAAAACCGTGTACAATGAGATGGTATAATTAACGAAATGGAAACAGATAGGAGAGGATCTCGCTGATGAAACATTTAGCTGCGCAAGATGAACAAGTATTTCGCGCCATCCAGGATGAGCGGAAACGTCAACAGTCGAAGATTGAGCTGATTGCTTCTGAAAACTTCGTAAGCGAAGCGGTCATGGAAGCGCAAGGCTCCGTCTTAACAAATAAATACGCAGAAGGGTATCCCGGAAAGCGTTACTACGGCGGGTGCGAATATGTAGACGTTGCGGAAGACATTGCCCGCGACCGCGCGAAGCAAATTTTCGGCGCCGAGCATGTCAACGTTCAGCCTCATTCAGGAGCACAAGCGAACATGGCCGTATATTTCACCATTTTGGAGCACGGCGATACGGTGCTCGGAATGAACCTTGCCCACGGCGGACATTTGACGCATGGAAGTCCCGTTAACTTCAGCGGTGTTCAATACAACTTCGTAGAGTATGGCGTTGATAAAGAAACCCAATACATCGATTACGAAGATGTCCGTGAAAAAGCGCTCAAACATAAGCCTAAGCTGATCGTGGCCGGAGCGAGCGCATATCCGCGCACAATCGACTTCAAAAAGTTCCGCGAAATCGCCGATGAAATCGGAGCGTACGTAATGGTTGACATGGCGCATATCGCTGGGCTCGTTGCTGCGGGTCTTCACCCGAATCCTGTTCCTTATGCCGATTTTGTGACGACGACGACTCATAAAACACTGCGCGGCCCGCGCGGCGGTATGATCCTTTGCCGCGAAGAGTTTGCAAAGCAGATTGATAAAGCGATCTTCCCTGGAATTCAAGGCGGACCGTTAATGCACGTGATCGCCGCGAAAGCTGTTTCCTTTGGCGAAGCCTTGAAAGACGAGTTCAAAACGTATGCGCAAAGCGTCATCAACAACGCCAAGCGCTTGGCGGAGACATTGACGAAAGAGGGCATTCAGCTTGTTTCAGGCGGAACCGACAACCACCTTGTGCTTGTTGACCTTCGTTCTCTCAACATTACGGGTAAAATCGCTGAAAATGTACTTGATGAAGTCGGAATTACCGTGAACAAAAACGCGATTCCGTATGATCCGGAAAAGCCTTTTGTCACAAGCGGAATTCGCGTCGGTACAGCAGCGGTTACAAGCCGCGGCTTTGACCTTGAAGCGATCGAAGAAGTGGGAGCGATTATCGCGCTCGCGCTGAAAAACCATGATGACAAGGCGAAGCTTGAAGAAGCGGAAAACCGCGTAAAAGCCTTGACAGACAAATTTCCTTTATATACAGGATTGGATTATTAAGATGAATCCCGCCGCCCCTTAAATGGGCGGCTTTTTGCCGTGTATGTGCCGATTTTAGTTGAAACCTGCTGTTTTTTTTTGTAGAATCAATAGAAGTGTGAAAAAATGACCGTTTTTTTCGGAAACAACAAAAAGGAGCTGAAAACGGAAATGGGAAAGGTATACGTATTTGACCACCCGCTTATACAGCATAAGCTTACATACATCCGCGATGTAAAGACCGGAACGAAAGAGTTCAGGGAGCTTGTTGACGAGGTTGCAACGCTGATGGCGTTTGAAATAACGCGCGATCTTCCTCTTCAAGAAGTCGATGTTGAAACACCTGTTCAAAAGGCTAAATCAAACGTGATCGCCGGAAAAAAACTCGGCGTCGTTCCGATTCTCAGAGCAGGGCTTGGAATGGTGGACGGCATTTTGAAGCTGATCCCGGCGGCAAAGGTCGGTCATGTGGGGCTTTACCGCGATCCAGAAACATTAAAGCCTGTCGAATACTATGTCAAGCTTCCGTCTGATGTGGAAGAACGCGAATTCATCGTTGTCGATCCGATGCTTGCAACCGGAGGCTCGGCGGTCGAAGCGCTGAACAGCCTGAAGAAGCGCGGCGCGAAAAATATCCGCTTTATGTGCCTGATCGCAGCACCGGAAGGCGTTGATGAAGTTCAAAAGCACCACCCGGACGTCGATATTTACATCGCTGCACTCGATGAAAAACTAAATGAAAAAGGATATATCGTTCCCGGCTTGGGCGATGCCGGAGACCGGATGTTCGGAACGAAATAAAGACAAGAAAATCCTGAAAAAGGGTTTTCTTTTTTTGTGTTTTATTCCATAATTAAACATGTGTGTGTGGTAAATAAGGCGGAATTGTGAACATTTTGTGAGAAGCTTCCTGTTTATGAAAAGTTTTTTAACTTTAAACAGATTGACACCTTAGGGGGGCTATTGTATGCTAAAATAGGCTATTATGATAAGGTTTTCATAGCGGTTATCATAATGACCAGTCCTCTGTTAAAATCCTTTGAAAACCCCATATTGGCAGGCGACAGACTGAATTTCACCCGATCAGTTTCAGGGTGTGTGAAGTCTTGAACAGAACGCTTTGTTTTGTCGAATGGTCAACCGCCTAGTTTACCGTAATCGTAGATAGATTTATTAAAATTTTTCATCAGGAGCGTATTTAATGACCGATGCAAGTCTTTCATTCCGTAGGCAACAGAAATATATGTTATATATTTTAGCAGTCTGCGTGTTAGGCTATGGATTTTTGCCATATCAGGCGGTTTTTTTAGGCCTGATTACCGGCACTGTTTTCGGCAATCTCAATCTCTGGCTGCTGACCAAGAGGATGCAGGCCTTTGACAAAGCAGTGGCGAAGGGCAAAATGATCCGCTCTCTCGGGACCGCCTCCAGACTGTGCAATGCCATCATAGCGGCGGCCATTGCTTTCAAATTTCCTGAGTATATTCATTTGGCAGGCGTCATTGTGGGGTTGATGACAATTTACCCTGTCATTATGATAGATTCCTTTATCCAGCTAAAACGTTCATCAATGGAAGAGAGGTGAAAACCCTTTGAATCATGAATCCAGAACAGTTGAGTTTCTAGGCCTTACCTTTGATTTAACAAGCGTTCTCATGATCACCGTGACAAGCATCATCGTCTTTCTGATAGCGGTGCTGACCACAAGAACACTTGCGATTCGCCCCGGGAAAGCACAGAACTTCATGGAGTGGATTGTCGATTTTGTGCGCAATATTATTGGCAGTACAATGGATCTTAAAATCGGCAGAGACTTTCTCGCCCTCGGCGTGACGCTTTTAATGTACATATTTGTTGCAAATATGCTCGGCCTGCCGTTTTCCATTACAGTCGGCCATGAATTATGGTGGAAATCGCCGACAGCAGATCCGGCGGTTACATTAACTCTTGCCGTGATGGTTGTGTCGCTGACCCATTATTACGGGGTGAAGAGAAAAGGGTTGAAGGAATACGCTTTGGATTTCGTCAGACCGATTCCGTACTTGGTTCCGCTGAAAATCATAGAAGAATTCGCGAACACATTAACATTGGGATTGCGTCTTTACGGTAACATTTTTGCCGGCGAAATTTTGCTCGGTCTATTGGCGGGCATGGCGACTAACTTCTATTCCCAAAGCATTTTCCTGGGACTGGTCGGAACGATTGGCGCGGTTGTGCCGATGATCGTTTGGCAGGCGTTCAGCTTGTTCGTAGGTACAATCCAGGCATTCATTTTCACGATGCTGACAATGGTTTACATGTCTCACAAAGTTAGTCATGAACATTAAAAATAAGACATATCCGATAAGGATAACAATTAAAGGAGGAACTTTTTCATGAGTTTAATAGCAGCTGCAATCGCAATTGGATTAGGTGCACTTGGTGCAGGTATTGGTAACGGTTTGATCGTATCACGTACGGTAGAAGGCATCGCTCGCCAGCCTGAAGCTGGTAAAGAATTAAGAACGCTTATGTTCATCGGGGTAGCATTGGTTGAGGCCCTTCCGATTATCGCTGTTGTTATCGCATTCCTTGCGTTCTTCAGCTAATAAATAATATATAAACTAGTCAATGGCGAAGATCACTGTGGGAGGCCTTCGCCATTGCTTTATGGTTGCTTGAACTGTCCGGCCCGCAGGAAGCCCTCTTTTGATAGAAGAGGGGGATTTTTCCAGAGGTCTCGAGAGATAATCTGCAAGAAGGGAGTTGCCGTATTCGATGTCTTTTATACCACAGGTTATGGGAGCAGGAGTTGGGTTTAACGCCGGAACGATGCTGTTCCAGCTTGTTGCCATGTTGATTTTATTAGCGCTCTTGAAGAAATACGCTTTAGGACCGCTGTTAAATATAATGAAAGAACGCGAAGACTACATCACAGGCGAAATTACGTCTGCCGAGAAAAAGCATGAAGAAGCGAAAAAACTCATTGAAGAGCAGCAGACGCTTTTGAAGGAAGCACGCGAAGAATCCCATTCGCTCATTGAAAATGCGAAAAAACTGGGAGAGCAGCAAAAAGAAGAAATTATTAAGGCTGCGCGCCAGGAAGCGGAGCGCATGAAAGAATCCGCAAAAAGCGAGATCGTCAAGGAAAGAGACCAGGCTGTCAGCGCATTGCGCGAACAAGTGGCTTCACTTTCCGTCATGATCGCTTCGAAAGTAATCGAAAAAGAGCTGGACGAACAAGCTCAGGAAAAATTAATCCAGGATTATCTTAAAGAAGTAGGAGAAAGCCGATGAGCCAATCAGCTGTCTCAAAACGCTATGCAGCCGCTCTTTTTGATATCGCGCTTGAGTCCAAGCTGGTAGGTGAAATAGAAGAAGAGCTGACCGTTGTTAAACAACTGTTTTCAGAGCATAAAAAACTGATCGCCGTGCTGAGCCATCCAAAAGTGCCGTCAGAAAAGAAAAAGCAAATCTTAAAAGATTCGTTCGGGTCTGCCTCGACTGCAGTCTTGAACACGCTGTATCTTTTGATTGACAGAAGCCGCATTTCGATCGTGCCTGATCTTGCCGACGAATATGTCAAAATGGCCAACAGGCATCGCCAGACAGAAGACGCGGTCGTGTATTCTGTCAAACCGCTCAGCGAAGAAGAAATGACTTCTTTTTCCCAAGTGTTTGCAAAAAAAGCCGGCGCCGCTTCATTACGCGTGAAAAACGAAGTGGATCCGGATCTGATAGGCGGAGTGAAAATCCGCATTGGAAACCGCATATATGACGGCAGCGTAAGCGGAAAGCTCGCCCGCATAGAGCGCCAATTAGCAGGCGAAAATCGAAAGAAGGGGTGAAACCTAAGTGAGCATCAAAGCTGAAGAAATTAGCACTCTCATAAAACAGCAAATTGAAAACTATCAGTCTGAAATAGAAGTTCACGACGTAGGTACGGTTATTCAGGTTGGTGACGGTATCGCACGCGTACACGGCCTTGACAACTGTATGTCAGGTGAGCTTGTCGAATTTTCAAACGGAGTTTTAGGCCTTGCCCAAAACCTTGAAGAATCCAACGTAGGTATCGTTATTTTAGGACCTTTCAAAGACATCCGCGAAGGCGATGAAGTGAAAAGAACGGGCCGGATCATGGAAGTCCCTGTCGGCGAAGAGCTGCTTGGACGCGTTGTCAACCCGCTCGGCCAGCCTGTTGACGGACTCGGTCCGGTTTTAACGAACAAAACCCGTCCGATTGAAAGTCCGGCTCCTGGGGTTATGGATCGTAAATCCGTACACGAGCCGCTTCAAACGGGGATCAAATCAATCGATGCTTTAATTCCGATCGGCCGCGGCCAGCGTGAGCTGATTATCGGTGACCGTCAAACGGGTAAAACGTCGATTGCGATCGATACAATTCTGAATCAGAAAGACCAGGATATGATTTGTATCTATGTCGCGATCGGTCAGAAAGAATCGACAGTCCGCGGCGTTGTCGAAACGCTTCGCAAACACGGCGCCCTTGACTATACGATCGTTGTGACGGCTTCCGCTTCACAGCCTGCTCCTTTATTGTACCTCGCGCCGTACGCAGGGGTTTCGATGGGAGAGGAATTCATGTACAACGGCAAGCACGTGCTCGTTGTGTATGACGACCTTTCAAAACAGGCTACCGCATATCGTGAACTGTCCTTGCTTCTTCGTCGTCCTCCTGGCCGTGAAGCGTTCCCTGGGGATGTATTCTATCTTCACTCCCGTTTGCTTGAACGCGCTGCAAAATTGAGCGACGCCAAAGGCGGAGGATCTTTAACGGCACTGCCGTTCGTTGAAACGCAAGCAGGCGACATTTCGGCGTACATTCCGACAAACGTCATCTCAATTACGGACGGACAAATCTTCCTGCAATCCGATTTGTTCTTCTCTGGCGTACGTCCTGCGGTCAACCCGGGCTTATCCGTATCCCGTGTCGGCGGATCCGCGCAAATCAAAGCGATGAAGAAAGTTGCCGGTACGCTGCGTCTTGATTTGGCATCATACCGTGAGCTTGAAGCATTCGCACAATTCGGCTCAGATTTGGATAAAGCGACACAGGCGAAGCTGAATCGCGGTGCCCGTACGGTTGAAGTCCTTAAACAGGATCTGCACAAACCGCTTCGCGTTGAAAAGCAGGTTGCGATTCTTTATGCTCTGACAAGGGGCTTCCTTGATGATGTGCCTGTTGAGGATATCAGACGCTTTGAAGAAGAGCTCTTTATGTATCTTGATCAAAATCATAAAGATCTGCTCGATTCAATCGCGCAGACAGGAAACCTTCCTGCCGATGAGGACATGAAAGGTGCAATCGAAGGCTTTAAACGCACGTTCGCGCCAAGCAACTAAACAATAAAAAGTGAGAAAAAGGCTATCTTTTTCTCTCTTTTTCACGTCAATGCGAAGGAATTTGAAAACAAAAAGGTGGTGAAACCTTTTGGCCTCATTACGGGATATTAAATCCAGGATTGCTTCAAATAAAAAAATGAGTCAAATTACGAAAGCCCAGGAAATGGTTTCTGCTTCAAAGCTGAACAGGGCTGAAAACAAAGCGAAATCGTTTGTTCCTTATATGGAAAAAATGCAGGAAGTCGTTGCCGATATCGCAGTCGGATACACCGGCAAACACCCGATGATGTCAAGCCGCCCAGTGAAGCGGACCGGGTACCTTGTCATCACAGCTGACCGCGGCTTGGCGGGGGCGTTTAATGCAAACGTGCTCCGCAAGGCGTATCAAAGGATTCAGGAACGCCATCAATCCAAAGATGAGTTTGCGGTCATCGCGGTCGGAAGAATGGGGCGCGATTTCTTTAAAAAGCGCGGAATTCCTGTCATTTCTGAAATGACGGGGATCAGGGACGAAGTGACGTTTTCAGAAGTCAAAGATTTGGCGAACAGCACGGTGCAAATGTATATTGACGAAACTTTTGATGAACTGTATCTGTTCTACAACCATTTTGTCAGCGCGATTTCCCAGGAGGTAACGGAGAAAAAGCTGCTGCCTTTGACAGATATTGCGCCTAACAAGAAAAAGACGTCATTTGAGTTTGAACCGGATGAAGAAGAGATTCTGGAAGTACTCCTTCCCCAGTATGCGGAAAGCTTGATTTTTGGCGCGCTTCTTGACAGCAAAGCGAGTGAACATGCTGCGAGAATGACGGCGATGAGAAATGCGACAGACAATGCAAAAGAGATTATCGCCGATCTTGAGCTGTCATACAACCGTGCCCGTCAGGCATCGATCACGCAGGAAATTACGGAAATTGTCGGCGGTGCGGCTGCCTTAGAATAGAAAAAGTTTGTCAGGAGGGATAGAGATGAAAAAAGGACGCGTTAGCCAGGTATTGGGACCGGTCGTTGATGTTCGTTTTGAAGACGGTCACTTACCTGAGATTTATAATGCGATTAAAATTTCACACAAAGCGCAAAACGAAAACGAAGTAGACGTTGAACTGACGCTTGAAGTTGCGCTGCATCTGGGCGATGACTCAGTTCGTACGATTGCGATGGCATCTACGGACGGCGTGACGCGCGGAATGGAAGCCGTTGATCTTGGAGAGCCGATCGCTGTTCCTGTAGGAAGCGCGACGCTTGGACGCGTATTCAACGTGCTTGGAGAGAAAATCGATTTGGATGAGCCGCTCGCGGCTGATACTCCGAAAGATCCGATCCACAGAAAGGCGCCTGAATTTGATCAGCTGTCAACAGAGGTCGAAATTTTAGAGACGGGAATCAAAGTTGTCGACTTGCTTGCTCCGTACATTAAAGGCGGAAAGATCGGCCTGTTCGGCGGTGCGGGCGTCGGTAAAACGGTATTGATTCAGGAGCTTATCAACAACATCGCTCAAGAGCACGGCGGTATCTCAGTGTTCGCAGGCGTTGGAGAGCGTACGCGTGAAGGTAATGACCTTTACTATGAAATGAAAGATTCCGGTGTTATCAATAAAACGGCGATGGTTTTCGGCCAGATGAACGAGCCGCCTGGCGCACGGATGCGCGTTGCGCTGACGGGACTCACAATGGCTGAGCATTTCCGTGATAAAGAAGGCCAGGACGTATTGTTCTTTATCGATAATATCTTCCGGTTCACTCAAGCCGGATCTGAAGTATCCGCCTTGCTTGGCCGCATGCCTTCAGCGGTTGGTTATCAGCCGACGCTTGCGACCGAAATGGGTCAGCTTCAGGAACGGATCACATCAACTAATGTGGGATCTGTAACATCGATTCAGGCGATTTACGTCCCTGCGGATGATTACACTGACCCGGCGCCGGCTACGACGTTCGCTCACTTGGATGCGACGACGAACCTTGAGCGTAAGCTGTCGGAAATGGGGATTTATCCTGCGGTTGACCCGCTTGCATCCACTTCCCGTGCGCTTTCGCCTGAAATTGTCGGAGAAGAGCACTATGAAGTGGCGCGCAGTGTTCAGCAAATCCTGCAGCGCTACAAAGAGCTTCAGGATATCATCGCGATGCTCGGAATGGATGAGTTGTCTGATGAAGATAAGCTGGTCGTAAGCCGTGCGCGCCGCGTACAATTCTTCCTATCGCAAAACTTCCACGTAGCTGAGCAGTTCACTGGACAAAAAGGTTCTTACGTACCTGTCAAAGAAACTGTAAAAGGCTTCAAAGAAATCCTTGAAGGCAAGTATGACCACCTTCCTGAGGATGCGTTCCGCCTTGTTGGCAGAATCGAAGAAGTTGTCGAAAAAGCGAAGGAAATGGGTGTAGAAGTCTAAACGGGTCCTAGGAGGGTAAAAGCATGAAGACCTTAAAAGTCAATATCGTTACTCCCGACGGCCCAGTATACGATGCGGATATAGAAATGGTAAGCGTTCGGGCAGAGAGCGGTGAGCTGGGCATTTTGCCCGGCCATATTCCGACGGTTGCTCCGCTAAAAATTGCTGCAGTCCGTCTGAAAAAAGACGGTCAAACTGAGCTGGTTGCCGTCAGCGGGGGAATAGTGGAAGTACGCCCTGATCATGTCACCATTCTGGCACAGACGGCTGAAACATCTGAAGAAATCGACAAAGAACGCGCCTTGGCCGCAAAACGGCGTGCAGAGGAGCGTCTGCAAAAACATTCTCCAGATATTGACATCGTTCGGGCTGAGCTTGCTTTAAAACGAGCGATTAATCGACTTGAAATTGCAAAATAAAGATTTTGATCCTTCCCATTTGCATGGGAGGGATCTTTTATATGTACCCGGATGAAATGTTGAAAAAAGTTCACAAATTGTTCAACTTTTTGATTTGAATCTCTCTATAATCAAAATAGAAAGCTATTTTCTCTTCCATTTTGGAGAGGGATTATCTTTTCACCTAATCTACTTTCCGCAGTCATTCTTCAAACAGGGGACCTCCCGGATATGGAAAGAAGTTCTATGCGCATTAGTATTAACACCAAACATTAAAACTGATAAAATAATTTGCAATGGTCAGCGTTTATCCTTATTCCGCAACAGGAGAGAAAACGTAAGGAGGCGTCATCAATAATGGAAGAGATCGGACAACAGGCTGCTGTCAGTATTTTAGTTCATCTTTTTTTTATTGCATTGACCTGGTGGGCTCTTCTGGCGGTCAACATCGATCCGCTTATCAGGAAGGGAAAAATCCTGCAGGCGAGGCTCTTGATGATTTTGCTCACGATAGCGATCGGCTCAACGGTCAGCAACTTTTTCTTGGATTATCTTTATTATTCCAAACAGCTGCAAAATTTATTTTTATAATTCGCCAATCGGTGTTTGAGTATGGACAAATGTGGGATCAAACCGCGGTCAGTCCATCGGCAAATTTGCGGGACTGACCTTGTTTTTCCACGTATGCTTTTCCTTCGATCCGTCAAAAATGGAGAGTAGGAGAGGATGGTGCGTGATGAAGAACAAACAAACGGTTAACGCCCTCATTTTTATTGTGATTTTATTTCTGGCCGTTTACGTATTTAAAACGCTTGATGCCGCGGGGAATACTCCGCTTGGGCAACTTGCCGAAGGGTTGGCCCGCCATGATGTTGTGCTTGAAGAATGGACGCTGCATACAAAAAAACAGTTCTCGCTTAATGAAAAAGAATTTTTTGAAAAAGTGCAACATTTAAAGAAGCAATATCGACAGTATGAATGGACTTTCACACGGGAAGATGGCACAGTAAAAGCGACCGGAATGTATGCTGACCCAAAAAAACGCGTCCGCGCAAAAATACATGTGGTCTCTACCCTCAAAAACGAGGGACCTGTATCGTATTTATTATATGAGCAAAAAGGCGCGGGCCTACGGGAAAACTGGAACGATACATATGAGCAGTTTGAACGGGATGCATTCGACATAATGCGAGAAAAGACCGCAGTTTTTACTTGTCTAAAGGGCCATCTAAATGGTATGATGGATGTTGTTTTGCAAAAAAAAGCAAACGAGCTAGTGAAAGAATTTAACGCAACGTCAGTTGAGGATTTAATCGAACCAAATTTCGTTTCTGTTTCTGCCTTTACTAACGAGTGGAAAGAATCCATCAAAACAGAAAAACATCAAATGAATTTGCAAGTCTCGCTTAGAAACGCGGGAATGGGCGAAAAACTTACCGTCACGGTTGGCACACCAATCGTCACGACTGAATATTAATATAGAGAAATTGGGACGCGGAGGGGAATACCTTGGAAAAAATCATCGTCCGCGGCGGTCGAAAGTTAAACGGCACAGTCAAAGTTGAAGGAGCAAAAAATGCCGTTTTACCAGTAATCGCTGCATCTTTATTAGCCAGTGAAGAAAAAAGCGTAATATGTGATGTGCCTACGCTCTCCGATGTATATACGATTAACGAAGTGTTACGTCATTTAGGCGCAAATGTTCATTTTGAGAATAATACAGTTACGGTTGATGCATCTCGTGCTTTATCAACTGAGGCTCCGTTTGAATATGTTCGGAAAATGCGTGCATCTGTATTGGTAATGGGTCCGCTTCTTGCTCGCACAGGCCATTCCAGAGTGGCACTGCCTGGAGGATGTGCGATCGGATCAAGACCGATTGACCAGCATCTGAAAGGTTTTGAAGCAATGGGGGCTAAGATTAAGGTCGGAAACGGCTTTATTGAAGCAACTGTTGAAGGCCGCCTTCAGGGCGCGAAGATTTACCTTGATTTCCCTAGTGTTGGAGCAACCGAAAACCTGATTATGGCTGCTTCTTTGGCTGAGGGCACGACGACTCTTGAAAACGTTGCGAAAGAGCCTGAAATCGTCGACTTGGCCAATTACATTAATGCAATGGGCGGAAAAATCCGTGGTGCCGGTACGGGCACCATTAAAATTGAAGGTGTTAAAACGCTCCACGGCGCCAAGCACACCATCATCCCTGACCGGATTGAAGCGGGAACTTTCATGGTAGCCGCTGCGATCACGCAAGGGAATGTTCTCGTGCAGGGAGCTGTTCCTGAGCATTTGACATCTTTAATTGCGAAAATGGAAGAAATGGGCGTTCAAATTATCGAAGAAGCAGACGGTCTTCGGATTATCGGTCCGGCAGAATTAAAGCCGATCGATTTAAAGACAATGCCGCATCCGGGCTTCCCGACTGATATGCAGTCGCAGATGATGGCCCTTTTAATGCGTGCAAACGGAACGAGCATGATTACGGAAACCGTATTCGAAAACCGCTTCATGCATGCCGAAGAATTCCGCCGGATGAACGGAGATATTAAAATTGAAGGACGTTCTGTGATCATTAACGGTCCTGTCCAGCTTCAAGGCGCAGAGGTTGCTGCAACAGACCTGCGTGCAGGTGCGGCTCTGGTTCTTGCCGGTCTTGTTGCTGACGGACATACACGCGTTACAGAATTAAAGCATTTGGATCGGGGATATGTCAACTTCCATCAAAAACTCGCGAACCTTGGTGCTGATATTGAACGCGTTAATGATGAAGAAGTTCATCTTGAAAATAAAGAAGTTGTATCAGATGTTAATGCATAATATTTTATGAATCAGTATGTCGATCAGACATACTGATTTTTGTTTATCGTTCAATCATTCTATATCAATATGTCTCCCATATCTATCATTATGTACCGAAAGTGCGATTTACATACATACAGAGAGCCAAAAAGTACTGTCATATTAGCTTGTCCCCGCCCATAAAATGAAAGAGACAAAACAGAAATGGGGGCAGCTAATTTGAAACAGCTATTTATTGTACTAGCAGGGATTTGCATGCTGATTTTACTCGTACCAACACTGCTTGTTCTTCCTTTTCACGGGGAAGCCGGGACGCCGAAGACCGCCAAACACACCGGGATAAAGGAGGAAAAAGAGCCGGCGACATTAAAAAAGTCTCCCGTTTCGATTCCGGTCTACAGAACGGCTGACCGCCAAGTAGAAGACATTCCGATTGAAGAGTATGTCATCGGGGTCGTCGCCTCTGAAATGCCGGCTGACTTTGAAATCGAAGCTTTGAAAGCACAAGCGCTTGCAGCGCGCACGTACATCGTGAGACAAATGGTATCAGATCAAGCCGTCCAATCTCCGAAAGGTTCGCTTGTCGATGATACGCAAATGTTTCAGGTGTATAAAAGCAAATCAGAGCTCCGCCGGATTTGGAAGGATGATTATGACTGGAAAATCAAGAAAGTGACACAAGCTGTTGCCAGTACACAAGGAAAAATTTTAACCTATGACCATAAACCGATTGATGCTTCATTCTTTTCAACCAGCAACGGCTACACGGAAAATGCAGGAGCCTATTGGACAAGTGATATCCCTTATCTGAAAAGCGTAAAAAGCACCTGGGATAAACAATCGCCAAAATTTTTAAATCATAAATCCTTTACGGTCGCTGAATTTGAGACAAAGCTCGGCGTTACGCTTGATGATTCGGCAAACGTCGGAAATATAACGAAGCGGACTCCGGGAAAGCGCGTGGCAACGGCCGTGATCAACGGAAAGAAGCTTGATGGAAGGGATATTCGCGAAAAACTTGACCTGAAATCGGCCGATTTTGACTGGAAACGGAAAGGAAACCAAATTATCATCACGACGAGGGGATTTGGCCACGGCGTCGGAATGAGCCAATACGGGGCTCATTATATGGCGAAGGACGGAAAAAAAGCAGAGGACATCGTCAAGTATTATTACAAAGGAACGGCAGTATCAAACGCAGGTGAGTTTTTAAACAAATATACGGCGAAAAAATAGGTTAGCAAATGTGTCAGCGCAATGACGCTCATCCGCCCGAAATCAGGATACAAATATTTCAAAATTAATGTGCCAGAGGGCTTGCCGAACAGCGTCCAAAGACCGCTAATTCGCTTTTAAACGAGCGAGGGCCGGGTGTTAATGACCAATTGAAGCGCTTCATATATGCAAAAGTAAATAACGGTGAAGAGGAGGCATGCCCTATTTATTTCTCCCTGGTGTTCTTCTACGATAATAAGTGTTTAACGACTTAAAAATGAAAGGAGACAGGGAGAATGAAGAAAAGACTCACAGTAGGTATTCTGACGGCCTTGGTTTTAAGCTTGGGATCGCCTGCTTTTGCGGCGGAAAAGAAGCAGGAGGTATCTGTTGCAGAAGATGCGCCTAACGTTGCGATCATGCTTGATGCAAGCGGAAGCATGGCGAAAAAAATCGATGGAGTAACGAAGTACGAGCTTGCCAAACAAGAAGCTTTCAACTTCAGCTCCAAGCTTCAGAATACAAATGTACTCATGCGGGTTTTCGGTTCAGAGGGAAACAATAAAAATTCAGGAAAGATCCAATCTTGTAATGCAATCAGAGGTGTGTACGGCTTCCAACCATTTGAGGAACAAAGCTTCCGCAACTCATTGAACGGCATCAAGCCGACAGGCTGGACGCCGATTGCAAACGCGCTGCAGGACGCCAAAAACGCATTTGACCAGCTTGACAATAGCGGGAAAAACGTTGTTTATCTGCTGACAGACGGTGAAGAAACGTGCGGAGGAAATCCTGTCAAAGTAGCGACAGAATTGCGCAAATCCGACCGCGACACGGTTGTCAATGTCATCGGCTTTGATTACGGCAGAGGATATCACGGCCAGCTGACGAGCATTGCAAAAGCTGGAGGCGGCGAATATTTCGAAGCTAAAACGAAAAACGACATTAAAAAAATCTTTACTCAGGAAGCCGTCAAGCTTTCAAAATAATGATTGAAGGCCCGCGGAGATAACCGCGGGCTTTTTTGTGCGCATGACGTTACAAATGTTAAGTTCCTGTGTCAGAACCTTGAACACCTCTCCATCCTTAGGCGGTGTTATCGGCTGTCTCTGCACTTTTTTGGGAGGATCATGGCTTTTTTAGCAGACTTTATTGATAGGACTTAAGTGAAAATGTCGTTCGAAACGAGTAAGGATTTTGAAAATCAAGCGATTTCAAAAAGGATTTCCGGCCTATTTATTTCTGTCCGGCCTTCTTTTACGATGTTTGTGAACTTGTCCCCGGTGGGACAAGCTGTTGAAAACCAATTGAAGAGAGGAATGTGAAAGGATGAAAAAAGGACTCGCTTTATTGTCCACGTTCGCGATTGCTTTGTCTTTGGCACCGTCAGCTTTTGCGGCTGAAGACGGAAATGCTGCGGACAGCAGCACAAAAGACGTACAAAACGTCGCGATTGTACTCGATGCAAGCGGAAGCATGGCAAGAAAAATCGACGGGGAAAAGAAATTCGACATCGCCAAAGATTCTGTCAACGATTTCGCTAATTTGCTTTCAGACGATGCGAATGTCATGCTGAATGTGTTCGGACATAAAGGTAACAACAAATTATCAGGAAAAGCAGAATCATGCGGAACGACAGAAACGCTTTTTGATTTGCAGCCATTTTCGACAGACGGATTCCAAACGGCATTAAGCGGCATCAAGCCTACAGGCTGGTCTCCGATTGCCAAATCTCTTTATGATGTAAAAGATCAACTGTCTGATAAAGACGGGAAAAATTACGTCTACATCGTGACCGACGGTGAGGAGACGTGCGGAGGAGACCCTGTTCAAGCAGCAAAAGACCTGCGCAAATCCAACATCAAAACGATCGTCAATATCGTTGGTTTTGATGTGCAAACGCCAAATGAAAAAACGAAGCTGCAAAACGTAGCAGAAGCCGGTGGAGGAAAATTGATTGAAGCCGATTCAGCAGCAGAATTTAAACAAGTATGGAAAGAAGAAGGCGAAAAACTGTCTGACTAATCCATATGGGAAAGGGGCGGCATCCGGATGCCGCCCCTTTTGATATAATCCTCATATTATTCTATCGTCACCTCAAGTTCTTTAATGCGCTTTTCAACGTAGCGCTGATCTTTTCTTGAATGAAAGGTTTCCGCTTTTTCAATAATGACCTCTGTGTTGTACTCAGGAATTTTGGCATGGCTTTCATACATGCCTTTAGGAATCAGCACATTACCCTCAGGCCAGTAAACAGCGGCGTTTCCCCGCTTCACATCCGCAAATTTGGCACGTCCCTGAAAGGTTCCGAAACGGTTGAACAAGACGATCGCTTCGCCGTTCTTCATATAAAGCGCTTCTGCGTCTTTCGGGTTGATCATGACGTCATAGCGGTCCGCATCATTAAACGGATCTTTTTTGCTGTAAATCATCGAGTTAAACTGTTTTCCACGCCTTGTCGTTACATAGAAGCGCCCTTCCGTCTGCCTGTTTTCTGGAAGGTCGGCAGGGATCAGATTTCCCTTTCCGTCGGCTGTCGGACATATGCCGCCCTCGCAAAGCCAGGCGCCTCCCCATTGAAAGACGTCCCCGCGGTTTTTCAAATGCTGAATCCCGTCGTAGTTCCGGTTGGCTGCGGCAATTTCCCGACGGATTTCCGCAGCGCTGTTGAAATCGATCAGTTCTTTGTCTTCCGGCCGGACGCGTTTGGCAAGATCGATATAGATGTCCCATTCCGAACGGGCTTCACCGATTCGCGGCCCTTTAATTTCCGGGCTGAAGTAGACCATCCGCTCCGTGCTTGTCGAAGTCCCGCCGCCGGGCTGTTCATATCTCGTCATCGCCGGCAGCACGATGACCTCTTCTTTCGCATCAAGAAGCGTCGATGTGTTCAATATAATATCCTGATGAACCCTAAGTTCAGCCTCTTGAAGGGCTTTTTCGATAAAAGCGGGATCAGGCATCGTTTCCAGAAAGTTGCCGCCGCTCGTATAAAACACTTTTACTTTTTTCGGATGATCGTCAGGAAGAAGCATGTTTTCGATTGTCTGACCGATTGTGTCTCCCTGCCACTTCGGAATCCGAAAGCCCCAAATCTTCTCAATCCGCGCCCTATGTTCTTCATCGAAATCACCGCCGGGCAATGCGAACGGGTCAGCTCCCATTTCACCTGAACCCTGAACGCCGCTGTGGCCCCTGATCGGCATGACGCCGCAATGTTGTCTCCCGATAAAGCCTTGCAGAAGGGCGAGGTTTGCCACCTGTGAGATGTTGTCTGTCGCAAACCGGTGCTGGGTGAGCCCCATGCTCCAGACGAAAACGCCTGTATTCGCCCGGGCGAGCAATAGGGCAAATTCTTTCATTCTCTCCTTTGACAAACCGGATGACGCTTCAAGCGCATCCCATGTCAGCCTTGATATATGCCGTTTTAGCTCTGTAAAGCCGTTTGTGTGCGTTTCGACAAAGGTCCGATCGATCGCTGAACCAGGTGCATGCTCCTCCATGTCAAACCAGTGCTTCATCACGCCGTTTATGAAGGCGATGTCCCCGCCGATATTGACTTGATACACATCATCGACGACCTTCGTTCCGAAAAGGGCGCTTTCAGGTATTGACGGAATCCAGTAGTTTTCCATGGCGGGTTCCCTGTATGGATTGATCATGATGATTTTTGTCCCCGCTTTTTTAGCGGCGTACATATATTTGGTGGAAACGGGCTGATTGTTGGCGGCGACAGACCCCCAGAAGACGAGGACGTCCGTGCCGATCCAGTCCCGGTAGCTGCAGCTGGAAGCACCGATTCCGAGCGAGCGTTTTAAAGCCGTTTTGCTTGGCGAATGGCAGATCCTTGATGCATTGTCAATGTTGTTTGTGCCGAGAAAGCGGGCCGCCTTTGCCGCCGTGTAATAGACTTCATTCGTAATGCCGCGGGCGGTCAGATAAAATGCAAGCTGTTTTCCGTCAATCGATCTGATCTTGCCGGCGATCCGGCTGAGCGCCTCGTCCCACGATATTCTCGAGAAAGTTCTTTCACCTTTTTTTCTGGACAACGGATAGGGGATGCGGCCCAATTTTCTGAGGCTGGCACTGTCCAGTTCTCTCAGCTTTCCGATGTCGGCAAACAGCCATTTATCTTCAATCGAAGGCATCGTGTTTAAGCGCAGGACGTTCAGCCTTGTCGTGCATAAATGAGGGCCTGTAAGCGTCTGATCGCGCAGGCCGGAGACTCCGAGCGCACATCCGTCGCAGACGCCTTGCGTCAAAATTCTGTAGGCGTACGGAAGGCTGTCTTTGTTATCCCAGGCGGCTTTCATCGTATCTCTGATATGTTTTGGCTTTACCTTTCCAAGTCCCATCGGCGCAAGAGAGGCCCACAGCTTAGGCGCCGGCCGTTTGTCTAATTTCATCGGTCCTTCATGCTTTGTTTCTCCCATTTTCCCACTCCTTTCATCCCTTAACCGAATCGGAAAAGCGAATGTCCGCTTTTTTTCTCAATTGTTTCATGTCGGCCCTGATGAAAATCGATAGGCACAGTCCGATTCCGAAAAGCACGGCGAAAACCGCCAAGCTCTGTGAGTAGCTTCCCGTCACATCGCGGATCCATGAGGAAAACATCGGTCCGGCGAGGCCGGCTGCCGCCCAGGCGGTCAGCATGTAACCGTGAATCGCACCGAGCTGCTTTGTCCCGAACAAATCGCCGATGTAGGCGGGAATCGCGGCGAATCCCCCTCCATAACATGTATAGATCAGCGCCATGAAAATAGAAAACATGATGTGATCTGTCATAAACGGCAGCAGCGGAAAAGCGATGAGCTGGGCGGCAAAAAAGGCGGTATACGTATTCGGACGTCCGATATAGTCCGATATGGAGGCCCAGCCGATGCGTCCCAAACCGTTGAACGCCCCTAAAACTCCGACGAGCGCAGCTGCGCCGGCGGCCGACATTCCCGCGCTTTCCTGGGCCAGCGGGGAAGCGATTGAGATGATGGCAATCCCGCATGTGACATTAATAAAGAGCATCAGCCATAAATAATAAAACCGTCTTGTTTTCACCGCCTCATTTGCCGTAAGTTGTGATAAATCCGTACTGCGGGGCCGTTTGCTTTTTTCTGAAGAAAGTCCTTTCGGCTGCCAATCCGTTTCAGGCGGGGACAAATAAAGAGAAGAACACAGCATGATCAAAAAATAGCAGATGCCCAGGATAAAGAAGGTATTCGCGATGCCGGCAGTAACGATCAGAGCCTGCATCACCGGACCGCTGATCAACGCTGCAAAACCGAATCCCATAATTGCAAGCCCTGTAGCGAGGCCGCGGCGGTCGGGAAACCATTTGACAAGCGAGGATACAGGCGTGATATAGCCGACGCCGAGCCCGATGCCGCCGAAGACGCCGTAAAACAAATAAAGCATCGGCAGGGATCCGAGCTGGACGGCAACCCCTGAGAACGTTACACCGGTTCCGAAGAAAAACGCGGCAAGCATTCCGGCTTTTCTCGGGCCGTGTTTTTCGACGAAGTGTCCTAAAAAAGCGGCCGACAAACCGAGAAACAAAATCGCGATGCTGAATGTCAGGCTGATCTGGCTAAGGCTCCAGCCGAACCGTTCGGCAAGCGGATTCGTAAAGACGCTCCATGCGTATACCGACCCGATTGACAAGTGAATGCCGACTGCACATAAAGCAATGATCCATCTGTTTTTCACTTTTTTCATTTCGATTCCTCCTAAAGGGGAAATGAAAACCGTTAGAAAGAGGGGGAAGGAGAGGGCTGGTCAAGATCATTAATGATAGCGCTTTCAAAAAATAGTATCATATTTTCAAGCTATCAACAAGATGAAACTCCCAAATTTAGCCTTTGAAGGTTGTGAAACATGACGATATGCGAGTATAGTAATAAGAGAAAGGGGAGAGATTTACCAATGGGAAAAAACATCACAGCAAGCCGCAGTATTATCCGTTATGATAATGGAGAACTGACAAAAGAAGAGGATCAAATGGCGACAGAATATCCCCTGACTGTGATGGTCAACGGCGAGGAATTCGTCACGCTTGTATGCTCGCCGGACCACCTGGAAGAACTTGTGATCGGATTTCTCGCTTCTGAAGGGGTCATCCGATTTAAAAAAGAGATTAAAAGGTTTACAATAGATGAAAGTCTTGGTTTCGCATATGTTGATCTTGTCAGTTCACAAAAGCTTCGGCTTCAGGATTACACAAAACGCGTCATCGGTTCCTGCTGCGGCAAAGGCCGGCATTTTTATTTTCAGCAGGATGTCAAAACGGCTAAAACGGCTCTTCAAGTCGTGAAGATTAAGCCTGAGAACTGTTTGGCCCTCATGCGGGAAATGCAGGAAAACAGCAGGCTTTTTCAGCATACGGGAGGTGTCCACAATGCCGCTTTGTGCAGCGCTGACAAGGTGATGGTGACACGGTCTGACATCGGAAGGCACAATGCGCTGGATAAATTGTACGGATACTGTTTGCTTCATCAGATTCCGGTGCATGACAAACTGATCGTATTCAGCGGCAGAATTTCCTCTGAGGTGCTGCTGAAGGCCGCAAAAATCGGCGTCTCCGCGGTGATTTCCAAATCGGCTCCGACCGAGCTTGCGATTCAGATGGCGGAGGACTTGAATATTATGACGATTGGATTTGCGAGAAACCGGTCGTTTAACGTATACACCCATCACGAACGATTACAGCTATCATAAAGGAGGCAACGCGCATGACCGCACACACAGAACAAGTATTGGATCAAAAAGGCCGGCCGCTTCGGGATTTGCGAATCTCCGTTACCGACCGCTGCAATTTCCGGTGCACATATTGCATGCCTGCCGAGATTTTTGGACCGGATTATCCGTTTTTGCCGAAGGGAGAGCTGCTTTCATTTGAGGAGCTTGAACGTTTGGCGAGTCTTTTCGTCAAGGCGTTCGGCGTTGAAAAAATCCGTCTCACGGGCGGAGAGCCGCTGATGAGAAAGGATATGCCCGATTTGGTCGAAAAACTGGCACGGATTCCGGGGCTGCGCGACATTGCGATGACGACGAACGGCGTGCTGCTCCCGGTTTACGCGGAAAAGCTCAAAAAAGCCGGATTGAAGCGGGTGACGATCAGCCTCGATTCCCTTGAAGATGCCCGTTTTAAGGCGATCAACGGAAGAGGTATCCCGGTCAGCAAGGTGCTCGATGGCATCGAAGCGGCGAAGCAGGCCGGACTCGGCATCAAAATCAACATGGTCGTCCAGAAAGGGGTCAATGAAAAAGACATTTTGCCAATGGCCCGTTATTTTAAAGAAAAAGGCCATATTTTGCGGTTTATCGAGTTTATGGATGTCGGCAATTCAAACGAATGGAAGCGGAACGCCGTTGTCACGAAAGCCGATATCATCGGCCTTCTCAATGAGGAAGTGCCGATTGAACCGGTCGATCCCAACTATAAAGGGGAAGTGGCAGAGAGGTACCGCTACTTTGATGGCTCGGGGGAGGTCGGATTTATTTCTTCCGTCTCAGACGCTTTTTGCGGAACCTGCAACAGAGCGAGGCTGTCGGCAAAAGGAGAGCTTTTTACATGCCTTTTCGCTTCAAGCGGTTTTGATCTCAGATCGCTGGTCAGAAGCGGCAAGTCCGACCAAGAACTCGCGGGCGCGATCAGCTCAGTCTGGAGAAACCGGACCGACCAGTATTCGCTTGACAGGGCACTCTCAAAGGCCGCACCGAGGAAAAAAGTTGAAATGTCTTATATCGGCGGGTAGACAACCTGCATCTAAAATCGGGGCGGCACATTGCGGGAGCCAGATCGGAAAAAATAAGTGCAAGACGATTCCAGGAAGCAAACAAACCGTTTGCTTCCTTTTTGTTTTTTCTGACATATCATCAGGTTTTGCAGGGAAGGAATGCGGCAATTTAAAAAAAGCAACGGTTGAGACAGAAAGGGTGATTTTTGATGTTCGGACTCGACGATATCGCAAAATTTTTCTGGTCGTTTTTGCTCGTATTTCCCGCAGTATCGATTCTTCACGTCTTGGGCCACGGCCTGATGGCGCTGCTTTTTGGAGGGAAGGCGTCCCTTGAGATCGGCATGGGCAAAAAACTGCTGAAAATCGGCCCGGTTCAGATCAGAAGCATTTACTTTATGGACTCGTTTTGTAATTACGGGGAATTAAAATACGACAACCGAATAACAAATGCGCTCATTTATGCAGGAGGATCGATATTTAATTTGGCGTCTATTTTTCTCGTGAACACGCTGATTGCAAAAGATGTGTTGAGCGAAAATATCGTTTTATACCAGTTTGTTTATTTTTCAACTTATTATGTGTTTTTTGCGCTTATTCCGGTGCGGTATTCCGAGAATCACCTTTCTGACGGAATGGCGATTTATAAAGTGCTGAGATATGGGGAAAAGTATGAAATCAATAATTAATCCATAGAAAATCCGGAGCTCCTCACCCCGGATAACAGGTTACCCTTTTGACGCCGTCTTCGGACGGCTGTTTAAATTGCCGTACGGCTTCGATGAATGTGTCCAAAGCATCACACCCCACATCATACCGAAAATCTTCCTGTTCCCCGTTATTCATCACAACGATATGCTCGCCGCCTAACAATCGCCCTTTCTTATGGCGAAACGATGAGATGGTGTGATAAGGCATATCGAGATAGAACGGGGCTCCGAAGAGCGAAGAATAAAACAGCAGCCGTTTGCCGGTGGCGGCAAGAAGGCCGCGGTACGGTGTATAGCGGGCGGCCATTTTTGCATTGTAGGCGCAAATAATGACTGACTTCACTTCTTCGTTCGGTTTGAGCCGGCTTTGAATGGCCGCTTTTCCTTCAGCGATATCCTTCATCAAAAACACTCCCTTCAAGATGTGTTACGATCATCCTGAAAAAAAGTTTCGCCGCTTCACTAAAATAAAGCTCCCGGTTTAGTCAAAAATAAAGTATATTATAGGAGTTGACAAAAAGACGTCCTGTAACTAAAATAATTACAACGGTGGTGAAAACATATGGTAAACAGCCGTCTTGCTGTTGCAATTCATATTCTTTCTTTAATCGCCTCAAATCCGCGCGAGCAGGTTTCTTCAGAAGTCATTGCCGGGAGCGTCAATACGAATCCGGTTGTCATCAGACGCATGATCAGCCTCTTGAAAAAAGCGGACATTCTGACGTCGCGGCCAGGTGTTGCGGGTGCACGCCTGAAAAGGGATCCCGAGGACATTTCCCTGCTTGATATTTACCGCGCAGTCCAAAGTCAGGAAGAACTGTTTGCAATCCACGAAAAACCAAATCCGGACTGTCCGGTAGGGAAACGAATTCAATCAACGCTCGATGAAACCTTTTACAGCGTTCAGCAGGCAATGGAAAACGAATTGGCCAGCAAATCGCTTAAAGACATATTATTTCATCTCTTGTAAACGAGAGATGATTTTTCACCACTCGGATGTAACTTAGTTTGTTACAAAAATGGTAACGGAGGTTGAAACAATGAAAATCGGCATTATCGGGGCCAGCGGAAAAGCGGGCAAATTGATTTTAAAAGAAGCGGCAGGAAGGGGACACGACGTGACGGCGATTGTCAGAGACGCATCAAAAGCCGAAGGCAGCGGTGTACCCGTCATTGAAAAAGACGTTTTTGATTTGAAGCCGGAAGATGTGAAAGGTCTTGATGTCGTAGTCAATGCGTTTGGCGCTGCGCCGGGGCAGGAGCATCTTCACGTTGAGGCGGGAAGAAAACTGATCGAATTATTCAGGCAGGTTCCGGAAACAAGATTGATTGTTGTCGGAGGGGCGGGCAGCCTTTACGTTGATGAAGAAAAAACGACCCAGCTGTACAACACGCCTGAATTCCCGAAAGAATATCTGCCGACAGCAAAAAATCAAGGGCAGAATTTAGAGGATTTAAAACAATCAAGCGGTTTGAAATGGACTTTTATCAGTCCTGCGGCCTTTTTCAATCCTGAAGGAAAACGCACGGGCTCCTATCAAAAAGGACAGGAAAACCTGATCGTCAATGCCGCGGGAGAGAGCTATATCAGCTATGCAGACTACGCCATTGCAGTTGTAGACGAAGCCGAAAACGGCGAGCATATCAATGAACGGTTTACGGTTGTAGGTGAAGCGGAATAAACGTAAAGAGGGCCTTTCGGGAAAAGGCCCTTTTTCATGTTATTCAAAAGTTATACTGGATTTCATTGTATCCGGCAACGGCTCCGATGCAAAACAAAATAATAAAGAATATGATGAATATTAAAGTAAGGACAACACTCGCCCCCAGATAAAACACTTGCCATTTTATAAAAGCGGCATAATTTTCTAATAGAGATTCGTGCGGTTCTTCAGATATTTCTTTGCTCATCAGCGAAGCGGAGCTTGCCGATTTCAGCAAATATACGCCTGAAACGATCATTAATACGCCGGGTGCTGCTCCTATCAAAAACAGCGGGAGGCCGAAGAGCGCTGTAAAAGCGCCTGTAATAATAATCAAAATTCCCGCGGCTTTTCCCCATTTTGAAATAATGTTAAGAGAATTTCTCAAACTTTCAGTCATCATAAACATCTTCCCGTCTTCCAAGATATATAATAAATTCTATTTATACAATAAAAAAGAGTATTTTTGAATCTAAATTATGAATTTTAAGAGATGGAAACGTTTTTAAATGATTTCCCGGAGGAAGCGGGTTTTCGGTATGGTATAGTATGTTCTAAACACCCTGCTTTACTGGTAGATTTAATTCCGGTACCCAGCCGATTTTACCATAGGTCCTGAAAGGGTGTGTTTTTGTATTGATCTACCTTTTTTAGAAAGGCGGTTTTACTGTGAAATCCTCTTATCTTTATCGTCTCCTGCAAATCGATCATATAAAAAAAACCGGCGACCTTCCAAATGAACAGCAGCTTGCCGATTCGTTCGTCTTTGTTTTTCATTTGAAGGGCGAAGGAAGAATTGAGATTAATGAAGCGGGTGTTCCGCTGCAAAAAGAAACGCTCTATATCTGTCCTCCTTATGAAACGTTCGGCATTACGGCCTCCTCAGACGACGTCAGCGTATTTCTCATCAGGCTGCACGCGTATGCAAGCGCCAAGCGGCACCAAACGCTTGAGCCTGACACAGATCCAGACCTCTTTTCCGACATTCAGATGATGAATGTGCATTCGGTCGGAAATCTGTCCGCCCGTCTTCAGAAGCTTTTTTCATTATGGCCGCCTTCTTCTGCGCTTCAGGAGATGAAGTGCCAGCTGGAACTACAGCACCTTCTTTACGACATCTGCTCGGCAAGGCTGTTTCACCCGGCTGATACCGCATCAGCCATCGCCAACACGAAAGCGTATATTGAAGAGCATGCGGATGCACACATCACGCTTGATCAGCTGGCACACATGGCCGGTATCAGTGCTAAGCATTACAGTGAAACGTTCAAAAAGCTGTACGGGCAAAGCGTGACAGAGTTCATGACGGAAACCAGGATGATAAAAGCGAAACAGATGATGGCCAGGGCCAGCTACAAGCTAAGGGAAATCGCCAGCCAGACGGGATACCAGGATGAATTTTACTTCAGCCGGACGTTTAAAAAGCATACCGGGCTTTCCCCGAGCGCCTACATGAAAAAAAGGCGCAAGAAGCTTGCTGCCTACGGCCAGAACACGCTCGGACAGCTCATACCGCTTCACCTCATTCCTTATGCGGCTCCGCTCCATCCGAAATGGACGGCGTATTACTACAAGCATTTTGCGGCAGACATCCCGGTTCACCTCAGCGCTTACCGCTTTGATGAACCGCGGGAAGAAAATCTGCAAATCCTGGCCAAAGCTGGTCCTGAGCTGATTATCAGCATGGATGACGTTTCAGAAGAAGAACGGGAGCGCCTGAACGGAATCGCCGATGCCGTCTATCTGCCGTCACAGGAAGATTGGAGAACGCAGTTCGCCTTGGCCGCCGCTCATGTCGAAGAAGAAGAGGAAGCGCGCAAATGGCTGGCGTCCTATGAGAGGCAGACCGAAGCTGCGAAAAAAGCGCTTCAGGCTGTCGGACAGCAGCGATTTCTGTTTTTGCGCCTGCATAAACACGAACTCTATCTCGCCCACAATCGCTCTGTCCGGGACGTTTTTTTCGGCGACTTAGGCTTTGAATCGGCTGCTTTTTTGGATGAACCGACGGATCGGGCGATTCCGTTGGAAACAATCAAGGCATATCACCCTGATTGCATCATGGTCTTCATTTACAAAGAACCTGAAACGATCGCCTATTACCACGAGCTGCAGCAGACGTCTGCCTGGCAGGATCTAAAAGCGGTGCGCGAACAGCGTGTGTACCGCATTCAGTCAGATCCTTGGCGCGAATATTCGGCTTGCAGCCATGAACGGATCATTCGCCAGGCCGTTCGGCTGCTGTCCGGAAAAAGTTCATTTTAATTGCCGGATATTGTCCATGGTGTTATTAAGAAGGCTTACCTATAATTTTAATTGATAATTATTATCAATTAAATCAGGGGGTCTTAGATAGATGAGAAAAATCTCTATATGTTTATGTATTTTGCTTCTCGCTTTGACTGCGGCAGCTTGCGGCAGCCAAAAAGAAGAGACTGGCGGCGCTGCAAAAAGCGCACAATCATCAGAGAAAAGCATTCAATATCTCGGTCATACATACAAGGTGAAGGTTCCGACTGACCGAATCGTGATTACGGGAAGCGTGGAATCGATGGAAGACGCGAAGCTTCTTGACGTTCACCCTGCAGGTGCGATTTCTTTTTCAGGAAAGTTCCCGGATCTGTTTAAGAGCATTACCGATAAAGCTGTTGCTGTCGGCGAAAAAACGGAACCTAACCTGGAAAAAATCCTTGAGCTTAAGCCTGACGTCATTTTAGCCTCCACGAAGTTTCCCGAGAAGACGGTGAAAAAGCTCGATAACATCGCGACTGCGATTCCTGTTTCGCACGTTGCTTCCAATTGGAAAGACAACTTGAACCTTTTGGCTCAATTGACGGGAAAAGAGGATAAGGCAAAGAACATCATTTCGGAATATGAAAGCGATCTGAAAGAAGCTAAAGCCAAATTGAAGAAAGCCGCAAAGGATACAAAAGCGCTCGTCATCAGAATCAGACAGGGAAATGTGTTTATTTATCCTGAAGAGGTATTTTTCAATTCAACGCTGTACGGCGAGCTTGGCTACACAGCGCCTGATGAAGTAAAGGCTGCCAAAACCCAGGAACTGATTTCGCTGGAAAAATTGAGCGAGATGAATCCGGACTACATGTTTGTTCAATTCTCTGACGACGAGAATGCCGACAATCCGAATGCGCTGAAAGATTTAGAGAAAAATCCGATTTGGAAAAGCATTTCTGCGGTGAAAAAGGATCATGTATTCGTGAATGCTGTAGATCCGCTTGCACAAGGAGGAACAGCATGGAGCAAAGTTCAATTTTTGAAAGCTGCCGCGGAAAAATTAACGCAGGACTAAACATGATATGCACGCAAAGCGAATAACACGAATCATCATCATCGCCGCTCCGTTTGCCGTGATCTTATCCATATTTCTCTCCGTGTGCTTCGGAGCAAAGCAGCTTCATTGGGAAACCGTGTTTTCGGCGCTGTTTCATTTTGACCAAGGGAATACAGACCATCAAATTATCTGGCATTCCAGGCTTCCGCGTGCAGCGGGCGCCCTCTTGATCGGGGCGGCGCTGGCCGTGTCGGGAGCGCTGATGCAGGGAATCACCCGAAACTATTTGGCTTCGCCTTCGATTATGGGCGTTTCCGACGGTTCGGCATTTATCATCACGCTGCTGATGGTATTGATTCCGCAGTCGTCCGCTCTTGAGATGATGGGGTATTCGTTTATAGGATCCGCTGTCGGAGCGGGTCTCGTTTTCGGACTGGCTGCCGTGATTCCCAACGGCTTTATGCCCGTTCAGCTGGCGATTATCGGCACGGTGACGAGCATGCTGCTCAGCAGCCTGTCGGCGGCGATGTCGATTTATTTTCAAATTTCGCAGGATCTCAGCTTTTGGTACAGCGCCAGGCTGCACCAGATGAATCCGGAACTTCTGACATACGCCGTACCTTTTTTCGTACTCGGCATCATCCTGGCTCTTTCTCTCAGCGGAAAAGTGACGGCTTTGTCGCTGGGGGAGGATATTTCTGAAAGCCTCGGGCAGAAGAAAAGAGCCGTCAAGCTGACAGCGATGGCAGCGGTCGTCTTGCTTACGGGAAGTTCTGTCGCCTTGGCGGGGAAAATCGCTTTCGTCGGCTTGATCGTTCCGCACATCACGCGTTTTCTCGTCGGTTCTGACTACAGCCGGCTGATTCCCTGTTCCTGTATTATCGGCGGCGTTTTTCTGATTTTGGCCGATCTTGCCAGCCGGCTGATCAATTATCCGTTTGAGACACCGATTGAAGTCGTGACTTCCATCATTGGCGTTCCTTTCTTTCTTTACTTGATTAAAAGAAAAGGAGGGGAACAGCGTGCCTAAAAAAATAGGAGTTATCTATGCCGTTTTGATCGTGCTGATTCTTGCAGTCTGTTATTTCAGCATCACGATGGGAGCGTTCTCTGTTCATCCGGCGGAGCTGCTTTCGGCACTTTTTGGAATCAACCCGAACGAGCAGTACGGCATTCTGCTGTTTGATTTGCGGCTTCCCCGCATCGCAACGGCAGGCCTTGTCGGTCTCGGTCTCGGGATAGCCGGCGCCGTCATTCAGGCGGTGACAAGAAATGGATTGGCCGATCCCGGAATATTGGGAATTAATGCGGGAGCGGGAGCCGCCATCGTCGGCTATATGCTGATTTTTCATGGACAGACGGAAACGGCCAATCTCCTCTCCGCGATGGGGATGCCTTTCTTCGGGCTGCTCGGGGGGCTTTTGGCGGCCGTATTCATTTTTATGTTTGCCTGGCACGGAGGAAACCTCGATTCCGCGAGGATCATACTTGTCGGGATTGCTATTAATTCGGGTTTCAGCGCCATATCTTTGTACTTGTCATTGAAAATGAACCCGAATGATTATGAAATGGCGATGGTCTGGAGAAACGGAAGCATCGGTTCGGCGAACTGGACATATATTCAAGCCGCTCTGCCGTGGTTTTTGCTGTTAATTCCGTTTCTTCTCGCCAAATGCAGGCTTCTTGATACGATTCGGTTTCACGAAGATACGGTGAAGAGTCTCGGCGTTTCCTCGAATGCGGAAAAAACGTTGCTGCTTATCGCCTGTGTCGGGATCATTAGCGCCTGTGTGTCGATCTCGGGAAGCATGGCATTTGTGGGCTTGATTGCGCCCCATATTGCACGAAGGCTTGCAGGCGTGCTGCACCGCTATTCGCTGCTCTTAAGCGGACTGATCGGGATGTTCCTCGTTCTGTGCGCCGATTTGGCCGGGAAATTGCTGTTTCAGCCGTCAGAGGTTCCCGCGGGAATTTTGCTTGCGATTTTCGGGGTTCCTTATTTCCTGTACTTGCTGTTTAGACAAAAAAAGGCGGCTTCATAGACCGCCTGTTTCAACCAACATAGAGGGGAGGGGGAAGGCAGATGGTTCATGAAAAACATGACGAGGCTGCCAAAGACGCTGAATGCCCGCCGGTAGCCATACCGGGGACGAAGCAGCATCTCATGCGGTCGCCTTCAGGGGACCGCAATTACCGGATTTTTATAAGCAGCCCCATTGAGGAGCCGCCTCCTTCGGGATATCCGGTGATTTATTTGCTGGACGCCAATTCGGTGTTCGGCACGATGGTCGAGGCTGTACGAATGCAGGCGCGCCGCCCTGAAAAGACAGGGGTGGTCCCTGCCGTTATCGTCGGTATCGGCTACGAGACGGACGCCCCGTTTGATCCGGCGCGTTATTATGATTTTACGCTTCCGGTGCGGCCGGAAAATCTGCCTAAACGGCCGGATGGAGCGGAGTGGCCTGAATCCGGCGGAGCGGAAGCTTTTCTGTCATTCATCGAAGAAAAGGTGAAGCCGGAAATCGAACGGGAATTTAAGATTGACATGAGAAGGCAGGCCATTTTCGGCCACTCTCTCGGCGGTCTTTTTGTCCTGCAGGTTCTGTTTACAAAGCCCGAATTATTTCAGACATACATCGCAGGCAGCCCGTCGATTCATTGGAATCAACCGTTTTTTGAAAAAGAACGCGAATTTGTCTCCCGATTGCATGCGGCAGATGCAAAGGTCGATGTATTGCTTGGAGCCGGAGAGCTGGAGAAAAGCCATAAAAGCCGTATGAACGAACGTGCGGAAAAGCTGGCAGAGCGCTTATCGGCTCTTGAAGAATTCGGAGTGCGGGCGGAGTTTCATGAATTTGAGGGAGAGGGCCATATATCGGTTTTGCCGGTTTTCATCAGCAGGGCTTTGCGGTTTGCGCTAAACCCTGACAGACAGGCCCGATAGGAAGCGGGGCGGGGAACTGCCCCCTTCACTACATAATGAAAGTGACACAAATATACCAAAGCGGCGGACGAATCAACCGGAAACGATTTGACCGTTAGCAGTAATTGGTATATTATATTTTTAAACGATAATGATTATCATTATCAATTAAGTTTGTGATCCAAAGTCTCTAGGAAAGGAAATGACCACAAATGAAAGGCAAAGTTGCTTTAGTTACAGGAGCTGCCCAGGGAATCGGAGAAGCGGTGGCAAGGGCGCTTGCGGAAAGCGGTGTGTCGGTTGCTGCGGTCGATCAAAATGAACAGGGGCTTCGTTCCCTTGTGACAGACTTGGAAAAGACAGGCCTGCATGCCGAGGCTTTTACCGCAGATGTCGGAAACAGTGCAGCCGTTGAGGAGACTGTGGGCATGATCGAACGTAATATAGGTCCGATCGATTATTTGGTCAATGTCGCCGGCGTGCTTCGGACCGGGTTGATCACATCGCTCAGTGATGAAGATTGGGAGAAGACATTCAGCGTCAACACAGCAGGGGTTTTTCACGTATCCCGCTCAGTTGCCGGCCGCATGATTACAAGAAGGAACGGCTCGATCGTTACCGTAGGCTCCAATGCCGCGTGTGTGCCGCGAATGCAAATGGCTGCTTACGCAGCTTCAAAGGCGGCGGCTTTGATGTTTACGAAATGCCTTGGCCTTGAGCTGGCCGAGTACAATATTCGCTGTAACATCGTATCGCCGGGCTCGACGGATACGCCGATGCAGCGGTCCATGTGGTCTGGCCGGGACGGGGCACAGGCAGTCATAGACGGATCGCCGGAAGCGTTCAAAACGGGAATTCCGCTTGGCCGTCTGGCTTTGCCGGCTGATATCGCAAATGCCGTTCTCTTTTTGCTGTCCGAGTCGTCCCGCCATATTACGATGCATGACTTGCGCGTTGATGGCGGGGCTACCTTGGGAGTCTGACCGAATTTAAAGGAGGTTTTGGAAATGATTGATCACCGTATCGTTCAAGAATCGCCGGCTGACCAGCTTTTACGCGAGTATCGGCCCGATGCTTCGTTTTTCTTTTCTTCTCCGGAGCGGACCATTTTGGCCAAAGGCGTTTTTGCCGCAGTTTCTGAAGCTGAAGGGTGCAACCAGATGGAAAATTTGGCTCAGCGGGCTGTTTCCGTTCTCAAAGATGCCGAGCAGTCCGGGCGGCAGAACCCGATCATTGTCGGTGCTGTCCCCTTTGATGAAACAAAGCCCGTGCAGCTTACCGTGCCGAACGAGGTCTGGTGCGCCGGCCCGCTGATGCTTGAACAGGATGTACAAATACATCCGGGTCCGGGACCTGTTTATGACATTGAGCCGATTCCTCAGCCCGGGGAGTATATACGGGGGGTCGAAAAAGGACTGGCCCGCATTGCTGCAGGGGATGTCAGCAAAATTGTGCTGTCCCGGTCGCTGCGCTATACATCACCGGTCAGCATTGATATCTCCCGCGTACTTTGCAATCTTGCACAGCACAATGCGGGCGGATACACTTTTGCAGTCGATTTGTCCAGGCAGGCAGCGGCGTCCGAATCTGCCGGAAGAAAGCGCAGGACATTGATCGGAGCCAGCCCCGAGCTGCTCGTTTCCAGAAACGGACTGCACGTTTACGCAAATCCTCTGGCAGGATCAAGGCCGCGGAGCGATGATCCTGCGGAAGACCGGCGCCGGGCAGCCGAGTTGCTTTCTTCTTCAAAAGATCGCCATGAACACGCGGTCGTCATTGAAGCTGTAGCTGCAGGGCTCAAACCTTTCTGCAAGACATTGGACGTGCCGCGGGAGCCTTCGCTGATCAGCACGGAGACGATGTGGCACCTTTCCACAGAGATCAAGGGCGTGCTGACAGACGCGTCGATATCGTCATTAGAGCTTGCTGCGGCGCTGCAACCGACTCCTGCTGTCTGCGGCACGCCGACAGATGCCGCAAGGGCGGCTATTAAGGAGATTGAGCCGTTTGACCGGGGCTTTTTCACCGGAATGGTAGGCTGGTGCGATTCCGCCGGAGATGGAGAGTGGGTCGTGACCATCCGCTGCGCCGAGGCGGAAGAACGAGCTCTCCAACTGTTCGCCGGAGCCGGCATCGTCGCTGGTTCAAGGCCTGAAGACGAGCTGGCAGAGACGTCAGCCAAATTTCGCACGATGCTCATTGCGATGGGGCTGAACAATGAATAGCAAAAATTGGGGGGATGAATATGCTAGCAGGATGCCCGACATGGCCGGACGAATTTGCTGAAAAATATCGAAAGGAAGGGTGCTGGCGAGGCGAGACATTCGGAGGAATGCTGAGGGAACGGGCAGACAAGCACGGTAACCGGATTGCGGTTACGTATGGAGATGCTCACATTAGCTACGGGGAATTGGATATGAGAGCCGACCGTCTGGCGGCGGGATTTTTGGAGCTGGGCATCAAAAAGGAAGACCGCGTCATCGTCCAATTGCCGAATACACCGGAGTTTTTTGAGGTTTGTTTTGCCCTGTTTCGGATCGGTGCGCTGCCTGTATTTGCGCTTCCTTCACATCGGCAAAGCGAAATCGCTTATTTTTGCGAATTTGCCGAAGCGGCTGCATACATCATTCCTGATACACACTCACGATTTGACTACCGCGTGCTTGCGAGACAAGTCCGCAGCAAGCTGCCGGAATTGCGCAATGTCATTGTCGCCGGCGATCCGGAAGAATTTCAGGGGCTCAGCGATCTGTATAGAGACGCAGATCCCGGCCGCCATCCGCATGTTAAGCCGGACGATGTCGCTTTTCTCCAATTATCCGGCGGAAGCACGGGGCTGTCCAAGCTGATACCGAGAACGCATGACGATTACATATACAGTTTGAGAATCAGCGCTGATATTTGCCGGCTTGATCATAACAGCGTATATCTTGCTGCTTTGCCGATGGCCCACAATTATCCGCTCAGTTCGCCGGGCGTACTCGGAACGTTGTATGCGGGAGCCAGAGTCGTTCTTGCAGAGGGGCCAAGTCCTGACGAAACCTTTCCTCTTATCGAAAAGGAGAGGGTTACCATCACGGGGGTCGTTCCGCCGATTGCTTTAATCTGGCTCGAAGCCGCATCATCGCGATCAGAAGACCTTTCAAGCCTCGAAGTGTTCCAGGTAGGCGGTGCCAAATTCAGCGCTGAAGCCGCCCGCCGTGTAAAGAGCGTGCTCGGTTGTACATTGCAGCAGGTGTTCGGCATGGCGGAAGGTCTGGTCAACTATACAAGGCTTGATGATCCTGAGGACATTGTCGTCAATACTCAAGGGAAGCCGATGTCGCCATTTGATGAAATTAAGGTCGTCGATGAAAACGGCCGCGACGTTGAACCGGGACAAACGGGTGAGCTGCTGACCCGCGGGCCGTACACGATCCGCGGCTATTACAAAGCCGAAGAGCATAATGCGAAAGCATTCACGCCGGATGGCTTTTACCGCACGGGAGATCTGGTCAAAGTGAACTCATCAGGTTATCTGATCGTTGAAGGCCGTGCAAAGGATCAGATCAACAGGGGCGGAGAGAAAGTCGCTGCAGAGGAAGTGGAGAACCACCTTCTTGCTCATCCCTCCGTACATGATGCGGCTGTCGTTTCCATGCCGGATGACTTTCTCGGCGAAAGGTCATGTGCATACATTATTCCGCGCGACACTCCGCCTGCCGCTGCCGAACTGAAGCAGTTTTTAAGAGAGCGGGGGCTTGCGGCATATAAGATTCCCGACCGGGTAGAGTTTACCGATTCTTTTCCGCAGACAGGCGTTGGAAAAGTAAGCAAAAAAGCGCTGCGCCAAGCAATAGCCGAAAAAATGGCGCAGGCCGCCAAAGCGAAACAATAATCAATTGAATGAAAGGACGTGATGTTGATGGCCATTCCTGCCATCTCTCCGTACAAGATGCCGAAAGCATCTGATCTGCCGAAGAACAAAGTGTCATGGATGCCGCACCCGAAGCGTGCCGTGCTTCTTATTCACGACATGCAGCAATATTTTATTGACGCATATACCCGGGGAGAGTCTCCGGTGACAGAGCTTTTGCCAAATATCAATATGCTCAAGGAGCAATGCAAAGAGCTTGGGATACCCGTCATCTACACCGCTCAGCCCGGCGGACAGACACCTGAAGAGCGCGGGCTTCTCCAGGACTTTTGGGGGCCGGGAATCCCTCCGGGTCCGGATCAGCAGAAAATCGTAGAAGAACTGAAACCGGATGAAGGTGATACCGTTCTGACGAAGTGGAGATACAACGCCTTTCGAAAAACGGATCTTTTAAGACTGCTTCAGGAACAGGGCCGCGATCAGCTCATCATTACCGGGGTCTATGCCCATATCGGCTGTCTCATGACCGCATGTGACGCGTTTATGCAGGAGATAGAGACGTTTTTTGTAGCAGATGCAGTAGCGGATTTCTCTTTACAACATCACGAAATGGCTATCTCTTATGCAGCCGACCGCTGTGCTGTCACCGTCACAGCCGAGCATCTTCTGAACGAACTGAAAAACGGGCGAAATGACGATGGTGGGCAAGAAGGCGGCGAACTGCTGTCAAAACAGACGATTCGCGAACAAATCGCCGCGCTTCTCCTTGAATCGCCGGACGATATCATTGACAGTGAAAACTTGATTCATAGAGGGCTCGATTCAGTCAGAATGATGAGTCTTACCGAGCGCTGGCGACGTGCCGGGGCTGAGGTGACATTTGTGGAGCTTGCAGAAGAACCGACGATCGAAAACTGGTGGAGACTGTTGTCTTCCTCTAAAGAAACATCATTGCCAAATTCAGATTATCAATGAAGGAGGTTGCCGTAATGCCTGAATATCAAGATAACCGCAGGCCATTAACCGGAGCGCAGGCCGGCATTTGGTATGCACAGCAGCTAGATCCGCAAAATCCGATTTATAATACCGCTGAATACGTAGAAATCAACGGTCCGATTGATCATGAACTTTTTGAACAGGCACTGCGGCGCGTCATTGAAGACGCTGATACATTGCATGCCCGATTCGGGGAAGATGATGACGGACCATGGCAGGTGATTGATCCGTCATCAGATTTTCCGCTTCATTTCGTCGATGTCAGTGCAAAGAAGGAACCGAGGAAGGCGGCTGAGGCGTGGATGAAGGACGATCTGGCCCGGCCGATCGACTTAAGCAGCGGCCCGCTCTTTACAGAAGCGCTTTTTAAAGCGGCACCCGACCTTTTCTTCTGGTATCACCGGGCACACCATATCGCAACTGACGGGTACAGCTTTATGCTTATTGCGGAGCGGTTTTCAAAACTGTATACCGCACTTGTGCAAGGGAAGGCGGTTGATGATGAAAGGTCTTTCGGGCCGCTTGCCGCAATTCTTAGGGAAGATTCGGTTTATCGTTCCTCAGACCAATATCAAAAAGACCGCCGGTTTTGGCTGGAGCAATTCAGCGATGAACCTGAGGTGGTCAGCCTTGCCGACAGGGCGCCGAGAACGTCTGACCGTTTTCTCCGCCGTTCTGGACATCTTTCTGCCGAACATGCAGACCGCCTCTTGTCTGCGGCAGGCTTGATGGGAGCAAGTTGGCATGAAGCAGTCATCACAGCAGCGGCCATTTATGTTCATCGTCTAACAGGCGCACGGGATGTTGTACTCGGATTGCCGATGATGTGCCGTTTAGGATCGGCTTCGTTGAATATTCCCGGCATGGTCATGAATCTCCTGCCGCTTCGCTTGTCGGTGCGGCCGGAGATGGGAGCTGCCAAGCTCATGAGGCAGGTATCAGAGGAAATCGTAAAAATCAGGCGCCACCAGCATTACCGTCATGAAGAGCTGAGGCGCGATCTGAAACTGCTCGGCGAAAACCAGCGGCTGTTCGGGCCGCAGATTAATCTGATGCCATTTGCCGGCAGCTTGAACTTCGCCGGTCATCAAGGTATTGTTCACAATATCACGACGGGGCCTGTAGATGACCTTTCGATCAATATTTACGGGAGACCCGGCGGAAGCGGCTTAAAGGTGAATATGGATGCAAATCCCGAGGTGTATACGGAAAGCGAACTTGAAAAACATTTGCACCGTTTTCTTATTATTCTGAAAAAAATTTCCGGTTTCCGACAAGATATGCCGATTGGAAAAATAGAGCTGCTGCTGCCTGAAGAACGCCATCAGGCGCTGATCAAGAGGAATGAAACCGATCACCTCCTTCCGAAAGCCGATCTTTCTGAATTATTCGAGATGCAGGTGAAAGAAAATCCAAACTCGCCGGCAGTGGTGTTTAAAGACGGCGTTCTCAGCTATTCCGAACTGAATGAACGCGCGAATCGGCTGGCCCATCTGCTAATTGAAAGAGGGGCCGGACCGGAGCGGTTTGTCGCGTTGGCTCTGCCGCGGTCACAGGAAATGGTGATCTGCATGCTTGCCGTCCTCAAGGCGGGAGCGGCTTATTTGCCTATTGATCCCGAATATCCGGCAGACCGGATCGATTATATGCTCAGCGATGCACAGCCGATGCTTGTCATGACAACGAGGGAGGCTGCGGCAAACATTCAGGAAAATGGAGACGTACCGAGAATGGTCATTGACGAGCAAGACGTCATTCATGACCTTTCCCGTTATTCTGCTGAAAATCCGGTGGGCAATAAAAAACGTTCGTTTCTTCACCCTGCTTATATGATTTATACGTCCGGTTCTACAGGAAGACCTAAGGGCGTCGTTGTACAATCTGAAAGCTTATGCAATTTTCTTTTGTCCATGCAGGAGACGTTTTCTCTTCAGCGGCATGACCGGCTTTTGGCAGTTACTACGGTTGCTTTTGATATATCAGCGTTGGAGATTTACTTGCCGCTCATCAGCGGTGCCTCCTTTATTCTCGCTGAGAAAGAAACCGTTCAAGATCCGCATATATTGGGGAACATGCTTGAAAAGCATGACATCACGATCATGCAGGCAACACCGACGCTGTGGCATGCATTGGCGACAAGCGTTCCGGAAAAGCTCCGCGGACTCAGAGTGCTCGTCGGAGGCGAGGCGCTTCCAAACAATCTTGCCCGGCGATTGCAAGAACTGGGCTGCCGGATTACGAATCTTTATGGTCCGACTGAAACAACGATTTGGTCAACGTGTGCCGCGCTGGAAAACGGCCTGAAAGAAGCGCCTTCAATCGGCCGTCCGATTTGGAACACACAAGTATACGTATTGGACGCAGGCTTACAGCCTGTTCCGCCCGGCGTGGCAGGCGAGCTTTATGTGGCCGGAACAGGGGTGGCGCGGCCGCCCGGATTTGACGGCCGAGCGTTTTATTGCGAATCCTTACGGGCCGCCGGGCTCCCGGATGTATCGGACAGGCGATCTCGTCCGGTGGCGTTCGGACGGTTCTCTCGATTATATCGGGCGGGCGGATCATCAAATTAAGATTCGCGGTTTTCGCATCGAAATCGGAGAAATCGATGCGGTCCTTTCCGGCCATCCCGATGTTCATCAATGCGCCGTTGTTGTTCGGGAAGACCGTCCGGGCGATCCCCGCTTAGCCGCATATGTCGTTCCGGTTGCTGAAGCGAGTCCTGATCCGGCTGCACTTCGCAGCCATCTCAGTGAAACACTGCCTGATTATATGATACCATCCGCATTTGTCATGTTGGAGGCGCTCCCGCTTACTCCAAATGGAAAGCTTGATCGCAAAGCGCTGCCGGCTCCCGTGATGAGCCGGCAGGCAGCCGGACGTGAGCCGAGGACGCCACAGGAAGAAATTTTGTGTGATCTGTTTGCTGAGGTGCTGGGGATATCGCGGGTCAGCATTGACGACAGCTTTTTCGATCTCGGCGGCCATTCGCTGCTGGCCGGCCGGCTCGTCAGCCGTATTCGTGATGTGCTGGGAGCGGAGCTTGGAATCGCCCGTTTATTTGACGAACCGACACCCGCCGGGCTTGCCAAGCAGCTTGATCAGGCGCGAAGCGCCCGGCCGGCGCTTCACAAGCTTGAAAGGCGGGAAGAGATTCCCCTTTCGTTTGCCCAGCGGCGTCTATGGTTTTTATACTGCCTGGAAGGGCCAAGTCCTACCTACAATATTCCAGTTGTTGTCAATTTGTCGGGCCGGCTGAATCGGGAAGCTCTTGAAGCGGAGCTTGGCGATGTTGCAGAACGGCATGAGCCGTTAAGAACGATTTTCCCTGAAAGGCGGGGAACAGCGTGTCAGCTTATACTCGACCCAGACAAGGCCCGGCCTGAACTGCTCGTTTCTCATGTCAGCGAACATGAGCTTGAGGGAGTCATGGCCGAAGCTGTAAGATACAGCTTTAAACTTGCGGAAGAGCCGCCGTTTCGCGCTCAGCTTTTCGTGCTCGGGGAAGACAAATATGTTCTGCTGCTCCTTCTCCACCATATGATCGGTGACGGCTGGTCATTGACGCCCCTGACCCGCGATCTGGAAGCAGCATACAGCGCCCGCTGCCAAGGTGCGTGTCCTGAGTGGCAGCCGCTTCCCGTGCAGTATGCCGACTATGCCATCTGGCAGAAACGTCTGCTTGGCAGTGAGAACGATCCGGATAGCCTGATTGCAAGACAGCTGGACTATTGGACAAAGACGCTTGAACACCTGCCTGATCAGCTTGAGCTTCCGGCTGATTTTCCGCGGCCTGCCGAATCAAGCTATCAGGGCGGCACGATTCAGCTCACCATTGACGAAAAGCTGCACGGCCGTCTGCTCGAATTGGCCCGGACAAGCGGAGTCAGTCTGTTTATGATTTTGCAATCGGGGATTGCCGCATTGCTGACAAGAATGGGAGCCGGAAGCGATATTCCGGTTGGAAGCCCGATCGCGGGCAGAAGCGCTGATTCTTTGAACGGGCTTGTCGGGATGTTCATCAATACACTTGTACTCCGGACTGATACATCAGGTGATCCGAGCTTTCGAGAGCTTCTCGGCAGGGTCAGAAACGTGAATCTTCATGCTTACGAACATCAGGACCTTCCGTTTGAGCGTCTGGTTGAAGTTCTCAATCCTGCCCGTTCCCGTGCCAGACATCCGCTTTTTCAAATTATGCTGGCATTTCAAAACACGCCTGAACCGGCTATTGAACTTCCAGGACTCACATCAACCGTTGAGGTCAAAAGCGTCGGCGCCGCCAAGTTTGATTTGACGATTGAGCTGCGCGAACATCGGAATGCGGACGGGACACCTGCCGGCATTGCGGGCTTCCTCGAATACAGTACAGATCTTTTTAGGCGCGCTACGGCTGAAGCGTTGGCGGCGCGGCTAGTGCGGCTGCTTTCATCCGCCGCAACCGACCCTGATCAACCGATTGGACGACTCGACATCCTGCTTCCTAAAGAACGCCAAATGCTGCTGACAGAGTGGAACAAAGCTCCGCTGAACGTGCCGGAGGCAAGCTTGCCGGCATTGTTTGAGAAGCAAGCTGCTGAAAAACCTGAAGCGATCGCCGTCGTATTTGAGGATGGTGTACTGACATACGGGGAACTCAACAAGCGGGCAAACCGGCTGGCACGGCTGTTGATTGCTAAAGGAATCGGTCCTGAGCAATTCGCAGCTTTGGCGCTGCCAAGATCATTGGATATGGTTGTCGGTCTTTTAGCCGTACTGAAAGCGGGGGCGGCATATGTTCCGCTTGATCCGGACTATCCGGCTGACAGAATCGCTTTTATGCTGACAGATTCCCGGCCTGCGTGCATCATCACAAATTCAGAGGTTGACCTGCGCCTTTCCGCCGGTGATGTGCCGCTGATTACACTTGATAATTCGCATGTAAAAGAAGAGCTCAAACATTATGCTGAAACGAACCCGGGTGATGAAGACCGGCTTGAGCCATTGTCACCGCTCCACCCGGCATATGTCATTTATACATCCGGGTCGACCGGTACGCCAAAAGGGGTGGTCATCCCGCATCAGAATGTTGTCCGCCTTTTTGGGGCAACAGCACAATGGTTCCATTTTAGTGAGGATGATGTGTGGACGATGTTCCATTCTTACGCCTTTGACTTTTCGGTGTGGGAAATTTGGGGCCCGCTTTTGCACGGAGGCCGGCTTGTCGTTGTACCGCACGCTGTCAGCCGCACGCCCGGCGAATTTCTCCGTCTGCTCGTAAATGAAGGCGTGACTGTTCTGAACCAGACCCCGTCGGCATTTTATCAACTGATGCAGGCCGATCGCGACAATCCTGAGATTGGAAGGCTTCTTTCCTTGAGATTTGTCATTTTCGGCGGGGAGGCGCTTGAATTGAGCAGACTGGAAGACTGGTATCAGCGGCATTCGGACAATTTTCCGAGACTGATCAATATGTACGGCATCACCGAGACGACTGTGCATGTCAGCTATATTTCCCTTAATCGGGAGATTGCAGCTCTGCAAGCCAACAGCCTGATCGGCTGCGGGATACCCGATCTTGGCGTTTATGTGCTTGATTCGTGCCTTGAGCCGGTTCCGCCGGGAGTAGCCGGAGAGCTTTACGTAACCGGGAGCGGTCTTGCCCGCGGTTATTTGGGAAGGCCGGATTTGACCGCTGAGCGATTTGTCGCTGATCCGTACGGACCTCCCGGAACCAGGATGTACCGGACGGGCGATCTGGCCCGCTGGCGCTTTGATGGTTCTCTTGATTATATGGGACGGGCTGATCAGCAGATTAAAATCCGCGGCTTTCGAATCGAATTGGGCGAGATTGAAGCCGTGCTGGTTCAGCACGATGAAGTGGATCAGGCCGCTGTCGTTGTTCGGGAAGACCAGCCCGGGGATAAGCGTCTGATCGCCTATATTGTCCCCGCCTCAGAAGCAGAACCCGATCCGGCAGAGCTGCGCCGGTATGCCGCCGGGACGTTGCCTGATTACATGGTGCCTGCGGCATTTGTAAAAATTGATGTTCTGCCGTTGACGCCGAATGGCAAGCTCGACCGCAAAGCGCTTCCTGAGCCGGATTTTACGGCGGCTGTTAAGGGAAGGGGGCCGCGTACGCCTCAAGAAGAGATACTGTGCGATCTGTTCTCAGAAATTTTGAACGTGCCCCGGATCGGAATTGATGACGGATTCTTCGAGCTTGGCGGGCATTCGCTGCTTGCTGTCCAGCTGATCAGCCGAATCCGCGAAGCCCTCGGGGCGGAGCTCGGCATCGGTGATTTGCTGGAAGCCCCGACCGTCAGCGGCCTCGCTGAACGCCTTGAGGTCGGCGGCAGCCAGAGTGCGCTGGATGTCCTGCTTCCGCTGAGAGCTGGCGGCAGCGAGCTGCCTCTGTTCTGCGTACACCCGGCAGGAGGCTTGAGCTGGTGCTACGCCGGTTTGATGACGTCGCTCGGCAAGGAATATCCGATTTACGGATTGCAGGCGCGCGGCATCGCACAGCGGGAAGCACTGCCGGCAACACTGGATGAAATGGCCGCCGATTATATCTCTCATATCAAACAGGTTCAGCCGGCCGGACCTTACCGCCTTCTCGGCTGGTCTCTCGGAGGAAATGTAGTTCATGCGATCGCAACCCAGCTTCAGGAACAAGGCGAAGAAGTTTCTCTTCTCGTCATGCTTGACGCTTACCCGAACCATTTCCTTCCGATTAAGGATGCTCCGGATGAGCAGGAAGCGCTTGTCGCCCTCCTGGCTTTAGGCGGATATGATCCTGACAGTCTTGGAGACGGGAAGCCGCTCGAGCTGTCGAGTGCGATTGAACTTTTGCGGCGCGACGGCAGTGCACTGGCTAGTCTTGATGAAGCCGCAATATTGAACCTAAAGGAGACTTATGTGAATTCGGTTCGCATTTTAAGCGAATATAAACCGCATATCTATCACGGTGATCTTTTGTTCTTCAGATCAACCGTCATTCCGGAATGGTTTGATCCGATTGCGCCGGAATCATGGCTTCCTTATCTTCATGGACAGATTGAGCAGCACGATATTGACTGCCGCCATAAAGATTTGTGCCAGCCGGGTCCGCTTGCCGAAATTGGACGCGTTCTTGCCGAAAAATTAGATGCCTTAGGGGGGAGAGACTGATGACGAATCCTTTTGAACGTGAAGACGGCACATATGTTGTCCTGATGAATAACGAAGGCCAGCATTCGCTCTGGCCGGCATTTCTTGATGTGCCGGCCGGCTGGGCCATCGTTTTTGGGGAATCAAGCCGGAGCGATTGTGTTGAATATATCAGCTCGAATTGGAGCGATCTGCGGCCGAACAGCGTGAAGCCCGCTCTAGGGGTCCGCGGCGGTGATGAGTAAATATGAGGCCGTTCAACCAGCGGACGGTTGTCAGCATCGTATATGTCACGGCGATGTTTATGGCCGCGATGGACGCGAGCGTCGTCAACTTGGCGCTGCCGGCAATCATGAAAGAATTTCAGGCGCCCCCGCCGGACGCCGGCATCGTCAATATCGGATACCTGGTCAGTCTCGCCGTATGTCTTCCGATTGCCGGATGGCTTGGCGACCGTTGGGGTACCAAGCGGATCTTTTTGATAGCGCTTGGGATGTTCACTGCGGCGTCTCTATTGTGCGGGCTTGCTGAACATCTTGCAGCTTTAAATCTATTCCGCATCATCCAGGGAGCCGGCGGAGGGTTGATCACGCCTGTAGGAATGGCGATTTTGTTCAGGACGTTCCCGCCGGAAGAACGGCCAAAGATTTCGCGTGTTCTCGTTCTTCCGGTTGCCGTAGCTCCAGCGCTCGGGCCGATCATCAGCGGGTTTTTTACGGATCAGCTGTCATGGCGCTGGATTTTCTTCATTAATGTTCCGATTGGATTGATCATTCTGCTGGTTGGTCTGTTATGTCTTGACGAGCACACGGAATCAGATGCGGGAAAATTCGATCTGCCCGGCTTTCTTCTCTCAGCCCCGGGAATGCCGCTTGCGGTGTTTGCGCTCAGCCGGGGGCCGGCGGACGGATTCGGATCGCCTGCTGTGCTTGCCGCCGGAGTCGGCGGACTCGTTTTGCTGACGGCCCTCGTATTTGTCGAGCTTCGCACTCGGCATCCGCTGCTCAATCTCCGTTTGCTGGCGGATCGGGTTTTTGGAATGATGAGTATCGTATCGCTGTTCTCGGCGGCCGGACTGCTTGGCATGCTTTACGTGTTTCCGCTGATGTATCAGGATGTGCTGAATCACTCGGCGCTGGATACCGCCTTGATTACGTTTCCCGAAGCGCTGGGGCTGATGCTCGCCTCTCAGCTCATGCCCCGGTCGCTTTCAAGGCTTGGGCCGCGCCGGCTGATCTCTTCCGCATTGTTATGTGCGTCTGTGCTGTTTGGCCTGCTCAGTTTGACAGGGCCTGGAACAAACCCGTGGCTTCTGAGAATGCTGCTGTTTTTGGCCGGCTTTTTCTTAGGCCATGCAGTCGGTGCTGTTCAGGTCACTTCTTTTGCCAACATCCCTTCAGCTTCAATGGGGCGGGCGACGACATTGTTCAATGTACAGAATCGGCTCGGCTCGGCTTTAGGCGTCGCGATCATGTCCTGCCTCCTTGCGGTCATGAGCCGGCATACGGAAGGGGCGCTGCCGGACCTTGCGGCATACAGGACGGCTTTGCTTGGTGCGGCAGGGTTTCTTATCGCTGCTTTTTGCTTCGCGCTTGGCATCCGTGACGCTGATGCCGCCCCCGGCATGGGTGCACGCTCCTCATCATCAGCCCGCGATGAACGGGCGGCGGCAAGCAGCAAATAAAAAAAATCCCCCTGGGAAGTCCCGGGGGGATTCAATTTGTCACGCTACAAAATCGGCGACAGGAGAATCGAAATCGCTTCCTTGAAGCGAATTCTTCTGCTCCGGTTTTGATAATCTTCATAAGTGAGCTCCTTCGAAACTTGCAGATCATTTTCGAATGACAGCACAAGGTTTCTGGCAATTTCCTCGTCATATAAAAAGGCATTCACTTCAAAATTCAGCTTAAAGCTCCTCATGTCGATATTTGCCGTTCCGACTGAAGAAATTTCCTCATCGACAACGATCGTTTTTGCATGAATAAAGCCATTATCATAAATGAATACAGAGGCGCCCGCCTTGAGCAGCTCGCCGATATAAGAAAGAGTCGCCCAATAGACGAAAGGATGGTCAGGCTTGTTCGGGATCATGATTCTGACGTCAACTCCTGACAGGCAGGCGATTCTGAGAGCGTCAAGAAGGCTTGCGTCAGGGATGAAATAAGGCGTTTGAATCAATATGGACCGCTTAGCGGTTGAAATCATTTTAATGTAGCCGTTTTTAATCTGCTCCCATTCCGAATCCGGGCCGCTTGTGACGATCTGCATGCCGATGTTTCCGTGAGAGCCGCACTCCGGGAAAAGATTCGGCTTGTATGTAATGTCATGGCGGTGGGAGGCCTGATTCCAATCAAGGATAAAACGCGTTTGAATCGAATGGACGGCCGTTCCTTTGATTCGAAGGTGCGTATCCCGCCAATAGCCGAATGATGGATTTAAGCCAAGGTACTCATCCCCGACATTAAATCCGCCGACATATCCGATGACTCCGTCGATGATGACCAGCTTCCGGTGATTGCGATAGTTCATGCGCAAATTGATAAATCGAAACCGCGAAGGAAAAAAGACTTCGACATAACCTCCGGCCTTTTTCAGCTCTTTAAAAAAGCTTTTCCGCAGTCTTCTTGATCCCAATTCATCATAAAGAACGCGGACTTCGACGCCTTCCTTTGCTTTTTTGATCAGCGCGTCGCGCAGCTTCTTTCCGATTTGATCGCCTTTATAAATGTAGTATTGCAAATGAATATGGTCTTTGGCATTTTCAATATCGCGAAGAAGCCGATCGAACTTTTGGCGCCCGTCGGTTAAGAGCTCGACGGCATTATCTTCCGTAAACACGGCGTGATTATTAATGATGTGCATATAAATTAAATCTTTGCTGTCCGCCGTCGCCTTGTTCCGAAATTGGAATTCCCGGTTTTTCAATTTGGCGAGCTGCTGATCCAATATTTTCTCAATCCCGATCTTTTTCTGGTCTTCCCAGTAAAAGAGGTGCTTGCGTTTTAAATTATGGCCGAACAATAAATAAAGGATGAAGCCGAGCACCGGGATAAAGAAGAGAACCAGCAGCCAGGCCCAAGAGGCGCTTGCATCGCGGCGCTCCCTGAAGATCACAACGATGGCCAGCAGCGTATTTAAAACTAATACAAAACCGAGAAATATCGATGTGATGCTAATATTTTTAATAATATCCATGTTGAACCTCACAAAGACGGATTTGTTTTGATACATTCCATTTATATCAGTAACTTATCTTTCAAGCAACCATGTCATGTTATACGAGAAAAAAGCAGGAAGGTTTCTTTAAAAAGTGAGCTATAAGGCAAAAAACTGTAAAACATGTTAGAACTAAGTTACGATATAAATATAAAAAGTACGAATTTCTGTTGTAACATTCAAGCAGGAGGGATGTTTATGGATCTTGAAACATTTAATCAAATGCCCGCCTTTATGAGAAAAGAAATGGAAAACCTGAAACAGGTTGCTGCCCCGATATTAAAGAAACGGCTGATCTTTCTTTTTACAGCGGTTCCGCTGCTCGTTATCTCTCTCGTTTATCTGTCATCCTTCTGGGGAGAGACTCATTTCGGTACGGAAACCTTCGTCAAAATCGGTATCGCCGCATTAGGCGCAGCCTTTGGAATGGCCTTGATCAGGGAGTCGTCATATCAAAAAAGAAATGTCCAGCAAAAGGTGTTTCAGTATATTCTCGAACGGATGCAAAAAAGCGAAGTGCTTTCCGATGAGCGGAAAACCCGCTATGTCACGGCGGTAAAAGAGCAGCCGTTTACGGTGATGAGCAATTTCATGGAGTTTTTAAATGAAGAAGAAAGCAGAAGGCAGCACCTTGCTGAATTGTAAAATGAAAAAGAGCTGATGGACAGCTCTTTTTTACGTTGTAACGTCAAGATGCCCCGCTTCATTCAATTCTTTCCCCAATATTTTTAAATCGTAGCGATTGCCGTCCATCTCGGCGATGCCTGGAAAATTACCCCATTCTGAAAATCCGTGTTTTTGAAAAAGGCTGATGCTCGGTTCATTATGGGCGAATATAAACGCCATCAATGAACGGATTCCGAGCTTCGGCGCTTGATCAAGCGCTTTTTTTAAAACGGCCGATCCCATCCCTTTTCCGCGGCGGGCTTCGTGAAGGTAGATGCTGATCTCTGCGGTTTTTGCGTATGCCGGCCGTCCGTAAAACGATTCAAAGCTGATCCAGCCGATGCACTCCTGCGCGTCGTTTTCGACGATATACAGCGGCCTTGCTTCTGTATGGCCCAAAAACCAGCCGAGCTTATCTTCAACTGTCACAGGTTCTGTATCGGCCGTAACCATCCGGGAAGCAATGGTGGAATTATAAATGTCTACGACTGTGTGAAGGTCTTCTTTTTTGGCGATGCGCAATTTCATGATCTTATTCTGTCCTTTCTTGTCCGTTTTTATTGTAAGCGTCCGGTCCGGCTGGCTGCTAAAAATCGGTTCAATAAAAAAAGTTTTTTGTAAATGTATATATTTTCTGAAAAGTGTTCAGAATGTTGCTGAGGTGATGAAAGCATGAAAGAGGAAGAAAAGAATCGTACTTCCAAAATCACAAAGCTGCAAAGGTTTTTTCGCAGGCGCTGGGTATTTCCGGCCATCTATCTGATCAGTGCCGTCGTTGTTTTAACAGCTGTTCTTTGGTATCAATCAGCATCCAATAACGATGTGAAAGATAAGCTGGCGGATGACGGAAAGTCAGCCTACGACAACCGTGATGACGCGGTAGAAGTGGGAAAACCGGTCGAAAATGTCGTAATGCCGGTCGTTGATTCTGAGAATGTAACTGTCGTGAAAAAATTCTTTGAAACAAATGCATCTAAAGAAGAGAAAGAAGCAGCACTTGTAAACTATGATAACACGTATAGCATGAGCAAAGGTATCGACTTGGCAGAGAAAGACGGAAAAACGTTCGATGTTTCCGCATCTCTCAGCGGTACTGTCATCAAGGCTGCTAAAGATCCAGTGTTGGGCTATGTTGTTGAAATCGAGCATGAAGACGGGCTATCAACCGTGTATCAATCCCTTTCTGAAGTGAGCGTTAAGCAGGGTGACAAAATCGAGCAAAATCAAGTCATCGGAAAAGCAGGCAAAAACCTTTATAATGAAGAAGGCGGAAACCATGTTCATTTTGAAATCCGCAAAGACGGAGTTGCTTTAAACCCGCTGAACTTCATGGACAAGCCGGTGTCAAGCATTGAAAAGGCAATGGAAAAGCAAGCTTCTGAAGTGAAACAACCTGCCCAGCCTTCCGTTGAGGAAAAAGCAAAAACGGAAGAAAAAGCGAAAGACGACACTGAAGGAAAAACAAAAAGGGAAGATTCAACTGACGATTCAGGCGCTCAGGATGAGGGCCAGACAAAAGATTCAACACAGCCGTAACACAAACCGTTTACGCCTATCAAATCAGATAGGCGTTTTTTTGTTACAATGTTTTAAAAAACCCGTATCAAATCGAAAGGGCAATCCGTTTATTAAAGTAAGAGGCCTCTTTAAGGAGTGTGAATTCATTCATGAATGAATTAAAACAAAAAGCGCTGATGAAATACTGCATGATGATCACCGGTGACAAATGGGATGCTGAGGATTTGGCTCAGGATACGATCCTGAAATTAATAGAAATTAATCAAGCAGACGCCTCGCCTGCTTATCAAAAAACGGTTGCAAAGCATAAATGGATTGACCGGATTCGAAAAAGAAAGCGCGAGTGCTTTCTTTCGGGCGCAGATCAGGCAGGAGGGCAGACGGAAGAAATAAGGGCTGCGGACGAATGTGAGCATCTGCTGAAACATCTCGCGGCCGAATTAACGCCGAAGCAATTAACGATCTTTTTGCTCAAGGACGTGTTTTACTACCAGCTGCATGAAATCGCCGAAACGCTCGGCAAACCGGAATCATCCGTCAAATCGCTTTTATTCAGGTCGCGCCAGCGTGTCAAAAGGCTTTCATCTGACGTTCTTCAGAGGGAGGCGATCAGTGAGAGCGGTTCAGAGCACGAAAGGCTCTTGATCGACGCGATTTTGCGCCACGATCCGGACCGCCTGCTTGAATACGCAAAGCGGACCTGGCTTTCGAGCGCTTCGCAGCCGTCCTGCATAAGCATGATGAGGTGTGCTGCCTAGGAGGCTAAAAGGCATGAACACCATTCCTTATGTTATTGAAAAAACAGCGGCAGGAGAAAGATCCTACGATATTTTTTCAAGGCTTTTGAAAGACCGCATCATAATGATCGGATCTGAATTTACGGACGATCTCGCCAATCGCGTCACCGCCCAGCTGCTGTTTTTGTCGGCGGAGGACAATGAAAAGGACATTTCGGTCTATATCAACAGCCCCGGCGGATCAACCTCTGCCGGATATGCGATTTTAGATACGATGGAGTACGTGAAGCCTGATATTCGCACGATCTGCGTCGGGATGGCTGCTTCGATGGGGGCGATCATCCTTGCGGGCGGAACGAAAGGAAAGCGGTTTGCCCTTAAAAACAGCGAAATCATGATCCACCAGCCGCTCGGCGGCGTCAAAGGACAGGCGACGGACATGGAGATTTCCGCAAGGCGGATCATTAAACTGAAGGAGAAAATCCAGCAGTTCTTCCATGAACGGACGGGTCAGCCGCTTGAAAAACTAAAAGAAGACATGGAACGCGATTATTTTATGGATGCCAAAGAAGCGAAGGCTTACGGTATTGTCGATGCAGTTTTGTGAAAAATAATCTTTAGAACCTTATGGTATTCAACATGTTTCCTTTTAGAAAGGTTTTGATGCAGCCCTCTCAATTGTAAGTATGCGATATTGAAATCCTTTGAAAATCCCCCTGTTTTGTTTAAATCGTAGACGTTCATTATTAACAGTAAGGGGGGATTTCATGATTGTTGTAGCAGCATAGACTTTTGTACAGATCTCATCGCATCAATCAAAGGGATTTACAGCTGAGGAATAGCTTTCTTGGGAGGAGATAATGCCGTACGATTTCTATCTGCTAAGAAAACTATAAAAATGAATGATAAAAAGTCCAAGAACTTTTTATCATTCATCCTCAATTCGCACTTTTGTAGTAAATTGTTTTAAAGCTAAGCTTTTATGATTCTAATCTGTCATTAATTTTAATGCTGAACTGTAATATAATGTTGCAGCTCTCCATGCCAATCTTTATATCCCCAGCTCTGTGCTACAATTACATCGTACTTGCCTGCCGGAATATTTTTAGTTGAGAAAACTGCCCTGAAATTACGTGTGCCGATCTTATGATCTACTTCTATCATTTTTACCGGGGTAGTTCGGCCCTTTTTATACAGATATACTACATAACCATTGTCATTATCTTCACGCAAGGTGCCTGTGACAACAATAGAAGTAGCATGTTTTGAATATGTATTAGCATCTGTCTTAAATTTAATTGCTCCTTTTGAAGACATAGCAAATGCTTCTGAACTGCTAGCGAAACATACAACTAGCAAAAGAGCAGCCGTAAATAGTGAAATTGCAATTTTTTTCAATTTAAACTCCCTTTCTTTTCTATTTTAGCAACTATGTTATATTAACATAGTTACTAAAATAATCAATAAAAATAGAAAAAAATTCTACATCATAAATAATTTTCCCTGAGAATGGTTTTTAGATTAGTAGTGATTCAAATTCAAGATGATGGGCTTGGAAGAACATTTTGATGAGACAAGCAAGAAAATTTCTCTCGGAAACGTGCTGTTCAATATCACTTTTGCTGGGAAATACAAACCGGCCTATAGAAATAACCTATCATTAGTTGAATTATTTTATCAGCCCCCGCACGCAACGAGCGATCGTCGGAAATGATTTTTATTGGGATTAAAAAAGAAGATATCTAAGCTTTTGGACAGCTGTTCCAAGCCGCCGGGAAAGATTTTTGAAAAATAAATTCAAGTTGTTATGTTTGCCAATCTAAATAAAAACAGCTCCCGGCACTGTTACGCCGGGAGCTTCAATCGTTTATAAAGCGTCGGGCCCTTCTTCGCCCGTACGGATGTTAATCGTGTTTTGAATTTCGTAAATAAAGATTTTGCCGTCTCCGGGTTCGCCGGTTTTGAGCACCTTTTGCGCCGTCTCGGCGACCTTTTCGACAGGCACCTTGCTGACGACGATTTCGACTTTTAAGCGTTCATATACATTGCTTTCCCGCTTGACGCCGCGGTAAAGCTCTGTATGTCCTTTTTGCAGGCCGCATCCGTGGACATTATAAAATGTAATGGAAGTTACCCCGATTTTGGCCAGTTCGGTTTTCAGCTCTTCAAAGTTTGTAGGACGCGTTACGATTTCAACCTTATACATTTGACCGCTCATTACATCACTCCCTGACAATTAATCTTGATACGCTTTTTCGCCGTGCATCGTAAGGTCGAGCCCGAGAGACTCTTCCTCTTCGGTTGCACGAAGCTTAAAGAAAATGCTGACTACTTTTATAATAACGTAAGTGACAATTGCAACAAACACATATGTTGAAAGAATCGCAATCAGCTGTTTCCAAAGCAGGCTGATGTCTCCGTAGAACAGGCCGTCGGCTCCGTTCGAATTAATCGATGTAGTGGCAAATAAGCCGGTTGCAATGCCTCCCCACGTTCCGCCGATTCCGTGAAGGCCGAATGCGTCAAGCGCATCATCGTAGCCGAATTTCTTCTTGAGAGAAAACACGCCCCAGAAACAGACGGCGCCGCCTACAAATCCGATAAAAACAGAAGCGAACGGAATGACGAAACCGGCGGCCGGTGTAATTGCGACAAGTCCCGCAATGGCGCCGGAGACCGCTCCGAGCATTGTCGGTTTTTTATTGATCAGCCATTCGACCAGGACCCAGCCGATCACTCCGGCGGCCGCTGCCGTATTGGTGTTGATGAAAGCGGTCATCGCCACTTCATCAAGGGTCAGTGCGCTTCCGACGTTAAACCCGAACCACCCGAACCAGATCAGCGCCGCGCCCAGCAATGTCAAAAGCAAATTGTGGGGTGCCGTGTCGCTGATGTTTTTCCGCTTGCCGAGCACGATCGCAACGACAAGTCCGGCGACGCCTGATGAAATGTGGACGACGTTTCCGCCCGCGAAATCAAGGGCTCCCAATTCTGCAAGCCAGCCTCCGCCCCATACCCAGTGGGCGACAGGAGAGTAGACAAGCACGACCCACAGCACCGAAAACAGAATAAAGGCCGGAAAACGCATCCGTTCAGCAAAGCTTCCGGAAATAATCGCCGTCGTGAGCACAGCGAACGTCAATTGGAACATCATATAGAGTGTATGCGGAATCGTCTCTGAATAATCGGAATTCGGGTCAAATCCGACTCCGTGCAGCCCGAGCCATTCAAAGCCTCCGATCAGGGGATTCCCCGGTGCGAAAGCGAGAGAATATCCGAACAAAATCCATATGACCGAAACGATCGCGATCGATGACAAACTGTGCATCACCGTGCTCAGCACGTTTTTGCTTCTTACCAGTCCCCCGTAAAATAAAGCGATGCCCGGCGTCATCAGCCACACGAGCAGAGCGCAAAAGAACATGAATACTGTATCCCCCATTTGCATGTTACATTCCTCCGTCGTAAAAAGTGATGTTTTTTTCAATTATAGTGATAAAAGGACGATATCATGACGAACATGTGAGATTTCCTAACATGGTTTTTTGGGAGAAAAGCAGCAGGAGGGAAACGGTTCGTCTGAGACAAGCGTCAAAAACCGCCTTATTCCGTCTTTGTCACTTCGATCCAGACGATCCGGTGGCCGTCCATTTCTTTCGCTTTAAAATTGTAGCCGTCGCATTGAATCTCGGTTCCGGGCCCGGTGTCGACGTTTTGTGTCAGAAACCAGCCGCCGATTGTATCGATTTCTTCATCTGACAAATGGATCCCGAGCAGATCGTTTACATCGCTGACAAGTACTTTGGCGTTCAGGATGTAGTGGTCTTCTTTGATTTTGCGAATGTCTGACACTTCATCGGTATCAAACTCATCGCGTATGTCGCCGACGATTTCCTCGATGATGTCTTCAATCGTTACCAGACCGGACGTTCCTCCGTATTCATCGACGAGAATCGCCATATGTGTGCGTGTCTTCCTCATTTTGGCGAACAGCTGATAGACGGGAATCGTTTCGATCACGCGAATGACGGGATGGATAAACTTCTTAAGCTGGCCGGTTTCAAAGGAAGCCTTGCCTGCAAGCTCAGCGAGCAGCCATTCTTTCATGTTGATCATCCCGATGATGTGGTCCTTGTCTTCCTGTACCACCGGAAACCGGGTATGCTTCGTTTTCTTGATCAGCCGTTTTGCCTTTTCCGTACCGTCTTCAAGAGACAAGACGGTCATTTCATTCCGGGGAACCATGATTTCTTTTGCCATCCGTTCATCGAATTTGAAAATGTTGTTCACGTATTTTAATTCGTTTTGATTAATTTCTCCGCTTTGGTAGCTTTCAGACAAAAGGGTTCTCAGCTCTTCCTCCGTATAGGCCAATTCGTGCCCTGCGGCCGGCTTTACCCCGAACATTCCGGTGATGACGCGGGCCGATTGATTGAGCAGCCAAATAAACGGAAACATTACCCTGTAAAACAAGATCATCGGCCTTGCAAACAGCAGCGTGATGTTCTCCGCTTTCTGGATGGCGAACGTTTTAGGCGCCAGTTCGCCGATCACCACGTTCAAATAGGTGACGATCAAAAAAGCGGCCAAAAACGTGAGCACGTGCGTGACAGACTCATGCAAGCCGAGTGCTGCAAAAACGGGATGCAGCAGGCTTTGCATCGTCGGTTCACCGAGCCATCCGAGGCCGAGCGCCGTCACCGTTATCCCGAGCTGACAGGCCGATAAGTATTCATCAAGATGTGAGGTTACTTCTTTTGCGGCAAGCGCTCCCTTTCTTTTTTCGACGATCAATTGGTCGATTTTTGTCCTTCTCACTTTAACGATAGCGAATTCAACCGCTACGAAAAACCCCGTGAGCGCGATTAAAATCGCCACTGCCGCCAGTTTTACAAAATCCAATGCAAGGCCTTCCGAAACAGAAGGCGCACACCTCCTTTTTTCGAATCAATATCATACTGGCTTCATACCACATGCAGTTGCAGGACAAACATCAGGTTTAGTTTCGGGGGCTGGGGGCAAAGAACAATAAGCGAAGGTGAACAGGAGGAAATGAGAATATGAAGATTGCTTATGGAGACGGATGGAATTGGTATCAGCTCGGCCCTCAGGAAAAAACAAAAGCGCTTGAGCTTATCGATTCCGAACACTGGCCGGAATGCCGGAAATGGTTTCAAGGCGTTCCTTCGGAAAACGTAAATTGTCTGGATATCGATGTTGTGTCCGCTGATCATGAGGCGCTGTACGGCTCACTGATTTATCAGCAGGATGCGAAAGAAGAGCACGACCGTTCTGTTTTCCACTTTTACGTGACAAAGGACTATTTTTTTACGATGAACTTCGATTTTTCTGTTTTTGAAGGCTTCAGCGATAAGCGGATGCGGCATCGGCTTAAACGGTGCAAGAATGCGCCTGAAGCGTTTTTGGCGCTGGCGGGGGAATTGGTGCACGCGTATTTCAAGGAGCTTGAGCAGTTTGAAAACGACCTTCGGACATTAAAATGGAAATTTCATCATGATAACAATAAAAGCATCATCGAGGCGATCCACAAGCTGCGCCATGAGCTATTGATCATGAAAAGCCTTGTGATGACGATGAAAAAAATCGCGATGACCATTCAGGAAACATTTGTATTCAAAAACTTCGACGAAGCTGAACAGCGCCGGACGTTTTACGAGATTGACAGAGTGCTGACGCTGATCAAAGACTATGCAGGCGATATTAATTATCTGCTCCATTCCGAAGAAGTGGTGACATCCCACAGGGGAAATGAAATTTTTAAAGCGTTGACCATTTTCACGACGTTGTTTACGCCTGTGACGGCTTTCGGCGCGCTGTGGGGAATGAATTTCGAGAATATGCCCGAGCTCTCTTTCAAACACGGCTATTTGTATTCGCTGATTTTGATAGCCGGTTCAACCGTGCTGGTTTATCTGTATTTGAAAAAGAAAGGATGGACCGGTGATTTGTTGAAGGATAAAAAGAAATATATCAAAAAGAAAGAGTACTTTTAAAGACGTTTAAGAGCCGCTTTTTTCGGAAAAGCACATACTACACCAATGATAAAGGAGGAATCCAAAGTGAAGCTGAAAGACTTGATGACACCGAATGCCGAGTGCTGTGAACCTTCCGCGTCCGTTACAGAAGTTGCAGAGAAAATGCGCGACCAAAATGTCGGCTCCATCCCGGTTTGCGAGAATGGCAAATTGGTAGGAATCGTGTCAGACCGCGATATCGTAATTAGATGCGTCGCTGAAAATGTCATTGAGGCACCTGCACAGGATATCATGAGCACAGAATTGGTGACGGGTGATCCAGAGATGACGGCGGAGGAAGCCGGCGAGCTGATGGCTGAGCATCAAATTCGCAGGCTGCCGATCGTCGAAAATGAACGGCTGGTCGGAATCGTTGCGCTGGGGGACCTTTCAGTGACAAATGCTGCTGATCAGAAAGCGGGAGAAGCTTTAAGCGAAATATCAAAACCGGCTTAAACGTTGAGGAAGAGCGTATCTGCGCTCTTCCTTTTGTCATATTTTAGCGCACCCGCCGAAGCGGCCAGCATACAACGTGCTGCCTTTTGGCGTAGTGGAGAAGCGGAGCGGTATCCGCAAGAGTGAGGCCGCTTGCCGAAGCTGCGTTATTTTGGGAAAAGTCGGCTTCAGCCTGCTGGAGCCTCCATTGCGGGTGATGGATGTCTGCATAATAGATCCGGCTGTTCTGTAGGGTGTATAGCCGATACCTTTCAGTCAGCCAGTATTCGATCGTGCCTTTCCGGGCGGTGAAGGAGTTGGACATCGCTCCGTAGCGAACGGAGAAAGCTGCTTTTCCATCAGGTCTTCTGCTGGAAAACCGAACACGGCTTCCTTCGTGAACAAAGTCCATGCCGGCATGGTAATACGGCAGGCGGAAAAACGTTCGCGCGCCTAAAACGGCGAAGCGGGAAGCGGCATCAAGGCTGAAAAAATAAACGCCCGGTATCCCTCGATAGGTCACGTACGTTCGGACATTCAGCTCAGGAAATCGGCTGAAAAAGGGGAGGGGCGGCAAAAAGCGCGGCCGCAGATTCGTCAGCAGAAAAGGAAGAATCCCGATCCAGGCCTTTCCGTTGAACGTCTCCAGTTCCAAGGCGGCCGGTATTTTTTCGCGAATCAGCTCAGGCTCGGCAGGCCAATGGGCGAACAATACATCATTCCACGTCTGAGCCATCATCCAGGGTCCTTTTGGAAGCGGGAACGGCCTGTGCGATGTGTTCGGCATCACAAGCGACACTCTCCTTTTTCGTTTATTATGTATAAAATGGTCTTTTTTAAACGATTAAAGCAGCGCATTTTGCGGTTTTACTTCTCTCTTCGCGGGATATATCAAATACAGGTTCAAAAATAAGCGAAGGAGAGTGACTGGATTGTTCAAACATTCGAAGGTTCTTCAATATCCGGCAAAGCCTGATAAGCCGGATCCCGTTTTTGCCAAGAAGATGCAGGAGATTCTCGGCGGACAGTACGGTGAAATTTCGGTGGCGATGCAGTATCTGTTTCAGGGCTGGAACACGAGAGGCAACGAAGCATACAAAGATTTGCTCATGGATACGGCAGCTGAAGAAATCGGTCACGTCGAAATGATCGCAACGATGATTGCGAGGTTGCTGGAAGATGCTCCCGTCTACGAGCAGGAGAAAGCTGCGGAAGATCCGGTGATCGGTTCTGTCATGGGAGGGATGAACCCTCATCATGCCATCGTTTCAGGGCTCGGCGCTATGCCGGAAAGCAGCACAGGCGTCCCTTGGAATGCAGGTTATATCGTCGCCAGCGGAAATCTCCTTGCCGACATGCGCGCAAACGTCAATGCGGAATCACAGGGCAGGCTGCAGGTGGCCAGACTATACGAAATGACCGATGACAAAGGCGTAAAGGATATGCTCGGCTTTCTGCTGGCGCGCGATACGATGCATCAGAACCAATGGATTGCTGCAATCAGGGATTTAGAAGAGAAAGAAGGCGTTGTCGTGCCTGGCACGCTTCCGAAAGAATGTGAGAAAGACGAATTTGCGCATACGCTGTATAACTTTTCAGAAGGAGAAGAAAGCGCCGGGCTTGATTGGCTGAAGGAAGACGCGCCGGACGGAGCGCCGTTCGAATACGAGAACGGTCCTGTCGCCTACGGAGAAAAACCCGAGTTGAAGCCCGCTCCAAAACAGAGCCACAACACGCCTCCCGCTGATGAACGACTTTAAGAGCCGAACGGCTCTTTTTCTTTTTAAAAAAATTCAAATTTCCGCTCAAATATTATAAAATAAGTGACAGGTTTGCAGATCTTTTCATTGTCAGGTAAGCTAACTATAAAAAAACAAGTAAGGAGTCATATCATGAGTAAAGTTCTTATTTTTGGGCACAAAAATCCGGACACGGATACGATTTGTTCAGCGATTGCATATGCCGAACTGAAAAAAAAGCTCGGCGTTGATGCAGAACCCGTCCGTTTAGGCGAAATCAACGGCGAAACCCAATATGCGCTCGATCAATTCAAAGCGGAAGTTCCGCGCCTTGTCGAGACCGTTGCCAACGAAACGGACAGCGTCATCCTTGTTGACCATAATGAGCGCCAGCAAAGCGTCAATGATCTGGATCAGGTGCGCGTGCTGGAAGTCATTGACCACCACCGGATCGCCAATTTTGAAACGAGTGATCCATTGTACTACCGCGCTGAGCCTGTAGGATGCACGGCAACGATTTTAAAAAAGCTTTATAAAGAAAACGGAGTCGATATTGAAAAAGGAACGGCCGGACTCATGCTGTCTGCGATCATCTCAGACTCGCTGTTATTTAAATCTCCGACTTGCACGGATGAAGACGTAAAAGCGGCGAAAGAATTGGCTGAAATTGCAGGAGTTGACGCTGAAAGCTACGGCCTGGACATGCTGAAAGCCGGTGCCGACCTGAGCGCGAAAACGATTCCGCAGCTTCTGTCGCTCGATGTCAAAGAATTTACAATGGGCAGCCATAAAGTAGAGATTGCCCAAGTGAATACGGTCGACACAAACGATGTCCTTTCCCGCAAAGAAGAGGTCGAAGCAGAGCTTGCAAAAGTGGTTGCTGAAAAAGGATTGGATTTATTCGTCTTTGTCGTAACGGACATTCTAACGAATGATTCGGTTGTCGTCGTTTCAGGACAAGCCGCACAGGCCGTTGAAAAAGCGTTCAATGTCACATTGGCGGATAACACAGCGACGTTAAAAGGCGTCGTTTCCCGTAAAAAACAAATCGTTCCGCCGCTGACAGAATCACTAAAAGGATAGTAAACAAAAGCCCGGACATCGACGTCCGGGCTTTTGTTATTATCTGAAAATCAATTTTCTCACCCGGCGCACGATAGAATCGTAGAGCGAAATGATCCAATCGAAAATCGGGTGCAGGTATTTGGAAAATTTAAGCACAATGAGCGACACCAAAATCGCTACCAGGATGCTTCCTAAAACATCAACCGGATAGTGATGACCGACCCAAATGCGGGAGAAGCCTGTCAGCAAACCGAAGGCGATCATAAAGGTTCCGATTTTGCGGTGGACGAGCCAGAATGCGATAGAAATTGCCAGAGCACCAGTTGTATGATCGCTCGGGAACGACGCATCTGCGGCGTGATGAATCAGCACATCGACATGGTGGGCGACGAAAGGGCGCGGCTCCTGGTAAATCAATGTAATTAAATAGTTGAATACAAGGCCCAAAATCCCTGTAAATCCTGCCTGAAGAACGCTTTTTTTGTAGGAATGGCCTCCGAAGAGCCATATGGCCAGCAGCATAAGGGCATATAGATAAATCGCCTTTTCCGATATGAAAATCATCATGCCGTCAAGAATGGTGCTGTGATGTGATAGATTATGGATAGCTTTAAATAATTCGTAGTTCACAAAATCACCTTTCAGTATTTTTAATAGAATCCTATTTTTCCCGGACAGTTAGGGGACGAAACTGCATTCATAAAAGTTTCATGTTAAACGAAAAAGAGCCGGGCCTATGGCAAGCCCGGCAAGACGGTGAACCGATCAATCGGCTACCGATATATTTCTCTTCTCCTTCAGCAAGGCCGGTTTCCGGCTCCACGTATACAGGAACAGATTGACGAGAACGAAGACGCCTGAGAATAAATAGATATTGGAAAAACCGGTTTGTGCGACAATCAGGCCGAACACGAAGGACCCGACCGCGATTCCTGAATCGAATAAGGTGAAATAAGTGGCCGTCGCATAGCCGCTCCGGTGCTGCGGAGAGGCTTGGATCGCCAGCGTCTGCAGGCAAGGGGTAATCGAACCGTAGCCCATGCCGATGACCGCCCCTGAAAGCAGAAGCATCGCGCCGCTGTTCGTAAAAGCGAGCAGGCAAAGCCCGATGCTAAAAAGGATAATGGACGGATAAATGACGACGCCGGGACCGACTCTATCATATAATTTTCCGGTGAACGGCCGTGTCACCATCATCGCTACCGCGAAAACCATAAAGAAATAGCTGCTCGTTTGAATCAGGCCGAGAGATTTTGCGTAAACCGAAATGAACGAAATGACGCTCGAATAGCAAAAAGAAACAAACAAGCCGACGATGGCGATCCGCATCGCCCCTTTTTCAAACATATTGGAAAACGACAATTTGAAGACAGCGGAAGTCGTGTCGTCTTCTTTTGGAATCCGCACCAGAGCCGTGCAAAGGATTCCGAAGGCGACGATTCCGGAAAACAGCGCAAACAGAGCGGTAAAGCTGATTTTGTCAAGCAGGTTCAAGGCGATAAACGGCCCGATGACGACCGCCAGGTTCATGGACATGGCAAAGTAGCCGAGACCTTCGCCGCGGCGTGCCGGCGGAATCAAATCGGCTGCAATCGCACTCGTTACCGTGGTAATGATGCTGAACCAAATGCCTTGGAAAAAGCGGATTCCGAGCAATACGTAAATATTTTGAACGGATATGAAAAGGAGAGACGAAAGCGTAAAGAGTATGACGCTGACGAGCGCCATTCTTTTTTTCCCGAACCGCTCGATTATTGCGCCTGAAAACGGCCTTGCAAAAATCGCGGAAAGCAAAAATCCGCTGATCAAAAGACCTCCCTGTGACTCCGTTCCGCCGAGCTCTTGCATCGTGTAGACCGGCAAAATCGTTAACAAGGCATAAAAATATACAAAAATAAACAAATTCATCAGAACAACCATGATAAAATCTTTAGTCCAAATGGGTTCCGATTGTTTCATAGGCTACAGCTCCTTCTTGTTGTATGTCAGCAGTTGATGTAATAAACGCTGGAACGTTTTTTTATCCTTCTCATCAAATCCCGAAAGCATTTCTTCTTCAAATTCTTTTATTTTCAACTGAATCTCGTCATATTTAACCGCGGCTTCGTCCGTCATTTTTACGACTTTTTCCCTTTTATCTTCGCCTTGTATCCTTTGCACCCAGCCGTTTTTTTCAAGGCGGTTGATCGTTCGCGTTACGGTCGGCGCTTCAACGTGCAAATACGACCAAATGTCTTTTTGAGTCATCGGGCCATACGTATGAAGGCAGTACAAGATTGACCATTGAGCTCCGAAAAGTCCGTAGGCCTCAAGCTGTTCATTCGTTTTTTTTGAAAGCATCCGCGCACTTTGATTGATTTGGTGAATGATCGTCCGGTTGATGTGTTCCATATAAACCCCTCTGAAAATACTTACCTAGGTAAATAATAAACTTTATTCATTTTACTGGATGTCCTACAACCTGTAAAGCAAAAATTTTCGAAGCCGAAATAAAAATGTCTTGATAAACCCCTTGTCCTCCTTGAGTTTTTAGCATAATCCCATTTCAATGCTAATACACTGATACAAACCTAACAAAGAGAGTGTTTGAGGTGAGGGATCGTGGGAGTATTTCAAAATTCTACTTGGAATAGCTTAAAACGAAGCAGCTGTATAAATAGTATTTTCTTTCAGCATACGGATCTCATTTCACACTTCTCACATCCATTTTAGGGAGGTCGAGTGGTGTGCACGATTACATCAAAGAGCGAACAATCAAGATAGGGAAGTACATCGTGGAGACAAAAAAAACGGTTCGTGTGATCGCGAAGGAGTTTGGTGTTTCCAAAAGTACCGTACACAAGGATTTGACAGAAAGGCTGCCTGAAATTAATCCTGATTTAGCCAATGAAGTAAAAGAAATTCTTGATTATCATAAATCAATCAGACATTTGCGGGGCGGGGAAGCAACAAAACTAAAATACAAGAAAGAGGAAATCCTTGAAAGGGAACCCGTGCAATAGGGCATAATGGACCAGTAATAAAGGGCATTTCTCATCATTTCCCGGTATCCTCCGTCTGCTTGTCGATAAAAAGCCACAAAAAATTGTGAAGAACTTTCACAAGGATGCTTTTTTTTCTAATTTTTATGATAAAATATATAATTAGGGCAGAATGTGGACATTGCTGTGAAACAGATTTCGAGGAGGATATAGATAGATGTTTGCAAGGGATATTGGTATTGACCTTGGTACAGCGAACGTGCTGATCCATGTAAAAGGAAAAGGGATTGTCTTAAATGAGCCTTCAGTTGTCGCTCTTGACAAAAACACCGGGAAAGTGCTTGCTGTCGGCGAAGAAGCAAGGAGAATGGTTGGACGTACACCTGGGAATATTGTTGCGATACGTCCATTAAAAGACGGCGTAATTGCAGACTTTGAAGTAACAGAAGCCATGCTGAAGCATTTCATCAACAAATTGAATGTGAAGGGCCTTTTCTCAAAGCCGCGCATGCTCATTTGCTGCCCTACAAATATTACATCCGTAGAGCAGAAAGCCATTAAGGAAGCTGCTGAAAAAAGCGGCGGAAAGCATGTGTATCTTGAGGAAGAGCCTAAGGTTGCCGCAATCGGCGCAGGTATGGACATTTTTCAGCCTAGCGGAAACATGGTAGTGGATATCGGCGGTGGAACGACAGATATCGCGGTCATCTCAATGGGCGATATTGTCACCGCCTCTTCTATTAAAATGGCTGGGGACAAGTTTGATCTTGAAATTTTAAATTACATTAAACGCGAATACAAGCTGTTAATCGGCGAACGGACAGCTGAAGACATTAAGATCAAAGTCGCAACTGTTTTCCCAGACGCACGTCATGAGGAAATCTCCATCCGCGGCCGTGACATGGTCACAGGGCTGCCTAGAACCATTACGGTAACGAGCAAAGAAGTGGAAGAAGCGCTTCGCGAATCGGTATCCGTTATCGTACAAGCTGCCAAACAGGTGCTTGAAAGAACGCCTCCTGAACTTTCAGCTGACATCATTGACCGAGGCGTTATCATCACCGGAGGAGGCGCATTGCTGAACGGCCTTGACCAGCTTCTTGCAGAAGAGCTGAAAGTGCCGGTGCTCGTTGCTGAAAATCCGATGGATTGCGTTGCTGTCGGAACAGGCGTCATGCTGGATAATATGGACAAGCTTCCGAAACGCAAATTAAGCTGAGCATAGACCTCATTCTTTTTTAAGAATGAGGTTTTTTTATGAAAAGCTTAAATATAATCGTAACACTGACGATAAAAAGGATAGAATCTTTAATATTATTATAGAACAAATGTTCTTATTTTGTAAATGAAAATTTGTGGACGGCCGGGATGTCCGTCTAAAGAACAAATCCTGAGGTGAAATCATGTTAAAAGGACTTTACACCGCAGCGTCGGCGATGATTACCCAGCAGCGGCGCACGGAAATGCTGACGAATAATATCGCAAATGCAAATACACCGGGTTATAAGGAAGATCAAGGTTCCATTCGCGCGTTTCCGGAAATGCTTCTGAGCCGGATGGAGTCCGATTCCTTTCAGACGGACAGCGGATCCCACTCCTTTACAAAGCAGACGCCGATCGGTGCTTTAAATACGGGAGTTTACATGCAGGAGCTCACACCGCTTTTTTCGCAAGGCGATCTGCAAAGCACAAATGAGCCGACAAATATTGCGATCAGTGAAAAAGAGGTTCCTGTAAACCAGCAAACCAATGATAAAGCGGCCCTTTTCTATGCTGTCAGACTGGGGAGCGGCGATATCCGCTATTCGAGAAGCAGCAATTTTTCGTTAAATGAAAACAACGAACTGACGATCAACGGAAATGTCGTCCTTTCCACAGACGGCCGGCCGATTGCCGTGGATAGCGAGAATTTTAAAGTGGCTGAGGATGGAACCGTGTCCGAAAACGGCCGGAACCTTGGAACGATCGACGTCAGGATCTCGCTTGACACAAGAAATTTGGCCAAGGAAGGAAACGATTTGTACCGGACTGAAAACGGACAGGAGCTGCCAAGTGCAGCCGCAAACCCGGCCGTCAGCTATTCGATCAAGCAGGGGATGACAGAACGCTCAAATGTTGATGTGACAAGAGACTATACGGAAATGACCGCTGCCTACCGCTCGTTTGAAGCAAACCAAAAAGTTCTTCAGGCTTATGATAAAAGCATGGACAGAGCAGCCAACGACATCGGCAAAATCGTATAACATACGCAAACGGAGGATGTTGGAATAAATGCTAAGATCGATGATAACAGCTTCAAACACAATGAATGAGCTGCAAAAGCAGATGAATAATATCAGTCATAACCTTGCCAATCTGGATACGACGGGATACAAGGCGGTCAATACAAGCTTTTCAGAGCTTGTCAGACAACAGATTGAACAAGTAGACGAGAAGAACAATGAAGTAGCCCAAAGCAGGAAGACGCCGCCTGGACTCCGGCTCGGCGTCGGCGCGCTCGCGGTAGACAAGCTGACAAACAGCCAGGGAAGCCTGAAGGAGACGGGACGGAACCTGGATTTCGCCCTAACCTCCCCTTACCAATACTTCCAGGTGGATGTCGACGGCGAAGTTCAATATACGAGAGACGGGGCGTTTACCTTGAGCACTGTCGCCGGAAATGCCAATCAAGTGCAGCTTATGACGGCAGACGGGCATTCCGTACTTGATGAGAACGGAAATGCCATCCGCTTTGACAGGCGCTATCAAAATGTTCAAGTCGATAAAAACGGAACGATTACCGTATCGTCAGGGAATGAAGGAGAAGCGCCATTGCGGTTTAATTTGGGCATCGTCCGGGCGGTAAAGCCTCAAGCGCTGGCAGCGGAAGGCGGCAACCTTTTTTCTGTTGACGATAATTTAAGAGCAACTGCCCTCATCAATTTAACCGGAGCCGGACGGCAGGAGATATCCATAAAGCAAGGTTCCCTTGAAGCGTCGAACGTTGACGTGTCAAAGGAAATGACGGATCTTATCGCCTCCCAGCGGTCGTACGAAATGAATTCGCGCGCGGTCACAATGGGGGATCAAATGATGGGGCTGATCAATTCAGTGCGCTGACACATCCAAAAAGGAGCCGGCCGAACCGGCTTCTTTTTTATTGCAGCGAAGCGCGCTCTTTACGATGGTAATGAATGCCTAAGTTGAAAAAGAAGCCGTTTCATAATATACTTCCAGATGTACAGAATGAGCCCAGGGCTCGTCGTTCTATACATATTTTTTAAAAAAAGGAGATGTCAAGGCAATGCTTGATACTCAGCAAATTAAAGACATTATTCCCCACCGCTACCCTTTTTTGCTCATCGACCGGGTGACAGAAGTAGAGGAAGGGAAGCGGGCTGCGGGTTATAAAAACGTCACAGCAAATGAAGAATTTTTCAACGGGCATTTTCCAAATTACCCAGTTATGCCGGGTGTTTTAATTGTAGAAGCGCTGGCGCAAATGGGAGCTGTTGCCCTTTTGATGAAGGAAGAGAACCGCGGAAGACTTGCGTTTTTCGCAGGAATTGACAGCTGCCGTTTCAAAAGACAAGTCAAACCGGGCGACCAGCTTCATCTGGAGCTTGAAGTCACCCGTTTCCGCGGCTCGATCGGCAAAGGAAAAGGAGTCGCAACAGTAGACGGGGAAATCGTTTGTGAAGCAGAGCTGATGTTTTCGCTCGGAGAAAAACAGGAATAATCCGAACAGATGGGTTTTTGGATGAACCCATTTGTTTTTTTATTATGAAGCAGAGAAGGTGATTCTTGTATGTGGAAAGATTTTAAAAGCTTTGCGATCCAGGGAAATGTGATCGATCTTGCCATCGGGGTGATTATCGGAGGCGCTTTTGGAAAAATCGTAACCTCGCTCGTCAATGACATCATATTGCCCCTCTTTGGTCTTGTGCTCGGGGGTCTGGACTTTTCAGCGCTCTCCTTTACATTCGGCGATGCCCAAATCAAGTACGGGATGTTTATTCAGACAATCGTCAACTTCTTTATCATTTCATTTTCAATTTTTATTTTTGTCCGGTATTTGTCTAAACTGAAGAAGAAGAAAGAACTTCAGGAGGAGAAAGAAGCCGGGCCTGATCCCCAGGAAGAACTTCTCAAAGAGATTCGCGACCTGTTAAAAAAGCGCGTGAACCATTCATAAAAAAAGGCTGTCGCTTTTACAGGACAGCCTTTTCTAAATATTTTGTTTGAACGCTTCAAGAAGCTGATCCCCGGTATACCCTTCTTTGATCAACCCTTCTAAAATCTTGTCGGAATCCTTTCTCAGCTTGGAACTCACCATTTTGCCGTTCATTAAAACGGAGACATGCTCTCCGAGGACCGTAATGTTTTTTACTTTTGCTAAAAGCTGGGCGGGCCGGTTGCTCTTCTTGGTAATTGTTACGAACGCCTTCACTTCTTTGCCTTCTTGTAAAAGGTATTCAAAAAAATATCGATACTCCTTGGAGACAAGCCCTTCGACCATCCAATGGTTTTCTCCGTCTTCCTTGTTAATGATCAGGCCGTCGATCAGGGGGAACTCCTCAAGCCGTTTTGCCGAATCATCCTGGCGCACGATTTTCAAATCAATAAGCCTAAAGGTTTTCACTGCTTTCACCTCACAAGCTTCAATAGTTGTAATACCATTATAGCATATTCAGGTTAAAAGCCTGTAAACGCTGTTTGTTTTGTTTACTGGTATAATACTAATATTTTTAAATTTTGAAAAAAGTATTTTATCGTACTTTGTTTTTCATTATACTGTAGAGAACAGGGGGTGACATTTTACTTAAAGGAAGTACTTATAATCAGCGGCAATCCGGCTGCTGACCGCAAGCGGTATAAGCTGATGATCCGTTTTTCATCCGACAGTGCCGGAAAATGCGATATCAATGTGGACTATGACGAAAGTATTATATTTCGCTATGAAACAAAGGATAGAATGGAGATTTATGAATTCCAATTAACATTCAAAGAAAAAGAACTGTCATTCAGGCTGTTCGCCTGGGACGGAGGCTCATACGTCCGCTTGTATTCCGAGCGGTGGCTGGCATCTCCTGTTTTTTTTCAGTTTTTAAAAAATACATATTTCTCTAATCAAAAAGACATGATGTTTATGATGATTAGGAGGAAAAGCCATAAATTATAATGGTAAATTACTTTTTTTCGGAATATTTTCTCTTTATCCGCATTTTTCTTCCCCGGGCTTCTCTTATAAACTGGTGATATCGCTGATGAAGGGAGGAACGGAATGTTTAACCACATTATGCTGGTCGGGCGTTTAACGAAGGACCCGGAGCTTCGGTATACATCTGACGGTGTCCCCGTTGCCAATATCACCCTGGCCGTCAGCAGGCATTTCAAAAATGCCGCGGGCGACATTGAGACGGACTTCATCAATTGCACGCTGTGGAGAAAAACGGCCGAAAACACAGCCGATTACTGCAGAAAAGGTTCAATCGTCGGATTGAACGGCAGGCTTCAAACGCGCAACTATGTTAATTCAGAAGGGAACCGCGTCTTTATAACAGAAGTCGTCGCCCGCTCCGTTCATTTTTTGGGCGGGAAACCCCGCGAGACCGCAGATGTCTGAAGAATGAACGATTCCCCTCTCAAGCCCCTTTCCTATATAAAATCAATTAATTCCCCATTTTCTCCTCTAATGGCCGGTCTTTGGGACCGGTTTTTTTGTCGTCAAAAAAAGACAAAATTAAATTGACGCAGGATTTGTTCTTTTTTTACTTAACTTCACTTAATTAACCTTGATTTTTCACAGCAAATTAACTTATAATCACTTAATATAAAGGGCTTTTACTTAAAAGAAGGAATGATGACGTGTACCAGGAGGAAAGGTTAATTTCCATTATCGACTATTTGAAGGAGCATAAACGGATTTCCGTCGACCAGATTTGTTCTTTGCTCCATGTGTCAAGAGACACCGCCAGGCGTGATCTCGTCAAGCTGAAGGAGCGGGGCGCGATCATCCGGACAAGGGGAGGCGCCATTTTGCCGACGAACCATGATGAGATTAAAGATTATTCAGGAAGACTGAATATCGTGTCTGAAGAAAAGAACATGATCGGAAAGGCAGCTGCTTCGTTAATCAGGGAAGGCGACCACGTGATTTTTGACGCTTCCACAACAGTTCAGGCGTGCGCTGAGCACCTGCCGGATATGAACTGCACGATCATTACCAACTCGATAAACCAGGCGGAGGTGCTTTCATCACGAAAGGGAGTTGACATTCATCTGCTCGGCGGAAAGCTGCAAAAAGAGCACCGTTTTTTATACGGCGCTTCGGTGATCGAAAAGCTGTCCAGCTATCATGTTGATAAAGCTTTAATCGGAGTTGTGGGGGTTTCTGAACACGGACTGACGATCGCCCATGAAGAGGATGGAATGGTCAAACGGAAAATCATATCCCAAGCGGAACAGGTCATCGCGCTTGCGGATCACTCCAAAATCGGAAGGACGGACTTTTTTCAGTATGCCGAATTGAGCGACATTGATCTTCTGATAACAGACCGGCTGCCGGATAAGGAATTTCAAAGGCTGCTCGATCAACACGGGGTAGAACTGCTTGTGGCAGAATAAGAAGGGACTTAAGGGGGAAAACAGCTGATGAGAATGATTGCCCTGGATTTGGACGGGACGCTGTTAAACAGTGAAAGCAAGGTCACAAAGGCAAGTATAGATGCGATAAAGGAAGCACAGGAAAACGGAATTGAAGTGGTGATTGCCACAGGGAGAGCCTCATTTGACGTTCGGGAGATCTTCCGGTCCACCGGTATCAAAACGTGGATCATCAGCGCCAACGGAGCGGTGATTCACGATCCGGAAGGACGCCTGTACCACTCCGTTTCGATTGATCGGGAAAAAGCGAAAGGGATTCTTCAGTGGCTTGAAGAAGAGAATTACTATTATGAGGTGTTCAGCGATGACGCGATCTTTACCCCGCAAAACGGGAGAGAGCTCCTTGATATCGAACTGGACCGCCTGAGAAGCGCCAATCCGGCTGCCGATCTGTCAAAGCTGGAGCTCGCCGCCAGCCAGCAGCTCAGCCAAAACGGGTATGCGTATATCTGTTCTTATCGCGAGCTGTTTGAAGCGGATAAAGATATAAACGTATACAACATATTAGCTTTTTCTTTTCATAAAGAAAAGCTTCAAAAGGGCTGGAAACGCTTTGAAAAGGAAAAGGGCCTAACGCTTGTCACCTCAGCCGAACACAACTTTGAGCTTGAGCATATTGACGCTTCGAAAGGGCTTGCTTTAGAAAAACTGTCGCAAAATCTCGGTATTCCGCTTTCGGAAACCGCTGCCGCCGGCGACAGCCAGAACGATTATTCCATGCTGAAAATCGTGGGAAAAAGCTTTGCGATGGGCAATGCCCGCGAGGATATTAAGGAGATGGCTGATGAAGTGGCGCCTGCAAATGATGAAAACGGCGTTGCCCATATTCTGCGGCATTTTATTGATCAAAAAAAGGTTTAAATACGCGTTAACTCGCACACCCTTTTTATATCGGCGTGATGCCGGCGCATCGCCGGCAGCGTAACGATAAGGGCTGCGATTAACAAGCGGATTGAATGTTTAATCCGCAGGCTGCCGACTTTGCCGGCAGCCTTTATTTGTTTCAAAAGCACGAAAAAAGATGAACACTTTCCGCGCGTTCATCTTTTTTTAGCGTTCATTTAAAAAAGAAAGTATTTTTGGCCGAGCGGTACGCGGTTGACCGGCTGGCAGGACAGTTCTTCCCCGTCCGCGTACACTTGATATGTCGCCGGATCGATTTCGATTTTCGGCAGCGAGCCGTTCCATTTCATGTCCATTTTGCTGAGCTGACGAATGCCGCGGACCGGGGAGATCATTTTCTCAAGCCCCAATGTTTTATGCACTCCGCGGTCAATAGCAGCCTGAGACATGAATGTAATGGAAGTGGAGCGGTTCGCCTTGCCGTACGAAGCATACATCCGGCGCATTAGAACGGGTTCAGGAGTCGGGATGGAGGCGTTCGGATCGCCCATTTGCGCCTGTGCAATCATTCCGCCTTTTAACACGAGCTCCGGTTTTACGCCGAAAAACATCGGGTCCCATAAGACGAGGTCGGCCAATTTGCCTTTCTCGACTGAACCGACCTCATGGCTGATCCCGTGAGTAATGGCGGGGTTGACGGTGTATTTTGCGATATAGCGTTTTGCGCGTACATTGTCATTTCCGTTTTTTTCCGTTAAAGCGCCGCGCTGTTTTTTCATTTTATCTGCCGTCTGCCATGTACGGAGGATGACTTCTCCGATTCGGCCCATCGCCTGCGAGTCGGAGGATGTCATGCTGATGGCGCCGATGTCATGCAGAATGTCCTCTGCCGCAATCGTAGCCGCTCTGATTCTCGAATGGCTGAATGCGACGTCTTCGGGAACCTTGGCATCGAGGTGGTGGCAAACCATCATCATATCCAAATGTTCATCCATTGTATTGACGGTATACGGAATCGTCGGAGTCGTAGACGACGGCAGGATATTCGCATAAGAGGCGAGCTTCATAATATCGGGGGCATGTCCTCCGCCGGCGCCTTCAATATGGTAAGTATGAATGACGCGGTCGCCTATCGCTTCAAGCGTGTTTTCGAGAAATCCAGCTTCATTAATCGTGTCCGTATGAATCGCCACTTGAATGTCCGCTTCCTCCGCAACATCCATACACGTTTGAATCGCTCTCGGCGTCGTACCCCAGTCTTCGTGAAGCTTGAGTCCGATCGCGCCCGCTTCCACCTGCTCGATCAGCGGCGCTTTGTCCGAAGCATTGCCTTTCGCCGTAAAACCGACATTAACCGGGAATTCTTCGGCGGCTTCCAGCATTCTCTGTATATACCAGGCTCCCGAAGTACAAGTCGTTGCTTTGCTGCCTGTTGCAGGGCCTGTCCCGCCGCCGATTAGCGTCGTCACTCCTGACGACAGCGCGACCTCCATTTGCTGAGGACAAATAAAATGGACGTGGGTGTCGACTCCGCCGGCTGTCAAAATTTTTCCTTCACCGGAGATGACTTCTGTTCCGGCTCCTATGATCATATGTGGATCTACTTGATCCATGATGTCCGGATTTCCGCTTTTTCCGATTCCTGCGATTCGGCCGTCTTTGATGCCGATATCGGCTTTCACGATTCCCGTATAATCAAGTACGACAACGTTTGTGATCACAAGATCAAGTGCGCCGTCTTTTGCGGTGATTCGGCCATTTTGTCCCATACCGTCACGAATCGTTTTTCCTCCGCCAAAAATCATTTCTTCCCCGTAAACAGTGAAATCTCTTTCGACTTCAATCCAAAGATCGGTATCCCCGAGCCTGATTTTATCGCCTGTCGTCGGACCGAACAGCTCAGCGTATCGTTTTCTCGTGATTTTCACCGCTTAACCCCCTCTATCCAGCCGGCTTCCTTAAGCTGATTCAATGCTTTTTCTTTTCCTCTTTCATCAAGCAATGTCTCCGACATGCCGTTTAATCCGCGGACTGTCCGGCGGCCTCCAAGCTCTACCAGCGAAACGGTTTTTTCTTCCCCGGGTTCAAGCCGGATAGAGGTGCCCGACGGAATATCAAGCCGCATCCCTAAAGCCGCTGCTCTGTCAAACGCCAATGCGCGGTTGGCTTCCGCAAAATGAAAATGCGAGCCGACTTGAATCGAGCGCGTCCCTGTATTTTTCACGGTAATCTCTTTGGTTGCCCGCCCTTCGTTAATCGAAATCATGCCATCCGCAACTTGAATTGCTCCCGGCTTCATTGATTCACCTCCTGAGAAATCGGCTGATGAACCGTGACAAGCTTAACGCCGTCTGGAAATGTCGCTTCGACTTGAATGCTTTCAAGCATTTCGGGAACGTCTTCCATCAGGTCGTCAGCCGTAAGGACGTGCCGGCCCGCTTCCATCAGTTCGGCTACGCTTTTCCCTTCGCGCGCACCTTCCATTATAAAGCAGGTCAAAATGGCTACAGCTTCCGGATAATTCAGGAGCACGCCCCGTTTTTTTCTTTGTTTTGCAAGCTCCCCAGCAGCAAAAATAAGCAGCTTTTCTTGTTCGACAGGTGTTAATTTCATCCTTTCTCCTCCTTTTATGCAAATTGAAATCAAAAAGAAATGGACAGGATCTCCCGTTACCACCCCCTTTAAAGATAAAAAATATGTAAATATATAAATGTTCATGTCATAAATTAACAAGTTCATGTCATTATTATATAATCAACGGAAATGTTTTTTGAAGAATATTTAAAAAATTTAGTTAATGGTTTGTGGCAAATTTTAAAACTTATAAAGGGGAGAGAAACTACACTGTTTCAACAGGTAACGTTACGGTGCCGGAGAAACGCTGTGTGTGGTAATGACGATTGGTTTATACGTGATGTATTGGAACAAAAGCAGTGATACCCGGCATCGGGTTAGCGTCAGCGATTTTGTCGCCGTAAGGCGGGAGGGTGCAAGTCTTTTGAAAATAAAAAACAGCCGCTCTCTTTAGGCGGCTGTTTTTGGCGTCAACCCGACATTGCGGATGCGCTTAATGTAAACAGTTCTTCGAGTTCTTCTTCGGAAAACTCGGTAATCCAGTTTTCGCTTTGAATGATCTGGTCGTTCAGCGATTGCTTTGATTCGAGCATGCGGTCGATTTTTTCTTCGATTGTTCCGGTTGTTATGAGCTTATGGACATGCACAAATCGTTTTTGGCCGATCCGGTATGCACGGTCTGTTGCCTGGTTTTCAACGGCCGGGTTCCACCATCTGTCATAATGAATGACATGATTGGCTGCGGTGAGATTCAGACCGGTTCCTCCCGCCTTTAAGGACAAGATTAGAAAAGGGAATTCCTTATTTTGAAATTGCTCGACCATTTTATCGCGCTCAAGCTTTGATAAGCTTCCGTTTAAAAACTTGACCGGTTCGCCGAATGACGTTTCAAGCAGCCGCTTCATCATCTCGCCCATTCCGATATACTGGGTGAAAATCAGGCAGCTTTCCTCCCGGTCGCGGATCGTTTTCGTCAGCTCGAGCAGCTTTTCCAGCTTGACGGATCTGCCGTTGAGGAGTTCCGTCTCCAGTTCTTTTAGATAGAGGGCCGGATGGTCGCAAATTTGTTTCAATTTGCCGAGCATGCTTAGTATCAGCGCCTTCCGCTGCATTCCGGCGAGAGTCGGCATGTGCTCAAACGTGTCTTTTACAAGCTGCTCGTAAAGGGAAGCCTGTTCTGCAGAAAGCGGAACGAATTCCTTTTCCTCCTGTTTATCAGGAAGGTTGAGAGCGACTTCCTGATCCTGCTTCGTCCGTCTTAATAAAAACGGCTTAATGAGCTGTTGAAGCTGTTCAATCCGCTTTTCGTCGCGGTCTTTTTCGATCGGCAGGACGAAGCGCTTATGGAAGCTTCCGAGGCTACCGAGGTAGCCTTTGTTCATAAAGTCATATATCGACCACAACTCTGTCAGGCGGTTTTCCATCGGAGTCCCGCTGAGAGCGATATGGTGAATCCCTTTCAGTTTTCTAATCGAGCGGGATTGCTTCGTATGCGCGTTTTTAATATTTTGCGCTTCATCAAGGCAAATACAGTTCCACGTCACGCCTCTGAGATCGTCAAAATCGGAATGTGCGAGGCCGTATGACGTCAGCACGATATCGGTGTCTTTGTAGCGCTCCTGAAAAGCTTCTCCCTTCGGGCGCTTTGGTCCGTAATGGAGTGCTGCCGATAACTCGGGTGCAAAGGACTGAAGCTCGCGCTGCCAGTTCCCGAGCACCGAAGTCGGCGCGATGATCAGCGACGGCGTTTTTTGCCCTTTTTCTTTCAAATAAGAAAAGTACGCGATTATCTGAATCGTTTTCCCGAGTCCCATATCGTCTGCCAGGCAGGCGCCGAAGCCGCATTTGCGAAGGAAAAGCAGCCAGTTCAGCCCGTCTTTTTGATACGTTCTGAGCGTGCCTTTAAAATGTTTGCTGACGGGGTATGAAGGGAGCTCATCACGATTGTTCAGCTTCCTGATCATGTTTTTCAGCTGGTAGGATAATTCAAACTGCACTTCGCTGAAAGCGGACGTATCAAACAGGTCGTCTTCTTTCTGTTCCGTGCCGCGGTCCGTCAACTCGCGGGCAAGGATGTCTGACATGTGAAGTCCTTCGGTTTCGGCGCGCTCCATCAGCTTTTTCATTTGTTTGATAAAGCTCGGATCGATTTTGATCCATTGGCCGCGGATGTTGACGAGCCGCCTTTTATTGGCGACAAGCTGGTTAAACTCTTCTTCCGAAAGTTCAATACCGTTTGTCGCAAACCGCCAATTAAAGTCCATGAGCGCGTTTATCCCGACGAAAGATTCGCCCCTCGGGGCTGATGAAACTTTCGCTTTCAAAAGCATATTGCTGTCTTTGACGATCTGCCACCAGGACGGCAGCAGGATTTCGATCCCCATGCTGACGAGTGTTTCGCTCGCTTCCGACAAGAAGATCCATGCTTCTTCTTCAGAAAGCAGCGTTGTGCCTGAGTCGATCGAAAGCCATGGGACGGTTTGGCGGAAACGGTCCTGTTCGCGGGCGATTCGATCGGCATATGCGCGCCACGATTTTTTCAGCCCTTTCAAGCCGTCGAAAAACTGGATGTCCCCGCTTTTTTTATCGCGTAAAAACAATTCGATTTTCCAATCATCACCGTCAAAATCGGGCTCGTTTAATCTGAGTCCGACGGTGAACGGGACGGGATTTTCAATCCAGCCGATCGTTTCAAGAAAATCCTCTTCATCGAGAAAATGTCCCTTAAATGAGGTGACGGCGGGGGAGTGTTCAACGATCGTCTCCCACTTTGCCTTCAGTTCTCCGTTATAATCGATGTAGTCGTCGACGGCCCGGGAAAACCATTCCGCCGTATAACCTTCCAAAAAGCCTTCTTTGTCTTTCCAGCGCAGCATTCCCTTTTTCCACGCTTCATAGTCGGGGACAAAATCCTGATCCAGGATAAACTCGTAAATCGTTGAAGCTGTTTTCATCAAAGGCTCTGTTTCCTCAGTCAGCAAAATATCACTAAAGGAATTAAACGAGTTTTTGCCGAGAAATTCGGCAGCCATCCAGGGAGATAGAAGCACGGCCGGTTTTTCCAGACCTGCATCTTCAAGAAAAGTGCCGTAAAAGGACGATTCGTGCCATTGAAATAAATGCCTTTCCATCTGGCTGCGCGTGAGCTGCTGATGGTCCTTGTCACAGCAGGATAAAACGAATGTATAGTCTTCGGACTGTTCGACATGTATCACGATTTCTTTAAGACTCGCCATCGATCAACTTTCCTTTCTTTAGCTCCTCCTGGAATGCCCGCAGCCTTTTGTGGCGGGCTGTCAGCTGTTCCATGTAGCGCTTCCAGACATCTTGTTTTTTCATTTTATTATAGAGAGTGCGCAGCTTTTTCAAGCAGCGGGCGGCTTCTTTATATGCGCTGCGGTTCCGCTGTTCAATCAAGCCGGAAATCTCCCTGTGGTAGGAAGGAACGAGCGCCTCGGGAACCTCCGCTGCGATGTCCTTCAAGGCATTCTGGCCGATTTCCTCGATTGAAAAGCCGACGAGGCTGTGAATTTCCATCCACTCGATAAACCGCTTCCTGCTGTATAGAAATTGGCTGTATTCTGTAAATGTGTATGGCAGGCACTTTTTGCAGTACCTTTCATATAATTGCTCATCGTTCGCGTTTTTGCTGTAGTCGTCGAGAAAAAGGAAGAATTCGCTTAAGGCGTCGCGGATTTCCCGATAAGGTCTATCAAGCTTTGAGAAGCCTTCGACAAGCCCTTCCAGCCGTTCATACCATTTTTTCAGGCGCTTCCAATCCTTTTTGGCTGTCATGACGCTGAGCCACTGAAACGTATAAGGCAGAATGTCAGGAGAAAAAGTTCCGGCTTTTTCAAAGATTGCCTCGTCGTTTTTCAACAGAAATTCAAGGTGAAGCCGGGCAAACTGAATTTCGGGAGTGTCGGGCAGTCCGTGCAAAACGTCAAGTTCCCGCTTCAGCCATTTCGGCCGGGACAGAAGGGCGCTCCAAATCTCCCCGAATATCCGAAGTCTTTCATATTGAAAAATGTCTTTCTTGAGCAGGAGCTCGCGAACGACGCCTGGCGTTTTATCTAAAAACGGATCGAGCGAAAAAGAGAGCGCATACGTTTTCAGCTCATCAATCGAGCTGTAAATCGTGTCCATCAGCTGTTCGATATAAGGGTTGAGCGAATAAAAATCTTTTTCCGGATCGATGCGCATGTTTTCGATCAGCGTATGCATCGCAAGCCATGTCGCAAGAGCGGCATGGATCTGGTATATTTTTTTCAGCTCCGGTTCAGACGGCGTCCGCTTTTTTAGTGCTGAAAAATAGCCGTAGTAAAGGTATTGCATCGTTTGCTGGCCTTTAGGCGTCCGCTGTTCCCAAAGCCTGAATTCCGATTCGAAAAAACGTTTCCAGTTTTCAAACGTTGGCCGCACATTTTCAGGGCTGAGCCGAAGCTGGTTTAACAAAAGCTGCTGATCAAAGGATTGGCGCTGTTCTTTCCAATATTCCGTGAAAGTTCCCAATCGTTCATATTGTGCATATAAATATAAGTAAACGGCAAGGATGTGGCGGCAGATTTTTTTTGCCGGGCATGAACAGCTGCTCTTTTTGACGTCGGACAGATCGATTGTCACTTTCACCGGCACGACGTCCTGTACGTAGGCTGCCGCCGTATGCCCGCTGAGCGGTTTGACCCGATAGACCGAATCTTGCCTGTATAAAATAAGGGCTTTTTTCAGAAGCTGAATGTTATCTTCATCGTGCGGAAGCACATGCTTAAACTGTTCAGCCGCTTCCATTACAACTGTTTTTGAGATCATTTCCTGAAGCATGTCTATCGCTCCTAACCGAATGACTTTTAAAAAGTTTCCAATCTCTCTATTATAGCTTAATCCGCTGATGCAAAAAAGATTTTCTCTGGAAAAGGACATAAAAACGGACAGCTGTCGAATAATGTAATAGACTATGGCAAATCGATACTTAACAGCATATAATCTGAATATAACGCAAAAATGAGTATGATTTCATGGAAGCTGAAAGGAAAAAGGTATGGATGATAAGGAATTGAATCAGGAAGAGTTTTTGAAAATTCTCATGCACGCTTATGACGTTGGCGAAAAGTCGCATGACATTACGACAAAAGAATTGCTTGAGGATCTGATTGTTCATATCAAAAATGGTTATACAACGTAAAAAGCCGCAAACTCTGTTTGGCGGCTTTTTCGTTCAGCAAAAACAGCCCCATTCCTGCAAAAACTGCTATGTTACATCATATAAAGACCCTGCATCCCCGGAATCTCCCGCTATTTGTCAGGATTCATTTCTTTCAGAACCGCGATAAATATGTATAATCAAGGTAAAGGTGGAATTTGCTGAAAATTTAAATAAAAGAAGCTAAGGGGGGCTCTTATGCGGGACAAGCTCGGCTTTAAAGACGTGTTCTTCGTTTTGAAAAAAAGGTGCGCGATCATCATTCTGATCACGATGGCGGCGGCTGCATCGAGCGCCGCAGTCAATTATTTTCTGCTCACACCGATCTACCAGGCAACCGCCCAAATCCTCGTCAATGGCCGCCAAACCTCAAACTTTGCCGACATTCAGACTAATCTTGAACTCATCAATACGTATAACGTCATCATGAAAAGCCCTGTCATTTTGAATAAAGTGAAAGATGATCTCGGCCTTCGCGAAACGGCGGACGAACTCAAGAATAAAATGACCGTTGTCAGCGAAAACGAATCACAGATTGTCAGTATTTCCGCGACTGACAAGGATTATTCCAAAGCGGCCGCCATCGCAAATACAGTCGCTTCCGTTTTTCAAAAAGACATTCAAGACATCATGAACGATAAAGCCGAGGTCACCATCGTTACAAAAGCCGTACCGTACGATTCACCTGCGCCTGTCAGCCCGAACAAAACATTCAATATCGCTGTCTTCACGATGTTTGGATTGCTGTTTGGAGCCGGTCTCGCCTTTATTCTTGAGCTTTTGAACAACACGGTGAAAAACGAAGATGACGTTGAAAATACGCTGGAACTTCCCGTAATGGGGAACATTTTATTCACGAAGCCGAAAAAAGGACAGGCCGTCGGCCGGATGAACGGTACGATTGGAAAAGATCAGGCGTTTTGACCACTTTACGGGAGGTTCCGTTATGATTGATATTCACTGCCATATTCTTGCGGCCCTTGATGACGGGGCAGGGTGTATGGACGACAGTCTTGAAATGGCGAAACAAGCCGTTTCTCAGGGAATAGACACCGTCATTGCCACTCCGCACCACAGAATCGGCATATGCGAAAATCCAAAAGAGGCGATCTTCGCCCGCATGACTGCACTGAAGACGAGGCTCAGGCAGGAAAACATTCCGCTGACCATCCTGCCTGGCCAGGAAATCCGCTTATACGGCGAAATAAAAGACGACCTCGAACGCGGCAGGCTGCTCAGTCTCTCCGAAACAAAATATGTGCTGATCGAGCTTCCTTATCATCACGTGCCGCGCTATGCAGAAAAGCTGATGTTTGATCTTCAGGTGAACGGATTCATCCCGGTCATCGCCCACCCTGAGCGGAATATGGAAATAATGGAAAACCCCGATCGTTTATATCGGCTCGTCAAAACAGGCGCATGCGTCCAGATTACTTGCTCAAGTCTGACCGGGCATTTCGGAAGAAACGTCAAAAAGCTGGCCCGCCGCTTCATTGAAGCCAATCTCGTCCACTTCATCGCATCGGATGCACACAATGTAAAGGTGCGCTCCTTCTTTTTTGACGTATTGGAAAACGAATACGGGTCTGATTTTTTGAGTATGTTTATAGAAAATGCCGGGCTTCTTATCAAAAACCGTGATATTCATAAGGTCACGCCGCTACCGGTCAAAAAGAAAAAGCTCTTGGGGCTGCTCTAAAGCATTGCATCTACCGGCATATATACAGGCAGAGGAGGAGCATCATGAACATTTCCATCGTTGGCACCGGGTATGTCGGTCTTGTGACGGGCGCCTGCCTGTCGGACATCGGCCACTATGTTACTTGTATCGATATCGATGAAAAAAAGGTCGGGCTGTTGAGAAAAGGGTTATCGCCGATTTATGAACCCGGACTCCAGGATTTGATCCGGAGGAACCTCGCCCGCCGCAGACTCGCCTTTGAAACGGGTTTTGAAAAAGGCATTTCAGGGGCTGATATTATATTTATTGCGGTCGGCACTCCGCAAAAGGAAAACGGCCAGGCCGACCTCCGGTATATTGAGAGTGCGGCGGAAATGATCGGCCGCCATGTAAAACAGGACTGCCTTGTGGTCACGAAAAGCACCGTCCCCGTCGGCACGAGCGAATGGATTTCAAACATCATTAAACGCTACGCAAGGAATCGTGTGCAAATATCGGCCGCATCCAATCCCGAATTTTTGCGGGAGGGCTCAGCGATTTATGATACGTTTCACGGAGACCGGATCGTGATCGGCGCCGAGAATGAACAATCGGCCGCTATTCTCGAACAAGTCTTCGCGCCTTTTGGCATTCCCGTTTTTAAAACGGATATCAGAAGCGCAGAGATGATTAAATATGCATCAAACGCTTTTCTTGCCACGAAAATCAGCTTTATAAACGAAATTTCGAATATTTGCGAGAAGGTCGGCGCAGATATTGAGTCTGTCGCATACGGAATGGGACAGGACAAAAGAATCGGCCACCGGTTTCTAAAAGCCGGCATCGGCTACGGCGGCTCTTGTTTTCCGAAAGATACGAACGCCCTTGTCCAAATTGCCGGCCATGTGGAGCACGATTTCGAACTGCTCAAGTCTGTGATCAAGGTAAACAATGAGCAGCCGATCCTGTTGGTCGAAAAAGCGGAAAGGCGGCTCGGCGGCTTGAAAGACAAAGTGATTTCTCTGCTTGGCCTGTCCTTTAAACCGAATACTGACGATATGAGGGACGCTCCGTCAGTCGTCATTGCCGAAGCGCTGGCCGAAAGGGGGGCGAAGATGAAAGCGTTCGACCCGATTGCGGCTGAAAATGCAAAACGGGTCTTGGCAGAAGGCGTTCAATATGCGGACACGATTGAAGAAGCGGTAAAACGCTCCGATGCAGTGATGATTTTAACAGAATGGGAAGACATTAAAGCATTCCCTTTAGCATCCTACAGAGAGCTGATGGATGCCCCGATCATTTTTGACGGGCGAAACTGCCACGAATTGCGGGAAGCGATAGAAGCCGGGGTTGAATACTATTCCGTCGGCAGGCGGCAAGTTGTCCCCGTTCATACGCAGGCGCCTCCTTTTACAGCAGTGGAATGACAATCCCGCCGTATGCGAACGCTGCTGCGATTAAAAACGCCGGATGAACGCGGAATTTCGTCAAGGCGATCAAAGAGACCAATGCGATTGCAAGCGCTTGGATCAAGCCGATGGAATAAATCGCATCACCGCCGATTTCCCATGTCAACAACAGCATCATAACGGCGAGTACGGGCTGGACGGACAGCGTCATTCCTTTTACCGCATCTGACTTTCGGAAGCGGCGGATCAATTTAAGCAATAAAATAAGAGCGATTGCCGAAGGCAGCACGGTCGCTGTCAGAGCGACGATTATTCCGGGCCATCCCAATACGCTGTAGCCGACATATGCGGCAATTTTCGTAGCGATCGGGCCGGGCAAAGCGTTTGCAAGCGCCAGCATGTTGGAAAATTCATCTTTTGAAAGCCAATGAAAATGGCGGACGACCTCTTCAAAATTAAGGGGAATCGAAGCGGGGCCGCCGCCGTACCCGAGCAGGTTTGCGATAAAAAACGCCCAAAACAAGTACAATGAGATCATGAAGCAGACACTCCTTTACCCTTTCGCTTCAATTTAAAATGGAAAGCTCCGTAAGCCAGAAACATCGTGACGACGATGCCCGAATGAATCGAAAACACTTGAAGACCCAAAAATGCAAGGATGAAAAAAAGGACGCCGATCACGATTCCAAAGCCTTTCAGCGCTTTTTGGCCAAATTCGTATGCCATCTGCCCTAGCATCACGGCGATGACCGGGGTAACTGCGCCGATCATGCCGTTTACGACCTTCGAATGGCTGAGCACGTTGACTGCGGCAAACAGCACGGCCATCGCTGTGCAGGTCGGCAAAATGTGCGCCGCTGTCGCCACGATGGCCCCGGGAATCCCTTTTATTTTGTGCCCTAAATACGCCGACATCTTTGTTGCGATCGGCCCTGGCAGCGCATTGGCAATCGCCAGGATTTCCCCGAATTCATCATCATTGATCCATTTGAATTTTTTAACGGCTTCATGGCGGATCAGCGGAATAACGGAAGGTCCGCCTCCGAACCCCAATATCCCGGTCCTCACCATCGCGATGATCAGTTCGCGGTAAGGGTGCTTCATGTTACTTCCTCCTTTTTACAGCTTCATTCCCATACGGCTTTTATAGCGCTTGATCAGCATCTGGCAGTCCACGCTGACGACGCCTTCCAAAGGATAGAGGCGCTTTGTCAGGAATTCCTCCATTTCGTGATCGTTGGCAAAAATTCCGTGCATATGAAGCTTGCTCGGCCCGGTCATATGATAGAGGCTTGTGACGGCAGGCTCCTTTTCGAGCGCGACGGCAACGGCCTCTAAATATTTGGGCTCGACTTCTACATTAAAAAAGACCGATACGGGAATTCCGACCTTCACGGGGTTGATCACGGCGGTAAACTTTTCGATGATGCCTTCTTCCATCAAATTGTTGATCCTCGTTTGAACGGCAACCCGCGACAGACCTACACGCTTCCCCAGATCGGTATAAGAAATCCTTCCTTCCTCGTGGAGAATCGATAGAATTTTTTTATCTGTTTCATCAAGAACTAAATTTGGCATGTGGTAATCAAGACTCATACACGTACCATCCTTTCATATCGTTTACATCGCAACAAATGTAAATCGCAATCGATTTGGTTTTTTTAAAAACGTTTTGTAAATTGTATCATACATTAAATTTCGATATGAATGATTTTTGGCGTTTTTCTTCAGCTTTGCGGAACTTTCGCGGGGTAAGCCCCTCATTTCCCGTGTGAGCCGGGAGAGCGGTGCGGGAACAGGCTGCAGGCGGCAGCCATCCAGATGGACGGTCAGGTTTCCAGAAGGGAGGACTGATCCGCGATATGACCGGGCAAGTAAATGTTTGAAACAAATCTTTTGACACAATATTTTCCACGAGCTATAATTATCTCGAAATCGAGATAATTTAGGAGGCGAAATCGTTGGCTAAAGATTTTTACACCGCGATTAAAGAAAGGCGTTCAATTTATGGAATCTCTAAAGATGTAAAAGTATCGGACGACAAAATTCGGGAAATCGTCGAGTTTGCCGTCAACCACACCCCGTCATCATTCAATTCGCAAAGCTCAAGGGCCGTTGTTCTATTGGGCGGGCAGCATGATAAGTTTTGGGAAATCACAACCGGAACGCTGCGAAAAATCGTTCCTGCTGATCAATTTGCAAGCACGGAAGAAAAAATGAACGCTTTCGGCAGCGGCTATGGCACGGTTCTGTTTTTCGAAGATCAAAACGTTATTAAAGGACTTCAAGAACAATTTGCATTGTATAAAGACAATTTCCCAATCTGGTCTGAGCAGTCTTCAGGCATGCTCCAGCTTGTCGTATGGACCGCGTTGGAGAGCGAAGGGCTCGGAGCGACTTTGCAGCACTATAACCCGCTCGTTGATGAGGAAGTCAAAAAAGAATGGAACATTCCTGAAAGCTGGAAGCTGATCGCGCAAATGCCGTTCGGCCATCCGGTAGCAGAGCCGGGAGAAAAAGATTTCGCGCCGATTTCAGAGCGCGTGAAGATCCATAAATAAAGGAATAAAAAATACCCAATGAACGGCCGTTCATTGGGTATTTTGCTGCATATTCTACCAGTCTATGATTGAGAAACCTCATTCGAAACTTCTATAAAATGCTGCAAAGCCGGATTACGGTTGTCCTTTCTGTGGGCGGTGACCCATTCTGCCCGAAGCGAAAGGTCATCGATTTCTCTGTAGACCACATCAAGGTTAAACAGCCGCTTGGCCGCCGTCGGCACGACCGCAATCCCCATTCCGGCAGATACGAGGCCGATCACCATTTGATATTCGGTCGCTTCCTGGGCGATGTTGGGAATGAAACCGGCCTGCTCGCACGAAAAGATGAAGTCAGTGTACAGAGAGGGCCATGCTGATTTGTCGATTGCAATCAGCGACTCGTCTTCAAGATCACGCAGATAAATCCGGGATTTTTTAGTGAGCGGGTGGTATTTAGGAAGCGCGAGTACGCAATGGCTTTTCTTCACTGTGTATGACTTCAGTTCATCGTTTCCTAACGGAGGGTGTAATACGCCGATGTCAATGTGTCCGTTTAATAAGGCTTCGATTTGATTTGGGGTCGACAGCTCCCGCAATTCAATGTTGACTGAAGGGAATTGTTTGCGGTATTCCCTGATGATCGGCGGCATAATTTCGTATGTCGCCGAGCCGACAAAGCCGATCACGAGCCTGCCGAGTTCACCCCGGGCGGTCCGCTGGGCCATGTCAACCGCCTGATCGATCTGGGACAGGCCTTCTTTTATCTGCTTTAAAAAAACGTCTCCTGCCGCCGTCAGCTTGACGGCTCTTTTTGACCTCTTCAGCAAGGTGACGCCAATCTCACTTTCTAGCTGTTTAATCTGCTGGCTGAGCGGAGGCTGAGTCATTTTCAGCCGAAGAGCTGCTTTTCCGAAATGCAGCTCTTCGGCTACAACCATAAAATAACGAAGGTGGCGCAGCTCCATTGTCACTCATTCCTTTCTGAATGCGATTTCAGTCGTTTTACATATTAATTGTAAGACAAAGAAGTATTGGAAAACAATTTCCACAAGATGTATATTTAATAATACAATAATTTTATTAAAAATTCATTGTAAACGAATGAAAATGGAGGAGTGAGGGCTTTGAAAAAAGTAGCCGCTGAAAATGAAACTCTTACGGTAAGAGGAGCAGAGCTTGTGGTGGATAGTCTCATTCAGCAGGGTGTCACTCATGTTTTCGGTATTCCGGGAGCAAAAATCGATGCGGTATTTGACGTGTTGAAAGACAAAGGGCCTGAATTGATCGTATGCCGTCACGAGCAAAATGCAGCATTTATGGCGGCGGCAGTCGGACGATTGACTGGAAAGCCCGGTGTTTGCCTGGTGACCTCAGGTCCGGGAGCTTCTAATTTAGCTACCGGTCTTGTAACAGCCAATACAGAAGGAGATCCGGTTGTTGCTCTTGCTGGTGCTGTAAAGAGAGCGGATCGTCTTAAAAAGACCCATCAATCAATGGACAATGCGGCATTATTTCAGCCGATTACGAAATACAGCGCAGAAGTTGAAGATCCTAACAATATTCCTGAAGCCGTCACAAATGCGTTCAGAGCGGCAGCGTCTGGACAGGCCGGCGCAGCCTTTCTCAGCTTTCCGCAAGACGTAACAGCAGGTCCGGCTACCGCTAAACCGGTAGGAACCTTGCCTGCGCCGAAATTAGGTGCAGCTCCGGATGAACTCATCAGTGCGGCCATCGCCAAAATTCACAATGCAAACCTTCCGGTCGTGCTTGTCGGAATGAAAGGCGGAAGACCTGAAGCAATAGAAGCTGTCCGCCGTCTGCTGAGAAAAGTGAAGCTTCCGTTTGTCGAAACGTATCAGGCAGCGGGAACGCTGGCTCATGATTTGGAAGACCAATACTTCGGACGAATCGGATTATTCCACAATCAGCCCGGAGATATTTTATTGGAAAAAGCGGATGTCGTCTTGACGATCGGCTATGATCCGATTGAATACGATCCGGTATTGTGGAATAAAAAAGGCGAACGAAGCATTATTCACCTAGATGAAATTCAAGCGGAAATCGATCACGATTATCAGCCGGACATCGAATTGATCGGGGATATCGCAGCGACTTTGGACCATATTGAACACGATTCGCTTCCTGTCTCAATCGACAAATCGCTCGTACCTGTGCTTCATCAGTTAAGCAAAGCATTGAAGGAACAAAGCGAGCCTCCTAAAGAGAAGCAATCAGACCGCGTACATCCGCTGCAAATCGTTCACGATTTGCGCAATTTGGTGAGCGATGATATCACGGTGACGTGCGATATTGGCTCACATGCCATTTGGATGTCCAGATATTTCCGCTGCTACCGTCCGCTTGGCCTGCTGATTTCAAACGGCATGCAGACGCTCGGCGTCGCTTTGCCTTGGGCGATTGCAGCATCTCTTGTAAACCCGGGACAAAAAATCGTATCCGTTTCAGGCGACGGCGGCTTCCTGTTCTCGGCGATGGAATTGGAAACAGCGGTCAGATTAAAAGCTCCGATCGTTCACCTTGTATGGAATGACAGCGCATATGACATGGTGGCGTTCCAGCAGGAAATGAAATACAACCGGACTTCCGGAGTCGACTTTGGCAATATAGATATTGTAAAATACGCTGAAAGCTTTGGAGCAAAAGGCCTAAGGGTTAATTCGCCGGAAGAATTGAAAGAAGTGCTTCAGCAGGGTCTTGATGCAGAGGGTCCTGTCGTCATTGATATTCCTGTCGATTACAGCGACAATGTTCATTTGGCAGACCAACGTTTTCCTAAAGCGTTTGAGGAACAATTAAAAAAAGAAACCTCTAATCAATCTTGATCACAGCACGTCCAGTCATCATATTAAAATCAAGGGAGTGAAAAGAGGAAAATGAAAAGTATAAGCAAGCAGAAAGTCATTCAATCCGTCGATAAAAATCTTGACCAAGTCTATCAGGTCTCAACGATGGTTTCCCTATTGGACGGTATTTACGACGGGGACTTTTACATGTCGGAAATCAAGGAGCACGGCGACTTCGGAATCGGCACGTTTAATCAGCTCGACGGGGAACTGATCGGGTTTGACGGCGAGTTTTACCGTCTCCGTTCAGATGGAAAAGCCTATCCCGTTCAAGAAACTGACTGTTCTCCTTTTTGTTCGCTGACGTTCTTCCGTCCGGACATTTATCATGAGATCAATCAGCGAATGACGCTCGAAGCGTTTGAAAAAGAGATGAAGAAGATCGTGCCGAGCGAAAACCTGTTTTACGCGATCCGTATGGACGGCGTCTTTAAAAAAGTGAAAACGAGAACGGTGGAATTGCAGGAAAAACCGTACGTGCCGATGGTCGAAGCGGTGAAATCCCAGCCGATCTTCGATTTTGACGACGTCAAAGGCACGATCGTCGGCTTTTGGACGCCTCAGTTTGCCCACGGCATCGCCGTATCAGGCTTCCACCTTCATTTTATTGATGAAGACCGCAATGGCGGCGGACATGTATTTGATTATGAAATCGAAAAATGTACGGTTCAGATTTCGCAAAAACTGAACATGAACCTCAGATTGCCGAATACGAAGGATTTCTTTAAAGCTGATTTAGCAAGCCACGACCTTGTGGCAGGCATTGAAGCGACGGAAGGAAATCCGGAGCAATAATGAAGCAAAGCCCTCTTTCCAAAAAAGAGGGCTTTTTTTTCAGCCATTATCGCTTCTTTCCTAAAATCAACACCCCTTTCAGGCAGAATGACAGAGGACGGCCGTTTTCGGCCAGGACAATTTGGAATTCATCGCGGCATGCCTGTGATGATCCGGTCAAATGGGCGGCAATGGCCGGCCTTTTTTCCTCAGGTACCGCTCCCCGGTGAATCCAGTTGTCGTATTCAATGGGGATGTTCCACCTTCCCTGTTCCGTATAATCCAGGCCGTTTTCTTCAAACCATTTGTTCCATTCGGCAAGCGAATATTCGCGGACGTGCGACGGGTCTCTCATCTGATTGAGCAGGTTGATAAACTGGTCGAGGGCCTTGTCTTCAGGTGCGTGATGGTCCACGAGGATAAAGCTGCCCCCCGGCTTTAATACGCGGGCGATTTCCGACATTGCCCGGCTGATGTCGGGGAAATGATGAGCCGCAAACCGGCATGTGACGATATCAAAAGAAGCGTCCGGGAAATCGAGCTTTTCTGCATCTCCTTGAAGAAACGTCACATTGCAGGCGTTTTTTTCTTTCGCATAAAGGGCAGCGGTCTTGACCATTTCTTCGGTTACGTCGATGCCTGTGCACTGCTTGACGAAGGGCGAAAATGCAATCGCTGTATGTCCCGCTCCCGCTCCGACGTCAAGCAGGGCTTCATCTCCTGCAAGCGGCACGCTTTTTACCATTGCTTCAAGATCATGCCCTGCTGAAAAAAGCGGTTCATCACGGTATTGCTCAGCGTTTTTCGAAAATTGCTTTTGTGCACTCGTTTTCATCAACATCATCCTCCCTCAAATGGTTATAGATTTATCGTAACGACATCGACATCTATCAGTCCAAGATATAAAATGTATGAATACGATAGTCTGAAACTATGGAGGTGCGGCCATGGATATGAGGCTTTTTGAATACACGGCGGAAATATATAGAAAAGGCAGCTTTACGAAGGCGGCTGACAGCCTTCACATCGCCCAGCCGTCGCTGAGCCAGCAGATCAAAAAACTGGAGGGCGAGCTCGGTTTTCCTCTGTTTCATCGAAAAAGGGGAGCCGTGTCACCCACTCCGCAAGGAATGAGGTTTATTCAAAGAGCACAGGACATATTGCGGGCAAGGGACGATCTGCTGCGCGAAATGCAGGATCAGCGCCAGGGGATGGAGACGGGGCTGTCGATCGGCGTACCCGCGGTAACGGGAGGGCACCTTTTGCCGCCGCTGTTGAAAACGTTTTTCGAAAAGCATACGGGCGTACCCGTTCAGCTGATAGAAGAATCACCTGCAGCATTAGAGCAAATGACGGAAAAAGGCGAAATCGATTTGGCGATTTTGCCGCTGCCCATCGACAATGAACGGCTCGTTACCGTTCCGATATTGACGGAGCCGCTTTTTCTCGCCGTTCCGTTTGAAAAGCAGAGCTGGATGACTGAACAGATGCAGTCGTTCATTTACTCTGTTCGGAAAGAGACCGGAAAAAGAGCCGTTCCCTTGCAAGCTGCCGAGGATGTTCCGTTTATTTTATTAAAAGAGGGATACGGGTTCCGCAGAACGGTGCTTGATTTGTGCGCAAAAGCAGGGTTTAAACCAAAGGTCACATTCAAAACGAGCAGCATTGAAACCGCACAGTCCCTCGTTGAAAACGGAATGGGCGTCACGATTGTCCCGCAAATGGTGATGAGGAAATCGTCTCCGCGTCTCGTCTATGTCCCTTTGCAATCTGCACCGACCCGAACGATTGTGTTTGCTTATTCGGAAAGCTGTTATGTCAGTCTCGCCGCACAAGCTTTTATGGAGACGGCGCAAAGCAGCTTCAAAAAAGACCTCTTGTGATCAAGAGGTCTGGCCGTTTCGCTCCGCAGGCCGCCTGGCGGTTACCTGAGAATCATTTTGATTTTTCCAGCTTTAGCGGAGCAGGTATGGTTTTATCGACTTTTTTGCCGTTCAGAATATCTTGCGCCGCCTGAACGGCAAGCTTTCCGATCAATTCAGGCTGCTGGGCGATCGTTGCCGCCATTTCTCCCGCTTTGACCGCTTTAATCGCATCTTCATTTCCGTCAAATCCAACGACGAGAATGTCTTTCCCCGAGCTTCTGATCGCTTCGATCGCGCCGAGCGCCATTTCGTCATTGTGGGCGAATACGGCTTGAATATCAGGATTTCCCTGCAGGAGGTTCTCCATGACGTTTAATCCCTTTGTGCGGTCAAAGTCGGCCGTTTGCTTTGCGATGACATCGAGCTTTTCGTCGGCTGTTTTGTGAAAGCCTGAACCCCGTTCCCGCGTCGCAGACGCGCCCGGAACGCCCTCGAGCTCTGCGACTTTTGCGCTTTTGCCGAGCTGTTCGACGATGTAACCGGCTGCCATTTGTCCACCCTTGACATTATCTGAAGCCACAAGGGTTTCAACTTTTCCTTTTTCGGCAGATCTGTCAAGGGTAACGACCGGAATGCCGAGCGAATTTGCCGATTGGACGGCGGTGGAAATCGCCGATGAATCGGCCGGATTGATCAGCAGCGCGTCAACGCCTTGCTGAAGAAGGTCCTCGACATCGTTTGTCTGTTTTGCCGAATCGTCCTGGGCGTCAACGACGATCACTTTGATGCCGCGTTTTTTCGCTTCATTCACGACGCCGTTTTTTAACGATACGAAAAACGGGTTTTTCAGAGTTGAGACAGATAAACCGATTTTGATTTCTTTTCCGTTTTCTTTTTTGGGCTTCGCCCACTCAGGCGGCTCCAATGAACAGGCTGACAGGAAAAGCAGCGCCAGCGCCGTAACTGCCGTTAGCAATTTTTTCATGAATTGTGTCCCCCTTATGCGGATTTCTTGCGGTCAAGCAAAACTGCGATCAAGATGACGATCCCTTTGACGACCATTTGGAAAAACGAAGAAACGCCGAGCAGGTTCAAGCCGTTGTTTAATGTCCCGATGATCAGCACGCCGATCAACGTGCCGGCGATTCTTCCCCTTCCTCCGGCAAGGCTTGTTCCGCCCAATACGACCGCGGCGATGGCGTCCAGCTCATAAGAGGTACCTGCCGTCGGCTGCGCCGAATTGAGGCGCGACGTCAAAATGGCGCCCGCTAATGCCGATAAAAGGCCTGCGAGAGAATAGATCATGATCTTGATGCGGGACACCTTGATGCCTGAAATGAGCGCCGCCTTTTCGTTGCCGCCGATCGCATACGTGCGGCGGCCGAACGGCGTTTTATGAAGGATGGCCCAAAGCAGGATAAAGGTTGCTGCCATCGTGACGGCGGGGACGGGGATGCCTAAAAAGTATCCGCGTCCGAACAGCTGAAAGCCGTAGTGATTCCCGAGCCCCGTAATCGGATTTCCGTCCGTATACACCATCGTGAGGCCGCGGAAAATCATCATTGTCGCCAGCGTTGCGATAAATGGAGCTATTTTCCCCTTCGTGATCAAAAGTCCGTTTACCATGCCGAGCAATGCCCCGATCAGACAGCCGATGACGACCGCGAGTATCGGGTCGATCCCGCCCGTGATCATCCCTGCGATTAAAGCGCTTGAAAGGGCGAGAATTGCTCCGACGGACAGGTCGATCCCCCCGGTCAGAATGACAAAGGTCATACCGAATGCAATCAAAGCATTAATGGCGACCTGTCTCAACAGGTTTAAAATATTTAATGGTTCTAAAAAGCCCGGGTTTAACAACGATACGATAACAACGAGAATGATGAGGCCGAGAAACGGACCGAGCTTTTGCGAAATGGAGTCGAGATACACGTTTTTTCCCAATTCTTTTGCGGGTTGAGTTTTCATGTTACAGCCCTCCTGTAGCGAGTGTCATAATCCGTTCTTGTGTGGCGTCTTGCCGTGATAGTTCTCCGCTTAAGCTTCCTTCGCGGATGACAAGCACACGGTCGCTCATTCCGAGAATCTCGGGAAGCTCGGAGGAGACCATTAAGATCGCGACGCCGCGGTCTGTCAGCTCATTCATCAGCTGATAAATTTCCCTTTTTGCCCCGACATCGACGCCCCGTGTCGGCTCATCCAGGATCAGCACTTTCGGCCCGATGCCGATCCATTTGGCGATTACCGCTTTTTGCTGGTTTCCGCCTGAAAGGCTGCCGACCGGTGTTTCCGGAGAATCCGTTTTGATCATAAGCCGCTTGATCAAAAGGTCGACGAATTGCTGTTCGCTTTTGTGATCGATCCACCCTTTAGGGGAAAAGCTTGCGAGATTCGGCAGGGCGATGTTTTCCCGAATCGATGCGTCAAGCACGAGCCCTTCGTCCTTCCGGTTTTCAGTAATCAGGCCGATGCCTTTTTGCACCGCGTCGCTCGGCGTTTTGATCACCGCTTTTTTGCCGCCGATCAAAATGGAGCCCGCATCGAGCGGATCAAGGCCGAAGATCGCTCTCATGATTTCCGTGCGGCCTGCGCCCATCAGCCCGGAGACACCGACGATTTCACCGGTGCGGACGTGAAAGCTGATATTTTCAAATAATCCTTTTTTCGTTGCGCCCCTGACCTCAAGAACGGTTCGGCCGGGTTTTGGGTTCCGCTCAGGATAGCGCTCTGTGAGCTCCCGGCCGACCATCTTTTTGACGACTTCATGAAAATCGGTATCGGAAATGTTTTTCGTATCGACCGTTTTTCCGTCGCGCATCACCGTAATCCTGTCGCAAATCGCAAAAATTTCTTCCATGCGGTGGGAAATATAGACGATGGATACGCCGTTTTTCTTTAACGATTCGATGACGGCAAACAATTTGTTGATTTCCCGGTCAGTCAGGGCTGCGGTCGGTTCGTCCATGATGATCACCTTTGCATCGGTCATCAGCGCTTTGGCGATTTCTATCATTTGCTGCTGGCCCACAGAACAGAGCCCGGCTTCTTTTTCTAGAGAAATGGAGACTCCAAGTTTTTCAAACTGCTCATTTGCTAGCGCTTTCATTTTCTTGCTGTTTAAAAATCCGAGTTTTGAAGACAGCTCCCGGCCGATAAACAGATTTTCCAATACGGTCATGTCAGGCCAAATATTCAGCTCTTGATGGATAAAGGCAATGCCTTGTTGTTCAGCTTCTTTCGGACCGGAAAAATAGGTTTCTCTGCCGTTAATTTTGATCGTTCCGCTGTCAAGCTTGTGAAGGCCTGTTAATAGATTCATCAAAGTTGATTTTCCGGCGCCGTTTTCTCCCATCAAGGCATGGACTTCGCCTTCGTGAAGCTCGAAGGAAACGCCTGTTAACACCCGGTTTTGACCAAATGCTTTATAGATGTCCTTCATTACACCTGCTGCACCTTCCTTCTATTTAAAAAATCACCCCGGCATGCAATATGCAGTTTGCATAAGGGGTTGCTTCCCCGGTACGGATCACGGCTTTTGCCTGCTTCGTCGCTTCTTTAAATGCTTCGTGTGACATATATTCAATCGTCTGTTTTGCAAAGTGTTCGTGTAAAAATGCGTCCTGCTCCGGATTGCCTGTTTTAATTTCTTCAGCCGCGGTTACCTTTTCGACGGCCATTCCTCCGGCAATCAGCTTTGTGACGTCTTGAAAGCCGGGAGTTCCCAGGGTTAGAGCCAAATCGATTTTCAGAACCCCGGGCGGAACGGGCAAACCGGCGTCGGCGATGACGATAATGTCGGTATGCCCGAGGTCGGCGAGCACTTTGGCGATATGGCTGTTTAATATGCCGTATTTTTTCATGACAGCGCCCGCTCCACTTCGGCCCGTTTTGGCATTCCGCCTTGTGCGCCGAATTGTAATACGGACAGGGATGCTGCACGGTTGGCAAAACGCAGGGCTGCTTCGATATCCTTGCCTTCTGAAAGAGCGACGGCAAATCCGGCATTGAAGGTGTCTCCGGCGCCTGTGGTATCAACTGGTTCAACCGGAAATGAAGGGATGAGCCGTTCCTCGGTCCCATTGTGGTAGCGGACGCCGTTTTTGCCTTCTGTGATGAACAGTTTACCCGGGAACCGTTTTAGCGCTTCTTCACGGGAAAGGCCTTGAAACAAAATCGATGCTTCGTGTTCATTCGGCGTCATGTACGCCGCATTTTCGATCGTTTCCGGGCTGAGCGGCCGCGCCGGCGCCGGATTGAGCAGCAGGGGAGTGCTGAACGATTTGCACAGCCCGCTGACATAATCGACGGTGTCCTCCGGAATTTCCTGCTGGATCAGTACGATATCCGCCTGCTGAACGGCCGGGAGCGCCCGTTTGACATAGTCGGGCGTCACATGGTCGTTCGCTCCTTTGACGACGATGATGCTGTTGTCTCCATCTGCGAGTACGATATGGGCTGTGCCGCTTTCTGTACCTGTAACCGGTTCCACATAGTCTGTCAAAACACCGTTCGCTTTTAAATTGTCCAGGATCGCTTTCCCGTAATGGTCATCGCCTACGCAGCCCACCATGTACACTTCTGCGCCCAATCTTGCCGCAGCGACCGCCTGGTTTGCGCCCTTTCCGCCGGGAACGGTCTGAAATGAATCGCCAAGCACCGTTTCCCCGGCTTTCGGACGTTTTTTGGACGTCACGACCAAATCCATTGAAGAGCTGCCGATTACGCATATTTTACTCATTGTCATCCGCCTTTCTCGTCGTTTGTCTTCCAATGAAAGTCACCGGCATTTGCACAGCCGATTGTTCAATATATTCGTTTTTCATGACTGAAAGCAGCAATTTTGCCGCTTCTTTTCCCATTTCATAAGCGGGCTGTCTGATCGTGGACAGGGGAGGAAACAGCAATTCGCTTTGCGGAATATCGTCAAAGCCGATAATTTGCAGGTCCTCCGGAACTTTGATCTTACGTTTTAACGCTTCGTGCAAAACGGCCGTTGCCACAATGTCATTGCTTGCGATAATACCGTCTGTTCCGGGATAGAAGGAGAACAGCTCGGCAGCCCGCTGCTGCGCTTCCGGAAAAGAAAACGTCTCGGTCGCCATGACATGAAAGTCGACGTCGGCTTTACTTAATATATCGAGGGCTCCGTTAAACCGGTCTTTTGCCGTCTGCAAATGACCCGGCCCTTTCATAAGTGTGATTCGCTTCGAGTGTCGTTTTATGATTTCTGAAGCGGCGATCCGGCCGCCTTCTCTGCCGTCCGCAAAAACAGACGGCGCATGCGCACCCGTTCTGTCCAGAAAGACGATCGGCATTGATGAATCTTTGTAATTTGGCGCATCTGGATAATTTGTCGCTGAAATCACGCCGACGACGTGATTTTGTTTAAATGTCTGCAAATAGTCGAGCTCTTTTTCAAGATCTTCATCGCTGTTTCCGAAGATGAGACGAAAGCCATGCTGATGAATCTCATCTTCGACGCCTCTGGCCAGCTGCGGAAAAAACGGGTTTGTAATGTCGGGCAGCAGCAGCCCGATCAGCCGCGATTCCCTTTTATAGAGGGATCTGGCTACTTCATTCGGGTGATAATTCAGCTCTTCTACCGCTTTTAGAACCCGGGTTTTCGTCTCTTCATGGACGTATCCGGACTCATTTAGAACGCGGGAAACCGTAGCGACGGATACTTTAGCGGCGAGTGCGACATCCTTAATCGTGGCCAACGAAGATTTCACCCCCTCTATGTGTAACCGTTTACATAAAGGGTATCACGAGCTTGAAACATTGACAATGAAAAAAACTCCCAGACTGTATTTCTGCAAAACAATGATATATGGAAGAAAAATATAGGGACGGAATCATAAATATGTCGAATTCATAAACAATAGAATAGTAAGAAAAATTAAAAATGTTAAAGTTTGATGAAATATAGATCAAAAAATTTAAGAGCAGTTTAAATCCTAGGATTATAACCTAAAAAACGATAAAACGAGGTGAATCGATCGGCTCACAAATTGTTTGGTTTTGTTAATCAATCCCGTTCATTGAAGAAAGGAAATGAGCGTTTTTCAGATATAGTCTTTTTGTCGTGGGACGGATTTTTCTTTTTCAGTCAGAAATGGTGACTTTTTTAACTGGATGCAGATGAAAAGTTAAACGAAAACACCGGTGTTTTCCCGATGATAAGCGGATTTCGGACGTTTAATGATTGATTGCCAATCCATCTTTCAGCCTTTCACAGAAAATAGGGATAAACGTACAAAACGAAATGTGAGTACTTTTGAAAACGCATACATTAAAATGTGTTGAAAAATAAGTGAGAGATAAGAACTGTTGATTTCCAAAATTATCAATATGAGGGTAGGTATTAGTAACGTAAGTGAGATGATCTTTGTCACAAAAAATAAAGTCGTTTTCTGTTACATAATGCCGATTGTGATTTCATATTGAACCTATATACTGATGAATGAATTTACAATCAGATTCCAAGAAGGAGATGTAGACAAACAATGTGGGTAATGCTATTAGCCTGTGTGGTCGTTGTTGGGATCGGCATTTATGAAAAGAGGCGCCATCAGCAAAACATCGATGCGCTGCCGGTCCGGGTAAACATCAACGGGATACGCGGAAAGTCCACGGTGACAAGGTTAACAACAGGGATATTAATCGAAGCAGGTTACAAAACAGTTGGAAAAACAACCGGGACTGATGCAAGGATGATTTATTGGGACACACCGGAAGAAAAGCCGATTAAAAGAAAGCCTCAAGGGCCGAATATCGGTGAACAAAAGGAAGTCATGAAAGAGACGGTGGAAAGGGGAGCCAATGCGATCGTCAGCGAGTGTATGGCCGTTAACCCTGATTACCAAATCATCTTTCAGGAAGAATTGCTTCAGGCTAATATCGGGGTAATTGTAAACGTTCTTGAAGATCACATGGATGTCATGGGGCCGACTTTGGATGAAATCGCAGAAGCTTTTACGGCAACGATTCCTTATAACGGCCATTTGGTGATTACGGATAGCCCGTATACGGATTTCTTTAAAGAAGTTGCCAAAAAACGAAATACGAAAGTCATCATCGCAGATAACTCGAAAATAACGGATGATTATCTCCGCCAGTTTGAGTATATGGTGTTTCCGGATAATGCGTCGCTTGCTCTCGGGGTCGCGCAAGCGTTGGGAATTGACGAAGAAACGGCCTTTAAAGGCATGCTGAATGCGCCGCCTGATCCGGGAGCGATGAGGATTCTGCCGCTTATGAACGCCAAAAACCCCGGCCATTTCGTTAACGGTTTTGCGGCAAATGATGCCGCTTCCACATTAAACATATGGAAGCGCGTGAAAGAAATAGGCTATCCGACGGATCAGCCGATCATCATTATGAACTGCCGCGCCGACCGGGTAGACAGGACACAGCAGTTTGCAGATGATGTCCTTCCTTATATTGAGGCAAGTGAACTTGTGCTGATTGGAGAAACGACAGAGCCGATCGTCAAAGCGTATGAAGCAGGCAAAATTCCTGCGGACAAGCTGTTTGATTTGGAGTACAAAACGACGGAAGAAATTATGCACATGCTGAAAAATAAATTAGAGGGCCGCGTCATTTACGGAGTCGGCAATATTCACGGAGCAGCGGAGCCTCTCATCGAAAAAATTCAAGATTACAAGATTAAACAGCTCGTTAGCTAGGAGGAAGGGAACAAAATGTTTGGATCAGATTTATATATCGCCCTCATATTAGGAGTTTTACTCAGTCTAATATTTGCAGAAAAAACGGGAATTGTACCGGCGGGACTTGTCGTACCAGGTTATTTGGGGCTTGTGTTCAATCAGCCGATTTTCATGCTGCTCGTCCTTTTTGTCAGTCTCTTGACATATGTAATCGTAAAATTCGGACTTTCAAAAATCATGATTTTGTACGGACGCAGAAAATTTGCGGCAATGCTGATTACGGGTATTCTCCTGAAAATCGGATTTGATTTCATCTACCCGGCCATGCCGTTTGAGATTGCGGAATTCAGGGGAATCGGTATCATCGTTCCGGGATTAATCGCCAATACCATCCAAAGACAAGGGCTGACCATTACGCTCGGAAGCACGCTTTTGTTAAGCGGAGCAACATTCGTCATTATGTATGCTTACTATCTAATCTAAAGTTAGGTGTGTCAAAACGATGAAAAAACAACTGAACTTTCAGGAAAAGCTGCTGAAATTGACAAAGCAGGAGAAAAAGAAAACGAATAAACATGTTCTTATCGCATTGCCTGTTATATTTTGTCTCATGTTTGTCTTCACCTGGATTGGAAGCGCCAAAACTCCTCAACAAGTCGCGAAGCAAACGGACGCTAAACTGACGGCAACCTTTGTCGGTGATATCATGATGGGAAGAAATGTAGAAAAAGTGACAAAGCTGCATGGTTCAGAAAGTGTTTTCAAACACGTGAAGCCATACTTTGATGTGTCAGATTATATAACAGGAAACTTTGAAAACCCGGCAACCAATAAAAAAGACTACAAACCCGCAGACAAGAACATTCACCTTCAAACCAATCTGGAGTCTGTGGAAACCTTGAAAAAAATGAATTTCAATGTGCTGAATTTCGCCAACAACCATGCGATGGATTACGGGCAAAACGGTTTGGATGATACGCTTAATAAGTTCACAGAGGAGAATTTGGGCCTCGTGGGCGCAGGCAAAAACCTCGATGATGCGAAGCAGCATGTATCTTATCAGAATGTGAACGGTGAAACCATTGCTACGCTCGGATTTACAGACACCTACACGAAAAATTTTACAGCGAAAAAGGACAGAGGCGGAGTATTGCCGTTAAGCCCGAAAATTTTCATTCCGATGATTGCGGAAGCGTCCAAAAAAGCCGATCTCGTCATCGTGCATGTTCACTGGGGTCAGGAGTATGACAACGAACCGAACGACAGGCAGAAAGATTTGGCAAAAGCGATCGCCGATGCGGGGGCTGACATAATCATCGGCGCTCACCCGCACGTTCTTGAACCGATTGAAGTATATAAAGGCACAGTCATTTTTTACAGCCTTGGAAACTTCGTCTTTGACCAGGGATGGTCAAGAACTCGCGACAGCGCGCTTGTTCAATACCATTTAATGAACGACGGCAAAGGCCGTTTCGAGGTCACGCCTCTCAATATTCGCGAAGCAACGCCGTCGCCGTTGGGCAAGAGCGATTTCATGAAGCGGGAAGCGATTTTCCGCCAATTGACAAAAGGGACAAACCTGGAGTGGAAAGAGGAAAACGGAAAATTAACGTTTGAAGTCGATCATACCGACAAACTGAAAAATAACGAAAACGGAGTGACGAACAAATGAAATTTGTTAAAGCGCTATGGCCGTTTGTAGGACTCGTTCTGATCATTTCCTTCATGTCCGCTTTTAAATACACTGATGAACTGTCAAGCGACGAAAAAGCAAAGATTTCAACGGAAATGCAGAAAGTGCGTCAGCAGGATAACACAACAGGCGCTGAGCAATAAGCAATCCCTAAGACTGTTCGAGAGCATCTCGGCAGTCTTTTTTTTCGGGATCAGCGACAAATTTCATAAGCAATCAGGGAAAAAAGTTTTATAAAAATTCAGGAGGATTTTGGTGTTGGTAACAGCCGGCGTTTATTGTATTCTTTTAAGGGGTAAAAGCCCAATCAAAGAAGAAACTGCGAATGATACCCGGCTTTGTTGAAAACGGCCAATCGGGATGAAACAAACACCTCATGTCTCTCACCTACTGCTGCATCATTACCCCTCAGATGTATTGAAATGCAAGATCATTCGTTGCCTGCCATTTCTTCTCACGCTTCAAACGATATATTGAATCAGCCCAACCCTTAAATATCCCAGTAAAACCGACGATGATAGAGAAAAAAGAGGAGGAAAAGATCAATTGGAGAAAATAACTTCGTACAAACGGATGCTTTTATTTATCGTGATGGCAGCGTTTTTAATGCTTCCATTTTGGCCTGGCGGCAAAATCGCCAAGGCAGAGGAGAAAGGCGAATATATTGCAAAAACGGCAAAAAAATTCGAAGGAACAAAATACGCTTATGGCGGCGCCTCGCCTAAGAAAGGTTTTGATCCGTCAGGCTTTGTGCAGTACGTGTTTCAAGAAGCGCTTGACGTCTCGCTTCCGAGAACGGTAAAGGAGCAGGCGGAGCTTGGGACAAAGGTGGACCGGGAGGATCTTGAGGAAGGCGACCTTGTCTTTTTCAAAAACGCTGCCCTTGAATCAGACGGACCGACGCATGTCGCCATTTATTTAGGACAAGGTCAAATCATTCACAGCACGAAATCGGACGGAATCTCCATTACAAAGCTTGAAGGCAGCACCTATTGGAGTTCGTCCTATCAACAGGCGAGAAGAATTACGAAAGAGCCGGCAATATCCAATGATCCTGTCGTTCAAAAAGCCCTCGATTACATTGGAGTTCCTTATGTGTTTGGAAGTGCGTTCCCCGATATCGGATTTGATTGTTCCGGCCTGACCCAATATGTGTTTAGAGAGGCGCTCGGCGTATATTTGCCAAGATCGGCAGAACAGCAATGGGCAGTCGGCAAAAAAGTGAAATTGGAGGATATACAGCCGGGAGATGTCATCTTTTTCAGCAACACGTACAAGCCAGGCATATCGCATAACGGTATTTATGCCGGCGGCGGCAGATTCATCCATGCGAGCCGCTCGGATAAAGTGACGATCTCTTACTTGTCTGCTTCATACTGGCAAAAGAAATTTACGGGTATCCGCCGCTTTGAGAATCTGTCGCTCCCGAATAATCCGATCGTATCTGAAGCGATCAAATATATTGGCGAAGTCCCGTACAAAAAAGGCGGTACAACGCCTCGGAACGGTTTTGATACAGCCGGGTTTATCCAATATGTTTATAAAACGGCAGCAGGCATCGAACTTCCGCGCTATGCCGATAAGCAGTACAAAGCAGGCGTCAGCATTAAAAAAAGAGAGCTTCGGGCAGGCGATATTGTGTTCTTCAAAGGAACGACCACCCTTAATCCTGCGATCTACATCGGAAACGGCCAAGTCGTCTTGGTCACCCTGTCTTCAGGCGTGACGACTGCCGATATGGAGACGAGCTCGTATTGGAAGGATAAATACGTCGGAAGCATCAGAATTCAATAAAACCGCTTAAAGCATCAAGCGGTTTCAGTGTGTTGACAAACCCTTGCATTCGTTGTCAGATTATAAGCCATCGTCACCGTGTCAGGGAACGGCGGTGAAGTGCACGGACGTCCTATCTGAACAACGCCGTCGAAAATCCGATGCTCGGTTTCCTAGACTGCACCGGTTTCAGACCGTGCGGAAAGGATGACAAAATCCTAAAAACTTTAAACCTTTTTAGGATTTTGTCTTTTAATGATATTCGTTTTCCAGCAGCTTGTTGATAAAATAAGCGACGCCATTTTCGTCATTGCTTTTCGTAATAAACATGCTCATATGTTTTAACTCATCGATCGCATTTCCCATCGCGATTCGGTGGCCGGCTTCTTCAAACATTGATAAATCGTTCGGACTGTCGCCGATTGCATAAATATCCTGTTTCTCAATGCCGTAGTGTTTCGCAAATTCTCTAAGCGCCCGGCCTTTGCCTGATTCGGCAGGGAGAATTTCGATTATATGCTTTCCTGATGAAGTGAGTCCGAGCTTCGGATTTGCCGACAGATCAGCTTTTGCTTTCTTGAGTTTCTCCGTATCAAACGAAAAGCAAAGCAGCTTATAAATGTTTTCATCGCTTTCAAATACTTTGCGAATATCGGGAACCGGCTTGATCCCGAATTGTTTGAACTGTGTCAGCGCTCCCTGCCACAGCGTGTCCCTGTCTTCATCCGGATTGGCGCTTGCGACAATATCAAGCTCGGCTTCGAGCTTTTGTTTTCCGTCATACGGCGATAAAAGGGCATCATCCGTATATACTTCGAAATAAATATCCTGTTCTGTCAAATATTTGGCGGTTTTCTGCCCGGTTTCCCGATCCATTAAGGTCCGGCTGAGCAGTTTATAGTTGAAATCGTGAACCGTTCCCCCGTTTGCGGCGATAATCGGAATGTCCAAACCGTTGAGCAGCGCTTTTACGTCAAACGTTGCCCTTCCTGTGCAGATCGCTACAATGCAGTCTGAGATAAGCGCCTTTTTGATAGCGGCACGGTTTTCAGCGGAAATTTTGCTTTCGGCGTTTAAAAGGGTTCCGTCTAAATCGATTGCAATTAACCTCATTATGTAAATATGACCTCCTGTGAAAGCGGATTTCTGTTTTTCAGAGGCAAAAAAACAACTTTCTATAAAATCTGTTATGTAAAAAGGCTAAACCTAAATTTCATTTTTTTCAATAGTAAATCGTGAGGATATAAAGCAAAAAAAGATGATGCCAGATCATCCTTTTTCGTATTATGAGCCTAATTGCTGCTTTAATTCCTGTTTGATTTCGGCGAGAGTTGTTTGATCAAGCTGGAAATAGTAGACTTTCCCCGGCTTATAATCGCTTCCTTTCAACTGAAGGGAATCAACTGATTGGAGCGATGAAATAAACGGAATCAATCCGATCGCGTCATTTAGTGACAAGTTCATCGAAACATTTTTTCCGAGTGTGTCAAGGATATCGTCATATGCAGGAATAGAAGTAATCGATTTGGATTTGCTGATGATCGCCTTTATCACTTCCATCTGCCGCTGCCCGCGCATTAAGTCGGTATCCGCTTTTCTCGTTCTGACATAAGCCAAGGCTTCTTCGCCGTTCAGCGTCTGAGAACCGGTTGTGAGATTGACTTTGCCTTTTGTATCTTTTGTAATTTGTTTGACGATATACTCATTTTTAATCGTAACCGGAACACCGCCCAGCTCATCGATAATTTCTTCGAAGGCGGTAAAATTGATATCAACTACATAATCCACTGGTACATCAAGCAAATTCTCAACGGTTTCCACGCTGAGATCCCGGCCGCCAAGCGAGTGGGCGTGCGTGATTTTATCCAATCCGTGTCCGGGGATATTTACATAAGAATCCCGTGGAATGCTCAGCAGTTTTACAGACTTGTCTTTTCGGTTGAAAGTAGCGAGAATCATGGCATCGCTTCGCTCTTTATTCATATCCTGGCCAGGTCGTGCGTCATTTCCCATCAGGAGGACTGTAAAATTATCTTTGGCCGGATTGAATTCTTTAATCCGTTTAACGGATTGGCTTCCCCTTGCGAGGTCGATATGCGCCTCTTTTGATGCGCTGGCGACTTTATAGTAGGCGTAACCGCCTGCGGCTGCTGTAGCCGTCACAATTAAAGCGATCAAGAACAATGAGTATTTGACCCATTTTCTTAGTTTTCTTTTCTTCGTTCGTTGCGATCGTGACATTTTGTAATCTCCTCTTCTATTTATTGAAACGTACCATTATTGTTGAATAAGTTCAAATTTTTATAAAAATATTGTTTCACAATATTAGATTTTACCATATATCAAGTTTCCGGGCGCGGGGATTCGGCGTTTTGCTGCTATTTATTTTTGACGCCTATAATATGACGTCAAAATCATAAAAATGTTTCATTTAATCGCATTCCTTTTAATGGAATTTACTCTTGATGTTTGAAGAATTAGAGATAAGGTAAAAGATTCATAAAGACATCAGCACTCTTGTTGAAAAGAGGAGGAGTTTATTAATGAGTAAAAATAGGCCGAATAGCTGGCTCTATTTTTTCGGAGCATTGGGAGGGGTTCTTTACGGTTATGACACTGGCGTTATTTCCGGAGCAATCCTGTTTATGAAAGAGGAACTTGGGCTGAATGCATTTACAGAAGGGCTTGTCGTCAGCTCAATTTTAATCGGAGCGATGTTCGGTTCCGGTTTTTCGGGAAAGCTGACAGACCGCTTTGGAAGAAGGAAGGCGATCATGTCTGCGGCCCTCCTGTTTTGCATCGGCGGGCTGGGTACGGCGCTGGCGCCAACGATGGAATATATGGTGGCCTTTAGAATCGTGCTCGGACTTGCTGTCGGCTGTTCGACAACGATCGTTCCTCTGTATCTTTCAGAGCTGGCGCCGAAGGAGTCAAGAGGCGCTCTTTCTTCGCTGAATCAGTTGATGATTACGATCGGGATTCTCATTTCTTATTTGATTAATTATGCGTTTAGCGATACGGGTGCATGGCGCTGGATGCTCGGTTTGGGGCTTGTACCGTCAATCGCTCTTCTGATCGGCATCTTTTTCATGCCTGAGAGCCCGCGCTGGCTGCTCGCAAAGGGGAAAGAGGAAAAAGCGAGAGCGGTTCTGAACAAGATGAGAGGCGAAAAGAGGGTTGAGCAGGAGATAACTGAAATCAAGAATGCGGAACAGCAGGATAAAGGAGGCTTGAAAGAGCTTTTTGAGCCATGGGTTCGCCCGGCTTTGATTGCAGGTCTCGGCCTCGCATTTCTCCAGCAATTTATCGGGACGAATACGATTATTTACTATGCGCCAAAAACGTTTACAAATGTCGGCTTTGAAGATTCAGCCGCTATTTTAGGAACGGTCGGCATCGGGACGGTTAACGTACTGATGACGCTTGTGGCGATCCGCATGATCGACCGGATCGGCAGAAAGCCGCTTTTGCTGGTCGGAAATGCGGGGATGGTCATCAGCCTGATCGTGCTGTCAGCGGCCAACATCTTTTTTGGCGATACCACTGGAGCGGCATGGACGACGGTTATTTGCTTAGGTATTTTCATCGTGGTGTTTGCTGTCAGCTGGGGGCCCATTGTCTGGGTGATGCTCCCCGAACTGTTCCCGCTTCACGTCAGGGGAATCGGAACGGGGGTATCGACGTTGATGCTCCACGCCGGAAACCTCATCGTGACGCTGAGCTTCCCGCCGCTTCTTGAAGTAATGGGCATCAGCTATTTGTTCCTTTGCTATGCTGTAATCGGGATCGCTGCATTCCTGTTCGTCTTTTTCAAAGTAACGGAGACAAAGGGAAAGAGCCTTGAAGAAATAGAACACGATTTAAAGGAAAAGCACGGCGGCAGCTTGAAAGCCGAAAGCCGGGCAGCGGAGCAGTAAAAAGGATGGATGCCGCCATCCTTTTTACTGCGGTTTGTCGTTTTTTTCTTCACGGGCGTCCTCTTCCGGAGAATCGTCAAATCGGGGCAAATGCCCCGATTTGATCCCGCGGAAAACCAAAAAGAAAACGATGAATACAAACATTCCGCCGACCAATATTTCTAGCAGCATGGCTGCACCTCCCGAAACATTCGTTTATTTTATGTATGAATGGATGCTTCCGATCATTCGTCTTTTAATCAAACGTTTGTTTAAGTGAATAAGATCGGCGCTTTATCCAAAACTATAGATACTTCAATATAATGGGAGTGTTTAACGAGTGAAAGCAGTAACTTTTCAGGGGCCGCAGCATATTGAGGTCAGCCGGGTGGAGGACGCCAAGATTGAGAAAAAGGACGATATCGTCGTCAGGATTACATCTACGGCGATTTGCGGATCTGATCTGCACCTTTATCAGGGGAATTTTCCGCTTCCGAGAGGGTTTCAGCTCGGGCACGAGCCGATGGGAATCGTCGAGGAAACAGGACCTGACGTGACAAAGGTGAAAAAAGGCGACAGGGTCGTCATACCGTTTACGGTCGCCTGCGGGCATTGCTATTATTGTGAAAATAAACTCGAAAGCCAATGCGACAATTCCAATCCGCATTATGATTCGGGCGGATATTTCGGATATTCGGAGAAATTCGGCAATCATCCCGGCGGACAGGCCGAATATTTGAAGGTGCCGTTTGGCAACTTTACGCCGTTTGTCATTCCCGAATCGTGCGAGCTTGAGGACGAGTCCCTCCTGTTTTTATCCGACGTCCTGCCGACAGCCTATTGGAGCGTGCTTCACGCAGGCGTCCAAAAAGGGGATACGGTCATCGTCCTCGGCTGCGGACCGGTCGGCTTAATGGCGCAAAAATTCGCCTGGATGGAGGGCGCGAAACGGGTCATCGCCGTCGACTACCTGGACTACCGTTTAAAACAGGCCAAAGCCTTGAACAATGTAGAGGTGTTTGATTTTACGGAATTTCCCGACATGGGAGAGCACCTGAAGGAAATCACAAAAGGCGGCGCAGATGTCGTCATAGACTGTGTCGGTATGGACGGAAAAAAATCGCCGCTTGAGTATATAGAGCAAAAATTAAAGCTTCAGGGCGGAACGCTCGGACCGATTCAGATTTCCACGAAGGCGGTCAGAAAATGCGGCACGGTGCAAATCACGGGAGTGTATGGAAGCAACTATAATATGTTCCCGCTCGGCGCCTTTTTCGCCAGAAATGTGACGCTGAAAATGGGGCAGGCGCCAGTAATCCATTTAATGCCGGACATTTTCCGGAAAATCGAAGCCGGGGAATTTGACCCGAAAGAAATCATTACGCACAGGCTACCGCTTGCGGAAGCGAGCCGCGCCTATCATTTGTTCAACGATCATGAGGATGACTGCATCAAAGTGGTGTTAAAACCATAATCTGACGCACTGAAGGCTGCCGGCGTTCGCCGGCAGCCTTCAACTTTTATCTCGCAAGCCATCCGCCGTCGACAGCTAAAACATGCCCGTTTACATAATCGGAGGCAGGCGATGAGAGGAACACCGCTGCGCCTGCGATATCAGCGGGCTGTCCCCAGCGCTCCGCCGGGATTCGTTTTAAAATTTCGGCATTCCGGTTTTCGTCTTCGCGGATTTGCATTGTATTATTTGTCGCAATATAACCGGGAGCAATCGCATTCACCTGAACGTTATGCGCGGCCCATTCATTTGCGAATGACTTCGTTAATCCGGCGACCGCGTGCTTGCTCGCCGTATAAGCGGGAACGAGAATGCCTCCCTGAAACGAAAGGAGGGAGGCGATATTGATGATTTTCCCCTGCTTTCGCCCGATCATTTGCCTGCCGACCGCCTGCGTAAGCGTAAACAGGCTGTTCAAATTGACATTGATGACCGTCTCCCAGTTTTCGCGGGAAAACTCGGCCGCTTTTTCTCTGCGGATCGTCCCTGCGTTGTTGATGAGAATATCGATTTGATGACGGGCGGACACTTCTTTTGCGAAGGCTTCGACTTCATCGATATTCCCCATGTCAAGCTGATAAGAAACAAACGATCTGCCGGCTTCTTCAATGAGCCGCTTTGTTTCATCGAGGCTGCTTGTGTGGGCTGTGCCGATAATATCAGCGCCTGCTTTGGCAAGCGCTTCGGCGATGCCTTGGCCGATTCCTGTGCCCGGCCCTGTGACAAGAGCGGTTTTCCCTTCAAGAGAAAAATATGATTCAAGAAAACCCATCTGATTCACGTCCTTTACCGAATGACATTCATCGGGACAGCATCCATGTCCTTAAATGTATAATTTTCACCGGCCATCGCCCAAATAAAGCAGTAGTTCGATGTTCCGGACCCTGAATGAATCGACCAGGCGGGAGAAATAACGGCCTGCTCATTGCCGACGACGAGGTGGCGCGTTTCCGTCGGTTCGCCCATGAAATGAAACACTCTCTCATCCTCGTCAAGGTCAAGGTAAAGATAAACTTCCATCCGGCGGTCATGCACATGGGCCGGCATTGTATTCCACGTATTGTTTTGTTCAAGGAACGTAATGCCCATCATGAGCTGACAGCTTTTGATCCCGTCTGCATGGATCACTTTATAAAGGTTGCGGACATTCGAAGACGCCTCATCCCCAAGGTGATCATACGGAAGCTCGGAAAGCACTGCCTTTTGCACCGGATAATGCTGATGCGCCGTTGCCGAAACGAAATAAAATTTGGCACCGCCTTCATTCAAGCTTGAGAAGTAAACGTCTTTGTTTCCGAGTCCGATATACAGAAAATCTTTATGCCCCAAAACGTGCTCTTCACCGTCAACCTTAACGGCGCCCGCCTGTCCGACGTTCACGATCCCGATCTCGCGCCGTTCGAGGAAATAATCCGTTTTCAAAAAATCGAACGCATCGAGCTTAAGCGGCTCCTTGACCGGAACGGCCCCGCCGATTACCACCCTGTCTTCATGCGAATAAAACATATTCACTTGATTTTCCACAAACAATGACTCTATTAAAAAATGCTCGCGAAGCTCTGCGGTCGTGAAGCGTTTTGCCTGTTCAGGATGAACAGAATAGCGATTTTCCATACGTTCTCCTCCTTGGATTGGACGTTTTGGTTTGACTTGAATGAAGCAGAAAAGTTTTTGGTAACGGTTTCAAACACAAATTGTAAAGTAAATAATGGAAATCGTCAACAAAGTTTTCGCTTTTTTCTAAAAATGATCACACCAAATCTTGAAATCTAAAAAAAGTGATTCCAAATTTTTGAGAATATGGTATGCTGATTGTATAAAGTTTTTGAAATCGGTTTCAAATTTAAGGCGCATAGGAGTACTTGAATGAAGGATAAACAAACATCAAAAGCAACGATCAACGAAGTAGCAGCACATGCAGGCGTATCGAAATCAACGGTTTCCCGGTACATCAACGGCAAAATCGATGCGATATCGCCGGGAAAAGTCAAAAGCATCAAAAAAGCGATCGAGGAGCTGAATTATCGCCCAAGCCAGATGGCGCAAGGCCTGAAGGTGAAAAAGAGCAAGCTTATCGGTTTTTTAGTAGCCGATATTACAAACCCGTTTTCCGTCGCAACCTTGAGGGGAGTGGAAGAGGTCTGCGATCAGCACGGGTACAGCATCATGGTCTGCAACACGGATAACAGCCCTGAGAAGGAAAGGGAAATGCTGCACAAGCTGAACGCCCATTACATTGAAGGATTGATTATCAACACAACCGGCCAAAACAACGATGTCCTCATGGATTTGATCAGCCAGGATGTTTCCATCGTGCTCGTCGATCGGAAAGTACCAGGGCTTAAGCTTGATGCGGTTACGACCAATAACCGCGAAGTCACCAGTCAAATCGTCAATCTTATGTATGACAAAGGATACAGCCATGTCGGCCTGTTTACAGAACCGATTACGGGAATCAGTCCGAGGGAAGAAAGGGCTTCCGCCTACACCGAAATTGCCCTTGAGAGAAATGCGGGGCGCATCCCTCAAATATATGAAGTTGACGTAAAAGATAAAGCGGCTCTATTGCAGTCTGTCAAAAGTTTTTTGGCGTCAGGCGGTGATCGAGGCAAAAAAGCGATTCTCGGAAACAACGGCCTTCTGATGCTGAAAATCATCAGCTGCCTTTATGAAATCGGTGCAGCGATACCCGAAGATGTCGGCATTGCCGGATTTGACGACACCGAATGGTACAGATTAATCGGGCCCGGGATCACGACCATTGCCCAGCCGTCGCACGAAATGGGAAAGGTCGCAATGGAGAGGATCGTCAAACGCCTTGAAGGAGACGAAAGCGCTCCGCAAACGATCCAGCTCGAGGCGGAATTGGTTCTGAGGCATTCGCTGTAGCAAAAAGCACTCATGCCTCCTGGTATTCAGGGGAGAGTGTTTTTTTGCCCGGATTTGAAACCGGTACCATTTTGAAGGAGGAGGGGAAAGATGACAATTGATATTATCACGTTCGGCGAATCGATGACGATGTTTTATGCAAACGAAGCGGGGGAACTCTATGAAGCTTCATCATTTTCAAAGGCGCTCGCCGGAGCCGAGACAAATGTCGCCGTCGGACTCGCACGTTTAGGCTTCCGGGTAGGCTGGATGAGCAAGGTCGGCGATGATTCGCTCGGAACCTTCATTTTAAACGAATTGACAAAAGAGCGGGTCGACATCTCAGAAGTCAAACGCATGGCGGAAAGACAGACGGGGATACTGCTCAAGTCTAAAGTTGTAAGCGGTGATCCCGATGTGACGTATTACCGAAAAGGATCTGCCGCAAGCACGATGAGCGTTTTCGACTACCCCGGAGACTATTTTAAACAGGCGAAGCATATGCACATCACAGGCATACCGCCGGCATTGTCAAAGGATATGAGTGAATTCACATACCATGCCGTCGAACACATGAAGCAAGAGGGGAAAACCATTTCGTTTGATCCGAATCTCCGCTTCCAGCTTTGGCCTGATCAGGAGACGATGATTCATACAATCAATGAGATCGCCGCCATGGCCGATTGGTTCCTTCCCGGAATCAGCGAGGGAAAGCTTCTCACCGGTCTGAGCACACCCGAAGAAATCGCGGAATTCTATTTGGATCAGGGAGTCGGGCTTACAGTCATTAAGCTCGGTAAAGAAGGGGCCTATTACCGGACGGAAGAAAAAAGCGGCTATGTACCGGGATTTGAAGTTGATCGAGTGGTAGACACCGTTGGTGCGGGTGACGGTTTTGCTGTCGGCATCATCAGCGGTCTTTTGGACCGGCTCCCAATCGAGGAAGCAGTACAGAGAGCGAATGCCATTGGAGCGCTGGCCGTCATGGCCCCGGGGGATATGGATGGTCTCCCGTCAAGAGAACGGTTGAACGGGTTTTTGACAGATATGGAAAATCAAAAAATAGGAGGTTGACTTTGATGGAAATGTCCATGATCGAAAAAACGCAGGAACAGCTTGCAGATGCCGGTCTGATTGCGGTGATTCGCGCCAAGGATGCGAAGGCTGCCGAAGTTGTCATTCATCGCCTCATTGACAAAGGCATCACTGCGATTGAAGTCACATACACGACTCCGGGAGCGTCCAAATTGATCGAAAAGTTCGCCAAAATCGACGGCCTTCTTGTAGGAGCAGGTACGGTCATCAACGCAGAACAGGCGCGGGAAGCCGCGGATGCAGGGGCACAGTTTATCGTCAGCCCCGGGTTTTCAGGAGAGCTGGCCGATGATATTGCCTCATTGCATACGTTTTTTATCCCTGGAGTCATCACGCCGAGTGAAATTATGGAAGCGGTATCAAAGGGGTTTCGCATTTTAAAGCTGTTTCCCGGCGGCACATCCGGCGTCTCCTATATGAAAAATCTCGCCGGCCCCTTCCCGGATATTTGTTTTATTCCGACCGGCGGCATTCATCCGGGCGATGTCGAAAAATGGCTTGATGCCGGAGCGCTGGCCGTAGGGGTTGGAAGTCAGCTTAATAAAGCGTCAGAAGAAGACCTTCAGCGCATTTTTAATAGGACCAAACAGAAATAACGATATGCCGCAGCGTCATCATGATTCAAGATCAATAGCTTTGTTTTGTCATTAACTGAGATGGGAGCAAAAATGATGAAAATTAAAGCAACGATTGAACGCGTGCCGGGGGGCATGATGATTATTCCGCTGTTTTTGGGGGCGGCGCTGAATACGTTTGCTCCGGGCACGGCAGATTTTTTCGGGGGATTTACAGGTGCCTTGATTACAGGAACGCTGCCGATTTTAGGGGTATTTATTTTTTGCGTGGGGGCAACCATCGATTTCCGTTCTTCCGGCTATATCGCCAGAAAAGGGTTGACCCTCTTGATTGGCAAGGTGGGCTTTGCCGCTTTACTGGGATTGATCGCCGCACAGTTCATTCCTGACGAAGGGATTCAATCGGGATTTTTTGCGGGCTTGTCCGTACTTACAATTGTAGCGGTCATGAATGAAACGAACGGCGGACTGTATTTGGCGCTGATGAACCATTTAGGCCGCAAGGAAGACGCCGGGGCTTTTGCCTTTATCAGCACGGAGTCGGGACCGTTTATGACGATGGTCACGTTCGGCGTCACGGGTCTCGCGGCATTTCCGTGGGAGACGCTCGCCGCCACCGTCATTCCGTTTTTGATCGGCTGCATACTCGGGAATCTTGACCATGAGCTGCGCGATTTATTCAGCAAAGTCGTTCCGGCGATCATTCCGTTTTTTGCATTTTCGCTGGGAAATACGCTCGACTTTAGAATGCTTATCAAATCCGGATTCTTAGGCATTGTTGTCGGCGTGTCAGTCGTTATCCTGTCCGGAGCCTCTCTTTATTTGCTCGACCGTTTCATCGCCAGGGGAGACGGCGTAGCCGGAGTGGCGGCATCATCAACGGCAGGTGCGGCAGTCGCCGTTCCATATGCCTTAGCAGATGCAAACCCGGTCTTCGCTCCGGTGGCTGAGTCGGCTACGGCGATCATCGCGACAAGCGTCATCGTCACCTCCCTTCTGACGCCGCTTGCAACGATTTGGATCGAAAAACGGGTCAAACAAAGAAAACCTCCAAAACAGATCACCATTGACTATAAATAAATCGTCCGGCTGAAAGCGCCGCGGAACATTTCGTTCTGCAGCGCTTTTTTTTCGGCCTTTTCGGGGAACGTCACGAAATTGCCAAAATTAAAGAATGAAATTTGTGCTAACATCAATATGTAGTGTTTTTGTTTAAAAGAAACACAATATATGCTGTTTGATAGGAGAGGGAACGATGACACCTGGCGATAAAGAGCAAGGGTTAGTGCAATTAACGGAAACATTTCATGATATTGTAGGCTATGGAAATCACGATATTATGCAGGAAAACGCAAATGTCGACGGCCGTTCGCCGATGGGGCAGATGAGCCGATTTGCGTCAGAGAGCGCAAGGCACTATGCGCTTCATTATTTGATGGCGCCGGAAATTAAAGAAGCAGTCGATGACAATTTTCTATATCCGCACGATTTGGATTTTATGGCCAGCGGAACGACGACCTGCTGCCAGATCCCTTTGGGACAGCTTCTGAACGGCGGGTTTCATACGGGCCACGGCTCACTCAGGGAACCGAAAGACATCATGAGCGCGCTGTCTTTGGCTTCGATCATTTTTCAATCCAACCAAAATATGCAGCATGGCGGCCAGTCGTTTCCGATGTTTGACTATGACTTGGCGCCTTACGTCCGCAAAACGTTTGAAAAACACGTAAACAGGCTCAAAGGGTATCCGGCAGCATTAACCGAAGAGGAGATCACGGCAATCGCCTGGCAGGAAACGGACAATGCCACGTACCAGGCCTGTGAAGCGTTCATACATAATGCCAACAGCATGCATTCGAGAGGGGGCGGACAAGTTCCTTTCGTCTCGATTAATTACGGAACTGACACATCGAAGGAAGGCCGCATGCTGGTCAAGAATATTCTTAAGGCGACAAAAGCCGGACTCGGCAAGGGTGAGACGCCTATATTTCCGATTCAAATTTTCAAGATGAAAGAAGGAATCAATGTTCACGAGACAGATCAAAACTACGATTTGTACCGGCTCGCTTTGGAAACAAGCGCCGAACGGCTGTTTCCCAACTTCAGCTTTATCGATTCTCCAGTGAACGAACCGTTTTATGACGGAACGCCTGAAAGCGAAATTGCCTATATGGGATGCAGAACCCGCGTCATGTCCAACATCAATGGGAAAGAAAACAGCATCGGCAGGGGAAATCTGTCATTTACCTCAATCAACATTGTGAAAATTGCCCTGCTGAGTGAAAGCGTCGAGCAGTTTTTCGAAAGCTTGAGCCGCTATCTCGATTTAACCATTCAGCAATTGCTGGAAAGGTACGCTTTTCAATGCAAAAAACGAGCGAAGGATTTTAAATTTCTGTATTCGCAAGGCATCTGGCATGAAAGCGAAAGGCTGGGGCCGGATGACACGCTTGAAGACGTGCTCAAGCACGGCACGCTCAGCATCGGATTTATCGGACTGGCTGAGGCTTTGACCGCCTTGACGGGCAAACATCACGGAGAGAGTGATGAGGCGTTCGAATTAGGCAAAAGAATCGTTCAATTTATGAGGGACAAGGCTGATGAAGCAACGGAGAAGCACAAGCTTAACTTTTCGCTGATCGCGACCCCTGCCGAAGGGCTATCAGGAAAATTCGTCAAAAAAGACAGAATCCAATTCGGATCCATCAAAAATGTAACAGACCGGGTGTACTATACCAACTCGTTTCATATTCCTGTTCACTATAAGCTGACGGCGATCGAAAAGATCAGAAAAGAAGCGCCTTTCCACATGATGTGCAACGGCGGGCACATCAGCTATATCGAACTCGACGGAGATCCGAAGAAAAACGTTCAGGCGATGGATACGATCGTAGGTGCGATGCGCCGGGAAGGCATGGGCTACGCTTCCATCAACCATCCGGTCGACCACTGCAAAGCGTGCGGGTTCACCGGCATCATTGACAACGAATGCCCGCAATGCAAAAACAGCGATGAAGCTTTAATTGAGAGAATCAGAAGGATTACCGGCTATTTGGTCGGAGACATGTCAAAATGGAATTCAGCTAAAAGACAAGAAGAAAAGGACAGAGTGAAGCACCAATGAAAGTGATGAACATTATCCATGACAGCATCGTAGACGGAGAAGGTTTGAGAACCGTTGTATTTTTGGCGGGCTGCCCGCACATGTGTGAAGGCTGCCACAATAAACAAAGCTGGAACATCAACAACGGATTTGACATGACCATTGACGAAGTATTTGAGGAAATTATGACCAATCCTTTGACAAACGTGACCTATTCCGGCGGAGAACCGCTCTTGCACACAGCTGAGCTGATCGAATTATCCAAGAAAATTAAACGGAACTCTGAAAAAGATATTTGGCTGTACAGCGGCTACACGTACGAACAGATTTTAAACAACGACAAACACAGCGCGCTTTTGGAATATTGCGATGTGCTTGTGGACGGGCCGTTCGAGATCAAAAAGAGAGATTTGACATTGCTCTACAGAGGCAGTTCAAATCAAAGAATCATCAAACTGTCATGAAGGAGAAAATCCCGGGCTTTTGGAATAAGTCCGGGATTGACTTCTTTTATAATAGCGTCATAATGAATATGAAAAGGGGTAAGACAAAAAAGAAAGCGTTTTATTTTTGGCGATAGAGACGACAAAGGGAGGAGAAGGCTGCATGACGCAATCACCGATATTTTTACAGCCTGAATTCACAGAAAGGATATGGGGAGGGACAAGTTTAAGGGAACATTTCAGCTATGACATCCCTTCTGATCTAACAGGTGAATGCTGGGCCGTATCCGCCCGACCGGGCAGAGCGAATGTGGCGACCTCTGGGCCTTATCAAGGAAAAACGCTCGCCCAGCTTTGGGACGAGCACCGCGAACTGTTCGGCGGAACGGAAGGCGACCGTTTTCCGCTGCTGACAAAAATTCTTGATGCCAGTCAAAACATGCCGGTGCAGGTTCATCCCGATGATCATGAAGCAGCAGAACATGAAAACGATGAACCGGGAAAGGCGAAATGCTGGTATATCATCGAATGCAAAGAGAATGCCGAGATTGTATACGGTCACACCGCCAGAACGCGGACGGAGCTTGTCACGATGTTCCATAGCGGCGATTGGGAAACCTGCCTGAGACGGATCAAAATCAAACCGGGCGATTTTTATTACGTGCCGAGCGGAACGATCCATGCCCTTTGCGAAGGCACGCTTGCGCTTGAAACCGGACAAAACTCCGAAGCGGCGTACCGCGTCTATGATGATGACCGGACAGAGAGAAACGGAGAAAAGAGCGAACTCCATCTTGCACAGGCGATCGATGTCACAACCGTGCCGCATGTTGACGGATATACCGACGAGTCGACGGAAACCCAAAAAGGAATCACGATTAAAACGTTTGTAGAAGCGGAGTATTTTTCAGTATACAAATGGGAGATTGACGGATGCGCCGAACTGACGCAGGATCACCCTTTCTTCCTGTGCAGCGTCATTAAAGGAGACGCTAAACTGATTCAGGACGGTGAAGCGTACGGTATAAAAAAAGGAACAAACTTTATCCTGCCGGCTGAGACAAACGATTTTACCATAGAAGGATCGTGCGAATTGATTGTTTCACACATTTAGAAAAAGCTTAGGCTGCCAAAAAGGCGCCTAAGCTTTTTTTATTGTGAAAAAATCGTTTCGGGATGACGATAAAAAAAGAAAGCGAGTTTCATATTTTAAGAGTCTCGGGTAGGGGGAAAGGATACGTGAACAAAAACATCAAGAAAGCCGCTTTTTTCGCTGCCGGTCTGCTGATTATCCAGGCGGGATTTACAGCGAACCCTGCATTTGCAGCATATACGGATACTTCCGTATACAAAATTGAAACACCTAAAGAGTTCAGCAGTAAAACCGAGGCCGTAAAAGCAGCCGAAAAACTAACAAAAGATACGGGGTGGAAAGCCGGTACAAAAGAATCCGGAAAAAACGGCACGACATATGAACTGGCAACGGGCGGCATCGAAGGAGAAGCCAAAACGAAAGACCTGCTTCTTCAATTCGGGAAAACAACAGGCCTGAAGGGGATATACGCACCTGTTGGAAAGCAGGAACCTTTTGTACAAGCCGTATCCAAGGAATTTTCAGGAGAAACAAAGGCGAAGGAGCTCGCTCTCCAATTTGAAAAAGAAACCGGTCTGAACGCATCCTATGCATCATCCGGGAAACAAACGCCTTACGTCAAGATCGTCTCTGATCCAGTCAAAGGTGAAAGCCAAACAAAGTCCCTGTTGTCGCGTTTTGAAAAAGAGACAGGACTAAAGGGGACATACGTCCCGTACGGAGCGGGGCAGAACATGGTAAAGCTGACCTCCGGGGAAATAAGCGGGGAAAGCAAAGCGAAAACGCTGCTGTCGCAATTTGGAAAAGAGACCGCTCTGAAAGGATCGCTTCAGACTGTTAAAAAACAGGAAGTTCAATATAAAGTCGTAACAGGCGCCATACAGGGCGAAGCAAACGCCAAAAACCTGCTGAAGCAGTTTGAACAACAGGTGAAAATTAAAGGTTCCTACGAAGCAGCCGGCAGGCCCGAGCAGCTGTACAATGCAGTATCGGGATATTTCAACGGTGAAAAAAGCGCCAAAAATGCTGCCGCGCAGATTAAAAACGGCACAGGCGTTTCCTCAAGCATTGAACGGGTGAAAAAAACGAGGTACTGGATCGTCAGCATGAAAAACGTGAACGGTCAGCAGCTCAACAAAATAAAAGCTTTTTTCAAAAAGAAAACGTGGCGCTACACGTCCTCAAAAGCGGGAACAAAGCAAGCAGCTTTCCAGATCGTCTCATCCCAGGTTGCAGCACAAAGTAAAGCAGCCGCGGGCGTCAACTTCTTTAAAGGCAAAAAGGTACAGGCCTCCGTTCAAAAAAACGGAACCAAAACGACGAGCCGCTACCGGATCGTCTCAGCCGAAACAGCCTCGCAAAGCCAAATGAAAAAAGGGCTTGATTTCTTTAGCGAAAACGGCGCTCCGGGAACAGCAGCTCAAACGGGAAAGAAAATCTACAGCCAATACAGACTGACATCTGAAGCCGTATTCGAACAAGAAAAAATAGCAAAAGCGCTCCGCTTTTTCCAAACGAACGGCATCAAAGCAGTTTCGGAAAAAACAGGACAGGTCTACAGCCAATACAAGCTGATGTCAGAAGCCGTCATCGGTCAGGACAAGCTGAACCAGGCCCTTAAGTTTTACAGCAAGAAAAATATCGCGGGCACCATCCGGCAAACAGGGAAATACGGCTACAGACAGTACAAGATTACCGCAAGCCGGATCACGAGCAAATCAAGCCTTGACAAAGGCATGAATTTTTTCAAAAAGAACGCTGTCAGCGCCTCTTACAGCACGAAAACGACAAGCCTGTACAATGTCATTATTAACAAACAATTCACGGGCAAAGACCGAGCACAAGCCGCCGCCGGCGTAATCAAAAAGAATTACGGCTGGACGGCAAATATCGTAAAAATCAAAGACGGCCCGCAATTGATGACGACCGATTACGGAATCACGCTGAGCCAGATGATTGACAAACAGATGAAAGTCAGCCCGCAAACGGATGCCGCGGCATATGTTTCATTAACATACATCAATACCGCGAACCAAACTGTGACTGCGGATGTTCTCAATGTCAGATCAAGCCCCCGCGTCACAAGCGGAAATATCATCGGCCAGCTTGAAAAAGGCGATAAGGTCAACATCATCTCACAAGAAAACGGCTGGGGGAAAATCCGGATGAACTGGAGAAACGCCAGCAGGGAAGAAGTCGAGAAATACGTCAATCCGGACAATTTCACACAAGACAGTTCGGCATACTTCCAATTTTTAAAGCTGTCGAAAACAGCCGGTTTGAACGCTGCAGAAGTCAATTCCAAAATCCTTTATAATAAAGGGATTTTAGCAGGAAAAGGCCAATCATTCATCGGTGCCGCGAGAACATACAGCATCAACGAACTGTATCTCATCTCACACTCCCTCCTTGAAACAGGGAACGGCACCTCGCAATTGGCAAAAGGAACGACATTCAACGGCAAGAAGGTCTACAATATGTACGGCGTCGGAGCGTACGACAGCAACCCGCTCTACTACGGCGCAAAATACGCCTATGAACAAGGCTGGTTCACCCCGGAAGCCGCTATTATCGGAGGAGCCAAATTTATCGGCCAATCGTATATTCACAATCCGGCCTACGAGCAAGACACGCTCTATAAAATGAGATGGTCGCCGAACGCCCTGCATCAATATGCGACAGACGTCGGCTGGGCTTCCAAGCAGGTCACCAGAATGTACAGTCTTTATACATTGCTTGATGATTATACGCTGTATTATGATGTGCCGGTTTATCGATAGGCTGGCACAAAAAAGACCGGTCCTGATCCATTAGGAACAGGCCGGTCTTTTTTTGCCTTCAAGCATCTGTTGTTCGATAAACTCGAGCAGCTTCCTGCTGGCATCGCCATGTGAATACTCATTCCATTCATAAGAAAATCGTTTAATCTCTTCATGCACATGGTGAATGTTCTTTAGTTCTTCAAGAAGCATGCCGCGGGTAAGACAGGCTTTCCCCGGGATCACCGCTTCATAGCCGTCAATCAGTCCGCGTTTTTTATCGTACTCTTTAAGATCATACGTGTAAAACAGCATCGGTTTATCCAGCAGGGCGTATTCGAAAGGGATCGAGGAATAATCCGATATCAGCACGTCGCTTGCATGCAGAAGATCCTTTAATGGAAGATCTGAAACGTCCTTGATCATGCCTTCATATTCCTCAAGTCCGACATGATTGCGAACGGCCGGGTGCAGCTTAACCCAAAGCAAAAATTCTCCCTTTAATTCTTCAGAGAGGTGCTCTTTTGAAAAAGGGAGTTTCACGCTTGTCATATTATAGTCTCTGTACGTCGGCGCATAAAGGATGACCTTTTGGCCCGAAGTTTCCAAAGGGCGTGTCTCATCTTTAAAATACTGATCAGTCAGGGGAACGCCTGTCCGCAATATCTGCTCATCCTTTACACCGAATGAGCGCTTGAAAATGTCCGCCATCTTTTCCGATCCGACAGCGATATAGTCAAATGAGGCGTATACTTTTTTAAACCTCTTCATATCTGCGGGCGTTCTGCGGCGATTTCCGATATCCTCAAGGCCGAACTTCTTCAGCGCGCCGTTCGCATGCCAAATCTGGATGCATTTCGTCTGCGGCCGTTTGCGAAGCACGCTCGTCAGCAAAAAATAATTATCCGTAATCACGCATTTGCTTTTGAACATGCTGTAAACGGCCCGCATCAAATGAAAAGGATTTTTTTCATTGATAACGCATGATGAAACAGACGGGTATCCATTAGCAAGGGAAACCGCATGCCGGGTATACAGCACTTCCAATTCAAACGGACGGCCTGAGTCCTCATATTCATTTAGGAGCGCTCTTGCGTTATCCTGGAAGGAAACGAGAAGAACGGCTCTGTTTCGGGGCTTCACCCATGTCAGCATAAAGCTGATCACCGAAAGGAAGCCGGAATAAAACATGGCGAGCAAAGATCGTATATTCATGATTCAGCCTAATCTCTTTCTATGCATCGATTTGTTTTGACCGCTCTTTCACCTGTTCAGGATAATAGCTCTGTTTTTGAACCTTTTCCTCCTTCAGAACAGTAAAAGCATATTTCGGGATATTGAGCATCCGTTTCCATCTTGAAGGGTTTGTCAAAAGACGGTACAGCCATTCAAGGTTCAAGCGAATCAGGAAGTTCGGCGCGCGTTTTACCGTGCCGCTGAAAACGTCGAAGCTTCCGCCAAGCCCGATTGCAATGGCCTGCGGAAACAGATGCTTATATTCATAAATAAACCTTTCCTGATGCGGGTAGCCAAGAGCTACGAACACCATGTCAGGTTTGGCCTTCGCGATGCGTTTGGCCACCGCTTCTTTGTCCTGTGCATAGCCGTCTGAATATCCGACAATGCTGATGCCCGGGTATTCAGAAGAGATGCGGTCGACGACGGCTTGATTAACCTCTTTCTTCGCACCGTATAAAAAGATTCTTTTCTGTTTATCGTTGGCGATCTTCAGCAGGTTGACAAACACATCATAGCCCGCAATTCTTGATTTTAACCGGTTATTCGTCAGCTTTGACATCATCACGACGCCGATGCCGTCGGGCAGTATAAAATCCGCTGCTGACAAAACGTCGCAGTAGCTGCTGTCTTTTGCAGCTGCATATCCGATTTCAGGGTTGACGGTGGCGATATAAGCACCGACCCGCTGATTAATGTATGACTTCTCAAGATGATGCAAAAAGCCGGATAAATCGGCGTTTACATATGACAGGTTATAAATTCGCTCCGTTTGCAACATCATCTCCTCCTTCCGATATAAAAGTCCAATTTATATTTAAACGAAATGAAAATGTCTAAGAAAAACAACCAGCCCAAAAATTCCATCGGTCTAACGTATATTTTAACATAGATGATTCATAAAAGCTTAACAATATCTTTACAGCAGATTAAGATTTTTTACGCTGTCTTCAGACATCAGGCGAAACGGGACAAATCTTAAAACAAAATTTGGAATTTTATTTGCCATTTACAATGCTTAACGTTTAATATGCAATGTGCTATAATAAATGATCAGTGAAGACATGCGGAAAAATTGTCTTTTTTAGTGAAGAGTATACGTGTTTTTCGGATAGAGAAATTTCGGAAAGTTAATCATAGTGGTTTTTGAACGTTATAGATTAGGAAGGAGAGTACATTTAACATGAAGAAAGTCATCACATACGGAACATTCGATTTATTGCATTGGGGACATATCAAATTATTGGAACGCGCCAAACAGTTGGGCGATTATCTTGTCGTAGCGATTTCTACGGACGAGTTCAACCTTCAAAAACAGAAAAAAGCTTACCATAGCTATGAGCACCGCAAACTCATCCTGGAAACCATCCGCTACGTCGATGAAGTCATCCCGGAAAAAAGCTGGGATCAGAAAGTCCAGGATGTTATCGACCATGATATTGACGTTTTTGTCATGGGGGATGACTGGGAAGGAAAATTTGATTTCTTAAAAGAACACTGTGAGGTCGTCTATCTGCCAAGAACAGAAGGAATTTCGACGACAAAGATCAAAGAGGAAATCGCCGGCCTGTAATGGAAAGAGAAATAGAGTTCTTTAAAGAAGTACTTTTCCTGAAAAAGGAAAAGTACTTCTTGTAATTTTGAGCTTGTTTAGCTATATTTGTATTGCACAAATTCCTATGGATAGAGGAGAAAATAAATGAATATAAATCGTTTATTTAACTTTAAACGAACTGAAAAAGAGGAAGATATCCTTCAAAAACATGGTTTTCAAGTATTAAATAGAGAAGCTTTAGAAGAGAAAAAAGAAGTGGCAGTAGTCGTTCCCGTCTACAATGCGGAAAAGTATCTCAAAGAAACGGTAGACTCGGTAATCAGACAAAATTTCGGTTTTCATCGTATATCTTTAATCTTGGTTGATGACTGTTCAACAGATCGTTCAAGGGAAATCCTGAACGAATATGCAGACCTTTATGAAAACATTACGGTCGTTCTTTTAGAAACCAATACCGGAACGCCGGCTCACCCGAGAAACCTGGGAATCGAATTGGCGAATGCGAAATACATCACGTTTCTTGATGCAGACGACTGGTTTGCCCCGAATGGAATTCTAAGTTTATATAAAATACTAGAAGAGAGTCAAGTCAACTACGCGGTAGGGAAAACCATTCAGGTTGAAGCAGGCGGTCAAAAAATAATCGGCAAATATGAATCTGTGAAGAAAAGACTGAATGTTTCTCCGCTTTCGATTCGGCACATTTTTTATCATCTTGGCCCGCGCGCGAGAATGATGCGCCTCGATTTTATCAAGGAAAACAAGATCAGGTTTCCTGAAATGAAATTTGCGGAGGACAAGCAGTTTTTCATGGATGTTTTATTTAATTGCAGTGAAATTTCAACCACAACAGATCCTGTCTACTATCTGAACCGGTTGGATGAAAATAACGGTTCACTGACGAAACAGACAAACATTATAGAAAAAACAGATTCAAACATAGCCGTCATGAAATACGTTTTAAGTAAAAAACTGGACAAAGATATAGAGAAAATGGCTATTAACCGCCTGGTCGAATTCGATGCCATTACCCGTCTTTTTGACAGGCACCATTTCTTAAAGAGCGAAAGCAAAGAAGAGTATTATGAAAAGTTCAAAGAAATTCTGGGGATCTTAAAGAAAACAAAATACGATATTTCCGAAACGTTTTTCAAGCCGATGCATAAAATCGCCTTTGATCTATTGAAAGAGAAACGGTATGACGAGATCGAACAATTATTCCGCTGGTCGAAAAAGGAGCCTAATAAAAAAATCGTCATTAAAGGTGATACAGCTTACTATGAAGGCCCTTTAAAAGATGAAGCATATAAACTGATCGAAATACCGCTGTATGCAGAGGTAAACAGCCACGAATTTATCGATGATGTATTTGTCATGAATTTTTCCGCTTATGGCAAACAAAGAGTCAATATAAACGGGATACAGTTTCAGCATAGGGAAAAAGCCAATATTGATCATGATTTCAACGTGAGTGCCGAAGCTGACGGTTCCTACAGCCTGAAGCTGACCCTTCAACAACTGGCTGACCTGCGCGCAGGTGGATATGTCATGTATCTTGTGTATAATGATTATGAAAGAATTAATTTAATAAAGGATACAGATGTTAAATCTGAGAAAGACATCAATCAAAAATCGTACATTTTTTATAAAACCGTAAAAGGCAATATTTCTTTGAAAATAAAGTGAAAAACGTTCTGCTAATTGGATTTGATAAAAGAGGAGTAGACTTATTTTATGGTTAATGCAGTTGCAATAAAATGCAATTTAATCGATCTAAAAATGAAAGATTGGCAGGTCCACCTCGTTTTCTCTTTTGAAAGCTCAGCGTCTGCTGAAGAAATTGGTCTGCTGGCAGTCAATCGGAAATCAAAGGAAGAGCTGCCGTTCCCCTGCGAAAAAGTTGGGGGATCGGAAGAACAGCGATACAAGACAGTCATCAATTTGGGGGACCTTTCAAACCATGTCAGAGGGACGGGGTGTGTTGATTTCTATGCGACATATCGGATGACCGATGACATGACTGAAAACGTCCTTCTGAAGAAAAGAATGAAGACAGAGTTTCAGCCGATTGAACTTTCCTGGAAGCGGGATGAGGAAGCAGGAGTTTTCTTCCTTCCGTATACGACCAAAAAAGGAAACTTTTCTTTGAAGGTTCTGACGAAAAAAGCCGTTGCTGAAGTTGAGCGTGTCGAATTAAATCCTGAAGGTGAATTGACGCTTAAGGGATATGCTTTTTTGCTTGACAGTGAAGGCTTCGACGTCAAGCAAAGACGGCTTGTGTTAAATGAAATCTCGGATTCAGAGGAAAAAAGGCTTTTCCAATTTCCTTTAGAAGAAGGCAAAAACGCCGGTTTTACCGTGCAAATCGGTCTTAAAAAGCTTTACGAAGAAAATGTTATGCCTGCCATGTTTCAGTTTCATATCGAATTTATAGGCAAGGATCCCGAAACAGGCGAAGAAGTCGTTAAACGAAGCAAAGCGTTAATGCTGAAAAATAAAGCGAATCCGCAAAATAGCCAATTTACGGTTCTCGAAACGGAAAAAGGCCCGGCGCGTTTTCATGTCTATCCGCAAAAGAAAAAGAGAATGATGCGCTTAAGAATGAATGATTACACATTTAAAACAAGGGCTGTTTATTTTGTGGTCGGGAAAAAGAACAGAGCTGTTTCCTTTTTCCGCAGGAGAAAGAATAAACTGAAGAAGAAAATAGACAGAGGCGTGAAAAAGGTATATTATTTCACCTTCGGACTGGCTGCAAAGCTGCCGGTTAAAAAGAAGACCGTCATTTTTGAAAGCTTCGCCGGAAAGCAGTACAGTTGTAATCCACGGGCGATTTACGAATATATGAAAGAAAACAAACCGGATTACGACATGTATTGGAGCGTAAATCCGGATTATACGGATATCTTTGAGGAAAAAGGCATTCCTTACATCAAAAGGTTTACCCTGAAGTGGCTGTTTGCCATGGCAAGAGCCGAATATTGGGTTGTAAACAGCCGAATGCCTTTATGGATTCCAAAGCCGGAGCACACGACATATCTTCAAACATGGCACGGCACGCCGCTAAAACGCCTTGCCGTCGATATGGATGAAGTGCACATGCCCGGAACCAACACGGAAAAATACAAAAAGAATTTCACGATGGAAGCGTCAAAATGGGATTATCTGATCTCGCCGAACGCATACTCAACCGAGATCTTTGCCCGTGCATTCCAATTCAATAAAACGATGATCGAATCCGGCTATCCGAGAAACGATTTTCTCCATACGGACAACAATGCCGAAACGGTTCGCGCATTAAAAGAGAAAATGAAGCTGCCGGCTGACAAAAAAGTAATCATTTATGCGCCGACATGGCGGGATGATCAGTTTTATAAAAAGGGAAAATACAAATTTGACCTTGATTTGGATTTGGCGAAAATGAGGGAGGAAATCGGCGATGACTATGTGATCGTCCTCAGGATGCACTACTTGGTGGCTGAAAACTTCGACCTTGAGCCATACCAAGGGTTTGCATACGACTTCTCTTCATATGAGGACATCCGCGAGCTTTATATGGTATCCGATTTGCTGATCACGGATTACTCTTCCGTCTTCTTCGATTTTGCGAATTTGAAGCGGCCGATGATTTTCTTTGTTCCAGACATTGAGACGTATCGCGACAAGCTGCGCGGCTTCTACTTTGACTTCGAAAAAGAAGCTCCGGGCCCGCTCGTCAAAACGACGGACGAAGTCATCAAAAAAATCAGGGAAACGGAATCGCCGGACTACCGCCTGCCGGATATATTCGAGCCTTTCTATGAGAAGTTCTGTTATCTGGAGACGGGAAAATCGTCTGAGCGAGTTGTGAAGAAGGTTTTTGAGTAATTTTTCATGAAAAACCCGAATGGGACAAGTAAAAAGTCCTAATTCGGGTTTTTTTATATGGATGAAGCTGTTCTGATCCTTTTAAAACAGCCAAATGTCTATCTTCGCAGAAAAGACCGTTTGATTATATTAGGTCTTAAGACTTAGTTTTAAGAGGTTTAACTGTGTCAAATTCTCTATTAAGAACTTAACATCCTTGTATATATGTGTTATCATTACTTAATGTTACTAGTTTGTAAAGGTTTTCAACTACTTTTGTCTTAGTTCTATAAGTTTAGAGAAGTTGATTAGATACATTAGAGACCTATTTAAGCATTATTTTCTTCATCCCTTTTGAATAAATCCTCGAGAAAGTCACTATCGCTTAAGCGTAAATCAAACACTGCAATGCAGGCGGTGTTAGCCTCCATGGCAAAAATTTGCGAAAAAAATGCAGTGCAGGATTTGGAATGTGATTTTTAGGAAGCGGATCATAAAACTCATGAGGACAGTCGGAAGAAGTGATAATGCGTTGCTTCTTTTTTCGCGTATTCAAAATTTTAAAATATTACAAAAAATTCAGGAGGTTGCAAATGAAAGGGATTGTGCTGGCGGGAGGAACAGGATCCAGACTTTATCCGATAACAAGAGGAGTTTCCAAACAATTGGTTCCTGTATATGATAAGCCGATGATCTATTATCCTATCTCTGTTTTAATGTTAAGCGGAATTACGGAAATATTGATAATTTCAACGTCAAGAGATATGCCTTACTTTAAAACTTTGCTTGGGAATGGTGACGATCTGGGAATTAAATTTAGTTATGCAGTACAGGATCATCCCCGGGGACTTGCCGATGCGTTTATCATAGGGGAAGATTTTATCGGCGATGATAATGTAGCTCTTGTCTTAGGTGATAATATCTTTTATGGACAAGGCTTTACAGAGATTTTGGAAAGAGCTCTTACATTAAAAGAAGGAGCCCTGATTTTCGGCTATTATGTAAAAAATCCAAGTGAGTATGGGGTAGTGGAGTTTGACAGCAGCGGGAATGTGCTTGGAATTGAAGAAAAGCCTGAATTCCCGAAGTCAAATTATGCAGTTCCAGGCTTATATTTTTACGATAATGACGTAATTGAAATAGCTAAAAGCATTCAGCCGTCTGCCAGAGGAGAATTGGAGATTAGTTCTGTCAATGAAGCGTATTTAAACAAGGGCAAATTGAAAGTTCAGCTTATAGGCAGAGGGATGGCATGGCTGGATACGGGAACACATAAAAGTTTGCTCGAAGCCAGCAACTATGTCGAAGCTGTTCAGAATAGGCAAGGGCTTTATATCGCTTCTCTTGAAGAAATTGCATATAGGAAGGGCTATATAAGTGCCGGCAAATTAAGAAGCCTGGCTGAACCGTTAAGCAAAACAGAATACGGCAAATACTTATTGAAAATTTTAGAAAACACAGAAAGTATGGAATTAGTCTGAGGGAGAGAAAATAATGAAAGTATATCTGGTAACAGGCGGGGCAGGATTCATCGGGTCTAATTTTATTCATTATATGCTAAAAAAATATAATGATATTTTTATTGTCAATTTGGATCATCTTACTTATGCTGGTAACCTTGAGAACTTAACCAAAATTGAAAAGTATGATAATTATCAGTTTGTTAAAGCAGATATTAGCGATAATGAAGCCATTAAAAATGTTTTTGAAAAGCACGATATTGATTATGTAGTAAATTTTGCGGCGGAATCGCATGTTGATAGAAGTATCCAAAACCCTGATATCTTTGTGAAAACCAACGTCCTCGGAACAGCAAACCTGCTAAATGCAGCAAAAGACAAGTGGGAATTGGATAACGGGGATTTTCAGGCCGGGAAGAAGTTTATACAAGTTTCAACAGATGAAGTGTACGGTTCTTTAGGGAAAGAGGGGTTATTTTCTGAAACAACGCCTTTAGATCCTCACAGTCCGTATTCTTCCAGTAAAGCATCTGCCGACTTAATTGTAAAATCCTATTTTGATACCTACAAGTTCCCTGTCAATATCACGAGGTGCTCAAATAACTACGGGCCATATCAATTTCCGGAAAAAATGATTCCTCTTGTTATCAATAACTGTCTCAACCTGCTGGATATTCCTTTATACGGCGATGGCTTGAATGTCAGGGATTGGCTGTATGTTGAGGATCATTGCAAGGCAATAGATTTGGTTATACAGGGAGCTGCGCCGGGAGAAATTTATAATGTCGGCGGATATAACGAAAAAACAAATATTGAATTGGTGAAAACCATAATTAAATATTTACATGACAATGTGAATGAGGATATTACTGAAGAACTGATAACGTATGTTCAAGATCGAAAAGGCCATGACAGACGATACGCGATAAATTCCGAAAAGATCACGAGGGATCTTGGATGGAAGCCGGATGTAACATGGGAATCAGGGATACGGGAAACGATTAAATGGTATCTTGAAAATCAGGCCTGGATGGAAAATATCATGAATGAAAGCTACAAAGAATACTATAGGCTAACTTATGAAACAAAATAATATTAATGAACGTAATTGAGGTCAAAGCATGTTTAAAAAAATGATGAAAAAACTAATGTACAGGAGCATTCAGAACCACAGAGTCAGCATTCAATCTGAAAATGACCGATTATCATTTCATTTTACCGGTTTAAAACCGTTTATTGGCCAAAAGTTTTTTGTTATAAAAGACAGGTCAACCGGCAGAAGGCTGAAAAAAGAGATCAAACATAATCAAGCGGACTTTAATTATGAAGATATTCTTTCTTTAGCGGACAGTACTGTGTTGGATTTTTACGTAAAAGCAAAGCTGTACAACAGGTATCTGTCTAAAAGGACTCCGTTTTCAAAAACAAATTATGGATTTTCCAAAATTAATAAGGATAGCAATTTTAAAATCAGTTCTTATAAAACAAAAGACAATTATTTATCCTTCAACACGAAAAGAGTCTTGTTTTTTCATAAAATTAAACATTTAAAGACAGTTGGAAAAAACTTTTATATTGAAGGACAAATTGAAAGTGTTAAACCTGCCCAGGAAATTAATAAATTAGAGCTCATTATGGTTAGAAGGGATAATAAAAAGGCATATGGCTTTAATTTAGACTTTTATTGCAATGAGGATATTTACTTTAAGGATATTATTTTAATAGACAAGCTAAAAAACGATTTAAATGTCAATAGCAGATGGGATTTGTTTTTACAAATTAGGGATGGCTTGAATAAGGTAATTTACAAAGAATTAATAGAGATGAACGGATATGATAATTTTGATCATGAAGAGGATCGATATCTGCTCGTGAATCCTGATACGAACGGAATGCAATCCGTGCTCTATGCCACAATGGGAAAAGAAAGCCTTGCACTCTGGTATACTGATAAACCGCAATTTGAGAAAACCTATGCAATCGCAAAGGGTAAAACTGTTTTTAATGAAACATGCGAGAGACATCCTTTGAACAGGCGAATGGTTTTTTTCGAAAGCTTTTTAGGAAAAAGCTATTCAGGCAACCCAAAATATATTTATGAAGAAATGCTTAAAATGGGTTATGGTGATAAGTTCACTTTTGTCTGGTCTTATTCCGGTGAAGAAAAAATACCGGGGGAACCGATCATTGTTCAAAGAGAAAGTGAAGAATATTATAAATATCTGGCCCTTTCAAAATATTGGGTGAGTAATATCATTTTTCCTGTTCATCGAAAACGCGAAGGAAATATTTATCTTCAAACTTGGCATGGTACGCCTTTAAAAAAGCTTGGATATGATATTGAAGTCGACGGACCCGAAAAAATGGCAAGAGAAAATTTCTATTTAGAATCCCGAAACTGGGATTATTTATTGTCGGCCAACCAGTATTCAAGCGGAATTTTTAGAAGAGCTTTTAAATTCAACAAAAAGATGCTTGAATTCGGCTACCCGGCAAATGACATTTTTTACAAGAGGGATGCCTCTATCATAAAACAACAAATCAAAGAGAAAATTGGAATTCCTAAAGATAAAAAGGTTATTTTATATGCTCCTACATGGAGAGATAATCAAGCTGCAAGTTCATGGAATCATGTGTTTGATTTGAAAATCGACCTCAATCAATTCAAAGAGCAGCTTTCAGATGAATATGTACTGGTACTGAGAATGCACCATTTGATTTCTGAATCTCTAAATATTTCTGAGGAGCTTGCATCATCTGTTTATGATCTTTCTTCTTACGATGACATTCAAGAGCTCTATTTGATTTCAGATATCCTTATCACAGACTATTCTTCGGTATTTTTTGAATTTGCCAATACAGGGAGACCGATGTTGTTTTATGCATATGACTTTGATATGTATAAGAATCAAATTAGAGGCTTTTATCTTGATATGGAAAAAGATTTGCCAGGACCGATCTTAAAAACAAATGAAGAATTGATCAGCGCTATTAAAGACATAGATGAAGTACAAAGAAAATTTGAAGATCAATACCAGGATTTTGTCGGGGCCTACTGCTACCTGGAAAAAGGGGACTCATCGGCAAAGGTCATACGGGAAGTATTCGAGGGAGGTAAATAATTGAATAAAAACGTTTTAGTATTTCCATGCGGGTCTGAAATCGGCCTGGAAATTCATAATTCATTAAAATTTGTAAAAAATATTAATCTTTTTGGTGCCTCAAGTGTGCCTGACCATGGAAGATTTGTATACAAAAACTATGTTGAACACCTTCCGAATATTGACTCCGCCGACTTTATAGGAAAGTTAAATGAGGTAGTCGATCAGTACAACATAGACTATATATTTCCAGCACATGACAGTGTTGTTCTAAAACTTGCCCAAGAGAGAAGCAGGCTGAATGCGCAAGTTATCACGTCTTCTGCTGAAACATGCGAAATTGCAAGGTCTAAAAAGAAAACATACGAATTTTTGGCTAAAGAAGACTTTGTTCCAAAAATGTTTGAACATAAAAATGATGTGAAGGCATTTCCGGTCTTTTTGAAGCCTGATGTTGGACAAGGATCTAAAGGAGTTGCCTTGGCCGAAAATATCGATGAATTAAATTTCTATTTAAAAAAAGCAAAAGATCTGCTTATATTGGAATATCTCCCTGGAGCGGAGTATACGATTGATTGTTTTACGAACAAAGATGGCGAATTAAAATTTGTCGGAAAGAGGGAAAGAAGAAGGGTCAAAAGCGGTATTAGTGTTAATTCGGTTACATTGCCTTTGGACCCTTCCACGAAGCGAATCGCACATATCTTAAATGATAAGCTGGATTTCAGAGGCGCCTGGTTCTTTCAGCTTAAAGCCGATAAGAACGGCAGACTAAAACTTCTTGAGATTGCTCCCCGCATCGCCGGAACGATGAGCCTGTACCGCAATAAAGGCGTGAATTTTCCGCTGTTAAGCCTCTTAGACAGAATGGGCTACGCCTTGGATGTAATCGATAATGAATTGGAAGTAGAAGTCGACAGGGCCTTAATCAACAGGTTTCAACTGAACTATGAATATAAAAGAGTCTACGTTGACTTTGATGATACTATTACAAACAACTTTAAAGTCAATCCAGTGTTAATGCAGTTTTTATATCAGTGTGTGAGAGACGAAAAGGAGCTCATCCTCATCACCAAACATATTCATGACATCAGGACTACCCTTAAAAGCCTGAAAATCAGTGCGGATCTTTTTGATGAGATCATTCATATTAGGAAGTCTGAAAACAAATCAGCTTCAATTCAGCATGATGTTCCGTCAATTTTCATAGATGATTCTTTTCAGGAACGTCTCGAAATTCGAAACTTAAATATTCCAGTATTTGATGTGGACTCGGTTGAAGCTTTAATTGACTGGAGATATTAAAATGGCCGGACATTTAAAATTCAATGAACGTATCAACGTTACAAAACCAAAGCTCCCATCGATGGAAGCTTATTTAGCAAAAATCCAAAAAATTTGGGATAATAACTGGCTGACCAATAACGGTCCGCTTCATGAAGAATTCAAGGAGGCACTAACAGGGTATTTGCAAACAAATCACCATTTGGAACTGTTTGTAAATGGGCACTCTGCGTTAGAATTGGCTTTAAAAAGCTTGGATTTAAGCGGAGAGGTGATAACGACGCCTTTTACGTTTGCCTCAACTGTTCAAGCCATTTTAAATACGGGTCTGAAACCGGTCTTCTGTGATATTGAACCTCATACTTACAATATCGATACAAATCAAATCGAACGTTTAATTACTGACAAAACATCTGCAATTGTTGCTGTTCATGTGTACGGAAATCCTTGTGATGTATATGAAATCGAAAAAATAGCCGAGAAATATAACTTGAAAGTGATTTATGATGCAGCCCATGCGTTTGGAGTTTCATTAAACGGAAGGAGCATTGCAGAATTCGGCGACATTTCTATGTTCAGCATGCATGCGACAAAAGTATTTCATTCTATTGAAGGCGGTTTGCTCGTATTTAGAGATCCTGCGATCGGAAAAAAGCTGAATGCCATGAAAAATTTCGGAATAGCAGCTGAGGATTCAATTGATTATCCAGGTGTAAATGCAAAAATGAACGAATTTCAAGCTGCAATGGGGCTCGTTAATTTACAGACAATCGATGAAGATATTCTTGCCAGAAAAAAAGTTTATGCAGCGTATCGGAAATATCTCGCTAAACTTTCCTCGATTACCATATTGAACGAAATGGATGGAGTATCTCATAGCTACTCGTACTTCCCAGTATTATTTAACAGCAAAGAAATTCGTGATTATGTTTTTAATGAAGCAAAAAAATATAATTTATACACCAGAAAATATTTTTATCCTCTATGCAATGAGTTCAAATTTTGCCAATATCCCAAAGGCGAGACTCCGACTGCTTTATCTGTAAGCGAAAGGATGCTGGCTCTGCCGATGTACGCGGAACTTCATGAAAGCAGTGTAGACCAAATTTGTAAAATCATGATGAAACTGATGGATGACTATAATTCCAAGCTTTCGAGTCTGACGGGCTCTCTAAAATAAATTAGTAGGGTGAATAAATTGTCAAATTACAACTATAAATTGAGTGTCGTAGTTTTAGTCTACAATACAGAAGACTATTTAAGAGAATGCTTGGATTCTCTTGTCAATCAATCGCTTAAAGATATAGAGATCATTATTGTAAACGATGAAAGTCCTGATAATAGCCATCTCATTTTAGAAGAATACAGCGAATATAAAAATGTTAAAGTAATCAACCAGAATAACAGCGGAGGCGCTATTGCAGGAAACAACGGCCTCCGCCACGCAAGCGGAGAATTTGTTACGATAATGGATTCCGATGATATTGTTCCTTTAAATGCTTATGAAAAAATGTACGAAGAAGCTAAAAGAACAAACTCGGACATTGTAATCGGAAGACCCAATATTTTAATTGATGGTATTCAAAAAGAAATTATTTATAAAAAAGAACGCGAAGTTTGGAAAGAACACAGAATTGTTGACAACGTGAAAGATTTTTTGGATATATTTTATGATGGTTTTTATTGGAATAAAATTTTCAGAAGAAGCCTGATTTTTGATCATGAATGCTTTATGCCTCCTAAAATGCTGTATGCAGACAGGCCTATGGTTCACAAAGCTTTTTTATATGCAAATCGAATAGCCATCATTACGGATATCGTTTACTTGTGGAGAAAAAGAGGGGCTGAGGCAGCTCAAAAATCAATTACTCAGTTAAATGGGGACATCAACAATTTTATGGACCGGATGGAATCTGTTTATTACCAAATAAACTACTTCGAACAATTCGGCGATCCCGAGCTGACGAATGAATTTTTAAAGAGAAATATCGAAAGGATATTTTTCCCTATCAATAATATTGTTTACAATAAGAAGTTCAGAGATATCTTCTATGACAAAACTAAGGATTTATTATTAAAAGTAAGAAATATCTATGATAACGACTTGGGCATCTTAAATAACTTATATATATACTTCTTGTTGAACGATATGAAAGAAGAATTAATTTTTTATTTAACAGCAAAGCCAAACGGGAGAATAATTGTCGAAGACGGAAGATATTATTGGGGTCTTCCATTTTTTAGAGACGAGCATTTTGGGATACCTGATGAGCTGTTTGAAATAAAAGTATTAAAAAAAGAGTTTGTTAAGATAGAAAAATTTTATACAGATGAAAATAATATATATATTGAAAATTTAAATCTTCCTTCGTTATTTAAGGAAGATGTTAAAATTGAAATATCATTCGAATCCAGGCATCATACAGATGAAAAAAAGGTCTTTACTTTTATAAAAAACGATTTGGACCTTTTTACTGCAAAAGTTCCTTTTCAGCATTTTGAGAATGAAGCAACAGGCATTTACGATATTTATCTGAATTTTAAATATAAAAATAAAGAAGATAAGTTCAGAATTTCCAGGAAGACCTTCGGAACATTTGAAGAATCAGGTGAGAACAATGTACAAGGATTCAAATTTTACTTTACGCCACAGGATAATTTATCATTAAGTTTAATGAATTTCTCAGTTGCATCTATAACATTTGATGAAAATAAATTATCTTTGGTGACAAGTGATCCGTTGAGCAGCAGTGAAGGTTTTTACTTGAAAAATAGATTAACTAAGGAAAAAATATTCTTCTTACAAAAAAGTTTGAACGAATATGAAATTCTCTGGGATCATTTTTTTGATGATTATATGACATATGACTTTTATTTTGTATCACAAAAGAAACATTATCGATTAAGCAGTCAGCAATACTCCGGCCATCTTCATTTAAAAATGAAAAGAGGCAGACAAAACATTCAATTGTATAAAACCGAGAAAAATAATCTGTCGATTAAAAGCCATAATATTCTTACTAGCATTATGGCCAAAATAAAAAAGTAAAGGGACTGTCGGTATTCCGGCAGTTTTTTCCTTATGAAAGCTGATTACATTGAAAACACAGCACTAAAGATGAAAACTTACTCAAAAGTGAAAAAAAACATTAAATCTGTTACAATAATGAGCGGTGCTTTTAAAAGTAAAGTTACATGCAAAAGCCCCAAATTTTAACCTAAGGAAGATTAGAATGAATGCATTGGTGAAGGTTCTAAAAGAGGTATTTTCTTCGCTTCCGCTGATTATGCGGCTTGCGGTTTATGAAACGAAGTCAAAGTATCAAATGAATTATTTGGGCGTTGTTTGGCAGTTTCTAAATCCGCTGATCCAGATTTTAGCTTATTGGTTTGTGTTTGGAACCGGAATTAAAGGCGCCAGGGCAGATGTTGACCATTACCCGTTTATTATTTGGATGCTTGCCGGCATCATTCCATGGTTTTTTATCAGCCCTACGATTCTTGATGGATCAAACAGTGTATATAAAAGAATTAACTTAGTGTCTAAAATGAATTTTCCGATCAGCTCATTGCCTGCCGTTGTGATTGCTTCCAATTTATTCAGCTATTTGGCGATGACGTTCATCTATGTCTTAATACTTTTGGGAAGCGGAAATTTCCCAACGCTGCATTGGCTGCAATATTTTTATTTTCTGTTCTGTATGCTCGCGTTTATGTTTTCGTTCAGTTTGCTTAATTCGACCATCAGCGTTTTAGTGAGGGATTATCAATTTTTGCTTCAGGCCGGGACAAGGCTGCTGTTTTTCCTGATGCCGATCTTTTGGGATGTGGCGCACAGCTTGGCCAACAGGCCGCATGTGTTGGCGGTCTTAAAATTAAATCCGCTTTTCTATATTATAGACGGCTTCAGAAACAGCTTTTTAAACGGCCGTTGGTTTTTTGAAGATATAAACTATACCTTGTATTTCTGGTTATTCACATTGCTGTTATTGACGGTGGGTTCGATCCTGCATATGAAATTCAGGGACAAGTTTGTTGACTTTCTTTAATAAAGTAAGGAGATTATACGATGAAACTAAAAGTTTCGTTTCGAAATGTTTCAAAACAGTATCATCTGTACGAGAGACAGTCTGAAAAGATAAAAGCGCTGTTTTTGCCGGACAAAAATGATAAAGGTTTCTTTGCCGTGCGAAACGTCTCCTTTGATGTTTATGAAGGGGAGACCATCGGCTTTGTCGGAATCAACGGATCCGGAAAATCGACGATGTCGAATCTGCTGGCGAAGGTGATTCCTCCGACAACCGGTGAAATCGAGATGAATGGGCAGCCGTCCCTGATCGCGATCTCTGCCGGGTTGAACAACCAGTTGAGCGGGAGGGACAACATCCGGCTTAAATGTTTGATGATGGGATTGACCAACAAAGAGATTGATGAGCTTTACGATAAAATCGTCGAGTTTGCCGATATCGGAGATTTCATTAATCAGCCTGTCAAAAGCTATTCAAGCGGGATGAAATCGCGCCTCGGTTTTGCGATATCAGCCCATATTGATCCTGATATTTTAATTATTGATGAAGCGTTGTCCGTCGGTGACCAGACGTTCTATCAAAAATGCGTCGACAGAATTAATGAATTTAAAGAGCGCGGAAAAACGATTTTCTTTGTCAGCCATTCGATCGGCCAAATCGAAAAAATGTGCGACCGCGTAGCCTGGATGCATTATGGCGAAATGCGCATGTTTGATGAGACCAAAAAGGTTGTTAAGGAATATAAAGCTTTTATTGACTGGTTCAATAAGCTGTCGAAAAAGGAAAAGAAAAAGTATCAAAAAGAACATATCGAAAGCCGGATGCGTGCTCAAGAAGAAGAGAAAACGGTCCGTCGTTATGAAAAAAAGAAGAAGCCTGAAACGATCGTAAATGCGATTCAAATTGCCGTTCTTACGGTACTGCTCATCGCAAGTGCGGCCACGATGTTTGCCAACACCCCTTTGCGGACGGCTGCGTCATTTGGTGCGGAAACGAAAAAAATCGAAAAGCATCATGCTGAACAAAAAGCAGGGAATTTTACGGCGGTGAATCAGCCCGCATATGTGATGAATGATCGTCTTCAGACATACAGCGACAAAGAAATGAAACACAAAACGTCCGTTTCTTTGCCATTCGGAACAGAAGTGACGCTGGTGTCCCAAAATAAAAAACAGGTGAAGATTACGTTTAACGGAAAAAGCTATTTTGCTGTTAAAAACGGTGTTTCTTTGGAGAAAAACCTTTCGCATGCCGGTTTGTCAGTGAATGCGTTTCAGCCGTACTTTACAGAAAAACATCAATCCTCATACGAATATTTTCTTTCGTTTCTAGGGAAAGACAAGGCAGTCTTGCAGTCAGGGCTGAGAGGAGAGGAAGAAAAAACGTTTGATGACGGAAGGGACAGCTTCCATCTCGGCTATGAAAACGTCAGCTATGTGTTAGATGGCGGGAAGGCGGCGGAGGTTGTGTTTTATGATCTGCAGCCTGTCAGCCCGTCGTCGCTGTCGCTTCAAGAAGATCAGGTGACATTTGACGAGGATCAGAAGCGGTTTATCGTCAAAACAGATAAGCAGACGTTTATCGTCGACAATGAAAAGCATACGCTGAGCGTTATTCAGTAAAATGAAAAACTGGCAGGATCTTCATTCCTGCCAGTTTTTGTTTTGCGCTGAATTAGATTTCTTCTTTGTTCAAGAGACCTTCCATAAATGGAACAAGTTTTGATTTCAGCTCATTATCCTGCATGGCGAATTCAAGCGTCGTTTGAATAAAGCCAAGCTTTTCACCGACGTCATATCGCTTGCCTTCAAAGTCGTATGCAAAAACGCGCTGAATTTCATTTAATTTTTGGATTGCGTCTGTCAGTTGAATTTCTCCGCCTGCTCCGACTTCCTGTTTTTCTAAATACATGAAGATTTCAGGAGTGAAGATATAGCGGCCGAGGATCGCCAAATTGGAAGGGGCAGTTCCCGGTTTTGGTTTTTCAACAAAGTTCTTCACTTGGTATCGGCGTCCTTCTTTTGTGAGAGGATCGATGATTCCATAGCGATGTGTTTCGTCTTCAGGCACCTGCTGAACGCCGATGATGGAAGAAAGGGTTTTCTCATATTCATCCATCAGCTGGCGCAGCCCAGGCGTTTCTGCCTGAACGATGTCATCCCCGAGCAAAACGGCAAAAGGCTCATTGCCGATGAAGTTGCGCGCACACCATACGGCATGTCCGAGTCCTTTTGGCTCTTTTTGTCTAATATAATGAATGTCAGCCATATTGGATGCTTTTTGAACCTTTTCAAGCAGCTCTTTTTTTCCTTTTTCTTCAAGATTGCGTTCCAGTTCAGGCGCGTGGTCAAAATGGTCTTCGATGGCGCGCTTTCCTTTACCGGTTACGATAATGATATCTTCAATACCGGAATCGATTGCCTCCTCAACTATGTACTGGATCGTCGGTTTGTCGACAATGGGAAGCATCTCTTTCGGCATTGCTTTCGTCGCCGGGAGAAAGCGGGTACCAAGCCCTGCCGCAGGTATAATGGCTTTTCTAACTTTTTTCATCAATAAAGCACCTTCCTTAATCTTTAAAGAATCATTTTTGCAATGGTTTTCATGCTTTCTTTAAACTTTACCACAATTCGTGAGTTTTCACACGTATTAGCAGTATGAAGAAAATCATTTGCTTATTTTTGACGAATGATCCAGCACAACAATCATGTTATGATAAAATACAAATCAATAATTGCGATAACGTATCGTCAGTGAAAAAGGAGAATATGCCGAAATGAAAAAACTTAAGATCATGACAGTATTCGGTACAAGACCTGAAGCGATTAAGATGGCTCCTCTTGTGCTTGAATTAAAAAAACACCCGGAGATTGAATCGTATGTGACGGTTACCGCACAGCACAGGCAGATGCTTGATCAGGTGCTTGACGCGTTTCATATTCGGCCTGATTTTGATTTGAATATCATGAAGGAACGGCAGACACTGGCTGACATCACATCAAATGCGCTGACGAAGCTTGACCGGCTTTTTCAAGAGATCAAGCCTGATCTTGTTCTTGTACACGGTGATACGACGACCACGTTTGCAGGCAGCCTTGCCGCTTTTTATCACAGGATTTCAGTCGGCCATGTCGAAGCCGGATTGAGAACCGGAAACAAATATTCTCCATTTCCTGAGGAATTGAACCGCCAGCTGACAGGTGCGATTGCAGACTTTCATTTTGCGCCGACAAAGCAGGCTGAGGCCAATTTGTTAGCGGAAAATAAAAATGCCGATTCCATTTTCGTTACGGGAAATACAGCCATCGATGCCTTGAAAACAACGGTGCGGGAAGAATACTCGCATCCGCTTCTCGATCGGATGGCCGGCAGCCGGATGATTCTGTTGACCGCGCACCGCCGCGAAAATTTAGGCGAGCCGATGGAAAACATGTTTCGGGCGATCAGGCGGATCACGGAAGAATTCGAAGACGTACAGGTTGTTTATCCAGTCCATTTAAATCCCGTCGTCAGACAAGCTGCCGAGCTTCATTTCGGGGGTTCGGACAGGGTTCATTTAATTGAGCCGCTGGAGGTGATCGATTTTCATAATTTTGCTTCCAGAGCGCATTTCATTTTAACCGATTCCGGAGGCGTGCAGGAAGAAGCGCCTTCGCTCGGAAAACCCGTTCTTGTATTAAGGGATACGACAGAACGGCCTGAAGGCGTAAAAGCCGGAACATTAAAACTGGCCGGGACGAATGAAGAAGATGTATACGAGCTGACGAAGCAGCTGCTGAATGATCCTGATGAGTATCAAAGAATGTCAAAAGCGTCGAACCCATACGGTGACGGAAACGCGTCCAAGCGCATCGTCGATGAGATCCTCTATCGTTTTGGCTATCGGACGGACAATCCTCTTCCGTTTAATGAACATTAAAAACGAGCTCCGCATTTCGTGTGCGGAGCCCGCTTTGTTAATTGTTAAGCCCAAGGCTTTCTTTTAATTCTTTTGAAATCGATTCACGGTCGCTTTCGTAGACCTTATAGTAATAGATTCTGTTAATTTTGGTTCCCTGGCCTTTGAGCTGGTGCTGCACGACATTGTTGCGCGCTGATTTGTAGTTTGACTGAATATCCCACATATCGTCAAACGTGAGATTTGTTTTCACGTTGTCTTCGATTACTTTGAACATATCGCCGAATTTCGTTACGGAAGAGATGTTTGCCCCTTTTTTGATGATGCCTTCAATAACCTGGCGCTGGCGTTCCTGTCTTCCGAAGTCGCCTTTTGGATCCTGTTTTCTCATCCGGGTGTAAGCAAGCGCTTCTTCCCCATTCAGCGTGATTTCGCCTTTCTTGAATGAATATCCGTCATAGCTGAAGGCAAACGTGCTGTTCACCGTAATTCCGCCGAGCGTATCGACAATATCTTTGAAGCTCTCCATATTCACTTTCACAAAGTAATCTACAGGCACGTCCAAAAAGTTTTCAACCGTATCGACGGTCATCTGGGTTCCCCCGTAGGCATAGGAATGGTTGATTTTGTCCATCTTTCCTTTACCGATGATTTTGGTGTACGTATCACGCGGAATGCTCACCATTTCTGTTGTATTCGTTTTTGGATTCACCGTCATATAGATGAGCGAGTCAGCCCGTCCTTTGTCGCCTTTCCTTTCGTCAACACCCATGATTAAGACCGCGATTGGGTCCTTGCTGTTGACGTCCACCTGCTTGTGCCGTTTATCAGACTTTCCGAGATCCTCATGAATGCTGGCGACGGTTGAGGCTGCTTTATTCCAAAGATAGTACGCATAGCCGCCGGTACATAAAACGAATAAGCCAATAATCGTTAAAATAATGAAAAGGATTTTCCTTTTCTTTTTTCTTTTTTCAGCTCTCATCATTTTCCTCGCTTAAAAGTTTTTATAATCTGATTTGATTATAAATTTTAAAAATACTAGAAACAACTAATTTTTTCATATCTCTGGTTTTAATATTACAAGTAAATTAAATAGCCCTTAAGAATGTTACAAAGAGCCGCATTCTTCTATAAAATTATAAATGTTTGTCGATAAAAAACAAGAGGTGATGAAAAATGAAGAAACTTGCGGCGTTTACGTTCTTTATGCTGCTTTTAGCCGGATGCGGCACTGCCGAACAGGCAAAGCAAGGCGAACAAACCGAGCAAACCAACCAAACCGACCAGGTTCAAACGGAGGACGGTACGTTCGTTGGACAGGCAGACTCTCATACGATTGAGGTGAAGATTAATAATGAGCCTGTCAGCTTAAACATTGTCGGTGACTACGAAGGCGACATCGATCAATTAAAAGACGGACAAAAAGTAAAAGTGACTTACAAAAAAGCCGAAAAAGGACAGCTTGAATTGAAAAAAATTGAAAGCGGGAAGTAATTTAAGCCTGTCAATGAAGGGAGACATTTAGAGTCTTGAAAAAAACAAAGCAAGTGATGTTGTTTGCACTTATCATGATGTTGTTCATTACTCCTTCCGTTTCTTTCGCTGCAGATTCCATATCCGTCAAGCTGACCAACTATGTCGGCAATAAGACAAGTTTGGATATTTCAACCGCGGGATATTACAAAGTGACCGGCAGCAATGTCACGGATACAAAACGATATGGCGGGGCAACGCGTTATGATACTGCAAACACTATCGCTTCCAGCGAATGGAAAAACCCGTCTACTGTTATCGTCATGAACAAGGATGAGGAGCTTTTCAGAGATTCGCTCTCTGTCATTCCCTTGGCCAAAAAGTTAGATGCTCCCATACTGCTTTCTCAGCCGGACAAGCTTACATCAGCTACCGAAAGTGAAATCAAGAAATTAAATCCCGATAACATTTTGGTGATCGGCGGAGAGAAAAGTATTTCAAAAAGTGTCGAAAGCAAGCTGAAGAAATACGGAGCTACAAAAAGAATCAGCGGTAAGAACCGCTACGCATTATCTGAAAATATTGCAAAAGAGATGGGAAGCTATGATAAAGCGATTGTGGTAACAGGAAACGTTTATCAAGATGCGCTTGCCATTGCTCCTTATGCTGCTAAAAATGGGTACCCGATACTTTTGGCGGGTACGGATTATCTTCCTAATTATAAACTTCCTAAAAAAGTAATTGTGGTAGGAGGCACTTCAAGCGTCAGCAGCAAAGTAGAAAGCCAGATCAAAAAACAAGCTGATCAGATTACAAGAATTCCGGGCTCAACCAGATACGAGCTGTCTGCGAACATTATAAAATATTTAAACTTAAGCACTGACAAAGCAGTTGTGGTAAATGGCACAAAGTATGCAGACGTACTAATCGGCTCATCTATGGCAGCTAAACAAAACCGTCAGCTGCTGTTCGTCAAAAAAGATGAAGTGCCTTCCAACGCAAAATCCATATTCAAAGAAAAAGGAACGTATGCGTTTAATCTGATCGGAAGCACAAATTCGCTTTCAAGCAGCCTGCAAAGCAATCTGTCTAAGGAATTTTACTTAGTAGGCGGAAAATCTTATAACCTGAATGTCAGCAGCGGAAACATGAGTTTGAAAAATATCAAAACATTTGGAACCGCTGTTAAAATCCAGCCTGAAAAATACTCTACTTCAAACCGGATCAGCATTAACAATAAAGAATATTTAGGGACGGTCGATTTCACCGTGGAATCCGGAAAATACGTCAGACCGGTCAATGTTGATATTCCGTTTGAAGATTATTTAAAAGGGGTTGTGCCGAATGAAATGCCGGCAAGCTGGCCGTTAGAAGCGTTAAAAGCGCAGGCTGTAGCCGCTCGTACATATTCGGTCAGCAAAATCGGACAAACAGTTGCGGATACAACGGCGTTTCAGGTTTACGGCGGATACAGCTGGTCTTCAAACTCCAGCAAGGCTGTGGATCAAACAAAAGGAAAGGTTCTGAAATACAATGGCAGCCTGATCACAGCGGTTTATTCTTCAAGCAACGGCGGCTACACGGAAGCGAGCAATGAGGTGTGGAGTTCAAAAGTTCCTTATCTGATTGCCCAAAAGGATTCCATGGATCCGCAAAACAGCTGGTCATTAACGCTATCCAAAACACAAATTAATACCGGTTCTCTTAATCTGAGCAGCGCCGACTCATGGTGGTCAAAAACGACAGAGGCGAATGCATCGCAGCTGAAAGGGTTAAATAACTGGATCGTTAAAAACAAAGAAACAAGTGCAGACGGCGTCAAAATTGCGGGCATCAGTTCCTTCTCCTTCAGCGGGAAAACACAAGGACAGCGCCCTAAGAATGCGTCGATCAAAGTCAATTATCTTGTGAAAAACGGATCAAAAGTGGCGAGTAAAACCGCAACGATTGATGTGTTAACGACGGATCTAAGAACGATAATAGGAGCTTCCGTTTTTAAAAGCACGTATGCGAGCGTGAAGGAAGAATCGAAACAGTTCGTCATTAGCGGAAAAGGATACGGCCACGGTATCGGCATGAGCCAATACGGAGCGAAAGCGAGAGCCGCGGCGGGGAATTCATATAGTTCTATTTTAAAATTCTATTATCCGAAAACGACGTTAACGAACTATTAAACTAACATTTTAAAGCGGAAACAGGAGGCAGCTTCGTCTCTTGTTTTCCTTTTTATTGCCCAATGATTTGAAATATTTGGAGGGAAAGATATTGCGATCATTATTAAAGGTCCTGACATTCAGCTTTTTAGGCCTTGTCCTATTCATACCTTCTGCGCTGGCAGACAATTCAGCAAACAGGATTTCCGGGAATACCCGCTATGCTACGGCAGTTGAGGCCTCTAAAAAGGGCTGGTCAAGCGCCAGTACGGCAGTTATTGTAGGCGGGGATGCGTATTCGGATGCGATTGCAGCCATCCCGTATGCTTATCAAAAAAATGCGCCTCTTTTATTAACAAATAAAACAAATCTTTCTTCAGAAACAAAAAACCGATTAAAAGAGTTAAAGACGAAGAATGTGGTGATTGTTGGCGGAACTCCTGCAGTATCGAACGGAGTAGCTACGCAAATTAAAAATTTGGGGATTTCGGTGAAAAGAATTGCAGGAAGCACCCGGTATGAGACTGCAGCAAAAGTGGCCAACGCCATGTCGAGCACATCAAAAGCAGTTGTAGCAAACGGATTTGTATACCAAGATTCGATCGCTGTCATTCCATATGCGGCTAAAAACGGTTACCCTATTTTATTTACCAATGAAAAAACGTTAAACAGCGCCACTTCCGGAGCAATCAAAAGCAAAGGTATTAAACAAACGATTGTAGTCGGAGGAACAAACAGCATCAATGGCTCGCTGTATTCAAAGCTCCCGTCACCTACACGGATTTCGGGAAAAAACAGATATGATCTTTCAGTTAATATTGCAAAGAAATTTGGTTTAAGTACGAGCAACACGTATATCACCAACGGTTTCCGCTTTCCTGATGCCGTCGTAGGAGCCGCTCTTGCTGCAAAACAAAACAAAGCGATCCTTCTGACAAACGGAGAAAATTTATCAAAAGAACCGAGAGCGTTCATCGGCGACAAAAATATTAAAACCTTCTCTGTAATAGGCGGAACGCCTTCTGTTGCTGCAAAAGTCCTCACCCAGCTTAAAAATCCGGCCGTCGGCAAAACGATTTTCATCGATCCGGGGCACGGTGACCAGGATCCTGGTGCAATCGGCAACGGCCTGCAGGAAAAGGACGTAAACCTGGATATCGCAAAACGGCTGAACAGCAAGCTGAACAGTGCAGGCGCTATTCCGGTGCTGTCACGGTCAAACGATACGTTCTATTCGCTTGAAGAGCGGGTGAAAAAAGGCGCAAACGCGAACGCCGACCTGTTTATCAGCATTCACGCCAATTCAGCAACCCCTTCAGCTGCCGGAACCGAAACATACTATGATGAAACGTATCAAAGCGCCAACAGCAAGCGGCTTGCCGAAGAAGTTCAGCCGCGGGTCGTCAGCGCGCTCGGAACAAAGAACAGAAGCGTTAAAACGGCGGGATTCTATGTGATTAAATATTCTAAAATGCCGAGCGTTTTAGTAGAAACGGCCTTTATCACGAATTCATCAGACGCGAGCAAACTAAAAAGCGCGACATTAAAAGACAAAGCGGCAAAAGGGATCAATGACGCCGTTTCCGCGTACTATAGATAGAAGACGTTAGAAGCCGATGTTTCGGCTTCTTTTTTTATGCCTTAAAATATAGTATGATAATTCCATTGATTGAAGAAAAAGGAGAGTCGGTAGCGCCGTTAACAAAAAATAAAATGAATTTATAAAAAAATCACGCAATTAATATTCTTTAACAGGCCCTTTACATTGAGTTTACGTTCGTATGCTACACTGACGCAGAGATCACAAAGTACCAAACAAATCGTGAGGTGTATGTCAGTGAGCATGGACAAAAGCTTAAGAATGTATAATGAATATTCAAGCCAGCAAACCTATTCGTGCGCTCTATCTGAAAAAGCAGAACGTTATTTAAATGTAAAACGGGCAATGGATATCGTCCTTTCACTCATCGGACTCGCTCTTACACTGCCGGTGATCCTATTATTTTGTATCCTGATTTCTATAGAGACTCCGGGCTCTCCTTTATACCGCCAGGAACGCGTCGGTAAGGACGGAAAGCACTTTAAGCTGATCAAGCTGCGTTCCATGAGGATTGACGCTGAAAAGTCAGGGGCGAAATGGGCGGAGAAGGATGATCCGCGTATTACTGCCGTCGGATCGTTTATAAGAAGAACAAGAATCGACGAGCTTCCGCAGCTGATCAATGTGCTGGCGGGAGATATGAGCCTTGTCGGACCGAGGCCTGAAAGGCCGATGTTCACGGCGCAGTTTCATCATGAAATCCCGGGATTTAAAAACCGTTTAATTGTAAAGCCGGGGTTAACGGGGCTGGCGCAGGTAAACGGAGGCTATGACATCAGTCCGAGAGAGAAGCTGGTACATGATCTGTATTATATTCGAAATTTGACATTTCTTCTCGATTTGAAGGTTATGGTTAAAACAATTAAAGTAGTATTGACTGGTGAAGGAGCCAGATAATCCGCGAAAGTTAGGAAAAAGATATGTCAACCATTACGAAACAAATTTTAAACGGTGCAAAATGGACAAGTGCTTCAACGTTGATCATCACGGTCATCCAGATTGTGCAATTTGCGCTGCTCGGCAATATGATGACAATCGCCGAATTCGGATTGGTCGGAATGCTGACGACCGTTACGGTGTTTACGCAAATCGTGCTTGATATGGGGTTTGGGGCCGCGCTGATTCAAAAAGAAACGGTCAATGAGCGTCAATTATCGACATTGTACTGGCTTAATATCATTACAGGGATGGCGCTGTTTGCCGGACTTTTTTTCCTGAGCCCGGTGATTGCGGGCTTCTATCAGCGGGATGAGCTTGTGCTGCTGATTCGCATATTGGCGGTGATGTTTTTGATCGCCCCGGTCGGACAGCAATATCAATATTTGCTGCAAAAGGAACTGAGATTTCAAGTTCTCAGCAAAATCGAAGCCGGAGCAAATGCATTGTCTTTTGTTCTGCTGATCGTATTAATTTTTCTGATCGATCCGATATTGGCCTACGTTTTGTCACAAGTTTTTCTAAATTCGTTTAAGGGGATCATGTTCTTTGCTGTATATTTAAAAAAATGGCGTCCTTCATTTGTTTTTGCGCCTCTGGAAGTAAAAGATTTTTTCTCTTTCGGCGCTTTTCAGCTTGCCTCAAGGCTCGTCAACAGGCTTGGGGCGAATATTGACATGATTTTAATCGGCCGGTTTCTCGGCGCGGAGGCTTTGGGAATCTATAACTTGGCTTATCAGATTATTACGATTCCCGTGATGAGGATCAATCCGATCATTACAAGGGTCGCCTTTCCCGTCTTTTCCAAAAATCAAAGCGATAATACGACATTGCGGGAAGGCTTTCTGAATATGACGAAGCTTCTTGCGCTTGCATCGTTTCCGCTTCTGATCGGGCTTGCGACCGTATCTGACCTGTTTATCGAAGTCGTGTTTGGAGAGAAGTGGCTTCCCGCCGTCCCTGTTCTTAACATTCTGGCAATTGTCGGCCTGCTCAGGGTTCTGATGAATCCGAACGGATCGGTTTTGCTGGCGAAGGGGAGAGCCGATCTGGCCTTTTATTGGGACAGCGGCATTCTCGTCCTTTACGGGCTGTCGCTTTATGCCGCTGTACTAACAAAGGATTTGACGGTTGCCGCCTGGACGTATGCCGCCATCAGTTTGATCAACTTTTTTATCGGAAGGTGGCTTCTGAAATATGTCATCGAGCTGAAGCTTGGCGATTATTTCAAGACAATCGGAAAACCGCTCGCCTTAACGGCGTTAATGGCCGTCCTCGCTCTCTTCTTGAGCGCGGGCACTAGACACCTGCTTCCGGAAGCTGTACTCCAGCTGGCCGTTTCGGTTGGAATCAGCGCGGTCTTCTACGGTTTTTTGGTCGGAAAGGTTTACCGGCGTGCGGTGAGAGCTCAATTTAGCAGAAAGGGCGGTTGATGTTGAAGGTACTTTGGATGACTAGCGTTTACCCCAGCAGCAGAAAGCCGGGGGAAGGGGTTTTTCATGAAACACAGGTGCAGGCATTGCGAAAGCTCGGCATCGATGTGACCGTGATGTGTCCGCTGCCTGTAAATCCTGCGCCTCTCAGGATGCTGAAAAAACAATACCGGAGCATCCGAAACGTTCCTGATTATGAGGAGCGAAACGGGGTTCCCGTCTACAGGCCGCCGTATACGGCGCTGCCCGGACAGCTGAAATGGGCTCAGCCGCATCACCGGATGGCTAAATCGATTCTCCGGACAATCGAACAAAACCGCCTTCTTCCTGATGTCATCCATGCTCATTTTGCGATGCCTTCAGGAGGAGCGGCTGCCGTTGTATCGCAGAGGATCTCCATTCCATACGTCCTGACGCTGCACGGGAGCGATGTCAATATTTATCCTCATTACAGCCGAAGCGCATATCGGGCGTTTCAAACAGCGGTGCAGTCGGCGGCAGACGTTTTGACCGTCAGCGATACGCTCAAGGACAAAACAAAAGAGATGACAGACGTTGAAGGCTCGGTGCTCCCGATCGGGGTCAGGCTTGACCGGTTCCAAAAGCCCTCCGCTTCAAAAGACGAATTGAGGGAGAAGCTTAGTCTGCCAAAGGGACAGACGCTGCTCGTCTATATCGGCCGTCTCGTCAAAGAAAAAGGAGTGCTTGAGCTGGCAGAAGCCGTTCGGCAGCTTGACGGCAATTATATAGCGGTTTTTATCGGTGACGGACCGGAAAAGAATGCGCTCCGGGAAAAAGCGGGAGAGAAAGCGATATTGACGGGTCAAGTTGCGAATGAGCAAATAGCGGAATACCTTGCCGCATCAGACGTTTTTGTTCTTCCTTCATATTCCGAGGGAATGCCGACCGTCGTCATTGAAGCGCTCGCCCTGAAGGTTCCGGTTTTGTGCACAGCGGTCGGAGGTGTGCCGGATTTGTTTGGAAAGCACCGGCATCTGCTTATAGAGCCCCGTTCTGTCCCCGATTTAAAACGAGCGGTCCTCGGCTATACAGAAGGAGGAAAATGGCGGGAAGACATCGCAGAGGAGCTGTATCAAACGGTTCGCTCTCAATATGACGCCGGGCAGAACTCAGAAGCGCTCGCGAAGCGGTATGAGCGTATTTTGCACGATGTCCGCCTTTGAAAAAGAAAGAAGCCGTTTAAAGCGGCAGCATTGCGTCCATGATGGAAAATATAGATAGAAACAATCATCGCCTAATAAAGCTATTGGATAGAAGGGTTAGCTTATGAGAAGGGAATGATGATATTGAAAAGAATAGTTGTTATTGGAACAGGATATGTTGGGCTGGTATCCGGAACGTGTTTTGCCGAGGTGGGAAACACGGTTGTCTGCTGTGACATAGACGCTGAAAAAATCAGAGGTCTCTCGGCCGGTATCATGCCGATTTATGAAAACGGGCTAAAAGAGCTTGTTGATAAAAACGTAGATGAAAACCGTTTGTTCTTTTCAACTGACATTCCCAAGGCGATCAGAGAATCCGACATTATATATATAGCAGTCGGGACGCCGATGTCAGAGAGCGGAGAAGCTGATTTGACCTATGTAAAATCGGTTGCCGAAACGATCGGAAGACATTTAAACGGCTATAAAATCATCGTCAACAAAAGCACGGTCCCCGTCGGCACAGGAAAGCTCGTTCAATCGATCATCGAGCAGGCCTCCCGGGGCGAGCATCCGTTTGATGTCGTGTCAAATCCCGAATTTCTTCGCGAAGGAACGGCGATTTATGACACGATGAATATGGAAAGAGCCGTCATCGGGGCAACAAGCGAAAAAGCCGCGGCAATCATTGAAGAGCTGCATGAGCCGTTTCAAACGACAATCGTCAAATCGAATCTTGAGAGCGCGGAAATGATCAAATACGCGGCAAACGCATTTTTAGCAACGAAAATTTCTTTTATTAACGACATCGCGAACATCTGTGAAAAAGTCGGGGCCGATGTGTCCAAAGTTTCCGAAGGAGTCGGGCTTGACAGCAGAATCGGCAAGAAGTTTTTAAAAGCGGGAATCGGCTTCGGGGGTTCTTGTTTTCCGAAGGATACGATGGCATTGCTGCAAATCGCCAAATCGGTCGGCTATCCTTTTAAAATGATCGAAGCCGTGATTGAAACGAATCGAAAACAGCGCGCCCACATCGTTCAAAAGCTGCTCGACGTGTTTGGAGATCTCGAGGGCAGAACGGTTTCGGTCCTGGGACTGGCGTTTAAACCGAATACAAACGATATGCGCTCATCACCGGCCTTGGACGTCATTCCGATGCTTAAAAGCCTTGGCGCGCACGTCAAAGCCTATGACCCGATTGCGGTCCCTGAAGCGGAGCGTCTGCTCGGCAGCCAGGCCGTCTACAGCGATGACCTGTATGAAACCGTAACAGATACAGACGCGTGCCTCATTTTGACAGAATGGCCGGAGGTACAGCATATGAATATAACAAAATTGAAATCATGCTTAAACCAGCCTGTCCTGATTGACGGACGAAATCTGTTTGAGCTTGAAGAGATGAAAAGAGAAGGAATGATTTATCATTCAATCGGCCGCCCTGAGGTTCAGGGAGAGAAGATTTTAACAAAAGTTTAAAACGCGGGGTGTTATTCATGGAAAAAGTATTGGTGACAGGCGGATGCGGATTTATCGGATCACATATCTCAGAACAGCTATTAAAAGAAAATTATCAAGTATCGATTCTCGACAATTTAACGACAGGGCATCTTTCAAATATTGACGGTCTTCCGGTGGACTTCTATCAGGAAGACATTACGAAGCCTGAAGCGATCGAGCTGATCAAGCGCATTAATCCTGATTATATTATTCATTTGGCAGCACAGGTAAGCGTTGCGGAGTCAGTCAACGACTTTTTGAAGGATGAAAACATCAATATAAGAGGTTCATTGCATGTCATAAAAGCCGCCGGTGAATGCGGCGCGAAAAAAATCGTTTTTGCGTCGTCAGCCGCCGTTTACGGGAATCCCGAATATTTGCCTGTCGACACCCGTCACCAAACAAGTCCCGGTTCACCGTACGGGCTGACAAAGCTTACGGTTGAACGCTATTTACAGCTGGCCTATGAGCTGTATGGAGTCGAATACTGTATTTTGCGGTACAGCAATGTTTACGGGCCGCGCCAGGATGCAAAAGGAGAAGGCGGCGTCGTCTCGATCTTTTCCGACCTGTTGACGAGCGGCAAGGCGCCGGTCATTTTCGGAGACGGAGAACAATCCCGCGACTTCATCTATGTGGGGGATGTGGCAGCGGCCAATGTTAAAGCGCTTAAAGCTCAATCAAACGTTTGTTTAAATGTTTCAAACGGCTTTTCCATCACGGTTAACGAGCTGTTTTCCGAAATGAAAAAAGCAACGAATTCGGCGCTTTCTCCGATCTATCAGGATGAAAGGCCGGGAGACATCCGCCACAGCACGCTGTGCAACGAAGAGACGAAAAAAATATTGAACTGGGAACCGCAAATGCCGCTTGATAAAGGGCTGGAACAAACAATTTTCTATTATAGAAAAGAAATGAATGCATAAACATAATCGGCTGCTGGCTTTATGCCGGCAGCCCTTTTCCTAGCAGAAGCGGAAGGAGGGGGACCAATGAGTTTGAAACGTTCGGCGGTCAATGTGCTGATTTGGCTCGCAGCTTTGACCGCAGGCTTAGCTTTCACTCATCTTTTGGCTCAAACAAGCTCAAAAAAAATACTGTGTTTCTTTCTGTTATTGATCGCATCGGCCGTGATTCTGCTGCTCAAGCCTTATCTGTCATACGAGCAGCTGATGATGCCCGTCATTTATCTTCTCATTGCGGCGACCTTTGCCAATAATGCTTTTTTTTCGATCAAGCTCGGGTTTTTCAGCCTGTTTCCGTACAGGATTCTCTTGATCGCCGCAGCTGTCTGGCTGATTTGGGAAATGATGAACAGTCAAGATCCCATTGAACGTTGGAACCGCGTTCAAGTGAAGGGCATCCTTGCTTTTTTTGCTTTTTGGTTTTGTTATGGAATGATTTCGCTGCTTTGGGTCAAGTCTGTTACAGACGGATTAAAATATTTATCATTGCTTGGGATGGGAATGTTTTTCGTTTTTCTGATCGTGATGTATTTTCAGAAGCTCGAACGGCTGCTCGCGTTTTATTACATATGGATGGTGATGACGGTCTTTTTGATGATCATCGGATTGTATAACCATTTTACGCTGCACCATTTGCCAAGCTCGACGCTGTACAACGGGCCGCAGTATAAACAGCATTATCCGACATCTGTGTTTTTCAACCAAAACGATTTTGCGACGTTTTTGTCAATCAGCTTTTTCTTCTACGCCGCTTTTTTTAAAAATGTGAAAAACAGCTATTTGAAAATAGCAGGTTTGGTCCTTGCGTGCTGCTCCGTGTATTTGATTTTTTTAACAGGCTCAAGGGCAAGCATTTTAGGGGTGATCGCGGGTCTTCTTCTTTACGCGTTCATTTTGCTGCCCCGTTTTTTGAAAAAGTGGGTCCTCGTTGCCGCGGTTTGCGGGTTTGCCGCTTTTGCCGTGCTTTTTGCAGGGAAAATTACAAATGTCGTGTATACATTATTTTTAGCCCCGCAAACCGCGCACGATTTCAGTGAGCCGCTTCCGTCAAACGTCGCCAGGGCGAATCTTTTGAAGAACGCAGGGCATTATGTGCTCGACACATACGGGTTCGGCGTCGGTGTCGGAAACGTTCCTTATTATTTAGAACACCATGCAATTTTTGATACTGATCAAGTGGTTGAGGTGCATAACTGGCTTGTCGAAATCATGGCGAATTTCGGGGTGATCATGATGCTCGGCTATGTAACGATGTACGGGTATCTCATGCTGTTATTGTATCGATTCTATAAAAGCAGGCTGACAAGCCGGTACAAACTTCTTTTGGAAGGGCTGCTCGCCGCCCTTATCAGCTTTCTCGTTTCAAGCATAAGCCCAAGTTCGATGTCAAATTTGTATTTCCATTGGGTGTTTCTTGCCCTGGTCATTGCCACCGTCAACACGCTTAGAATTAAAGGGACAGATGAAACCGAGCGTTTCAGATAAGAATTTTAATAATAGGGAGAAATTCGTGTGAAACATTTAATGAAACGTATTGCAGGCAGAATCAAAAAGTATATCGTGCCGATTGTCGCGCTTCCGCTTGTTCTGGGGCTGTTTGGGTATTTTATGCCGAAAGGCGCCGCTGCGCCGGCTGACTATACGGCAAGCGTCACCATATCGACGGGGAATTACGGAGAATCGCTTTACAACAATGCAAAAGAGGTTCCTCTATTGCTGAAAAATGATCCGTTTTTAAAAGAGGTTTTTCCCGATTTGGACGAAGAGGAGCTTGCAAGTATCAAGGAGGAGCTGGTGATCGACATCAGATCGGATTCGCTTTTTAATCTAAGCTATACAGGACCTGACAAAGAACAAACATTGAATGTTTTGGAAAAAATCAAAGATGCTTATAAGAAGGAAGATAAAAAGCTGTTTTTGAAAAGGGATCGAGTGATCGAAAAGAACATAAAAGCGCTTGAAGGCGAAACGGTCAGCGCTGATTCAAAAGTCGATAAACAGCGGTTTTTGTATGAGCTGGAAACGAACAGGCTCGACTTGAAAGCGGCTGAAGAAATAGAGCCGTTAACCGCATTGGATAATGTGGCCGGCGGAATGTCTCCTAAAAAAAGAGCGGTACTGGGCGTTTTGATCGGTTTGGCGCTGTCGTTTTTTATCGTTGTTGTTCCGGAAGTTTTGAAAGAACGCTAAATTTTTGATTGGGGATGTGGAACAGGACCATGACGAGCCAAGAACCTTTAATTTCTGTCATTACACCTTCTTATAACGCGGAGGAATTTATCGAGACGACGATTCAGTCTGTCATCGGCCAGACCTTTTCCGACTGGGAAATGATCATTGCGGATGATTGCTCAACAGACAGAACAAGAGACATGTTGAAACGCTATGAAGCAGAGGATGAGCGTATTCATGTCATCTATTTAAAGGAGAATCGTGGAGCGGCTGCAGCGCGCAATGCGGCGCTCAACAAGGCAAAAGGCCGCTTTGTAGCGTTTTTGGACAGCGACGATGTTTGGAAAAAAGAGAAGCTTGAAAAACAGCTCAACTTTATGAGGAAGCATCAGCATGCCTTCACATTTACGGCCTACGAGCTGATCAACCAAAACGGCGGGGCGCTTCATAAAACGATCGAAGCGCCCGAAAGCCTCACATATGATGACGTGCTGAAAAATACGATCATCGGCTGTCTGACGGTCATGCTTGACAGAGAACAAACAGGCGACATTCAAATGCCGGATATCAGGACCCGGCAGGATTTAGCGACATGGCTGTCCATTTTGAAAAGAGGCTTTAAAGCATACGGGCTGAACGAGCCTTTGGCAGAATACCGGCTCGTCGAAACGTCGATTTCGAGAAACAAGTGGAAGGCGGCTCAGAAAACCTGGTATGTATACAGGGAAATCGAGCGTCTGCATTTGATCAAGGCGACATGGTGCTTCGTCCATTATGCAAAAAATGCGGTAAAGAAAAGATTATAGCGCGGGAAGTGATGGAACGTGGGAGAGAAAAAAGCGATACACGTCGTCGTGGCGACGGGTGAATGGGGACAAGATCAATTAAGGTACAGAAGGCACCGCCTCGCTGAATTTCTGGCGGAGCAAAAAAATACGCGGGAAGTCATCTGGGTATGCCCGGCCGAAGAAGCGCCTTCAGAGGCGTTTACAAGGCTTCACAACGGCATTATACAATTTGCGGTAAAGGACTTTTTGAAAAAGAAAATGTTCAGGTTCGCCCGCTACCGTGACGTCTTTTACCAAAAGAAACTGACGCCATTGCTTGAGCGTTTAAAAGCGGCGGAAGGCGAGAACGTGTATTTATGGTACACCTTCCCCGGTTTTCCGCTTTTGGCGGCGCTTTATGACTGGGATCGAGTCATCTATGATTGCAGCGACCTTTGGGCGGCTCCGATCAGCGGAAAACAAAACCTCGCATCGGCTTTCAGGCAAAAGGTTATTTTTGAGGCTGAAAGCAGAATTATCAAAGCGGCAAATACGATTTTTTGCACTTCAGAATATTTGTGCCAAAATGTGAAAAACCGGCTGAACGGAGAGGACAAGCCGGTTTTTACAGTGGAAAACGGAGTCGAATACGATTTCTTCGCAGCGAATGACAAAAGGGCGGACGTACTTGGCGAAAGGCAAGGCACCGTTTTAGGCTTTATCGGCGGAATTAAACCTAAGCTCGACTTTAAGCTGATCAAAAAAGCGGCGAGAGCAAAGCAAGACTGGACATTTTTATTTGTCGGCCCTGACGGAACGAATGGTGACCCGGATTTTAAAGACATGCTTGAAGAGGACAATGTTATCTGGACAGGCCCGGCAGCACCTGCAGACGTCCCCGCCTATATGAATGTCGTCGATATCGGGATCATGCCTTATAAGCCTTCTCCGTATAACAATGCCGTTTTTCCTTTAAAGCTGTTTGAATTTTTGGCTGCGGGAAAGCCTGTCGCAGGCATGAACCTGCCTTCAACGGCAAAGGTGGAGAAGGAGAATGTATACCGGCATATGACGGGAAGCGATTCCGGCGCATTTATCGCTCTCTGTGAAGAGCTCGAGCGTTCGCATGATGACCCCTCGTCTGTGGAAAACCGCAAGAAAACAGCGCGCGAAAAGGATTGGCGCCAGCTGTTTTTCATCATGCTTGGAAAACTGAACTTGAATAAAGATGCATAAGTTTACAGCGGATGATAATTTATGATGTTTCTTTTGGCTTGTGCTTGTTATAATAAATAATGAAATTGTATAATGGAGGAGTATGTCCAACTTTAATAACGATATAAACTATCCAGACTTCATTTAAAAAGGAGACTTCCTTATGTCTTATGAACGCACGGTTTTTGCGTTTTTTGTCTCTCTGCTTGTTGTATTAATCATTACTCCGCTTGTAAAACGCATAGCAATCAAATCCGGGATCGTCGATCGTCCGGATAATCGAAAAATACACGAAAAAGTCATGCCAAGAATGGGCGGTTTAGCCATATTTATAGGAGTCTTGACCGGCTCTGTGGCCGGCGGACTTTACGAAAACAGAATTACGGCTATCACGCTCGGCGCTTTTATGATTGTCATTTTAGGAATTATAGATGATAAATATAATTTAAGTGCGAAAGTCAAATTCATCGTTCAAATATTAGTCGCGTGCCTGATCGTCAGTACGGGGCTGAAAATGGAGTTTTTATCGATTCCGTTTTGGGACGTCCGCTTCGATTTGGGCTGGCTCTCATTCCCGTTGACGATTTTGTGGATCGTTGGAATCACCAATGCGATCAATTTAATTGACGGGTTGGACGGATTGGCGGCCGGGATATCCGTGATCGGCCTTTCGACGATTGCCGTCATGGCTTTTTCAGCCGACAAAATTTTGATTTTCTCATTATCGTTAGTCGTCATCGGCAGCACGCTCGGCTTTCTCTTCTATAATTTCCACCCGGCGAAAATTTTTATGGGAGACACGGGATCGCTCTTTCTCGGCTATGTAATTTCAGTCCTGTCGCTGTTGGGGCTGTACAAAAGTGTAACGCTTTTCAGCGTCGGAGTCCCGATCATCATTCTAGGCGTACCGATATTTGACACGACGTTTGCGATCATCAGAAGGATTTTGAACAAACAGCCGATTTCGGCTCCTGATAAGTCGCATATCCATCACAGGCTGATGGCGTTCGGTCTGTCCCACAGAAAGGCCGTCATCGTCATTTATCTAATTGGCATCATCTTCAGCCTCTGCGCCATTATCCTGAAAACGGCGACTCTTTGGATGTCAATCATCATCATCTTCGGCCTGATCTTGTTCATGCAGATCATCGCAGAGGTTACCGGACTCGTGAATGAAAAATACAAACCGTTCACGAAGTTTTACAGGCGGATGGTGAAGAGGAATTGATTTGTAATGCAAAACCCTGATTTCTTATTGAGAGATCAGGGTTTTTGTGTGTGGAAAATGATCCTTGCCACTCAAAATACTTTAAAAAATACTAGGTTTACCGATATAAGGGAAGACTCGAAGCGGGAAAGAAAAAACCTCTTGAAAATCGATAAGATTTTCAAGAGGTTTATTAATTAATAAGAAGACGCGGACGTATCCGTAGAGCTGTCGGTGGAACTGTCCGTTCCGTCGGCAGTTGCGTCAGAGCTGTCAGACGATGTTCCGCTTGAGTCAGCGGTTGAACCCGGAAATAAATGATGGTTCAATTCATTCTGAACATTTGTCAGATTTTGTTCGTCTGCTTCAAAGTAATATACCCCGGCGATATTCAGATCCTGTCCGGTAATGCTTAGCGTCTTGATGTCGTCGCCTTTAAAGCCGTTGTATATTTCCTGAAGGGCCAAAGCTTGCGTAATTCTAAAGTTTGTTTTAATGTTTTTACTCGCTTTTTGGGCAATCGTATCGATTTTGGCGAGGTTTTGCGGCTTGGAAATTTGATCGAGGGCCGCTTTCAGAATTTGTTTTTGCCTGTCGTTTCTTCCAAAGTCCCCGCGCTTATCCTGCTTTCTCATTCTGGCGTAGGCCAGCGCTTGTTCGCCGTTTAAATGCATGTTTCCTTTTTTGAAATAAATTCTTTTCGTCTTGGAAACATCGCTTTTTTCGTCAAAATCAAACGGCACATCGACATCGATGCCGCCGATTTCATCGATGACATCTTTGAATCCGTCAAAATCGACCGTTGCATAATAGTCAATCGGAATGCCTAAGAAATCTTCGACCGTTTCGATTGTTTCTTCTTTTCCGCCTTTTCCATAGGCCGCATTGATCTTCGTTTTGGATCCGGTTGTGTCACCGGCCAGCTGAACCCTTGTATCTCTCGGGATGCTCAGCATTTTCATCGTTTTTTGTTTTGGGTCGAGCGTTACGACAATAAGGGAATCGGTGCGGCCGCGTTCCCCTTTGGTCGCATAATTTTCCACACCCATAAACAAGATCGAGAACGGTTTTTTCTTGATGTCGACGACTTCATCGCGAAGCTTCGACTTCTCGCCCCGATCCAGTTGATCATAGGTGTCGTCAGCTGCAGAGATCGTGTTGTAAATCTTGTATATCCCCACTCCGCCAACCGCGAGAAGTGCGAGCAGCATAAGCAAAATAAACCGCTTGATCAGCTTCTTTTTCTTATTCTTCTTTTTGCGCACTTTCACTTTTACACGCTCAGCCATATATTTATTCTCCTTTAATGATGAAAAGCTTCCTCCAGATATATCTGAATGCCTTCTCTATTTTCGCTTTTGCCGTTTGTTAATTCGGTTATCCATTCTGTAAAAGCCTGCTTTTCGCTTTCTTTTACATACGTTTCAAATTCAACGTCGTCGGCATAGTGGATATCCTTGATTTGATAAGGGGATTCGCGCAGCTCGTTTTCCAGCTTGCCGATCCATGTATAGCCCACTTTGGTATGCATCACGCGCATCAGTTTGCGTTCGATGACGCCGATATGGTTCAGCCCTTCTGATACGGATTTTCCGTAAGCGCGTATCAATCCTCCGGCGCCGAGCTTGATGCCGCCGAAATACCGTGTAACAACGGCGCAAGTATCCTTCAAATTGCGTTTCTTTAATACTTCAAGCATCGGGACTCCCGCCGTTCCGCTCGGTTCTCCGTCATCGTTCGCCTTTTGAATTTGGTCGTTTTCCCCGATGACATAGGCGGAACAATTATGAGTGGCATTCCAATGCTGTTTTTTTATGTTATGAATAAAATCCTGTGCTTCTTTTTCAGTACTGACACGGCTTAAATGACAAATGAACCGGGACTTCTCGATTACGATTTCATGGGTTCCTTCGCCGGAAACAGTGAGATAGCTTTGAAGCATGTCATTTTACCTCCTGACAAGCCATGCGGATGTTCATAAAATACGAACAGACTTAGAATTTTCACGCGCATTTTGTTATGATTAAAGAGATATGGAAGGGAGATCATAATAGAACCAAAAAACAGAATACGCATTCTTTCATTATAATTCGACACGAATTTCAGTTCAATGAAATTTATGATAAAACTACATGACAATGCTGTTACGGAGGGAAAATGGGTGAGCATTTCCAAAATGGACTCCAAAGCCTTGGATTCAATAATTATGAAGATGTTAAAAACCGTTGACGGGAGCAAGGATGAAGTATTTCAAATCGGCGAACAGTCCCGTCAGCAATATGAAGGCTTGGTGGAAGAGCTGAAGCAGATCAAGCAGCAGGTCAACGAAGTCATCGATCTCGGAGACAAGTTGGAGGTGCATGCCCGGCATGCGAGGAACCGTCTGTCAGAGGTCAGCAGAAACTTTCATAAATTCAGTGAAACGGAAATTCGCGAAGCTTATGAAAAGGCGCACAAACTTCAAGTTGAGCTGACGATGATTCAGCAGCGCGAAAAGCAGCTGAGAGAGAAGCGCGACGATCTGGAAAGGCGTCTCCTCGGTCTTCAGGAAATCATTGAGCGTTCCGAAGGGCTTGTCAGCCAGATAACTGTCGTTTTAAACTATTTAAACCAAGATCTGCGCCAGGTCGGCGTTTTATTGGAAGACGCGCAGGCAAAACAGGATTTCGGCTTGCGGATCATCGAAGCGCAAGAGGAAGAAAGAAAAAGGGTTTCGCGCGAAATTCATGACGGTCCGGCGCAAATGCTGGCAAACGTGATGATGAGATCTGAATTGATCGAACGGATTTTCAGGGACAAGGGGACCGAAGAAGGCTTTCAGGAAATTAAAAACCTCCGGCAAAACGTTCGCAATGCCCTTTATGAAGTCAGACGGATTATTTATGACTTAAGGCCGATGGCTTTAGACGATTTGGGCCTGATTCCGACGCTCAGAAAATACTTGAACACGATCGAAGATTATCATGGCAAAGCGAAAATCCATTTCCATTGCATCGGGGAATCGGAAGACAGGCGGATTGCACCTCGATTTGAAGTGGCGCTTTTCCGGCTGGCTCAGGAAGCTGTCACAAATGCCCTAAAACATTCCGAATCAACCGAAATTCATGTTAAAGTAGAAGTGACGAAAGATTTTGTTACGCTGATTATAAAAGATAACGGAAACGGCTTTGATTTAAAAGAAGCGCAAAAGAAGAAAAACAAATCGTTCGGTCTGCTTGGAATGAAGGAAAGAGTCGATTTGCTTGAAGGTACGATGACGATCGACTCGAAAATAGGTCTCGGGACATTTATTTTAATTAAAGTTCCGCTGTCATTGTAAAGATAATTGTAAAATAGAGACAAAAGACATATTGACCATAAAAGCGCTGTGTAGAACAATGAAAAATGGGGAGGCGTAGCTTGTGACTAAAGTAAATATTGTAATTATTGATGACCACCAGTTATTCCGTGAAGGAGTAAAACGGATTTTGGATTTCGAACCTACCTTTGAGGTAGTGGCTGAAGGAGACGACGGTGACGAAGCGGCTCGCATTGTCGAGCACTATCATCCGGATGTAGTCATCATGGATATCAATATGCCGAATGTAAACGGAGTTGAAGCGACAAAACAACTTGTCGATATGTATCCGGAATCAAAGGTCATAATTTTATCGATCCATGATGATGAAAACTATGTGACACATGCGTTAAAAACCGGAGCACGCGGCTATCTGCTTAAAGAGATGGATGCCGATACACTGATTGAAGCCGTTAAGGTAGTGGCTGAAGGCGGTTCTTACCTTCATCCTAAGGTTACGCACAATCTTGTTAACGAATTTCGCCGTCTGGCAACAAGCGGCGTGTCATCTCACGCTCAGCACGAAGTGTATCCAGAAATCCGCAGACCTTTGCACATTCTCACAAGGCGGGAATGCGAAGTATTGCAAATGCTCGCGGACGGAAAAAGCAACCGCGGCATAGGAGAATCTTTATTTATCAGTGAAAAAACGGTTAAAAACCACGTCAGCAACATCCTGCAGAAAATGAACGTAAACGACAGAACACAAGCAGTCGTTGTGGCCATCAAAAATGGCTGGGTAGAAATGAGATAAAAGTGGACTTGCCATCGGCAGGTCTTTTCTTTTTTTTCGAAAATCAAATTTTATAATGAAAAACAACTGTTTTTCTTTTAAAATAGGAAACAAAGTATCTTTCATAAGGAAGGTTTATTTTATGAGAACAGCAGTTGTAACTGACAGTACAGCCTACATACCGAAAGAACTGCGGGATAACCACAATATACACATGATACCGCTCAACGTGATTTTCGGAGAGGCTTCATACAAGGAAGAGGACGACATGAGCTGGAAGGATTATTACAAAGAAGTAAAAGCTCATGAAGATCTCCCGACGACATCCCAGCCGGCCTACGGCGAATTGATCGCACTGTATGAAAAGCTTGGCGAAACATATGATGCGATCATCAGCATCCATCTTTCCAGCGGAATCAGCGGCACGTACAACAGCGCCGTGTCGGCGGATGGAATGCTGGAAAACGTCAAAGTGTATCCGTTTGATTCGGAAATCAGCTGCATGGCTCAAGGTTTTTATGCGATCGAAGCGGCTGAGATGGCGGAAAAAGGAGCAGCGCCTGAAGAAATCCTCAGTCATTTGGATCATATGAAAACCTCGATGAGGGCTTACTTCATGGTTGACGACCTTTCCCATCTGCAAAGAGGGGGCAGGCTGAGCGGAGCCCAGGCCTTTATCGGAAGCCTTTTAAAAGTGAAGCCGATTTTACACTTTGAGAATAAGCTGATCGTTCCATTTGAAAAAATCCGGACGAGAAAAAAAGCCTTAAACCGCCTGTTTGAACTCTTTGATGAGGATGCCGGAACAGGCAAGCCGATGAGGGCGGTCGTCATCCATGCGAACCGCGAAGAAGAAGCCGATCAGATCATTGAAGATCTGTCGCAAAAATATCAGCACGTCGAATTTTACAAAAGCTATTTTGGCCCTGTGGTCGGCACGCATCTCGGCGAGGGGGCAATGGGCATTGCCTGGTATATAGTATAAACGCCAATCTCCGTTTGACAAAACGGAGATTTTTTGATTTTCCAAGGTAAAAACCCCGCTATTTTTCGATTTTTCCAGTTTTACAAAAAAACGGGCATGCAAGATACTAAATGGTAGATTGGAGGTGATCGTTATCGCCGGAAAGCAGCCCCCATCTGAATACTCCCGCAATTTACAGTCATTGCTTGAATCCCGCCACCTTCTCAAAAGTGAACTTCCCTTTCCCGATGATGTAATTGAATGGCATATCCAAAAAGGCTTGATCAAAGCTGAAAAACCGATTGAAGAAACGACAAAAGGCTTTGTCTGCAAACGGTGCGGCCAGGATCAGCAGGTGCTTTTCGCCCGGTATCCTTGTTATGCATGCAATAAACAATGTGTCTACTGCCGTTCGTGCGTAATGATGGGCAGAGTAAGCGAATGTACGCCACTATTGACTTGGAAAGGCGGTGATCAGTCTAAATGGCCGCCTGTCCAGATGGTTTGGGAGGGAATTCTTTCGGCGGGCCAGGAGAAAGCGGCAAGATCGATTATTGAAGCGATTCGAAAAAAAGAAGAGCTTTTAATTTGGGCGGTTTGCGGGTCAGGCAAAACGGAAATTTTGTTTCAAGGAATCGAATTTGCTTTAAACCATGGCTTGAGAGTATGCATAGCCACTCCGAGAACGGATGTGGTGCTGGAGCTTGCCCCGCGCGTAAAGAAAGCTTTTGAAGGCGCAGAAATCGCCGCTTTATACGGGGGAAGTCCCGATAGAGGGATGCTTTCCCCTCTTATGATATCGACCACCCATCAGCTTTTCCGCTATAAAGAAGCGTTCGATGTGATGATCGTTGATGAGGTTGATGCGTTCCCGTACAGTTATGATCAAACATTGCAGTACGCCGTAGAAAAAGCAGGGAAGCGGCAAAGCGCCCGCATTTATTTAACAGCCACTCCTTCCCGGGAAATGAAAAAACGAGCTGAAAGCGGGCGGCTCAAGGCCGCTCACATCCCGGCCCGGTATCATCGGAAGCCATTGCCTGAACCGTCATTTACGTGGTGCGGAAACTGGAAAAAGAGTCTCAAACGCCACATCATTCCTTTAGCCGTCAAAAGATGGCTTTTCAAACATAAAGAACAAAAACAGCCGGTCTTTTTATTTGTTCCGTCTATTCCGGCTCTCAAATCTGTGGTTCCCCTGTTAAAGAAGGAACACTTTCAATCCGAAGGCGTTTATGCCGATGATCCGGATAGAAATGAAAAGGTAAAGCGGTTTAGGGATGGGACGCTTGATATCCTCGTCACGACGACCATTTTGGAAAGAGGCGTAACGGTCAAAAAAGCACAAGTCGGAGTGCTGGGCGCTGAATCGGCCGTTTTTGACGAAAGCGCCCTGGTCCAAATATCGGGTAGAGCCGGGAGGCACCCGCAATATACAACAGGTGACGTCCGTTTTTTTCACTTCGGCAAGACGGCGAACATGGTCGCAGCCCGCCGTCATATTCGCCGAATGAATAAAATGGCTTTACTGGAAAATTTGGTTGACTAGTCCGATAATCATGGTACAGTATACTCATAAGATGTGTATAAGGAGCGGTGCCTGAATGTTAGTCAATGCAAAAGAATCTGTTTTGGAAGAATTGTTTGATCAATATATTGATCAGCTCCACATGAGCTGCTTGTGTCAAAGGTGCAGAGAAGATGTGCTCGCACTAGCCTTGAATGCGGTCAAACCGCAATATGTCACAGATCGTACGAAACTGGCATACATAAAGGCAGAGCTCGTAGACAAACAAAAAAATACATCGATGCTTGTCACTCTCGCAGAAGCGGCAAGAATAGTTAATGAAAATCCGCATTGCGAATACAGAAAGAAAGGAAGGGTGTAAGCTGCTTTGTTTAATTTGTGAAGCTCCTCTTTCACATTCTCTTTCATGGGAGACTTTTTTCTTTACTCATGACGAGGAAAAAATATGCGGAGAATGTAAGGAGGGCTTTATCAAAATAAAAGGGACCGTTTGCCGTAAATGCGGGCGTCTTCAAGACGGCGAAAAGCTGTGCACCGACTGTCTAAAATGGGAAGCAAATCCGAAAACCCGAGGCCTCCTTGAACAAAACCGCTCTGTATATCTTTACAATCCCTTCATGAAAGAAGTGCTCGCCCGTTTTAAGTTTAGAGGCGACGCTGAAATCGTCCACGCTTTTGCCCCTTCTTTTGTCCGCACCTTTCAAGCGTGCTGCCGGCATACAGATGCCGCTATTGTCCCGATGCCTCTCAGCGAAGAACGCAAAAAGGAAAGAGGCTTTAATCAGGCGGAAAGGCTTGCTTCCTTATTAAAAAGGCCTGTCATACATCCGTTGATTAGAACCGAAAATGAGAAACAGTCAAAAAAAAGCAGGGCAGAGCGCCTTAAACAAAAAAACGTTTTTAAAACGGACAAGGGTTCTGTAAAAGGCATGAAAATTCTTCTGATTGATGACCTGTATACGACAGGGGCCACCGTTCATCAAGCTGCCCAATGTCTGAAAGCGGACGGAGAAGCAGATTCGGTATCATCTTTCACTTTGATTCGAAGCTAAATCATTTATTTTCCCTGCCGATATAAATGATAGAATTTAAGGTAGGAGTCAAAATTATGAACCAATTGGCGAATTGTCCAAAGTGCAACGCATTGTTTATGAAAAACAGCTTTCAAACCATATGTAACTCTTGTCTGAAAGAAGAAGAACGTTCATTTGAGACAGTATACAAATTCCTGAAAAAGCAGGAAAACCGGCAGGCTACGATGATTGAAATCGTGGAAAAAACGGGAGTAGAGGAAGAGCTCATTCTGAAATTTATCAGACAGAAGCGAATCCACATCTCTAATTTTCCGAACCTGGGCTACCCGTGCGACAGATGCGGAACGATGATTCGGGAAGGCCGGTACTGTGCCGCCTGTGAACAAGACATAGAATCGCAGATGAGCCAATTAGACCAGCTGGAGCAGCTCGAAAAAGAAAAGCAGAATAGTTCCAAAGGCACATACTATACCATTCAGCCTAAAAACAACTGATTCCCTAAACTAACTCGAAGCTCAGACGATAAAATGAGTATGATCATAGACGACTATGACGGAAAGTGAGAGGAATCCCATGAAGATCAACCAATACGGAACACAATCTGTTAATCCTTACCATAAATCTTTTGATAAACAAGCAACGCCTTCTCAAACAAATGCTCAGCAGGAGGATAAAGTTGAAATTTCGGCAAAAGCCAAAGAGCTGCAAAAAGGACCTGATTTAATGATGGAACGCCAGGAAAAAATCGCGCGGCTAAAAGCGGCAGTCGAAAATGGCACATACCAAATCGACCGTGCGGGAATAGCCGAAAAAATGGTTAATTTCTATAAACAGCAATAATGTAAGGAGGAAGACGAATCGGTGAAACGGGTGATACAAGAGCTTGAACGCCTTTGTGTTCTGCATGAACATCTGCTGACGCTGTCCGAACGAAAAACGGAGGCGCTGAAGAAGAACGAAATAAAAGAACTTTCTGAGATTTTGACAAAAGAACAAAAATACGTGCAGGCGATCGAACAAACCGAAGAGGCACGGATTGAAGCAACAAAAGAATGCCTCGGCAAGGCGGACACCACGATCAGCACATGCATCAGCGAGGCTGAAGGCAGCGACAAAACGGCGTTGGAGCAGCTGTTTGAAAGGATGTCACAGCTCGTCACCCGTTTAAAAGATGTGAACCATTTGAATAAACAGCTGACCATTCAGTCGCTTCAATTCATAACGCTCACATTGGACATGCTTCTTCCGAAAGAAGGAAACGCAAACTACGGAAAACCGCAGGAGCCGAGTCAATCCAGAGGCTCAAGCAGGCTGTCCCTATTTGATTCAAAGGCTTAGAACGGAGGGAAAGAAAGATGACGATACCAACTTTTATGGGACTTGAAACCGCAAGACGAGGGCTGGCCGCCCAGCAGGCGGCTTTAAGCGTAACATCAAACAACATTTCAAACGCCAATACCGAAGGATACACAAGGCAGCGAGTCGCTTTTCAAGAGACTACTCCTTATCCGGTAGTATCAAGAAACGCTGTCGGACTTGCCGGACAAATGGGGACAGGCGTTGAAGTCGGCGCGGTCGAAAGGGTCAGAGACAGTTTTCTCGACTACCAATATCGGACGCAAAACACGAACTACGGCTATTACGATTCGAAGGCCGGCGCTTTAGCGCAAATGGAAAACATCATGAACGAATTAAAAGACAGCGGCTTAAACAACGTGCTCAACTCTTTTTGGAAATCGATCCAGGAATTGACGAGCAATGCGAACGAGTCGAGCGCGCGTTCAGTCGTTGCTCAAAAGGGCCAGGCTGTGGCAGATACGTTTAACGAATTATACAATTCGCTGACAACCGTTCAAAAGGACCTGGGGGATCAGATCGAACAAAGCACGATCACCATTAATTCGCTCCTTTCCCAGCTGAACAGCCTGAACGAGCAAATCGCCAATGTCGAACCGAACGGCTATCTTCCGAATGATTTGTACGATAAGCGGGATCTGCTGCTTGATCAGCTTTCTTCAATGGCCAATATCAAAGTCAGCTACAATAAATCGGGCGGCAATTCGCTTGCGACCGCAGAGGGAACCGTTTCCGTCGACATCATCGGCAGTGACGGCCGGTCTCTCGGCAAGGTTCTTGACGGAACAACCTTCACAACCAAGGAAGTGAAAGTCAATTATGACGATGGCACAGGCCTGGTGACAAGCGTATCAATCGGCGGAACGGACATTAATGCAGACGCTTTTACAAGCAAAGGATCGCTTTTAGGTTTAATTGAATCTTTCGGCTACATGTCCGGCGGCGAAGAAAAAGGGACTTATCCTGAAATGCTCGCGAATCTGGATGAAATGGCGCTGGCGCTTGCAAAGGCGTTCAATGAAGTCCATCAAAACGGAGTCACATCTTCCGGTCAACCGGGCGGCCTTTTCTTTGAATTTACCGGGGGCGAGGCCGAGCCTGCAAAAGGTGCGGCAGCGAAAATAAAAGTAGCCGATAATATCATGAATTCCAATGGCCAAAATATTGCCTCATCGCTCAACGGAGAAACGAGCGACAACTCAAACGCGACAAATCTGGCAGCGGTTTTCACGAAAAAAATCGACATCGGCGGAAAGTCGACAACCGTTTTGGATTACTATGCGGGCATTATCGGTGAAATGGGCGTGAAAGCCCAGGAAGCGAACAGGCTTCTTTCCAATTCGGAGACGCAGCTCAATTCAGCAGAATTGAACCGGCAGTCGACGAGCGCCGTTTCGTTAGACGAAGAAATGTCAAACATGATTCAATTCCAGCATGCTTATAATGCTGCGGCAAGAATGATCACAGTGCAGGACGAAATCCTTGATAAGATCATTAACGGCATGGGTGTCGTAGGAAGGTAGGGATAAATGATGCGGGTAACCCAAGGTATGATCGCAAAAAATTCATTGCGCTATATCAATTCAAGCTACGGGAAACTGGATAAACTGCAATCGCAGATTTCATCGGGGAAAAAGATCACAAAAGCGTCGGATGATCCGATTGTCGCGATGAAAAGCCTGAAATACAATACGCAGCTCTCACAGGTGGAGCAATATAAAAGCAACGTTTCACAGGCTTACACATGGCTTGAGAATTCAGAAGATAACATCACAGAAGGAATAGACGTGATGGGGAAAGTTAGAGATTTGGTCGTTCAAGTGAAAAATGGCACGAATGGCGAAGCAGAGCTGGAGGCAACGGGGGTCGAAATCGGCCAATTAAAAGAACAGCTGATTCAAATCGCCAATACGCAGGTCAACGGACGCTACATTTTTAGCGGATCGAACTCAGACGTCGCACCGATCGTCAAAAATCCTGATGGTTCGTACACGTATAATTTTGAAAACTACACAAGCTCTTCCGACGTGAACTTTAACGTTTCCAGCAATGCGACATTAAAGGTGAACGCAAATCCGAATTCAGCCTTTGGAGGAACGTCAGGCAGCGGGCAAAATGTCTTTGAAATGCTAAATTCTCTTGAAACGGCTTTGAAATCGGGTTCACTTGACGGCATTGACTCTGACGCTGTTTTATCCGATATCGACCAGTTCACCAACACGATGAGCTCAGAACGGTCAGATATTGGAGCGCGCTACAATCGGCTTGAATTGATCGACTCCCGTTTAAAGTTGCAGGAAGAGACAGCCACAAAAGTGTTATCAGACAACGAAGATGTCGATCTTGAAGAAGTGATCACCGATTTTATTACACAGCAGAGCGTTCACAGAGCTGCGCTTTCTGTCAACGCAAAAATCGTACAGCCGACATTGATTGACTTTTTAAATTAAAAGCGACTCTTTAAGAGTTGCTTTTTTTCAAGGAGGTAACCGTTATGCAGATGCCAAGGCTGATGATGGAAAGCGTCCAAGGAAGAATCGGTTTGACGACAACGCCGGCGGTCCAGAGCATCGAACAGCCGCACGCCGATTTGGAAATCGAGCAGCCTCCCGCTGACCTTGAGATTTCAGTGACGCCTTCAAAGCTAACGATTGACCAGACGAAAGCATGGGAAGACTTGGATCGGAAGCATATTTTTAAAAGGATAGAAGAGGCTGCACAGCAAGGATATCAGGACTGGCTTGACGGGATGGCGCGAACCGCCGAAGAAGGCGACGAAATGATGAGGATCGAAAACAAAGGCGATCCAATCGCCGAACAGTCAAGAAGAAACTATGAGCCTGAGCAGATTCAGATCGGTGTCCATTTCACCCCGTCTTTTGACAGAGTGAAAATCGCATATGAGCCGTCTCAACTCAATATTGAAATAACGCCGCATAAGGCGATCATCAATGCGACGCCTCACAAACCGGTCGTCGATTATACGCCTGGCAAAGTCAAGGTTGACATGCTGCAATATCCGGAGTTAAAAATAGATGTAGAGTATCCAAACCAAAAGTAAATCAGCAAAGGATCGTGACCAATGATCATTAAAACAAAATACCATGGAGAAACGCAAATTCAAGAAGAACAAATCATTATGTTTGCAAACGGCCTGCCGGGATTTTCTGATGAGAAGAAGTTCGTGATCCTGCCGCTTTCGGAAGACTCCCCGTTCGTCGTTCTCCAGTCGGCGGAAACGGCTGAACTTGCTTTCATTGTGGCAAGTCCGTTTGTGTTTTTCAAGGACTACGGCTTTGACCTTGATGAAACGACGGTTGAATTTCTTGAAATTGAAGCGGCCGAAGACGTTGAAGTGATGGCGATTTTAACGATAGAAGAGCCATTTGAAAAATCAACGGCGAATTTGATGGCGCCGATCGTCGTAAACCGCAAAAAAATGCTTGGCAAACAAGTGATCTTGCACGACTCCCCTTATCAAACAAAGCATCTGATAGGAGGGGAATCATGCTAGTCTTATCGCGCAAACTCAATGAAGCGATTCAGATCGGCGATGATATAGAAGTGAAAGTCATCGCAATTGACGGAGACCAGGTGAAAATCGGCATCGACGCGCCCAAGCATATCGATATTCACCGCAAGGAAATCTATATGGCTATCCAGGAAGAAAACAGCCGGGCCGCTTCCATTTCAAACGATTTGCTGGCGAAATTATCCTCACAAAAAAAGTGAGGATTTTTTTATTTTTGTTATAAACAATTTCAGGGTTCCTCCGATATAAAGTATGTAGCAGGAAGGACAGCCTGAATGCTTCAAAACATGCACATGGACGTGCAATCAAATTTCAAGGAGGAAATACAAAATGAGAATCAACCACAACATTGCTGCGCTTAACACGCTGAACCGCCTGTCTTCAAACAATGGCGCAAGCCAAAAGAACATGGAGAAACTTTCTTCAGGTCTTCGCATCAACCGTGCCGGAGATGACGCAGCAGGTCTTGCGATCTCTGAAAAAATGAGAGGACAAATCCGCGGATTAGAAATGGCTTCTAAAAACGCTCAAGACGGTATCTCTCTTATCCAAACAGCTGAGGGCGCATTGACTGAAACTCACTCAATCCTTCAACGTGTACGTGAACTAGTTGTTCAAGCTGGAAACACTGGTACACAACAAACTGAGGACTTAACAGCTATTCAAGACGAAATCACAGCATTAAAGGACGAAATTGATGGCATCTCAGAACGTACAGAGTTCAACGGTAAGAAATTGTTGGATGGTACTTTCAAAGCACCAGCAGATCCAGCAAACCCAACAGCAACTGATAAATCTTTAGTTTTCCAAATTGGAGCTAACGCAACGCAACAAATTTCTGTTAACATTGAAAAAATGAGCACGGATGCATTAGGAGTTAAAGATCCTGCAGATGCTACTGGTCAAACTATGTTAGCTAACCAATCAGTTAAAGATATCAATGTAACTAAATTTGCTGATAACGCAGCTACTGCAACTGATGTTGGTTTTGATACTCAACTAAAAATCGTTGATTCAGCGATCAACCAAGTATCTGCACAGCGTGCAAAACTTGGTGCAGTTCAAAACCGTCTAGAGCACACAATCAACAACCTAAGCGCTTCTGGTGAAAACCTAACAGCTGCTGAGTCTCGTATCCGTGACGTTGACATGGCGAAAGAAATGAGCGAGTTCACGAAGAACAACATTCTTTCCCAAGCTTCTCAAGCGATGCTTGCTCAAGCGAACCAACAGCCGCAAAACGTGCTTCAATTGCTTCGCTAATTGCATAAAAAGATCCTGGCTTTTGCTAGGGTCTTTTTTAATTATAATGTCATGGCAGGAATCCGATCAGTGGATTGCTGCTTTTTTATTTTGAATTTAAAAAGAGTTTTTTCCATAAATTTATTAAAATCTATCACTCGCTTAGCCGATATAAATTTTAGATCATAGCATAGGGGATGGTAAAAATTGTCGATCGGAAGACTGACATCTTTGGAGCCTATTATTGATGCTTACAAGACGCAGATGATGAGCAAACAGCAGGAAGTTGGGGAAAAGGTGCAGCAGCTTTCTTCAGAATTTTCGTTTCCTCAGCTTGAAAGAACGGTACAGGGCGCCAACAAGCTTTTGGAGCCGTCGCAAGTTCACCTTCAGTTTGAGCTTCACGAAAAGCTGGGCGAGTATTATGTGAAGGTTGTGGACGATAAGACGAATGAAGTGGTTCGGGAAATCCCGCCCAAGCAGTGGCTCGATTTTTATGCGGCCATGGCTGAATTTATGGGGTTAATAGTCGATAAATCAACATAGAAGAGGAGTGTTTGATATGGTAACGAGAATTTCAGGTTTGGCTTCCGGTATGGATATTGACGAGATCGTCAGCAAGTTGATGAAAACGGAGCGTGCTCCGCTTGATAAGCTGAAGCAAAAGAAACAGACGCTCGAGTGGCAGCGGGACAGCTATCGTGAAATCAATACTAAAATTAAAGACTTGCAGGAATTAACTTATACCATGCTTCGTCCGAGTACATACGGGGCGAAGAAAGTGACGAGTTCTGATGAGTCGGCAGTTACGGCGACAGGAACCACCAATGCAGCTTCAAGCACGATCCAGGTAAACAGACTTGCGAGTGCGGCTACTTACAAATCTTCCAATCTTTCAGGCTACACCGGCAGCGATCAAACGCTGGCCTTTCAGGTGACAGCCCCTGGAGCAACAGAAGCGAAAAAGATTGAAATCAAGGTGGCAAGCACGGATACATTAGATGACATCGTTTCAAAAATTAACAGCTCCGGTTTAGGTGTAACAGCGATTAAAGACAAGATTTACAACGGGTCTGAATATGTGGAAACGATCGCATTGACATCAAAAGCCACCGGTGCAGGCGGCAGCATTCAAGCTGCTGATGCAGCGACAGCAAGCTTCATGACAGATCAGCTCGGTTTTGCGTTTGACAGCGGCAACAAGCTGGTCGCCAGCCAGGAAGGGAAAAACGCAGAAGTCGTTATCAACGGATTGCAAATGGAGAAAACGTCCAACAATTTTACCGTCAATAATGTGACGTATACGCTGAAAAATACGACAAAAAGTGCAGTCTCATTAGACGTTTCTACTGACGTTGACACTATATTTAATCAAATCAAAGATTTTGTCACAAAGTACAATGATCTCGTCGATACGATCAACGGCAAGCTGACTGAGGAGAAATACCGCGATTATACACCGCTGACAGATGAACAAAGGGAAGCGATGTCAGATAAGCAAGTTGAGCTTTGGGAAGAAAAAGCGAAAAGCGGTCTATTAAGAAACGATACTATTCTAAGCGGCGCAGCAAACCAAATGCGGACTGACTTTTATTCCAATGTATCCGTAAATGGAGAATCCCTGAATTTAACTCAGTTCGGCATCACAACATCAAGCACGTACAATCAGCGCGGTCATTTAGAGATCAACGAAGAAAAACTGAAAGCAAAAATCGCGGAAGATCCTGACGCTGTGGCAAACCTCTTTATGGCGGGAACAAGCAGCAAGGATGAAAGCTATAACGAAAAAGGCATCATGAGGCGGTTTCAGTCTGTATTAACAGATACGAAGAAACAGATTGAAGGCAAAGCCGGAAACTCTTCAATGTCAACCAACGATTACTCGATCGGGAAAAATTTAAAACAAGTCGCAACCGATATTTCCACGTGGACGGATCGTCTGGCGCAAATTGAAAACCGCTACTATGCGAAATTCACCACGATGGATAAAGCGATTCAAAAATTGAACGAACAATCGACATACATTTCGCAAATGCTTGGACAATAATCGGAATCTGGAGGATCAAGAATGGCTTTAAACAATCCGTATGCAGCTTATCAGCAAAATTCGATTAACATGAAAAGCCCCGGGGAATTGACGCTCATGTTATACGACGGCTGCCTGAAATTTATGAAGCTGGCCAAACAGGCGATCGAACAAGGGGATTTGGAAATGAAAAATACGAACCTTGTGAAAGCGCAAAACATCATCCAGGAGCTAAATGTAACGTTAAACCGGGAAGTGGAGCTGGCCGGATCAATGGGTGCGATGTATGAGTATATCTACCGCCGTTTAATCGAAGCGAATATTAACAATGACAAAGACATTGTGACAGAAGTCGAAGGGTATGTGAAAGACTTCCGCGATGCGTGGAAGCAGGCGATTCAAATCGAGCGGCAAGGCCGGTTCGGAACAGGCGGGCACGTATAATGGGCAAAGCAGAGCTGTTCTATAACGAAACGAAAAACATGCTCGCGAAGGTGAAGGACGCCCCTGAAAGCGATGAGCTGCTTCAGGCAATTGAAGATTTTCTCCAGAAACGCGATGGCTTGATCAAAGAGATCAAGCCGCCGCTTTCTCATGAAGAAAAGCTTGAAATGAAGAAGGTGCTTGAGCTGGAACCGCTGGTTGCAGCCGAATTGAAAAGGCTGCAGCAGGATATCAAAAAAGAGCTGCTTCAGACGAAGAAAAAACGAACTCTTCATCAAACGTACAGAAATCCGTACAACAATATAACGATTGACGGCACGTACTACGACAAGCGCAAATAGGTGATAGTTTTGACGAGCACCTCGGATTATATGCTTTTATCAACTTATTATCAGCTGCTTTTTACAGTTGAGGAAGGGCTTTGCTACTTAATCGAGGCAGACCGGAACTTTGAAAAAACAGAAGGCGAACGGATTTTTAACGACCTCATCTATGCATTTTTCCACATCGACTCGTCGCACGCTCTTCTTCTTTCCATTATGAAGACAAGCTGTGCCGAGTCTTCGATCCGTTCCTTTGACAAAGTCTTCTGCGGGTTTGACAGCCTGATTTATTACACTTTTCCTTCTGCTGAATTTCAGGACTGCTTGCAAAACCGGTTTCTGCCTCTTTATCGACATTGGATGGCCGGGATTCATCGATGTATGGAGCCGTTTGTCATTCATTAACTTCGGAAATCGAAAAAGACAAATTTGAAACAATCGAATTCGCTTTAAGGGCATGTTCATCATGCTCTTTTTTCTAAATAAATGATAAGTTTTCCTTAAGCCAACCCGTTCTGATTTCTTCCGGTCATGAATATATTTAGGATTTAATAAAGGGATTTCGGCTGCCCGTGTATACATAAATGGACAAACTTCGTCAAAATTCACGGATTTTTCACATAATTTTTACGTTTCAGCAGGAATGAAGAAGGGAAAAGGCGAAATATATTTACATATCCTTAATATAAAGGAGGCGTTCTTTTGATGGAGTTCAACGTCAGAGGAGAAAACATTGAGGTGACAGCAGCATTAAGGGAACACGTCGAGAAGAAAATTGGAAAGCTGGGACGTTATTTTGAAAATGATGTCGATGCGATCGTCAACGTCAATCTGAAGTTCTACAATGATCAGGAATCAAAGGTTGAAGTGACCATTCCAATGACAGACCTCTCCCTCCGTGCCGAGGTTCATCACGAAGATATGTACAATGCAATCGATCTCGCAGCAAACAAACTCGAACGTCAAATTCGCAAGCACAAAACGAAAGTGAACCGGAAGTTTCGCGAAAAAGGTTTACCGAAGGATTTGTTTGCGGAAGGGAACGGCATCGGCACAGCTTTGCAGGAAGAAATCGACGAAGAACAGCCTCAGGTTGTCCGTCAAAAACGGTTTAATTTAAAGCCGATGGATAACGAAGAAGCGATTTTACAGATGAATATGCTTGGGCACAGCTTCTTTGTATTCACGAACGCCGAAACCAATCTGACCAATGTGGTTTATCGCAGGAATGACGGAAAGTACGGTTTGATCGAACCGACTGAATAATAAAAGAATGCATACATCCCTCTCGGATTTTCCGAAGAGGGGTTTTTTCCGTCTCCGGGCGGTAAATTGTTTGGAAATGACAAAAGGTGTGATATGATATTGCATATATGAAAATTACTGTTTGCCTGCTAATAAACAAGGAAATTTACAGAGGAGCGTTATTCTATGCTTGGAATTTTAAATAAAGTATTTGATCCGAATAAACGCACGCTCAGCCGCTATGAAAAGAAAGCGAATGAGATTGATGCGCTCAAGGCTGAGATGGAAAAGCTTTCAGATGAAGCATTGAGAAATAAAACGATCGAGTTTAAAGAGCGTCTTGAAAAAGGCGAAACGCTTGATGATCTGCTGGCAGAAGCGTTTGCCGTCGTCAGGGAAGCATCGCGGCGGGTTACCGGCATGTTTCCGTTCAAAGTTCAGCTGATGGGGGGCATGGCCCTGCACGATGGGAATATCGCTGAAATGAAAACGGGGGAAGGTAAAACATTGACTTCCACGATGCCCGTTTATTTAAACGCGCTTTCCGGAAAAGGCGTTCACGTCGTGACTGTCAACGAATACCTGGCAAGCCGCGATGCCGAAGAAATGGGTCAGATCTTTCAATTTCTCGGTTTGACTGTCGGCTTGAATCTGAACAGCCTGTCAAAAGACGAGAAGCGTGAGGCATATGCGGCCGATATTACGTATTCTACGAACAATGAGCTTGGCTTCGACTATTTAAGGGACAACATGGTTCTTTATAAAGAGGAAATGGTGCAGCGTCCGCTTCACTTTGCGGTTATCGATGAGGTGGACTCCATCTTAATCGATGAAGCAAGAACGCCGCTGATCATTTCCGGACAAGCCGCGAAGTCGACGAAGCTTTACGTCCAGGCCAACGCGTTTGTCCGTACGTTAAAAGTCGAGCAGGATTACACATACGATATTAAAACGAAAAGCGTTCAGCTTACCGAAGAAGGCATGACAAAAGCCGAGAAAGCGTTCGGCATTGAAAACTTATTCGATGTCCGTCACGTGGCTTTAAACCACCATATCGCCCAGGCTCTTAAAGCGCATGCGGCGATGCATAAAGACGTTGACTACGTCGTTGAAGACGGACAGGTTATCATCGTCGATTCGTTTACGGGCCGTCTGATGAAGGGGCGCCGCTACAGCGACGGGCTTCACCAGGCCATTGAAGCGAAGGAAGGACTTGAAATTCAGAACGAGAGCATGACGCTCGCTACGATTACCTTCCAAAACTATTTCCGGATGTACGAAAAGCTGGCCGGTATGACGGGTACGGCGAAAACGGAAGAAGAAGAATTTCGCAACATCTACAACATGCAGGTTGTAACGATTCCGACGAATAAGCCGGTGGTTCGCGACGACCGTCCTGATCTGATTTACCGCACCATGGAAGGGAAGTTTAAAGCGGTCGCCGAGGATGTCGCCCAGCGTTATATGGTCGGCCAGCCTGTCCTTGTCGGGACTGTTGCGGTCGAAACGTCTGAATTGATTTCCAAGCTGCTTAAAAATAAAGGAATCCCGCATCAGGTGCTGAATGCGAAAAACCACGAACGCGAAGCCCAGATCATTGAAAATGCCGGGCAAAAAGGCGCGGTGACGATCGCGACAAACATGGCGGGACGCGGTACGGACATCAAGCTTGGCGAAGGTGTAAAAGAGCTTGGCGGATTGGCTGTCATCGGTACGGAACGCCACGAATCCCGCAGGATCGATAATCAGCTGCGCGGACGTTCAGGCCGTCAGGGAGATCCCGGCATTACCCAATTCTACCTTTCAATGGAAGACGAATTAATGAAGCGGTTCGGAGCCGAGCGGACGATGGCGATGCTTGACCGTTTCGGAATGGATGATTCAACGCCGATCCAGAGCAAAATGGTTTCGAGAGCCGTTGAGTCTTCACAAAAACGCGTTGAAGGAAACAACTTTGATGCCCGTAAACAGCTGCTGCAATACGATGACGTCCTCCGCCAGCAGCGTGAAGTCATCTATAAACAGCGTTTTGAGGTCATCGATTCCGACAACCTTCGTTCGATCGTAGAAAATATGATTAAGTCTTCACTTGAACGAATCGTCGATTCATACACTCCAAAAGAAGAATTGCCTGAGGATTGGAACCTGGAGGCTCTTGCCGAACATATCAATGCGAACCTCCTTGATGAGGGAGCGCTTGAAAAGAGCGACATTTTTGGAAAAGAGCCTGAAGAAATCACAGAGCTCGTCTTCGACCGGATCAAAACGAAATACGCTCAAAAAGAAGAAAGATACGGCGCCGAGCAAATGCGCGAATTCGAGAAAGTGATCGTGCTCCGTGAAGTGGATACGAAGTGGATGGATCATATCGATGCAATGGATCAGCTTCGCCAAGGCATTCACTTGCGGGCATACGCCCAGACGAACCCGCTGCGCGAATATCAGATGGAGGGCTTTACAATGTTTGAAAACATGATCGCCGCCATCGAAGATGACGTGGCCAAATTCGTCATGAAAGCTGAAATTGAAAACAACCTTGAGCGCGAAGAGGTCGTCCAGGGACAGACGACAGCGCATCAGCCAAAAGAAGGCGATGATGCAAAACAAGCCAAGAAAAAGCCGGTCCGCAAAGTGGTCGACATCGGCCGAAACGCTCCTTGCCATTGCGGAAGCGGAAAAAAATATAAAAATTGCTGCGGTCGAACAGAATAAAAAGAGGGGTTCATCCTCTTTTTATTTTGACCCGGCGGAAATACTCGATGAGGTGAAGGAAATGGAATTAACTGAAATCAGACAGGAACTCGAAAATATGGCTTCTCGTTTAGCGGACTTCAGGGGGTCTCTTTGACCTCGAAACGAAGGAAGCAAAAATCGCTGAATTAGAGGAACAGATGGCCGACCCGGATTTTTGGGGAGACCAGCAAAAGGCGCAGTCGATCATTAATGAAGCAAATGCTTTAAAGGACTACGTCAACACGTATAAAGAATTAAGCGAATCGCATGAAGAGCTGCAGATGACGCACGATCTTTTAAAAGAAGATCCCGATTCTGATCTGCAAAACGAACTGGAAAACGAGCTGAAAAGCTTGACGAAGAAGTTCAACGAGTTCGAATTGCAGCTTCTTTTGAGCGAGCCTTACGACAAAAACAACGCGATCCTGGAACTGCATCCGGGAGCCGGCGGAACGGAATCGCAGGATTGGGGTTCAATGCTCCTCAGAATGTACACGAGATGGGCTGAACGCCGCGGTTTTAAAGTGGAAACCCTCGACTATCTTCCGGGGGATGAAGCGGGGATTAAATCTGTTACGCTGCTGATTAAAGGCCATAATGCATACGGCTATTTAAAAGCCGAAAAGGGCGTCCACCGTCTTGTCCGCATTTCTCCGTTTGACTCGTCCGGACGCAGGCACACGTCGTTTGTTTCTTGTGACGTCATGCCTGAATTCAATGAAGAAATCGACATCGAGATCCGGACGGAAGACATCAAGGTCGATACGTACCGGGCAAGCGGAGCCGGCGGTCAGCACGTCAACACGACAGATTCCGCCGTCCGGATTACCCACCTGCCGACCGGCGTAATCGTGACATGCCAAACGGAACGGTCGCAAATCAAAAACCGCGAGCGCGCCATGAAAATGCTGAAGTCGAAGCTGTATCAGCGCCGGATTGAAGAACAGCAGGCACAGCTTGACGAAATTCGCGGCGAGCAAAAAGAAATCGGCTGGGGAAGCCAAATCCGCTCTTACGTTTTCCACCCGTATTCTCTCGTTAAGGACCACAGAACCAATACGGAAATGGGGAACGTACAGGCCGTCATGGACGGAGATATTGACAGCTTTATCGACGCTTACTTGCGTTCCAAGCTTTCTTAAACTCCTGACACATCCGTTAAGGATGTGTCTTTTTCTGCGGCTAAACCTGCCAGCAATTGCTCATCCTAACGTCATAAGAGTGTGCACGCAGGCGGACGGGCTTTGCTTCTCTGCCGCTTTATCCCATTAGCACGTTATTTGACTGTTATTTACTTACAGCAGGCAACATGCTATACTCTCGATTGGTATCAGACTTGGCGGGGGATGACATATATGACGTTAGACAGATCAAGAAGCCGTTTTTTTGCCGTCATGCGCGATTACGGCTATATTCTTTTAGGTTCGGCGATCGTCGGCGTGACGTTTAACATGTTTCTGCTGCCGAACCGGATCGCAGCGGGCGGAGTCAGCGGGATCAGCACCATTTTACAGTCGTTCGGTTTTGAGGCAGCCTATGTACAATGGGCTTTTAATATTCCTTTATTTATAGCGGGCGTGCTCATCCTTGGAGGGAAATTCGGGGTTAAGACGCTCGTAGGCTCAGTCTTTCTTCCGCTTGTCGTCTATCTTACGCGGGACATCAGCCCGGCGACTCATAATCCGCTTTTGGCGGCGATCTTCGGCGGAGTCGGAATCGGAGCGGGCATCGGGATGGTCTTCCTTGGAAGGGGATCAACCGGCGGAACAGCGCTGGCCGCGCAAATTATCCATAAGTTCACCGGGCTGTCCCACGGCAAATGTTTGGCACTGATCGACGGAACGATCGTGCTGTCGGCGATGCTCGTGTTTACGATCGAGCAGGGGCTTTATGCGATGCTCGGCGTTTATATTTCAAGCAAAACGATCGATGTCATTCAGGTCGGGCTTACCCGTTCCAAAATGGCGATGATCATCACGAACCGCGAAGAGGAAATTCGCAAAGCGGTGCTCGTAAAAATCGACAGAGGCGTAACGAAGATCTCTGCGGTCGGAGGCTATACGGATGATGAACGCCCCATTCTGATGTGCGTCGTCGGGCAAACCGAATTCACAAAGCTGAAACAACTGGTGAAACATATTGATGAGTCCGCATTTGTCATTGCAATGGACGCTTCCGAGGTTCTCGGAGAGGGTTTTAAACGCGCGTAATCGAGGTTATAATAGGAATTGATTTCTAAAAGGAGCTGACCTCAGGATGAAAACCAAGCTGTTTACACTGTTTTTGGCTGTTTCTTTTGTGCTCGCTGCCTGCGGGGGGAATAATGAAAGCAAAGACAAAAATACAAGCGGACAGACGACTGCAAATGATGGCGAGGAAATTTATCAGCAAAACTGCACAGGCTGCCACGGGAAGGATCTGGCCGGCGGTTCTGCTCCGGGCCTGAAAGAAGTCGGCGGCAAGCTTAAAGAGAGCGAAATTAAAGACATTGTTGTCAACGGCCGCGGCGGCATGCCCGGCGGACTCGTGAAGGAAGATCAGGCTGAAGCCGTAGCAAAATGGCTTTCACAGAAAAAATAACGGTTTGCCGTGCACGACAAAAGAACCTTGTTCAACTTCGTTCGAACAAGGTTCTTTTTCATGCGTAAAGAGTCTTATTACCTATTAATAAATGAAAATTACAGCTATTTTTGTCCTGGAAAAGGTCGAAAGTCCACATTTTTTGTCTGATATTGCGTTTTTCCTACAACTTATGTCTGGATTGAAACAAAACTGTAATATCATTTTGTCTAATCTTGACGTATAATGGGTGTTGTTGAAAAAGCGCAAAAATTTTCACGATGTACATAAGGACACAAAGCGACATACTTTTTCGAAAAGTATGACCGTATAAACATAAAAGATTAGGTGATTACATGATCGAAATGAAAGATGTGTATAAGACTTATTCCAACGGGGTGTCGGCGCTGAACGGAATAAGCATCTCGATACATCCCGGGGAATTTGTTTATGTCGTCGGCCCGAGCGGCGCGGGAAAATCAACTTTTATCAAAATGATCTACCGCGAAGAAAAGCCGTCCAAAGGGAAAGTTGTCATAAGCAATAAAAACCTGGCACAGCTAAAAGAAAAAGAAATACCTTACATCAGAAGAAAAATCGGCGTCGTGTTTCAGGACTTCAAACTGCTGCCGAAACTGACGGTGTTTGAAAACGTCGCCTTCGCTTTGGAAGTCATCGGCGAGCGTCCCGAAGTGATCAGAAAAAAAGTGCTTGAGGTGCTCGATCTTGTTCAGCTGAAGCATAAAGCGAGACAGTTTCCGGATCAGCTGTCAGGCGGGGAGCAGCAAAGGGTCTCCATCGCAAGATCGATTGTCAACGCGCCTGACGTTGTCATCGCTGACGAACCGACGGGAAACCTTGATCCAGAAACATCCTGGGAAATCATGAAGACGCTTGAAGAAATCAACAACCGCGGAACAACGGTTGTCATGGCGACTCATAACAAAGAAATCGTTAACACCATGAAGAAACGGGTCATCGCAATCGAAGACGGAGTCATTGTGCGTGATGAAGCTAGAGGGGAGTATGGTTCTTATGATTAGAACTCTCGGACGGCATTTGCGCGAGAGCCTAAAATCTCTCGGAAGAAACACGTGGATGACTTTCGCATCCATCAGTGCTGTAACAGTTACGCTTATCCTGGTCGGCGTATTTTTGATGATCATGTTCAATTTGCTGCATATGACATCAAACATCGAAAAACAAGTGGAAATCAAAGTTTTAGTCGATTTAACCGCTAAACAGGATCAGAAAGATAAGCTGGAAAAAGAAATTAAACAAATTCCTGAAGTCAGCAGCATCAAATACTCTTCAAAAGATGAAGAGCTTAAAAGCTTGAGAGACAGCTTTGGTGACGACGGGAAAGTCTTTTCAATGTTTGATCAGGAGAATCCGTTAAACGATGCGTTTGTCGTTAAAACATCCAATCCTCAAGATACTCCTGAAGTTGCCAAAAAAATAGCGAAACTGGACAATGCCTATAAGGTGAATTATGGACAGGAGAAAGTTGACCGCCTGTTTAAAATCAGCAATATTACGAAAGTAATAGGAGCTGCATTGGTCATCGGGCTGCTGTTTACGGCCATGTTCTTAATCTCGAATACCATTAAAATTACGATTTTTGCAAGACGCAAAGAAATTGAGATTATGAAACTGGTAGGCGCTACAAACTGGTTCATCCGCTGGCCATTCTTCATTGAGGGTCTGCTCTTGGGCATATTCGGTTCTGTGATTCCGATCGCATTACTGCTTGGAACCTATGACTATGTTGTTCAATGGATTGCTCCAAGAGTTCAAGGAACCTTTATCGAGATGCTGCCGTACAATCCGTTTGTGTTCCAGATTTCTCTTATTTTGATGTTGATCGGCGCACTAATCGGTGTATGGGGAAGCTTGATGTCAATCCGTAAATTCTTAAAAGTATAGCCGGCATTTTTCCTGTCGGCCTAGTTTTCGCGCTGGGACCTGCAAAAAGCCGGCTCCCTTGATTCTGAAAGCAAGGAGGAACCAAGGTTGAAAAGAAGATTGATGACGCTGAGCTTAACTGCTTTACTCGGAACGTCGGCCGTTTTGATTCCTTTAAAAAGCAACGATGCGTCAGCATACGGGGATTTAGAGAAAAAGAAGAGCGACGTTCAGAGCAAGCAGTCGAAAAACGAGACAAAGCGGGAAAAAAAGAAGCGGGAGCTTTCCGAGCTTGAATCAAAGGAGTCAAGCCTGAAAAGCGACATCGAGAAAATAGACCGTCAGATGACCGATACGAATGAAAAGCTGGAAAAGAAAAACGGAGAGATCGACCAGACAAAGAAAAGCATCGAAGAGCTAAAAGCGCAGATCAAAGAACTTAAAGAAAAGATTGAAAAGCGCAACGAAATTTTAAAGGACAGAGCTCGTACAATTCAGGAAAATGGCGGTTCAAACCGATACATAGACGTCCTTCTCGGGGCAAAAAGCTTCGGCGACTTCATCAGCCGGGCGGGAGCTGTTTCAACGATCGTTGAAGCGGACAAGGATTTGATAGAAGAGCAGGAAAAGGACCTTCAGCTTGTTGAGGACAAGGAAACGAAGCTGAACGAGAAGCTGCAAAGCCTCGAAAAAGCGCTGAAAGAACTGGAAGAATTAAAAAAGGCGCTGGACGGCCAGCAGAAGGAAAAGTCGAAAGTCATGAAACAGGTGAAGCATGATAAAGATCATGTACACGCAGAGCTTGGCGCACTTGAAAATGAAGCTGAAGTTTTGAAGCGCCAGGATGAGGCGATTAAAGCCGAAGAAGCTTACAGAAAAAAGCAGGAGGCAGAGGAGAAGCGCAAAGCTGAAGCTGCTAAGTCGCAAAATACAGGCGACAGGACAGCTTCCGCGTCCAAACCGTCTGCACCGAGCAGTTCAGGCTTTATCCGTCCCGCTTCAGGCAGGTTCTCCTCCGGATTCGGAAATCGTTCTCTCGGAAACCATTTCGGAGTAGATATTGCCAACCGCGGTTCCGGCGTTCCGATTTATGCGGCTGCCGCCGGTACGGTTTACAATGCCCATTACTCGTCAAGCTATGGAAACGTCGTGTTTATTACCCATAACATCAATGGACAGACATACCAAACGGTTTACGCCCACATGTCTTCCATAAAGGTGCGCACAGGCCAGCGCGTCGATCAGGGACAAGTCATCGGAACGATGGGCAATACAGGCCAGTCCTACGGTCAGCATTTGCATTTTGAAATTCATAAAGGCCTTTGGAACAACGCGAAGTCGAATGCTGTTGATCCGGCAAACTATATACCGCTTTAAAGATTTCATGCCGGCCCGGTCATAACATGACCTGGCCGGCTTTTTATATTGGCTGAAGGTTTTATAAAAAACGCCTTGTCAGTTCAAGGTACGGGGTATAGAATAAAATTATAGTCGACGGTCGACCGTCGACAATTGAAAGAACGAGGGGGATAATCTGATGAAGGCATTCAGCATTGCGAGCATACCGGGAGACGGCGTGGGAAAAGAAGTGGTTCCTGCTGCACAGCGTGTTTTGAAAACGATTTCAGATATTCACGGCGGGCTGTCCTTTGAGTTTACGGAATTTCCTTATAGCTGCGAGTATTATTTGGAGCACGGGGAAATGATGCCTGACGACGGATTGGAGCGGCTAAAGGGGTTTGACGCTATTTTCCTGGGTGCAGTCGGAAATAGGAGTCTTGTTCCCGACCACATTTCGTTATGGGGGCTGTTAATTAAAATAAGACGCGAGTTTGAACAGGTGATCAACATTAGGCCTGCAAAGTTTTTGAAAGGGATCAGGTCTCCCTTGGCCAATCCAAAGGATTTTGATCTGCTTGTCGTACGGGAGAACAGTGAAGGCGAATACAGCACGATCGGCGGGAAAATCTACCGTGGCGAAGAGGAGATCGCGATTCAAAATAACGTGTTTTCGAGAAAGGGAACGGAGAGAGCGATGCGCTTCGCCTTTGAAATGGCGGCCAAGCGGAAAAAGCATGTCACAAGTGCGACAAAATCGAATGGCATCGTTCATTCTATGCCTTTCTGGGATGAAGTGTTCGAGTTTACGGCAAAAGATTACCCGGAAATTACAACGGACTCACAGCATATCGACGCGCTTGCCGCTTTTTTTGTCACACAGCCTGAGCGGTTTGACGTGATCGTTGCAAGCAATTTGTTCGGCGACATTTTAACTGATATCGGTGCTGCGATCATGGGAAGCGTGGGAATTGCGCCGGCAGCCAACATCAATGTCAACGGCAAATACCCTTCCATGTTTGAACCTGTTCACGGTTCGGCCCCGGATATTATCGGAAAAGGGATCGCCAATCCGATCGGCCAAATCTGGACAGCGAAGATGATGCTCGATCATTTTGGTGAAGAAGAGCTGGGAAATCGGCTGCTCGACGTGATCGAAGATGTCTTGAAAAGCGGCTGGCTGACGCCGGATATCGGCGGGACGTGCACCACGAAAGAAGTGACAGATGAAATCATCAACCGTTTGAAAAACGTATAAAAAACGTAGTGAAAACTGCCGGAATCATTGAGGCAGTTTTTTCGTTCATTGGAAAAACAATTTACATGAACTGAATCTTTTTGACGCATACTACATCAAGCAACAAAACATAGTGCAGCCAGAAGAGGAGGTATAGGATGTATCAGAAAATTGCACGGATTATCGTTGCCGTCAGTCTGCTGTGCGGTTTATTAGCGGGAGCCGATCTGATGCCAAAAGCCGCAGCGACCGCTAAAGACGGAGGCGCAGCGAGAAACGAGGCGATGGAGAAGATCGAAAAGGCATACGATCTGATCTCAAATGAATACGTGGAGCAGGTGGACAGGGAAAAGCTGCTGGAAGGAGCCATTCAGGGCATGCTTTCCACATTAAACGACCCATACTCGGTTTATATGGATAAACAGACTGCAAAACGGTTTTCGGATTCTCTTGATTCCTCCTTTGAAGGAATCGGTGCAGAAATCGGAATGGAAGAAAGAAAGATCATCATCGTCTCTCCTTTCAAACAATCGCCGGCTGAAAAAGCCGGATTAAAGCCGAACGATGAAATTATCAGCATTGACGGCGAATCGATGGCTGGAATGGATCTGAATGATGCCGTATTAAAGATCAGGGGAAAAAAAGGATCGACGGTTACCCTGAAGGTTCACCGCCCCGGCATGAAAGATCAGCTTACATTTACGATCAAACGCGACGAAATACCGCTTGAGACTGTTTTTGCCTCGGTGAAAAGAGTAAAGGGCAAGCCTGTCGGCTACATTGCGATTTCTTCCTTTTCAGAACATACGGCTAAAGATTTTGCTGCTGAATTGAAAAAGCTCGAGAAAAAGGGAATTGATGGTCTTGTATTAGACGTCAGGGGCAATCCTGGCGGATATTTACAAAGTGTTGAAAACATTTTAAAACATTTTGTGACAAAAGATCAGCCGTATATTCAAATTGCTGAGAGAAACGGCAATAAAAAACAATACTTCTCAAAGCTGAAGGAGAAAAAGTCTTATCCTGTAAGCGTCATTACGGATAAAGGAAGCGCATCCGCATCGGAAATTCTCGCCGGGGCTTTAAAAGAAGCGGGCGGATATCCTGTCGTCGGAGATCCTTCCTTTGGAAAAGGCACCGTTCAGCAGGCCGTTCCGATGGGCGATGGAAGCAATATCAAATTGACGCTGTATAAATGGCTGACGCCAAAAGGAAATTGGATCCATAAAAAAGGCATTCAGCCGACGATTCCCGTCACACAGCCGGCTTATTTTTCAGCAGGTCCGATTCAGCTTAAAGAACCTCTTAAACCGGATATGAACAACCGCGATATTAAGCGGGCGCAGCTTCTGCTCAAAAGTCTCGGCTTTGATTGCGGGCGATATGACGGATATTACAGCGAAGGCACTAAAAAAGCAGTGACGGCGTTTCAGGCACAAAACAAACTGAAACGGTCCGGAACAATTGACCAAAAAACGGCAAATACAATAAATCTCAGGATTGAGGAAAAAAAGCTGGATGAAAAGAACGATCTGCAGCTTCAAGCCGCATTAAACGTGTTGTTCACAAAAAAGTGAGGAGGAAAGATACCCTCACTTTTTTTTATTCTCAGAAAGTAATTTCTCAATCTTTTTACCTAAAATTTTTGTTTTTTCATAAAAAAAACATTCAGAATGAATAGAAATGACCCGATAAGAAAGTATATGGGAGACTTTATTAGGATGTAAAGATGCAGTAAAAATGTAACTTTTGCAAGTTGTATAAATAATGAAAAGTTCTTAAAATAAGAAATGAACCTATCATAAATTATAATGCGTGCATTTTTTTTGCGGAGAATGTCAGCGCTAATTCGCGTTCTTCGTCTCTGTTTGGTGGAGTCGTCTGACGCTTGCGCTTTTCTTATATATAAATAATAAATGGGGGTACACGATTGAAAAGGGCAAGTATTGTGAGAGAGAAAAAATACTATGAATTAGTGGAGCAATTAAAAGTTCGATCACAAGACGTTACGTTTTCCGCTACAAAGGCCGTAGGACTGCTTATGCTGTTCAGCAGATACCTCGTCAACTACACAACATTGGAAAGTGTCGATGACATCACCGAGGATTGCGCAGAACTTTATTTTAATTATTTAATGGACAACCATAAGCGTCTGGGCATTAATTTAACAGATATCAAACGTTCCATGCAGCTGATTGGGGATATCCTGGATGTTGAGGTGAATCACTATTTAAAGGACTTTTCTTTGTCGAATGTGACGCTTTGGATGAGTCAGGAAAAATAAACCCGCGTTTACCATACCCAAGCATTTTATTATTTGTTAGAATAGTAATAAAATGCACCAGCTTGCCTTAAGATGCGCGCATTCGCTGCAGTGAATGCGCGTATGACAGGCGCCGGCGGTTTGCAAGATACGAAATGCTCGGCGTTTCGGCCGATAGGCACTGCCTAAAATGCCGCCCGCCGTCTTCTTCTGCAAACGCCTGGACAAGCTGGGTTTTCAAATTATACCCAACGTAAAAGGCTGCCGGTTAACAGGCGGTTTTAAAATGCTTGGATAGGCGGTGAACGTTTCCTTGTCAGTTGAAGATACTTTAATTGAACTTTTAAAAGGAGCAGGTATGTTCTTTTTGCATCCGCTCTTCTATTTAATGATGATCATGAGTCTTGCCTACGGCTATGCCCGGATCAAACGTGAAAGAAAGACATTTCAGACGCGCATTGAAGATATACATGATGAATTCAAGTTTACATATTCTAAAGGACTTTTGGCGGGAATCCTCCTGTCCATTGTCTCTTTTGGCTTAGGCATCTCGCTTCCGCTCGGAATGCTCATTTTGATAGCGGCCGCGACTGCGATCTTTGCTTTGACATTCAGACAGAGCCTGCTGTCTTCGGCTTATACGCTTGGGTTGAGCATCGTGATCGGCTGCTGTATCGTTTATTTCTATCCGGAAGCTGCGGCTGCCGTTCTTCCGCAGCTGTCCCTTGCGAATTGGTCTGCGGCTGCGGTATTGCTCGGTCTTCTCTTAATAACAGAAGGCATACTGGCATACAAAACGGCTCATGTGCGGACGTCTCCGTCGATCGTGATGAGCAAGAGGGGGCTGCCGATCGGACAGCAAATCGCCGGCCGGACATGGCTTCTGCCATTGTTTATTCTGATTCCGGGCGACGCGATTCAATCCTCTGTTCCCTGGTGGCCCGTTTTAACGTTCAACGGAGACGCTTTTCAGTTATTGTGGATTCCGTATATCATCGGTTTCGGCCAGCGAGTGCAGGGATCGCTTCCAAGCGAAAGTATCAAGATTACGGCGAAGCGCATCAGCATTCTCGGCGGCATCACAGTGCTGATCGCAGCCGGGAGCGTATGGTGGCCGCCGCTTGCCGCCGCTGCAGCGGGAGCCGCTATAGCGGGAAGGGCTTTTTTAACATGGAAACAGCGGGTGAACGACAATTCCGCGCCTTTCTATTTTTCAAAAAGAGATCAGGGACTGATGGTTCTCGGCATCATTCCAAACACGCCGGCGGCCGATCTGGGCCTTCAGATTGGCGAGATTATTACGAAGGTCAACGGCGTAGAAGTGAAAAATGTGGCGGAGTTTTATGAAGCTTTGCAAAAAAACCGCGCCTTTTTCAAGCTTGAAGTGGTCGGTTTGAACAATGAAGTTCGTTTTGAACAAAGGGCTTCATACGAAGGAGAGCATCATGAACTCGGGATTATCTTCGTGAAAGAGGAGGGGCTTGCGTCCGAACATTCCGAGGCTGCAGCATCTGCTGAAACCTTTTAGCATATTATTTTGAAGAAAGCGTCATCGTCCGGCGCTTTTTCTTTTGGTTAAAAGGATTTGTATATCGTGAGAAAAGGAGAATGAGAAAGATGAAGACGGCTTTTCTAACCGGTGTTGCTGTTTGCCTTGTTTCGATCGTGATTTCGTTTGCGGCGGAGGATTGGACATTGGTTTTCAAAATTTCGGGTACGGCCGGCCTCGGCGCGGGTCTTCTTTCCGCTCTATTTTCGGGCGCATTCGTCAGCGGGGACCGCTTCAGGGGAAATCACCATTCGGAAACGGAAGAGCATAGAAGGTCAAATCACAAGATGACGAACGCCCTCGCGTTTTTCGCGATTCCGAATCTGCTGGCGGCCGGTGTTTCGTTCTTTTTTGCGTTTTAACGGGCTCTGTTTCGAATAGCGCCGCATGAAGGTGGGTATGATAATGAAGTGAGTGTCTTGGTTTGTCCGTTTCTTTGTTCTTTAATATAATCAAATAAGATCAAGAAACGTGAGGAGGGTTTTTGTGTTTACAAAAGCCGTTTTTGCACTAATTTTTCCTTTCTTGCTTGTCTTGTTTTTTACAAGGGTGACGTATAACCATTATGTAGGCATCGCCCTTACAGCCGCTTTATTGTTCGCCTCATATCTGAAAGGCTACACGGAAACCTTTTTTATCGTTGGAGTCGATATTGTCTCCCTCGTGGCCGGAGCGCTGTATGCCGCCAAAAAAGCGGCCGAAAAGAAGGAAGAATCATAGAACCCGTTTGGATGTATTGCCGCGAACCCTGCTTTTGAAGATAAAAGGAGGGGTTTTTTGATAGATGGAAAACGGCGGAAGGCGCAGGAAAATACGAAAACCGAACTTTAGTTCGTATTTTTCTGTCGGATGTGTTAAAATAATAGAACAGGAAGATTTCGTAAGGAAACGGAGGCTTTTTTGTGAAAGACCGCTTTGAATTAGTCTCAAATTATCAGCCCCAGGGAGATCAGCCGAAAGCGATCGAACAGCTTGTGGAAGGCATACGGGAAGGCAAAAAGCATCAGACGCTTCTGGGCGCGACAGGTACAGGGAAGACGTTCACCATTTCAAATGTGATTCAAGAGGTCAATAAACCGACCCTCGTCATCGCCCACAACAAAACGCTTGCCGGACAGCTGTACAGCGAGTTTAAGGAATTTTTCCCTAACAACGCAGTCGAGTATTTTGTGAGCTATTACGATTACTATCAACCTGAGGCGTATGTTCCGCAGACTGATACGTTTATAGAAAAAGACGCCAGCATTAATGATGAAATAGATAAATTAAGGCACTCGGCCACATCGGCGCTTTTCGAACGCAAAGATGTCATCATCGTGGCGAGTGTCTCTTGTATTTACGGTTTGGGTTCGCCTGAGGAATACAAAGAACTCGTGCTCTCGCTGAGAACGGAAATGGAAATCGAGCGAAACGAGCTTCTCAGAAAGCTCGTCGATATCCAGTACGCGCGCAATGACATCGATTTCCAGCGCGGGACGTTCAGGGTGCGCGGGGATGTCGTCGAAATCTTTCCGGCTTCAAGGGATGAGCACTGCATCCGGGTCGAATTTTTCGGTGACGAAATCGAGCGGATCAGGGAAGTTGACGCACTGACGGGCGAAATTTTGGGTGAGCGCGATCATATCGCGATTTTTCCGGCTTCCCACTTCGTCACCCGTGAGGAAAAAATGAAAAAAGCGATCTTGAATATTGAGGCGGAGCTTGAAGAGCGGCTCAAGGTTCTGCGCGACGAAGGCAAGCTTCTCGAGGCCCAGCGCCTGGAGCAGCGTACGAAATACGATCTGGAAATGATGCGGGAAATGGGCTTCTGCTCGGGCATCGAGAACTATTCGCGGCATTTAACGCTCCGCCCGGCGGGCTCCACCCCGTATACGCTCCTCGATTATTTTCCGGATGACTTTCTGATGGTCATCGATGAGTCGCATGTCACCATTCCGCAGGTCAGGGGGATGTATAACGGCGACCAGGCGAGAAAACAGGTGCTCGTCGACCACGGGTTCCGGCTTCCGTCGGCTTTGGATAACAGGCCGCTGAGGTTCGAGGAGTTTGAAAAACACATTCATAACATCGTGTATGTATCAGCGACACCGGGCCCTTATGAGATTGAGCATACCCCTGAAATGGTCGAGCAGATCATCCGGCCGACCGGGCTGCTTGATCCGATCATCGATGTAAGGCCGATCGAAGGGCAGATCGATGATCTCATCGGCGAAATCAGGCTGAGAATCGACCGGAACGAACGCGTTCTCGTCACAACGCTGACGAAAAAAATGTCAGAGGATTTGACGGATTACCTGAAGGAGATCGGAATAAAGGTTACATACCTGCATTCCGAAATCAAAACGCTTGAACGGATCGAAATCATCCGCGATCTCCGTCTCGGCAAGCATGATGTCCTCGTCGGCATCAACCTGTTAAGGGAAGGTTTGGACATTCCGGAGGTTTCGCTCGTTGCGATACTGGATGCCGATAAAGAAGGCTTCCTCCGCTCCGAGCGCTCCCTGATCCAAACGATCGGCCGGGCGGCAAGAAACGCCGACGGCCGGGTCATTATGTACGCGGATAAAATCACGAATTCCATGGAGATCGCGATCAATGAGACGAAGCGCCGCCGCGAGCAGCAGGAAGCATTTAACCGGAAACACGGCATTACGCCGAAAACGATCAACAAAAAGATCCGCGACGTCATCCGCGCAACCTATGCGGCTGAGGAGCAGGAAGAATATAAAGTAAAAGAGGAACCGAAGCTTTCGAAATTGACGAAGAAAGAGCGGGAAAAAGTGATCGCACAGATGGAGCACGATATGAAGGAAGCCGCAAAAGCGCTTGACTTCGAACGCGCCGCCGAGCTTCGGGACTTACTTCTAGAGCTAAAATCGGAAGGGTGAATAGAGTATGGCAATGGAACGAATAGAGGTGAAAGGAGCAAGGGCTCATAATCTGAAAAACATCGACGTCTCCATCCCCCGGGATAAGCTGGTCGTTCTGACGGGCCTGTCCGGGTCAGGGAAGTCCTCTCTTGCGTTCGACACGATTTACGCTGAGGGGCAAAGGCGTTATGTCGAGTCTCTTTCCGCATATGCCCGCCAGTTTTTAGGGCAGATGGACAAACCGGATGTGGACGCGATCGAGGGCCTGTCACCGGCTATCAGCATCGACCAGAAAACGACGAGCCGCAACCCCCGCTCAACGGTCGGAACGGTAACGGAAATCTATGATTATCTGCGCCTCTTGTATGCGAGAATCGGAAAGCCGGTCTGTCCGGTCCACGGCATCGAAATAACGTCACAGACGATTGAACAGATGACAGACCGGATTTTGGAATATCCGGAGCGCACGAAGATTCAAGTGCTTGCACCGGTCGTATCAGGACGAAAAGGAGCGCACGTCAAAGTCCTTGATCAGATCAGAAAGCAGGGCTATGTGAGAGTCCGGATCGACGGGGAGATGAACGATCTTTCAGAAGATATCGAGCTTGAAAAAAACAAAAAGCATTCGATTGAAGTCGTTGTCGATCGTATCGTCGTCAAAGAAGGCGTGACAGCGCGTCTTTCTGATTCGCTTGAAACCGCGCTCCGCCTCGGCGAAGGACGGGTTATTATCGATGTCATCGGTCAGGAGGAGCTGCTTTTCAGCGAGCACCACGCCTGTCCGCACTGCGGATTTTCGATCGGTGAGCTTGAGCCGAGAATGTTTTCCTTTAACAGTCCGTTCGGCGCCTGCCCAAGCTGCGACGGTCTCGGGGCCAAGCTTGAGGTCGACGTCGATCTCGTCATTCCGAACCATGAGCTGACGCTTAAAGACCACGCGATCGCACCGTGGGAGCCGACGAGCTCGCAATACTATCCAAAGCTTTTGGAAGCGGTGTGCAACCATTACGGAATCGATATGGACGTGCCGGTTAAAGAGCTGCCGAAGCACCATCTTGACAAAATCCTTTACGGCAGCGACGGCGAGCAGATATATTTCAGATACGAAAATGATTTCGGCCAGATTCGCGAAAATTACATTGAGTTTGAAGGCGTCATCCGCAATGTCGAAAGGCGCTATAAAGAAACGGGTTCCGACTACATCCGCGAACAGATGGAAAAATACATGGCCAATCAGCCGTGTCCTTCATGCAAAGGATACCGCCTGAAAAAAGAAGCCCTGGCAGTGCTGATCGACGGCCTTCATATCGGGAAGATCACGGACATGTCCGTGGCAAACGGACTTGAGTTTTTCCGCAGTTTGCAGCTTTCCGAAAAAGATATGCAGATCGCCAATCTGATTTTGCGGGAAATTGAGGAAAGGCTCGGATTTTTAAATAATGTCGGCCTTGATTATTTGACGCTCAGCCGGGCGGCAGGTACGCTCTCCGGCGGAGAAGCGCAGCGGATCCGTCTCGCGACGCAGATCGGATCCAGGCTGACCGGTGTGCTTTATATCCTTGATGAACCGTCAATCGGTCTTCATCAACGGGACAACGACCGCCTGATTGACACGATGAAAAACATGAGGGATATCGGCAACACGCTGATTGTCGTCGAACACGATGAAGATACAATGCTTGCCGCCGACTATTTAATCGATATCGGGCCGGGAGCGGGCGTCCACGGAGGCGAAGTGATTTCGGCGGGAACGCCTGAAGAAGTCATGAATGATGACAAGTCATTGACAGGGCAGTACCTCTCAGGGAAAAAGTTCATTCCCCTGCCTGCTGAACGGCGAAAGCCGGACGGCCGTTTTATCGAAGTGAAAGGGGCAAAGGAAAACAACCTGAAAAACGTTTCCGTGAAGTTTCCGCTTGGCGTGTTCACCGCCGTCACGGGTGTTTCCGGATCGGGCAAAAGTACACTCGTCAATGAAATTCTCCACAAAACGCTTGCCCAAAAGCTGCATCGTGCAAAGACAAAGCCGGGAGAAGCCAAGGAAATCAAAGGAGTCGAGCATCTTGATAAGGTGATTGACATCGACCAGTCGCCGATCGGCCGGACACCCCGGTCAAACCCTGCCACATATACGGGCGTGTTTGATGATATACGGGATGTGTTTGCTCAGACGAACGAAGCCAAAGTCAGAGGATACAAAAAAGGCCGCTTCAGCTTCAACGTGAAAGGCGGACGCTGTGAAGCATGCAAAGGCGACGGCATCATCAAAATTGAAATGCATTTTCTGCCTGATGTGTATGTGCCTTGCGAAGTCTGCCACGGCAAACGGTACAACCGGGAGACGCTGCAGGTGAAGTACAAAGGAAAAAATATCGCCGATGTGCTTGAAATGACAGTCGAAAATGCGGTTCAGTTTTTTGAAAACATACCGAAGATTAAGCGCAAGCTTCAAACCCTTTATGATGTCGGCCTCGGCTACATCACGCTCGGCCAGCCTGCGACGACGCTTTCCGGAGGAGAGGCGCAGCGCGTCAAGCTGGCATCTGAGCTGCACCGCCGGTCAACAGGAAGGTCTCTTTACATTTTGGACGAGCCGACTACCGGTCTGCATGTCGATGATATTGCAAGGCTTTTGACCGTCCTTCAGCGTCTGGTCGAAAACGGTGATACCGTGCTTGTCATTGAGCACAATCTCGATGTGATCAAGGCGGCCGATTACTTGATTGATTTAGGGCCTGAAGGAGGGGAAGGCGGCGGAAACATTGTTGCCTCCGGACCGCCTGAAGACGTGATCAAGGTCGAAGCTTCCTATACAGGGCGCTATTTAAAGCCGGTGATTGAACGCGACAAAAACAGAATGAAAAAACGGCTTCAGGAAAAAGAAGCCGTCAGACCATAAGCAATCGAGGCTGCCGACGCAACGTCGGCAGCTTTTTAGAATATAGAAAAAGCCGCGGCTTAGCGGGCAAACGGGCCGGCAGCCGGGATGACCTATTCTTTTTTCTGCCCGAGGATTTGTTTCACCGCTTCCATCAGACTGTTAGTGATATGTGTGCTGCTGCTGAGCAACACTTTCAGATAGCGGATATCATTCGAAAGCGGAGACGCGAAGTTAACCGATTCCAAGTGATTAATGATCCCTTGGTTGATCCTTTTTTGTTCCTGAATCAGTTCAAAAAGCTGCGGGGGGTATGGCCCATGTTCCTCCGGTCTTTGTTTCATGACGCCGCCTCCTTTTCTTTACTGGGCTTTGCCCATATTGTAAAGGGTTATAAAAAAAGAATCTATTCATAAAATCTAAAAAAATCATTTTGCGAAGATTGACGCATGCCCATCGAATGAAATTGAAACCAAACGGCCATGATACACGTAGACTTGAGTATAATGACCTTGTACATTGGACTTAAGAAGGGATCTAGGTCAGGAGAGTGATGTGAATGACACGAAACAACGCGCTGATTGCTGCAATTTGTTATTTTAGCGTTTTTTTTGCCCCGCTTATTTTGCCTATCGCCGCGTATTTTATAACAGATGATCAAGAAACGAAAAAGCATGCGATGCGCTCGCTTATTTCGCATATCATTACGTTTATCAGCGTGGTGATATTGGCTGCCGGCGCAATAAGCGGAACGGTTATATTTAATGATGGCGGATTTTTAGCGTTTTTTTCTGTTTTTGGAGGCATCATTTTTTTCATGGTCATCAGCTTGATTATTGCGATTTGGAACGTGATCCAAGGGATTAAGATGCTGACGCGGGTATAAAAAGAAGGAGAACGGGGGATTTTCATGAAAAATGAAAAAGAACGGATTTTACAATTGGTTGAAGAGGGGAAGCTTACTGCAAAAGAAGCGCTGATCCTGATCGAAAAACTTGAGGAAGACTATAAGGAAAAGGAAAGCAAGATCACGGCATTATCCGAGAATGTCGTCGATTCAGGCGAATTTTTTAACGAAAAGAAAAAAGAGCCGAAGCCTTCGATCGGTTCCAAGCTGTTTGAATGGATCGATACCGCCGTTAAGAAAGTAAAAGAAGTCGATCTTGATTTGAATTTCGGGCAATCATTCGAAGTCCAGCATATTTTTCAGTTTAAAGATACGGATTTTTCAACGCTTGACGTTCAGCTCGCCAACGGCAGCGTCAATCTCGTCCCGTGGAGCGACCCTGACGTGCGCGTTGAGTGCCAGGCGAAAGTGTACCGTGCCGAAACCCAGGATGAAGCGAGACGGGCTTTTCTCGAACATATAGAATGCGGTGTCGAAGGCGAGAGATTTTCGGTCCGTACGGAGAAAAAAACGATGAAGACCAATCTGACCGTTTATATTCCAGACAAGGAATACGGTAAAATCCGTTTCAAGCTGTTTAATGGTCCGATCAGGGGGGAACATTTAAACGTAAAAGAGCTTTCAGCGAAAACGACGAACGGTATTTTGTCGTTTTCCGGGCTGACTGCAGGCAAAGCTGCACTGGAAACAGCCAACGGGCAGATTAAACTGGCGGATCATGAATGCGGCGAGATTGAAGCGGAAACGATTAACGGGTTGATCGATGTAAAAGGATCGTGCGAGGCCCTTGATTTGCAGAGCTTTAACGGCAATATTGCCGCGACAGTCAGGAGTCCGCACTGCCGCTCGGCTTATGTGAAAACGACCACAGGCAGCATCGAATTGAATGTTCCCCGCGACTGCGCCGTGACAGCCGAGCTGAAAAGCAATCTCGGTTCCCTGTCAAATGACCTGTCCGATGCGGAGATCCTTAAAGAAAAAAATGAAACGATACAAAAGGAAATGCATATAAAAGCCAATCAAAATCATGATCACAGCATGACGGTATTTTTAGAATCAAAGACTGGATCGATTCATTTAAATCATACACAGGAGTGATACAATGAAAAGGCTATTTCGATCCGAAAAAGACAGAAAGATTGCGGGAGTCGTCGGGGGCCTGGCCGAGTATTTTAACATCGACGCCGCGCTGCTGCGAATCATCACAGTCTTATTGTTTATTTTTTCGACGGGAATTCCCGTGCTGCTGATTTATATCGTCTGGGTGTTTGTAGTTCCGAATGAAGGAGACGTTAAGTAGATGATAAGATGGATCATAAGCGTTCTTGTCAACGCTTTGCTGCTAATCGTAATTGCCGGTTATTTTGACTCGGTTCACGTTGGAAGCGTCGGCGCCGCCATTATGGCGAGTTTGGTTTTATCGATTTTGAATGTCATAGTAAAGCCGGTGCTGATTATTCTCACGCTGCCTGTCACGGTTGTTACGCTCGGTTTATTTTTATTTGTGATTAATGCCGTTACATTGTATATGACGGCAGCGATTATGGGGGACAGCTTTAACCTGGACGGCTTTGGGACAGCCATATTTGCATCCATCGTCCTGTCGGTTTTCCACCTGTTGATCCAAAAAGCGATCATCGAACCGATGACAAGAAAATAAAAACAAAGAGCCTGACATGTTCAGGCTTCTTTTTTTGCTTCATAAAAAAGGCGTGACAAGGCAAAATACGAAAGGGAGGTAGACGATGAAAAAGAACAGAAACCGCCAAACCCTTTTGTTGATTGTCACAGCGTGTCTTTTGGTCTTGCCGGTGTCAGCCGCTGATGCAGGTGATACACTGCCGGCAAATGCCTCAAACTCTCCTGTTATAAGGCATACGCCCGTAGAAAAAGGGGAGAAGGGGGAGGATCTGCTTTTTACCGCAAAGGCGGCTGCGGACACCGTTATCCTTTATTACAAGCAAAATGACGAATTGCCGTTTCGGGCGGTGCCGATGGAGATCATCCCGGGCAAAAAAGAAAGCTATATTGCTAAAATTAACAGCGCCATGTTAACGTCCGACAAGGTCGTTTACTATATTGAAGCACAAGCTGGCGATCAATCTGCCAGAACGGATTTGTATACGATCGATGTGAACGGGTTTGCGGCCGACATACAAAAGCTGCCTGAGCTTTTGATTACCGAAATGGTCGTCGATTCGACCAATGTCGGCGGCAAGGACGGATACGAATTTATCGAGGTTTATAACAATACAACAAAACCCGTTCATTTGAACGGCTACAACATCAGATACAGACAGCCTGAAAAGGGAAAGGAGTCTGATGCAATCTGGCCTTTTGAACAGGAAGATATCAAGATTCCTTCCGGTAAAACGCATGTGTTTTGGTTGAAAAACGAAGCGAACGCACATCTAACTGCGGCCGACTTTAACCGCCATTACGGTGTTCATCTTCAGGAGGGCAGAACGCTTTCCGGATTGAAAGGCGGCATGGCGAACATGGCGTCAAGGGATCTGGTTATCACAACGGACAGCGGGGATGAGATTGCTGCCGCGCATTATCGCCATGAACCAGGCCGGACTGACGCCGTGAAAAACAAAGCGATTCTTTACAAGTACCCGATTGACGGATCGAAGCAAATGGCGAAAATATCGAGCGGGGAGACGAAGCCCTCTCCAGGTTCGCTTTTAAGGGAGCAGACGCCGTCGGAAATGGTTACCGTCCTCCCAGATAGAGAAAGGCCTAAAATCCGGGATCTGACCGTCCATCAGCCTGTTAAGCCCGGAGAGGCGATACAGCTCCTCGCCGAGATAAAAGACAATAAACGGGTCAAAAAAGCGCAGTTTTTTTACAGAATGAACGATGATGAGCCTTTTACAGAAGTAAGCGTCGAAAAAAGCCAATCAGACGGCCTTTATCGGCATAACATTTATTTCGCAGAATTTATCGGCAAAGATAAGCTCGAGTATTATATAAAAGCCAGTGATGGATCCAACGCGGTTACCGGAGAAAAGAAAACGATCTCTCTCCAGCAAAGCTTTTTAAAAGGGCTCAGGTTGAATGTAGAGGAGCGCGGCACGGTTTCCGGGGACGTGCTGCTGAAAGCTGCATCAGAAAGACCGCCTGAGGAGACGGTCATCCGGATTGACGGGAAAGAGCAGAAACCGGCGGGCACAGCCCTTGAAAAGACGGCTTACTTCGCCTTTGACGTTAACAAAACCAACCTTTATTTTAAAAATGCGGTGACGATCGGAAAGCGGGTTCACAAAATATTTGACGACACACACCAACGGTATACAACGATCACCGTACCGATTGCGCCTGAGGAATTTTCAAAGGGCAAACCCTTTTCGATTAAAGTCCGTTCAGGTACTAAATCGTCTCCGTTTCAACAATCCTCCGCTGAAAACCGGGACGATTTTTTATTGAAAAACCCGCGTCTCGTCCTGGGGGACGGAACGGTCATCCGTGATGAGCGCTATCGTGACCCGAAAACTGCGCTCCGTGTCGGAGACAATCGCGATGCACGGGAATGGTACGAATTTCGCTTTTCCCTTAAGGACGGCTGTTTTAAGGCCCTCGCCTTTCAGTGGAATACAAAAGCCTGGAAAGAGGGCTGGCATACGGTTGAAGCGGAGAAAAGGGAAGAAAAAGTAAAACGGAAGGTCATGGTCGACAACAGCGGCCCTCTCATGAAAGCTTCTGTGAAAGACGGCAAAACGTATAAAGGAGCTTTTACGCTTGATGCGGATATTCAGGATAAGCGAAGCGGCATCAAAGAAATAAAAGCGTTTCTCGACGGTAAAGCGATTTCTTTGCCTCATGCTGCAACATCCGCTGAGCTGTCCCCCGGCAAGCATGTTTTTAAAATAAAGGCAGTCGATGGAGCGGGCAATGCGTCCGTTATAAAAAAGGTGTTTCACGTTAAAAAGGAACAGCCGGAAAAACCCGAAAAAGTAAAGGCCCCGACCGGCAGTACACAGGCCGACCTGGCCGTTCGCGTCAAAGATCCGACAAAGGACAGAATGAAGGTTTCTTTTTATCGGGGTTATCAATATACCGTAAAAGACGATGAACATGTAAACGTATCTACGTATGGAAGCGAGACGGAGCCGCCAAGGGGTTTTGCCCCCAGCGGGGAAAAACCGCTGTCAAAAAAGGAGAGGAGCAGCATGGCCGCCGTTGACGGACGAGGCTTTGAGACCGTCTCAACAACCCGGTTCCCATATCACCGCTTCGATGTGAAAATCGATGAACAAGTCGATGAGAACGATCAAGCGGAAGTGACATGGCGGGGAAGCTCCCTCCCGGGGAGACGGGTGTCCATGTTTGCCTGGAACTATAACAAACACCGATGGGAAGCGCTTGTTTATCATATCGCAAAAAACAGCAGGAACTTTACGCTAAAAGGAGTCATAAAGATGGCCGACCATGTCCGCAAATCCCGGGCAAGCATCATCATCCAGGATCAGATCCAGCTTTCCCCTGACGACTATACGTTTATCTGGATGTCTGACACTCAATATTACGCGGAAAGCTATCCGCACATTTTTGAAAAGCAGGTGAACTGGATCGCCGAGCAGAAGGACAGGCTGAACATTAAATACGTCTTTCATACAGGGGATATTGTCGATGAAGCGGACCAGCCCGTTCAATGGAAGCGGGCCGATCAATTTATGAAGGTGCTCGATGACCGCCGGGTGCCGTACGGAGTTCTCGCCGGCAACCACGATGTCAGCCATAAAAGCCGCTCCTATTTGAGGTACGGCAAATACTTCGGCGAACAGCGCTTCAAAAACAAGCCGTTTTACGGGGGCTCCTATTTGAATAATAAAGGGCATTACGATTTGATTTCGTGCGGAGGCAATGACTATATCATGATCTTCATGGGCTGGGGAATCGGAGCGAAAGAACTGCGGTGGATGGATGAGGTGCTGAAAATGCACCCGGACCGAAAAGCGATCTTGTCGTTTCACGAATATTTGCTCGTCAGCGGAAGCAGGAGCCCGATCGGCGACAGAATCTTTGAGCATGTCATCAAGCCGAATAAAAACGTGATCGCTGTATTAAGCGGCCATTATCACAGCTCGAATTTGAAAGTCGACAAGCTGGATGATGACGGTGACGGACGCCCTGACCGGAACGTATACCAAATGCTTGCCGATTATCAGGGCGGGCCGGAAGGCGGACAAGGCTATTTAAGGATTTTTCACGTCGATCCGAAACGGGACACGATTCATGTCAAAACATATTCGCCATACCTTGATGATTATCATTTTTATAATCCGGAGCAATACGGAACAAAAGACGAATTCAGCATCAAAACCGATCTAAAACCGCGCCTGAAAAAAGTGAAAACCGACTACTTTGAGCTGAATGTTTTTTCTGATCAGAAAATCGGCGAAACGAAGAAGATCAGAAGCGGAAAAACGGCATCGGTAACATGGGATCAATTAAAGCCGAACACCAGCTATTTCTGGTATGCTGAGGCTTTTGACAAATACGGCGGAAAAAGCCGGTCTGACATTTGGAAATTCACGACGAAACAAGAAGATATGAAGCCGTTTTCAAGTGATAAAGGGTCAGAGTGGCCTGCTTCCCCACCCCATAGGAACATGTCGGACAGTTCTGCAACGGGATATGGAAATTCAACAAAACCGCCACCGGAAGCCGCCCGCGCGGTATGCGAAGCGGGATTCCCTTCCTTGATCAATGTCTTAAAAAACCGGCTTCCGATTGCCGAAATTGGATTTTTGCTGGCTGTATACACGATTTTTGACCGAAAAAAGCACTTGTTTTCCTAGCGGAAGGCAGGTGTTTTTTTATTTTTGCATATCGCGAAGGAGGGCCTGTTTGTTTCTATAGACCGATAATATGGTGATCGCGCCAATTACAATAATGGACATGATGGCAGCGGCTAAGTAAAGCTTTCCAAATCCCATACCAACGCTCTCTTGAATCGCATCTGTAATGATTTGTTTTATTTTAGGATCCGGAATTTGGCTGAGCTTTTCTTTCAGCTGCAGCCCATTTGCTTCGCCTCCTGCAAATGAATTCGCGGGAATGCCGCTGTCCTTTAGTTTTTCGGTGATACGGCCGGCGATATTTTCGTAGCCGCCCGTAATAAATCCGGCATAAATCGCGGGTGCCAGTGTCAACCCCATTTGCCTGACGAGCGACAATGTCCCGAGCGCGGTTCCGTAATGCCGTCTTGCGGACTCTGATACGAGCATGTTTAAAGGCGCGCCCAACAGAAAGCCAAAACCGATCCCGGCAATCACGCTCGCTAAAACAAATTCCCATTTTTCCGTCACCCAAACCGACAACAGCAAAAAGCCCAAAAATGAAACGGCTCCTGAGAGCAAAGTTGTTTTGACCGGCCCTTTTTTGTCAGCCATCATTCCGCCGAGTCCCGCTCCTGCGCCTGAAGCCAGCGCAAGCGGTGTCATCCAGTAGCCTGCTTTTTCCGGGGCGACATGCAAATACTGCTCCGCATATGAAGGAATAAAAATGACGGCAGCCAACAGTCCTCCGGATAAGAAACCGATGAAAAGCGTCCATTGAAACACCTTGTTTTTCAATAAGCTGCAGGCGAGGATCGGATCTCCGCCTTTTTGCTCCACCCGTTTTTCATAAAAAAGCAGTCCCGTAAACAAAACGAGGCCGGCCGCGACAAAAAAGAAAACGCTTGGATCGGCCAAGCCGGTCAATACATCTTGACCCTTAAGATTTGTAATGCCGTACATAACAGACAAAATTGCCAAAGATAAAATGACGGTTCCCGTCAGATCGAGAGGCTTGATTTGATCCGCTTTTGTTTCGCTGATAAACGGAAAGCTCAATAGGACAAGTCCGGCGGCAATCGGCAAATTAATCAAAAACAGCCAATGCCAGCTTCCGGCGATATCAAGAATGAAGCTGCCGATATTCGGACCGAGCACAGCGGCGATCCCGTTCATCGCACCTAACAGTCCAAGCGCAGTCCCCTGTTTTTCTTTCGGGAGCGCCGTGAGAACATGGGAGCTTCCGATGATGAAAATACCGCCCCCGCCGAGCGATTGAATGAGACGCGCCAATAAAAACATCGGAAAGTTTTGGCTGATGGCAACCAATAAAGACCCTATGCCAAAAAGCGTGACCTCTGCAATAAACAGTTTTTTTCTTCCGTAACGGTCTGACAGCTTTCCAACAATCGGAACACTGACGGACAAGCCGAGTGTATAAAGCGTAATTCCCCATGCTCCCCACGAAGGGGACACTTGAAAAGACTTATTGATGGTCGTAAGTGCTGCTGAAATAATCCCATTGTCCAAGGCTGCCATAAACACGCCGACCGTAAACAGAACAATTGCCCATTTCTGGTTTGGTTCATCTGCCGGAAAAGCGGCTGACATCATGATTACCCCCTTATATCGTTAACTTAAAATGAATAATTAACTTTAAGTGAACTATTTTCATCATCCTTCAAAATCTTTGTTTTGTCAAAAGAAATTTTTTATCAAAAAAAGCCGCGCCTGTACCGGCTGCGGCTTTATTAGTCTGATTCATTTGATTTCAGCGCTTTTTCAAGGATGCTGAGCCCTTCATTCACTTTTTTCTTCTCCTCTTCATTCATCATCTCGAGGGCTTTCTTCAGCTTTCCATGCCCTTTTTTATACAAGCCTCGGAAAATATCTTTTGCGCTCTCCGTCAATTCGACGACGATCGTTCTGCGATCTGTCTCAGAATGCGTTCTTTTTATAAAATCGGCCTGTTCAAGACGGCCGAGAAGCCCGGTCATATTTGGCAGGGAGGCGCCCATTTTTTCGGCGATCTCCGAGACTTTCAGTTTTCCGTGGTTGTTCAAAAGCATTAATACTTTCATTTGCGGCATACTGATATCAAGCTTCATCCATTCAGAGACATCCCCGAGTCCAGCTGCTGTCAGCACTTTCATATAAAGAACCCATGTTTCCTTTTCCTCGGGAGATAGGATGTCCTCGTTCAGCACGGTTGTATCGTGAATATTGTATTCCACGCTCTGTTCACTTCCTTTAAACGTTCCTCTCTTCATACTAATGATTTTTCGGGATGAAAGAAAGCCTTTCGCCGGGTAGCGCGGGGGAATCGTCATGAAGCTTTATCAAAAATTGTTTTAGGTTTATTTTGAAAGTGATAGAATAAAGCTGAATGTCTAGTTTTTCTTCACCTGAGAAGAGGAGGGTGCATCAATCGTGCCAAAAGTTCGAACAAAAGATGTGATGGATAAATTTAAGCTGGAACTGATCAGCGGAGAAGAAGGAATCAACCGTCCGATTACGATGAGTGATTTGTCCAGGCCTGGTCTTGAAATGGCGGGATATTTTACATATTATCCGAAAGAGCGGGTCCAGCTGCTTGGGAAAACGGAAATTACCTTTTTTGAGAAACTTCCTGAAGAAGAAAAAAAACAGCGGATGCTTTCTTTGTGTACTGAGATTACGCCGGCGATCATCCTTTCGCGGGATTTGCCGATTCCCCAGGAACTGATCGAAGCTTCTGAACAAAACGGCGTCCCTGTACTGCGTTCGCCCATGAAGACGACGCGTCTGTCAAGCCGTCTGACGAATTTCCTCGAAAGCCAGCTCGCGCCGACGACGGCGATCCACGGCGTGCTCGTCGATGTGTATGGTGTAGGTGTGTTAATTATTGGAAAGAGCGGGGTCGGAAAAAGCGAAACCGCATTGGAGCTTGTCAAAAGAGGCCATCGTCTTGTAGCCGACGACTGCGTGGAGATCAGGCAGGAGGATCAGGATACGCTGATCGGGAGTGCGCCTGAATTAATTGAACATCTCCTTGAGATCAGAGGACTCGGCATCATCAACGTGATGACACTGTTCGGCGCGGGAGCCGTCAGGAGTTTTAAACGGATTACCCTTGTGATGAGCCTTGAGCTTTGGGAGCAGGGAAAACAGTATGACCGTTTAGGGCTTGATGAAGAAAAAATGAGAATCATTGATACCGACATTCCAAAGCTGACCATTCCGGTCCGTCCGGGGCGAAACCTTGCTGTCATTATCGAAGTGGCTGCCATGAACTTCAGGCTGAAGCGAATGGGCCTTAACGCGGCTGAGCAATTCACCAATAAGCTTGCGGACGTGATCGAAGACGGTGAGCTTGAAGAATAGGAGTTGACAATATGAATGAAACGATTGAACCTTTAAATCCGATTGCCTTTCACTTAGGCCCGATTGCCGTTCACTGGTACGGGATCATTATCGGCTGCGGCGCGCTGCTCGGATTGTGGCTGGCGGTCAGGGAAGGCGAACGAAGGGGGCTTCATAAAGACACTTTTGTGGACCTCGTTCTTTTTGCGATTCCGATTGCGATTATTTGCGCGAGAACGTACTATGTCATTTTTCAATGGGACTATTACAGCAAACACCCCGATCAGATCGTTCAAATATGGAACGGCGGCCTCGCGATCCACGGCGGTCTTATCGGAGCCGTGCTGACGGGGATCGTCTATTCAAAGGTAAAGGGCATTTCCTTTTGGAAACTCGCCGATATTGCGGCGCCGAGTATCCTTTTAGGCCAGGCGGTCGGCCGCTGGGGAAACTTTATGAACCAGGAAGCGCACGGCGACGCCGTATCGAGGGCGTTTTTGGAAAATCTGCATTTGCCTGATTTCATCATCAACCAAATGTATATTAACGGGCAATATTATCAGCCTACTTTTTTATACGAATCATTATGGAGCTTTACGGGAGTCATCATTTTACTTCTTTTGAGAAAAGCGAATTTAAAGAGGGGCGAACTGTTTTTACTCTATATCATCTGGTATTCCATCGGACGCTACTTTATCGAAGGCCTGCGCACGGACAGCCTGATGCTGACGCAATCGCTCAGAATCGCCCAAGTCATTTCGATCGTTCTGATCGTTTGCGCGGTCGCGCTCATTCTGTACAGACGGTTTAAAGGCGATCAAATTAAACGATATCAAGAGATGTAGACTGCATGTAAAGGGGAGACAGCAATGAAGGGAACCTTAAAGGCCGGGGCGAAAGCGGGGCTGAAAACGACGTGGACGCTCGGAAAAGTGATTTTTCCGGTTACGCTGATCGTCAGCCTGCTCCAGCATACCCCGGTTATGGGCTGGCTGATCAAGATGATCACGCCGGCGATGGGAGTTTTCGGTCTTTCGGGGGAAGCAGCGATACCGCTCGTGTTAGGCAACATGCTCAACCTGTATGCCGGGATTGCAGGGATATTAACGCTCGATTTGTCTGTTAAAGAAGTGTTTATTCTGGCGGTCATGCTGTCATTTTGCCATAACTTGATTATCGAGTCGACGGTCGCTTCAAGAGTCGGAATCAAAATATGGCTCATTTTGCTTGTCCGCATCGGTCTTGCCGCCTTTTCAGCCATCCTTATCAACCTCGTGTGGCACGGCGGAGGGGAGGCTGCAAAATACGGTTTGATTTCTGCAAAAGGCGCGGCTCCGACGGGCTGGTTTGACATTGCGCTTGAAGCCTTCACAAAAGCCGGTCTGGGAATCCTTCAGCTTGCTGCGATCGTCATCCCGCTGATGATCGTCATTCAATATATGAGAGACCTCGGCTGGCTGAACGTTTTCTCAAAGTGGTTTGCACCGGTAACGAGAATGCTCGGGATGAAAGAAAATACATCGATGACAATGGTTGCAGGACTCTCGATCGGGCTCGCATACGGCGCCGGGGTCATGATCAAAGCTGTCGAAGAAGACGGCGTCAGCAACCGGGATGTGACGCTCGCGTTCATTTTTCTTGTCGCCTGTCATGCCGTCGTTGAAGATACATTGGTATTTATCCCGCTCGGCATTCCGGTCTGGCCGCTTCTTGTGATCAGGCTTGCCACCGCGGTCCTCCTGACGATCGCAATTTCGCGTTTCTGGAGGAAGCCGGGCTATTCCGTTCAAGAGAAAGGAAGCTTTATATGAAAATAAATACTGTTCTGTTTGATTTGGATGGAACGCTCATCAATACAAATGAGCTGATCATTGCATCTTTTTTGCATACGCTTGAACATTACGCTCCCGGGCGTTATCAAAGGGAGGATGTGCTCGCGTTCATCGGTCCGTCCCTTTACGAAACCTTCAGCGGCATACATAAGGATAAGGCGGAAGAAATGATCAGCATGTACCGAGAGTTCAATCATAAAATGCACGATCAGCTCGTAACGGAATATGATACGGTTTACGAAACGCTCGACCGCTTGGCCGAAGAAGGGTATAAGCTCGGAATCGTGACGACAAAACTGCGCGATACCGTCAACATGGGCCTCAAGCTGACAGGGCTTGACCGTTTCTTCGAGACGGTTGTGACGCTTGACGACGTCAAGCGCGCCAAACCTGATCCGGAGCCTGTTCTGCTTGCGCTTTCCAAGCTCGAAAGCCGCCCTGAAGAATCGATCATGGTCGGCGACAATTACCACGATATTTTAGCCGGGAAACATGCGGGCACAAAAACGGCGGGCGTCGCCTGGACGATTAAAGGAGAAGCAAGCCTTGCCAAGCATCAGCCCGACTATATGCTCGGCAAAATGAGCGATCTCCTTGCGATTCTCGGAGTGGAACCGGCTTGAGAAACACGAAGCGCTATCCGGTGTCAGGCGCCAACTCCTTATGGCATGTCTATCAAACGGTTCCGTTTTTCAAAGTGGTCAAAAACTTCATCGTCATACAGACGGCCCGCTATACACCGTTTCTCGGGGTGAAAAACTGGATGTACAGAACGTTTTTGCGGATGAAGATCGGAGAGCAAAGCTCATTTGCCTTGATGGTTATGCTTGATGTGATGTTTCCCGAAAAAATTTCCGTCGGCCGCAACACTGTGATCGGCTACAATACAACGATTTTAGCCCATGAGTATTTAATTAAAGAGTACCGTCTCGGCGAGGTCACAATCGGCGACGAAGTGATGATCGGGGCCAATTCGACGATCCTTCCCGGCGTGACCATCGGAGACGGCGCCGTCGTATCCGCCGGAACGCTCGTCCATAAGGACGTCCCGCCGGGCGCTTTTGTCGGCGGCAATCCGATGAGGCTCATTTATACAAAAGAAGAAATGGAGAAACGGATGGAACCCCCCGCTGAGTAAACAGAGGGGGTTTTTCATAGCTAGAATTCCTGATTGTTTTTTTCCGTAACATGCTTGACTCCGATCCATTTTTTTCCGACATTCGAGTATCTTGTGTTTGTCATCGTGACAGTGCTTGTTGAGCTGTCCGTTCTGAAAATGGCTTCCTTCATGTTGGTGATGGTGCAGTTGTCAATCACGACGGAAGTTTTGAAGGTTGAACCGCCGAGCTGCCGGATGAACTTGCCGCCTTGATCAGCGGTGAAGTTTTTCACCGTAAAGGTGCCGGCTTTGTTGATTTGAAAAATCTTATCTGAGGCCAGGCGCGCAGATCCGCCGTTGATCGTGACATTTCCCTCTTGTCTCACGGTCAGGGCGTCTTCACCGACATCCTCCCAAACAACATTACTGATGGAAACGTTTCCATAAGTGTGAACGCCATCAGCAGCCGGTGCGCCGAGCACGACATTTTTCAGCGTCGCCCCATCTTCCACCTTGAAAATCGGTTTTTGGCCTTCTTTCTGACTGCCGTCACCAAGCTCCGGACCAGCTGTAAAACGCTGTCCTTTTCCATCATAAGTCTTCCCTTTTTCAACGACAATCGTTTGATGGACGACCTCTGCGGCAGAGGCTTTTTCGGGAAAAGCCTGTCCACACAAACCGGCAACCAACCCCGACAGCACGACCAAACCAGCTAATTTCTTCATTACCGAAACCCTCCTAAAGATTTAGTTTTGGCTGATATCCAGCCATGTCTCCCGGCTTTGTCCCCGCCCGCCATTTTCGTTCTGGTTCTTTTTCAATGCAAGGGAGACATTCAATTTCGCTATTATCATAAAAGGATATTCAGCAATTGTAAACGAATAAACCGAAAATTTAGAAAATACAGTAAATTAAATATGGATTAACAAATCGTTATATTCATTTTTAATATTTTGTCAGTGAAAATGGAGCTATTTTCGAACATGATAAAGGAATCAATAGAAAAGATTGCCAATCGGATCGCGATTTGTTTGTTTTCATGAAAAAGGGGAAATGACGATGAAAAAGAATTTGTGGGCATGCATGAAAGCTGGAGCGAGCCGGGATCAGTTGCAAGCATGGATTGCATCAAAAGCTTCCCCAGGTTTGCCGTTCAAGAAATAAGCGCCGATAAGATGATCATGGGCACCCCTTCTTACGGATACGATTAGGATGTAACAAATCCGGATTAAAATGCAATGAAGCAGTGGGATGAAATTCAAACATACGATTTGACAGACAGCTTCGATAACGTTTTCCTATACGGATCAGATCATCATCAGCATGTCATCCGGTATGAAAATGAAAAGCAGCCTTGCAAAAGAATACTGCCTCGTCGTCTCTGTATATTCTTTAGGTCATGAATCAGAGTTCTTTTGGCAGGCTGTTCAAAAAGGATATGAAAAAGAGGCCGGAATAATTCATTCCAGCCCCTTTTTTATGAAGCGATGACAACCGCCTGGCTGCCCATTTGTTTCCATGCCTTTTCAAAATTGCTTCTGTCGACTTTTCTGTTTTTGTAGCCGTAAGGATCGTTCAAATAAACGTATTTATCATTATAGCCGGTAACCGCGACGCTATGGACGCTGTAGGTGACATCCACCTTGCCTGACGGCGTATTCCACGTTTGCATATCATTGACCGGAGCGAATCTTACGGTGGCAATGACCCAGACCGGTCTTCCCTTGTTGAGCTGTTTATAGATGGCCGCCGGCTTCTTTCCCGTCAGGTCGATAGCTTTCGTTCCTGCATAAGAAGCGGCCAGCTTGTAAATCGGACCGTGGTAGACGCTTAGGCCCGGGCCTTTTTCCATATCGCCGACAAAACCGTCGTTAGGGTTTCCTTTTAAGCCGTTTTGATAGGTGAGCGGCACTCTATTGATTTTTTGAGCCAGTTCATTTTTCGTCACATCATATCCGCTGTAGTTTAAGATCATCGCCAGGCTGGCGACTTCGCATCCGTTATAAAGCTTCGGAGCATCCATTTGTTTGATCAACGGCACGTCCAGCGTATCGTCCGCTCCTTTGCTTTTGACTTCTTCTCCGCCCGTTTTCGTCTGGCTGTTTTCGTGCATTTCAATTAGCGGACCGATCATATCTTTGGAAAACAGTATGAAAATGGCTAAGGCAAATGCTGTTAAGAAAAAAATAGAAAATAGCGCTTTGATGAATTTCATATCAGTCTCCCGTCCTAGTTTACAGAATAAAAATTTGTTCTTTATACGATTATATCATCAAGACATTCTTAAAATAAAAGAAATCATTTTTACAAAAGTGGGGCAGTCTGTTATTGATTTTGACTCTTTCATCTGTTAGCATATTATCATATTAGCGAACTAAAGGATTCGGAATTTTCCTTCAAACTGATACGGGGGTGCAAGTCAGATGTTTATGTTCGAAAAACCTCACGGCATGAGAGACACGCTGCCCGGGCTCTATGAAACGAAGAAAAGGGTGCGTTCTACACTCATAGACGTGATAGGGCTGTGGGGATACCGATTTGTGGAAACTCCGACGCTCGAGTTTTATGAGACGGTTGGTGTGCAGTCAGCTATTCTAGAACAGCAGCTTTTCAAGCTGCTTGATCAGGAAGGGAAGACGCTTGTGCTGCGCCCTGATATGACAGGGCCGATTGCAAGGGTGGCGGCCTCAAAGCTTTTGAAACAAAATCATCCGATCCGCGTCGGGTATGCGGCGAACGTTTTCAGAGCGCAGGAACGGGAAGGCGGCCGTCCCGCAGAATTTGAACAGGTTGGGGTCGAGCTTATTGGAGACGGATCGGCAAGCGCCGATGCCGAGGTGATTGCCCTTGTCGTTAGTGCGCTTAAAAACGCGGGGCTTACGTCTTTTAAAATCTCGATCGGCCATATCGGAATCGCAGATGCGTTATTTATGGACGTTCTGGGAAATGAAGAAAGGGCTCAAGTGCTGCGGCGCTTTTTATATGAAAAAAATTACGTCGGCTACCGCGAACATGCGAAATCGCTGAATTTATCGTCAATCGATAAAAACAGGCTGCTTGAGCTTCTGGAGCTGAGGGGCGGTATCGAAACGTGCGGCTCGGCTAAAGCGATCATCGATTGCGAACAAGGAAAGAGTGCGATTTCACAGCTTGAAGCTCTTTGGCAGACACTCGGTGATTACGGATGCGCAGAAGACGTCAGGCTCGACTTAAGCATGGTCAGCCATATGAGCTACTATACCGGCATTTTATTTGAAATATACGCTGAAAACGTCGGCTTTCCGATCGGGAACGGAGGACGCTATGACCAGCTGCTCGGCCGCTTCGACCACCCGGCCCCTGCGACCGGCTTCGGAATCCGAATCGACAGGCTGCTTGAAGCTTTGAACGCGGAAGATACACAAGAAAAAATGGATATCGTCATTTTCAGTACGGAACAGAGGGTAGAGGCCATTCAATTCGCAGAGGAAGAACGGCGGAAGGGCAAAAAAGTCGTTCTCCAGGATTTGGCGGGGATCGAAAACATCGATCAAATGACAAAATCTTTTCAAAACGTGACCTATTTTATCGGTTCCAGAAAGGAAGAGCAGCATGGGTAAACGATTGACGATTGCGATGCCGAAAGGACGGATTTTTGATGAAGCCGCCGGACTGCTTCGAAAAGCCGGCTATCAGCTTCCCGAAGAATTCGAAGATTCAAGAAAACTGATTATCGATGTACCGGAAGAAAGCCTCCGATTTATTCTGGCTAAACCGATGGATGTCACGACATATGTGGAGCATGGAGTGGCGGATGCCGGAATCGCTGGCAAAGACGTCATGCTTGAAGAAGAGCGTGATGTCTACGAGGTTCTCGATTTGAAGATCAGCAAATGCCGCCTGGCAGTGGCCGGTCTGCCGCAGGCGGCTGCCGGCGGTGTTGCACCGAGAGTGGCGACAAAATATCCGAATGTCGCGTCAAGCTATTTCAGGGAACAGGGAGAGCAGGTCGAAATTATTAAGCTGAACGGGTCGATCGAGCTTGCTCCGCTCATCGGTCTCGCCGACCGGATCGTAGATATCGTGTCAACCGGACAGACGCTCTTGGAAAACGGCCTTGTGGAAACCGAGAAAATTTGCGACATCACATCACGGTTCATCGTGAATCCCGTGAGCTACCGGATGAAAGACGATGTCATCGATGAAATGGCTTCAAGGCTTGCGCTTATCGTGGAAGGGGAATAGATAATATGAAGATCAAATCCATCGGCGGGAATACCGCTGTTTCGCTGAAAAGGTCGATCAGCGCCGGAACGGAAGAACAAAGAAAAGCTGTGCGCACGATCATTGACGGGGTGATCAAACGCGGGGATGCGGCTGTTGCCGATTTTACGAAGCGGTTTGACGGAGCCGATGTATCCGATCCGCGCGTTTCCGAACAGGAAATCAAGGAATCCTACAGCATGCTGAAACAGGAGGATGTGGATACGCTGAAAGCGGCGATTTCCAATATTAAAGAATATCATGAACGGCAGCTGACATCTTCCTGGTTCTACCATAGAGAAGACGGTACGATGCTCGGGCAAAAAATCACGCCGCTTGATTCGGCTGGTGTTTACGTTCCCGGAGGAACCGCGGCTTACCCGTCATCGGTTCTGATGAATGTCATTCCTGCAATTGTTGCGGGCGTCGGCCGGATCGTGCTCGCATCTCCGCCGGGAAAGGACGGGAGGCTGTCTCCGGGGGTTCTTGTTGCGGCGGCTGAACTCGGCATAAAAGAAATGTACAAAATCGGAGGGGCTCAGGCGATAGCGGCTCTGGCCTACGGAACGGAGACGATATCCCCTGTCGATAAAATCACGGGGCCCGGCAACATTTACGTCGCCTTGGCAAAACGCGAAGTATTCGGCCAGGTTGACATCGACATGCTCGCAGGGCCGAGCGAAATCGCCGTTCTCGCCGATCAGACGGCAAACCCGCGTGAAATCGCCGCAGACCTGCTTTCGCAGGCTGAACACGACGCGATGGCGTCAAGCGTTCTGGTCACCGATTCCCATTCACTCGCTGAAGCCGTTCAGAAAGAAGTGGACCGCCAGCTTGAAGAGCTGCCGAGAAAAGACATTGCCCGGCAGTCCATTGACGATCACGGCTGTATTTATGTAGCGGAAACCATTGATGACGCCGTCACGGCCGTTAACGAGCTTGCTCCGGAGCACCTTGAAATCGTAACGGAAAATCCTGAGGCGCTGCTTGGAAAAATCAAACACGCCGGAGCGATTTTCCTGGGACGCTACAGTTCCGAGCCTGTCGGGGATTATTTTGCAGGTCCGAATCACGTGCTGCCGACGAACGGAACGGCGCGATTTTCGAGCCCGCTCAGCGTCGAAGACTTTCAAAAACGATCAAGCATCATTTCATACAGCAAGGAAGCTTTCCGCGAAAACGCTGAAAGGATAGCTGCTTTTGCCAGAATGGAAGGGCTTGAAGCACATGCAAGAGCCATCGAATCAAGAAACGGGGAGGAAGACTGATGAGAAAAGCCGAACGGGCAAGAAAAACGAATGAAACGGATATTAAGCTGTCTTTCAATATTGACGGCCAAGGAGAAGCGGATATTCAAACAGCTGTGCCGTTTATGACGCACATGCTCGACTTATTTACAAAGCACGGCCAGTTCGACCTTTCCGTCAAGGCTGAAGGCGATGTGGACATCGATGACCATCATACGACAGAGGATATCGGCATTTGTCTCGGGCAGGCGCTTTTGGAAGCGCTCGGCGATAAAAAAGGCATTAAACGCTACGGATCAAGCCTTGTGCCGATGGACGAAGCGCTCGCACAGGTCGCGGTCGATTTGAGCAACAGGCCGCATCTTGAGTTCAGGGCGCAGCTTCCGAGCCGGAAAGTCGGAACATTTGATACTGAGCTTGTCCACGAATTTTTATGGAAGTTCGCCCTTGAAGCGCGCATGAACCTTCACGTCATCGTCCATTACGGGACGAATACGCATCATATCATTGAGGCGATTTTTAAAGCGCTTGGCCGCGCGCTTGACGAAGCGACAATGATCGATCCGCGCGTGAAAGGAATTCCATCAACGAAAGGAATGCTGTAAATGATCGGTGTCATTGACTATGGAATGGGGAACCTGTACAGCGTCTCAAAAGCATTGGAGCGGATCGGAGCGGATTATATTGTATCAGAGCGGATCAGCGAGCTGCAGAAAGCGGACAGCTACATCCTGCCGGGAGTCGGCGCGTTTCGCGATGCGATGGAGATTTTAAACAAAACGGATTTAAAGACCTTTATTCGGGATGCGGTCAGTGAAGGGAAGCCGCTTCTCGGGATTTGCCTCGGCATGCAGCTGTTGTTTGAGGAAAGCGAAGAACGGGGCATTACCGGCGGACTCGGTCTTTTAAAAGGGAAGGCCGTCAAGCTTGAAGCCCGGGATGAAGCGGGAAACCGGTTGAAGGTACCGCACATGGGCTGGAACCGCCTCGCGATTCACCGCGATTCACCGATTTTGACGAAGGCTGACGAAGGCTACGCTTATTTTGTCCATTCCTATTATGTCAGCGGGATGGATGAGGAAGCTCTCTTGGCAAGCGCTGATTACGGCGTGCGCGTACCGGCCGTCGTCGGGCTTGATCATGTATACGGGGCCCAGTTCCACCCTGAAAAAAGCAGCACCGTCGGAATGTCGATTTTAAAACGATTCAAACAATTGACAGAAGAACAGAAGGTGACAACATGAGCGGGTTTACAATATATCCGGCCATCGATATGAGAAATGGAAAATGCGTCAGGCTTGTGCAGGGAGACTATGCAAAGGAAACGGTATACGGGGATTCCCCGCTTGAGATGGCGGCATTGTTTGCAGATCAGGGAGCGGAATGGATCCACCTCGTCGATTTGGACGGCGCGAGAGAAGGCAAAACAGTCAACGATGTTCATGTGAAAGCCATCGCGGATCGATTGAATGTTAAAGTGCAGGTCGGCGGGGGCATCAGGACCGAAAAAGACGTTGATGACTATCTCTCAAATGGCGTGGAAAGAGTGATTTTAGGCAGTTCGGCCGTGTCTGATCCGGCGTTTGTCAAAAAGATGCTGAAGACGTACCAGCATCATATCGCAATTGGACTTGACGCAAGAGACGGTTTTGTCTCAACGGAAGGCTGGCTCGAAACGTCATCCGTGACGGCGGTGGAGCTCGGCAGGAAGCTGGCCGCGGAAGGCGCGGAAGTTTTTATTTTCACCGATATTGCGACAGACGGAATGCTGTCCGGACCGAACATTGACAGTACGGTAGAGCTTGCCGAAGCCACCGGAAAACAGGTTATTGCCTCCGGCGGCGTCAGCTCTCTTAGCGATTTGGAGGCTTTGGCGGTCCGGGGCCCTGAAGGCGTCCGCGGCGCAATCGTCGGCAAAGCTTTGTACACGAATCAATTCACCGTGTCTGAAGCGCTTGAAAGGGTGGGGATCAAGTGATTACAAAACGCATTATACCGTGTTTGGATGTAAAGGACGGCCGTGTCGTCAAAGGGATCCAGTTTCTTGAACTGAAGGACGCCGGCGATCCGGTAGAACTTGCCGAGGTGTACGATAAAGAAGGCGCAGATGAACTTGTTTTTCTCGATATTTCCGCCTCGCATGAAGGAAGAAAAACGATGGTCGACGTTGTGGAAAGAGTGGCGGCAAAGCTCGCGATTCCCTTCACGGTCGGCGGCGGTATCAACCGTCTGGAAGACATGAAGACGATTTTAAGAGCGGGTGCGGACAAAGTTTCCGTCAATACGGCCGCTGTCCTTCGCCCCGAGCTGATTACCGAAGGCGCCGGCTTTTTCGGTTCCCAATGCATCGTCGTCGCCATTGATGCCAAATACGATGAAGCTGAAGACGAATATTTCGTTTACACACACGGCGGCCGGAAAAAGACGGATCTTGACGCCGTATCTTGGGCGAAGGAAGCCGTTCAGCGGGGAGCGGGCGAGATTTTGCTGACCAGCATGGACTCCGACGGGGAGAAGAACGGATTTGACCACAGGCTGACAAAGCTCGTGTCAGAAGCGGTCCCGATTCCGGTGATTGCCTCAGGCGGCGCCGGAAATGCCGAGCATATGAGAGCCGTGTTTGAAAAAGGCGAAGCAGATGCCGCACTCGCCGCCTCCATCTTCCACTACAAAGAAACGTCGGTTAAAGAGGTAAAGGCTTATCTAAAAGAGCGCGGGGTGAATGTAAGATGATAAAGGCAGACGAATTAAAGTTTAATGAAGAGGGTTTAATCCCGGCGATCATCCAGGATGCAGCAAGCAAAGAAGTGCTGACACTGGCCTACATGAACAAAGAATCGTTTAAAAAAACGATCGAGACAAAGGAAACGTGGTTTTTCAGCCGCTCCCGCGGAGAACTGTGGCATAAGGGCGAGACTTCAGGCAATGTTCAGCATGTGACAGACATCCGCCTCGATTGTGACCGCGACGCTTTGGTCGTGCTTGTCGAGCCGCAGGGCCCTGCCTGTCATACGGGAAGCTATAGCTGTTTCTCATCCTTGAAGGACGGCAAGGAAACAAGCGGCGGCCGTTTCTCTATTATCAATGAGCTCGAAGCCGTCATCGCCAGCCGGCAGGCTGAAATGCCCGAAGGCGCCTATACGACGTATTTATTTCGGGAAGGCATTGACAAAATCCTGAAAAAAGTCGGCGAAGAAGCAGCCGAGGTGATCATCGCTTCGAAAAACCGCGATCATGAAGAATTGAAATGGGAGGCGGCAGATCTCCTCTATCATTTGCTCGTCCTTTTAAGGGAGCAGGCCCTTCCGCTTGATGACGTATTGAGCGTGCTGAAAAAACGCCACGAAGAATCCAAATAGCACGAGTTAAAAAAATCCAGACCTTTTCACGAGTTTGGGTTTTTTTATTAAAAAATAAGCGATCAGCCCATATAAATCTAAGGAATGGATAAGCCAAAAGTGGAAAATGAAGAGAAATTTTTCGAAACCTTGTTTTTGCTCTGTTAAGCCTACGAGAAACTATGTTATACTACTCACGGTATACAGTTTGAAATGGAGGGTATCTGTGGGAAAGTACACTTCTGAAGATCATAAAAAAGCGAGAATTGTTCAGCTTTTTCAGGATGGGCAATATCTTTATCATAAAGGGCTCAAAGCATACAGAGAACGAAATTTATCCCGCGCGCGCAAGCTCATACAGAGGGCGATTTTTCTTGAACCTGAAAATACGGGCATGCTGAGTCAGCTTGCCGTCATTTATACAGAGATGGGCTATTACCAGCAATCAAATGAACTATTGGACTTCATTCTAAAAAATATAAACGAAAAAATGACCGAATGCTACTATTTTAAAGCGAACAACTATGCTCATCTCGGACTTTTCCAGGAAGCCTACAAGGCGGCGGAAACTTATTTAAAGGAAGATCCGAACGGCGAGTTCAGCGCGGAAAATGCGGAGCTCCTTGATTTATTGGATATGGGAGAAGATGATTCAGGCTACTCGGAATACGACCAGGATGATTTAATCCTCAAGCAGGACAAGGCGAAATCGCTGTTGGAAAGTGGAGAGCTTCAGGAATCGATCAAGATACTTGAAGAAATCATTGCCGATTATCCGGAATTTTGGTCGGCTTACAATAACTTGGCGCTTGCCTATTTTTACGCCGGCGATATCCAAAAAGCGAAGACGACGATTTATGACATTTTGGAAAAGAGCCACGGCAATCTGCATGCGCTTTGCAATCTTCTTATTTTTTACCATTATGAAAGAAAAGACGAAAAGGTCAGAACGCTTTCTCAGCAGCTGTCCAATATTTATCCGATGCTGCTTGAGCAGAGGTATAAGCTCGGAGCGACGCTTTCGCTTGTCGGCAGGTACGACCTCGGGTTTAAATGGCTCAAATCTCTTTATCGCATGGGATTTGAAGGAGACGAAACCTTTTACTACTGGCTTGCCTGTTCCGCATATTTTACCGGGCGCACTCAGTTTGCCCAGACCGTGTGGAAAAAAATGCAGGAAGAGCATCCTTCTGCCGGACGAATGGAGCCGTGGAAAGAACGAATCGAAAAAGTCCCTGTTCAGCGGCCGATTGAGGAACGCCTTGCCGCATACTACCTAAGCGGGCGAAAAGGAGAAAAAGAACTGCTGAAAGCCGTGCTCGATTCCAAAATGGCCAAAACGTCGTTTGAAGATCAGTTTGTAAGGCTCGTGCTGTACGGCGAAAACGGGACGGCGGTCACCTCAAAAGACGCTCGTCTCGCTTACAGAACCGCGAAAGCGATCGAAGAAGCCGACCGTTCTGCGATCGAACAGGAAGCGATGTGTTTTTGGATATTTCATGTCATTCAGCAAATCAGGGCTAGCGGGCTTCAGTTGAAAAACGCCGGCGGATTAGCCGCGGCTATCTACTTCATTTGGAAAACAGAGCATCAGGAGCGCCTGACGAAAGCCGAAACGGCAAAGCTTTTCCGAATTTCGCCAGGAACGCTTTCAAAATACGAACGTACATTAAAAGAACATCTTTAACAACAGGCTGAACCTTGGTTCATCCTGTTTTGTTTTTGAGCAAAAATATAGCGATTATTCATGATATTTTATAGGATATGGGTAAGGAAGAATCAAGAAGGGAATCTTATAGAAATGGACTGCTTGCCAGCGTAAGCAGCAAGAAGATTCATGAAGGAGTGAACATTGTGTCAGAAGAAAAAATTTATGACTGCATCATCATCGGAGCGGGTCCTGCAGGAATGACAGCGGCCGTTTATACATCGAGAGCGAACCTGTCAACCTTGATGGTTGAAAGAGGGGTGCCCGGCGGACAGATGGCCAACACGGAGGATGTGGAAAACTATCCGGGATTTGAAAGCATTCTTGGACCCGAACTTTCCAATAAAATGTTTGAACACGCGAAGAAGTTCGGTGCGGAATATGCGTACGGAGACATTAAAGAAATCGTAAACGGCGATGAATATAAAATCGTTAAAGCGGGATCAAAAGAGTTCAAAGGGCGCTCCATTATCATTGCGGCCGGCGCTGAATACAAAAAACTCGGCGTTCCCGGCGAAAAAGAGCTCGGCGGCCGCGGGGTTTCATACTGCGCTGTATGCGATGGCGCATTCTTTAAAAACAAGGAGCTCGTCGTTGTCGGCGGCGGAGACTCCGCGGTGGAAGAAGGCGTCTACTTGACGCGCTTTGCTTCAAAAGTAACGATCGTACACCGCCGCGACAAACTGAGAGCGCAAAGCATTCTTCAGGCGCGGGCGTTTGACAATGAAAAAGTCGATTTCATTTGGAACAAGACGGTCAAGGAAATCCATGAACAAGACGGAAAAGTCGGCAAAGTGACGCTCGTTGATACCGTTACCGGCGAAGAAGAAGAATTCCGTACGGACGGCGTCTTTATTTACATCGGCATGCTGCCCCTGTCAGAACCGTTTAAAAACCTCGGTATCACAAACGAAGAAGGATATATCGTAACGAATGAGCGCATGGAGACAAAAGCAGAAGGTATTTTTGCGGCAGGCGACATCCGCGAAAAATCGCTCCGCCAGATCGTTACTGCAACAGGTGACGGAAGCATCGCCGCACAGAGCGTCCAGCATTATGTTGAAGAGCTGAAGGAAAAAGAAAAGGCTGTAAAATAACGGCCGTTAATCGTCATCGTGATTTAATCGGTCTGTAACACCAGTGAAACAATTTTTGGTTATGATTAAATCAGTAATTGACCCCCTTTTATAATGAATTTTTTGGCGCGGATTTTCGATCCGTGCCCTTTTTTTATGCAGGGGCAATTTTTACATTTTTTCACAATTTGTTCATATTTACAACATGAATATCAGGATTTTGCTGTAAAATAGAAGAAAAGAAGTTGTTTCGCAAGCGCTTCCATTCGCATCCTGAAGGCTTGGGAGGAATCCGGCAAAAGAATCGGCGGCCCGGAAAAACCGATTTTTACAGTTGGACTGCATGTTCATTGTGAGCGGGATCAGGAAACGGTATAATAAGAAAAAGAATTGATGGAATTAAAGGATGGGTGACAGACTTGCAAAGAGTGACGAATTGTGTGCTGATTTCAGATGATCAAGTCCTTTTGCTGAAAAAACCGCGCCGGGGCTGGTGGGTCGCTCCAGGCGGGAAAATGGAAAGCGGGGAAACGGTCAGGGATGCCGTCATCAGGGAATATCGCGAAGAGACAGGCTTATACGTGTTAAACCCGCAATTAAAAGGAATATTCACCTTTATCATAAAAGAAAATGATCAGGTTGTATCAGAATGGATGATGTTCACGTTCGTCGCCGATCATTATACAGGAAGTCCTGTAGAGGAGTCTGAAGAAGGGATCATTCAGTGGCATCAGGCAGGAGAAATAGAGAATTTGCCGATGGCGCCGGGTGATGGGCATATCCTTGATTTTATGCTGAAGGGCAGCGGACTGCTTCACGGCACATTTACGTACACGCCGGATTTTGAACTGCTGTCCTACCGTCTGGACCCGCAGGGCGAATAAAAATTAGGGGGGAGAAGCATGAATGTGAATGGAAGCCACGAAATTCAGCTGGTCATTATAACTGGAATGTCAGGCGCAGGAAAAACGGTTGCGATTCAAAGCTTTGAAGATCTCGGTTTTTTCTGCGTGGATAATCTGCCGCCGTCTCTGCTCCCGAAATTTTTGGAGCTGATGAAGGAATCAAGTTCAAAAATGAGCAAGGTGGCTCTTGTCATGGATTTGCGCGGACGCCAATTTTTCGACAGGCTGATCGAGGCTCTCGATGAAATCGGGGAAACATCGTGGATCACGCCGCGTATTTTGTTTTTAGATGCGAAGGATTCGGTTCTTGTTTCACGGTACAAAGAGACAAGGCGGTCACATCCTCTTGCCACGACGGGGCTGCCGCTTGAAGGAATCGAAACGGAACGCGCGCTTTTGGAAGAGCTGAAAGGCCGCTCGCAAATCATATACGACACATCCGATATGAAGCCGAGGGACCTTCGGGAAAAGATCGTCCAGCATTTTGCGGACGATCAAGGCCGTCACACTTTTACAGTCAATGTGATGTCGTTTGGGTTTAAATACGGGATTCCGATTGACGCTGATCTTGTGTTCGATGTGAGGTTTCTTCCGAATCCGTATTATATCGACAGCATGAGGCCGCTGACAGGAAGGGACGAGGAAGTGTCCTCCTATGTGATGAAGTGGAGCGAAACGCAGAAGTTCCTCGAGAAGCTGACGGATCTTTTGGGCTTTATGCTTCCTTCCTACAAACGCGAAGGAAAAAGCCAGCTTGTCATTGCGATCGGATGCACAGGGGGTCAGCATCGTTCTGTGACCCTTGCTGAATATATTGCCGATTATTTTAAGAAAGACTACTATACTCATGTTACTCACCGGGACATTGAGAAGAAAAGCAGAAAATAGCATGGCAGATCAGAAAAAAATCGCGATCTTTGGCGGCGGGACAGGTCTTTCCGTTTTGCTGAGGGGATTGAAGCATCAGCCTGTGGACATCACGGCGATCGTGACGGTCGCCGATGACGGGGGAAGCTCCGGACGTTTGAGAAACGAGCTGAAAATCCCCCCGCCCGGCGATGTCCGGAACGTGCTGGCTGCATTGTCCGACGTGGAGCCGCTCGTCGAAGACCTGTTTCAGCACCGCTTTAAAAAAGGCGGCGATTTAATCGGCCATTCGCTGGGGAACTTAATTTTGGCGGCGATGACGAATATAACCGGTGATTTTTTTCACGCCGTTACCGAAATGAGCAAGGTTTTAAATGTTCGCGGAAAAGTTCTCCCGGCTGCAAATACAAGCGTGGTACTTCACGCGGAGATGGAGGACGGACGGATTATATCAGGCGAGTCGACGATTCCTTCTTACGGACAGCGGATTAAAAGGGTGTTTTTAACCCCAGAAAAAATCGAGCCTTTGCCGGAAACGATCGAAGTGATCCGGGAGGCCGATCTGATCATTCTCGGGCCGGGCAGCCTCTATACGAGCATTTTGCCCAATCTGCTCGTCCCGAAGATCAGGGAGGAAATTTTGAACGCATCAGCGAAAAAGGTCTATATTTGCAATGTGATGACACAGCCTGGAGAAACGCTGTACTACAGCGCTGCCGATCACGTAAACGCCCTGAATCAGCACATGGGCGGACCTTTTATCGATACGATCCTCGTCAATTCAGAGGAAATCCCGGAAGATATTCGGGAAAGATATGCAAAAGAATCGGCCCAGCCTGTTCAGTTCAACATAGACGTTCTGTCCAGCATGGGACTTGAAGTGATCAAAGATCAAATCGTGACGTATGAAAACGGCGTGATCCGCCATGATACGCATAAAGTCGCTTCGCTTCTTGTTGATTTGTTAAAAGAATAGCAGGCCTTGGAATGGGGGTGTCTAAACATGTCATTTGCATCGGAAACGAAAAAAGAACTTACAAACCTGGAAGTCAAGGATTGCTGCGCGAAAGCGGAACTCTCCGCCCTCATTCGGATGAACGGTTCACTTTCTTTTTCAAACAGAAAGGTTGTTCTCGATGTCCAAACCGAGAACGCGGCCATCGCAAGAAGAATTTATACATTGATCAAAAAACAATATGAGGTTTCGGTCGAACTGTTGGTTCGAAAAAAGATGAGACTGAAAAAAAATAACGTGTACATCGTGCGTCTGATTGAAAACGCAAAGTTCATCCTTGAAGATTTAAAAATACTCGGAGAGAACTTTGTCATCGTGAGAAACATTTCAGAGGAACTGGTCAAAAAAAGGTGCTGCAAGCGCTCTTATATGAGAGGGGCTTTTTTGGCCGGAGGGTCTGTCAACAATCCTGAGACCTCTTCGTACCATCTCGAAATTTTTTCGCTGTACAAAGAGCATAATGACTCATTATGCAGGCTCATGAACCAGTTTCACTTAAACAGCAAAACGCTTGAGCGGAAAAAGGGATATATCACTTATTTGAAGGAAGCCGAGAAAATCACCGAATTTTTAAACGTGATCGGCGCACACAATTCGCTGCTTCGCTTTGAAGACGTCCGGATCGTGCGCGACATGAGGAACTCGGTGAACCGCCTCGTCAATTGCGAAACCGCAAATTTAAACAAAACGATCGGCGCTTCTCTCAGACAGGTGGAAAACATTAAATTCATCGATGAGAAAATCGGTCTTGAAGCTTTGCCCGAAAAGCTGCGGGAAATCGCACAGCTCCGCATCGATTACCAGGAAGTGACCTTAAAAGAGCTCGGGGAAATGGTCGCCAGCGGAAAAATCAGCAAGTCGGGCATCAATCACCGCCTTAGAAAATTGGACGAAATTGCCGAACAGCTGCGGTTAGGACAGCCGGTTTCTTTAAAATAATGCAGGGAGTGGGGGAGATCGCATGGTTCAACAAAAAGTGGAAGTCCGTTTGAAAACGGGACTGCAGGCGCGTCCTGCAGCATTGTTTGTTCAGGAAGCCAACCGCTTCCAATCAGACATTTTTCTGGAAAAGGGAGATAAGAAAGTGAATGCCAAAAGCATTATGGGACTGATGAGTCTGGCCGTCAGCACCGGATCGGAGGTCACCCTGATCGCCGACGGAACCGATGAGCAAGACGCCCTTAAGGTATTGACTGATTATGTCCAGGAAGAAAGCTAAACTCCCGTCGGGGTTTAGCTTTTTCATTCACAATGGAAAAGGAGATTCGCGATGACTGCTATGCTTGATACATTATATAAAAGGATTGGATACCCGCCGGGTCAAGGCGTTTCTTTTGCCGATCTGCCGGAGCTTTTGTCTTTGATTGCTTTGCAGTTCCCTTTTGAAAACGGGGCGGTCTTGAATAAAGAACGGATTCCGATGACGAAAGAAGGCCTGATGGACGCCTTGCTGAACAACAAACGTGGCGGTTTGTGCTATGATTTGAACGCCTTTCTTTATTATGTGCTGAAGGAAATCGGCTTTTCCGTTCAGCTTGTTCAGGGAACCGTCTTCCATCCTCAGGAAGGAAAGTGGGCGCTGACGGGAACGCACGTCGCCGTCATTCTTCAGGAAGGGAATGAAACCTATCTGCTGGATACCGGTTTTGGGGCCAATCTTCCCCTGAAACCCGTTCCGTTCACAGGCGAGGCCGTTTCTTCGAAAACAGGCGTTTACCGCATCAGAAAAGCGAAGACTGAAAAAGGAGACTACCTTCTTGAAATGGATAAAGGCAAAGGATGGCAGACTGGCTATGCGTTCACGCTGGAGCCTATCGATGAAGCGGTGCTTGCCGATGTCCGCGATGCAATTTTTGACCATGAAGACTCGCCGTTCAACAAAAATCCGCTTGCGTCCAAGCTGACAAAAGACGGAAAATTAATTTTGTCGAAAGATCATTTCACAAAACACGCAGACGGCGGCATTTCAAAAGAAGCCATTCAACAAGAGGAATTCAGGAAGATTTTCGAAGACGCATTTTTTGACTGAAACATTCCGGGAGCAGACGGGACGCGGGGGTGACCGTGTGCATTCGATCGGCAAAAGAAACCGCGCATCCAATGCGCACCGTCTGTTTTTAGCGCGGCGTGAACACGCAGGCCCCCTCTTTCTCACCGCAGTAAATCATATTTTCATATTTTCCATGAAAGGTGACAAACATGTATAACATATTCATCGCGGAGGACGATGAACAGATCGCTTCCATACTGTGCAACCATTTACAAAAATACGGCTATGAAGTCAGCATGGCTCAAGAATTCGACCGGATAAAACAGGAAGTTATCGAAAAGCAGGCTGATTTGGTACTCTTGGATATTAATCTCCCGTATTTTGACGGTTTTTATTGGTGCCGGCAAATCCGCGCCGTTTCCAATGTGCCGATCATTTTCATTTCAGCCCGGACTGATGAATTGAATCAGGTGATGGCGATTGAGCATGGCGGCGATGATTATATGACAAAGCCGTTTCACCTTGAGGTCGTCCTCGCCAAAATGAAAAGCGTGCTGCGCCGGACATACGGCGAATACTCATCCGCTCTCCATCAGGAGACACAGGTGATGGAGCTCGGCGGTTTGTACATATATCCTGATCGGTTTGAAGCGGAATGCGGGAATAAGCGCATCTCTCTTTCCCAAAAGGAATTTCAGCTTTTATCGATCTTTGTGAAGGAGCACGGCCGCATCGTCTCGAGGGACGAGCTGCTCGAAGCGTTGTGGGACGAAATCGAGTTTGTGGATGACAATACGCTGACCGTCAATGTGAACCGGTTAAGGAAAAAGCTCAGTGAACTGGGAATTGACGATGCCATCGCAACCGTCCGGGGGCAGGGGTATCGGTTTTCGATGAATCGGAAGGATGAATAGGATGTTCAAGACATATTTACGCGATCGGGCGTGGCTCATTCTGTTTTCGCTGCTGGGCATCGGGTTTGCCGCTGCCGCCTTATGGCTAGGCGCATTTGAGAACGGCGGTATTTCCGGAGCGAACATCTGCTATGTATTCGTATTGATGACCGCTTTTCTTATCGCAGGGTTAGCCATCGATTACGGCAGGCAGCGATCATTTCTTCTTCAATTAAAAAAACAGCATCTAGACGTATCAGCGATGCAGACGGGAGAAGCGCTTAAAGCCTATCATCCGCAAACGGAAGAGCAGCGGATCTGGACTTCGCTGATTGCCAAAATCAATAAATCATACAGGGAAAAGCTTGCCCGCAACTCAAGGCAGCGCCAGCAGCACGTCAATTTCACCAATCAATGGATTCATCATATGAAAACACCCGTCTCCGTCATTTCGCTTCTCATACAGGAGGGGAGAAAACAGTCTGATCCAGCGTCCCTCCGCACTGCCCTCGGCGATATAGAAGAGGAAAATGAACGGTTTCGCCGCGGATTGGACATGATGCTTCATATGGCGAGGCTTGACCATTTTGCGATTGATCTGAAGTCTGAGAAAATAGACGTCGTCCGCTTGCTGAGGGATATCATCAATGAGGAGAAGCGGCAGTTTATCAAACGGCGCCTCTTTCCGAAATTAGAGACACCGGACGAGAGCGTGATCGTTCACAGCGACAAAAAATGGCTGACAGTCGTCTTTCAGCAGATCGTCTACAATGCATTGAAATATTCGCCCCAGCAAAAAGGGGAAGAGATTATATTTGCAGTTGAACAAACGGGCGATCAGACGTCCGTTTCTGTTATTGACCGGGGGATCGGAATCCCGGCGCACGATCTTCCGCGCATTTTCGCTCCTTTTTTTACCGGGGAAAACGGACGGACGCAAAAAGAAGCGACGGGAATGGGGCTCTATTTGTCAAAAGAGATTTGCGGCCATTTGGGACATGAGCTTAGCGCTCTTTCAAAGCCCGGAGAGGGAACGGCCGTGACCGTTTCCTTTACGAGCAGCACCCTTCACGGCAATGTGACAAAATTGTAAGGTTGGCCGCCCGGTTTGCAAGGTAATTCGATGGGAGTTGTTTTCGCTCCTTTTTATAATAAAAGAAAAAAAGGAGAAGGAAACAATGAACGTATTGGAAACAAAGCATTTATCAAAAACGTATTTTTCGCAGAAAGGCGGCTTTTCGCATCAGGCGCTGGACGATTTTAATATATCGGTTGAAAAAGGTGAATTCGTAGGGGTGATGGGACCTTCCGGGAGCGGAAAAACGACGCTTCTCAACCTTCTGGCGACGATTGACGAGCCGACAAACGGCGATTTGATCATTAACGGTACAAATCCGGGCAAGCTGAAAGACCATAAGCTCGCTTTATTCCGCAGGCGCGAGCTCGGCTTCATTTTTCAAGACTTTAACCTCCTTGAAACATTGACGATCAGGGAAAATATTCTTTTGCCGCTCGCGTTGGATAAGGTGCGCTTAAAGGAAATGGAACAAAAACTGATGGATCTGGCGAGAACGCTGCAGATCGACCACATTCTCAATCACCGCACATACGAGGTATCCGGAGGACAGCAGCAAAGGGCGGCCTGCGCCAGAGCGATGATTCATGAGCCTGCTCTCATGTTGGCGGATGAACCGACGGGCAACCTTGATTCAAAGTCGGCCAAACAAGTGATGGATTCATTGACGAAATTGAACCGCGAAAAACAAGCGACGATTTTAATGGTGACCCACGACCCGACAGCCGCAAGCTTTTGCGAACGGATCGTCTTTATTAAAGACGGCAGGTTTTTCTCGGAAATCCGCAAAGGGACAAACCGGCAGGATTTTTATCAGAGCATTCTTGATACGTTAAGCGTCCTGGGAGGTGATTTTCATGAACATGAGAACCATCGCCCGTAAGAACGTTCAAGGCAATCTTCAGCGTTATTTGGCTTATTTTTTAAGCTGTGTGTTTACCGTTTCCGTGTTTTTTATTTTTTCTTCGTTTATTTATCATCCCGATGTAACGGAGGATAACATTTACGGAGGAGAAACTGTAAAGGTTTGCCTTTATGCGGCTGAAGTGGTTATTATCGTATTTTCCGTCTTTTTTATCATGTATTCGAATTCTGCATTTTTGCAGGCGAGAAAAAAAGAATTTGGTTTATTGAGTTTGTTCGGTACGTCAAAGCTTCAATTGCGCAAAATGATTTATTACGAACAGACGATCATTTCTTTCGTTTCGATCGCAGCCGGGATCGGCATCGGGCTTTTATTTTCAAAGCTGTTTTTCATGGCGATGTCGGCCTTGATGGATGTAAAGGCTCCGATTTCGTTTATGGTCGTTCCGAAGGCTTTGATTATCACGGCAGTCGGCTTCGGCATCCTCTTTCAGACGCTGACGATTCTGTCATTAACGCGGATTCGCAAGCTTCAGATCATCGACTTGTTAAAAGCGAAACAGCAGCCGAAAGGAATGCCCGCTTATTCCAAATGGCTCACCGTCCTTTCGGTGCTTTGCCTCGCCGGCTGCTATACGATCGCGGCAACGGCCGGGTTGCTTGATATGATCTATCGGGTGTTTCCGATTTTGATCCTTGTCCTGATCGGGACATATTTCTTTTTTACGCAAAGCAGCGTGGCGATTTTTCGCAGCTTGTATAAGCATAAAACGAGCTTTTACAGCGGAACGAACATCATTACCCGCTCCAATATCATGTTTCGCCTGAAAGATTATGCGCGGATGCTGTTTTTGACGTCGATCATTACAGCCGTAATTTTAACGGCGACAGGTGTCATCTACATGTTCTACGCCGATCTGAAAAATCAGGGGGAAACCGGCTTTTCGCAGGCCGTGGCATGGGTTGAGCAAGACGCTTCGACATACCATGTCATCAAGCCGGAAAAGGTGGAAGGCACTCTTCAAGATGCGGGTGCTTCCGTTCAGTATCGAATCGAGGTGACGGGGATTCCTGTCACATTCAACACGAAACAGCGGAAAAATGAAGGCGTGATGATTTCTGAAAAAGATTATGATAAGGCCGCCGAAAAAAAGCATCTTCCGCCGGCACAATTGAAAAAGGGCGAGGCGTTTATCAATTTTCCGTTCCACTATGGGAATACGGGATTTTTTGAAACAGGGGAACCCGTGAAGATCAAAACGGCAGCCGGGAAGAGCCTCGTGTTAAAAATGGAAAAAGAGCGGGATAAAGGAATCCTTTTCAATATGGGAAGAGCGAGCAAATTAATTGTCGTCGACCAGGAAACGTATGAGAAAGCGGCTGAAGCGGTGCCACTGAACAAACAGATGAGAATCATCGGCTATGAGCTTAACGATTGGGAACATCAAGTCAAAGTATCTGAAAAGCTTGAGCAAATGGTGCCGAAGGAGCAAAAAGATTCGTTTCAGGTCAGGGCGCCGGGCTATCAAGTGATGAAGCAGGCGACGGCGCTTACGCTGTTTATCGGGCTGTTTATCAGCATCGTGTTTTTCGTGGTCCAAGGGAGCATGATGTATTTACGGCTTTTCACCGAAATCGAAGATACGCGGATTCAAGTGTCTGCGCTGCGGAGAATCGGTGTAACGAAAAAGGAAATCCGGGCGATTCTCGGAAAGCAAATGGGATTTCTCTTTTTCATTCCGTTTGTCGCAGGCTCCATCCATGCCGCGTTTGCGTATAAGGCTCTCAGCAATATGCTCAAGTCTAATCTGTTTTTCAGCGCCGTGACCGTCATCGGCATCTATTTTCTCTTTCAGGCGGCGTATTACATCATCACCCGAAAAGTCTATGAACGGGCCGTTATGAAGAATATGAATTTATAAAAAAAGTGAACTGATTCAATATGCTGAATCAGTTCTTTTTTATAGAAATATGGAACACGCGTTCAAACTCTTTTTCTCCTTTAGGCGTGATGGAAACGGCTCTTGAGAGCGGACGGCGCTCAATCCAGCCCATGCGGATAAAGGCATCGAGCAACGCGGAGCCTAAAGCGCCCGCCAAGTGGTAGCGCCTTTCGCTCCAGTCAAGGCATCTATGGCAAAAGGAGCGGCGCTTTCTTTTGACCTCCCGGACATCGACGCCAAGCTCCTTGAAGCATGATGCGCCCTTTTCAGTAACGGTAAACGCTTCTTCATTCTCTTTTAAAAAGTCCATGCTGACGAGCTGTTCGGCAAGTTTCACGCCAAGCGATCCGGCCAGATGGTCGTAGCATGTCCGCGCTTTTCTGATCGCTCGATCCTCCGCGGACTGCCGGAAGGATCTGATCTCCCCCGGCGGTGCCGCAAGAAGAAGGGTTTCCAGTATCCGGGCGGTTTCCGCATGTTTAAGCCGGTAGTAGCGGTGCCGTCCCTGCTTTTGGCTGACCACCATATCCGCGTCCGCCAGCTTGGCAAGGTGGAAGCTGGCGGTTTGCTGTTTAACGCCGGCAAAGCCGGCAAGCTCGGAGGCAGTATAAAAACGGTCATCAAGCAAAGCGGTTAACATCGCCGCGCGCGACGGATCAGTGATAAGCTTGGCTACCTCTGCAATATTCGGGGTGACGTTCATATCGATTCCTCCATTATGTAATCCATATTTCGATGATAATCGATATATTAATGGATTACAATCAAAACAGATAAGGAGGAAAAAAACATGAACAAACGAACCAAAGAAATCGAACCAAGCATATTGTACTATGGGACGCCGGTGATTTTGCTCAGCACGCAAAACGAAGACGGCTCTGTGAATCTCAGCCCGCTTTCGTCTTCATGGGCGCTCGGGGACTGTGTGGTCATCGGAGTATCAACGGAAGGTAAAGCGTTTGAAAACATCGAAAGGCAGAATCAATGCGTCATCAATGTGCCTGACCCGTCATTATGGAGAAACGTAGAGAAACTGGCGGCCTTTACAGGGAAAGATCCTGTGCCCGAAGCGAAAAAACGGCTCGGCTTCACATATTGCAAAGAAAAGTTCGCAGCCGGCGGATTGACGCCGGCTCCGTCACAATCCGTCAAACCGGACAGAGTTGCCGAATGCCCGATTCAAATCGAAGCCGAGGTCAAAACGGTCCGCATTCCCGAACATACGCCATTCTTTGCTGTGATCGAAACAAAGGCGGTGCGCGTGCACGTTCATGAGAACATCATCAAAGGGACAAACCACATCGATCCTGAAAAGTGGAGTCCCATGATTTATAATTTCCGGCACTATTTCGGATTGGGGATGGAGCTCGGCAAAACGTTCCGAGCCTAACGCCCGCCCTCCTTTAATTCCTTCACGACATCGCGCGGCTGTTTGCCTTGAAGGCCGTCAATCAGGTTTTTGACGGCGGTCTTCAGCATGTTGACATGGGTGATGCGGGTGGATGATCCGATGTGAGGAACGAGCGTCGCATTTGGAAGGCTTAAGAGCTGATTGTCTGTTTCAATCGGCTCTTTTTCAAATACATCAAGGCCGGCGCCTTTAATCCATCCATCTTTCAGCGCGTTGATCAGCGCCTTTTCGTCAACAGTCTGGCCGCGGGAAATATTAATGAAAACAGCGGACTGTTTCATTTGCCTAAACTCGCGTTCCCCTATGAGATGGAACGTGTCTTTCGTCAGCGGTGTAATCAGGACGATGAAGTCTGACCGCTGTAACAGTTCGTTGAAATCGGTGTATACGGCTCCGGTTTTTTTCTCGGCTTCCGGTTTGCGGCTTCGGCTGTAATAGAGGACGTCCATGTCAAAGCCAAATGCGGCCCGCTTGGCAACCTTTTCGCCGATCCGCCCCATTCCGATGATTCCGAGCGTCTGGTGATGGACATCTGTGCCAAACAAGCTTTCATCATCTTCGGACTTCGTCCATTTTCCCTCGCGTACATAGCGGTCAAGCTCTGCGATCCGGCGCGCTGAAGAAAGGATCAGCCCAAATGCAAGGTCTGCGACCGTATCGTCAAGGACGTGCGGCGTATGCGTGCCGATCACAGAGCGTTCTCTCATGGCTTCGATATCAAAATTATCGTACCCTACGGAGTTATTGCTGACGATTTTCAGTTTCGGTGCGCTGCATAATAATTCACGGTCGATTTTTGTTCCAGATGTTAAAAGGCCTTCCGCTTCCTTGATGTTCTCAAGCAGCACGCGTCTCGGAATGCGCTCCCGGGACGTCCAGATGTCATATGTGCAGTGTTCGGCAAGCATCTCTTCGACTTCTTTTGGGATCGGCTTTGTAACGTATACAAACGGCTTCATCTGCATCCTCCTTCAAAATATGCTGTACTGCCATTATAGAGGAAAAATCGATACTGCAAAAATCGAAGTTCGCTAAGAAATGCAGGACTATCAGATCATTTATGCGATTTTTCAATCTCGAAGACAATTAATGAAATTTTTTAATTAATTTTAATGCATTTTTTTGACTATAAATTCATTGCCTCGCTCTGTCATCCGGTTTTCAATTACGTTTTTATAGGCGGACAAAAGTGTAGATTTTATTATTTTAGAAAGATATAAAATGTGATGTATTAAATATCCAGTACATTTTTAGTGAATTTTCGCAATCGAACCAAAATTCAAAAACCATGTGCTATAATTCATACGTGCAACAAATTCAAGGTCACATGACTATGAAAAGGAGTGAGAGAAATGGCTAACTTATCTTCCATTTTGAAGCACAATCAGTCTTTTGTAGAGGAAAAGAAATATGAGTTTTACGAAACGACGAAATTTCCCGAGAAAAAACTTGTGATTTTGACATGTATGGATACCCGATTATTGGAATTGCTCCATCATGCCATGGGTTTGAAAAATGGAGACGCAAAAATCATTAAGAATGCGGGGGCCGTTGTTTCTCATCCTTTTGGCAGCGTGATGCGGAGCATCCTTGTAGCCGTATATGAGCTGCAAGCAGAAGAGGTCTGTATCATCGGGCATCACGAATGCGGCATGGCGAGTCTGAATGCTTCAGCGATCTTTGAAAAAGCCACGCAGCGCGGAGTGAAGGCAGAGTGCCTGGAGCTGCTTGCAAATGCGGGCATCGATTTGAACTCGTGGATGACAGGCTTTGACAGCGTTGAAGACAGTGTCAAGTACAGCGTGAAAATGGTGCGGAATCACCCGCTTATGCCGGAAGACGTTCCGGTGCATGGATTGGTTATCGATCCTAAGACCGGCGGTTTGGAAGTTGTAGAAGATGGTTATTCTCAGAAAAATGTTTCGCTTTCAGGAAATACGGGATGATCATAAAGGGGAGGATGTCATTACATGCTACGTTTTTCCGGCAGATTTGAAGGTTATAATCTAAAGCGGTTTCAAAAAGATATTGTAGCGGGGATGGTCGTAGGAGTCGTCGCAATTCCGCTCGGAATGGCGTTTGCCATCGCCTCCGGCGTGAAGCCGGAGCACGGTCTTTACACTGTGATCGTGGCCGGTATATTGATATCGCTGCTCGGCGGCTCCAAATTCCAGATCGGCGGGCCGACAGGCGCATTCGTGCCGATTTTATTCGGGATCGTTCTGCAATACGGCTTTGAAAATTTGTTAATCGCCGGTTTTATGGCCGGAGCGATATTGGTCATATTGGGGCTGCTGAAGCTTGGCAAGATCATAAAGTTTATTCCCCGTCCGGTGATCATCGGCTTTACCGCCGGGATCGCGGTCATCATTTTTACCGGGGAAATCGCCAAGTTTCTGGGCTTGAGAGATGTTGAAAAGCACGAAAGCTTCTATATGAATATGAGAGAGGTAGTCATCAACTTGGATACGTTCAGCTTTTACAGCATTTTGACGGCCGTCGTATCGCTCTTCTTCGTGCTGTTCACGCCGAAGGTTCTGCCTAAAGTTCCCGGAGCGCTTGCCGGCTTATTGGTGTCAACGCTGATGGCGACGACGCTTTTTCCCGAACAAGTGGTGACGATCGGCTCTGCTTACGGGGAAATACCGCGCAATTTGCCGAGCTTCCAATTCCCTGAGCTATCGCTGGAAAAGATCGTATATTTGCTGCCTCCGGCTCTGGCGATTGCAATGCTGGGGGGAATCGAATCGCTGTTGTCAGCGATGGTCGCCGATAACATGAAAGGGACAAGGCATGACAGCAACAAAGAGCTGGTCGGACAGGGAATCGCCAACATGGCCGCGCCGCTTTTCGGCGGCATACCGGCGACCGGAGCGATCGCCCGCACGGCGACAAACATCAGGACAGGCGCTGCTTCGCCGGTATCAGGTGTGGTCCACGGCGTATTCGTTCTGCTCGTGCTGCTGTTGTTTGCTCCGTATGCATCCCATATCCCGCTTGCAAGCATGGCGCCGATTTTGATGGTAGTCGCCTGGAATATGAGCGAACGGAAAGAGTTTGCAAACATGTTGAGACTCAAAAATTCTGACTCAGTCGTCCTCGTTGTTACGTTTCTGCTAACGGTATGGCAGGATCTCGTTTTCGGGGTAGCCGGCGGCATTTTATTGGCGATCATCACCTTTATCGCAAGAATGAGCCAATCGTTCCGCATTAAAAAAGATGCAGCCGAGTCGCTCGTTCCGGCTGCGGCTTCGGCAGAGGAGAAAACGTTTCATCGGTCAGTCAGCATCTACACGGTTGAAGGCCCGCTGTTTTTCGGTTCATCCAATTCCTTGGAGGATTCGATCTTAAATAAAAAGCAAATGCCAAAACTGTTGATCCTGCTGATGAATAAAGTCGACTATATGGACTCATCTGCCGAAGGAAGTCTGATGACGATCGTCAACCGTGTGCACCAGCAAAACGGGAAGGTCATGATCGTCGGACTCCAGCCGCAGCCGCGGGAGCTTCTTCATAAAACTGGGCTGTTTCATAAAATCGGCAAACAGCACTTTGTCGACCGCCCTGAGCAAATCTTTGACGTCACATAGTAAAAACGAAGCCGCCTGTTCCGTGAACAGGCGGTTTTTCACTGGCTCACTTTCACATAAGCCCCTTTTTCCATTGCATCGGCAGCGGTTTCTGTCATCTGGCGCACATTCTCGGAAAGGGAGGAGGCGGGTGCTTTTCTGCCGTTTTGGATGACTTGCGGATCGATCAGCCTCGTTTTCAATGTTTGATGAAAGGTGAAATCGTTTGGTCCGCCTTGTTTGACGCGCTGTTTCGCCGTGCTCAGCTTTTTCAGTTCGCCTTTGAGGCCATGGCTTTCATTTAAGACCGCAATCAGTTCATCATCTGTTTTGAGAATATCGTCTTTTGTGATCAAGCGCATCTCGAGCGCCTGCTTCAGCACTTTGCTCACCAATTTCAGACCGTACAAATTTAACGGATGCATAAAAAAATCGACGACTTCCCGATAATAAAGGCGTGTAAACCATTCGGCAGCGCTGATGGAAGTGCAGCATATTTCCCCTTCAAAAACGGTCAGTCCGGTTTCGATAAACTCCGCAATTTCGTCCTTCTCTGCAAAGCCGTAGGCGAGGGAGTCGCGCAGCGTATAATCGATGCGGTCTGCACACAAGGCGGGAGCGGGCTGTTCCAGAAGCGTCCATTTGCTGTCGTCGTATAATAATTTCTCATGGCTGAATCCGTATGTATGTAGAATATCCGGTATGTCGGAATGTCTGACCCACCCGGAAAAGATCTGTTCGTGGTAATCTTCATTTACCATTTGAAATACATCATCAATCACATGGGAAAATGCCGTATGTGACACGTCATGGAGCAAACCGGCTATTTGTTCCTCAAGGCTTCCGCCAAGCTTTCGGATCAGCAGCATGACGCCGAGGCTGTGTTCGTAGCGGGTGACATTCCACCCGGGATTGACGAGAAAGCTCGCTCCGCCTTGATGGACGCCTTTAAGCCGCTGAACGCTTCCTGAGCGGATCAGCTCGTCCAGCACGGGCTCCACATCGGCTTCTCCGTACAGGCGGTCATTGATCTTCACGATGTTTCACCTTTAAAGCGCTCCGTCAGCTTTTTCCGGTGCGCTTCCATCATGTCTTCAAGGGATACGTCATACATTCCTGCAAGCATAATCAGATTCCCCATCACATCGCCCATCTCCTCGACGAGTTCCCGCTTTAATTCTCCGGCGGTGCGCTTCGTCTCATCGGGACGGTCCCTGCCGATTTCATAGGCTCTGACAGCTCTTGCCAGCTCGCCCGCCTCCTCCATTAAAAAACCGATTCTGATAAAAGGGCCGTACTCGCTCCAGCCTCTCTTTTGATAAAACTCTTTCGTCCATTTTTCTGCTTCTGTTATCATGACGATACACTCCCATTATAAAAAAATTCATTTATATTATCGCACACGGAACAAACAATATATAGTACGATGTTAGTTGTTTTAATCAATATCTTGAGTTGGAGTGAGCGGAATGAAAACGGTATGCGTCTATTCGGGGTCAAATATGGGTGAAAACCCGGAATACAAGAAAAAAGCGGCAGAGCTCGGGGCTTACATAGCCGGGAAAGGACTCCGTCTCGTATACGGCGGTTCAAGGATGGGATTGATGGGCGTGATCGCCGACACCGTGCTGGAAAACGGCGGTGAAGTGACCGGCGTCATGCCGAAGGGCCTTTTTCAAGGCGAGGTCGTCCATCAGCGTTTAACAGAGCTGGTGGAAGTCGGCGGAATGCATGAACGCAAAGCGAAAATGATGGAACTCTCTGACGGGTTTATCGCCATGCCCGGCGGATTCGGCACTTTTGAAGAATTGTTTGAAGTGCTTTGCTGGGCGCAAATCGGCATTCACCAAAAACCGATCGGGCTGTATAACATCAGCGGGTACTTTGAGCCGCTGCTCGAAATGCTGAAACACAGCGTTCAAGAAGGCTTTTCAAACTAATCGCATCTGAAGCTGATCTATGCTTCATCAAATCATCAGGAATTGATCGAACGAATGAGCGAATATCGTTATCCGGTGTTAGAGAAAAAGTGGAAAGAATTATAGAATACATAAGGCGAAGGGAGACGGGGACATGAAAAAGAAGTGGAATGTCGGTTTGCTGCTGTTTGATGAGGTGGAAGTGCTCGATTTTGCCGGACCGTTTGAAGTCTTTTCAGTAACTGCGGGCAGCGGAGAAGAGCGCCCGTTTGAGGTCAAAACGATCTCGGAAACAGGTGAAGCGGTGACGGCAAGAAACGGATTGACGGTCGTGCCTGATTTCTCGATCGGGAATGCCCCGCGTTTTGACATATTGATCGTTCCCGGCGGCCCCGGTGCGCGAAACCGCGAAGTTCACAATGAACGTCTCACCGGCTGGATCAAAAAAGAAGCCGGACAGACAGAGCTTTTGCTGTCCGTATGCACGGGAGCGCTCCTTCTGGCCAAAGCCGGTTTGTTAAACGGAAAAAGCGCGACAACTCATTGGGCGAGCTATGACAGGCTCGAGCAGGAGTTTCCTGAAGTGAACGTGATTAGGGGCGTGAAATTCGTTGATGAAGGAAACATCGTCACCTCAGGGGGGATTTCCGCTGGAATCAATATGTCTTTTCATATCATCAAACGGCTGCTTGGGGAAGAAACGGCACGGCAAACGGCAAAGCGGATGGAGTATGACAGCCCGTTCGGAACATAAAAAAGAGCCTCCGGGGAAACCCCGGGAGCTCTTTTTGCCCTATACTTCAACGCGTCGTTACCTGCGCGTCAGGATTTTATCGATTAAGCCGTATTCTTTTGCTTCTTCAGCCGATTTAAAGTTGTCGCGGTCAGTGTCGCGCTCAATGATTTCAAGCGGCTGTCCAGTGCGTTCCGCAAGAATTTTGTTCAGCTTGTCGCGCAATGAAAGAATGCGTTTTGCGGCTATTTCGATTTCAGTCGCCTGACCTTGAGCTCCGCCGAGCGGCTGGTGAATCATCACTTCACTGTTTGGGAGGGCATAGCGTTTCCCTTTCTCACCTGCAGCAAGAAGGAACGCACCCATGGATGCCGCCATTCCCGTACAAATCGTGGAGACTTGCGGCTTAATAAGCTGCATCGTATCATAGATCGCCATACCGGCCGTAATGGAGCCGCCCGGGCTGTTAATGTAGATGCTGATATCTTTTTCAGGATCTTCCGCTTCAAGGAACAAAAGCTGTGATACAATGGAGTTCGCAACATTGTCATCGATTGCCGACCCCAGCATAATGATGCGGTCTTTCAGCAGGCGTGAGTAGATGTCGTATGCTCTTTCCCCGCGATTCGTCTGTTCAATGACTGTAGGTATTAAATTCATAATGCTCCTCCTTCACCTTAAAAGGTAAGTATGTAGTTTAATCATACATTTTTGGTCAATAAAGGTCAAACAAAAAGCGTTTCCCCAAACGTTATGATCTGTGTACCATTTTTCCCAAAATGACAAAGATTCAAACGGAGTGCGGAAATCTAAATTTCTTCAGTACGTTCTGCATGATCAGAAAAAAGGTTGAAATTTGAAAGAAGATCGAGTATAATAATCATTGCTGACGCATAAAGGAACATAACGTGCGCTCGTAGCTCAGCTGGATAGAGCGGTGGTTTCCGGTACCACGTCTGCCGGGGGTTCGAATCCCTCCGAGCGCGTCCAATACGTTTTAACCCCGTCATATCAACGTTTTCCGACGGTCCGTTAAAGCGAAAAGTGTAGCGGAAGGACACGGTCTAGGAAGAAACGGAATGACGTTTTTAGCGGATTTCGTGTCGCCTATATCGAACTGGTTCGAGTCTTCTACGAATGCCTTGCGGAATAATATTTCGGGAGGCTTTTTTATATGGCGATAATTAGACGAAAGCAAGGCGTTAGATACCGGCGCGATGTAAGTCAAACGGAGCTGAGACCGTCTTATATGACCGTTCAAGACGCTCTAGATGCGGTGGTTTTGGTGTTTACAACCGAGAACTACCGCGATCGAACGATTAATGACTATCGAAGATATTTCGACGAATTTACGGAAGTAACAGGGATTCGTATGACGGACCCTGTAACGTCTGTTAGCGAAGATCATTTTCGTAGTTATATCACGATAATGTTAAAGCAACGCAAGCTATCACCAGTTACGATTAATATTAGGCTTGGCGGCATCAAGTCGATATTTAGCCGAATGGTGGAGCGAGAAATCATAAACGAAAGCCCCGCCAAGAAAATTACGAAACTGCGTGTCGATCAAACGAAAATAAAGAGCCTGACCGATTCACAAGTAAGACGTTTCTTTGGCGTAATTGACAAGGATACTTATGCTGGTTTCCGAGATTATGTAGCGTTCTATGTATCGTTAAAATGCGGCCTGCGTTCGAATGAGCTGGAAGGTCTTAATCCGGATGATATCGACTTTGAAAATAAGGTGCTCATGCTTCCTGGGGCGATTAATAAGAACAGAAAGAATCGAATGGTGCCCATGACGGACAAAGTTGCCGAGCTTCTAAAACAACTTCTCATAGAGACAACCGAATATTTTGGGAACGTAGGAAAAGTTTTCGTTAATCAATACGGGGAGGAAGTAGCTAAAGATCACCTAAGGAAGCGTGCGGATAAGTACGCTAAGTTAGCAAATTTGAAAAACGAGTGTAGGGCGAGCATCCACAGTCTTCGACATACATTCGCAATCAATTACTTGCGCAACGGGGGCGATATTCGGTCGTTACAAAAAATATTAGGGCACGCAGACTTAGAGTCAACGCAAGTCTACCTTGACTATGTAGATGATGTAATAATCGAACAGTTTAATAAAGCAAGCCAAAACGACAAGCTCGACGTGTAATGAATTAACCTCGTCTTTTAAGGCGGGGTTATTTTTTTGCCCAAAACGTTGCCGATTCGAATTTACATACGCATCTATTATTGAACACGAAAAAATTTTCGGAATTGATGTCCCAATAATAAAGATTGACTACGTGTTTTATAAGTGAAGGCGAAAAATTTCGTATTTATTGTGCGGTTTTGAAAAGTCGCGGGTATTATTTCGTGAAGGAGGTGGCCGGATGGGTGCCGTAAGCAAACGTAATTTTTGCGGATATGCAGCAGAAAGTATTGTCCGTGCTGATTTGGCGAAGAAGGGAATCGTTAGCCTTAGTCCGGACATACCGTGGGTCCATTACGACATCGTTGCGGATGTAGACGGAGTATTTACGAAGATTCAAGTCAAAACGAATATGGAACACGACGGATATCGGATGAGGATCGATAATCGAAAATCTAACGGAGCAAGCCGTCCATACACGAAGAAGGATTACGACATACTTGCGATCGTGGATTTAGAGAATCGACGGGTTGCGTACCTTCCTTACGATGTGTGGCAAGGGAAATCGCAAATTTCGATTATGCTTCGAGAGGTGGTCGATATGAACGGATATGGCGGAAGCAAACAACCGTTATACTTTTCGGATTACTTAGAATTTCCGGAGATCGTTACGAAAGAGATTGCGGGGTGATAAACGTATGACAAACGAACATCAACGACTTGTCTCAGTCGAATCGCAGTCCGAATATAGTCTGACGTCCGGCAAGTCCGAAACGCGTATCTTCGTCAAAATGTACGTCGATGCCGTCAAGAAAGGGTTGATTGCGGACATCGGAGCCGATCGTTGGCAAACGTTATGTGTCCTCTCGTCATTCATGAACGAAAAGGGCGAATGTTATCCAACGCAGGATCAGATCGCGAAGGCGCTGAATGTACGAAGAGAGGCCGCAAACAAACG
>NZ_LECW02000046.1 GCF_001042475.2 Bacillus glycinifermentans
TATCGGCAAATATTCCGAACTGATCGCCCGCGCAGCTTTAATGGCTAGCGGGTGGCAGGCGGTATCAAAAGCGGAGACGGAAGAATCCTTCGATATCAGCGCAAGAGATCCGGGCACTGGCGAATGGAAGACGTTTCAGGTTAAGACGATTCGTGATCGTCGGGAAGACCGCGGCTACTTAACGGTAGAAGGGCGCAAAGGAGACGGTCAGCCTTATACGACGGACGACGTCGACTTCTTCATCGGCGTGCTGATCGGTGAGGGCAAGTTCCCTCGCGTCTGGATGTTCGACAACCGCGGCATTACCGACTATTGGGGACCGTCGGAGCGGGAAGGCAAGCGTTGGGTCGAAATGGATCTGAATTTCATGAGGGAAGATTTTGCGGAAAATAACGAAGCGGAGGCGGTTTGACCTTACCGGGTCGGACGGTCAATAAAAGGAGGACGATTCGATGGCGAAATTAGAAGGCGTTAAGACACTCGATATGGTGAACGGTGAAATTACGAAGGTTGCGTATAACGGTGCGGAGTATGAGCGCGTGGAAGGCCCCGCGCAAACGGGCGATTTAGTTTTACCCATTACAGATGGATTTCGCGATGCAACTAAGGGTAGTTTTTACAAAGCTATTGATGTTGATCGTGATGGGGACGCTGTAATTCTCGATGATGTTGGCGATAGAGATGGTTCGTTTAGGCATAACTACGACCTATTCCGCAAAGTCTCCGCGTCCCATCCGACATTAGAAGAGCGCGTAAGCACAAACGAAAAGGATATCGAATCCCTAAAATTCGACGTTGCTACGCTAAAAGGCGAAGCTGAACCGAAGTACATCCGGATTGACAAAAGCGAAGCGAAGGCGGGCGATTTCGTTAAGTTTATCGAGACTTACGATGACGATATTACAACGGAAAAGATGTACGAAATTGACCAGGTCGATTGGCTAGGAGATATCTATTTTACTGACGATGTCGGTGACGAAAACTATGCCTCAGCGGATGATACTTACGCAGTCTATCGCAAAGTAAGCGCCGCAAGCGCTGAGGCCGAGCCGAAGCCTGAGCGGTTGAAAGTCGGTGATTATGCGAAGGTGGTCCGTGAGGAATTCGGCCACCTATTTGATACCGATGACATAATCGAGTTAATTGAGGCGGGAAACAACCCGAATTTTAAAGCGCGACGTCTCTCAGACGGAGAAGTTTGGTTCGTCGATGCGTCGGAACTCGTCCGCGCCACTGACGAAGAAATTGCCGAAGCAAAAGACGCGGCAGCTCGCGCTCAATTTAAGGAAGGCGCTAAAGTCCGGTTGAAATCGGGCGGCGGGGAATATCCGTTATTAGGTTTCGAAAACGGAAAAGTCTATTCAGTAAGTTATAACAATTCTCGTCGCACCGACGGAAAGAGTATCGAAATTACACATGCCGGAATGCTTGGATACGCAACGCCTGACCAACTCGAACTCCTACCGGAAGAAGAGGCCGCAGAGATTGAAAAATGGGCCGCAATCGGACGCGAGGTTGACGAGTATAAAAAAGGCGATATTGTTGCGTATGATGATCCGGTTTGGTTCGAGACTATCGGGTTCGGAGAGGTCGTTAGAAGAAGGAGCGAACGTGCTATAGTAATCGAGGCGTTGGATAATTACGGCTATGTCAAGAGATATACTGTGCCTATCGATCGGCTAAAGCTCATTACGCCGACCGAAGCGCGTTTCGATCGAAAGGGCGTCGAGTAAGTGGACGCAAAACCTGCCGCCATCTGCGCCGCCTGTAACCGGGCAATCAACGAAGGGCAATCCGTGACATACGATTTGCTCTTCGACCGGTACTTTTGCGACAACGCTTGCTGGTCGGATTGGTATGCGGATAACGAGGCGGAACACAGACGGAAATGGACGGAGGAGGTCGATTTATGAGCCAGAAGACAGAGCGTATATTATCGTACGTATTGGGCGTGGGGTTGGCGTTCTCAGCGGGATTGAACATTGATAAAGAGACGTTAATCACGCTTCCTATTGCGGCATTAGCGATTATTTTGTTCGGCATCGTGGTCGCGGTAGACAAAGACGAAAAGTAGTCCGAACCCATCACGCGAGAAAGGAGGATGCGAATGGAACTCGGAAATCTGCAGTTGAATCTTAGCGCTTTGACACCTAAAAATGACGAAGTTAAAAACGAAAAAGTTGCCGAAACAGCCAAGCGGAAAAAGAAGGCGAAAACGGCCGAACCGATCGAGGAAAGCTGGCGCCGCATATTCGCAAGCAAGCTATCGGAAACTGACCGCCAACGATTAAACGAAGTCAAGGCGGCAATGGACGCGGGCAAGCTCGCCAGGAATCCGTCTGACTGCGTAAACAAGGCCGGAAA
>NZ_LECW02000047.1 GCF_001042475.2 Bacillus glycinifermentans
TGGAGAGACCCAAATAAATGAGACAAGGAAAAAACACCCCCTGAATCGTATTAATACAATATGATTCTTAGGAGGGTGTTTTTCTATGGGCACAAGAGTACATTACGCAGAAGAAGTAAAATGGGAAGTAATTAAAATGAAACAAGCTGGAATGACAAACAAAGAAATAATGGAACAACTGGGGATAAAAAATAAGACTCAAATTAAAACATGGATGCGATGGTACAAAACAGGCCAAACCTATCGATTTTCGCAACAAGTTGGAAAACAATATTCCTACGGTAAAGAATCGGAGGAAATGAGTGAGCTAGAAGAATTAAAACTAAAGAATAAACAGCTAGAGGCTCAATTGGCAATTATAAAAAAGTACCAGGAGATCGAAAGGAGTTGGAGCCACGAGTCATTGTCCAAGTTGTAGAAGAACTCTCAGCCACTTTTAAAATAATTGATATTCTTGGAGTATTAGGCATACCTAAGTCAACATATTACCGTTGGAAAAAGAAGTATAAAAAAGTTGAGCTAACTTCATTAGAAGAGCTAGTAATCAAGCTGTGTAAGAAAAACTTCTATCACTATGGTCATCGTAAAATTAAATCCATCTTAAACAGAAAGTATGGGATAAATGTAAACCGCAAAACTGTACAAAAAATTATGCAAAAGTTTGAGATTCAGTGTCAAGTTAAGAAGAAGCGACAAAAGTACATTTGTGGTGAGAGTAATATTATTGTGCCGAACACTCTCAATCGTAATTTTAAAGCAAGCCGATTAAATGAAAAATGGGTAACCGACATTACCTACTTACCTTATGGCTCGACTATGTTATATTTATCAACGATTATGGACTTATATAACAACGAAATAGTGGCTTACAAAATAGGTACGAGCCAAGATATTAACCTAGTATTAGACACATTGAGGGAAGCTGTAGAATTACGTAAACCAGTAGGGTTACTTCTTCATAGCGACCAGGGATCTGTCTATACTTCACATGCATATCAGAATTTGGCCAAAGAAAAAGGCATTACCACAAGCATGTCTCGAAAAGGAAACTGCCATGATAATGCCGTCATTGAATCCTTTCACTCCTCGCTAAAGTCGGAAGGATTTAACGCTCAAAGTAGAGCATCTATATCCAATTCTAAAGTAGTACAAATTGTAAATCAATACATGTATCGATATAATCATGTACGAATTCAGGCAAAATTAAACTACCTGTCCCCACTGGAATACAGGGGACAGGCAGCATAGGTGTTTTTTCTAAGTCTCATTTTAACGGGTCAGTTCAGCTTGGAGAGACCCAAATAAATGAGACAAGGAAAAAACACCCCCTGAATCGTATTAATACAATATGATTCTTAGGAGGGTGTTTTTCTATGGGCACAAGAGTACATTACGCAGAAGAAGTAAAATGGGAAGTAATTAAAAT
>NZ_LECW02000048.1 GCF_001042475.2 Bacillus glycinifermentans
GAAGGGGTGCCGAGGGATGCTGTTAAAAGGCTTCATAAGCTTGGTGTGCTGTTAACAGGATTTGTGAGGGAAGAACCAGACTCATTATCCGCTATAAGAGAAGCTGTGAATTATGTTGGCCACAAATATGGGGGAACTGTACTTCTCGATGGAGAGGCTATTCCAAAAGGCGATTTAAATAATCTGGAAGCAGAACCGCTGAATAAGTCACCTTTGCTACAGATTGAGCTTGATGATATTGATTCAGTACCACGTATTTTTTACAAAGGAAAAGAGGTTAAAGATAAAGTCAGAGTGGATTTCTCATTCTTGCCGAATGATGATGCAGGTTTTCATCCAACACACATCGACTTTGAATACATTGATAGAGAAAGCAAGTTTGGAACAAAAGCAATCGTTTATAATCGATACTTCCATGATCAGGGGGAAGATCATGAAACCTCTTAGTACATGTGAGCACTGTGGAGACGTTCATACAATCGTGTTACAGGAGCAGAGAAGAAGGAATGGTGTTGTCGTGGGGTATACGCAGTGCCCGGCTTGCCAGCATAGGGCTGTGTT
>NZ_LECW02000049.1 GCF_001042475.2 Bacillus glycinifermentans
ATTTATTTGGGTCTCTCCAAGCGGAGGGTGTTAGGCATTTAAACTTATCGTTTAACAATAAAAGCAGGTGTTTTGACTTGGAAATTACCTCCATTAACGGTATCGTGAAAATACCCTTTAATACGAACACTATTTTTTCCTTTCTTCAATTTAAGTTGAGAAATTTTAAACACTCTTGTCGGTGTCTGTTTTTTAAAAGTTCCTGATAGCAACTTACGAGATTCCCAATAATCTTTGTTCCAAACTTCAGCCGAAAGCGTATACTTAAAGTTCGCAATACTACCGCCCCCATATTTTGCAACAACGTCGATAGAAGTTGCTTTTGGTGAGTAGGAATCAGCATCTGTACAAATCTTTAAAACATAATTAGCATATTCATCTGAGCAAGGCATAATACATTTCTCCTTTTAGTTGGATTTAAAGTAAGAAAATCGGCCTCAATTAACATGTTTCTTTCAGCTTCTTGCGATCACCAACACATTGTTCTTTTCCTCAAGGGGTCGGAAAGACCGGCAATTTTGACAGGCTCATTAGGAACGATCAACTCTGCAAAAAGTTTGTTTTAATCCGCACAGTGCTTGAGTGCAGACTGGTGAATTGAGCATTTTACAAAACAGCGTCTGACGCTAATTCGTCCCTTCTTCTGAATAGAGCTTGTCCCACCGGCGGCCGCGAATTTTCCCGGGTGACCTTTTTGTTGGAAACCCCGAGTTCACGGCTGATGGCCGAATTGAAATATTTCCTTCATATTGTCGATAGAGCCGGGATACCTTACCTCTTTCGTGTCCTTCGTTCTTGACAACGCAGGAGGCCGCCCCTTCATCAATTAGTCTCTTTACCAATCACAAGTTTGTTTTTCGCCGAAGCTGATGGGCGCGATTTTCTCTCTTCACCTATAGGTGGCAAACGTATGACAAAAGAACGATCATTTTTTCACGCCGGACAATCGGCAGAATGTTTGACCTGTTTTTTCATTTTCGTTTGCGCACGCTTCACGTTTGTCTGTACGGTTGATTTTTTGATGCCGAGCATAGCTGCGATCCGTTCATATGAAAAGCGTTCAACCTTATGCAAAATAAAAATTTCTTTTTCCCGGGCTGTCAGGACGGATAGAGCCGCTTCGATCCGGGCTTTGTCGGCTGCCGACACCTCATGGACCGGCTCAAAACGGATTCCCTCAGAAAACGTGTCAATGATTTGCGGATCTTTGATCAGCATCCGTTTGTAGGAATCCCGTCTGTCGATGGACCGCCTGATTCCCGGTTCTCTTCCGTGTTCAAGCCAATCGACGACATATTCCAAATCGGTGATCATGCTTCTGATCAGCTTTTTATCTTTCATCTGCTCAGCCGTCAGTCCCTCTTCGTCCTGAAGAAGCCGGTATAATGCTTTTGTTGTTTTTAATGTCCTTTTGTATTCAAAAAGCAAATCTTCCATTTTTGTTATCCTCCGTTTTTTGAAAAATAAAAAAGGACACCAATCAGCTGCACGCGCTTTCCGTGCATTCTCTGATCAGTGTCCGCAGGCTTTCCGTCTTGGACTTATGATGTTTTCACTAAAACTTATAGCCGATTTCAAACTCGACTCTTGCAAGGTCGCCTTTTCTCGTTTCGATCACGGTTTTTCCGTGTTCAGGTGCCTCGGTCTGCCATGCCGTGCCTTTTACGCCGTCAAGCACAATCACCGTCACTTTGCCTTCTTCAATCCGGCTTCCGACAGTTGTTTCATGAATCTCTTTTAAAGGTGTCGGCTGTTTCAATTGCATTCCTCCTCTTCATGTGCTTCCGCTTTTGAGATCACCTTTTGTAAAACGTGCGCCAATTTGCTTTCTATTGAGTCTGAGCGGGCCCTTTCGTTGAAATAGGCGAGTGCCAGCTTTCCCGCGATCAACAGTTCTGGCGCAGCGGCGATTAATTGAGCGTTTTTCTTTTGTGAAAAAGCCGTATAATCGCTCACCGTTGCGATTAATCTTCCATTTGAATAGGGAAACCGTTTTTTCTCTGCTTCACTGTATGCGGAATAAATATATACATCTGTATCCGTTTTGACGACGCGCCACGGCAATGGGCTGTACGCCGAAGATTTTTTCACGTGTTTCCTTCCTCACTTTCCGTCTTCTTCATGCCACCTTCTGATTTGCACGTCTCTTTTAGCAGACGTCAGCGCAATCAAAATCAAGGCTTTCAAACATTCAAACACCTTGCCTCACCCTTGTTTTCATTTTTGCGATCAGTGCTTCAAGCTTTTTGATCGACTCGGTTAAATCGCCTTGTTGCGTTCGGCGGCAATGCGGGCAAGCTCTATAGGACGCTCCCCAGCCGATGTCCTGATGAACGGAATTCCGCCCTTTGCACAATCGGCACATCAGACCATTCCCTCCAGTCTATGATTGATTTCAAAAGAGTTCCCTTTCAGGACGACGAGAAAATCCTGACACATCTCCAACAGCCTCGTCCCAAGGGCTTCATCCATGCGGACGATCTCTTCAGCCTCCAGCTCGCTTGAAAGCAGGATCGGTTTGTGATTTAAATACCGATAATTGACGATCGAATATGTCTGCTCGATCTGCCATTCGGTTGCCCGCGGCTTTCCGCCTGCAGGCTTAAACAGGTCATCGAGAAACAGAACCTCGATCTGCTTCATCCGGTTCAGCTTATCTTCAAGCAACGTAAAATCCCGCTTTAAATCGTTGAAGCCCTCGACGAATGGAAAATAAAGAACCGGTACGTGAAGCCTTCGCATTAGGTCGTTGGCCGCCGCCGTAAGCAGATGCGTTTTTCCTGATCCAGGGTTCCCTAACAGGGCAATGCTGTTTCTGCGTCTCCCGCAAACGTCCGGATAGGCTTGTACGTATTCGTCTTTTACAGACGGATGCTTGCCCGCTGTCCGGAAGTTTTCAAAGCTAAGCTTTTTAAATTCCTCCGTAATCTCACTCGATTTGAAAAGCCTTTGCGCCCTGCGCCATTCCCGGCAGGCGCAGGCCACCCATACTTCCATGTCCCCGCGCCGTTCAATAAATCCGAATTCATCCTTGCATCTGGGGCAGTCATACGTGTTTGGGACGGATTCGTCCGGTTTGTCCGCCTGTGATAAACGGCTCTTCTTTTCCAGCTCTTTCAAAACGTCGTCGATCGTTCGCTTTGTCAATGTTGTCCCTCCTTGTTTCCATGGCTGTGATGCGGTCCATGATGTATTTCTCGCAATAACCGAAGACCTTAATTGTCTCCCGTCTGCTTCTTCGCCGGCTTTCGTACTCGCTGAAGCACCGTTCAAGCCATTTGATTGTTTGCGGCAGCGGCACGCCGCGGGCGACAATCCGGGCGATGGCCTGATAATCCTTCGGCGATGGCTGGACAAGGCGTCCTTCCTGGGCCGACCTGAGGGCGGCAAACCGTTCGGCTATCGCCTCAACAGGGTCTGATGTATTATTTGTGCTGATCTGTGTCATATCTTTATTCAAGCGGACGGGCCTGTCCGAACCGGCGGACTCATTTGTCCGTTCTTCCGCTTCTGAACGGACACGTCCGGCCCTTGGCCGATGCAGAAATTTTTTCGAATGTCTGACGGACAGGATGATACCGTAAGGCGCTCTCCTCACCGCTATGTAACCGTTTTTCTCAAGAAGGGAAAGCCATCTTCTGACCGTTTTTTCGTTCACTCCGAAAACAAGCGCGAGCTCTGCCGCTTTCAGCGGCTTATGTCCGAGTACGGCTCCCAATGTCATTCCATCCTGTTCAGCCTCCCGCGTCGTTGAGCTGATGCACCATAAAAACAGCCAGACCGCATGTCCGATCTTTTCAAAATGTCCTGGAGTCAAAAGGCCCGAATAAATCGAAAAAGGATAGCTTCCTTCATCGCTGTGATACCCGGTCATTTCGCTTCCTCCTGTCGTTTAAGCTTGACATACCGCTCATATTGACCTTTATTTTCGAATTGAAATACGGGTATTCCGCCCTTCGCAAATGCGATGGAGCCTCCCGCTTCACCGAGCCTCCATTGATCAAACCGATCCCCGCTGCATGGAATCACGATCGGTCTCCCTCCTTCTGTCAGTCCTTCTTGAATTAAATGGTCCTTTCGGATGGCCGTATGTCCTGATGTCGACAATCATCGGATGTTCGATGTTCATGCTGGACGCCTCCTTTTATATGATACGAAACTTATCAAAAACTACCTCAAAAAGGTCAGGAAACAGCTCGCAGTCTGAGACGGAATAGAGCGTTTCAAACTTCAGCATCTGGTTCCTGCCGGGGTTGCGGACATAACCTTCGGAAATGTTCAGGCGTTCCGCAACTTGCTTCTGAGTCAGTCCACGCTTGGAGCGATCTTCGATTAAACGTTTCCGCAAAGGCTTCACCCCCTGTTTTATGATACAATCTGTATCTGTTTGACTACGATTATAAACGATACAATTCTTATCATCAATACTTTTTTGATACTTTTTTTATCATATGTTTATTTTGATACATTTTGTATCTATAATAAATATCATAATGCCGAATTGAGGGAAGAGAGGTCATTGTATGTTAGGCGGCAGACTGAAACATTTGAGAGGCAAACGGACACAGGAAGAAGTGGCAAAACAGATCGGCGTTTCAAGGGCGCGCTATTCCCATTATGAAAACGGAAGAAGCGAGCCGGACTATGAAACCTTGAAAAAACTGGCTGATTACTATAAAGTGACGATAGACTATTTATTAACCGGAGCGGAGCATGACCGTTCACTTGAAGATGCGTTTGACGATCCCGATCTTCAAATCGCCTACCGGGACATGAAGGAGTTTTCCCCTGAAAGCAGGCAGCAGGCGATCGAGTTTATCCAATATTTGAAGGAAAAAGAGAAAAAGCGGAAGCCCGGAGATCAACAAAAAGGATAAATAAGGAATTTTCATTGAATATAACTGATGAGTATCGATTTAATGAATAAGATGACAAAAAGGGAAAGGTTTGCCGAAAAGGATGCTCATCGTTTATATTTTTCTATAAACGCACAGAGCCCGCAGTGGGCTTTTCTTTGCCGGAAAAACAGAACACTTGTTCGAAAGGGTGTCTCGTATTGGAATTTTATTTGTCTCATCTAGAAGAATACGTAAAAAATATGTATCTGAATTTTGGTTTTACAGAGCCTTATCACATTGATATGAGCCGCATCGCCTCATACTTTAATATTTGGGTGCACTATGAAGATGTGAACAGCATGATGATCAAGCACGACGGCATGTACAGCATCATACTCGACAGCAGGCTCTCCAAAGAAAAGCAGTGGGAAGACTTTGCCCACGAGCTGTGCCACGTATTAAAGCATGCCGGAAACCAGTTGAACATGAACAAAATGTTCAGAGAGCTGCAGGAATTTCAAGCGAATCAATTCATGTATCACTTTTGCGTTCCGACTTTCATGCTTCTGAAACTGGATTTTCCCGAGCTACGCTGCCACGCGGCAAAAATGATCGCCGAGCTCTTTAATGTAACGGAAGAATTTGCCGCCAAACGAGTCGAACTATTTGAAAAAAGGCAGATCGGAATCCAGTTTCATCAAGCGTGGACGGCCAGCCTTCGGAATGCAGAACCTTCGGAAGACCGGACGATTGACCTTCAGGATGAGAAAGACGAATTCACGCGCTATCGCAAAAGCGCCCGGCACCCTTACCCTTTTGCAAAAAACGCAAAAGCGCGCATCGTCGCCGAAAAGCGGTCACCGTACCTGCTGAAAAACTAAGCTCTTCCATAGGCAGCCGCCGCCCCTTCTTTTACTGCATTTATATATTGATGGAAGACCTCGTTTTGTGAACCGTCTCTTCCCTTTAAGCTGAAGTGGCCGAACATCGCCTTCCGCTGGGCTGTACTGATTTCAAACTGCACGCTCAGCCCTGTTTTGCACCGGTTGTTGATGCTTTCCGGGGATGTTCCCGAAAAACGGGCGCCTCTTTCCTGCAATTCCGCTGAAAAGCCGTGCCTTCTCAGCGCATTGACGAAGATCGCCGCGCGTTTTCGGTCTGTTCCCCCGACTAATGTATGGCAATGTGACGGTTCAAAATAGCCGTGAAAAGCCAGCACGTATTGATGATCCGCTGCCATCTTGACGGCAAGCGGATCATCAAAGCAGGCGCTTGTCACATGCAGATCCCTATTCCCGCGCGATTTGATTCCCTCAAACAAATATATGGAAGCGCGATCATCAGCAAAAGCCCGGACGATTTCGCTGATTCCAGGTTCAATGCCGCCGCCGTGAGGAGACATCACAAGCAGGCCTTTCCCCGCATTGCGTTTAAACACGCTGTAATCAACCCCCTCGGTTTCTTTTTGTGACAATTCTTTGAAATTTGCGTATCTATCGGCAGAAGCCCTGTTCATTTCTTCGTTTTTCCCTTTCTTTTTCATGTAGCTTATCGGGAGTTTTGACGATTGTAAGTTAAAACATTATTGGTTTATAAAATGATGAAACAAAAACGTCTAACCCCTTGATATATCGACAATTATAGCATCATTCAATTAGATTTTGCTTTGTAGAATAATGTATTATCCCACATACATTTGGGGGAAGAAGATTGGGAGGTTTGGGGAGTAATATTATACAAGTGGACAGACGTCATCCTCTAAAATTTGAGTATATGGAAAATCCCCCTTAGTTGTTTTAAAATGTAAATGTTGGTTTTAAAACAACTGAGGGGGATCTTTTTTATGAAAAAGTCTATTTTTTTATTATCCATTTTTCTTTTATGTTTCACTCTGCCAGTGTGGAGTTGGGTTTCTGATACGAACAGATGTTTTATATTCGAACCCTGTTTTATAGGGTTTCCTTACATAAGTTTCTGATTAAAAATATTCTTTTTTGATTAGAAATGAGGAAGTTGGTTCCCAATTCGTCCCCATCTGTCCCCAAATAACATTATAAATAACGTTAATTTTCTACTAGACCTGTCATTAAAACGCCCATCACAATCAATAATAATAGTAAAAGTAAACAAAGTGCTAGGATAACAAAAGAAATATACTTAGCAATTCCCTTAGGTGTTTTGACTGCTAGAATACTCCCCACGACAATTCCTAGAATTCCAAGCGCCCAATGAATATGAGGTAGAAAACACAATGTGAATAAAAGGATGATAAGCGACACTATCCCAAAATACTTTCTCATTTCTCTCCCCTCCATTTAATTGAAAAGAAAGTGGACCACCTACGGAAGGAATTTCGTGTGAAGAAACGTTAAGGGCGATACCAATTTCGTAAGGTTTGCGGATATCATAAACGTAAAAAATGCCCATCCGGTTAAGGACGGGGCTGGTTTCGTTTTATTCTGCTGCGCCGGTTCTGGCTTTAATTAGGCGCACATAATCCTTCGTTTCTCGCGCTTGTTCCTTAGAATCGTTAAGAATTCGGATGATAACCGCAATACTAAACAGAATTGCGCCAGAAAAAACTCCGGATAATACTACGAAAAACACAGACGTTTTCATACTATTTGCCTGAGCGTTATTCGTTTTATATTCTGCCTGAGCGTATGAATTATCGTACAACTTGTCGCTTATTTCTTTACTAGTTTCTGCAGCTTCTGCCACATCTTTATCATAAACGACGAACCCCGCTATAATTCCCGCTAAAACACAGATACAACCTAGCCACATAAGTATTTGCTCCATTATTTTCTCCAATATAAACACCTCCCCTACTTGTGGGTAATTATACTATCCGTCCAACTTTTACCGCAATACAATTATGTACCACGAGCACCTACGCTTTAATACGCAGGCGCCCGCAAAAAGTTAATAAGCAAATAAAAAAACCTCAGCATACACTGAGGTTTTGTATTATGTAGTTAAAGCATCCAGTGGATGCCCTCACGGAAAGGAGTACTCACAGTACTCTTACTAATTTTAACTTATCCGCAAGTCAGACAGTCACAATCTCTTGTGCTGTAACTACACAATACAATACTCTTTGTTTCCTGTCAAAAAGTTATTTTTTCTTGGAATTATTTTAAAGCCCTCCTCATCTCGAGAAGGGCTTTATTTTATTTAAGAAGCGTTTCAAGTTTTGCTTTCGTTTTGCCATATGTCGTATATATGTTCGACTATGGTCATCGCTCCAGCAGTTAGCAAGATTCCAGTTTTTCCCCCGTCCACTTCAGCCCCTCCCTTCTATACATTAATTATTTCAAATCTATTTACGACGGCCAATAGTTACCGTTCAATGAATAGTGAAATTTACCTATATCGAAAGATTCATTTTCATGGATGATCAGGATTTATTCACCATTTCCCTTCTATAAAGCGGTAAACTCTGAACTGATTGTAACCAAATGTATTAGAGGAGAATGCCATGAAGACTCTGGACGTTCAGGCGTTGCACCAAGCAATTGATAAAACGCTCGAACAATTAAAAAAACAATCGGAAGAAATCGCAAACCTCAAAAAAAGTGTGGATGGAATCACGTCCCTTGACGATGCTTTAAAAGGTAAAGGCGGCGACGCGATCCGTGCCTTTTACGAAGAATGCCATACTCCGTTTCTTCAGTTCTACGAAACTTTCATCAATGAATACGAATCGGCATTGAAAAATATTAAAAATGCACTGAATTCCTTGGAGCCGAATCACAACGGATATATTTCGCAAGCTTTTCTTGAGCATGACCTGGAGAATGGCTTGAATGCGGCCGATCGAACAACGAAAAATCTGGTCTCCAAAGCCAATGCCGCCATTGCTAAAGTCAGCCACATTGTTGACCTACCGGATTTGAATGACAACGAATTTCATGAACAGAATAGGAAAGCATTAACTGACATCAATCAGACGATTGAAAAGCTGCATACATTTGACAGAGAACAGACAAGCACGCTCAAAACGGCCGAATCAGATCTTGAGACGATGCAAAAATACATCGCCAGACTTGAAAAAATGTATACGGGGCCTAAAATTGAGATTACCACCTATCAAAAAGGATCGATTTTAAAGCCAGATAAGATTGACTCCTTGCAACCTAATGAAGATACACCGATGGAAGTTATGCTCAAAAAAGTTGGAGAGAAAGAAGAAGCTGAAATTAATAAACTAGCCGACACTGATCGAACGGCGACACAAAAAGTCTCCAAAAAAGTGTATAGTGATGAGGAATTAGAAAATCTGAGTGAAAAGGAATTAGCGAAACTTAAAAAAGTTTACAAATACGTGAATGGGTTTAAATACTGTTTCTATATGGATGGTAAAAATGTCGTCGGTATAAAGTTGGTTGACGATCCTCCTGAAGATGACGAGGAAGTAAGTGATTTAGAAAAATATGCTGGAATAGGCTTGGAGCTCTTAGGCGAGAGTGATCTTGAACGAGCAGCATTGGGATATGACCCTGATACACATGAAAGACTTTCGTTATTTGAACGGGTCGATGCTGGTGTTAATTTAACGCCACCTGCTAGACTGATCAAATGGATTCGTCGGGGAACCAAGCTGGCAAAAGTATCGAAGATTGGAAAAGGCTCGAAAACACCTTCCTATGGAAAACAATCCGTACCAAAAGGCCCGTACCGTGAAGTAAATGGTTTCCCTGCAAAAGTTAAACCAGGGGCTCAAGAAAAACATATTCCTGGAACACCAAACTACAAGCAAGAAGTTGCCAATGGGAAAAACAAAAGTATCTTTAACGGGGATAATAAAACAGCTCAAGAATTGCTTGATAAGTTTGCTGGTAAGGGTAAAAAATTAGGAAAGAATAAAGAAAGGGTAGACTTTGGCCAAGTAATAGGAAAATACTATGATATGGATACTGGTAAGTATGTAGAGACTACTAATGGAATGATACATTATGGAAAAGACGGAGCTCACATAGTACCAGCGAGACCGTAAAAACATTAAGAGAAGAGGATATACATGGGATACGATTCTTTAATTGGAACATTAATAAAGTATGAAAAAAGTGATATGATTCTAGAATGGAAAAGTGGATTAAGAATTATTGGTAAACTAGATACGGTTTTTGAAACAAACAATATGTTAGATGAAGATGATATCAATTTTACAGAATATATTGCAGCTGCATTTCAAGTAGATAATATTTTGTCCCATCCTGAAGAAAACAAGGGCAGTGTATATAATTGGTTAAGTCAAGGGGAAAGCTCCTTGGTTGAGATCTCTCTTTATGATGATCCACCAAATAAAATTTTAGTTGACGGTCAGACAGTATGGGAAATGGACAGCAATGAATAACTATTGACAAGTTAAAATTTATAAAAGCTTAGCCCTCTTGTTGAAGATGACTTTTTCTTTTTCGCTTCAATGGCCGCGAGCGCCTTTTCGGTAGCCGGTCCATAAATTCCATCTGCTGTAATCCCCGCTTTCTTTTGAAGGGATTTGACAGCTTGCATTGTTTCGTTGCCATACGAGCCATCGGCCCCGTACTTCGACACCGAGAAGCCCGCGGCAATCAAACGTTTCTGCAGCGCCTTGACCTGGGAACCAGACGACCCTTTTTTCAGAATGGTCCCTGTTGATCATTCAATTAGATTTTACTTTGTAGAATAATGTATTATCCCACATACATTTTGGGGAAGAAGATTGGGAGGTTTGGGGGGTAATATTATACAAGTGGACAGACGTCATCCTCTAAAATTTGAGCATATAGAAAATCCCCCTCGTTTGTTTTAAATGTAAAGTGTTCGTTTTAAAACAAGAGGGGGATCACATGAAAAAGCTATTCCTTGTTATATTTTTGGTGCTGGCGGGATGCAGCAGCGCACCACAAAACAAAACTGACAATCAGACAGCAGAAACTGAAGAAAAAACAGAATCAGTTGAACCAAAGGGCGGATTCAATTTCAGCCTAGATGAATTTATTGATGAATATAACAATCAAATTGATAATGGTGTCTATGACGGTAAGGAGAAAATCCCTTCACATCTTCAAAAAGATGAGAAGTTTTTCAAGCTTGATGGGGGCAGCTATGCGCACATTTTAGCAAAAGAAGCTGATAATGACACAGAGCATAAGGGTTATATCCTATCCAGTATACATAATAAAAATAAAGAGCTTACGGGTATAAACTTTCGTATTAGTACTGCTGTGAACAAAGACAAAGTTTTAAACTTTTCTAGCACGGGCACTCTCGCAGGGTATAAATTAATGTAGGCTTTAAATTTTAAAGAGGAGACCTTACAAACTGCTCTCAAAAAGGCTAATCCTGAATACTCAGTCTCAAATGAAATTTGCAAATTGACACTAAAATATCAGCTTAAAAAATGCGAATAATTGAAATTCGCCCGCCAAAATAAACAGCCTTCTCTTCGGAGAGGGCTTTACTTTTAATGGGTTATTTTTCTTGTTGAGAACAGAACAAACGTTCCCTCATAATCATCTCAAGGAGATTACACCATGAATGACAACGTGAGAGATCGAGGAACGATTAAATGGACAGCTATGATGCTGCCCGAGCATGTCAGCCTGCTCCGTGAACTTGAAAGCAACCACAATAGAGTAAAAAGGCCGGTGCTCGACATGGCCCAAATAGAAGACATGGAACGGGTCATATGCGAGGCGATGGAGTTATAATACCCCGGTACAGTTCGTAGCAGCTGCCGTTTTTAAACGGGGCCGAAACCGGGGAGATCATTTATATAGAAGGAAAAATCAATCCATTACATAAATCAGAGCCGCAAGGTTTTTCATGTCGTGGATTCAAAAGGAGACACCAATATCATTAAATTTGAGGACGTCGTCGGCGTGGAAATGAAGTAAGCCCTTCTTTTGTAGCAAGGGCATCACTGCAATATCTATAAACAATTGTATGTAGGTTTTTTTAAATACCCTCCCTTTGAAAAAAGAGAGGGTTTTCATGTTACGCTTTGGAGCCTTTAGTAATTCTATAAATTATTAAGATACCAATGACTAACAAAGGTATTTCAATAAATAACTTTATTTCCTTATTTAACAGGTATTCACCTAGGAAAACAATAATCGCCGCATAAATTGCAGAAATTAAAGCACTTTTCATTTGAAATTTCCCCTTTATTGAGGTATTACAATTACCGCATGATAACGGTCAGAAACCAATTTTGCGTAATTAACAGTTACTTTCACGGCAGCTCCAGTGACATATTCGCTAATGACTGTTGATACAATAGCACCCGCTACTGCTCCACCAACACCCGTAAAAATGGAACCTAGATATGCAGCTCCGCCAGCTATACCAGCTTTTGCAAGTGCGGCTACGTCTGTTTTAGTCAGCCAAATTTCCATACCCCACCAGTGAAACTTGATTGCACGCTTCCCCTCTTTAGCCGCTATTGAAAATTGTTCTGTTGTGGCTTTTGAAGGGATAGTTACAGTGTTACCATCAACAACTATTTTATCTTTATCCACATCATTCAAGATTTGATTTGCTTCTTTTAAAGCAGCTTTCACAGCAGCAAATTCATTCTTAGCAAGAGATAGTTTTCCTTCATCATTCAAAACAAATTTATTATTCTCTACAACTACAAATTTATCAACCTTGTTTATTAATTCTGATGATAAATTTTCTGATAAGGACTCTTCGAAATTATTATTAGTGGGCTTTGCTGCAAAAGACGAAGAAGGGTGAACAATGAAACTCCCCATTAAAGTAATTCCGAGGGTACCTGCTATTAACTTTCTTTTCAAGCAAATCATCTCCTGCTAATTTTTATGTATTTCGACTGCAATATTACATCTTATGTATTTTATTGTCCACCCAACATAAGTCCTGAGTAAAATGATTACTAATTCCTTGTTCATGTGAAGAATTTCTCAATCTTACTCTATAAATTATACAACGATAATAAGAAACTCCCTCTTGAATATTCAAGAGGGGATTATTTTTCATTTCAATACGGTTTTAATTATTTAATAGATCTTTAAGTTTTGCTTTCGTTTTCGGCCCATAAATACCATCAGCAGACAGACCGTGCATCAACTGGAACCGTTTGACCGCGTTCGCCGTTTTCGGCCCGTAATAGCCATCTATGCCGTTATTCTTTGCCCTTTTGTCTGGATAGAAATAGAGAGCAGCTAAAGCCTCCTGAATCTGCCGGACAGCCGTTCCCTTCATCAGCGGGCTTTTCACCTTATAGATGCCAGACGGCAACGGGTATGATGATCTTTTGCCGCTTGAGGAAGGCTTTTTCTTTTTTGCTTCAATAACTGCGAGAGCCTTCTCGGTAGCCGGTCCGTAAATTCCATCTACTGCAATACCCGCTTTCTTTTGCAGAGCTTTGACAGCTTGTACCGTTTCATCCCCGTAAGACCCATCGGCCCCGTATTTAGATAGCGAGAAGCCCGCGGCAATCAAACGTTTCTGCAGCGCCTTGACCTGGGAACCAGACGACCCTTTTTTCAGAATGGTCCCTGTTGATCTGCTCGGCTGGCTCGTGGGTGCAGTCGTGTTCGACACGGTTGTATTTCCAAGCAAGGCGGCGACTTTTTTCCGAAAATCTGTAAGCTGGCTGGAATCGCTCACCCACGGCGCCGGACAGTTTTTGCCTGTCACATCGTAATGGCGGACGATTCTGTCTGTAGAAAGGCCGTAGCGCTCGCACAGATCGGCAACCAGTTCAGCAGCATTTTGAACGGTTTCGCTGTGAATCTTGCCGTTTTTTTCGACACACATTTCGACGCCGATAGCCGTCTTATTCGCATTCGGCTTTAAGAAACTGACATAGCAACCGTTATTCTCATGTGCATGGTAGGCGACTTCATTTTCAGGGATAATCAGCTGCGCTTCCTTACGGTCAACAAAATAATGTGCTGAGGCGTAACGTTCGGCTGCGATACACGTTCCATTGAAGTAATCCCGCTCATTCAATGCAGAAGCGCCAGGCGTCGTCGTCCAGTGCATGACAATGCCTTTGACTCCTGACAATTTCAGCCCCGGCCGGGTATACTGATTGACTTTCACATCGTTCTTCACAACTTTCACTATAAAAAAGGCTGCCAGCCGGCAACCTCACTTCGTTAATCTTTTGCTAGTCACATAGTTATTTTTATACCAAGAGACAAGAGACGTGATGATGGTAAACACCGTGGAGCCGGTCAAATATAAAGGGTCTGCCAGCGTGTTGACCTGGTCCTCATTGATCGGTAAAGCTGCCTTTCCGAACATGATCAAAGTTTGGCAATGTCATTAAAAACACCGTGCCTTTGTGTTTTGGGGGAGCTTTTTAAAATATCCCCTTTCCCTTCAGTATTCATAAGGTTTGATTAAATTTACTACGATTGTAAATTAAAACATTATTGGTTTATAAAATGTCGAGACAAAAACGCCTAAACCCCTGATATATCAACAATTATAGCATCATTCAATTAGATTTTGCTTTGTAGAATAATGTATTATCCCACATACATTTGGGGGAAGATTGGGGGAGGTTTGGGGGGCAATATTATACAAGTGGACAGACGCAACCCCTCTAAAACTTGGAGCATATAGAAAATCCTCCTCAGTTGTTTTAAAATGTAAATGTTCGTTTTAAAATAGAGGGGGATCTTTTTTTATGAAAAAGTTTGTTTTTTTATTATCCATTTTTCTTTTATGCTTCACTCTATCCGCATGCAGCAGTGAAAACACCACTTCAGAAGAAAAAGAGACAAAGAACGCTGAAAATGAAGACACTAGCATTGAGACAAATGACGTTCAGAGCGTTGATAATACTCAAAAAGTATTTAATTTCAGCCTTGAAGAGTTTGCACAGGCATACAATAAAGTAGCTCAAGATTTTGAAAACGATGAAGAGATGGAATCTCCTGATCTCAATCGGATTATTATTGATGATATTGGAGATTTTAAACTTGCTGAAGTCAAAGACGACACAGTCTACACAAGAGAGCTAATAAATGAAACTGATGACTCCGGTGGAACTTTTAATTTGGAAGCATGGTATGATGACAATCAAAACTTCAACTGTTTACATTTAACCACTTTCGGTTCAGATAATATGGCATCCGAAAAAGGCACTTTTAATACATACGCAGTGTTTCAAGCTTTGGGGATTGATATTAAACATTTAAGTGATCTTTTAGAAAGCGATGAAGAATCGCTTGATGTAATTGATGGGGACTACTCTGTTCATCTGGCTAAAATTCCAGGTATGTCGTTAATAATAAATATTGAACCTAAATAATCCTTCCTCATGAGAGTTGAACTTTATACATTAAATAAAAACAACAATGCCACCAAAAGTTAAATGGTGGCTTCTTTTTTATGCAAAATATGCAAGGTTCTTGGCTTACCTTCTTCCCAATCAACAAGCCCCTTTTTACGTAATCGGTCAAGATGACCTTTTGTTGTACTTGAAGATTTTAAACCAACCCTTTCACCTATTTCCCTAACAGAGGGCGGGAAACCTTTTTCTTTAGTTAGTTCGACTATAGCTTCTAATATTTGTTCGGTTCTTTTCATAGTATCCCCCTTCATTGGTTTGTTTTACCTATGATAATTATACCAAACATTTGTTTCCTTTTCTAGATAACAAGAACGTACATTCGTAATTATAACCTTGTTTTTTCTTGCGAATTATACGTCTGGCACTTAATAGGTATAAAAACCTGAATCTAAAGATTTATTTTAATGGATAATCAGGATTTATTCACCAATCATTTTCCGTATAGTGGTAAAC
>NZ_LECW02000050.1 GCF_001042475.2 Bacillus glycinifermentans
AGAGAGGCCGCAAACAAACGCATCAAGGCGCTGTGTGATTATCGTTGGCAAGGACGTCCGTTAGTCGTTAAGCAGAAGACGAGAGATCCGAAAACTCAGCGATGGGAAAACACGCGATACACGATCATGCCGATCAGCCAGCTTGCGATATTTGACGGGAATACGGAAGAATTGCCGGAGCCTTGTGACGAGTAACCGCACACGGCTGAGCCATATATGGCTAGACAGCACACTAACAAGAACCATCTTTTAACTAGAGCCATTAATAACTAGATAAATAATAGCGCTCATATACATTCGCGCGGATAGTCTTATTAAAGATGTATCGCGATTAATAACATCTGCAAGAGTGAGCGTATGCGAACGAATTGCTAGGTTTTAATAATAACGAAGGGAGTACGATAGTATGGCTTTTTACGAATATACACAGAACAATAGCGGTGGGTCTTTCATTACGAATGATAAACTTTGTCACCGGATCTTCATTGAGGCGAATTCTTACGAAGAAGCGGACACAATTGCAGAAGGCCTTGGCGTCTACTGGAACGGAGTAAGCGAAGGTATTGACTGCGACTGTTGTGGAGATCGTTGGGGAATCGCAGACCCAGTCGATTTAGATCGTATTAACAAAAAAGGATGGGAAGCAGGGGTTTACTCGAATATAGCTTCGCCTGAAAAAGAGGAGGAATGGAAGGCGCGATACGGTAATTATCCGATTCACACTGCACCAGTATGGTCCGATTATATATTCCGAAACTACTCCGGAAAAATTGCATTCGAAAGTATCGAACAGTACGCTCAGTTCCTAGCGGACGAATACGGATGGACGACGCCAGACGCACGAATTTTCTATAAGGACGGAACAATTGCCGAGATTAACAAACGAAAAGCTAACGAAGGAGCTGACGAAATCCATGCCGATTGAAATCCCGATTTCCCCCGATTACAAACTCTCGTCAGACGAACGCAATATCATCGTAAATGAACGCTATTTCACCGATCCAACGAAAGCGCCGAACTGGCCGAAGCGGTTCGCCGACAATCCCGATCTTGATCCGTCACCAATCGCACGTTGGCGAGAGATCGCGTACTTCTCATCGGCTGACCGCGCAATCATGTTCGTCATGGATCGGCGGATTAAATTATCAGACGCCAAGACGCTGGAAGAGCTCGCACGAATTATACGGGAATTTCGCGGGGAATTAGCGGCTTTGTTGACAGTCGAGGGTAATCGTAAGGGCTGACGTTGGAAGGGCGAAAATACACGAAATGGAGGCGTTAAAATGAGAAACGGTGTTTATACAGAGGTTAGCGAATTAGTGGGGAAAACGCTAAACAAAATTACCCGGTGTGCGGACGAAGAGTTGTGGTTTTATACGGAAGATGGAGAAGTATACTGCATGTATCACGATCAAGACTGTTGCGAAAGTGTGTTTATCGAAGATATTTGCGGAGATCTTGACGATTTAATCGGAAGCCCGCTAGTCATGGCCGAGGAAATTTACGAAGATAGAGATCCGTTAGATGGTTGGGAAGAAAGCTATACGTGGACGTTCTATAAATTTGCCACGAATAAAGGCTACGTAACAATTAGATGGTACGGTAGTTCAAACGGATATTACTCGGAATCAGTATCTTTTGAGCGGTTGGATGAGGAGGCGTTAAAATGATCGTTCCAAAATTCGATAGAGACCGCATTATCCAGTACGCAAAGGAAATCGGAATTGAGGTGCGGGAAGTTGCGCCGGGAGAGGGCGGCGTGTTTATCCAGGAGGAAGACGGATCGGAGCGTGAGTTGACGACGTTCGATCTGTTTCCGGAAACTAAAGAAATCGCAGATCTGTGTTGTGCCCTTGCCGGATTGATTGCGGAAAACGAGCGGTTGAAGGAAGAAAACGAGCGTTGGGCACGGGAACTCGCGGCTATTCGCGATATGCTGCCGAAAGATTACGGATTCGAGGAAGGCACACTCGAATATGCGGTAGCTTATCCGGAGGGCGTAAGAGACCTCGTAAAGCAAACGGTCGAGAGGATGAAGGCTTCCGATGAATTCCACAAATATCTATACGAAGAGTGCGACGAATATAACGTTAAACTTATTAAAATGCTTGCGGATTGCTTGCCAGCTTTGGACGAAAGTAAGACGGACTATACGGAATTATCAAAAGAGATCCGGGAGATATACGAGGCATTCTCAGTATAAGGAGGACGAATAGATGAGCGAAATTAAAAAGCCGGTAATTACGAAGGAGCAGGCGGAGGCTATCCAGTTTCTAATGTCGGGTGGTAATGATTGGACTGAAGACGATATATTAGAACATCACGTGGCAAATAGGTGGTTTAATGAGTATGCACCGCTAAATAGCCTCTATA
>NZ_LECW02000051.1 GCF_001042475.2 Bacillus glycinifermentans
GGGGGTTAACCCGATCATCACTATCCCTTTTTCTCGAATTGCATCATAATTTTCAACAAAACCATACAATGTTTTAGATTTAGGAAAAGGAATTATAGGCAGCCATTTTGTTTCCCCCTCATTAATTTGTTTTTTGTTCAATCTACCCATCACTCCACATAACTCCCCACTAAAGCTTTTCCACGGAACAGTTATTCTTCCAGTTACACAATCGTATCCCACATTGAAAACCCGCTGAGCAAATAAAGAGATTCCATCTTGATAAAAGAGAAGATTCGGCTTTGATTCATACCTATCTAGAATTTCATCATTATACGTTTCTATGTCCAAATTTTGAGGATTGCTAATTTTCCTTAGCTTTTTGTAAAACCCTCCAAACGGTGTTTTAGGAGCTTCTATTTCAACAAAGTCATCTTCTCTAAACCCGATTATTTTTGCTATTCTTTGAATTGTTTTAGGAAATGAAAGCCCTAGCTTGTCACGTATAAGAGTTATGAGATCCCCATTTAAGTTTGTTGAAAAACAAAAAGCACTTAGTGTTTGCTTATTGACTTTAACTGACGTTGGGTTTCTTCCTGCTTCCCTTGCACATCTGTATTCATCACCGCGGTCATAAACCTTAAAAAAACCCGTCTCTTCTAGAATTTGTTTTATGTATTCTGGTTTTTCAATTATGTAATTTTTAAGAGCATATACGTCCATGAATTCACCTACCCTTCGGCAATCATGTACGCTGATGTTTTGGAGTACAATACCCTAGCTCTGTCCACTTATTCCAGGCTCCATCGAACTGAAAAAGAATTACTGTTTCACCCTCGTCATTTCTTGTCTTATCTAAAAAGACTAATTTATATTTTTTATTTGGATCTAATTCTAAATACTCTTTTGTTTTTGTATATTTTCCCTTGGAATCTTTCTTAAACCGATATGGTTTTACATCATATTTTTTACCAGGAAACTCATCTTCCCATAATGGCCTAGTTAAAACCAATTCTGAAACGATTTCTTTTACCCCTTTTGCATTAGATAGACAAGCTGCAGTTAAATATCTTGTGTTTTCCATATAAATAGCTAATTGCATTGTAATGATAATGCCGATATTTTCTTTTTCAGCTACCTGAAGAAGTTGTTTTGATGCTTCGACTAACTCCCCCGTTACTGTTGTGGATGAGGCATCTTCAGCTTTAAACGTATCGTAAAGCATGAATCCAAAACCTTGTTTCGCCATTTTTCTCATAATTCTTTTAACATCATTGATACTGTAATCATAAATTTTTGCAAATTTAATTCTTCCCTTGTAATGATCCTCATAATACTTTTTGGCTTCTCTCAATTTGTTCAATTGTTCTTCATTTAAATTCCCCATTTTTTGTCTCTTTCTAGGAAGACCATAATATCCAATTTTGTGACTAAGAATTGTCGCCATAAATATATGCTGCCATGCTCGTTTATTCATTTCGTTTGCGATTATTGTTATTTTTTCACCCTGATCTAGAATAGACATTACATAGGATCTTATGCAAAAACTCGTTTTCCCCGTACCACTAAATCCAGCAAAAATTTGGACGTTTGATTTGTGAAGTCCCAAAGTGTGATAATTCAAAAGTGGAGCCGCTGCCGCATAACTCAGTCCCATTTCTTCCCCGTTTTCGATGGAAGCAATGAAGTCATCCCCTAAATCCAAATCTTCAATCTTTACTCCCGCACCTCGCCCTAAAAAAACATTGTCTAATTGATACTCAAAGTAACTATACAGTTGAGAACTAGTCATTTTCTTAAACTTATCAAGCTCTTTTGTTACATTAAATCCTTTATCATACAACTGCAATAACATATTGCTTTTAATTAGTTCATCAAAGTATGTATCAATATTTTCTTCATTTAAAATACTCTTGATTTCATCAACAGTCTTGATTCCGCCTCTTCTTATAAATCCATTTTTAATTGCATCCTTACCTTCTATATAACTGAATATGCTCGCGTCATCAAAACTTCTATAATTCATGTTGCTCATTTCAAGACCGAGAGTATAATAAAACTTTCCATCCTCAGTTAACAAGTCTCTGTCTGCACGAATTTCTTTTTTGTAATCATCATACAAGTCTGGATTCTTCCATAAACAAAATATAAAACTTGCTTCAATTTGTTCTCTGTTTTCCGTAAGCTCACTAGGATAGCTGTCAAGGGAATTCATTAAATGTCCTCCTCATCCAAAAAATCAAGTATGTTTCCCTTGTTATTAGAATTTGAATTAGGAGTTACTTTTTCCATTTCATTAATAATGCTAAAGTCCAAAACATTGTTTTCTTCTTCAGCTTTTTGTTTCTGTTTAAGCTTCCACTTTTTATAAACGTCATTTATTTTACTCTCTATGATCTTCATAACATATCTAACCATATGATATTCGCTGCTAAAATTTTTAGCATTGAGCCAATATTTGATGTCTGATTGACACTCATCAAAACATTCTTGAATTACTTCGTAATCATAAAATGTATGTAGATTATTTAGACTCTTTACCATGACAGGAGGTATGATTTGTCCAGGATCATATTCAAAAACTTCCTCAGAAATGAATTTGAATAAGTTATCTCTTTTTAATTTATCATTTATAAAACGTTCATACTCTTCCTTGTTACAATAATATTTATTTTTTCCATTTTGATCTGTAACTTTATAAAAAGTATCGGTATTCCCTTTCGCTTTACAGATTTGGCAAACACATCTTCTAGCCAAGAAAACTCTCCCCTCATATAAAATCTTTAGGGGAGAAAATACTCCCCTATATGTTCATTTAATTGCTTAAAACATTGACAATTTTCTTAAATGCTTCAGTTGGTGTGGTGTTAATTCCTTTGAAATCCTTAATGTCATATTCTTCCATTATTTTTTTCATTTTTTCTTTTCCTTCCTCTGTTGCAGTAGCAAATAACGTTTTAATTTTTTCTGTTAATTCTTCATTCTTGGTGGCATCAATTTTATTAGACACCTCCTCAACTGCATTTTGAATTTCTTCTTCTTTCTGTTTTTCTTGTAATTCCTTTTCCTCTTGAATATTGCGGGATTTGTTTTTTTGTTTCTCAAAAGCAGCCTTAATTGCTCCTTGAATTGCTTTAATAAACTCGTCTTTATCTAAAGGGATTGAAGGAACAATATCTGAAAACCTAGATTTAGAATCAATATTAAAATTATCATCTCTAAAGGTAATGATTCTTGATTCATCAACAACAGTCCCAATCGTTTTGTCTGGGCCAATTTTTTGTTTGACAGTTTTCTTTTCAATTGAGCGATTGATAGATGCAACCCCTAAAACATGAAGCTTTGTCTTAATTGCATTAAAGTATTTGTGTGTCATGTTAGTTGTCAACATGTCATATTCTAAACCTGTAACCACGTCTGTCATTGTTCTTTTCTTCGTATGTCCCAAAATAAACATACTGATACCGACATTCTTTAACTCCCACATCTTATCGAGAATCAATTCAACAGCTTTATCTTCACCTGCCTGGAATCCACCAAATGCTGCTTTAATTGTATTTACTCTTTTCTCGGGATTAGCTTTATTATGTAATCGAATAACTTCAGGTTCTGTTATTTTAATTAATTCATCAAAAGTATCGTAGACTAATACTTTCAAATCTTTATAATCTGTCGTTCTATTTTCAATAATATCTTCTGTAAGCTCTTCGAAAGTTTTCCAATCTGGAACATCTTCTTTAATCGCATTTGGAATTGCATCAATTCCATCTTCCTTGCCGATATTTAGAATTATATATCCATCTTCACCAACAAGGCTCTCGCATACTTCTTTCGCCAAGGTTGTTTTACCAATACCTGACTCTCCAATGATTCCAATGTTATAAGCAAGTGGATCAAGTTTAATTTTGTTTTTCTTGCCAAAACGTCTCGCCATATTTCATATCTCTCCTTTTAATTAATTTACATTGTTGGATCTTTCAACATTCAAGAAAATAAGTCATCGAATGCAGCTTCTTTTTCTTCTTCGGTTGGCTTTGTTTCCTCATCTTCCGGTTTTTCTTCATTTTTAGGTTCCTCTGAAACATAAACTAAGTCTTCAACTTCATATGTAGACTCAATTGCTCCCTCAGTGAAATTATTAGTGTCATTTATTTTCTTTAAAATCGGTTTAATCAGTCTATTTTCTTCCCGACTTTCACCTAATAAACCACCCTTAGGTTTAAAGTCGTCAAGAGTATTTAAACCTAATGTAATCATTTCTTTTTGGCTTGCGGTTAAATTTTCTTCAGTAAATTCAATCTCATCTGCGCCTCTGAAAATGTTCACTTCCCATTGTAAATGGTAAACACCTTTTCCCTTTACTTTAAAGAAGCTTTTTAATAACTCTAAACGTTTCATGTGCGTTTCATTATCAAAGTCTAATTTTTGAGCATTGATAATTAATTGTTGAGGAAAAAATCTGTCCTTTTTGATTTGGTTATCATAACTGAGAACATATCCATCTATGTATAATTTTTTTTCTTCCTTGAAATCTTTTTCATCTAATGAATCTTTAGTAAAGAAAATATCCATTGTGGCTCTCAACTGAGATGGGGTTACGTTACTTACAATTTCCATGCTGCGAATGGAGAATTTCCTAAAGATTCTTCCTTTCCATGAGTTATATTCAATATCTCCTTTGATCTTGAATTTTCTGTCCTTATACTTTTCAAGGTTTTCTGACAAGAATTGAATTGCATCATATTCATGAATAAATTCGTATCCATTTGTATTTAATTCTTTGTATTCTTGTTTCAGTTTAGATAATTTCTCTTTGTCTTCATCGGTCAAATCATCTTTTATTTCTAACCCTCTAATTTTGTATCTTAACTCTTTTAATCTGTCTTTATTGTACTCCTCGTTTAAATCAATAATGATTTTTGAGAAATCAGCCACCATGTCTACTGTTTCTTCATTCAAACGATCTTCCCACGGAATTTCTAATTTGGAACCTTTATTATTTTCAGTCCCTTTACTGAAAGAGAATACTTTATTTGGTTTGCTTTTAGAGTACCCTCCTTCAATTTCAACAAAGACGCTATTTGTCTTAGATTCCTGAATTGCAAAATTTAGACGATGTTTAACCCACCCTGAATCAAATTCAGTGATATCATGGAATTTCTCTTTGTTGTTAGGAATAAATAAGGTACCAATGAATTCAAATGTATTGTATAATCTGCTCAAAAATCATTCCTCCATATTATAAATGTACTTTTAATTGATTTAAAATAATGACTCAGAATATGTTTATGTACGCTACCTAGCTATGCAATGCTTTCTGTAATACTTTATGTCTTTGATGCCTAAAGCTTTCGATAATTCTATGTATCTTTTCTTCGAAAATCTTGGTCTCTTATGATTTACAATTTTAATAACCTTCCCATTCCTCACCGTTATATGGAGATCATGGTACATATAAACCTTTGAAAAGAGCCCAATTCTTAGAACACGCTCCGGTGCTTCAGCTTGAACCAGTTTTACATTTCGGGTAAGTTTCGCTCTTGCCTGTTCTTCTGTTATGTTTTTATTCCCCTTGACGCTTTTCCTGTAGTAATTTAAAGCATCGTTTGTAACTTTTAACATTTTCATTTTCTCACCTCTCTCTCAATGGGATGATTCCATTATATCTTTTTAATTTGTTTATGTAAATACAAATTGAAAATTTTTTTATTATCAGGTTAACAGTTAACATTACCTTCTATTATTATATATTTAATTTTTCTAAGATTAAGAATTATATATTCCCATCTTTACTTGCAAATGGAAATATTATATTATTTTCTTGTATTGGTTAAATTATGGTGGAAAAGGTAATTGAAAGAGGTTATTAGATTGAAAAACGTTGTTTTTACTTTGATTTTGTTAATATTACTTGCTAGTTGCACTAATAACAGCTCCCAAATTTCTTTTTCAAAAAGTGACTGTGAAAAAAATTGGGCACTTTGTGCTGTTTTCCCAAATGAAAAAGTCAAATTGTATTCACCTAAAGAACCTGTAAAGGTAGCATTATTGGATAGTGGAGTCAATAGTTCTCTATCATTTTTTAAGAATAGTTCAATAATTTCATATGATGCTATAAACAATAAGCCTACTACCACAGATTCTTTAGGTCATGGTACTGCTATAGCCAGTATCTTATTGGCTCCTGCTAATAAACGAACAGTTCATGGCGTATCACCTAATGTGAAATTATTTGATGTAAAGGTACTTAACGATAAAGGAGGTGGTGACATTGATGATGTAATTAACGGAATCGATTGGAGTATCAAGCAGGATGTTGACATCATTAATCTTAGCTTTGGTTTTCAAAAAGATGACAAAAAGTTAAAACATGCTATTGACAAAGCAATCGAGAAAAATATTATAGTTATCGCTTCTGCTGGGAATACATTAGGTCTTTCAGCAGATTATCCAGCAAAATATCAAAATGTCATATCTGTTTCTTCTGTCGATAAAAACCTAAGAAGAGATAAATTTGCAGCTAAAGGCAAGGTTGATTTTGTTGCACCTGGCGTTCAAATTCCTGTTTTGACTCATTCAGGCAAATTAGAAACCGTTGATGGCACATCCTTTGCAACAGCTTTTGTCACAGGTATAGTATCAAATATCCTATCGAAAAATCCAGAGTATGAAAGGAAAGATGTCTTGAATTATTTAAAGAGCACAGCAAAAGATTTAGGAAGGAAAGAAGACTATGGTTACGGGTTAACACAATATGACTAAGAAAAAGGAGAATTAAATTGAAATATTTTATTAGCTTTTTGTTAGCTGTTTTTGTATTTTATAACGTAGGGACGAGTTTTTCCTCTGCAACAACAAACCAAACAGAAAACAATTATGAAGATGTAATTAATAAGGAGCAAATAGAATCTGAAACAGAAGATTTCTTTGGTGAGTCTGTCAATGGTAATGATGTTGCATTAGAAAGCCAAGTCGATGGTAATGAAGCAACTATTCAAACAAAGATTGAAACAGATGATTTATCGGTTGATGGTGAATTAGAATTAAATTTAGATACTAGTGACATAATTGTTTCCGCAGAAGCAAAAGATGATAATGGTACACTTTTTCAGGGCGATTTTGAAGTGGAATTACAAGATATAAATGATGATGGAGATTTTATTGCAACTTTAACTGACACTGAAACAGGAGAACAATTTAAAGTAAATACTGCTGAAGTTAAAGCTTCATGGTATCCTTTAGTTGTAATTGCTATTACTGTTGCACGTATTGGCATTAAACAAGCTATTAAGAAATTTGGAAAATCCAGTGTCAAAAAAGCAACGAAAAAATATGGTAAAAAAACCTCAGCGTCAAAAGCTGTACGAAAAGTAAATATGTCGAAATTAGATTCTCATTACAAAAAGCACAAAAAAGAGTTCGGTAATATCTCCAAATCTCAATATTTGAATAAAGCACGAACATTTTTAGGGAAAGCTACTAGCAAAACAGTTCTCCAAAAAAGGAGCAAGAAAAAATTCAATGGTAAATATCGTTACTATAAGTATAATAAAAAGACCAATGAATTTTTAGCAGTAGAACGACAAAAGGATAAAGATGTGATTATTACATATTTCAAGCCAAAACATCCAAATAAAAAAGCTGGTTATGAATATTATAAACGGCAATAATTAAATAAAATAATAAATGGGGGATCAATATTGGAAAAAGAATTATATTCCTGTCTAGTATGCGGATATAAAGGATTAAATGAAAAACTTTTAGATAATGGCGAGTATCAAAAAACATTTGAAATTTGTCCATGTTGCAATTTTGAATTTGGCTACAGTGAAGATCATGATGTGAGTTTAGGCTTTATTGTAACTCCAGATCATTTAATTGAGGCTGCATTTCAATTGTATCGAAAACAATGGATCGAGGCTGGGATGAAAATTGCTCATCCTGAAGAAATTCCAGAAGATTTAAAAAATGGGGAGTGCTTAAAATTTGAAGTTTTAATGAAACAATTGAAAGCCCTAAATCTTGACATGGAAAATCTCGATATTGATGGCATTAATTAATATCCCAACCTTAGAAAAAGCCCTTATGGGCTTTTTCTTATCTACTCACTAAAATACACATATACAGGGATACTCTTGCTATCACTCCCCCACCGTTAATTAACTTCCCGTTAAAATGACAGTTTTATTTGAAACAATCGAGCTGCAGAACACAGCTCGATATTAGCCAATTAAATCTCAACCTTATCACGGCTCTCTTTCAGCATTAAAATGACACTGAGACTTTTGCAGTCTTTATTAAAGATGAACATTCGCGTATAATAATCAAAAAAAGGAATGAAAGGGCATTTTATGGATATATTCAAAAAGATTATTGCTGGATTTTTAATCTGCCACCTTACTTTTTTGTCTTTAATTTATTTAAATCTTTACCGAGTTGGTGTATTTGAAAATTGGAGAGATTCCTTCAATTATGCTTTCATATTGTTTTCCTACATTCCCATACTTGCATTAATTGAATATTTCTTATTCCACTTCATTTTTAATAAACTTTTCAAACTTCAATCCACTACTAGAATAGTCTTAGTCACTATACTGACAGTTTCGGCTAATAGCTTCATAATCTATCTCCAGTTAAAAGATTTCACTTTCGCAGGCATGACGGCAATAAGCACTTTACTAATGAGCCTAGTTTTACCTTTTATAAAGACGAAACGCACTGACTCTTAAAAAGCCAGTGCGTTTTTAACGTTTTATATGCTTACATTTATACGAGCATTAGGCATTGGTGGCGCAAGATATTCAAAGCCCTTATTATTTGCTTTAAATAGCGGAACCATTGCATCGGAATACGGAATATAGGCGTACATTTCATGGCTTGGCGCCTGGTCTCTGCTTCCGGTTGCCGTTAACCGACCATTTTTATAAACTACTACGCCTACAGTATAGCTTATGCCAGGAGTAAGCCAACCAAAGTCATTAAAAGCTACTTTGGCGTTATGATTAATGAGAAAGTAATTCTGGCTCTTGTTTTTATTTCCCTGCTGTAAAGTGATGTCCTTAGACGAGGCTCGATTTTGCTTTTTGAACTTTCCCTTTTTGTCATATAATTTTGTCAAACCAACATGCTTCCTAAAGTATGTTGTTGATCCACTTGATGTAAATCTAGCTACTGCTTCAACTTGGGTGCGATGAGATCCACCCGAAAAACTAAAAGATCTGTTATCTCCACCAAATTGATCTCCGTTAGTCCATCCACTGACAATAGACTTTGCAGGTACAAGTTTGTTTGGAATAAAAGTTCTATACATTATACCTGTCTGGTTGGGATGTGGGCCAACTGGAGGTTCCCAAGCGAGGCTATTCACTTTTTCATTCTTCTCAGGAATCTTAATCGCTTTAATGTATTCGTGTGGTCTAAAATAATAATCTTTCATTTGATCAAATCTGATTGTTTCCCCTCTTTTTTCAAACTCCTTGTTTACCTGTTCAATTTCAGATTCACTTAATTTTTCTAAAGCAACAAATTTATAAACATAAATTTCCCCAGGTTTAACATCTTCATCTACAAATGTCTCTTCAGCGTCATCGTCTAAGAGTTTTTCATCTTTGTATACTTTAAGTTTTCCATCAAAATCATCTTGGACATTTCCTCTTAATTTTAAAGTCAGCACATTATCATTAATCGTACTGTCTATGTACCCATCAGACTGTAATGGATTAGGCGCTTCTTCATCAGAGACATTTTTAATCGCTGCTTGTTTTTCTGGCAATGTCCTAGTATCAACATTAATCGTGTCCGCTTTCTTACCATCTTTATATGCTACAATATCATATCTTTGTGGACTAGACGGAGATAAGTCTTTTTGAATATAGTTCGACTCAGTCCCCTTCCATACCAGCTTACCTTCAGAATAAACTTCATACCTATCCCCAACATCATTCCAATCCAACATTACTTCCTTTGATTTTGGATTAATCTCCGTTTCTAGTTCTTCTCCTTTTGCCTGAGCAATTGGTGTTGTAAAAATGAGCGACATTGAAGCAAGAGTAATCAATACCTTTTTATTCAAACATTCCCTCCTTTGACATTACTACTATAAATTAACATACGAATAACCCAAAAACAACTATTTTTTTGTTTTTTTGGGTTTAAACATCCATTTATATGGGTTTATTTCCAAAGATGTTTAAATGAAAAAAGGATCTAAAAAGATCCTTTCTTTGGAATTTTATTATTCTCCTATCAAAATTCCTCTTCATACAAGGCTTTCTTTAAACAATCCAGTTCCTCAAGCTCACACTGTATCTTTCCTAATTTACATTTAACCTTTTCAAGGTTGTCATTTTCTAATTGCAGTAAATCTGTCAGACGTCTAATCTTAGCCTCAATGTTTGCTTTTTGAGTGAGTAAGGAACTTTGTTGCTGCAGTAATTGCTTTCTGACCAATTCAATTGTTTCTTCTGTACATTGTCCTCCGCATAGTTGTTCAACCGACATGAATATTCACCCTTTTTATTTTTAATTAGTTTATATACTTATAATACTTTATACTTTTCTAGGATTTCACCTTTATCATTTATTTATTGCATTTAACTGTCCTCCAAAAACTGCGCCTCCATCAATATCGACATAGGTTCCGCATTCACTAATCCAAATATCATTTCTTTTATCTGGATGAAGAAATTGAGTAATGGTGTGACCAAAAACAACTATTTTCCCTGTTTGGTTTTTGAAATTCCAACATCCTCTGCTCCAGAGAAAATCATTCCTAGGTGTTTCCTTCCAGTCATTTAATAAAGGGTTTATCCCTGCATGAACAAATAAAACATCACCAAATTCATAATACATTGGAAGTTCTCTAATAAATTTAATCTCATCTTTTCGCTGCATCATCTGTCTTGCTCTTTCCTCATAGCTTTTAAAGAATATGTATTCATCCTCAACGAAGCTTGCACAAGTTCGATTGCCGCCGTTATTAAAATACCAGTCTCCTGTTTCATAGTCCTGCACTTCCAAAAATAACAAAAGCATGTCTTCATGGTTGCCTTTCAGGACAACTACCTGGTCTTGGTATTCCTTTTTGAGCTGCATAACTTTTTGAACGACTTTTAATGAATTCTCGCCTCGATCAATCATATCTCCGAGAATAGCAAGGTTCATCGTTTCCGGATCCCAATGCTTCATTAATTCCTCGAACTTTTCATACTCACCATGTATATCACTGATTACAAAAGTTTTATTATACTTCAATCCATCCTCTCCTTTTATAATAAAATATTGTTTTTATTCAATATTGTTCTTATTCATATAATCGCAATAGTCCTGACATTCCTCTTTTGTTTTAAAGAAAGTGTCCCATCTATCTAATTTTTCAAAGTCCATTCCAGAGTTGTAAATTGTTTTGGCAAATGTTGATATTTCATGAGTAAAATAATCTTCACCACAACTTTCTCTCGATTTGTACCAAGCAAGAATATTATTTCCATCATTATTCATACGAAACTCGTGACAAATGAACTCTTTTGGAATAAAAAATTCCTCTTTTTCAGCACAATCACAAGTCTCATACGCCGTTTTGCCCAAGGGAGTCAGATATTCAATTTTTCGTTGAGCATTACATTTATTACATTTAGGTTGCTCTATAAGTTCATAATCTGCTCGGTACATAGTTACTTCAAAATCTTTCATAAGCTCTGATAGCCGTTCTTTTCTAATTTTTCTTTTTAATTCTTGGCGCTCACAATCTAATTCGTATCTCTTTTTCCTGTAGTCATTTTTTATATTCTCGAAATTTACTTTAATGATTTGCAGTTCTTGGTTTTCCTTTTTAAGACGATTCATCTCGGCTACATATTCTTCTTTAACTGAACTCAATAAACTTTCCTTCAATTCATTCATCTTCATCTCAAATTCGCTTGGTTCATGATAAAAATCTTCTTCATAAAAATAATTCATTAATATCCTCCTTTAATTTTTCATAAAATTTCTGTTTTATCTAATTTTCAGTGCTTTTAATGCCGCTAAGCATGTTGCTTTCTCTGGCTTTTCTGCCCAAGCTTCATACTCATCAAAAGAAGCACACCAATCTTCCAGACCGATAAAATCGTGTTCTCTTGATAAATAAAAATTCAGTCCATAATCTTTTTGTAGCTTCTCAACCACCTGTAATGCTAAACTCATTTCTCCTGCAAAATTTTTAAGATTAACCACTTTCCCATCATTATCAAAAGCCAATTCATCGGCCACAATATCCCCTAAAAGCTCAAAACATTCATCTGGAGTGATTTTCTTCTTGTAACCGTTGAATAATCGGTCTTGAATCAATTCATTAATTACAGCATTACTTCTCATCTAATCCCTCTTCTCAATTTGTTTTTATCCATCACATCAACAACAAAAGCTTCAAATTCCTCATCCCAATACGGTTCTGTTCTTGCTATGTATTTCTTAAAAACTCCATCTTCCTCTATCATAAACGTCTGGCCGCGCTCTATTTCAGTGAATTTCTTCTTTGTCCAGATTCCCCTAATCAATACTTTCACATCTTTGAGCTGCACTGTTGCTTGGTGCATTACATCCCTCCTTTTAATCCATTAAGTACCATCAGCATTTTACTTTAAATAACATCTCCCCTTAGATAAGATATTTAAATGGAGGTGGTTTTTTGTTTATAGCTCCAATGCTGCTTGATTCAGCCAAAGAGCCCTTTGATGATGAAGACTACATTACTGAGCTTAAATTTGATGGAATACGAATCATCCTATCTAAGCAAGATGGTAAGATTAAGCTCTACACGCGCCATAATAATGAAGTCACAAATAAATTCCCTGAGCTGCATGATATTGATATTCCCGAAGGGACAGTCTTAGATGGGGAAATTATCGTTACTAATTCAGATGGGTTACCCGATTTTGAATCTGTTATGGAACGTTTTCAATCAAGCAAATCTTCTCATCAAATTGTTTATTGTGTGTTTGATGTCATAAGACTAAATGAAATTTCAATAGCTTCAGAGCCACTTGTTAAACGCAAGGAATTCCTAAGATCGCTAAACCTTAACCATCCGAATATCTTCACTGTTGAAGGAATTCAAGGTAAAGGCAAAGCTTATTTTGAAATGGCCAAAGAAAAGAATCTTGAAGGAATCGTACTTAAGAAAGCAAATTCCCCTTACGAGATCAACAATAGATCAGTAAACTGGATCAAGATTATAAATTATCAGTACACTGACGTGCTTATTACTGGATACACTAAGGAGGATATCAAGTTTTTTCTAAGTTATCCTGACGGTTTAGCTGCCGGATTCATGGAATTTATGCCATTCGATGAGCGCAAATACTTCCATTCTATCAAGCAAATAGAATATGAAACTGATGATTATGTATTCATTAAGCCTTTATTATGTAATGTGAAGCACCGTTTTAAGACTAAAAATGGCAAGCTTCGTATCCCCTCATTTAATTCTTGGAGAGATTAATGCTCTCCATTACATAAACCTCTTGCTACAATCCATCCTCCATTTCCTAAGTGAAAATTTAATACATTATTCAATTAGTTTTTGTTTTCTCATCCACTTTTGAGTTTCTTCATCTCTTCCCAACGCCATGTCTACTGCTTCTTCTATCTCTGTTACATTATTCATATCTACTCCGTGTCTACGTGCTCTGTTGCAAATCCATTCAATCTGTTGTATGGCTGTAATATAATCATGCATCCTTTGTTCTTTTGATCGTTGATTTGGTAACAATACTACCCTCCCCTATCTCACCTTTTCCAATAAAATAACTATTTAACTAGAACGTAAGAGGTATTTAGACTAATTGATTAAAATATGGTACATTATGTACAAGCTCAAATATTCAAGGCTGCTCCTACACCCAAAACAAACCAGCTTTAAAATTCACTTTTTTGACATTCTTAATCTTAGCAACAAATTTTTTAACTGGGGCTGATTTTATGTATTTGACAAACCACTCTTTAGAACTTATGAGTAATGTATCTACAGTTGTTGATTTTGCTGGTATTGTAGATGCGGTGGGCTCTGCCTTGAGTATTTGAGCTAAAACCATATTTATTTGGTTTTAATTGAATCCTAATCAAACGTCTCTAATATTTTCATTAAGCGCTCAACTTTTGGTGCTCTCCAAGCTGTCATAGCGTATGTATGTACCTTTTTAGTGTAATGGTGTCGATTTCTTTTGATATGTTCTTTTGCTTCTTTTTTTGTCAGAAACATAGTGTTAGGAACAATAAATGATTCTTCTATTTCAAAAATCGGAAAAGTTTCATCATTAACATTTTGAGCTATCCATTCAAGCATTTCGCTTTCATCATCCAGGTCATAGAGTTCTCTAAGCTCTTCAAGCATTTCCTCTGCGTACATGTTGTATTTATCATCGAGAATATCTTCAGCATATTCGCTTAACTCATAACATTCGGCTTCATCGGAAGAATAAATGCTTACCCTTTCATGTTCTCCCTCTGTGGTTTCTCTCCACCTGTAGTCCATCAATGCCCAAAAACGAGGTGCTGCCTGGCAATCTGTGTCTTGTGTTCGTAGTTCTTCCTGCAGCTCCTTTAAAAATTGAATATCCTTCATTAATTTTCCCCTTTTAATTACTTTCAGATAAAAACATGCTTTTATCTAAACTCCAATGGTTCATTTAATTCATGTGCTAGTCTGCAGCCAGCAATAAACTGTTTTGTACACACTATGTATCCACCATCACGTAATATATGACCATGAGACATTTCTTTTTTCGCTAACTCTTCTACATATGGCAAGATGGCTTCTAATTCATCCGCAACAATTTTACACATTTCAGGACTAATTTCACCATCACAATCTGAATGACCGAAAAACTCAGTTAGCCCCTTATGCGTTTTTGTGGAATAACCATCACCAAAATACCAATAGCCATCCTTTAATTTTTTATCATCGTGAGGCGGCCAACTACCTCCAATTGATCTTAATAAAAACCTTCTAAGATTATTAAACGCCGAGTATGCCCCACTGAAGGCGCCATGTGTTACATCTAAACCCATATAATCCTCCTCCCACTCGATGAAGTAATCTTTTAATTTGTTTAAAATGACGATTTTAATTTAATCTATCGCTGCATTACGTGTTTTTAAAACTCGTTTTCCCCAATTAAAACATGTGCAAAATCTTCTCCTGGGTAATTCTTTAGAATAAAATCCATACACTCCCATTCAGTTCCTTCAAAAAATGAAGCGTTGTTTCGGGAATCAAAAACTCGATAACCCTTTTTCATATCTTTCATTCTCCTTTCCGGCACCCGCGCCATTACCTGACCTTATATTTTTCAAAAAAACCTTCCATCATATATAAAACTAACCAAGATAAATCTTTCATGCTTTCAGCATGTCCAACTCTTGAAATCGTGGAAATTTCAATATCATTAAACTCGATCCCTTTTTCGTCGCATTTTTCAATGAGTTTTTGTGTCTTTCTTTTTAGCCGTGTGAACTCTTTTTCTTCTGTCATTTCCCCACCTTCCCTTCCCCTGTTTTGGTGAAGGCCACATTACTTGTATTCAAAAATAAAACCTTCTTCTTTTTTTGGGATTTGTGAACATTCGTTTGTTTTCGGCTTGGAATTGACATATATGAACTCTTTATCCTCGCTTAATATTTCATATTCCTTACCCTTTTTGAAAATGCGGTTCCTGTGTTCATCCTCAAAGAAAACATCTCTTTTAAAGACAACTAAATCCATTCTTTTCACCCTTTCCTTATTTCGCTTTATCATTTAACAGCTAACAGTGCCTTCACTTTCGCATATTTTGTTCTGTGCGGTCTTTTATGTATGAATTCAGGAATATCAATACGCTTATTGACTTTTGATTTAGTTCTTACAAGAACACGGTTTTCAAGAAACTGAACTTCTTCCACTTTCTGTCCATGAGACTCAAAATAAAAATCAAAAATCTCTTTAAGAGTCTCATCATTAAGATTGTAATTCATCATTGTGCCTCCTCTTGGATTCTACATAGTCTTCCCATCTGCAATTCTCAAATACTTTGATATCTGCTTTCAAATGCCATTTAAACCATACTAAGTTGAACCAGGCTGTTTCGAATATGTATTTGATGTAACCGATACTTCCATCCCCTCTCTGGATAAAATAATCCTTTTAATTCAATATTTAAATTCTGCACCAAACAATGATTTGCATTCTTCTAAAGTGAATGGTTCTTCAAGAAACAATTCATTTTCTTTGTTAAATGTTATGCAAAATTGGTTCTCCCTTAGAGGAAGTGGGCAATCGCCTCGTCCTTCAACTTTAACAACGTCGCCTACTGCAATCGTTCCTCCTGTAATCAATTCTTTGAAATCTAAAGTTTCGTCATTATGCGATCCCCAATTAACTCCATCTAAATTCACAATCTTAAATTCATTCATGTTATATATTCCTCCTCATCCAGGCGTATAGCTTATATCCAATTCAAAATCACATTTCGGATGCAGCCTCCAAATTTGATGTCCTAAGTATGTTTTCCTAGCGTAATTCAGACAGTTCCTTGTCCCACTTTTACTTCCGTCATAAACAGCTACTATTGCTTCACTGTGATCAATCATGTATTCATTTCGTTTCTGCATCTTAGCTGGTGAAAACTCACCTGGTACAGCTTCACTAACTTTATATTTCTCCAATTCTTCAACATTGACAATCTCATCCGCAACTTCAAGCATACGTTTGTACCACATTTTTTGTTCTGAAGACCACACTTTGTCTTGTTCTTTGAAAGGTGTAGCAATTATGTTTTTGATATGCGGGTATTTCTTCTTTAGAATATGTACACACCAGCAAGCAGCCTGATCGGGTTAACCCCCTAA
>NZ_LECW02000052.1 GCF_001042475.2 Bacillus glycinifermentans
ACACTACTGTTGACTATCGGTAACTAATCCGTCTATACTTAACGTAAATACTTTCGTAAGGAGATTCGATATGGCTCTTACGTGGATATCCAACGACTTTGAGCGCAACCTCAAAGCGTATATAACAATCGAAAAGCATCGACGTTTATTTATTTCGGCAGGTGCCCGGCGAATCATCGGATTACCTGCGGACGGCCCGTTTTATCTTACGGTCGCCTATGACGCAGAAGCAAACCGCATTGTGGTCGGAAAGCCCGAACTCGTTAATCAGCCGGACGTCAAGCCGTTTAAGTTCGATAAGCGCGGCAACGTGTCGGCTAGGCCGTTCTTACGCAAGGTCGGCATTGATGTCGATAAGCTTCCGCAACGCTATTATTTGATCGGCGATGGTGAGGCGTCTAAACAACCGTACCTAGCCTATCCGAAGCACACATACGCGTTTCAGTTAGACGAGTAATTGTTCCGCAAGCGCTCGCCCTACATACCACGCAACACGCGAAGCGATTCCGTTTCCGACAATCCGATACTGCGCCGATAAGGAAATATCGTCTGGCAGGACGTAAGTATCGGGCGCAGATTGGATTCGGAGACATTCACGGACTGTGAAACGTCGTGGTGCTTCGGTCGGATGAATCGGCTGACCGCTGTTGTGATGTGCCGGAATTGTGTTAGAAGGTTTATCTAGCGATTGCACGCGATTGGCTTGATCGTAAGTGTATTCGCTTTTTGGCGTCCAATAAGATTTTTCATCGTGATTAGCGTAAAACAAACCGTAAGGAACTCCTTTGCCCATAACTGCCGGAATAGTTCGCGAAGGTTCTTCCATCGTAACCGGACGATTTTTCGCAACTGATGCCGGATTGCGATTTAAGTATGCGATTTGCTTATCGTTTAGCTGAACTCCCGGCTCCGGCA
>NZ_LECW02000053.1 GCF_001042475.2 Bacillus glycinifermentans
GAGTTCCATGTCGGAGATATATCCGCATCAGTTAGAAACCGACGCCAGCCTTGCCACCCGAGGGTTCCGTCTACATAGTTTGAAAAAACGTTATTTTTCCAATCAACAGCTATGACATAGCCGTACGATCCTACCCCATTTATGGTCGATGTCATATGAAATAACCCTCTTGCCGAGAGAGTGGTCGGTATGTTTTGCGCTTTACCTGTGGAGTAAAAAGTGCCGAATCGTTTCCCGTTTTTCGTGACCTTGTCGTAAAAATCATCACCATCACCTATCGTGAGCGATACTCCGGCGTCATCCGCGGTTATTTTTGTTAATTGCGCCGCGTTCCACTTTGTTCGCTCGTCAGCCGTAATATGCCGTACATTATCCGCGACATGCGTATCAAAAGCCGTCTTTGCCGCCTGCTTCACATTATCAACGTTAGCTAATCCGACCTGGGATTTCGTGACCTTATGCGGGTTGTCTGTTTTAGCTGCGTGCTGATCCGTATAAGCTTTTGCGTTCGCTTCCGCCGCATCCGCCTTCTCTTGGGCGCCGGC
>NZ_LECW02000055.1 GCF_001042475.2 Bacillus glycinifermentans
CTGAACTCCCGGCTCCGGCAAATCACCGATAACATCCCGTAATACCTTCGTTTGATAATCGCCTTCTAACGGCTTCGGAAACTCGAAAGTGATTCCGTGGTCTTTTCGTATTCCAACGATGAACACGCGCTCTCGCTTCTGGGCTACTCCGTAATCCCACGCGCTCAGCACTTTCCAACTAATCTCGTAACCTATTTCGTTAAATCTTTCGATAAGGGCATCGAATGTTGGGCGATGTCGCTTCGTAATCAGCCCCTTCACGTTTTCGAATACGAAGGCTTTCGGTTGCTTGCGCTCAATAATTTCGAGGTAACGGAAGACTAATTTACCGCGTTCGCCATCTGCTCCCGCGCCTTTACCCGCAACCGAGAAGTCTTGGCACGGAGGACCTCCGAAGATTACATCTGTGTCCGGCAAACTGTCGATATCAATTTCGTTAATGTCCGCCTGTTCTACGTAATCACCGAAGTTGTGGCGGTAGGCTTTGACGGCATTCTTATCGAAGTCCAACGCCTTCACAATCTCGTAGCCGGCTGCTTTGAAGCCAATTGCTCCGAGACCTCCTCCGCAGAATAATTCGAGTACAGTCAGTCCGTTTGCCGGCAGTTGCGGCGTTAAGTTAAAGTCGCCCATATATTCGCTCCTTTCGATTGGTTCATCCGGATGTAAGTGACACGTAGCTTTCGCCAGTACCGACGCTGTGATCGTTAAAGCCGGCTCATCCCAGGACATCTTACGCAAATATGTCGTTTGGCCTCCTCCGCTATAAAACGCCCCCATCATAAACGCCTTCTGCTCCTCTTCCGGAAGATCGCGCCAGTTACCGCCATCCGGAATCTTGTGCGCATAGGGTTTCTCATCATTTCGTAACCCGTATCCGTAATGATTCGGAATATTCGTCACTTCAACACCTCCGCCATAATCGCGTCCAGCTTTGCGTATAACTCTTCCGGCTCGCCTACGTTCTCGATTTCGTAATCAACTTCGAAACTATCGACGGCAAGCTCAGTCGGATGCTCTAAGTCGGCAAGCTCGAAAGCATCGCCGGCTTTTTTGGCGCGTTCAATACGGAGCTCGGCCGGTGCTGTTATGCGGATAAATACGAAGCCTTCGTCCTTCAGCCGCCTGTATTCGTTAGGCTGGCGGCAGTCATCGATGATCACGCGATTCTTTAGCGCCGAATTATTGCCGCAGTCGCAAGGATGGCGGTCGAGATAGGCGGCTATTTTCGGCATGAGAGCGTCGATCCATACGTCCTCTCCGAAGGCTTCCCGCGCCCACTGTCCGAACTTCTGATAATGAGCGCGCGGCTTCGGATTTCGCGGAACGTGAGGGAATGCGCGGTGAAATGCGTCTTTTAGTTCGTCGCCGAATGCGAACGGCTGGAAATCGTAGTGAAGCGAAATGTATGACGCGGCGAGCGACTTGCCTGCGCGAAGTGGTGCGGTTAGGGCGATCTTCATTGGCGTTCCTCCTCGGTTGCTCCGGAGATATATTCGATCTCGTGCGTAGCAAATTCGCCCACCTTAGCGTTGATGCGAACGGACATCACTCCGTGCAACTTCTTACCGTCCTGATAAACTTCGAACCTTCCAGGTTTCCGACAAATAAATACTAGAGGAGCGTCTGTCGCCGGAAAGCTTTCTTCTATATCCGCTTCCAGGTGCGCCACCTTTCCGTCCGTTTCCTTTGCGGCATATTTCAGCGCCTCCAATTCTTCGCCGTGTCTCAGGTTGTCTTTGTGCAGCGTGTCGATTTCGTCTTTGATGCGTCTATTCTCACGCTCCAATTCCGCAACACGCGTCGCCAGGTTAGCGATAACGTCGATTAAGTCGGACGGCTGCGGTTCTTCTTCGGATTCGACCGGTACAAGGACGCGGTATTCTTCGTACGCTGCGTCCAGATACTTCAGGTCATCCGCGCCTTCCACTAAGTCGATTGATCCGTAATCTGAAAACTCGTAACAATATTCCACCGTATCAATTAACCCTTTCGGAAAATCATCGCTCTTAGTTACGATAACCTTCTCGCCTACTTCCGCCTTGCGATCGACCATTTCGTAGCGCTCCGTACCGTCAGGGTCGTCAATATGGACGATGTTGGTCGGTTCGAGTACGCGGTATTCTCCGCGATATATAAGTCCGCCAGTGTTCATATCGGATGCAGCTCCGTCACTTCCCACGTAACCCGATCCAGGAGGAACTTCGCGATCTACCGTAAAAATATCGCCGTTCTTGTAAATATCATCCGGATACTTTTTGTCAACGATAACAATCTTATCGCCCACCTCCGCCTTCCTGTCGACCTCTACATACTCGCGTTTGATTCCGCCAAGTGATTCGTCAGCTAATACGTGAATTTTTTCGTTAGTTTTCGTCATTTATTCCGCCTCCCGTTTATTTTCGTCTTACGCACTCCGCAAACACTTGTCGCGATTTTGGTTCCGGTAT
>NZ_LECW02000056.1 GCF_001042475.2 Bacillus glycinifermentans
TTTCCGTATAGTGGTAAACTCGTTACTGACTAAGACTTTAGGAAGGGTTTGATGAATGAAAATCTATGAGTCAAAAACTTTAATAGCCGCTATGGAGAAACGGTCCAAGGAATACCAAAGCACCAGAGAGCAGTTTGTCAACCTGAAAAAGGCGTTTCAAGGGATGGCTGATTTGGGCGATGACTTAGAGGGAAAAGGCGCGGACAACATCAAAGCTTTTTACAGGGATCAGGCAGGTATCGTAGACGACTGGGTCGATCTAATTGATATGCAGATTCAGTTTCTCAACAGCGTTTCCGCAGCTGTGGAAGATGCCAACCTTTTCGGAGACACGTTTGTCGACATGGAGTTTCTTGAGAACCAATTGGCCAATGCCTATAAAAACTCAAAGGCAATGGTTTCCCAGCAGAAAAAAGACATGAAAGCCATTTTACAAAGCATCCATGATATACTGCCTTTAGAAGTCTTTTCAACTGACACATTCAAACAACACCTCAATGATGCAAACGATGAGCGTAAAGACACGATCAAAGCTGTTGATGATCTGGACGCAGCTCTCAAAGAGGAATACGCCGCATCTGAAATCAATCAGCAAATAATTGTTGCTGACTATACCGCCCTCATTGGTGCTACCGGAAAGGGCAAAAGTGCTTCCCCGATTCACTATGACGCCAAAGCTTACCGGGCCAGCGAAGCCTATCAACTGAAAGACGACGCACATAAAAATGCTGAAAACTATATCCAGTTTAAAAAAGATCAGGTCGAAGCCCGCCGAATTGCCAAGGAACAAGAAGAGCTTGCCAGGAAGCAGGAAGAGCTTGCAAACCGGCCATGGTATGAAAAAATGCTTGATGCCGGCAGCACATTTGTGGGCGAAATCACTGGTTATTATGATTACAAGAGAGCTTCTGAAGGAGTCGACCCCGTCACAGGTGAGAAGCTGACATATGGGCAACGGGTTGCTGCGGGAGCGAT
>NZ_LECW02000057.1 GCF_001042475.2 Bacillus glycinifermentans
CGGTTCCAGCTGATGCACGGGCTGTCTGCCGACGGTATTTACGGTCCTAAAACGAAAGCAAAAATTGAAGCTCTATTGAAATAATAAAGAAGGCCCTCTGTTAAGAGGGCTTTTGTTGTTATACATTTTGAATAGTCATATCGCATTTATCTTCCTCTGAAGCATCCATTGCTCTGTATAATACTTCAAAAAAAGTTTTGCCGTCGCTTGTTGCGAAATAATTAGATAAATCTGTTACTTGAGGACTTATATTGTTTCCCCAAGGAGGATTTTTTGATAAGTCTTCAATATCCCATATAACGCTTTCAGGTGGGAGTTTTGAAAGCTTTGCTTCAATTTCTTTTAAATTCTCTCGCGCTGCCGGAACATCGCTCCATTTTAGCTTATCATGGTATAAATCATTCATTAGCAAAGGGTATTTTGTTCCCCAACCATCTTTCTCTAAATGATATGAAATGGTCGAAAAAAATGAATGAACAAAGTCGCCGTGTCCAGCCTCATAAAAGAAACAGTCCACCATAAAACCTACTGCCATATCAGTCACCTCTAATCCATCTTAAATATTATTTCAGCTTTATTATCTGTTTTTTCATCTATTTTTCTCTTAACATCTCTTAAAATTTCTCTTGATACTTGTTGCCCACGTACATCTATTATAACAGTTTGTTTTGTTCCTTCTGGCAAGTCTTTTAATCTCTTATTAAATTGGTTTGATACAATTCGCACCAGGTTGCTTCTGCCTGATGAAGTGGTCAACTTATAATTTTTAACCTCAATACTGTGCCCTGTATTGTAAAAATCAGGACGGGAGCTGTTCTTTGTTCCGTGTTTTACTTCGATTCGGTCTTTGAAAGATACTTGATCTTTGTATCCAGGATAATCTTTTCCCACATCGACTTCTGATTGACGCCAAGAAGGTCTTTTGGAACCCGTCGGCTTTTTAACATTTAACTTGGTGTTAACTCCACGCAAACCAAATGCCCCAATCATGGATAGAGCTCGGTTAAAGCTATCTTGGCGCTGCTCATCCGAAATCTTATTCCCGAACATATCCCGGCCGGTGATTGTTTCGCTGAACCCGTTGGCAGCAGCAAGCCCGTATAGACCCTTTTCAGAGTTTTTCAAAGCCTGGAATGTTTTCGGCGTTCTATAGGTAGCCAGGGCTTTATCAACTGTTGTGACCGCCTTCTCGGCTTTGTACATGCTGTATGCGCCTTTGATCCCTTTAGCACCTTTCCCGAACCACCCGACAACCGGGATGTATCCGGCGGCACCCATCGCTCCCGCAGCAACCCG
>NZ_LECW02000058.1 GCF_001042475.2 Bacillus glycinifermentans
AATCAATACCGTTATGGTAGGGGAGGCGATAAGCATGCACGTTCTTTTTTATGATGAAAATTACAAATATGCTGGCGAAGACGATTTTTTCGGTGAAGAATTGCCGGCGAATAGCACGACAACCCCGGTTCCCGAAGGTATATACGCTCCGAAGTATGATCCGGAAAAAGACGAATGGGTCGAATCAGCAACCAAAGAGTATATAGAAAGTGTAACGCCGCCTGCACCGGAGCCGAGCCCTACCGATTTGCTGAAAAAACAGACTGCTTCACTTTCCTTACAAATAGCGAAATTACAGGCAGATATTTCAGCACTGAAAGGCGGCGGGGCTTCATGAAGTATCCAGCTTTATCAGATATAAAACAGTTTTATGATTGGGGGTGCTACACGGATGAAGAAATGCGCGAGTATGTAAGGATTAATTGGATCACCCCAGCAGAATATGAACAAGTCACAGGCAGGAGCTATTACAAGCCAGCCGTCAGTGTGGATTTAGGTAGCACCCAATGAGGGTGTTTTTTATTTTTAAAAAGGAGGAAATACATTGGATACATTTTATAAGGGTTTTATCGCTGTATTAGGCGGATTTGTCGGATTTCTTTTCGGAGGGTGGAGCATTCTGTTAACTATTTTATCTTTTCTGGTCATTATTGATTATGGAAGTGGGTTGGCGGCAGCCGGAGTAAACGGGGAGATGAAAAGCCGGGTTGGATTTATTGGTATCACGCGAAAAGTCTTTATTTTCGTGATTGTTGCCGTTGCTCACATGATTGATTTACTGCTTATTGAAAGCGGGATTGAAATGGGCTTTCTGGTCATGACCGTAACAATTGTTTTCTACTGCATTAATGAATTGATCTCTAT
>NZ_LECW02000059.1 GCF_001042475.2 Bacillus glycinifermentans
GTGGAGCCTAGCGGGATCGAACCGCTGACCTCCTGCGTGCAAAGCAGGCGCTCTCCCAGCTGAGCTAAGGCCCCTTAAAGAATCGGGAAGACAGGATTCGAACCTGCGACCCCATGGTCCCAAACCATGTGCTCTACCAAGCTGAGCTACTTCCCGTTATTATAATGGCGCGCCCGAGAGGAGTCGAACCCCTAACCTTTTGATCCGTAGTCAAACGCTCTATCCAATTGAGCTACGGGCGCAATCTTTATAATGCCGAGGGCCGGACTTGAACCGGCACGGTAGTCACCTACCGCAGGATTTTAAGTCCTGTGTGTCTGCCAATTCCACCACCCCGGCGTGGATGGTTGGAGCGGAAGACGGGATTCGAACCCGCGACCCCCACCTTGGCAAGGTGGTGTTCTACCACTGAACTACTTCCGCGAAAATTGATTGGCAATGCGGATGAAGGGACTTGAACCCCCACGTCTTTAAAAGACACTAGAGCCTGATTCTAGCGCGTCTGCCAATTCCGCCACATCCGCATGAAAATGGTGAGCCATGAAGGACTCGAACCTTCGACCCTCTGATTAAAAGTCAGATGCTCTACCAACTGAGCTAATGGCTCTAAGAATTTCTTAGATAAAAGCCGTTGATATCTTTTTTCAGCAACTTTTATATTATATCATAAAAAAGTGGTGCCGGCAAGAGGACTTGAACCCCCAACCTACTGATTACAAGTCAGTTGCTCTACCAATTGAGCTACACCGGCCCGTTTCAAAGTATTTAATGGTGGAGGATGACGGGATCGAACCGCCGACCCTCTGCTTGTAAGGCAGATGCTCTCCCAGCTGAGCTAATCCTCCGGGGCAGTCATTCGAGCAACTCTCGATCTGACAAGGACTATTATATACAGGAACACACCCATTTGTAAAGGCTATATTAAAAAAATTTTATTTTCAGTTTTTTTATCATATGTACATCTTTTTAGCGCTGAAATGCCGCCGTTTATCTAAATAAAGAGCAGAGCAGCAAAAAAATATGCCGCTTTGCTGCTTTTTTTGATGATAACGGTCTATAATAGGTTCTCCAGATGGTTGAGGAATTCCTGTCTTTTTGCGACAACAAATTTGTACTCCTGCTGGTTTTTCAAGACGACTTTAAGTCCGTTTGGTACAACCAGAAATGTATTTCGCTTCTCAACCTTTGCGATATCCTGAATTTTGATGTCGAGCGGTTTGTTTTGAATATTAACGCCGTGCGACGCAAAAGATAAACTTTCACTTGTTAATTTCAGTCTGCCGCCTACCGATTCTATACCTCTGAATAAATTTGCCGGAACGTCCATGATAAAATCTTCATGTTCAACGGATTGCATCTTATTTCCCCCAATATATATTTTTTCACCATATTTATATCGGCTTTTTTTCCTTACTTATGAAGAACATATTGAGAAACATGTCAGTTATCATACTGAGGATGACGAAGAATTCTCAGACTTTATTTAACCAAGATGGTTTAAAAATGCGGTATTTACTGCTTAATCTTTTTCGTAAAAAACAGCTTGACTTAGAGTCAACTCAAAGTTGTAAGATTAGACCAAGTCGACAAAAGAAGGAGCTCCCTCAAATGAATATTAAAGAAGCTGTGGAAAGAACCGGACTTTCTGCACATACCATACGATTTTATGAAAGAAGCGGATTAATTCAAATCAAAAGGTCTGCAGGCGGCATACGGCAATTTACGGATTCTGACGTAAACTTTCTTACTTTTATAGCTACTTTGAAAAAAACAGGGATGTCCCTTGAAGATATTTCAGAGTTTACAAAAGAAGGCTGTATTTTGGAACGTTTAGAATCAGGTGAAATCCAAAAAGAAAAAGTTAACAATCGCCTCTCGATTCTTATGGAACATCGAAACAAGTTAATTGAACAACAAAAAAATATTGAAGTATTTATAAATACCGTAAATCAAAAAATTTTATTTTATGAAGAATACATTTATAAAAAGGCAGGAGAGGATTTTTAAGATGACAGAAAAAAGGTATAAAGACGGATTACAACTGATGAACAAAGTTGTTGGAGAATCTGGAAGTCACACTCGTGAGTTTTTAAACGAAATCGCACCTGACTTTGAACGTCTTTTAGTTGAATTCCCATTCGGTGACATCTACAGCCGGCCGGGTTTAGATATCAAATCCCGGGAATTAGCGACTGTTGCAGCCTTGACTGCGCTTGGATACGCAATTCCCCAGCTGGAGGTTCATATTAATGGTGCCTTAAATGTTGGCTGCTCAAAAGAAGAAATCGTTGAGTTAATTATGCAGCTTTCTGTTTATGCCGGTTTCCCCGCTGCTTTAAATGGACTGCAGGCGGCTAAAGAAGTTTTTGCAGCCAGAGATTTAATGAAAGAGGGATATTAACATGCTGAACCGAAATGTATCATTTACTTGGCTTGGCTTTGGCGGATTTTACATAACAACACCCGGTAATAAAAAAATACTAATTGATCCATGGATAAAAAATAATCCCTCTTGTCCCGAAACAATTCAACACATTGAAAGTGTAGATTACATTTTTTTAACTCATGCGCATCGGGATCATGCCGAGGATGCCGTTTGGCTTGCCAAAAAGACAGGAGCGACAGTATTGGCAGGCTGGGAACTGGCCTTTCTTCTCCAAAAGAAAGGTGTTGAACATGTTGTTTCCATCAATAAAGGCGGCACCCGAAAATTCGGGGATATTGCAGTTACAGCTGTACATGCAGATCATTCATCAGCATACGTTGACGGCAATGAGATTTTTTATGGCGGAGAGCCAATGGGCTACGTAATTAAATTTGAGAATGGATATACGATTTATCACGCCGGAGATACAAACGTCTTTGGGGATATGGCACTTATTGCTGAATTATATGAACCGGAACTGGCGCTATTGCCGATCGGTGATGCTTATACGATGTCCCCCCGGGAAGCGGCTAAGGCAGTCCGCTTATTAAAAACGAAGCACGTCATCCCCACCCATTTTGGCGTATTTGATTTTTTAACCGGCCGTCCAAGCGAACTTTCTGCTTTACTTTCTGATATTGAAGATTTAACCGTTTATGATATTAATCCTGGCGACATCATTGAATAGCTGAAGATAGAGATTTGTCCTGTTTCTAAGGGAAGCATGATGGGCATGAGTCCGAATTGGGCTTATGCCTTTTCATTTTTACCCTTTTATAAATTTTAAATGCAAACATTCTTAACTCTGGCGGAACTTTCACTAATAGTCGCCGTGTTCGATAATCTCCACTAGGTTGTATGTACTGTGGACTTTGAATATTTCGGCCGATAGAGCCAAATGATTTTAGCATTGCTGGAATCCATTCCTCAGCTTAGCCAAATATTTTTTCTTCCCATCAAAAAAGGCCAGCTTTACTAAGCTGGCCTTTCGGGTTGCTTGGCGGCGTCCTA
>NZ_LECW02000060.1 GCF_001042475.2 Bacillus glycinifermentans
ATTAGGGGGCTAAATAGAAAAAAACCAATGGTAGAGCAGATATTAAATTTAAAACTAATTAGGGGTGAAGCACGATGGCTGTAGGATTTAAAGTCAAATATTATTGGTATCAGGTCGGCCATGGCGACTTCTTACATTCATTTTTTTCAACAGTAAGCTATCATTTAGAAGAAAACGGTTGGGGATCAAAATATCCTTTTTTGCTAAATAAGCTTTATCAAGGAAAACTTGAAAGTGAAAACATTAGCAAAGCTCTTGAAGAATTAGAGGATATTAAAGAGCAACTGAAGAATTATAGCCCTTCACAGGTTGTATGGGATATCGAGGACATTAGCAAAAGACCGCCTTGGGGAGATAATATAAGTGAGGAGATTACCGACCTATCTAATTACTTTGTTACGAGCGATGGAGAAGATTTTATAAAAATATTAAAAAGCGCTCTTGAGAAAGGTTTAAAAACAAATTCGGACGTTTATATTGAAAGTATTTGAAATAAAGGCCCTTCACATAGGGCCTTCAAGTTATTTTACTCGAATTTTTTGTCCAGCATATATCTTGTTCGCATTCTTGATGCCATTCCATGCTTGTAACGTCTTAATAGATGTATTGAACTTTTTGGAGATTCCAGATAAGGTGTCGCCGGATTTGATTGTGTAATACTGCTTATTATTTGATGAACTGCCGCCAATCTTTAGTTTCTGGCCAACATAAATCTTATTTGCATCTTTAATGTTATTTAGGCTCTGAAGAGCTTTGACAGTTGTTTTATATTTCTGCGCGATACCTGAAAGTGTGTCTCCTTTTTTGACAGTGTAAGTCGTGGTCGATTTCCCTGACTTTATATTTGACACAGGTTTAACTGCAGATATCTTTTCAGTTTTTACAGCTGCATGCGCCCTTAATCCGTCTCGATAACAAATGTTCATATCCACATTCCCAGAAATACCGGCTACCTTTTCACAATCAGAATACTGCCAGATATCTGCATCCCGGCCAAGTTTGCTGCTGTAACGGGCAACCCATAACGCAAACGGCTTCAGTTTAGATTCATCAAGGCAATTTTCAAGGAAGGACTTTCCGCTATAAATCATGGCAAAGTAGCCGGCCTTTTCAATCTCTCGTAAGAAAGCAACTGCTGCATCCGTCAAAACCGCTTTGCTGACATTCCTCTGATTCACTTCAAGATCAAGTACAAGCGGATATGAGAGACTCACCTTTTTCACAGCGGACAGAAAGAACTTGGCCTCTTCCAATGCTTCTGACTTTGACCCGAATCGCGCAAAGTGGTAAGCTCCTGTTTTAATCCCTGCGGCGTTTGCACCTGAAACATTCGTTTCAAATTTATTGTCTTTTAGGGTTGTTCCTTCTGTCGCCTTAATAAAGGCAAATTTGATCCTATCCGCCGCAACCTTCTTCCAATTGATATCCCCTTGCCAATGTGATACATCAATACCTTTGATTCCCATAAAAAAATCCTCCTTTTTAAAAATAAAAAGGCTGCCAATAAGCAACCTTATTTTGATTTATTTTGTTGTTTTAAAATCTCAATCGCTTTGGTGATCGGCTCCGGCACATAAACGCCCATTTTCCCTGCATTTTCAGTAATAGAGATCAATTCATTAAT
>NZ_LECW02000061.1 GCF_001042475.2 Bacillus glycinifermentans
AATCCGAAGCTGATGCCCGGATACTGCGGGTTCGGCCTGTATTCCGCAAAGCACAGATCGATGAATCGCTTCGTTACTTCCGGCCCGTATTCGCCCGGATTCCGTTTCGTTCCGACCCAGCGCCCGAGCATTCCCGCTTCGGCCTTCCATCCGCGCATCGGAACGTAAGGAATGCCGTACAGACGCTCATGCTCCGTCTTTAAGTACGACTGAAAGTCGCGCACATTCCATTTTGATACCGGTCTATCTGTCGTCGGCATTTTCGTCACCTTCTTCGTAAATAAAGCGATAAACTTCATCGTATACTTCGTAACCGGTACCGTGTTGTATGCTGCTCAACAAGTCCTCGACCCTACCGATAATTAACTCTGCTTTACGTAGTTTTCGGTCGATCTCCGCAATGTGATCGAGTAAAGCCGGAATATCTTGCCGGGCGCTTGCGATGAACTCCGTATCCTCTTTCCTCGCGCATCTTGCAATACCGAATGTTTGGTAACTCCCCTTAAAATTGTCGATCAGAACATAATGATCGTATCCTTCGCACCATTCTCCTTCCGTTGCCGCTTCCGCACGCTGACGGATCGCTTCGAGTTTGCCTTTCGTCATCACGCATTCACCCCTTCGATTTTGATTCCGAGGCAGTCGAGTGTATTTCGGACTCCTTCCGCAACGCCTGATGTGTAAAAATCGTCCTTACTGCGAGGCATGGATTGCTCATGTCGCTGGTAATTGGCCGCGTAATACTCCCGCACCTTCTCCTCCGGTGTCTTTTCGACTTCATATCCGTTGATTAATGCGGCCGCGAGCACTATTGTATAGAGGCTATTTAGCGGTGCATACTCATTAAACCACCTATTTGCCACGTGATGTTCTAATATATCGTCTTCAGTCCAATCATTACCACCCGACATTAGAAACTGGATAGCCTCCGCCTGCTCCTTCGTAATTACCGGCTTTTTAATTTCGCTCATCTAT
>NZ_LECW02000062.1 GCF_001042475.2 Bacillus glycinifermentans
AGTAAATCTTATCGATAAATTACGCATAAAAATTCCCCCTCTTTATCCCCCCGATTATCGGAAAAATGTCGGGATTTTGTCGGGTTTTTCTCGATGAAAAAAGCACTCAGATAATTCCGAGTGCTGTTGCAATACGGCAGATTGCCCGCTGCTTTATTTCATAATAGGTATCCTTTTTCATGCCGAGTTCCATATAAATATTGATGTCTTTCACCCTGGCAGCCGTCAGGTATTTCTTTTCGATAATTAAACGTTCCTCATCGTCCAAGCTGTTTTGTAAAGCCCGTTCCATCTGTTTGACTTTGAGTTCATTAACGGTAAATGAATCCCGGAGGGAAGGGAAAATGTTTATGCCGGCAGACGAACATTCTTTTTTATTCTCTAATTGGACTTTAAGAGCGCGGTAATTTTTCAGTTCTTTGATGACTATTTTTCGAACGGCTTTTTCATCCACATCATCGAGAAAAGATAGCTGTTCTTTTGACATCCTTTCCCTCCATTCGTTCATTTTTCTTTTTCCCATTCCTGAATCCGTCTTTCCATAATCTCTATCCAGATTAATGGAGCGGCAAGAATGACGATTCCTATAATTAGATAAATCATAACTCCTCCTTATCGGCGCTCGCCGCCTCCAATAGATCAGGATTTTCAAAGACTGTTCCAAGATATTCCGAATCTGGCCCGCAATCGGCAAGAGA
>NZ_LECW02000063.1 GCF_001042475.2 Bacillus glycinifermentans
GGTTTACAGAGAACATAAAAAAGCACCCAGTTGGGTGCTATATATGATGATGCACTGTAAACCATACAGTCATTGTTTAATCCCACTAGTTACAACATGGTTTACCACAATGAGTATGAGAGTGTGTAACAGGATCGTAACTAGAATAAGTGTGTGGATATTGATGCACATGCTGGAAATGCTTATGATGCACATTTGTTATATGCTGCGGATGAATATGCGGCACAATTGTTTTAGAAAAAGTATGAGTTTGACAACAATTAGTCGGGTGTACAATTGGCGGCATCACATTTGGTTTGCAATGAAACATGACTAAGCTCTCCTTTCATTCATTGATCATATTCATTATTAAACTATGATAAACAGTGTATACATGTACCATTACAATCACCCATATTTGTCCGATCGAGTACTATCCACAGCCTAAATCAAAAAAAGCATCCTCAAAAATTTTTTAAGGATACTTAAACTGAAAGGAGAGAAGTTATTATGATTTCGATCCATATTTGCAGCTTGTCTATTCGAATTCATTCAAAAAAACAAGAAGCATCCTTCAGGATACCTCTTGAAAAAAGGGGTAATTCTCGA
>NZ_LECW02000064.1 GCF_001042475.2 Bacillus glycinifermentans
AATCAAAGCGGTCTACAAGGCGGCTTATGCGAAAAAGTTCCGTTTCCCTTCGTTCATGAGTGCGTTTAAGTTCTATAACGACTATGCGCTCAAGACGAACGATAAGAAGAAGATCCTCGAACGCTACGAAGACCGCATCGCCATCTGTGCGCTATTCTTCGCGAAAGGCAACGCAGCCAAGGCGATCGAGTTTGCGGAAATGATGATCCGTCAGGAATATCAACCAGCCACACCGACGTTCTTGAATGCGGGTCGGAAGCGACGTGGCGAATTAGTATCGTGTTTCCTTCTCGAAGTGGGCGACTCTCTGAACGATATCAGTCGCGCGGTAGACATGGCGATGCAGCTATCGAAGCTTGGCGGAGGCGTAAGTTTGAATTTATCGAAGCTACGCGCGAAAGGTGAATCGATCAAAGGGATCGAGAACGTAACGAAGGGCGTCGTTGGAGTCATGAAACTCCTCGATAATGCCTTCCGCTATGCAGATCAGCAAGGCGCGCGTTCTGGGGCAGGAGCTGCGTATTTGAACGTATTCCATCGCGATATCAACGATTTCCTCGACACCAAGAAGATCAGCGCAGATGAAGACGTCCGGGTCAAGACGCTATCGATCGGCGTTGTCATTCCGGATAAATTCATCGAATTGGCTCGCGATGACCGGGACGCATACGTTTTCTATCCGCATACGGTCTATAAGGAATACGGCGAGCATCTTGACGAAATGGATATCGGAGAAATGTACGACAAACTCGTCGAGAATCCGAACGTCCGCAAAGATAAAATCAATCCGCGGCAGCTACTCGAAAAGCTCGCGATTCTGAGATCCGAGTCGGGCTACCCGTACATTATGTTCGAGGATAACGTAAACGCAGCTCATGCGCTGAATCACATTTCGAAGGTTAAATTTTCGAATTTGTGTTCGGAGGTGCTTCAGGCGTCAGAAGTTTCGGAGTACACAGACTACGGCGAAGAGGACGCAATCGGTCTCGACATCTCGTGCAATCTCGGCTCGCTGAACATTGCGAACGTCATGGCGAACAAGTCGATCGAGCAAACGGTAAAGCTCGCAGTCGATGCGCTGACGGTCGTATCGGAATCAACGAATATCAAGAACGCGCCGGCAGTCGCTAAGGCTAACCGTCAGATGCGTTCGATCGGACTCGGAGCGATGAATCTACACGGATATCTTGCGCAGAATGGGATCGCTTATGAATCGGAAGAGGCTCGCGACTTCGCTAACGTATTCTTTGCGCTCGTGAACTATTGGTCGCTGGTGCGGTCAATGGAGCTTGCGAAGGAAACCGGAAGCACGTTCGAGGGATTCGAAGGATCAACGTATGCAGACGGCAGCTACTTCGATAAGTACATCGCAGAGGACTTCCGTCCTAAAACGGAGAAGGTCGCGAAGCTGTTTGAAGGCGTTGAAATTCCGAAGCGCATCGATTGGGTTCGCTTGGAGGTTAACGTTATGCTCCACGGACTCTATCATTCGTATAGACTTGCGATTGCACCGACGGGATCTATTTCGTATGTGCAGTCGGCTACGGCGTCAGTCATGCCGATTATGGAGCGCATAGAGGAAAGGACATACGGAAATTCCAAGACGTATTATCCTATGCCGGGGCTTAGTGCGAAGAATTGGTTCTTCTACAAGGAAGCGTACGACATGGATATGTTTAAAGTCGTCGATATGATCGCGACGATCCAGCAACACATCGATCAAGGCATCTCATTTACGCTGTTCTTAAAAGATACGATGACGACGCGCGATCTAAACCGAATTGACCTATACGCACATCACAAAGGGATCAAGACGCTGTATTATGCGCGAACAAAAGATACCGGACAGGAAGGTTGCCTGTCATGCGTGGTTTAAATTATCAGATTGATAGGAGGTGGTATTGATAGTGAGCGAACCAACTAACTTCGTTAAGATTTACTGCGATCTCATTTTGAAGAAAATCGCATCGAATATACTCTCTAATCAAAACAAGAAAACAAAAGCCTTAAATATAGCTATGAAAACAGCCGAAACAGGACAACAAGTCAGGACTACAAGGCATTGGAGAGCAGTTGGAGACAATGAGTTTTACTACGGGGAAATCCAAAAAGGATTCCAACAGATGAAGGAGCTTGATGAGTTAACCGGGTGGAGCGAGAACTTGCATCAAGACAGGTTTAAGTTCATGCGAGATAAATATGAAGACATATTGAACGAATATTTAAGCAGACGCAGCTAGTAAATCCGAAAAATAACAAAAAGAAGGAGGACGAATAATTGACGCAATATACAGCGGCCAACTGGTCGCAACACGAAGACGGATTCACACAGATGTTTTACGAACAGAACGTTAAGCAGTTTTGGCTTCCGGAAGAGATTTCGCTGAATGGCGACCTTCTAACATGGAAGTATCTCGGAACCAACGAACAGGACACGTATATGAAAGTCCTCGCGGGGCTGACGCTACTCGACACTGAACAGGGAAACACAGGTATGCCGTTAATTGCCGCTCAGGTATCCGGTCATCAGCGCAAAGCCGTCCTGAACTTTATGGCGATGATGGAAAACGCAGTCCATGCGAAGTCGTATTCGAACATCTTCATGACGCTTGCGCCAACGGAGAAAATTACGGAACTGTTCGAATGGGTGAAGACGAATCGATACTTGCAGCGTAAGGCCGAAATCATTGGTGGGCTGTACAACGCGATTAAGCCAGGCGATGACATTTCGCTTTACAAGGCGATGGTTGCGTCGGTCTACCTCGAAAGCTTCCTTTTCTACAGCGGCTTTTATTATCCGTTATATTTCTACGGTCAAGGAAAACTGATGAACAGCGGCGAGATTATAAATCTGATTAATTAATAGTCCCTTTCGTCGGCGACGGCGATTGTGAACCTCTCTAATTGCTGGGAAATCCTTAAAAGGACGATCAGCAGCGAAGCTATGCGATCCAGAAGGAGGTGAAGATTGTGCGAAAAGAAGTAGAGGAAGCCCCTTGGTGGATTACCGAGAGCGGAATAATTATTTCGAAGAAACTTAATAAACCTAGAAAAACATTTGTGACACCTCACGGGTATGAGGTTGTTGGATACACCCATCCACAAAAAGGAACTCAGAACTTTCTAGTTCATAGATTGGTAGCAAAGTACTTCATACACGAAATACCAGACGGAATGTTCGTCAATCATATAGACGGCAACAAACTCAATAACCACGTTAGCAACTTAGAAATAGTCACTCCTAAAGAAAACACTCAACACGCATTTAAGATTGGATTAATGTCAGGGCAACCCGGGGAGAGCAATTCGATGTCAAAGCTTTCAGATGAACAAGCCGCGAATTTAATCTATGATTTGCTTGCGGGGATGAGCAATGGCGAAGCCGGAGAGAAGTACGACTTGCACCCGCGATACGTTAGCTTAATTCGGCATAAACGAAGATGGAAAACTTTATGGGATCGTATAGAACGTTCAACGACTATCGCATAGGCGGTGAAATTCCGCAAAACGAGTAGGGCGCAAGCTATTGGCGTGGGTGAGAACCCCTTAAATCGAAACGGGAGGCGCCCCATGTGGGCGATGATATAGTCTGCTCCTTGCGGTAACGTAAGGCGGCTGCATTTCGCAGCGGGTCGAGAGTAGCGATCTCGGCTGAACAAAAGGTATTAGAGATGAAGCGATCCACGGCGTCTATGTCGGCTTACTCGCGCAGGAAATTTATGATAGACAAGAGACGGACGTACAACTCGAACTACGCGACTTCGCCGTCGAATTGCTTGCGGAACTCTACGAAAACGAGATCGCCTACACCGAGGATATTTACGATCAGGTCGGACTGACTCACGACGTTAAAAAGTTCGTTCGATACAACGGAAACAAGGCGTTGATGAACATCGGCTTTGATCCGTACTTTGCTGATGAAACACCGAACCCGATTGTAATGAACGGGTTAAGTACAAAAACAAAGTCCCACGACTTCTTCAGTCAAAAGGGAAATTCTTACAAAAAAGCTACGGTCGAAGCGCTCCAGGATGACGATTTCTATTTCGAGTAAGCGTCCATTAACGAAAGTATATACGCAACTATTAACGAGGGGGAATCGAAATGAACGTAAATATCAAACGCTTGTCACCCGATGCACAAATTCCGCAATATGCTCACGCCTCAGACGCCTGCTTCGACCTGGTTGCGGCAGAAGACGTCATCATCGAGCCGGGAGAAACCGCGCTGGTCAAAACGGGGCTAGCGTTCGAGATTCCGGAAGGCTACGAAATGCAGATCCGGCCACGTTCGGGTATTACGTTGAAGACTAAACTACGTGTGCAGCTCGGTACGGTCGACGCGGGATATCGGGGCGAGGTCGGAGTGATTGTCGATAATACAGCACCGAGCGGAATGGGTATCGATTACTATTCAATTTACGGATGTAATTTCGAATGGGGCGCATATAAAATCCGCAAAGGAGATCGCATCGCCCAGGCCGTAATTAAACCGGTCGAGCAGGCGGCATTTACGGAAGTGGCCGAGTTGGGCGATAGCGATCGGGGTGCGGGCGGATTCGGGAGTAGCGGGGTCGGTAGTCCACATCCGGAATATTTCGGAGAACCGATGGGGAAGGAGCTGATATAATGCCGCAAACATACGCATGTTTCATTAACGGAAAGTTTTACGGCGCGGGCGATCTCGAATACATGAACGAACTGTTTCGCGATTATGTTGTCACTTCCGAAATGTACGGAAAAGACGATTGCACTTTTCGGATCACAACGAAAGAGAAAGCGAGAGAAATAGTTACGCAATCTATTAACGACCAATACCGAAGAGTTTTCGAAAGTCTAGCGAAGGAGGACGAATAAATGGCGGAAACCAAAATGAACGTACAGCTAATCGCACATACGCAATTAAGCGACGAATTCAAACAGACCCTCGATTACAGAAAATACGATGAATCTGGCGAATATTATACGAACACCTTGGACGATCTGCACCAAACCGACGGCCAAGCGGTCGCCCTAACCGCAATCAGAACGTGCTACAGCGCCAACAAGCCGTCTGAAATCGTCGCAAAGGAAGGCGCCAAGTATTTCGGCTCCAAAGCGTCAGATGGTGGCGCAGGCACGGATGCCGACCGCCTATTCCGGCACATCGTCCGATCAGGTCATTCGTCGACGCTTGAGCATATATCGTTCACTTTTGCGATCGAAGGCGTCAGCCGGGCGTTATTGGCGCAGCTTACACGGCATCGCGTCGGATTTAGCTTCAGCGTCCAGTCACAGCGTTACGTACGGATGGGGAGCGATGATAGGATCGGCGGGTTCGATTACGTGCTTCCGGAGAAAGTTGAATACGGAAGCGAGCAGGTGCATTTTCAGCGGCGCGAAATGTTTGACGGGGTTGCTTACGGATTTGCTGACGAGGTTTTCAGAGAGGCGATGGATAACGCGCAATATTACTACGATATGCTTCGTAAATCCGGAGTGCCCGCCGAAGATGCTCGCGCCGTCCTCCCGCAAGCAGCCGCAACGAATCTCGTAATGACTGCAAATCTACGGTCGTTACTCGAATTCTATTCGAAACGGAAACCGGGCAAAGGTGCGCAAAAGGAGATCGCTGACCTCGCGGAAGCCTTACGTCAGGAAGTCGTTAATGTAGAGCCATGGACGGCTCAGTTTTTCGAGGAGGTGTAAGCATCGGTATCCTAACGAATTTCACGCTAACAGCGCAGCTATTCTCCGGCCACTGTCCGACAGATCAGCCGCCAGAACCGCCAAGGATAACGCCAGATCAGGCCGCACTTCAATCGGCAGAATCGCGTAACGAAGAATTAACGAAAGAGATAACGAAAAAGGACGCGCAGATACAGGCGCTTGAGGACGAAGTCAAGGCGCTGAAGAAGTCAAAAAAGAAACCGGCTCCGGACGCCACTAAAACGTCAGCATGGCGGACTTTCACCGCGACAGCTTATACGGCCTATT
>NZ_LECW02000065.1 GCF_001042475.2 Bacillus glycinifermentans
CCGTGCATCAGCTGGAACCGTTTGACCGCGTTCGCCGTTTTCGGCCCGTAATAGCCATCAATTCCGTGATTCTTTGCCTTTTTGTCTGGATAAAAATAGAGAGTAGCTAAAGCCTCTTGAATCTGACGGACAGCCGTTCCTTTCATCAGCGGGCTTTTCACTTTATAGATGCCGGACGGCAGCGTGTATTTTTTGCTCGTTTGCTTTTTGCTTGAGGATGATGACTTTTTATCTGGTGTTGTTTTGGAAACCGTCTTCTTTCCAAGCAAGCTATCGACTTTTTTCCGGAAAGCTGTAAGCTGGCTTGAATCGCTCACCCACGGCGCCGGACAGTTTTTATTTGTCACATCGTAATGACGTACGATCTTATTCGTAGAAAGCCCGTAACGCTTGCACAGATCGGCAACCAGTTCAGCAGCATTTTGAACAGTTTCGCTGTGAATTTTACCGTCTTTTTCGACACACATTTCAACGCCGATCGCTGTTGTATTGGCATTCGGTTTTAGAAAGCTGACATAACACCGGTTTTGATCATGTGCATGGTATGCGACTTCATTTTCAGGGATAATCAGCTGCGCTTCTTTACGGTCAACAAAATAATGTGCTGAGGCGTAACGTTTATCCGCGATACACGTTCCATTGAAGTAATTCCGCTCATTCAATGCAGATGCGCCCGGCGTCGCCGTCCAATGCATTACAATGCCTTTGACTCCTGACAATTTCA
>NZ_LECW02000066.1 GCF_001042475.2 Bacillus glycinifermentans
TATTGGTCGCTGGTGCGGTCAATGGAGCTTGCGAAGGAAACCGGAAGCACGTTCGAGGGATTCGAAGGATCAACGTATGCAGACGGCAGCTACTTCGATAAGTACATCGCAGAGGACTTCCGTCCTAAAACGGAGAAGGTCGCGAAGCTGTTTGAAGGCGTTGAAATTCCGAAGCGCATCGATTGGGTTCGCTTGGAGGTTAACGTTATGCTCCACGGACTCTATCATTCGTATAGACTTGCGATTGCGCCGACGGGATCTATTTCGTACGTTCAGTCTGCTACTGCGTCGGTCATGCCTATTATGGAGCGCATAGAGGAAAGGACATACGGAAATTCCAAGACGTATTATCCGATGCCGGGGCTTAGTGCGAAGAATTGGTTCTTCTACAAGGAAGCGTATGACATGGATATGTTTAAAGTCGTCGATATGATTGCGACAATTCAGCAGCACGTCGATCAAGGTATCTCATTTACGTTGTTCTTAAAAGATACGATGACGACGCGCGATTTAAACCGAATTGACCTTTACGCACATCACAAAGGAATTAAGACGTTGTACTATGCGCGAACAAAGGATACGGGGCAGGAAGGTTGCTTGTCTTGCGTGGTTTAAAACACCGTGGTTACTAGGCGATCAAAGCAATCTTCCATCGCTTGAACTGATGGGGCTTGTTTATAAATGAATGGACCGTTTTCGTTAGAAACCTCCACCTCGTCCCAAAGAATATCATCATAAATTTCGGAAATCTGTTCAGGAGTTCCACTGACAGGGAATATAAGTTCAAGCCTTTCGGATATTCCAGAGAATGTTGTAGCGATATACGCCTGATCACCTTTATCGTTATTAATCATAAATACCGCATGCTTGCCTTCTTGGGCAGCGAGATTAGCAATTTCGGGAGGATAAGTAAAAGTGTGATTGCAAGGTGTTGTAGCCGGTAATTCGTTTTTGTTCATATTTTCAACTCCGTTTTATGTTTTCTTAATTATCCTACGGAGAGTTGATGGAAATCAACGTTTTTCGGATGCTAAATTTCTTTTATGTAGAAATAAGTATAGGAGGCGGTATAGGTGGTACGCCAACCAACTAACTTCGTTAAGATTTACTGCGATCTCATTTTGAAGAAAATCGTATCGAATATACTCTCTAATCAAAACAAGAAAACAAAGGCTTTAAATACATCTATGAAAACAGCCGAAACAGGTCAACAAGTCAGGACAACGAGGCATTGGAGAGCGGTGGGAGATGTTGAATTTTATTACGAGGAAATCCAAAAAGGATTCCAGCAAATGAAGGAGCTTGACGAATTAACCGGCTGGAGCGAGAAATTACACCAAGACAGGTTTAAATTCATGCGAGATAAATATGAAGGCATATTAAACGAATATTTAAGAGGGCGTAGTCAATAAATCCGAAAAACAACAATCAAAAAAAGGAGGACGAATAAATGTCGCAATATACAGCGGCCAACTGGTCGCAACACGAAGACGGATTCACGCAGATGTTTTACGAACAGAACGTTAAGCAGTTTTGGCTTCCGGAAGAGATTTCGCTAAACGGCGACCTTCTAACGTGGAAGTATCTCGGAGCCAACGAACAGGATACGTATATGAAAGTTCTCGCGGGCTTAACGCTGCTCGACACGGAACAAGGAAACACAGGTATGCCGTTAATTGCCGCACAGGTATCCGGTCATCAGCGCAAAGCCGTCCTGAACTTTATGGCGATGATGGAAAACGCAGTCCATGCGAAGTCGTATTCGAACATCTTCATGACGCTCGCACCAATGGAGAAAATTACGGAACTGTTCGAATGGGTGAAGACGAATCGATACTTGCAGCGTAAGGCCGAAATCATTGGTGGGCTGTACAACGCGATTAAGCCAGGCGATGACATTTCGCTTTACAAGGCGATGGTTGCGTCGGTCTATCTCGAAAGCTTCCTGTTCTATAGCGGCTTTTATTATCCGTTATATTTCTACGGTCAAGGAAAACTGATGAACAGCGGCGAGATCATTAATTTGATTATCCGCGACGAAGCGATCCACGGCGTCTATGTCGGCTTACTCGCGCAGGAAATTTATAATCGTCAGTCTCCGGGCGTCCAGATCGAATTGCGCGACTTTGCCGTCGAATTGCTTGCAGAACTTTACGAGAATGAGACCGCATATACTGAGGATATTTACGATCAGGTCGGGCTGACTCACGACGTTAAGAAGTTTGTCCGGTACAACGGAAACAAGGCGCTGGCTAACCTCGGATTCGACCCATATTTCGAAGATGAAACGGTAAATCCGATCGTGCTGAACGGATTGAATACGAAGACGAAATCTATGGACTTCTTCAGTCAAAAGGGGAATTCTTACAAAAAAGCTACCGCTGAAGCTTTGCAGGATGAGGATTTTTACTTTGGGGATTGAACACGAACTTATAGGTGAGGTGTTCTCGAACAACCAAGGGCAGAAATATGAAGTTCTTCGAGTAAGTGGACGGAAGAAGAACGGAACAAAACTATTTAGAATACGGTTCGTAAAAACAGGCTATGAGCGAGATGTGGAAAAAGTTGAAATCATGCGTGGGAAAATAAAAGATCGATATGAAAAATCAGTGTTTGGAGTAGGTTATCTCGGGGACGTAAAGATGGTAGGGGTAAAAAATATTTATTCAATTTGGAGTGGTATGCTAGAGCGATGCTACGATCCTGATTGTCCGCATTATTCATCGTATGGCGGAGCCGGAGTAAAAGTTTGCGATCGATGGCACTGCTTTAAGCATTTTCTCGAAGATTTTCCGAGGATAGATGGGTATGATGAGGAACTTTTCAATAACCGAAAACTCTTTCTCGACAAAGATATAAAGCAGCAAGGCGTACCGAAAAGCCAGAAAGTTTATTCCCCGGAAACTTGCTGCTTTGTCACCCGGGAAGTCAATAATGCTTATCGAGACTTGTCTAATACCCGCGTTCACTTCATCGCAAAGTCCCCGGAGGGAGAAATTATCCGAGCGGAAGGTCTTCGGCCATTCTCAGAAAAGTACGGACTGCATCGTCCAATAATAAAGAAATGTCTGCGCGGTGAACGAACGGACTATAACGGCTGGACTTTCGAGCTTGTAAAAGAATCGAATTGGGGGCGTAAGAGTGCTTAATTACGCATCCATTAACGAAAGTATATACGCAACTATTAACGAGGGGGAATCGAAATGAACGTAAATATTAAACGCCTGTCACCCGATGCACAAATTCCACAATACGCTCACGCTTCCGACGCTTGCTTCGACCTAGTAGCGGTAGAAGACGTCATTATCGAGCCGGGAAAAACCACGCTAGTCAAAACGGGGCTAGTATTCGAGATTCCGGAAGGCTACGAAATGCAGATTCGGCCACGTTCGGGTATTACGTTGAAGACGAAGCTGCGTGTTCAGCTCGGTACGGTCGACGCAGGCTATCGGGGCGAGGTCGGAGTGATTGTCGATAATATTGCGCAAAAGGAATATGAGGTCGAGGAACAGTACGAATATAACCGCGAAGAGGAACCTGAGTATTGGGGATCGGAGATGCGTGCAGTTTGTCATAACGCTATCCATACTATTGACAATTCCGGAAACTCACCAATAGGAAACGTTTTGACGGAAGAAAGCGTCCCGGCAGGAACGTACATCATCAGCAAAGGAGATCGTATCGCGCAAGCGGTAATCAAGCCGGTCGAGCAGGCGGCATTTACGGAAGTGACCAAGTTGGGCGATAGCGATCGTGGTGCGGGTGGCTTCGGTTCGAGCGGAGTCGGAAGTCCACATCCGGAATATTTCGGGGAACCGACGGGGAAGGAGCTGATATAATGGCGGAAACCAAAATGAACGTACAGCTAATCGCGCATACGCAATTAAGCGACGAATTCAAACAGACCCTCGATTACAGAAAATACGATGAATCTGGCGAATATTATACGAACACCTTGGACGATCTGCACCAAACCGACGGCCAAGCGGTCGCCCTAACCGCAATCAGAACGTGCTACAGCGCCAACATGCCGTCTGAAATCGTCGCAAAGGAAGGCGCCAAGTATTTCGGCTCCAAAGCGTCAGATGGTGGCGCAGGCACCGACGCCGACCGATTGTTCCGACATATCGTCCGTTCGGGCCATTCGTCGACGTTAGAGCATATCTCGTTCACCTTTGCAATTGAAGGCGTCAGCCGGGCGTTATTGGCGCAGCTCACACGCCACAGAGTCGGCTTTAGTTTCAGCGTCCAGTCACAGCGTTATGTGCGGATGGGAAGCGATGATAAGATCGGCGGATTCGATTATGTAGTTCCGGGGAAAGTTGAATACGGAAGCGAGCAGGTGCATTTTCAGCGGCGCGAAATGTTTGACGGGGTTGCTTACGGATTTGCTGACGAGGTTTTCAGAGAGGCGATGGATAACGCGCAATATTACTACGATATGCTTCGTAAATCCGGAGTGCCCGCCGAAGATGCCCGCGCCGTCCTACCGAACGCAGCCGCAACTAATCTCGTAATGACTGCGAATCTACGGTCGTTACTCGAATTCTATTCGAAACGTAAGCAGGGCAAAGGTGCGCAAAAGGAGATCGCTGAACTCGCGGAAGCCTTACGTCAGGAAGTCGTTAATGTAGAGCCGTGGGTCGACCAATTCTTCGAGGAGGTGTAAACATCGGTATACTAACAAATTTCACGCTAACAGCGCAGCTATTCTCCGGCCACTGTCCGACAGATCAGCCGCCAGAACCGCCAAGGATAACGCCAGATCAGGCCGCACTTCAATCGGCAGAATCGCGTAACGAAGAATTAACGAAAGAGATAACGAAAAAGGACGCGCAGATACAGGCGCTTGAGGACGAAGTCAAGGCGCTGAAGAAGTCAAAAAAGAAACCGGCTCCGGACGCCACTAAAACGTCAGCATGGCGGACTTTTACCATGACAGCTTATACGGCCTATT
>NZ_LECW02000067.1 GCF_001042475.2 Bacillus glycinifermentans
AATCCTTTCGAAAAGAATCCGAAGCATATCCGTTGGTTCAATAAGAAAGAGCTAGCGGCGGCGATCGGAGTAACACCGGATACGCTTGGCCGACGGCTGAAGCAGATGAAATTCGATGGGGAGTTCGTTGTCGCGCGAATAAAGGTTGGAAGTGAGCCGGAAAGGTATACGTTCAATCCTAACGTGTTTTATCGGCAGTCCAAAGCGCCAGATAAGACGCTGCTTGCGATGTTTAACGTTAAGAAAGTATAATTTACCATGTCGGAGGTGATACGGATGGGATTTACGGTAGGAGCGAAAGAGTTGCCGAAGCCTAAATACGGGTTTCCGCGCGGAGCATAAAACGAAAGAGGGCGCCTATTGGCGCCTTTAATTTTATAACTTTAGCCAGTTTGCGAGCATCTTGTCTTTTGATTTAAAATCTTTTGCGATTTGCGCCAGATAGCCGCTGATTTCTTCTAAATCTGAAATCGTGTCTTGTAATGAAGCGATATAGGCCGCTTCGGCATCGACATCGTAAAACAGCGGATTCCCTTTTTTATCGAACGACTGCGCCAAATCATTCAGCGTATTGTTTACATCATCGAGCGTAAGCTGATCGTATAAGCCGTGACCGACCTGGCGATAGGTATCGTATTTCAAATCGCTTATCGCAGCGTCATGTTCCTGGTAGGCGTTTTCCGCTTCTCTTTTCATCGTACGCAGGTCGTTTATAATCGCATTTACTTTTTCCGCAAGCTGCTTAGCGACTTCGGGGGTGACTTTAATCGCGCCGCTCCCTGATGCCACTTCAGCCGGCAGCATTGCTTTTAAATTTTTATCGTAGACGAGTTCATCGCCTTCAACATTTTGAACGTTGCCGTCTTCGTCGAAGGTGAAATTCGAATCATTGAGGCCGTGGGTGTCGGGCATTCCTAAGATTGCGGTCTGAAAGAAATACCCAGCGTTTTGCCCGATTTGTTGGAATACATCGCCCTGCATTCTCGCCTCGCGCACCGCATTTGATAATTCAGGGTCCTTCGTATAAATTGTCGTTCCATTGTGCCGGTCATATTCGTTCCACCAGCCGGCCCCGACCATGTCATCCGGATTGATAATCGATTTTATGGACCGGTCATATTCACCGTTGTTAATTTTCTTTTGCTGCTCCTCAGAGTGCAGCTTAACAATTGAAGGGCTGTTAAACGCGACGGCATAGATGTTGTTGTTGACCGCGCTGTATTCAGCTTCTGCGCCGCCAAGCGAGTGTCCGGTAGTTGAAATAACCGTCGAGGTGCCTTTATACTTTTGTTTAACTTCCCGCACCAGATCGTCAGCTTGCCCGATTTGGGACGTTTTCGTAATTAATTTGTAGTTACCGGTGCTAAGCATCGAGTCTTGTGACGGAGTTCCGTTATATTTTCCGAGTGTTTTAGAAGTATCTTTCGCATCTTTTTCGGCTATGTAGTGTTCCTTCTTTTTCGGGTCAATTCCCATCACAACGTTCCCGCCGTCTGCGTCAATAACATCTTGAAAGAACTGGCTTTTCGGATCAGTTCCCGCGAAGGCTACGACGACGTTTTCGGGATTATCTGATTTGACCCACTTGCCGTCTTTTGTTTTTTGACCCTGAGAAAAAACAACGGCATCAAGTCCCGTATCAGAGTCTCTTTTAATTTTTTCGACATACCAATAAGTTTTTTGGTCTGTCTGTATCGGTTTTCCTGTTTTCAATTTATCATCTAATCTTTCGCGGTTGTAAGATTCCTGACTTAGCGTATAATAAGTTTTATCTGTTATTTTTGGAACTTTTATCTTATCACTCATATACATCGCCTCTTTATTTTTGTAAAATAGGATAGGAAAGGGTTGATTTCCGATTGAAAAAGAAAAAGTACATAATTATCCTTATTTTAATAATTATAGCAGTTGGAGGACTTTTTATGAAGCATCAGCACGATCAAAAGGAAAAAGAGATTGCTTTATTCGAAGAAGCACAGAATCATATGGAAAAATTTTTAACAACTAACTATAAAGATGTGAAAGATATCCATTTTTCTGAGAATTACTATATTAATCCAATGGGTGGTATTACTGTGAAGGGTTATACTAACGGAGAAAAAGAGTTTGAAGGTCTATATGATCCAGCCAATAAAGAAATATTGTCATATACGGTTGATGCCGAACCCAAAGAAGAATGTAAAGATAAGCTTTGTACAAGATAAATTAGCCCGCTCGGCCTTATTTGTTTTATATGCTCTTCTTCATACCGCATCTGCGGCACTCGCGAAGAAATATGCCGTCCTTAACCGAACTTTTAAACAGCGTATAGTCGCAGTTATCGCAGCGCCCGTAGTGGACGTCTGGATACTCTTTATAATCGTATACAATTGACGTATCATAGCCTTTTGTTTCGTAATCCATTCGCTCTCGACCTCCGACTATTAGAATACGACAATAGTGCGATCAATTCAACGCCATTCATGAAACGAAGGAATCCGTAGCAATCCGTTTTTCGTTTTAAATCGGTGTTTGACGCGGCACATAATCGGCTCAATATAGACGTATTTCTCCGTCTCCTCGACGTCCTTCCGCTCCATATGCAACTTCCGCCGCTTATCATACGGCATAAACTCCATAACGCCGGCGTATTGACCGTCCAGGTACGATAGCAGCATCGCATTATCTTCCTTTCGTATTCCGATTATGAAAACGTCTGTATATTCGTAGTTAACGACCTTGAGCCAGCGGTCAGATCGTTTATTTTCCGCGTAAGTTGAATCAGCGCGCTTCATAACGATTCCTTCGAGCTTATTTTCGCGGGCTAATGCGAAGTAATCCGCAGCATAACCACGTATACCTTCGACTATTTTAACGTTCGGGTGATCGATTTTCAGGCCGCACAGCAATTCCTTTCGCTTATACAGTGGCTGAGACGTAATGGAAGCGCCGTCTATCCGCAGGACATCGAAAACGCAAAATACTATCGGATGATAACTTTTTCGCGATTGGAACCGTTCCATAACCGCTTCGAAATCGCCGGCGCCAGTCGGACCAGTTACGATAAGCTCTCCGTCTAACACGGTTCCGTCCGAGATGTCGAGCGTTAATAATTCGGGGAATTTAGCGGTGACTTCGTTATTGTGGCGCGTGTAGAGGCGGATTAGGCCGTTATTTTTGGACGCAATTAGCCGAATGCCGTCGAATTTGGTTTCCGTGATATAAGCGTCAGAGTTGAACGGTTCCTTTGCGGACTCAAGCAGCATGGGCGAAATAAACAAAAAGAATCACCTCGTTTCAGCGTAGTTACTATAATGATATAGTAAGAGTACGACGAGACAAAGCGATTCGGTTACGGTAATTTATGTTATTCCGTTCTTTTGCGTCTCATAGAATCTACATGCTGTTGCATTTCTTTAGAAATCCTCTCAACTTCCTTTGCTGCGTCTTCGATTACAGAAAGCCGGTTCGATGCTCTGCTGAGAACTGCATCATGTATTACTACATTTACTTGATCGTATAACTCATCTAACAAGTAACAAAGTTGAACTTGTTTCTTACTGATTCTCACAGGTTTCTTATACACCACACATACTCCTTTCAACGTTTTTTCCACGAAATTAAAGCGTAGGAGCCGCCGGAAGCTGCTGCAGGTATATTAGGTATCGGCGGCCGCTTAACGCCTGATTTCGTTTGTTATTCGATAACCTTAATCGCCTTAAATCCGCTGCCATTTTCGTATTGATCCTTCGTAAAAGTAACGCTAATCCTATCGCCAGGCTTTGCGTTTGTGGCTGCCGGATCGAAAGAGAAGCCGCCGTCATCCGCTGAAACCGCGTAGTTTTTCCCTTCGACGATATATTCGCGTTCGATCGTTTCCTGGGCGTCTTTGGCTTCCGCGGCCATGTCGTCAGCCACGCGATAAGCAATATCGACATCTTCGTTCAGCTTTGCGGCGTATATCCCGAGGGCCGCGTTTCCTGCGATTGATAGGCCGAGGACGGCCGTTAAAAGTTTCGTTTTATTCATCGTCATTACCTCCGTGTTTGGTTGCGATTAAATAGCCGAGACAGGTCAGCGCCGTATTAAACCCGATCTGATACGCCCTGCCAGCGTCTTTAAACGTTGCAATAGGGCGCTCATATAGATCGAGAAGTTGTTCGGCCTGCTGCGGTCTTAATGGCGGTGTGTCCGACCACAAACGTTTTACATAAAGCGTCATTTCCGATTCCTCCCCGATCTAAAGAATAGAAGCGCGATGAAAACGATCGCTGATCCGAGGCCGACGTAGTCCAGAACGGACAGCCGGCCGAAGTTCATATCCGCAATCCAAGCGAGCAAGACGACGACTAACAAAATTTCGGTGGTATCAATTCGTTTCATTCGTGTTATAATTGATTGACAAGGGGCGAAATGCCCCTCGGTGTTATAATCGGCGACGGTGTTTCTTGGTCGGAGCCCGTCGCTCTTTACTTTCGGAGTCTTTTCGCATCTTGCGGAGTTCAAGGCCGAGCTTGATAATTCCGAGCCAAGTTGCGGCGATTGCCGAAAGCTTCATCACTACGTCAATCAATTACGTTCACCTCCTTTCGTTATCTTAATTATAACGCATAACCGTTATAACGTCAATACGTTATTTACAAAAATATCGTTTTTACGTTATAATAATCGCAGGAGGTGCCGGCAAATGATCGTTAAATTAAAGATAGCCGAGCTACTTGATCGGAAGAATATGACGCAGAAGGAACTCGCAGAGCTAACCGGGATAAGGCCGTCTGCCATCAGCGAACTGTGTCGCGGGATTAAGGAACGGGTGCAGCTCGACCACCTTAGCCGGATTGCAACCGCGTTGAATATATCGGATATACGAGAGCTTATCGACCTAGACGAAGACGCTGACGAATGATTGGCGTCTATTTCTTCGTGTTATTACCGTATATTTATACGTTTATATGAATAATAATACGTTGAATGTAACGGTGAGACATCGGATGATTATCGTTATATTCTCAATTAGAATATCGTAATTGATAATGAACACGATCTTATTCGCACAAATCGGCCAAAAACACGACTTTATTCGCACAACCGAAAATAGGGTTCGTGCTTACAGCCGCAAGGGATACAGCGATTTTGAGTCCGGAATTACTTCTTAGTCTTCTGAATCCGAAGACTAGCGGGAACTACGTTTCACTCCGTCCCGCAGAAACGCAATCATGTATATTGTATAAATAATTGTATCGCGATAAAGGTCTTAATAATATCCGCGGACACGGAGGAGCGTAAGCGACGGAGTGGACGCTAGTATTTAAAACATACGAAAGGATAGCGTTATTATCACGAAATACATCAACTTTCATACCGTTATGCTGTATTACGTAATAGAAGGACGTGTAACATACGTTTCATACCGTTGTACTAATACGCAAGAGGTACCGGTTAGATACGGTAGGGTGCCGTTGGGATAGAGCGGGCGGTACCGGATATGCATACCGCCTGTTGCATACGGCAGGTATGGCGCAATAGATATAGGTAGGAATACGGTGAGGGATAGACGGACGGGACAACGGAGTGTTACCCGAACACCAGCGAGATAGTCCGAAAGGATAAGCCCTTCAGAAACTCACGGGGTCAGTCCGACCAACACCGCCTACACACTCCCGATATGCAATATCTTATACATAACGGCCGGCACCACGCACCTATCACATCGTTGATCTGACGCGGTTTGTCGAGTGCATAAAGTTCCTTCGTATCTTTGCGATATATGATGACCGATGAAGCCAGTCGTATCAACGTTTCGTTCATTCGTTCAATGTAACAAAACGTGATTGTGTTACATTCGATATACAAAAAGGTGAATGATTTATACAAACGGAATTTTTTCGGAAGGGCCCGGCCCCCAAGCCGCCCCAAAAACCCCCGGACGACTGCTGTTCAGAACTTGCGCACAATTTTTCGAACTCGGGGCGTAAATCTAACGGAGGTGCAGCCGATGATTCAGAAATGTGATGTTTGCGAAAAAGATGGCGAATTAGACTACGATGATATTAACGATCGGCAAATGTGCGAGCGATGTTGGGACGCATATTACGAGGCTTGTTATTATAGCGGCTTAACATAACGATTTTCACGCGCAAATCACACGAAATTAGACGTCTCAGCCTTCGCCGAGGGTATTCGGTAGGGTAACGGTTAGAAACGCTAATTTCGTGTAAATTTCAAACGTATGCGGTGGCGGAATAGGTAGACGCTTAAGACTTAAGACAGATACTTCCCGACCTGAAATCGGAGACGTGGTCGAATGCTGTCATGCGAGGTGCAAATCCTCGCCCGCATATCCGATAGCGACGGCGGATTCTCCGCCGGTGGGGACGTTAAATACGTACCGGAAAGCGTACTATACTGTCGCGAATTAATAAGGACTTGCGTTCGACACGGCCGACTTAGCCTACGTGAGTCCGACGCAATCAGAACGAGGCTTCCGCACCCTACGGCGGAGGTCTTTTTGTGCTTGCGTCTAGCAATAGAGCCGTAAAGGCATTCGGTTGACGTACGTACATTCACCGGCCGGGTAGTGCAGGGATCAGTTAGAAGCGCCTGTATCTAAATCGACATATGGGCGTTTCTCGTAATAACAAAGCCGGTCGGTGTAGCAAATAGGGGCGCATGTTCCTCGGTGGCGGATTATTTGGGCAGGTTCGATCCCTGCCGCCCCTGTAAAAGCAGGTTTCACGATGAAGCGCGCTTTGAGAAACGAAAAGGAGACGATGTGAATGGCGGATAAACGCGAATCAATAGAAATGGATAGCAGGAACGGAGTCATCCTCGGGTATCATAATCCGAATTTCGAAAAAAATGGAAAGATCAGAGACGTAAACGTAAAGGTAAGCGTAGAGGTATCCGAAGCCATCACTGGCCTTAAAGCTCTTCAACGCGAAGCAAAGGCGGCGACGCAAGCGCTGGCTGAATTGCGGCAGGAGCAGGTGGAGATTAGCGTTGAAGAGGTGGTGCGTACTCTCGAAAAAGCTCTCGAAAACTCTAATGTGGATGTGTCCAACCTAAAAGAGGGATTGCGGAAATGGTTCGAGACTATTAGTGAGGTTGATGCGGATGAAAGCAATTTGCGATAGTTGTTACAATCCGTTTGCCGCAACTCCGCAAGAGAGGGCGATCCGAAAAGGCGTTATCGAGACCTTCTTTTCGTGCCCTCATTGTGGTCATCATTATTGCGCGGCAGTAACGAATCATCAGGTTCGTAAGCTGATTAACGAGCTCCAAACGTTGCGACTTTCCGGTCCTCCTAGCGATAAGGAAGAACCGGCTAAACATAAAGACAAAATTTTGAGATTAAAAGCGGATATTGACGACAAAATGGATGATCTGAAACGAATATATTGCGTCGACAAGTCCTAAACCTCGATGCTTTCGTAAGCTTCCGATATCTCATCGGCCGTAATTCCGATATATTTCAACGTCTCGCGCTCGCTTGAGTGGTTGAGCATCGACATAATGCGCGTGATATCAACGCCGTTCTCGTATAGGCGATAACCAAACGTCTTACGGAGCGAGTGCGTACCGATGCTGCCAATCTTTTCGTAAATGCCGGCCTCTTTGGCTGCGTCGCTCAATATCCGATAGGCCTGAACGCGGGTGATCGGCTTACCACCTTTGCGACTGGCGAATATGTAATCATCGTCATCGCCTTTGAGTTGGGAAACGATCTTAAGAACGGAAGGGCTAAACGTGATCACACGCTTTTTCTTCCGTTTCTTTTCTTGGAGTGTAATCGATTTTTGGCCGCGAAGCTCTCCGATTTTTAACAGCAACAAGTCGCTGATACGCAGACCGAAAGCGGTACCTAATTGCGCGAGCCATCGATCCCGTCCCGGCTTGAGCGCCTTTATGAACTTATTGTAATCGCGTTTTGATTTAATCGGAAAAACTTCGTTAGCCATAACGATTCACCTCTATGTAACTTAAAAATGATTTTGTTACATTCATATTAACGAAAAAGATAACGAAAGTCAATACGAAATTGAAACGAAAGGAGGCTGCCAATTTGGCGTACATTAACGGAAAATGGCTGGATCGCGAAGAAAGGCAGGAGCGGATCGATTTATTGACCGAGCGTGTCCGTAAATTGGTGGCGCTCATTAAGTCCGGGAAGGCTACGGAATACCATATCGACACATTCCGGAAGGATAAAGCAGAGTTGACGAAGCTGAAGCGGGTCCATAAGGCTGAACTCGATGTCGCGTACTTCACCTACGAATACCTTAGTGACGGCCTAAACCCGGATAACGAGGACAATGTCGTTCGTAACTCGGACGACGGGACGCCTCATGACGGAATCGAAAATATTGCGAAGATCCACGAAGAGTTTTTTGATCTTTGTAACTACGTGAACCACGAAAAAAGGAACGCTAGGCTTGCGATTGCGGCGGCGCGGGGACATTCGAAGTCCGGTATGTTTTCGAATGCCCTTCCGTTACATCAAGCGGCCTTTCGAAAGCGCAAATATATTCTGATCATTTCCGAAACGGACTCACTCTCGAAAAAACTTATCGGATGGGTTAACAAGCAGATGAAATTCAATCAGAAGCTGCGTGAAGACTTCGGACCGATGATGCATGAATCCGCAAGTCGTAACGAAAAAGATAACGAAGAAGCGTTCATCACAACAACGAACATTCTGATTGAATCATCTTCTTCCGGCAAACAGTTGCGGGGGAAAAGACACGGAGCCGTACGTCCCGATCTCGTAATAATTGACGACCCATCATCCAGTAACAACGAAGGCACAAAGGAAGCTCGCGAAAAGCTCGTTCATTGGTTCAACTCCGTTGTCGTGCCGATCGGATCTAAAGCGACGGCGATCATACTTGTCGGAACAATGGTCTCGGCAACCGGTCTACTAAACCACGTCTTGAAGCGGAAGGACTTTAAATCGAGCTTTCATGGTGCCATCATTAGCGAACCGACAAATCCGCAGCTATGGGAAAAGTATTGCGAAATCTATGCGCGCTCAGAGTCGATGGAAGAAGTCGATGAGTTTTACGCGCAGAATAAAGAGGCGTTGGAGGAAGGCATTGAACTCGCGTGGCCGTGGCGGTGGACTTACCGGGAGCTCATGCACGAAAAGGTAAACATGGGAACGCGGGCCTACAATTCGGAGTTCCGAAACCTTGCGTTCAGTGAAGATGAGCAATTTTTCTTCCCGGAAAACTACGCTTACTACCATTACTACCACGAGAACGGTGTTGCTTATGTCGTTTATAACGATCTGAAAATACCGATAAGGGACCTATTAATCTGTGGTGCTTGGGATATTGCGCAAGGAAAGAACGCACGGTCTTGTTATAACTCGGTCATTACGCTCGGAAAGCATGAGCCGACCGGATATATTTTTGTACTTGACGAGTATGCGTCGAAAGAGCCGGCGCATGTTTACATTGACATCATCGTTAAAAAGATCAAGCAGTACCGTCACCGGATATTTAATGTTGAAACGATCAATGCTCAGCACGAGTTTTACCGGCAATTGCAGGAAGCGGTTAGAAAAGAAGGGCTTTATACGTGCCGCGTCAACGATGTTAAGTCGCACAGGTCATCGAAAGACGAGCGCATTCAATCGTTGGAGCCGATGCTGCACAACAAAACGCTTATTCTAAACGACCGCCACACGATGCTCTTAGATCAGATGGCGCAATACCCCTTTGGGGATTACGTGGATTCACTCGATGCGCTACAGCAAGCTATAGAAGGAGTTTTCCGACCTAAAACGAGACTTGTAGCAAAGCCGAATTGGATTTAAAGTGGGAGGCGAAATAATGTCACGATTAAAAGAACTAGAAGCAAAATTAACGTTACAACAACGTAAGGCTGCGCTTTTGCTTGTCGAGAACGAGTTGATGGCCGAAGCAAGAAAGACGCAAGAGGAGCTCGCCAAGGATATCGGCGCCGACCGCGTCACAGTCTACCGATGGCGGACGCAGAACAAAGCATTCATCGAATATATGAACCTACTTGCGGACGATATGCTTTCCGGGCACAGATCGGAAGTGTATGCACAGCTAATGAAGCTTATCCGAAGCTCTCAACCGTCAGTCAAAGCGATCGACTTGTTCCTCAAACGGTATGGATTGCTTACAGAGCGCCAAGTCACAGCGACAGAGAACGAGAGTGGATCGTCCAGTAACGAAGATATCGCGAAAGAAATCGAAGATATTGACGAATTGCTTAACGATAGGAAAGAGTAGCTATGAATTTATTTAACCGTAAACACGACGAAGCAGACGAATTCACATACGTAAAAACTTACGGAATCATCCAGAAGGGCGCTCAATTTCCGCCGCAAGATTCTATCGAAAGACTTGCGAAATATAAGCGGGCTAAAAAATGGTTTGACGGAAAGCAGCGTGATGTATACGAACGGGCAACGGCGATTTTAAAGGATTCGCCATTCTCAGCGCAGCTCGAAAAGCTTTATATAGCCGTTAACCTTGCGGATATTCTTGTCACCAAGCCCGCGGATCTGCTCGTCGGCGAGCCGGTCCGTTTTGAGAGCGGAAAATCCGATCAGAGTAAGGAGCAAAAAGCGCTAAATAGGTACGTTGAGGAAAACGATATTAACCAGTTGATACACGAAAGTGCGACAGCCAATGGATATCGCGGTGACGCGTGGTTTAAGGTTCGGTATGGCTACCGGCAGGACTATTCGGAACTTAAAAAGATGGGGCTGATCGAAGGAGATGCGCCAGAAGGCGTTGAGATGGAGCCGATTATTGAACACGTTAATGCAAGTTGGGTATTTCCGGAGACGTCAGCCGGCAATGTTAAGCAAACAAAAGCGATCAACATTGCACAAGTGGAATGGGTTGAAACCGAAAAAACAGAGATCCCTTTCCTAAATGTTGAGCGGCATATTCCGGGTTACATTCTATACTCGCGTCACCGACTTTATGAGAACGGTGTCGATACGTCAACAGGTACACCTATTCCGGTATTTACTATCGGAGATGAGGTTCCAACAGGACGAGATGAGAATTTAGAAGTAACGAATCTTCCGCACATTCCGGTTTTTCACATACCGTATAAATCGGTTGATGATTCGTTCTTCGGAATTGGACTTATCGAAAAGCTCGAAACGGTATTCGCAGCGATTAACGACCGACTTGTTCAGATCGATTATATTCTCTGGAAACACAGCGATCCTACAGCGTATGGTCCGGATTTAGAAGCGACTAATGGGGCCGTGCAGTTTGGCGGCAAATACATTCCGGTTACTAAAGACGACCCGACGCCTGGGTATATGGTATGGCAAGCGCAGCTTGATGCCGCATTCAAGGAACTCGATATTTTACTTAGCGTCGTCTTTCAGATGTCTGAGACTCCGCAATGGCTTTTCGGAACCACAATGTCTGGCGATAATTCGGGCGGAACCGGGACTTCCCATACAGATGGCGCGGCAATCAAAGCGCGATTCATGCCTATTCTTTCGAAAGTAAAACGTATTCGCGCCCATTACGATAAAGCAATCCGCGATGCGCTTTGGACGTGTATGTTGTTCGATAAAGAGTTTGGAGACTTAGACGTTTCTGATCCGGTTTATCCTAAAGCAATTTGGAGCGACGGAATTCCTCGAAACGAAAAAGAAGCTGCTGAGATCGCGAACATTCGGACCGGCGGTAAACCTACGATTGATGTTCGCTCTGCGATTAAAGAACTTGACGAAGTTGATGACGAAAAAGCTGAAGAGATCATTCGTAGAATTGAAGACGACGAAAAGAGCGTTAATGGATTCGTTGATGGTTCTGTTTTTAACGAGCAGGAAGAGAAGCCAGAGTCTCAGGGAGAGCCTGAAATTAAGGAAGAGTTTATCGAAGAGGATAGAGAATAATGCGGGTTCCAGAGCCGACATACCGGTACGAAGTAGATCAGCTCACAGCATATTATAAAGACGCCGTTCAGGACATTATGGCCGAACTAGATCGGGTAGACTTAGATAATTTTCGTCAAGCAAACGCGAAAGCAACTCTCTCGTCAATTGCGGAGATTTTATCCGAATTAGACGACAAGACGAAGGAGTGGGTTGAAAAGAATATCCCCATTGCAGCTAGGCAGGGCGTAATTAACACGATAATTGCGTTAGGAATTGCGCAAACAGTTGAAAAAGCATCTCAAATCGCTTCCTTTTCGTGGTTAAACAAGGAAATGATTGCGGCTGCTGTCGCCGATACTCAAGCGGATCTCCTCGCAGTGACACAAAATATTGATCGGAAAACGAAAGCGGCTGTCCGGAAAGCCGTTTCGGATTCCATGCGGTATCACATGACGCGGGGCGAAAACGGTCGTCGAACTATTGCGGCAGACATTCGCAATACGCTTCAGCAATCAGTTAGAACAGGAATCATAGACGCTGCGGGAAGGCGCTGGCGTCCGGAAGTTTACGCGGACATGGTAACCAGAACGAAGATGATGGAAACTTACCGGGAAGCAACGACAAACGAGGCTCTTAAAAGAAACGTTTATTATGCCGTTATTTCTTCGCATGGAGCAACGGATGCCTGCCGTAACTACGAGGGAAAAATAATGAAGTTAACCGATGATGCACCCGGCGATTATCCGACCTATGACCAGCTAAAATCGTCGGGTCAGATATGGCACCCGAATTGTAAGCATACCTTTTCACCAATAAGAAATCCTGAGGGGGGTTAAAAGTTGAACGTAAATAACAAAATGCGCGTCGGAATTTCTAACGATTCTCGGGGCGTTAGTAAGGTAGTAGACGAATCTCTCGACGGAACAAAAGCGATTCCGGTTGTATTCGTCCAAAAAACCGCAGACGGAAGCTTTTCGTACGGATCAGAGCCGGTAGAAGGAACACACCTCGATAACGAAATGAACCATCCTATCGAAACTGATCCGTCAGGAACCGCCGAAATAGTTGACGAAGATGTTAACGGAGTAAAGGCTGTACCGATCGTACTTGTAACGAAAAACGCCGAGGGTGAGTTCGTTTACACAAGTTTGGATAGCGGAAATTCTGACGTTGAATGGTCGGCCATCTTAAATAAGCCGACATCTTTTCCACCGTCATCACACACGCATCCTATTTCGCAAATTACGAATCTGCAAACAACGCTGAACTCGAAATTGACTGCGAGCCAAGCGGCTGCGCAAGCGGATAGTACAGCTACGGATATCGAAGGGTTGGTGGCGGACTTTAACGCTCTGCTTGCCAAGCTTAGAACCGCCAAAATACTGGCGCAATAGAAGCGGAGAAGGGCGTTTTTTTACTTTGTCCAAAACCGGCTATGACATTAAACTGTCCGATAAATTCGTCGCGTTGGACGTTAAAAACGTAATGGGAGGAAACATGGTTATGGAACAATCGAAATCTCTATTGCCGTTAAATTTACAGCATTTCGCGGAAGAAACTGAAGACCGGGCGGAACCAGCGGCTGCGGAGCCGAAAAATACCGACACACCTGAACCGCCAAAAGACGAAGCAAAGACAATTCCTTATGACAGGTTTAAGCAGGTTAATGACGATTTAAAATCGTTTAAGTCTACGTTTGAAGAATTAGGCATTGACGGAGTTGATTCACTAAAAGCGCTTGTCGAAGACTACAACGCAAAGAAAACTGCCGAAGATGAGCGTAAGCGTAGCGAAATGACGGAGCTCGAGCGCCTTCAAAATGACTTGAAAGCGAAAGAAGAGGCCGAGAAAACTCTCGCTCAGCAACTCGAAGATCTTCAAAAAGCTAACGAACGTGAAAAGATCCGCAATGAATTTATTAAGGTTGCTACGAGTAATGATATCGCCTACATCGACGACGCCTTGGCGTTGGCTGATCTATCCGCGGTAAAGGTCGAAGACGGAAAGGTTGTCGGAGTTGAAGACGTTGTCAAAACGCTCGTTGACAATAAACCGTTCTTGGTCAAGAAGAAGGCGCCAAAGCCTATCGGACAGAGCTCGAACGGATCAGACACAGGAGCTTCCGAAAAAACGGCGGAACAACTACTAGAAGAAGCCGCACAAAGAGCGAAGCACAGCGGACGGCCAGAGGACAAAGTGGCCTACGCAAAATTGAAAAGAGAATTATCGAAGTAATCAGCGCCCTTTAAAAAGGCGCTTTTTTAATGCGAAAATCAAGGGGGAAATTGAATGTCAAAAATTTTATCCGGTGAATTAGTAGGTAAAAAGGAATCCGTTGTAGATGAGATTCTACTCTTAAATGAGCATCAAACACCATTATTGAATCTATTGGGGTTCGGTTCTCCAGTTACTCAGGTTGAGCACCAATGGTTCGAGGATGAAATGATTGCTGATGAATCCAGAGTTGTCGGCGCTAAAACTAACGCGGATACTGAAATTGAAGTAGCTGACGCAGAGCCTTTCCGTTCTGATCAAGTTGTTAAGATCGGAGAGGAACTCCTCAAAGTTGTCGCGGTTAACGGAACGAAGCTAACTGTTGTACGGGGATACGCCGGAACAACTGCGGAAGCTATTGAAGACGGCGCAGTTATCCAAGTCCAATTCGTTGAAGGTCGCGAAGGTGCTGACGCACGCGATGCTAAATACAAGCCAAGAAAACGCGTGTCTAACATTACACAAATCTTCGATGAAACAATCTCAATCACCGGTACTGCCGCCGCCGTAAGTAACTACGGAATCGATAACCTGTACGAATATGAGAAGCAGAAGAAACAGCTCGAACTTGCTCTACAACTCGAAAAAGCAGCAATTAGCGGTATTAAGTACGAATCGTCAGACGGAATTGTTCGCCAAATGGAAGGAATGCGTCAGTTCATTAAAACTAACGTAATTGATGCGAAAAATGCCGCATTAACTGACGAAAAAATTAACGACGCTATGCAGAAGATTTATGAAAGAGGCGGATTCGCAAGCGGCGGAGCATTTAAGATTATGGTCGGCGCAAAACAAAAACGTGCAATCTCAAACTTCGATAAATCTCAAATCCGTCTGACTCGAGCCGAGAACGGTCGCGGGCAGGTTGTGGATCACTTCGTTTCTGACTTCGGCCAAGCGGAAATTCTTTTGAATAACAACCTAAACGCGGATGAGCTATTCATCTTCGACGCTAACCGTACAGAGATCCGACCACTAGCAGATCGCGGATTCTTCCACGAGTACCTTGGTAAGAAAGGTGACTACTTCGAGGGTCAAGTCGTTGGTGAATATACACTACAATTCCTACAAGAAAAAGCACACGCACGAATCAAAGGTTTGGCATAATCAACGGCCCGCACTTAGCGGGCCTATTTATTTTGACAGAGGTGTTGTGTAGTAATGGCTGAATTCAAATCAAGGTATCCCGAACTCGGGTTCTATGTGAATGACGTATTTAAGTCGTTCAAAAACGGCATTTATAAAACGGAAGATGCGGACGAAATCAAAGTTCTGTCCGAACTTAAAGACGTAACTCAGGTCGATCAACCAACGGAGGAAGCCGCACCTAAACCGGCAGCTAAGAAGCAGACGCGTAAATCCTCCGCAAAATAACAGGGGGTGGCGATATGGCACTAAGCGTCGAAGGTGCTGACGAATATATCAACAGTTACACGATTGATAACGAAGATTGGAACGATTATGCGGCGGAAAAGAAACAACGGATTATAAATGTTGCTGAGGACGTTCTCATCCGGAAATTTCCCGATTATAAGATACCGGATAATGCGGTTTATGAGTTTGCGAACGTGCTTGCGATTGCTTATAACGATACAAACCGTTTGAACAAGCAAGGCATCGCTTCCTATTCGATAACCGGCGTTGCTTCGTTCAATTTTAAAGACACGTTAAGAGTCGATGATGAGTCGCTTATTCCGAAGAAGACGCTCGATCTGATCGAAGAAGAAAACGACGTGAAACTCGGCGGAAGACGTATTCAGTGGACGGTGATGTAAATGCCGATCATTCCGATGCGTCAGACGATCACTGTTGAACGTGATAAAACCGGTCAGCTCGATAGATGGGGAAACCCGGTAAGCGCGGAGTCGTTTACATTAAAATGTCGAGTCGACGAAGGATCGCAAATCGTATCATCCAGATCTTCCGGACTGGTCAAAAGCGAAGAAGAGGTCGCAACTGCTCGTATATTAATCGATAAACTAGCCGACATCAAATATTCCGATACAATCTCCTTTACGAATGAGCTCGGAGAGATAATCACAAGAAAGCCGAAGGAAATAAACGTAAAGAGAACTATATCTGGAAAGCCGTTACTTACGGAGGTGATCGTTTGAATTTTACGATAAACGCAAGCGATTTCTTGCGCGGGTTAGAGGTCACCAATGATGAAGTAATAGAGGCTGCGGCTGAGGCGATGGAGGATAATACCGACGATCTTGCGCGTATAGCTCAAAACATCGCTCCCATCAAGAAAGGCATTCTCCGACGAGGTATGAAAAAGAAATTCACACTAACTCGAAACAGAATGATCGGCGAGGTTTCTTTCCGGGCTGTGGAAAATGGATTTAATTATGCGATATGGACGCATGAAGCCGATTACAATCTCGGACCTGCTTCAGCGCAGGCGAGTGGAACTGACGGATATACTGTCGGCAACAAGTATCTCGAACGCCCTCTAAAAGGAGAATCGGATAGGTACTTAAGAAACGTTGAAAATGCGGTAAGAAGGGTGTTGAGGTAGTCGTTGAAGATACTCGAATTAATATCGTTTATTGAATCGCGAGTCGATGGCGTCTACTTTCCGAATAGATTCCCTACCGAAGCTGTCGACGAGTGTATTTCCGTAAAACTAACCGGAGGCTTTCCGACATCGCAATGGACCGGAAAGAGGCAGCCGTCTTTTCAAATACTCGTTAGGGGAAGGAAGGGCGGAGAAGAGGGTTGCGAAAATAAAGCGTACGAACTTTTTAATTCGCTAACTAACCTTAAGGAAGTAATGATCGGGGAGGATTCTGTTGTAATTATCCGGGCTTCGACTTCGGATCCAATATTTATCGGTTATGACGAAAATGATCGTCCTCAATATTCTTTAAACTTCAATTGCGTTGTTAGGCCCTAAGTAGGGCCTTTTTATTTTGAAACAAGGGGGAAAATGAATGGCGGCAGGAATTAAAGGTATTGATGTACCTATCGGTCCAGCTATTGTCGAATATGGGGAAGGTGAAGATAAGGTCACATTCGACATTACAAAGGGTGGAATTAAGTTTAAAGTACAAACGTCTAAACAAGACACTACAGTCGATCAATATGGTGATACGATCGTCAAGTCGACAATGAAAGGGAGAACTGCGGAAGTTACCATTCCGTTTGCTCTACATGATCTCAATAGACTAGCGGCGGCAATTCCGAACAGCCGGCTTGTTACAGACGCTACTGATCCGAATAAGAAAAAGCTCGTAGTAAGTGGTAAGGCCGGTTACGATATGCTCGCAGCAGCTAAGAAGCTTGTTATTAAACCGACAGCACCAACGACCACACCAAACGATTATATCACTATTCCATTAGCCGGTGCGGTCGCTGACCCGGAATACACATACGATTCAGACAACGAACGGATTTCGAATTTAACTTTCGTTGCCTATCCGGATACAGATAACGACGGTGATTTATTCATCATTGGCGACGAATCTGCAAGTGCACAAACAACAACACAAACGTAAAGACATCGCTTAATCGCGGTGTCTTTTTATTTTTCGGAAAGGAGATGTCCTATGAAACTGTTCGCTAAAAAAGATTCGGATCGCTTGTATTTCGGTGAGTATCCGGTTGAAATTCCGAAGCTTACTCCGAAGAAGTGGAAGTTACTTTTCGGCGCGGTTGATCGTTTACCTGGGATTATCGTTCAGGTTTTGAGCGCGCCTCCGGAAGACTTTTATTCATACGTTGTCTCGGGTCTTGAAGTAGGGCTTGATGAGATCGTCGAAATCGTCGCAGCTCTTAGCGATATTGATGCGGATTACATTGCGGAAAACGTTGGAGCAGACGAGTTGTTCCAGTATTTAGCGCTCACTTTCGAGAAAAATAGCCTGTCATCAATGGCAAAAAACATAAAGAGCCTTCTTCCGAATCGCAACAAGTAGAGGGCGAAGAAGGCGAGCCGTACACGATAGATGACTATTTGATCGATGCCGCCGTTATCCTAGGCGTCACTCAACGGGAGATCGAAAATGATTTTTACATGGTAGATATTCCGAAGTTCATTAAATCCAAAACCAAACAAAAAGCGATGGCATCGTTAGAGCGAATTCGTCTTACGCTCGCTACCAACAACAGAGCGGTTGAGGACGATGTTTTCGACTCGCTGATGCGGAGTTTAACCAAAACGGCAGGGATAGATACAACTATGAAATTCGATCGTGAGAAGTTCGAACAATTACGAAGATTACAATCCGGTTTTTAGGAAAGGAGGTAACTAATTGGCAGGAACATCGGTAGGAGAAATCCGTGCGAGGTTAATACTTGAATCACAGGAATTCAGTAACGGTGTAGATCGCGCCCGGCAACAAATGGACGGTATGGGACGATCCGCCGCAAGCCTATCGAGTCAAATGGGCCTCGTTCAGAAGGCGGCGTTAGCTGTCGGTGGTGCGGTAGCGACCGGAGTTGGAGCGGCAACGAATGCGGCTGCGAACTTCGAACAGCAAATGAGCGCAGTAAAGGCCGTATCTGGTGCGTCGGGAGAGGAAATGAAGAAAATGACGGACCTCGCGATAAAACTCGGAGAATCGACGTCCTTTAGCGCAACCGAAACGGCAAAGGCTACCGAAGAGCTCGTCAAAGCGGGCGTTAGTGTTACGGACATCATTAACGGTGGCTTATCCGGAGCCTTGGATCTAGCAGCCGCAGGAAACCTCGAACTCGCGGACGCAGCGGAAATCGCTTCGACCGCCTTGAATGCGTTTAGAGACGATAATCTCGAAGTAGTTGATGCGGCGAACATTTTGGCCGGTGCTGCGAACGCTTCGGCAACCGATGTCGGCGAACTGAAGTACGGATTAGCACAAGTGTCGGCGGTAGCTTCAGGCGTTGGGATGTCGTTTAAAGATACGTCTACGGCGTTAGCGGTATTCGCGCAGAACGGACTGAAGGGGTCCGATGCCGGTACGTCATTAAAAACGATGCTTGCTAACTTGCAGCCGAGCACCAAAGCGCAAATCGAACTATTCCATGATCTCGGATTACTTACGGATGAAGGAACGAGTAAGTTCTTCGACCAAGCCGGCAGTCTGAAGAGCCTTTCAGAGATTGCGGATATTTTGCGAAAGTCAATGAGAGGTATGACCGACGAGCAGCGACAATGGACACTTCAAACTATTTTCGGATCAGATGCCGTACGTGGTGCGACGATCTTGTATAAAGAGGGCGCGAACGGAGTTAACGAGATGTGGAAGGCGATGTCAAAAGTAACGGCTGCGGATGTCGCGAAAACGAAGCTCGACAACCTCAAAGGGTCCTTCGAAGAGTTCAGCGGCGCAATGGAAACGCTCGGAATTAAAATCGGTAACGAATTCCTTCCAACATTCCGGCAAATTGTCGATAGTGGTACGGAGGTTGTCCGTGTTATCAGCGATATCAATCCGGGCATCACAAAGACCGGAATTGAAATGGTTGGGGCAGCGGCTGGAATCGCGCTGGTTGCATCGTCAGCCGTTAAACTTGCGGTGGCAATGCGGGGCCTATTTGTTTCGATGGGGCCGGCCGGATGGATTATCACAGGTCTTTCGTTGCTTGGCGGTCTACTTGTCGGCGTAAAAGAAGGCTATGACGCGATGAATACCGTCAGCTTGGAGACAGCGAATGCCAAGCAGAAGGAGATCGAGTCAATCGATAGTTTAGCGACTCAATTCGATAAGCTAAAGAATAAGACGAAACTGACTGCGGATGAGTTTGCGAGATATCTCGATATTAACGACCTCTTAAAGACCGAGACAGATCCGGATGTCATTAAGCGTCTTAAGGATGAGCAGGCCGGTCTTAAGAAAAATTCTGGACTAACAAATGACGAGTTTAATCGGTTTTTAAAGTTAAATGACGAAGTGATCAAGAAATCTCCGGATACAGCGGCGGCTATCAGCGGGCAAGGGAACGCTGTTGCTAAAAATACTAACGCTCTGAAAAGATTGAACGAAGAAAAAGCTGAAGAGTTGCGTATTGAATTAGATAAACAAAAAAACCTCGCTGAAAAAAATTACGATGAAAACCTAGAAAAACGCAGGAATATTACAAGAGAAATAAATGATTTGACAAAAGACCGGAAAAGACTCGAAGCAGATGTATCGGCTCAACTTGCTACTATAGAGAATACCGAGAAACGACTTTCACAAGCAAAAGCGGACGGTAATAAGAAAGAAGCTGAGTCCGCGCAAACTGTTCTAGACGTACAAAAAGGCACACTCGGAAATCTTCGAGGTCAGTTAGATACAATTTACGGAAAAATTAGTGCAAAGAATACAGAATTAAATAAAGTTAATGAAGAAATCGGAAAGCTGGATACAGTCAAGCAAAAAATGATCGATCTCGAATTACGTCAAGTCGGTCTAAACGCCAAAAGAGGTCAAGGCGTGAACGTGATAAATAAAGAAATTGCCCGTTTGAAAGACGCCAAAGCCAATCTCATAAATAACACTTCTGCGGCTGATAAGAAAACGAAAGAGTATCGTGATTCCGTAAGTGCTATCGACAAAGAGATCTCGCGGCTCGAGTCGGCGAAAAGTCGGGTACAAGAAATCGCCAAAGAAGCAGAAACGATGAATCAAAAACTGGCTCGTAGGATCAGCAAAAAGATTCATGTTACGTATAGCATGGACGGAACTGAGATCGAAGAAAGTGCGAAAACGTTCAAGAAGACGCACGGAAAAGGCGGACAAGAGGTGCCTTTCCACGTCGGAGGTATCGTTGGTCGCGGCCAGATAAACAAACTTCATACCGGAGGGCTTGCGTCTAAATTCGATAACCCTCCGATGAGTCACGAGGTCGACATCCGGGCGTTGCGGAACGAAATGGTTCTCACCGAAGCACAACAGGCGAACCTGATGCGGATGATTGACGCAGGCCATACGGCATCGATCGAAAGCTCATTCGGTTCCTCACCGGAAGTTTTGGCCGGCTTGGCAGCGATCGAGAGGGCTGTCCGCAATAGTGGCGGTCAGGTGGTCGTTATGGATTCCGAAATCGTTGGTCGATTAGTTGAGCCGTATGTAAGTCAGAAGCAAGCGGAGGAAGTGAGCGTTCTGAGCCAATTTAATACTTAGGGCGGAGGTGATCGCGGTTGGAGAAAATACCTATTACAGATAGTAACTTTAAGATTATATATCCAAACGGGTCCTCCGTCGATATGGCGAGGGACCTTTCTGTTTTGGTGAAGAGTTTCGTAGTTGTGGCGCCTTCGCCAAATATCTATTACGAAAAAATCGAAGGTAGAAACGGGAGTATACGTACTGGTAAAGATTTCGGAATACGATCGATCAAAGCCGAATGTATCTTTTTCGGAGAGGATACGGATGATTTCTTTCTACTAAGAAATGAGATCATCTCGGCATTATATAGAGAATCTCAGTTTTATATTATTACTGAGTCTGAGCCGTATAAACGTTGGAGGGCAGAAGTAAGCTCGTCGTTCGATCCTGATAGAATAGGGAGTTTCGGGAGTTTTAGCATCCAGTTTGATTGCGCTGAAGTCTTTGCCGAGTCGGTGGGAACTACATTAGATCCCTTTACTTTCGACGCTAATAAGTGGCTTTTAGGTGAGGGATTAACAGATACAATTCCTACTTACAAACACAAGGCAACAACATTCTCGATATATAACGCGGGAGATGTGAAGATCGATCCTGTCGATATGCCATTAATCATCACATACAAAGGTGCCTCGTCGAAGCTTACGATAACTAACCAGACAACCGGAGACTCTTGGCAGTATTTGGGCACAACTAGCTCCGGAGATACTGTTGTTTTGAATCGGGTAATGGCGACCAAAAATAACGTGAGCATATTCGGAAACACCAATCGAAAATTAATCACGTTAGCCCCGGGATGGAATCAATTTAAATTATCCGGTACATCCGGAAGTTTTGAGATAGCTTTTAATTTTCGTTTCTACTATTCATCGTGAGGTGGTGTTTTGAAACCTTTATATGTTCGAAGCATTCTCGGACAAGAGGAGGCTCTTACAAAATACGACGTAACTAGAAAGTCCGCAATTAGTAGTCAAAATACAGAAAAGTATATCGATGTTACGGTCGTGAAGCACGAATCGAATACGCACTCATATCCATTGATACAACCCGAAAATGTGCTGATATACGATGGTGAGGAATACATTATTCGACCGTTTACTGCGAGTTTAAATTCCGTCAAAGTCAAGGGAATTCACCGCATGTTTGTCGACCTGAATGACGTCTATATCTACGATTCCAACGACAAAGAGAAGGACTATACGATCGAAGATGCGCTAGGAATTGCGCTGAGAGGGACCGGTTACAAATTCGAAGTCGATAAGGCGGGATTGCCATCCACGGTAAAGCTCAGTAATTTCGGCGACAAATTTTCGCTTGAGCTGCTTAAAACGGTAGCTTCGGAATTTGGGGCCGAATTCACTTGCGTAGGGAAAACGATATATCTGGCGAAACAAATCGCGAGAAATACCGATAATCAGATCCGATATAAATTTAACGCCGCAAGTCCGACAAAAGAGATCGATACAAGCGATTTAAAAACGTATATTAAGGGGTTCGGGAAAAAGGATGATAAGACGAATACGTACGCAGTAACGGCTGAATATACTAGCCCGTTAGCCAGCGTTTACGGAATCCGCCATGCTGCACCGATCCGTGACGATAAGTATACGGAAAAAAATAAAGATCAACTTATCGCGCAGATGAAGAAAGAGCTGCACGATAAAATAGAGATCTCAATTTCTCTGACTTACGTAGAACTTTCGGAAATGGGTGTGCAAGATATCCGGCTCGGGGATTACGTTTGGTGCATTCTCGATCCGTTTGACATAGATGTCCATATACGAGTCGTCGAAGTCGAGGACTACTCTGATCCGATGAAATCGCCCAAGTTTACGTTCGGAAGTATAGTCCGGAAATCGACGAATATTGTTGCCGACTTTAAAAAGACACAAAAGACTATTTCTAAGATCGTCGATACACAGACCGGTAAAATACGAGAGAGTTCTATCAAAATCGGTAGCAATACGCAATTCGATCCCGGATATGATCCGACGTTACTAAACATTCCGCAATACGGATTAGCTTCGGCATCCTCAGACGGTTTGATGAGTTCAGGTGATTTCGTAAAGCTTGCGAACATTTTAGTAGGGCCTGACGGTAAAGTCATTGTCGATTTGGCTTCGGAGAGTACTAACGGCTTGATGAGTTCTGCCGATTTTATAAAACTGAAGCGGATTATTATGCCGGCAACAGGCGACGTGGATATGCAGTCGATATTGGACCGGTTAGCTGCTCTTGAAGCGAAAGTAGGAGGACAATAATAAAGGAGGAGACGAATGGCGAAGTATCCGTACAGAAAAGCCGGTATTGCGTGGGATCGCATTTTCCGGAACAACTACAATCAGAACCTAGAAGATATTGAATCTGATATTAAAGGAGTAAGTACGTCATTAGAAAATCATAAAAGAGCTCGAACCGCCCACACGTCGGACCAAATCGACCACGGCGGTTTTTCTGTGTCTACGGTTCTAGAAAGTCTAAAAACCCGGATGCGCAACTTAATTTTAAACGCTGACGGGACCAACGTAAAAGAGGTCGTCGATGCACGGGTCGGTGCTGACGGCGAAGTATTTCCGTTGCTTAAAGAGCGGTTAGATACGGAATACGTTAAACTTTTGCAGAAAATCAAACGGACAGTAAACGTTGATGATTTCGGAGCAGATCCGACAGGCGTTAACGACAGTACAGAAGCGTTTCAAAAAGCGCTCGGAACCGGTAAAGTCCGGTTGGTTCTTTCCGCAGGAACCTACATCGTAAAAGGCGTCAAACTTCCGTCTTGGACGTACATGGTCGGCCAAGGGATCGGAGTTACTACGCTAAAACTTCACGAGGATACGCCGGCCAGCGAATGGGTCGTAACAAACGCGGATCATACGAATGGAAACCGAAATATCATGGTCGAAGGGATGTCGCTAGACTGGAATCCGGATCGTCAAGGCGGTCTTGGGCCAACCGGCGGACTACACTCGAGCTGCCTAACTTTAGCGAATGTTAAGTTCGGAATCGTGCGCGAAGTAGAAGGTATCAATCCGGCCCTGCATTGTTTTGATGCGTCTGCGCCTACCTACAATATTTCGGACGCTGACTATACGAAAAACGGTTGCCGATATATCTGGTTCGATCGATGCGTCGGGTCCGGATATGGTGACGACGGAGTGACTACGCACTACAGCGAGTACATTTTCATAACGAATTGCGTCATGACGAATCCGAGCGGAAAGGCACATGCGACTGGGTCCTCGAACTCAAACGGTATCGAAGTCGATGACGGATCTAAAAACGTTTGGGTCATCGATTGTTTTACGTCCGGAAACGTTCGTGGAGTCGAGGTGAAGGCGCACACTGAATGGCCGGCACCGTCAAACGTTCATATTCGCGGTCACGAGTCTTATCGGGATGTCCGCGCGTTCGACCTTCGGCATATCGGCCATCACTTAGCAACCGAGCCGTGGAGCGAAACGGCACGAGACGTAACGCTAGTCGATTGTACGGCGCGTGAGCCGATATTCAACGATCTATATGCCGGACTTGAACCGAAAGCGCTCGTCGTTTCGGCCTATCAACGTGTCATGATTTCGAATTTCCGTGCGATTGGAGATCCGACATACGACTATAAAGGAACGTCAGCGATCGCATTCCAATACAAGAGTCGGAAAATAAACGTTAACGGGCTGCAAATGTACGGTTTCGCTAAAGCCGGTTCCGATATTCACGTTACCGGAGGAGATCAACGGACGGATGACGTCTTTATTTCGAACTTTGCGATTCATGATTCGGCCCCTACCGCCATCAGTTTGGGAGGCGGCGTATATCAGGTTACATTAACGAACGGTATCGCTCACACAAGCGGGGGTACTGCCGGAATCACATCTCCGAATAACCAAGCGAATATCATTGCGGTACGTGCCTACGGATACACAGACGCGGCCGTTATTGGGGGCGAGCGCTATTCATCCGTACCAAACAATATTAAGAGCGGATTTCGCGCAGCTTCGTCTTCTGGATCGCCTATATCAAATACAAGCGCAATTATTGCGTCTACTGGCAACGGAAAAACGAAAGGAGACGCGAACGCACTCATCGCAACTCGTACCGGATCATCGACAGAGGGTTCGCGTTCTGTCGTAATGGGATCGAACAATTCCCACGTAAAAGGAGCGGATGTGCTGTCAGCAATGGTCCTCGGTTCCGTTAACGTTATCAACGATAAAAGCTACACGACCATTTGGGGATACGGTAGCGAGCCGTCCACAGCGAATAAACGGGTTGAAATTAACGCGCAGGCTGGAACGGTTAGAGGAACCGGAGCCGTCGAAAGCGTTTCCGACCTAAAGGACCTTGCGGAGTATTTCGAGTCTAAAGACGGTAGCAAAATCGAGTCCGGATACCTAGTGACTCTTGATGGCGATAAAATTCGGAAGGCTCAAAAAGGCGAGAAGGTTCTCGGAGTTATTTCGGAGACGGCCGGGGTCGTTATGGGCGGTGCAGCGTTCTATTGGAACGATCGCTATCTTAGAAACGAGTTCGGCGGGATTATTTACGAAACAGTTACCGAAGATGGTCACGAATACAAGATTCCGAAGGAGAATCCAGCATACGATCCTGAATCCGAATATGTACCGAGAGAGGAACGCGATGAATGGCACGTCGTTGGGCTGATCGGTCAAGTATACGTCAGAGTCGATAATACCGTTCGAGCTGGCGATCTTATTGTACCGGATGGTGGTATCGGAACTAAATCGGAGGATGGAACGGGTTTTCAAGTGATGCGGATTACAAAAGAATATGACAGCAAGAAAGGATACGGGATGGCTCTCGTATTCATTCGATAGGAGGAGACGCTATGATTTATAATGATGCCGAGTTATCCCTCGATGTGAATTCTCGTACTAAACAAATGATTAGTACGGGGATTCAATTTAGTACACAGGATGTGAATACAGCCCGCATAATCTTCACAGTCACGAAAGATGGCGAACGGTTACCACTTTCTTCTGTTGTAGGAAAACTAGTCATGATTATGGCGGACGGCAGCAGATTCGTTCGGAACGTAGATATTGTAGATAAAGTAGAAGGCGTCGCACAGTACGTTTTATCTGAGGACGAGATCAAGCACTACGGGAATGTTCAGGCTGAATTAAATTTATACTATACAAACGAACAATCACTGTCTGTTCATAAATTTTCTTTTGTCATCGATCAAGCATTAATAGATTCGAACATCACTCCCGTTGCAGAATACTATATCGACGACTTTGAGTCGTTAAAGAGCGCGATTCAAGAGATTGTAGGAGAAATGAATCAAACATTAGCTGAACTCGAAGAAAAGTTCTCGAACTTAGAAAATATTGAGACAAAAACCGGTGCTCAAGCTAAAGCAGACAAGGCTTTGGCAGACGCTAAAGTATACACCGATGATCATGCGAACAGAACGGACAATCCGCACGAAGTCACAAAGGAACAGGTCGGTCTATCAAATGTTGTTAACAGCGAGCAAGCTACGAAGACAGAATTCACAGAACATGTGGAAGACAACGTTAGGCATGTAACTAGTGAAGAGCGCGATAAATGGAACGGCACAAGTGATGTTGCGCGATTTGAGGCCCTCGGCCAGTTAAGCTTAATTTTAAAAGGGTCGCTATATTTAAAAAATGATTATAATTTTTTCGGGTACTTGTCTAACGGAGATCACTCGAACCTCGCGACGATGGAACAAAATGATATCGCTAAATTCGGAGATGCAAAGGCAGTAACTTGGTTAGCCGGGAAGGATTATGTATCTGTCCGTTCTCCCAAAATGTATCTAGTTGAAAAATCAGATGAAGGCGGGAACGCCGTAACCCCAGCGAGAACGGTCTATCACTCTGGAAATCTAACTAATCACGCGATTTTTACGGCAGCCGAAACGCAGGCTCTTACCAAAAACACTAAAAATAAACTAACGTTGCTCAACAACATATCAAGCAGCTTTCCGGCTGGAAGTGCTACGGCGGGAACAGGAGCGTATAAAATTCCTAGAAGTGGCGCGTATTTTTTCCAGTTCACAGTCCGGCCAACAGCCTTAACTAACGCGAATTCTGTTATCCGATTAGGTATTTCGAGGGTTCGAAACGGAACAACAACTGAAATGGACATGCAAGACATTGTAGCTAGTAATGCTTTTCAGACCGGCTTTTATACCGGAACATTTATATATCAATTCAATCAGGATGATGAGATTACACCTTGGATTAACCCATTAAATGAAGACATCACGATCCAAGCAGGAACTCGATACAATATTTACTACCTAGGCGACACTCCGACTTCTTAATTTATTGCCTTTTATGGTATATTTGTATTAAAAACGTTGGGGGTTACTAAATGCTGAAGGTCGCGGTTTTGGGGAGCTGTGTATCGAGGGATAATTTCAACTCTAAATTCATTCCTGATTATAAAAAGTACGCAACTTGTGTTTTACATCAGAATCAAATGTCGATGATTTCTCTCAATTCTGATCCAATCCCTTTTGACGAAAAACTAATTGACAATTTAAGTCCCTTTGATACAAGGCATTTCACCACAGAGCTAAATAAAAGTTTTTTTAGTGAGATGAAAAAATACCAGCCGGACTATCTCATTGTAGATTTTTACGGAGATCTATTTTACGGAGTTCAAAAGGTAGGCGATAGCTATATAACCAATAAAAAATGGCTATTCAAACAGACATCACTATATGAGCGTCTTGATATCAGAGAAGAATTTCAGATGTTTTTCGATCAGAAAGACCGTTATCTGGAATTATGGAAAGCGGGAGTGAAACGATTATTCAACTTTTTAAAAGAAGATGTGCCGAACTGCAAAGTCATCATTAACAAGGCTAGATTTATCGATGAGTATATCGACAAAGAAACTGGAGAAACAAAAATTATCAGTGAGAGCGGGAAAAAGAGATATATTAACGTTCCGGTATATAACAAGTGGTGGGATGCTTTAGATAATCATGTAATTAAAAACTATGATGTAAAAGTTATCGATTATCAAGGTAGGCACTACAAATCAATCGAGGATCATCCTTGGGATATGTTTTATGTTCATTATGATATGTCGTTTTATCAGGATTTTTCTAGACAGCTTTTGACGATTGCTCTTGAAGATGCTTTAAAAGATAAGGGAGCATTAGCAACGAATTAACAAGGAGTTCAGGCGCCCATTTGGGCGTCTTTTTGTTTGGGCCAGAAGGAGGCGTAGTCATTGGGCGAACCATCGAACAACGAATTAAACGATAAAATAGCCGACATTCGCGAATGGCTCGTACGTATCGATACGAAGGTCGACTATTTCAACGAAGTAAAACATACGGCAGATCGAGCGCACGAAAAGGCTGATGAAGCGTTAGCGCTCGCGAAAGAAAGTCGGGCGCTCCGACATGAAAGCAAATACGAAATGGTTATGGGGCGTAATTCTCACGGTCGTCGGGTTGGTGATCTCGGGAATTGCGCTATTTTTATGAGCCCGTTCGGTGAGAGTCCGGCGGGTTTTTTATATACGCAAAATTAACGAAAGGGAGACGATTAAATGGCATGGAAACCTACGTATGATTCACGGAACAGGGAGAATATCGCGAAGTTGGCCGACAACACGAAAGCGGCTGCGCTCAAGTGGTACGACTATCTGATCGCCAATAAGATTGATCTGTTGATCTACGAAACTATCAGGACGGAAGCGCAACAACGGGAGAATGTAGCAAAAGGTGCGTCACAGACGATGAAGTCGTATCACCTCGTAGGCCAGGCACTTGACTTTGTACCGGTTGACGGTAAGAAGACGTTGTGGAACGGATACGGATCTGCGGATGTCAAAAAAGCAGTTGCTTACGCGAAGAAGCTCGGCTTTGAATGGGGCGGAGACTGGAAAGGATTCGTAGATAAGCCGCATCTTCAATTCAACTACAAAGGATATGGAACGGACACTTTCGGTAAAAAATCGGTGTCAAAACCTGCGTCTTCAGCTCCGAAAAAATCTGGATCTTCTAAAAAAGCGTTCACTCTACCGGGCGGTATCTACAAATACAAAAGTCCGATGATGAAGGGGAATGCTGTCCGACAGATTCAGGAGGCTTGCGCGGCTGTTTATTTCTACCCGGACAAAGGCGCCAAGAATAACGGAATCGACGGCTATTACGGTCCGAAAACAGCGAACGCAGTCAAACGATTCCAGATGATGCACGGACTCGCAGCCGATGGAATCTATGGACCGAAAACGAAAGCGAAACTTGCTGCGGCGTTGAAAAAAGCCGGCTATTCCGTAAACTAATCGAAAAGGGAGACGATATTATGAACGTAAAGACAATCGAAAAAATTAGCGCAGGCACAATCGCTCGATTCGTGCTTCTTGCGCTTGCACTCGTTAACCAGACGCTTACGATGACGGGTCACAGTCCGATTCCGGTCGATGAGGAAGGCGTGCAGCAATTTATTTCGCTCGCATTTACCGGAGCAACTTCGCTATGGGCGTACTGGAAAAATAACGACGTGACGAAGAAAGCGCGGACAAAAGGTGAATAGATAGCGGAACTTTTTGCGGGCGCCTGCGTATACAGTCGTAGGTGCTCGTGGTACATAATTGTGGTGACATATTACTGTAATTTCAGTTAAAATTGAGGAAGAAAATAAGGGGGTTTTAAAATGGCAAAGTTTATTAAAGTTGTAGGTTTCGCAATTTTGGCAGCCGGTATAATTTCTTTTCTATTTTTAGGTTTTGGAATGAAGACATATGAGGCTGGATTAACAGAAGGCTACACATACGAAGAGTTGCATCCTTTAAGATGGGTCTATGCGTTTGCGTCCCTGCTTTCAAGCTTTTTCTTCGGAAGTGTGTTACTTGGAATATCTCGACTTGTTGAACGTAAAGATGAAGAAACAGCTTATATAAAAGATATTCATACTGACATAAGACTAATGAAAGCCCGTAACGGTATAGTAGATTAATCAACTCCCCAACTTTAATCGGTTGGGGTTCTTTTTTTTATTTACTCCACATCATTTAATTGAATCTTGGACCTCAAAAAGCTCATTCATATCTGTGATATTAAACTTATCAATTATTTTTTCGAGCGTTTCTTTTGGATACCTCTTGGTTTTCCCTGAACACAATTCACTCACCGCGCGAGTTGATAACTCCAATTCCTCTGCGATTTCTTTTTGTTCATATCCGTGCTCCTCAAGCAGTTCCTTCAGACGAAGCCGCATCGATCCCACCCTTTCGCATTTTATATCCGTAGTATACGATAAAGTTAAAAATTACGCAAACCGTAATTGACAATCCCTTTTAGTGTAATTATAATTACGTTAAACGTAAATTACGGAAGGCGGAATCGTTATGCATTATCTAGCGGAATACCAAACGTTCGACTCGACGGCCGAACTCAACGCGGCTGTTTACGAACATATCAAACGCAATACATACGAATTGAACGACACGGACCGGCTTACGCTGAAGACGATCGCCCGTTACGCGGTCAAGTTCGCCGGGGCTGCGCATCTCAAAGCGGAAACACTCGCGGACCTGATCGGAAAGTCCGTCAAGACGGCGCGTCGTGCCGTCAACAAACTCGCATCACTTTCGATCATCCAAAAGATCGCAACGACCCGGAAAATAAACGGCGGTCACGGCGCAAATATTATCGTTATTTTGCCGGTCGGAAGAAGAGTCGAGGACACGCAATCGTCCGAAGATGACCAGTCGACAATGACCACGCGTGAGGACGCCGAAACACCAACGGAGACAACGGATGAAGCGCCTAAAACTACGAATGAACCATCGCATTCTATAAATCTTTCAAAAAATCACGTAATAGATACGGTCCCGGCCTGCGGTCTTAGAAACGCGTTACCAAGCGAAGTCTATTCCGCAATGGCGCGCTACTTCGAAGCAGACGAAATTTATAAATACTACGGAATCTTACTGCGGGCTAAGGCAAGCGTAGATCCGACGATCCTACTCGAAGAACATCCGCAGCCATTCGTCGAAGCGTGGCATGCAGCGATTCTCAAACGAAAACAGCAGAAAATTAGACGCTTTGACGACTACCTATACGCTAGCTTCCGTCAGGCCGCATGGACGGTAAAAGCCCGAGAAAATCGTGTGAAAAACGTTGGGCTATTGGCGGAGTTCGAAACGTTCCTCCAAACGTAGTTTAATTGTCTCAATTTGCGACAATTGCCGGAAGATGCAGATTGTAAAAGACGTTGACATACCGTTTAGTATCGTTGTATAATCGCACAAGATACATTCGATTTCGTGTCCGTAAAATGTCGGACCGTTATCGAAAATAAGTGTGCGTAAGGCTTTCGTAAGTAAATACGAACAGAATTTCGTAATAGGTTTCCGGTACCACGTCTGCCGGGGGTTCGAATCCCTCCGAGCGCGTCATAAGCATTAGACAGGTTTAGATTAATAAAATCTAAATAAGTTAAAAACCCTTGCCTCGCAAGGGTTTTCTTTATTTCCGCGGACTTATCGAAAACCTAAGAAAGCAATAAAAAACGTTATTATTTCATTTCATTTTGCACATGGCTTTTTACGCGATCGCTTTTTCGAGAGACGGCATTTGTTCAAACAATTCGAGTGTGTTTTGTGTATCTTCTTCTCGAAGTTCTTTCACCACATGTGCATAATATTTAAGGGCCGTATCAATACTAGCATGTCCTAACCGTTCCGACACATAATAAGCCGAAAACTGGTCGTCGATCTGTGCAAACGCTACGGCCTTTCTACAGACAAAATCGTACGCCATTACGATGTGACAAACAAAAACTTCCGGCACCGTGGGTGAGCGACTTAAGTTACAGCTTTCCGGAAACAAGTTAACAGCCTGCTCGGGAATAAAACCTTGTCGAACACGACGGCATCCACAAGCCAACCGAGCAAATCCACAGGAACTATTCATAAAAAAGGATCGTCTGGCTCAAACGTAAAGGCGCTTCAAAAACGTTTGATTGCTGCGGACGGTATTTACGGACCGGCTACCGAAAAGGCGCTCAAGGCTATTGAAGCGAAAAAGAAAAAATCATTATCAAGCGGTAAGAAATCGTCCTACACGCTGCCGGCCGGTATCTATAAAGTCAAAAGCCCGCTTATGAAAGGAACGGCTGTCCGGCAGATTCATGAGGCGTTAGCTGCCCTCTATTTCTACCCTGACAAGGGCGCTAAAAATAACGGCATTGATGGCTATTACGGGCAGCAGACGGCAAACGCGGTCAAACGGTTCCAGATGATGCATGGGCTTTATTTATGGGACGAAACGAAGGCGAAACATGAAGCATTATTGAAGTAATAAAAAAAGGGCTCTAAAAAGGGGCTTCTTATCTCCATCTCCAATTAATTTCATTATCATTTTCGTAAATCCCAGGTAAGGATATACCGACCTTTTTTTGTTTTTCATCAACAATAAACCAATTTTCATCATCTAACCATTCTTCGCTATACTGCTCAATGGCAAAAGGGTCGTTTTCGTTTACTACTGCCTTAAAGAAATCCTTAAATTTTTCCATGTTTTCATTAGGGATGATTGTTCCATACATCCAGACACCTTCAACAGTAGCACCTTTTATTTCACCCAAACATTCATTTTTATAATATAGAAGCATATCTATCACTCCTTCGGATGCAATTTGATAAATTGTTTTGGAACTTCACCTTTTACAAAGTATTCAGTGTCTCTCTGAGTCCATTTTAAAGCTTTGTTTTTCCAGTGTTCAGATTGTCGAGTATCATTTTTGATTAACCTTTCAATTTGTTTAGGAGATAAAATTACAATGTCCTTTACCTCACCAGACCTGATTGCTTTTCGGAGAGCAGATATGTCGAGCTCTATTGCATTTTCTCCATAACCCTTTGCAACCTGTTGATTTATTGTAAAACTTGTATATGGGCTGTTGGATTTCCCACCTTTTCTATATCCACCAAGGACGTGCTCTGTTACAGTAACTTGACGGCCTTGATACATACCAGTTTTGTTGGCGGGCACAAGATTGCCGGTTTCAGGAGATATATGAGACTTGCCTATGCCGTTTGGTCTTTTAGGCTCATAAGGAAAATCTTCACCTCTGTAAAGATTTGTGGATTTACCGCTGGATGACACATTAAGCACTTTTCCGGCTTTTTGAATGCCAAGAGGCGATAGCAATGCTATCGAGCGATTCAGGCTATCTTGTCTTTGCTCATCGGAAATCTTGTTCCCGAACATATCCCGGCCGGTGATTGTTTCGCTGAACCCGTTGGCAGCAGCAAGCCCGTATAGACCCTTTTCAGAGTTTTTCAAAGCCTGGAATGTTTTCGGCGTTCTATAGGCAGCCAGGGCTTTATCAACTGTTGTGACAGCCTTTTCGGCTTTGTACATGCTGTATGCGCCTTTGATCCCTTTAGCGCCTTTCCCGAACCACCCGACAACCGGGATGTATCCGGCGGCACCCATCGCTCCCGCAGCAACCCGTTGCCCATATGTCAGCTTCTCACCTGTGACGGGGTCGACTCCCTCAGTGGCCCTCTTGTAATCATAATAGCCTGTGGCTTCTCCTATAAATGTGCTGCCGGCATCAAGCACTTTTTCATACCATGGCCGGTTTGCAAGCTCTTCTTGTTCCTTGGCAATTCGGCGGGCTTCGGCCTGATCTTTTTTAAACTGGATATAGTTTTCAGCATTTTTATGTACATCATCTTTCAATTGATAGGCTTCGCTGGCCCGGTAAGCTTTGGCATCATAGTGAATCGGAGAAGCACTTTTCCCTTTGCCAGTTGCACCGATTAGAGCGGTATAGTCAGCGGTAACCATCTGCTGGTTGATTTCAGATGCGGCGTATTCCTCTTTGAGAGCGGCGTCCAGATCATCGACAGCTTTGATCGTGTCTTTGCGCTTATCGTTTGCATCATTGAGGTGTTGTTTGAACGTGTCAGTTGAAAAGACTTCTAAAGGCAGTATATCATGGATGTCTTGTAATATAGCCTTCATGTCTTTTTTCTGCTGAGAAACCATTACCTTTGAGTTTTTATAGGCATTGGCAAGCTGGTTTTCAAGAAAATCGATATCGACAAACGTGTCGCCGGAAAGCTTGGCATCCTCAAGGGCAGCGGAAATACCGTCGAGAAATTGAACCTGCATATCAATCAGATCGAGCCAATCGTCCACAATGCCTGCCAGATCTCTGTAAAACGCTTTGATATTTTCCGCGCCTTCTCCTTGAAAATCATCCCCCAAATCTGCGGTCCCTTGAAAAGCCTTTTTCAGGTTGACAAACTGTTCTCTGGTGCTTTGGTATTCCTTGGACCGTTTCTCCATAGCGGCTATTAAAGTTTTTGACTCATAGATTTTCATTACCAAACCCTTCCTAAGTCATAATCAATTAAGAGTTTACCACTATACGGAAAAGGATTGGTGAATAAATCCTGATTATCCATGAAAATGAATCTTATTAATCAGGTCAAAAAACCTAAGTCTTTTTGCAAATTCCAAAAAAGGAAAAACATTGTCAAAAAATAATCTTTTCTGTAAAATAATTACCATGAAAATAAAAGGATGTTAAATATTTTAAATGGTCTGAAAAATTCTAATCTTATGAAAGGATGAAGGAAGGGTGGAAAAGATAGCGTATGAGAAAATGGGGCAAAGGATTAATGATTGGTACAAGATAATCAAACAAAATGACATCCCTAAAGCTATTGAAATGAGGGATAAAATAAAAGAAAACCTTCCTCATATGGAAGAGAACCAAGACGTGTTAATTTACTTTAATCTAATTGATTCACGTTACAAGCTTATGATTGAAAAATACAATGAGTCAGGAAAATTGTTGGCCGACATTAAACCGGAAACTTTGGAAGCAAAAACCGATAACATGATTCAATACTACTTTTATTTTTTCTCAGGTATGTACGAGTACTACAAAAAGAACTTTACAAAGGCAATCAATTTTTACAGAATTGCGGAAAACAGGCTGATCAAAATTGAAGATGAGATTGAAAAAGCAGAATTTCACTATCAAATAGCTATTGCATATTATGAAATAAGGCAATATTTCTTTTCATTAAACCATGCAGAAAAAGCACTTGATTCATACAAAGCCTATGAGTCATATGCGAACAGAGTCCTCAAATGTAAAATGATCATTGCCGCAAATCAAGTTGAGCTGGAACGTTATGAAGAAGCAGAGAAGCTCTATAAGTACGTATTAAATGCGGCTTCCTCAAACGGTGATCTACTAACAGAAAGCTTTGCATCCTTTAATTTAGGTGTGTGTTATGAGCGGAGAGAGTTGTTGTCTGAGGCCAAAAGGTTTTTTGAACGAGCGGCAAGTATCCATGAAAGCGAAAATTCAGTATTCGGCATAAGAAGCATGTACATGCTGAGTCGGGTTAATTACAAGTTGAATTTACCTGAGGAAGCCCGTAAGTGGTACAGCAAAAGCCTTGAACGTGCTGTAGAGGAAGACGATAGTGTATATAAGGCCAAGCTAAAACTCATATACTCTTTATATGATCAGCGTGATTTGCTCACCATTGAAAACGCATTGGAGTATTTGAAAAATAAAAAGCTGTGGGCAGACGTCGCAGACCTTACTTTTAATATCGCAATTTTTTATAAAAAGCAGGGAGACAGTGACATTGCGGCGAAATACTTTGAGGAAGCCTGTCGCGCTAAAGATCAAATTCTTAAACTAACGGGGGAATTATGATGAAAAAAGTAAAAGCGATTATTACTGTTGCTGTACTTGGAAGTGTCGTGGCTTTTGGGTTATCGCACGTTTCATCTAATACAGATCAGCAAGCGATCATAAAGGTTGCTGAGAGCGCAATTTTTGGATAGGTCATAAAATATGCCCCTTCTCATTTTGGGAAGGGTTTTTTTGGGCTTGAAAAATCGAACTTATGTTCTGTTGTTGTTTTATAAGAGGTAATATAAGTGAACAATCTATCAAAAGAGGTAATTGAGGCACTTGAAAGAACAACCAACTTAATAAATGAAGTTGTGGAAATTTATGAACAGCATCAAGGTGAAACTAAGAAAAAGCCGGCTATACCTTGCCCTGAATGTCAAAATAAATCAACAAATTATGTCTGTGACTGGAAAGGTGAAAAACATGTTGATTTCATTTGTGAATATGGTTGTCGGATTCATCAATAAATAAAAGAGGCCTCTCGTTACTTCGAAAGCCCTCTTTACAATTCACCATGCCGCCCTTGTTTTTTATACATCAAACCAATCATTTTCTATCGCATTTTCAATTTCGTCCAACATAAATTCATAGAAGTGATCGGCCGTATGATAGATTCCTTCTTCGTACGCGCTCCAATTGACGACCGGACATTCTCCGTCTTTCATCTTTTCGGTATCAAGGCAATAGCAGTATTCATCAACATCCTGGATGATGACATACCCTTTTGGAATATGAAAAGACTTGAATGATTGATGGTACGCCAAGATGTCACGGCATCCATTGATATCAAGTTCATGGCCGCCGCCGCCGAATTCTTTTAAAAACCATCTGAAGCTTTGAGGAAATGTCACTTGAAGCTCTTTTTCAGTTGCTTGAATGTCTTCTTCACTTTGCCTCTCAAACGTATGTTCACGATGATGCTCTTTTAACAATTGCCTAATTTTATTTTTGTATGTTTCCAATTGAATCCCCCCGCAGTACCATTTTAGCAGCTTTAATCATTCACACCCATTTCAAGCGCATACATTGAATCGGACCCGACGAAGACAAAGTTGGTGCAAGACATAAAAAACACGCCGAACTCGGATTCCAATTCATATATTTGCACATCGTCGCCGAGAAATTGAAACAGGTGCTGAACGAATGCCTGAGTTCGATCGTCTTCGTCAATGGAATTTTCGCCTTTTGTTTCGTTTTCTTTTTCAAAAAACCAGTAATCAATTGCTTCTATTAATGTTTCTTTTGAACAAGGTTTATACCCTAATACATCTGTAACACCTTGAAAGGTGAAAGCATCTACAATGGAAGCGTGCAAATCGTGTTTGTCTTCCATCTTTCTCAGTTCAAACGTATACCCATGGTTTGTTCTATGATTTACTTCTTCCATTGCCTTCAAATATCCGTTCAAAAAATCAATTGTCATATTTCAGGATCCTTTCTTCGGGGAATCTTTACGTCTTATGAGGTGTAAACCTGCATATTTCATCGTATCACAGCCGGGTTAATTATTGGTTACCGGCGCTTCATTCGGGGTCGGGGAAGCCTTTGCCCGTGAACTTTCCAAAAAAAGAAGCCATTTGATGTTAACGGCGCGCTCGCGCGATAAGCTGGAAAAGGTTGCTTTGGAATTGGAAATGGCCCATAACATACAACGAGGGCGGCGGTCCTGGAAAATTGGAGGAAGAGATCAAGCGGCTCAGGTTTCAGCACACAAGGGAGGCAGGGAGCTCGATGGTCGCAAGCAGGATGAAAGAAGTAGCGGCTCAGGCTCCCGTTTATTAGAAGGCATATTTTTGAACGTGTTTTTCAATCACGATGACAAAAAACAGGTGCTCTTTAGACACCTGTTTTCGTCACTGAAAGTGTTTGATTTTCAAATGCTCAAAAACGGCCGTTCCGTTTGCGGCAAAAAGGGTGATGCCTTGGTCGTGCAAGCCGGGAAAAGCCTGATTTGAATGAACGACCCGGCCGTCGTCAACGAACATTTCCACCGTTGTTTTATCGACGATGATCGTGACATGGACCTTTTTCTTGTTTGCATCAAACGGCGCTTTGCTTTCAATATAAGTGCGGCTTTTGTCGGGCTGTTTCGTAAAGCCTCTGTTCACATAAGAGTATCCGTCTTCGGCGCATATTCCCGCATCAATGTGGCGCTTCCCGTCAGCTGATTCCCTGAGCCTTAATCCGATATTTTTAGCGTCAGACCAGGAGATATCTGCGTCAAGCATGTAGGTATCTCCTTTGACAGACAGCGTTTTTGACCCGTTCACTTCGATGTTTTCAAACTCATCGGTTGAAACGGTTAATTGGTCTAATTGGCTGATAGGCTGCGATGCGAGGCTGTATGTATTCCCATCGTCGTGTTTTAAGCGAATCTCCCGGACGATCGAATCTGTTCCATTGAAGCCGTCATTCTGCGTCGGCGTATCGTTTGCATAATCCCAATTGTTCATCCAGGCCATCGCATAGCGCTTGTCGTATTGATCGTTGGACTCGCCGTCTTCGAAGGTTACGCCGGCATACCAGTCAAAGCCGTAATCGAGCCATTTTGGTTCTTCCTGATCCGCTTTGAATTCCTTCCCGGTAAAACTGCCTGTCCAATACGCATACGTATTCGGCATGCCGGAAGGTTTACCGTTGGCGCTTGCGCCGAGCACCCATTTATACGTCCCGTCGTCTGCCCGCATCCTGAAAAGATCGGGACACTCGATCGTGCCGATGTTTTGTGTTAGAAATCCTCCGGTGTAGCGCCATTCTTTCAAATTGCGCGATTCGTAAAAACCGATTTTTGATCCTTCGGCCAGCGTCATCACCCATTTTTCATCTTGTTCGTCCCAGATTACTTTTGGGTCTCTGAAATCCACCGTACCGGGATTTGACAAAACCGGGTCGTCCCCGTAAGGAGTAAACGTTTTTCCGCCGTTTTTGCTGTACCATAAAAACTGTTCTTCTTTGCCGCTGTCTGATGCCGGCTGGGTCATAATGGCAATGACCGCCCCTTTTCCAAAGCCCGCCGTGTTCTTTGAATCAACGACGACTGATCCGGACCATGGATCACCGTTTTTGTTTGTATATTTCGGGATGGCAACTCCTTCATCCTCCCAGTGCACCAGGTCGCTTGATACCGCATGGCGCCATTCCGTTCCGCCGCCATCCGGATAATCGCGGTTGTAAAGATAATAGTAATGATACTGACCGTTCATATAGACAGGCTTTTGAGGGTCGTTTTTCCATTTATCCGGCGCAGTCAAATGAAACGCGGCACGGTGTGATGCGACGGTTCGGATTTCTCCCTTTTGTTCCGTCTCGCGGGCCGGCAGCAAGATTGCCGTGAAAACCCCGAGACAAGAGATGAAAACGCTTATCCTTTGATATACTTTCATATTCAAGCAAATTCCTCACTTTATGTTATAAGATGACACACGAAAAGAAAATGCCGATTGCGACCGGCATTTTCTTTTTCGCTTTATTGATCGATTGTTAATTGTCCTTGCGCCAGAATGCTGTTTTGAACGACAGATGTTTTTGACCCTTTGATGTTCAGCAAAAAGCTTGGCGCAAATGTGGCGTGATGCTCGTTCGAAATACCTCTGTTTGTGATATAGCTTGTGATCACAACTTGATTGCCTTTCGCTTGCGGTACGGCAAAGTGTGAATAAGTAAAGGTGATGTCATTGTAATCCTGATCCATATGTAGAACGAGTCCGGATTTGTTTAATGGTTTGAATGGACCGGTTGGAGAATCAGACACATAGCCGAGCATATAAATGTCCTTTGAACCGATGCCGTCAATCGTCATTTTTGAGCCCCTTGAATCTGTTAACAGATACCATTTGCCGTTCATTTTAAAGAGGTTGGCGCGTTCGATTTCGTCTGTCACCGTATTGGAGGCGATCAACGGTTTCATCACTTTTTTCAAGGTGTAATCATCGTTTAATTCAACCATTCCGAGCGCACCGTTTGCCAATTCAGCGTCTTTTTTCTTCGGTCCTTGGAGCAGTTTTTTGCTTTCTTTCTTGAAGAACGCTTTGCTGTTGCCGTAGTAAGCTCTGTTAAATAGAGAATCTTCGCCTTGATAGCCGGTTTTTGTACCTGTGTTTGCTTCAAACACGAGGTATTTATGGCCGTCGTCTTCGACATAATGCGGATCTCTCATCGTATGGTTGTCGCCTGAGCTGTAGTTTCCTTCGTCAATGAACTGCTGGACGTTTTGGTATACCGTGCCGTCAGCGCCGTCAAAGACTGATTTATGATCTTCCACACCTTCAATTTTGAGAGTGTCTGAATCCGGCCGGGAGAAATTGACTTGAGCCGTTGTCAGTGTCTGTTTACCGTACTGGGTTCCTGAGAACGCCGTATAAAACAGTCGGACTTTTCCGTCTTTTGTTAATGTGGCAGAACCTGACCATTCTTGTGTTTGATATTTGAGGTACGGATCGTTTGGAACGAATTTGTCGCTGTCCTTAAATACTCTGCCGGCGTTTTTCCAGCTGTCGATCGATGTCTCGCCTTTCTTTTGGTAGAACAGGTAAATCGATGTATCATCGACGTTTTTCGGATCACCCGCCAAGGCGAATACGAGATTGTAGCCGTGGTACGTTGCCACCGTTCCGTCAGGATTTTGCAGCGGCCAGCTGTCCCACACGTCTAAGTCGATTAATTTTCCTGAGCTGTCATATCCTTTTGCTGAAGGAATGTTTTTGATGGATGCCGGATCGAATTGAGGGACTTTAAATTGTGCGCTTTTCTGCTGTTCAGGAATTTTCAGCATATCATGTCTTGTAATGTGCGATATTCCGTAGCTCTTCCTGTAATCTTTCGTACCGGATTCTTTGGCGAAAGTCTGTGATGCTCCTCCTGTCAGCAGTGCGGCTGCAAAGGTTAGGGCTGCTGTTTGTTTTGCGATTTTTTTGATGTTCATCAAAATTCCTTCCTTTCATAATCGTAATAGGCCAATCTTTCAAAAACGAGCTTCTCGGTTGTCAGTCACCTCCAGATGTCGCCGGAACAGAAAAAAGACCTAAAATGTGTAAGGTCATAACGGCAAAAAGATAGACTTTGCCCTTCACACATTTTAGGTCTTGCCTGCTAAAGCACAGTAACAATCCCGACGTTATTGAATTACCATCATTCTAATATACCCGGGTCATAGACTCAACAGGTCTAAGTTCCTTTTTCCTTATACATTTTTTTGAAAGCGGCATTGATTTTAAGATAAAAGACACTTTTTTTATATGGATCTATAGTCTGTATAAGGAGGCAAAATCTTTAATCAGTGAAATCAATATACATCGGGATGCTTTTCCAAAAAGCGTCTGGCATCACGAGCTTTCTCTGGTCATGTCTTGACAGGGTTGTTTGAATATCGTCCTCTTTTCCGGCTTTAACTTTTTGAAGCCATTCCGGATCCATCAGAAGACCCCGGCCGATTCCGATGAGATCGGCTCCTGTTTTCAGCGCTTGAACGGCATCTTCCGGTGCGCGGACTTTCCCGGCTCCGATCAGAGGAAGACGGTCCCCGACCGCTTCTTTGATCAGTTCCATCCGCGTGCGGGATTTGTCTGCACCACGGCGCGGAAAAGACCGGAAATCAATCAGGGAAACGTGCAGGTAATCCAATGCTTGTTCCCGCAGTACATTGACGAAAGACAGCGTTTGATCCATCGTGATTCCGGGCGTTTCCGGCTCTTCGGGCGAAAATTTGTAGCCGATGATAAAGGATGGTTTATGGCAGCTTTCCGCTACGCGTCTGATTTCTTCTATAATCTGAAGCGGAAACCTCATCCGTTTCTCTAAAGTGCCGCCCCAGCTGTCATTGCGCCGGTTGTAATAAGGTGAGAAAAACTGATGGACGAGAAACCCGTTTGCGCCGTGAATTTCGACTCCGTCAAACCCGGCTTCTATCGCTCTTCGTGCCGCCTGGCCGAAAGAATGGATAAGATCTTGAATCTCTTGCTCAGACAGTGCCCTCGGCACCGGTGCATTCGGTTGATTCGGAGCGACGGCGCTGGCGCTGACCGTCCGCTCTATACCTTTGGCTCCAGGATGGAAGAGCTGGAGGATCGCTTTTGCTCCATGTTTCTTTAAAGTGGCTGCAAGCCGGGTTAGTCCCGGGATTTGATCATCGTTCTCAGCTCCTGGGATGCCGGGGAATCCGGTTCCGGGCTGTATGGTTGTCGCTGATGTGATGACCATCCCGACATCTGTCGCCCGCGCGGCATAATAGAGAAGTTCGTCGTCAGAAATGAATCCTCCCGGCATAGAGGATGAATGCCCCATTGGCGGCATGATGATCCTGTTTTTCAATTGGATGCCGTTTTTAAAAGTAAAGGGTGTGAATAAAGAATCGTATTGTTTTTTCATGTTTTTCCTCCTTTTGATATAACCATAGCAACCACCGTGAGGCTCCACAAGAACGCAATTTTTTTATATATGCTTTATAAAAATAAACCGTAAGATCGTTTTCTTGAATGCTCTGGTGTCCATATGGTAGGATCAAGTCAAAATTGGCGAATGAGGCAATGGAGGAATTGCTATGAATTCAGCTGTCGATCATAAAGAATGCTCTTCTTTAATTCAGGGTGTATTGAAAATTTTCTCTGGTAAATGGTCATTTTTGGTTCTCGCCGAACTCATTCAGGGCAAGCGGCGATTCAACGAGCTCAGAAGGAACCTGGGAAACATCAACACTAAAGGATTAACTGACACATTAAGACATCTTGAAGAAAGCGGTATGATTTCCCGGAAGGTGTTCCCGACGGTTCCTGTTACTGTAGAATATGAATTAACAGAAAAAGGTAAAGCGTTCCACAGCATTTTTAAAGAGATGGCCGCATGGGGAGAAAAATGGCTTCCGTAATGGAGCCTTTTTATTTTGCCTTCGTTTTGCAGTTCCAAATATTTCTGCCCTTTGGTATAGTGATAGTGTGTTTAAAATTGCAACAAAAGGTGATCGAATATGAAAGTGATGGCAATTGCTCCTTATGAAGGATTGAAAGAGCTGATGATTCAATTGGCCGGCGGCGAGGATTTTGAATTCGAGGCGGCTTCCGGAGATTTAGAGAGGGGCGTGGAGCTGGCGAAACAAGCGGAAGCAAACGGGACTGATTTGATTATCAGCAGAGGTGGAACCGCTGAGCTGATCCAGCAAGAAGTTTCCATTCCGGTTGTGGACATCGAAGTGTCGGGATACGATATGCTGCGTGTGCTTACGCTTGCCAAGGGCTATCCCGGCAAGGCGGCAATTGTCGGATTCCCGATGATTGCCGACGGCGCGTCGGCAGTGTGCGAAATTTTGGATATCCGGATCGACGCCTACACCGTATCAGACGAACGCGATGTTGAACCGGTGCTTCTTCAGCTCAAAGAACAGGGCTATCAGATCATTATCGGCGATGTGATCACAATTGAGAAAGCAGAGCGGCTCGGTTTAAACGGACTGCTTTTGACATCCGGAAAAGAAAGCATTGCCAAAGCTTTTGCATACGCTAAAAAACTGTATTCCTTTTTAGAGAGCATCAAGCAGAAGTACGCTGTGCCGTATCACATTTTACAAAAGGCCGAAACCGGTTATGCAGTATATAACAAGACATTGCGGCAGGTTTTTCAAAACGGCGTATTTGCCGAACATATCGGTTTGCTGGATAATCTGGAAGAGCTGATCGGGGAAGCGGAAAAGAAGGGAACCACCCATTTTAGGCTCCGAAAGCATGGGCGGACATGGAATATCACGGGGCGCAGGTTTTTCGCATCAGACGAGGCATTGACCGTATTTACCGCGGAAAAAGCAAAAGATGTTCGCGTTTCTTCTTTGCCCGGGGCAGCGATTTTTTCTCCTTTGCGGACGAGTTATATGGAAACATCGAGGAACGAAACGATGCAAAAGGTGCTGAAAAAAGCGGAGTTGTTCGCAGCAAGGCGGGAACCCGTCTGGATCAACGGTGCGCCCGGCTCAGGGAAAGAGAGCTTGGCCGGGCTGATCCATATGAAGGGTGAGGACAAGCATGAGCCGTTTCGAAAAATCGATGCCGGTTTGCTGTCTGAAGCGGAATGGGAGCAGGCGTGTGAAAGCGAAGAATTCTTTTCGGGGAGAGGAACGCTATACATCAAACAAGTCGATCGCATGCCGCTGTCCTCGCAACGGCTTTTGCTCAGGCGGATCAGCGAACCGTATGACGGACCGAGGCTGATCGTTTCTTCTTCACGCAGGCACGCCGGAGAATTTTCAAGCGATTTGTATGATGCGCTTTGTCATTTGGAACTTGACGTTCCCCCTCTTTCCGAAAGAAAAGAGGATATTTTGCATCTGGCTTATCAGTTTATTGCAGAAAGCAATGAGGCATTCGGCAAACAAATCGTCGGCTTTCGAAGTGAAGCTGGTGTTCTGCTTGAAGAAGCGAAATGGCCGGGCAACCTCAGCCAATTGAGAAAAACGGTCCAAAACTGTGTCCTCGAAGCGCAGGGCGTTTATATTGAGAAGGCTGACGCCGAACGGGTCCTGAGCCGCTTGAACGAAGAAGAAAGAGAAGACATCGATTTATCCGGAACGCTCGAAGAGATCGAAAAAAGGATCATTCAAAAAATCTATGCCGAAGAAGGGAACAACCAAACAAGAACAGCGGAGAGGCTCGGCATCAACAGAACGACGCTTTGGAGAAAATTGAAATCGTCACATTGATATGACACCCGGTTTAGCCGGGTGTTTTATTTTGTTTGTTTTAATATGCAACAACAAATAAAAATTATTTAGATAAATAACGTTGATTATTGAAACATTTATGTATATAATCGTTTTTGAAAACGCTTTACAGGAAGGGGAGGCAATCATGGGATTCGTACCAAAGGGGATTTATCCCGCCATGCTGACACCGCTCACAAAAGATCAAAGCATTGATATATCGGCGTTGAAACAGCTGACGAACCATTTGATCGATGCTCATGTCCACGGGCTTTTCGCATTAGGTACCAACGGGGAATTTCATATGTTCAACATCGAAGACAAGCTGAAAGTTGCAGAAGTCATCATTCAAGAGACGGCCGGACGCGTTCCCGTCATGGTAGGGAGCGGAGGAAACAGCACAGAAGAAGCGATCTGGCTTTCTAAAGAAATGGAGAGGCTTGGCGCAGATGCGCTGTCGGTCATCACGCCGTTCTTTATTCCGCCGACACAGGATGAAGCGGCGGCGCATTATAAAACAATCGCAGCATCCGTTTCACTTCCGGTCCTTTTGTACAATATCCCTTCAAAAACAGGTTTCCATTTAGAGCCAGAGACGGTGGCGGAGCTTGCAAAAGTGGATAATATCGTCGGAATTAAGGACAGCAGCGGAAAATTTGAAAACATACAGCAGTATATCGAGCAGACGAAAAATGAGGACTTTGCCGTTTTTGCAGGCACCGATTCGCTCATATTGGAAACGCTTCAAGCGGGAGGAGCGGGAGCAGTCGCAGCAACAGCAAATATGCTCCCGGATATCGTAACGTCGATTTACCGCCATTGGGCAGAGGGTGAGACTGAAAAGGCGGAGGCTGCCCAGAGGGAGCTTCAGCCGCTTCGCGATACGTTTCGTTTAGGTACGATCCCGGCGGCCCTGAAAAAAGCGGTTGAGCTTTATTCGACCCCTGTAGGCCCGCCGAAAGCGCCCGTCAAAGAGCTGACCGGTCCGGCGCTCTTGGAGGTCGAAAAAATGGTTGCTTACTATCAATCAAAGTAGGGAGGTTTCAAAAATGCCAGCGAATTATCAATTTCGGACGGCCGCTCATATCGTCGCAGGCGAACATTCGATCCGCCGGCTGAAAGATCATGTAAAAACGATTGTGCCGAAGGCGGACAGAGCGCTGATTATTACCCAGCCGTCGATCGTCAAGCTCGGCACGATCGGCGAAGTACAGGCTCAGCTTACAGAGATCGGCATTCAGTCAGATGTTTGCACAGCCATTTTGCCGGAACCGACCGCACAAAATATTGAAGACGTATTTAGAGGCATCCGTGAGAAACGATACGACATTCTCATCGGAATCGGCGGAGGCAGCGTTTTGGACGGAACGAAAATATTGTCCGTGCTGCAAACGAATTCGAAAAAGGTCGAGGAGTTGCTCGGGACCGATTTGGTCGAAAAGCCGGGAATCCCGACCGTGCTGATTCCGAGTACTTCGGGGACGGGCGCAGAGGTGACGCCGAACGCGATCGTTACGCTTCCCGAAGAGGAATTGAAAGTCGGCATCGTCAGTCCGCTACTGCTGCCGAAGCTGGTCATTCTTGACCCGGTCATCACCCTTGGATTGCCAAAACCGATTACGGCGGCTACCGGAATGGACGCGTTCACCCATTCGCTTGAATCGTTCATTTCGACAAAAGCAAACCCGATCAGCGATATGTTCGCTTTACAATCCATCAGACTGATTTCGGCAGGCATTGCGGAAGCATATGAAAACGGTTCATCGATACAAGCGAGAGAAAACATGCTGCTCGGTTCGATGTATGGCGGCATGGCGCTGACGGCCGCCGGAACTGCTGCCGTTCATGCCCTTGCCTATCCGCTTGGGGGAAAATACCGAATTCCCCATGGTGTCGCCAATTCGATGCTCCTTCCGCATGTGATGGAGTTTAATATGGATGCCATTACAGAACGGCTGTCTCTTGCGGCTGAACCGATGGGAATCGCCGCCTCTGATCTGACCGTTGAACAAACGGCTGAGGCCGTTGTGCAGAAAATAAGAGAGTGGACGAAGCGGCTGAATATTCCTCAGGATTTAAAAGCGTACGGCGTAACCGCAAGCGATGTGGACGATTTAGCCGACTCAGCTTCAAACGTGACACGCCTGCTTCATAACAATCCGAAACCGCTCAGTCTGGAAAATATAAAAGATATCTATCGAAAACTAATCAACTAAAGGATGAAAACATTGAAAATTGCAATCATCGCGGATGATTTGACGGGAGCGAACGACTGCGGCGGCCAGCTTGTTCATTACGGGATGGATGTTTCCGTCAAACTGGATGCCGAATTCACCAGACGGGAAACAGACGGCGCCGTTATTTTCAATACGGACAGCAGATCGCTGTCAGCCGCAGAGGCGAAGGCGGCTGTGAAAAACATCAGTGAACACATCTCCCGGCAATCGTTTGATATCGTCTACAAAAAAATCGACAGCACGATGAGGGGAAATATCGGAGCCGAGCTTCAAGCGATGGTCGAAGCGTTTCAGCCGGATTTCGTGCTGGTGGCTCCCGGCTACCCTCAACACGGACGCCAGGTCATCGGCGGCGTCCATTATGTGAACGGCGCAAAGCTAGAAGAAACCGAAGCGGCGAACGATCCGAAAACGCCTGTAGCAGAATCGAATATTCAAAGATTAATAGAAAAGCAGACTCGAAAAAAGAGCGGACATTTATCATATGAAGACATCCGCTGCGGATACGGGCATGTCCGCAACAAGCTGGAACGCTTTCAGGCGGAGGGGATTTCGTATGTGACGGCTGATTCGGTTCATGAATCCGATCTGCAGGATCTGGCGTTTATCCTGCGGAGTTTGCCGTACTCTATCATTTTAGCCGGCTCGGCGGGTTTGATGAGCTGTCTGCCTAAAGCGTTCAATCTGAAAGAAAGGAAGCCTGGTCAAACCGTTCCGTCTTCCGGTCTGCCGATCATGTTTATCGTCGGAAGCATGAGCCGGACGGGGAGGAAACAGCTTCAGGAGCTGTTCACCGCACGCTTGGCTGAAAAAGTAGAAATGAGATCAGAACGCATGCTGTTCGGCGAAGGTGAGAAAAGAAACGAGTTCGAACGGCTGAAGAAAAGGGCGGCGGACGTCCGGCGCCGTTCGAAGCACATCGTCCTCTGCACCTCGGACAATGCAGCAGAGACACAGAAGATCGGTGAAAGCCGCGGACTCACCCCGGTTCAAACGAGCAATGCGGTGTCCGGCGCACTTGGCGAAGTGGCGGGCGAGCTGATTCAAGCTTTTCATATGAATCGGCTGTTTTTAACCGGAGGTGACACGGCATACCAGGTGCTGCGTCAGCTTGGCGTTCATGAGATACGATTGCTGGACGAAGTAGAGCCAGGCATTCCGCTGGGGTCAGCCGGTGAAGATTTGTACATTGTAACAAAGGCCGGAAATTTTGGCTCACGTTCGGTGATGGCAAGTGCGGCAATCAAGCTACAAGGAGGATAAACAATGGAGAAACCGGTTATCGGCATTACAATGGGCGACGCGGCAGGCGTCGGTCCGGAAATTATCGTAAAAGCTCTCAATTCCCGCGAAGTGTATGACATGTGCAGGCCGCTCGTCATCGGCGATATGAAAATGCTGAAAAAAGCCGCCGGACAAATCGGATCAGAGGTTGTCATTAACAAGGTCAGACATCCGGACGAGTGTGGTTTTGTACATGGAAAGGTCGATTGTCTCGATATCGATCTGCTCCCTGAAAACCTGCCTGTCGGAAAGGTATCGGCTGAAGCCGGAAACGCAGCTTTTCATTTCGTGAAAAAGGCGGTTGAACTCGCTAAAAATGGCTGTATTCAAGCGATTTGCACAGCACCGTTAAATAAGGAGGCGCTGCATAAAGGCGGACACAGATACCCGGGGCATACGGAAATTCTCGCTTATTTAACGAATACAACCGACTACAGCATGATGCTGGTTTCGCCAAAGCTGAAGGTGATTCATCTGACAACGCATCAAGGGCTGATCGAGGCGATTCAGTCGATTACGCCGGAGCGGACCTATAAAGTCATCCGTCTCGCACATGATACATTGACAAGAGCCGGATTCAAACGGCCGAAAATTGCGGTTTGCGGAATCAACCCCCATGCAGGGGAAAACGGCCTGTTCGGAAGCGGCGAAGAAGAACGGCAATTGCTTCCGGGGATTGAGCAGGCGGCAGCCGAGGGAATCGATGCCGGAGGCCCATACCCCGCAGACACGCTGTTTTACAAGGCTGTTCGGGGAGATGTCGACCTTGTCGTAGCCTGCTACCACGATCAGGGGCATATTCCGGTCAAAGTCCTCGGGTTGGAAGAGGGCGTCAACATTACGGTCGGATTAAACGGCGGGGTCATACGCACCTCTGTCGACCACGGAACCGCATTTGACATTGCGGGGCAGAACAAAGCCGATGAAAGAAGCATGCTTGCTGCTTTGCGGTCAGCCGCTGAACTTGCGCCCAAATCGTAGAAAAATGAAAGAAGGTTGGTGCATCTCATGAAAGTCGTATGTACATCACCGTCATTTGCGAAATACTCTGATGATCCCGTCTTGTTTTTGGAAAAAAGGGGCATGTCGCTGGAACGCCTTCCTGCAGATATAACCGAGGAGCAGTTCATTGAAGCGGCAGGCGGAGCGGATGCCGCGATCGTGGCGTTTAACAAGATTACGCCGTATGTCCTGGATCGTCTCCCTTCTTTAAAAATTGTCTGCAAACATGGCGTCGGCGTCGACAATATCGATCTGCACGCTGCGAAAGAGCGCAGCGTCTGGGTGACGAATGCTCCCAACGCCAACAAGCATGCAGTCGCTGATTTTGTATTCGGCCTCATGCTGGCGGCTGCAAGGCAGATTCCCGCGGCCGACAGGGAGACAAAGCTGGGAAATTGGCCGAGGGTTTTTGGATCTGACGTTTACGGCAAAACGCTCGGCATCGTCGGACTTGGCATGATCGGTAAAGAAGTCGCTAAACGGGCGCAAGGCTTCAATATGAGTGTTTTAGCCTATGATGTATCTCCCGATCGTGCATTCGCCGCCGATCATCACATCCAATTTACGGAGCTTGATCAGCTCTTGAAAGAAAGCGATTTTATCACGCTTCATATGCCGCTCACAGCCGAAACGGAAAACATGATCGGCGAAAAAGAATTAGCCGCCATGAAAGAAACGGCTTATCTGATCAATGCTTCAAGGGGAGGCATCGTGTCTGAGCGTGCGTTATATGATGCCTTGGCGAACGGGAGCATCGCAGGGGCTGCGCTTGACGTGTATCAAACCGAACCGCTGAAGCAGCACCCTCTCTTTGAGCTGGACCGTTTTATCGCCATGCCGCATATCGCGGGGTACACCCGCGATGCCGTACAGAACCTCGGCATGATATGCGTCAAAAACATTGCCAGTGTACTGATCGACAAACAAAAACCGGAGTTTGTCGTCAACGGGCTGTGAAGGTGTTTTTATTCATGCCCTGCACCATGATTTGAAAGCGTTTTCTACAAATGGGATGAGGTGGATAACATGTTGAATCACCCGGTTCAAAAAAAGTCAAATGTGCGTTGGGTTGTCGCGTTTATGATGTGGGCTGCCATTGCCATCAATTATATTGACCGGACAGTGCTCTCGGCTGCCGCTCCCTATATTACCGAAGAGTTCAACTTGACAGCCGGCCAAATGGGAATCATCATGTCCGGTTTCTTCTGGTCGTACGCTTTGCTGCAGCTGCCTTCAGGCTGGGCGGCCGACAAGTACGGCCAGAAAAAAACGCTCGGTTTTGCGGTCGTCTGGTGGTCTGTTGCTACGGCGCTGACGGGTCTTGCGACAGGCTTCAAATCCCTGCTCGGACTGCGGGTCGCACTGGGAGTCGGGGAGGCTGCTGCATATCCGAGCAATGCGGGGATCGCCGCCAAATGGTTTCCGAAAAAAGAAAGGGCGACAGTAGCCGGAATTTTTGACAGCGGGTCAAAGTTTGGCGGAGCTGTTGCAATGCCTTTGATCGCCTGGATGATTGCGGTCTTTGACTGGAAGCTGACGTTTCTTTTGATCGGACTTGTCGGCGTCGTGTGGGGAATTGTCTGGATGATTTTCTTTAAGGAGAATCCCGCCGATCATAAGCGCGTCAATGAGGCGGAACTGGCCCATATTCGGGAAGGGCAGGCTCACATGGAAGAAACGGGCGGCGGCCAGCCGCTGAAGTGGTATCAGCTATTTAAATATCGCAACATATGGGCGATGTGCATCGGATTTTTCATGATCAATTATAATTCTTACTTCTTTATCACATGGCTGCCGACTTACCTTGTCAAAGAAAGGGGCATGGATTTAATCGAAATGGGGATCATGGCGTCTCTCCCGCTTTTGACTGCAATGGTCGTCGAAGTCGGAGCCGGGTGGATGTCCGACCGGATATATGCAAAGGGAAAACTGTCGCTGACAGCCGTCCGGAAGCTGTTTTTAATTATCGGGCTTGCCATGGCTTCGTGCATCGGTTTTGCCGCTTTTGCAGATTCCGCTATCTTGGCCGTCATCCTTCTTTGTGTAGCGAAATCGGGAACGACCGTTGCCGCGTCCCAAGTCTGGGCGCTTCCGGGGGATGTGGCGCCGAAAAATATGACGTCGATGGTTGCCGGTATTCAAAATACAGTCTCTAATATGGGCGGAGTCGTCGGACCGATCATCACCGGCTTCATCGTTGGCGCAACGGGTTCTTTCGTGCCGGCGCTCCTTTTTTCGGCTGGCTTGATCGTCATTGCCATTTTAAATTATCTATTCCTATTGGGAAAAGTGAAACAGATTCAAGTATAAGGAACAGCCCGGCTCATGAGCGGCCGGGCGTTCTCTCATTTAAAATGATTTCAGCACATGCTCCCTGTATTGTTTCGCACCTTCAGCAAGCTCGCTTTTTCCGGCCGTGCCCGCTTGATAGAAGACGTACGGCGGAAGGTATGTAGTGCCGATGAAGTTGCTTGTAGCCTGAAAAGGCCTTAACAGTTCGCTGATCGAATAGTGGTTTGAACCGCCGGCCTGATAGGCCTCTTCGCCGGACCCGGCAGAAACCGCAACCATGAATTCTTTCCCATGGAGCGCCTTGCCGGTCGATCCGTAGGCCCATCCGTAGAGAAGGACGTGATCCAGCCACTTTTTCAAAAGCGGCGGTGAGCTGTACCAATACAGCGGGAATTGAAACACAATCCGGTCGTGCTCCTCCAAAAGGCGCTGCTCTTTTTCCACGTCAATGACCTCATCCGGATACTCTTTATACAGCTCATGTACCGTGATATTCGGCTCGCCTTTCAGTTCTTCGACAAACGCCTTGTTCACCGCGGATTGTTCCATATTCGGGTGAACCGCCAGCACCAACACTTTCATATATTCATCACCTTCTTTTCCATTTTATTCATTTTAATCGATGTGGGATGAGCGATTCAACAAATATGCACAGCCGCCTCTTTTTAATCAAATCTGCCGATGACAAAAGTCACTTTATTTCAGCCGGCTGCCTGGTGTACGGGAATCAAAAACCGAGTTTCTTCATTATATATAAAAGTCTCTTTAAAGACTGTCATGAAATCAAAGGTTCGGTAAATAAAACAAACAGGTGAAAACGGAGCTAAAGACGCATGTCATTCGCTCGATTTAGTAATACGACTATTCCGAATTTTTGGTAATTTAGTATTGAATTGTTTTTGCGATCATTAGAAGACTCAGAATGATCAAAGTCAATGATCTCCGTTTTATGCAGGTAATATGAATGAGTGCGGTACTAACTGTTTCGTGCCCTCATCAAGAATGCTTTCACTTCCTGAATCGTCAACCCCAGTTCCTTCGCCTCTGTCATGAGCGCTCTCCAGTCGTCGATGTTGGCTTGTGTAATCTGTCTGCTTCGGTAAAAGGTCCGTTCTTTCTTTTGCTGCCTGAGACGGTGTGTAAATTGAAACAGTTCTTCCTGATTCATCCCCGCCTGAACAGCCTCTACCAAATGGGTTCTCCATTCTTCATCATGTTCGGCCCGGCGGTAAAGGATCACTTCAGTATCAAACAGCTCTTTCAGCTCCACTTTCAGCGCATGGGAGATTTTTTTGAGAAATTCGACAGAAGGGTTTCTGTGAACCCCGCGTTCAATCTTGCTTAAATACGATTTTGAAACGCCGGCTATGTCTGCAAGCTGGTTGATGGAGTAGCCTTTTCTTTTTCGGTACATGCGGATGACCTTCCCGATCATACTAAATCCTCCCCTTCCCCTTCACCATTCGATTTAAACGCTTTCTTGTTCATTATAAGAAATAAACTGTTCTTTATAAAATTCAAAAATTTAAGATATCAACAGAAAATAGAAGAAAACGAACGATTTTGTTCTCTAAAGAGAACTATATAGCTAAATTCAGCATTTTTCAATTCAAATTTTTTCTTTTATAATCCAATCATTAACAAACGGCATTCCTGAGGAGGCAGTCAAGCATGAAGGAAAACATAGATTTTAGAGAATTGATTGCGATATTGCGAAAACGAACTGTTCTAATCCTGGCTTTGACAATAGGTGTAACGATGATCAGCGGATTCATTCAGTTCTTTGTGCTGACACCTGTCTATCAGGCTTCGACGCAGATTTTAGTCCATCAGGTCGGTGAGAAAAAGGGGAGTGCCACATTCAGCGATATTCAAATCAACCTTCAATATACGCGGACGTTTCAAGCCCTGTTAAAAAATCCGGTTATTTTGGAGCAGGTAAAACAAGAGCTTGATTTACCGGAATCTGTCGGCGGATTGAAGGAGAAAATTACGACGAGCAGCGAAAGCGAATCAGAGATTATCAACATCTCGGTTCAGGATAAAAGCCAAAAAAGGGCGGCCGAAATCGCGAACACGTTAACGGCTGTTCTTAAAAAAGAAATTAAACAGATCATGAATACCGATCGTGTAACAGTTCTTTCAAAGGCTGACATTGTCAAATCGCCGACACCGGTCAGACCGAATTACAAAATGAATATTTTGCTGTCTTTTGGAGCTGCATTGATGGCTGGAATCGCCTTGGCGTTCTTTCTCGATTTTCTCGATGATACGGTGGCGCGTCCGTCACAAGTCGAGAAGGAGGCGGGATTCATTTATCTCGGAAGCATCGAACAGATGAAAAGCAAGAAAAGCAGTTTCCGAAAAGACTCTAATATGAACATTCACGTAAAAACCGGAAGGAGTGAGCCGCTTGGCTATTAGAAAAAAACGCTCGCGAAAATACGAGTCAGCGCTTGTCGCTTTGGATCAGCCAAATACGCCGATTGTCGAACAGTACCGGACGATCAGGACGAACATCGAATTTTCCTCTTTTGAAAAGCCGTTCAGATCACTGCTGATTACATCCGGTCTTCCGGGAGAAGGCAAATCGTTCACCGCTGCAAACCTGGCGGTCGTTTTTTCACAGCAGGAAAAAAAGGTTCTTCTTATCGACGCGGATTTAAGAAAGCCGTCTATACACAAGATCTTTCAGCTTGATAATCATTCAGGCGTCACAAATGTACTGATGAAAAAAACGCACCTGGAAAACGTCGTTCAGCAAAGCCAGACAGAAAGTCTCCATGTGCTGACAAGCGGGCCGATTCCGCCGAATCCGGCCGAACTGTTGTCATCACAGGCCATGGCGGATTTGCTTAAGGAAGCGTACGAGCAGTACGACCTTGTGCTCCTGGACTCTCCTCCGCTGTTGCCCGTTGCCGATGCGCAGATTTTAGCGAATCAGGTGGACGGAAGCATCCTGATCATCTTGAGCGGAAAAACAAAGCTTGATAACGCCATTAAGGCAAGGGATGCGCTCAATTCCTCAAAAAGCGAGCTGCTTGGCGCGGTCTTAAACGGAAGGAAAGTCAAAAAAGCGCGTCAATACAACTATTAGCAATTCTAAGGGCCGCATCAGGCCGAAAAAAGGTGATGTCTTCCTTACCTTTATCAATGGAGGCACTCGGCTCTACTGTGGGCAGGCGTTAATCGGCTGCCTTAGATGCAAGTCGTCGATGGCGGGGCGTGAGGACGGGTTAAATGCCCATTTTATTCTCATCATTCGGATTCATCAACGTTTGTATCTTTTTAGCTGATGGTATTTTGCCTGAAAAAATGTCATCAGCTAGAAAGATACTTGAGGAGGTAGGAAATTGACATATCGGAGAAGGCTTTCCATTATCACCGCACTCGATTCGTACTTGGTTCTGCTGTCTATTTTCATCGGGTACCAGCTGATTTTGCCATCATATGAATTATACCCTTCGGAAATGCTGCTGATGACCTCGCTGTTTCTGCTGGGCTCCCAGCATTTATTTGCCCATTTCTTTCATCTTTATAAAAAAGTGTGGGAATATGCGAGCATTGGGGAATTGTGCGTGTTATTAAAATCGATTACATTATCCCACCTAATGACAATATTCATTGAACTGCTGTTCTTTCAAAATGTTCCGATCCGCCTGTTATGTTTAAGCTGGCTGTTCCAGCTGCTGCTGATCGGAGGATCGCGGATGATGTGGCGGATCATCAGGGAGCGCGTGAACAAAGGAAGCAAGGGATCTGCCAGAGCCCTCATCATCGGCGCAGGTTCAGCAGGCAGCCTAATTGCAAAGCAGCTTCTGCAGAAGCACGAATTGAATATCGAGCCTGTCGCTTTTATCGATGACGACAAAACGAAGCACCGCCTCGAAATTATGGGACTGCCCGTATTGGGAGGGAAAGGACAGATCGTTCAGGCGGTCAGGCAAATGAATATCGACATGATCATCATCGCCATTCCGTCCTTGACCGTCACTCAAATGCAGGAGATGTACAAAGCGTGCGCACAAACGGGCGTCAAAACGCAGATCATGCCGAAAATCGACGAGATTTTGCTCGGCAGACATCCCGTCGGCCAGCTTCGCGACGTCAAGGCGGAGGATCTTCTCGGCAGGGAGCCCGTTCAGCTTGATACGAGCGGAATCTCAAATACCGTAAAAGACCGCGTCGTTCTTGTCACCGGTGCAGGAGGCTCAATCGGCTCGGAAATCTGCCGGCAGATCAGCAAATTCAAGCCGAAATCAATCATTTTGGTCGGCCATGGAGAAAACAGCATTCATTCGATATTGCTTGAGCTGCAAGAGAAATTCGGAAGCAGTGTCAGCTACTATCCCGAAATCGCCGACATCCAGGACAGGGAAAAAATGTTCTTGCTGATGGAGCGCTATAAACCGAATGTCGTCTATCACGCGGCTGCACACAAGCATGTTCCGCTTATGGAAAAGTGTCCGAAAGAAGCGGTCAAAAACAACATTCTCGGCACGAAAAACGTCGCCGAAGCCGCTGATGAATCAGGCGTCGAAACGTTTGTCCTCATTTCGTCGGACAAAGCGGTCAACCCGGCTAACATCATGGGCGCGACGAAGCGGTTTGCGGAAATGCTGATTATGAATCTCGGCAAAACGAGCAAAACAAAATTCGTCGCCGTCCGCTTCGGGAATGTGCTCGGCAGCAGGGGAAGCGTCATTCCGATTTTCAAAAAGCAAATCGCCAAAGGCGGTCCCGTAACCGTGACACACCAGGATATGACCCGGTATTTTATGACGATTCCGGAAGCCTCAAGACTGGTCATTCAAGCGGGAGCCCTTGCAAAGGGAAGGCAGATTTTTGTGCTTGATATGGGCGAGCCTGTAAAAATCGTCGATCTCGCGAAAAATCTCATTCAGCTGTCAGGTTACACGACAGATCAGATCAAAATCGAATTTACCGGCATACGGCCGGGCGAAAAAATGTACGAAGAGCTGCTCAACAAAAATGAGGTGCTGGCTGAACAGGTTTTTCCGAAAATTCATATCGGCAAGGCGGTCGATGTCGAATGGACCGTGCTCAAAACCTTTATGGAAGAGTTTATGTATCTGTCGGACCGCGAGCTGAGAGAGCGTTTGTTCAGCGCTATCGGACAGCGTGAGAAAAAGCTGGTGACAGCGCATTAGGAGGATGAATCATGACGAGAACGGTTTTGTTTTGCGCGACGGTGGATTATCACTTTAAAGCATTTCACCTTCCGTATTTTAAGTGGTTCAAAGAGCAGGGCTGGACGGTTCACGCAGCGGCGAAAGGGAGCATGAAGCTGCCTTTTGCCGATCGGCAATTCGATATCGGGATCGAGCGTTCTCCCTTTCGTACAGGCAACCTGGCGGCATACCGAGAGCTTTCACGCATCATCGATGAACATGAGTACAGCATCATCCATTGCCATACTCCGATGGGCGGCGTATTAGCCAGACTGGCCGCCCGGAAACAGAGAAAACAGGGAACGGCAGTGATGTATACCGCCCACGGCTTCCACTTTTGCCAGGGAGCGCCCTTGAAAAATTGGCTGCTGTACTATCCGATCGAAAAAGGGCTCTCCTTTTTGACGGATTGCCTGATCACGATTAATCAAGAAGATTATCAGCTTGCAAAGGGCCTCAGCAGCAGGATGCGGACGGAAAAGATCCACGGCATCGGCGTTGACACCGGACGGTTTCACCCTGTTGATGAGGAAGAAAAAAGACGGCTTAGAACAAAACACCGACTGAATGAAGACGATTTCGTTCTCATTTATCCGGCTGAGCTGAACATGAACAAAAATCAGGCGCTTTTAATCGAAACAGCAGCGTATTTAAAAGAGCGGATTCCAAACGTCAGGCTCGTCTTTGCCGGGAAGGGGCTGATGGAAGCCGAGTACCGCCGCCTGGCTGAGCGAAAAGGAGCTGCTGACCATGTTACGTTTGCGGGGTTTCAAAAGGACATTCACGAATGGATCAAGCTTGCCGACGTATCTGTCGCCTCAAGCATAAGGGAAGGCCTCGGCATGAATCTCCTTGAAGGAATGGCAGCCGGAAAACCCGCCGTTGCCACCGACAACCGCGGTCATCGCGAAGTCATCAAAGACGGAGCAAACGGCTTTCTCATTTCGCAGGGAGACGCCCGAACCTTCAGCGACCGTCTTTTCCAGCTTTACCATTCTCCCGAATTGCGAGAACGGATGGGTGAAGAGGGAAGAAAAACGGCTGCCGCTTATTCGCAGCAACACACGGTTAAAGAAATGGCGGACATATATTCTTCCTTTATGAAAAACGAAGCAGCTGAAAGGAGGCTGAAAGGATGACAAACCGGCAAAAGCCGAAAGTATCGGTCATTATGGGAGTGTACAATTGCGAAGACACGCTAGCCGAAAGCATCGAGTCGATTTTGAGCCAAACCTATAAAAATTGGGAGATGATCATCTGCGACGACGCTTCGACAGATCGGACCTATGACATCGCCAGGCAGTATGCCGACCATTACAGCGATAAAATCAGGCTGATCAGGAATGAGAAAAATAAGCGCCTCGCCGCTTCCCTAAATCATTGCCTCCGGTATGCCGGCGGGACATATATCGCGCGCCAGGACGGCGATGATATCTCTTTGCCGCGCCGCTTTGAAAAACAGGTCGCGTTTTTGGAAAAACAGCCCCATTACCAGGTCGTCGGAAGCGGGATGATCGCTTTTGATGAAGAAGGCGTGAGAGGCGTCAGAATGCTTCCTCCTGCGCCGACCCCGCGAATCATGGCAAAAGGGACGCCGTTTTGCCATGCGACGATCATGATGCGTGCTGAAGCTTATCAGGCGCTGAAAGGCTACCGCGTTGGCAGGCGGACGAGAAGAATGGAAGACATCGATTTATGGCTCCGGTTTTTTGAAGCGGGATACAGAGGCTACAATCTTCAGGAGGCATTGTACAAAGTAAGGGAAGACGAATCGGCGTTTAAAAGGAGAAAGCTCAGCTATTCCATCGATAATGCGTTTATCGTCTATGACGCATGCAGACGGCTGAAGCTGCCGCTTTCCGACTATGCTTACATGATGAAACCGATCATCAGGGGGCTCATGCCTCCTTTTATCATGAACAAATATCATAAAAAAAGACTGATGAATGAAGGCGGAGGGGTCGTAAAACATGAATGACAGAAGCGCGAGACCAAAACGGGTGCTCCACATCGTAAGCGGAATGAACCGAGGCGGCGCGGAGACGATGATTATGAACATGTACCGCCATGCCGACAGGAGCCGGGTCCAATTCGATTTCATTTCACACCGGGAGGAAACGTGCGACTACGACCCGGAAATCATATCGCTCGGCGGGCGCGTGTTTTATGTGCCGAGCATCGGCACGGCCGGTCTTCTTTCTTATATCAAAAGGATCAGGGACGTTCTGATCGAAAAAGGGCCGTTTTCAGCCGTTCATGCACACACCGACTTTCAGACGGGCTTTGCCGCTTTGGCGGCCAAGCTTGCGGGCGTTCCGGTCCGCATCTGCCATTCGCATAATACGGCCTGGAAGCCGAATCCCCGTTTTATGGATGCGGTTCAGCTCCGGTTGTTCCGCCGGCTCATGTTCGCGTGCTCCACGGCGCTTTGCGCCTGCGGCCAAGATGCCGGCCGCTTTTTGTTCGGCGGAAAGAAGATGAGCAAAAACGCTGTTCACCTTTTGCAAAACGGAATTGACCTTGCCCGTTTTCAAGAGGCGAACAGCCGCTCAAAAGCCGGTATGAGAAAAAGGTTCGGCATCCGCGAAAACGCGCTTGTCATCGGGCATGTCGGCCGCTTTTTCGAACAAAAAAACCACCCGTTTCTGCTTGAGCTCGCCGGCAGCCTCAAAAAAACGGGCACACCCTTTCAGGCGGTGTTCGCCGGCGACGGGCCGCTTCGCAAACAAATCGAAGAACAAGCGGCAAGGCTCGGGCTGGAAGACGAGGTCTTGTTTCTCGGCGTTGTTGAAGACGTTCCTTCCTTGATGCGGACGTTTGACGTATTCGTGATGCCGTCCTTGTTTGAAGGGCTGCCGCTCGTTCTTGTGGAAGCGCAGGCTTCCGGTCTTCCTTGCGTCGTCTCGGACACCATCACGAAGGAAACCGACCTTGGTCTCGGTTTATTGAAGAGGGTCAGCCTTGGAGCGGGGTTTGACCGATGGGCAGAGGAGATCGGCCGGGCACAGCAGGCGGAACAGCCGGCTTGGCCCGACATCGAAAGCGCTCTGGCGGCGAGGGGATATGATGCGAAAGCGAATCTGACAAGGTTAATGGATCTCTATTCGATCTCCTTAGCAGAAGGACAGTAAACATGGCCGTTTACATGCTGAATATGGGGATCGTTTTCGTATGGTCATGGTTTGCGAAAATGTACGGCAAAGAAGATCATTCTCTGCCGACGGGCTACCGTCCGAACGCGATTCTTGCCGCCGTTCCGCTCGCTTCCCTGATCATCGTCGCCGGATTGAGGTACAAGGTCGGAACAGACTACCAAACCTATATGCTGCTTTACGAATTGGCCGGCAAATATGACAGCATTTGGGCGATTTTCGGATTCGGCGGGTCCAAAGCCTCTACAGATCCGGGCTTCACTGCGCTCTTGTGGCTGTTGAATCATATCACAGGCGATCCGCAGATCATGTTTGTCACCGTCAGTGCCATCACCTATTTTTTTATCGTCAAGACGCTTTATGTATACGGACGGCCGTTTGAATTAAGCATGTTTTTATTTTTAGGAATGTTCTATTACTATGCGTCATTCAACGGGATCCGCCAGTACATGGTGGCGGCTGCCTTGTTTTGGGCGGTCAAGTACGTGATCGGCGGAAACTGGGTGCGCTATACGATGACCGTGCTGATTTGCTCGCTGTTTCATTCATCTGCCCTGATCATGATTCCCGTCTATTTCATTGTCAGAAGAAAAGCGTGGTCGCCTGTCATGGGTCTCCTCACTCTTCTATTTTTAGCCGGGACTTTCATGTATCAAAAGTTTCTTTCCGTCTTTATCTCCGTGCTTGAAAACAGTTCATACGGACATTATGAAGAGTGGCTTATGAAAAATTCAAACGGAATGAACTCGATTAAAATCATCGTCCTTCTCCTTCCGCTCGTGCTTGCGTTTTGCTTCAGAGAGCAGCTGCGGAAGCGCTGGCCCGAGATCGACTATATCGTCAACTTTTGCCTGATCGGTTTTTTATTCGGTGTTTTGGCGACAAAGGATGTCATCTTTGCAAGGTTTAACATCTATTTTGGACTTTATCAGCTGATTCTCGTTCCTTACTTTGTCCGGATTTTTGAACCGAAATCGAATGCGCTTTTATACGTTTTGTTTTTGATCTGTTATTTCTTATACAGCTTTATGCTCATGCCGTTCGATTCTTCGGTGCTGCCGTACAGAACGATTTTTGAACGTTAATCTATGAAACAGACAAGGCGGCGGATCATTCCGGTCTTGTGAAAAATGTCGACAAAGGAGTTAATCATATTGGAAAACCCAGCCGTTAGCTTACTGGTCGCAGTATACAATACAGAAGCTTTTTTGCCGAATTGTTTACAATCGCTGATCAGCCAGACCTTAACAAATATCGAAATCATCATCGTCAATGACGGTTCGACGGACGGAAGCCAGAAAATCATTGATCATTTTGCCAGAAAGGACGGCCGGATCAAAACGATCCAGCAGGAAAATCAAGGGCTCGGGGCCGTGCGGAATAAAGGAATAGAAGCCGCAGAAGGAGAGTATCTGGCTTTCATCGATTCGGATGACTGGATTGACCCCGACTATTGCAGGGCCATGTATGAAAAAGCGAAGGCCGAGGAAGCCGATCTCGTCATCTGCGATTATGCCGTAGACATTCAGGATACGGGGAAAACGATCTTTCCCGAGATTGGGAAACTCTACGCCGGAAAGCCGAAAGACGCATACATCACAGATCTGCTCAAGGGCAGGGTGAGCGGTTTTTCCTGGAACAAGCTTTACAGGCGCAGCCTGATCGAAGAGCACCGGCTCGCCTTTCCGCTCAGGGATGAATTGGAGAATATCGAAGATCAATACTTCAGTTTCAGGTGCCTGCTTTTTGCAAATACAGCGGCGTTTGTGACCAAGCCTTTGTACCACTACAGGGTTCACCTGACATCGATTGTCCAAAAGTATCAGCCGGGGCTTTACGAAGACGGCCTTGCCCTATACGAGGCAAATCTTGAATGCCTGGCAAAGCACGGAGGGCTTCAAGCTTTGGAAGACGCGCTTCACGTCTTTCTCGTGAACCACGCGTTGGGCAGCATTTTGAATGAGTGCAAAAGCCTGAATAAAAACCCTTCGGCGGAAAAATACAAAAATATCAGGCGGATTTGCGCCTCTCCTGAGTTTAGAAGGAAAATTCCCGCTGTCGACCTGACGGCTTTTGATTCGAAGAAGAAGCTGCTGCTGTTGCTCGTCCGCTGGCGCCTCGTGCCGGCCGTGTACGGGTTCGCAGCGCTGTATCAGAAAACGATCGAGTACAGAATGAAGAAATAGGCGGTGAGGACATGACCTTTCAGGAATGGAAAGTCAATCTTGCGGAATGGCTTCTGCTGAAGGTGAAATATCCATCAGAATTCTTGATGGGAACACCTGGTTTAAAAAGGTTTGACCAATATAACGGGAAGAAAAAGATCATTTTGACGCTAATTCCTTCCCACGATAATTTGGGGGATCACGCGATTGCCCTGGCAAGCAGAACATTTATAGAAAATGAGTTTCCCGGTTTTGAAGTGATCGAGATCGGCATCAATGATATTTACAAACACGCAAAAGCGCTGCGGCGCGTCCGCCACCCAGAGGATATGGTGTTTATCATCGGCGGCGGCAATATGGGCGATTTATACAGAAATGAAGAATGGACGAGACGCTTTATCATCAAGACGTTTAAGCAGTATAAAATCGTGCAGCTTCCGGCCACTGCCCATTTTTCGAAGACGCCTTACGGACAAAAGGAATTAAAAAGGGCGAAAAAAATCTACAATGCCCATCCCCGCCTGTTGCTGATGGCGCGCGATGAGACAACCTATCAATTGATGAAACGGCATTTTGCGGATAAAACGATTTTGAAACAGCCGGACATGGTGCTGTATTTAAAGAAAGAGAAGCAGGGGGAAAGAGACGGCATTTTGGTGTGCTTGAGGGATGATAAAGAAAGCTTTCTAAAAAAAGAAGAGCGAAAAGCGCTGTTGAAAGCAGTCACTGACGAATACGGAGAGGTCAGAACGTTTACGACGACGATCGGCAAGAGAGTGAGCAGCGTCTCGCGCGAGATGGAGCTGAACAAGCTCTGGGATCGATTGAGAGGCGCTGAAGTTGTGGTGACGGACAGGCTGCACGGCATGATCTTTTGCGCGATTACCGGAACGCCGTGCGTCGTGATCCGCTCCTTTGACCATAAGGTGCTTGAAGGGTTCAACTGGCTGAAAGACATCCCGTCGATGAAGCTTGTCGAAAAGCCCGGAACGGCAGAGGTGCTCGGTGCGATCAAGGAATTGATCAAAAGCGATGCATCACACGAAAACGCTCCGACAAGGGATCATTATTTCACCGATCTGAAGCGGAAGATATTAGGTGATGCCCTATGAAGCCGTTCGTCAGCATCATCGTTCCGATGTACAATGTCGAAGCTTATATTGAAGAATGCGTCAATTCTTTGCTCAAGCAGACGTTGAGAAATATCGAAATCATTCTCGTTGATGACGGGTCACCCGACAGATCTGGAGACATCGCAAGGCGGTATTGCGATCAGGATGCAAGAGTCAAAGTGATCCATAAAAAGAACGGCGGGCTGAGCTCCGCCAGAAATGCGGGGCTCCATGCAGCGACAGGGGAGTATGTCGGCTTTGTCGACGGAGACGACTTTGTGTCGCCGGCGATGTTTGAAAATATGTACGCCGCTGCGAAGGAGGACGATCTTGATATCGTCATGTGCGGCTATCATAGGCATTCTGATAAAGGAAACGAGTATGTTCCGCCGACTTTGCCGGCCGGACGCCTGCTGCTGGGCTGGGATATTAAGCATGAGCTGAGAAGGGCGCACGAAACCCGGTTCATCTGGTATGTATGGCGGAATTTGTACAGACGCGACCTGCTGAAGCATAACGAGCTCTATTTTTATGAAGATATTCGTTTTGCGGAAGATTCGCCGTTTAACCTGTACGCTTTTTACGCCGCAAAGCGCGTAAAAGCGGTCGATGAAGGCTATTACATGTACAGGTGTAATCCGGAGAGCCTGACAGAGCTTCCTTTTAAGCCGTACATGGATGACAGCCTGATCAGGCAATATCGTGCAAAAAAGAGATTTTACGAGACATTCCAGATGTTTGAGGAATGTGCGGAGGATCTGCAGACGTACATGTGCAAACACCAGATTCCGATGCTTCTGGCCAATGCGTGCGCCGAACGGAAGCCTTCAAAACAGGTACGGCGGCATATTAAGGATATTTTGTCCTACCGGATGGTGCAGTCATCGGTGGAAAAAACGTCATTGCGCAATAAAAAGCTATTGCTCGGACAGCGGATTGTTTTACTGTTATGCAAATTGCATGTTCCGATCCTGCTCGAATTGTTTTTTAAACGAAATCTGCCCAGTAAGGGATGAGCCTTTTGAATAAGACATTTTTGCTGAATCTGGGCGCCAATGTGGCGTCCTTTTTGCTATCCGTGCTGTTTTCGATGTGGCTGACTCCGTTTGTCATCAAAACGCTCGGAGTTGAAGCGTTCGGCTTCGTTCATTTAACGCAAAACATGATCAATTATTTTTCGATAATTACGGTCGCCTTGAGCGCGGTCGTCGTCAGATTTTTTTCCGTCTCCGCCCACAGGGGGGCGCTCGATGAGGCAAGGGGCTATATGAATACGTATATGATTTCGTCTTTTGCCCTCTCGCTCGTTTTGCTCTTGCCGCTTGGCGGAACGATCTATTTTGTCGACCGGATCATCCGCGTCCCTGCGGGTCTCTTGAGCGATGTGCAAATCGCGCTGTTCATCGGCGGTCTGCTTTTTCTGCTGACATTTTTTATGTCAGGGTTTGCGGCAGGTCCATTTTTCGCCAATAAAATCTATATCACGAGCACGATCCAGGCGGTGCAAATGCTGATTCGCGTGCTGTCGGTCTTCTGTATTTTTTCATTGTTTGCGCCGAAGATTTGGCACATTCAGCTCGCCGCTTTTATCGCCACCGTGTCGGCGTGCATGCTGTCGCTCGTTTTCTTTAAAAAACTGATTCCCTGGTATTCGTTTCGAATCAAGGATATGTCGCTCAAAAAATGCAGGAAGCTGCTGCAGTCCGGGGGATGGAGCTCGGTCAGCCAGGTCGGCGTGCTGCTGTTTCTGCAAATCGATTTAATGGTGGCCAACCTTATGCTTGGGGTCAGCGAATCGGGAATGTACGCGGCGATCATTCAGTTCCCGCTTTTATTGAGGACGCTGTCCTCAACGCTTGCAGCCGTATTTTCTCCGACGATTACGCTCTATTATTCAAAAGGGGACAAAGAAGGGCTTGTCCGCTATGCCAACCGGGCCGTCAGGTTCAACGGATTGATCCTTGCGCTGCCTGCAGCATTGCTCGGCGGACTGGCCGGCCCGTTTTTGACGATTTGGCTCGGACCTTCTTTCGAGCATTTGAAATGGCTTTTATTGATACATGCCGGATATTTGGTCGTTTCTTTAAGCCCTGCGCCGCTGTTTTACATTTTTACAGCTTACAACAAGCTGAGAACGCCGGCGCTGACGACGGTTGCCTTCGGCGCCGTCAACTTGATCCTCGCCGTCGTGCTGAGCGGTCCGGCGGGACTCGGCCTTTACGGAATCGCGCTTTCCGGAGCTGTTGCCTTAATGCTGAAAAACGTCGTCTTCACCCCGATGTACGCCTCAAAGATCACGGGTGAACGAAAACGGGTCTTTTATAAAGGCGTGTATGCCCCGCTTGCCGGCGCTTCATTCGCATTGGGCGTCTGCTTCGCAATCCAGTTCTTTTTTGCGGTCGACGGCCTGCCGTCTCTTATTATGACGGCGCTGGCAGCGTCTGGTGCGTACGTATTGTTTGCGTATTTTGTGTTATGTACAAAAGAAGAACGGCTTTCAGTCCTCAGCTGGCTGGAAAAGTTTCGGACTTCTGCGTTGCTCCCTTTTCAGAAGGGATTTTTCAAATAGGAGAAAGGGGTGCGGTATTCGTGAAAGCTAAACGGTTTTTTGATCTTGTGTCAGCGATTGTTTTGCTCCTTGTTCTCGGTCCGGCCATGCTGCTTGTGGCTTGCATCATCAGGTGGAAAATCGGCTCGCCCGTTTTGTTCCGCCAGACGCGTCCGGGGCTGAACGGCAAGCCTTTCACATTGTATAAGTTTCGAACGATGACAGATGAAAGGGATGAAGCAGGGAACCTGCTCAGCGACGAAAAACGGCTGACAAAGACGGGAAAGCTGATCAGAAAAACGAGCCTTGATGAACTGCCGCAGCTGATCAACGTCATCAAAGGCGACCTCAGCCTCGTCGGCCCGCGGCCGCTGTTGATGGAATATGTCCCCTTATATACAAAGCGGCAGTGGAGGCGGCACGAAGTCAGACCCGGCATTACAGGCTGGGCGCAAATCAACGGCAGAAATAAAGTGACATGGGAAGAAAAGTTTGAACTCGATGTCTGGTATGTCGATCACAGGTCTTTCTTTCTCGACCTGAAAATCATTATGTTGACGATCGGCAAGGTGCTGAAGTCAGAGGGCGTCAGCCAGGACCATCATGTCACCGCCGAAAAATTCACGGGGAGAAGGAATGCCTGATGCAAAACGTGGTAATCATCGGCGCAGGGGGCCACGGCAAGGTCATCCGGGAGATCGTCGAAGAGCTGCCGGATACAGTGCTGGCCGGAATTCTTGATGACCGGTTTCAGGAGCTTCAGCTAGAAAACGGCCTTTATAAAGGACCTTCCCATGCGGCGAAAGAGCTGATCCAGGAGCTTTCGGATGCGAAGTTTATGCTTGGGGTCGGAAGCAACGAAACGAGGGAAAAGCTGTTTCAAAGCCTCGGCCTCCCGCTTGAACGGTATGCGGTGCTTATTCATCCGTCCGCCGTTATCAGCAAATCGGCGCAGCTTCAAAACGGGACGGTCGTCATGGCGGCGAGCGTCATTCAGGCTGATGTCTTTATCGGTGCCCACAGCATCGTCAACACCGGTGCGATCGTTGAACACGACAATGTGATCGGTGACTATGTCCATCTGTCGCCGGGAACGATTTTGACCGGAAGCGTGACCGTTAAAGACGGAGCGCATGTCGGCGCAGGAACCGTTGTCATTCCCGGAAAGACGATCGGAGAGAGAAGCGTGACCGGCGCGGGAGCGGTGGTGACCGGCGATATTCCGGACGATTCGACCGCCGTCGGAACACCGGCGCGAACGATTAAATAACTGCGTAAAAAGGGTGAAAACAATGGATCAGAAAAAGCGAATTTATTTATCGCCTCCGCACATGAGCGGTGAAGAGGAACGCTATGTAGCAGAGGCTTTTCGGACAAACTGGATCGCGCCTCTCGGTCCGCTCGTCGATGCGTTTGAAGAAAAGCTGGCATCATATGCCGGAACGGCCGGAGCGGCAGCCGTCAGCTCGGGGACGGCTGCGATTCATCTCGCACTCAAATTATTGGGGGCCGAAAAAGGCGACAAAGTATTTTGTTCTACCTTTACGTTTGTCGCCAGTGCCAATCCTGTACTGTATGAGCAGGCCGAACCTGTGTTTATCGATTCTGAACCGGATACGTGGAACATGTCTCCCGAAGCGCTCGAACGGGCGCTGGACGAAGCGGAGCGCGAAAGGAGCCTTCCAAAGGCCGTCATCGTTGTCAATTTATACGGGCAAAGTGCCAAAATGGACGAGATCATCTCGATCTGCGACAAATATGCCGTGCCGGTCATCGAAGATGCAGCCGAATCGCTCGGATCAGAATATAAAGGCAGAAAAAGCGGAACATTCGGCCGGTTTGGCATCTATTCGTTCAACGGGAATAAAATCATCACGACCTCCGGCGGGGGAATGCTTGTCAGCGATGATGAGGAAGCCTTGCAAAGAGCGCGGTTTTTGGCGACCCAGGCGAGAGAGCCTGCCGTTCATTACCAGCATGAGAAAGCCGGCTTCAATTACCGGATGAGCAATGTGCTGGCCGGAATCGGCATCGCCCAGCTCGGCGTTTTGGACGACAGGGTAAAAGCGCGGCGCGCTGTTTTTAAACGGTATCAGGAGGCGCTCTCTGACATCGCCGGCATCGACTTCATGCCTGAAATCGGCATGTCAAACAGATGGCTGACGACCTTGACGTTTGATGCAGAAAAGATCAAAACGTCACCGGCGGACATCATCGAACAGCTTGCACGCGAAAATATTGAAGCGCGTCCGTTATGGAAGCCGCTTCACAGGCAGCCGCTTTTTAAAGGCGCCGCCTTTTATGCGCATGATGAAACCCGCCCGGTTGCCGACGACCTTTTCGAACGGGGGCTCTGCCTGCCGTCAGGCTCAAGCTTGACGATCGAAGAACAAGACCGGATCATTCAGGTGCTCTGTGACCGGATCACATATAAATGAGGTGTAATACAATGACTACAATCTATTCCATGGACAGCTTGAAGGAAAAGCTGGCGGAATTGCTGGATGTCATTCCAAAGCATTCGTCAGTCGTTTACTTGGATTATCCCCTCTACGGGAATGTAGGCGATTTATTGATTATGAAAGGAACGGAAGCCTTTTTTAAAGCATACGGCATTCGCGTCCGCGAAAGGTGGAATGCGGAAAACTTTAATCCGGGCCGGAAAATTCCCCAAGAAGCGATTATCGTCTGCCAGGGAGGCGGCAATTTCGGAGATTTATACCCTCATTTTCAACAGTTCAGGGAGCGTGTCATCGAGCATTATCCGAACAATCGGATTGTGATCCTCCCGCAGTCGATTTACTATGAAAATGAACAAAACATCAGGCGGACAAGAGATATATTGACGGCACACCCGGATCTTCACCTTTATACGAGGGAAAAAGCGTCATTTCAATTTGCAAACAAACATTTTGAAGGGCTCAACAACATCAGGATGATGCCTGACATGGCCCATCAGCTCTGGCCGATTGAGCCGCCGGAGAAGCCGTCGGAATCCGTGCTGCGCTTAATCAGAACGGATAAAGAAGCAAACGGAAGCCTGCAAAAAGCGCAGGAGCCTGATACATACGACTGGCCTGTGATTTTGTCAGACCGCGACAAACGCGGCATCAGGCGGCTGCAAACGTTGAACGCCCTCAATAAAAAAGCGGGGAATCCGCTGCCGATCGCTCATTATTGGGAGCGTTATTCAGACATGCTCGTCAACAAATCGATCCGATTTTTCAGCTGCTACGAATCAGTCGTCACCTCAAGGCTTCACGGGCACATTTTATCGTGTCTGCTTCAAAAGGAAAACATCGTAATCGACAATTCCTACGGGAAAAATGCAAACTATTACAACACATGGATGAAAGATATTCCGGATACGAAGCTCATCCAGGAAAAAACAGAAGAGCCGCCTGTTCTCGTGTAACAGACGGCTTTTTTCTTTCCCTTATTCTCCGCGTTTTACTTTGTTGTAAGCCTCATCCAAATGCTGAATCCGTTTTAGGACGACTGCGTTCTTTGTCAGCTGGTCCTGCACAAGCGTCGAAACGACGGAACGGTAATAGCTGTTCATGGCATGGATCTTATCCTCGTCTGGATTCATTTCAATATGGGATTTAAAATTTTCTATGAAATAAGGCACTGAAAATAGTTCTGTCATTACGGTAAACACTCCTTTTTATGTCTATACGGTAAAGATTCGATCGTGTAAACTAATAATGGGAGGGGAGAAATGATGAAATTGCATGTGCAGCAGCAGCAAACGGTGAAACTTCACTTGACCCAGGGGCTTACACAAGCAATTACCATGCTTCAGTATACCTCGGCCGAACTCAACAGCAAGATAGATGAGCTCTCAATGGAAAACCCTCTTATCGAACGGAAGGACTCCGACGTTCCCCGATCATTTTACCATAAAACAAAGCAGCATTTGCAGCGGGAGCAGACGATTGTTCCGGAGGCGGCGTATCACCGCGAGACGCTAAAAAGCGCCCTGAAACGGCAGGCGCTTGACCTGCATTTGTCAAACCGGGAAAAGCGGATCTTCGCCTACTTGGTTGAATCGCTTGATTCAAACGGCTATGTGACGGAAAAGCTGTCGTTTATCGCGTCCGAGCTGTCCGTACCAGCCGGGGAGCCAGAAGCGGTTCTGGCCAAACTTCAGTCTCTTGAGCCTGCAGGCGTCGGTGCGCGTTCTCTTCAGGAATGCATTCTCATCCAGCTAAGGCGGCTGCCGAAAGATACAGGTCAGGCTGAAACCGTCATTTCAAGCTATTTTGAGCTTTTCGCAAAAAAAGCGTGGAAGGAGCTTTCTGTTAAAACAGGCCTGTCTCTGGCTGAACTTCAGAATATTCAAGATATTGTCGCCAACCTGTCGCCAAGGCCGGGGCTTGCGTATGATGCTGATGAACGGGACGTCTATATCGAGCCCGATGTCGTCGTCTCAGCCGAGAACGGAAAATTGACGCTCGAGCTCAGCAGCCGCTCGTTTCCGGATATCCAGCTCAATTCGTTTTACGAAACGTTTCTCGAAAGGCGGGCGAATGATGAAACTGCCTCGTTTTTATCCGAGAAATACAGGCAGTGGAAATGGCTTGACCAGGCGCTCAGACAGCGAAGGGAAACGATGACAAGGGTCATGAAGGAAATCATGGTTCGCCAAAAGGGGTATTTTTTTAACGGACAACATGATATTCAGCCCCTGACCTTAAAAGAGGTGGCAGATGCCCTCGGCATCCACGAATCGACGGTGAGCCGGGCGGTGAAGGGGAAAACGGTGCAAACGCCTTATGAACTGTGCGAGCTGAAGCGGTTTTTTTCGGCAAAAGTAAAGGATTCAGGCGACGGCCATACGTCAAGCCATACAGTGAAAGCACATCTGTGCCGCCTGATCGAACAGGAAAACAAAATGAAACCGCTTTCAGATCGAAAGCTGGCCGATTTATTAAAAGAAGCGCACGGCATCGTCATTTCGAGGCGAACCGTCGCAAAATATCGAGACCAGCTCAACATTTTGCCGTCATCCGTCAGGAAACGGTACGAATAAAGGCCGACGTGCGAACCGCCGGCCTTTTTTTACGGAATCATCCATGAGAACGCATGATGCTGCAAAAACGTGATGATGCATACGAGCAGCAAGAGAAATAAACTGTGTTTCACCGTAAAGCGGAGCAGATCGGATTCTTTTCCGGCCAGGCCGACGGCGGCGCAGGCTACTGCGATCGATTGCGGGGATATCATTTTCCCCGTAACGCCGCCAGATGAATTGGCGGCCACCGCAAGCACCGGCTCCATTCCGACAGATGACGCCGTCACTTTTTGCAGGCTGCCGAACAGCAGGTTTGCCGAGGTATCGGAGCCTGTAATAAAGACGCCGAGCCAGCCGAGCACAGGAGAGAAAAATGAAAACATCGCACCCGTCATGGCAAGCGACATGCCGAGCGTCGTGCTCATGCCCGAAGAGTTGGTGACATAGGCAAAGCCGACGACGGAAGCGATCGTCAACACGGGCTTTCTCAGTTCCTTCAGGGTGTCGACAAAAACGGAGCCCCACTCTTTCCATGAAACAGCCGTGATAAACTTGGTCAGCACAGCGGCAAGCAGAATCGCAGTTCCTGCTGAGCCGAGCAGATCGAGTTTATAAAGGGCTTCAAGCGGCTTACCCGCCCCATCGAGGATCTCGTTGTTCAAAAAAGGCACACCCGGAGCAAATGACAAACGGCTGCCGATTTCATTGATAAAAAGCAGGAACGGATTTGCCCCTTGATAATGACCTGTCAGCGCTTCTTTCACAGCGGGAATGCCCCATATGGAGACCATTGCGGTTAGCAATAAAAACGGTGTCCACGCTTTCAAAATGCGGCCGGCCGAATACGTGCGCTCTTGTTTTTCCTGTCTCGCTTCCGCGGCGGCGGCCGCCTCTTTTTCCCCGGGAAATCTGAACGTCGTCTTCGGCTTCCAGAACTTTAAAAATACGGCGAGCGCAACAAGCGAAACGATGGCCGACAAGATATCCGGAAGCTCAGGCCCCAGGAAATTCGAGCTTACATATTGCGTGGCGGCAAAAGAAACGCCCGACACCAAAATGGCCGGCAGCACTTCCAAAGACCTCCTGAAGCCGCTCATGATCACGATCAAATAAAACGGAATAAAAACGGATAAAAACGGGAGCTGACGGCCGACCATTTTTGAAATATCCATCGCCGGTATTCCGGTCGGCCCTTCGACTGCGATAATCGGTATCCCGATCGCGCCGAAGGCGACAGGCGCCGTGTTGGCAATTAAACAGATGCCTGCCGCGTATAAAGGGTTGAATCCGAGCCCGACAAGCAGTGCGGCCGATATCGCAACCGGGGCCCCAAATCCGGCCGCTCCCTCTAAAAACGCACCGAATGAAAACGCTATCAAAAGTGCCTGCAGGCGCCGGTCATCTGTGATCGACAACACGGAGCTCCGAATCACGTCAAACTGCCCCGTTTTCACCGTCAGCTTGTACAAAAAGACCGATGTGACGATGATCCAGCCGATTGGCAAAAGCCCGTACACTGCGCCCTGCGATGCGGACATGACGGCTTTTTCGGCGGGTATGCCGTAGACGAAAACAGCCAAAACAAGCGCGATCAATAAGGTCGTCAACCCGGCTGTATGCCCTTTCATTCTTTTGATGGCCAAAGCCCAGAAAAAATATAAAATCGGTATAAGCGCTGCAATTGAAGAGAGCAGCAAATTGTTCCCCAGCGGAGTGTAAATTTGAGTCCATCCCATCTCCTCATTCCCCCTTTGTTGGTAAAACGGCCTGTCCAAAATCAGACATCTGATGACATGATGACAGGACCAATCACATTTAGCATTATATTTCTGAATGTTCAAAATTACAATCTTTTTTTGCATGACGCTCCGGCTATATATTCAAACTGGAAAGAGCGGTATAATAAAAAAATGAAGCATCACGTGCAGTCTGTCGATGAGGTGAAAAAATTGAAATATAAGCAAATCAAGACGAAAAAAATATACGAGGAAGTAGCTGAAGCGCTGCTTGATACGATCAAAAAAGGCGAGCTTCAGCCTGGGGATAAACTCGATTCCGTCCAATCGCTCGCCGACAGCTTTCAAGTCAGCCGCTCAGCCGTCCGGGAAGCCCTCTCTGCTTTAAAAGCGATGGGGATGGTCGAAATGAAGCAAGGGGAAGGCACCTATGTGAAAACGTTCGAGCCTGAACAAATCTCAATCCCGCTTTCAGCCGCCCTTCTGATGAAAAAGAAAGATGTCGCTGAGCTGCTTGAAGTGAGGAAAATTCTGGAAATTGGCGCCGTCTCGGCTGCGGCGGAAAAGCGGACGGAAGAAGACCTGGAACGCATGCATGCGGCGCTTGCCGATATGAATCTGGCCGACGGGAACGATGAGCTCGGCGAAAAAGCCGATCTTGCGTTTCATTTGGCGCTGGCCGGTGCATCGCAAAACGGCTTGTTAAAAGGCCTGATGAACCATGTCTCATCACTCCTGATCGAAACGATGAGAGAAACGCGGAAAATCTGGCTGTTTTCCAAAAAAACGACCGTAAAGCGGCTGTACGAAGAGCATGAAGCGATCTACAGGGCCGTGAAAGAGCAGGACGGACAAAAAGCCGAACAGGCGATGCTTGAGCACCTGACAAACGTCGAAAAAGTGCTGGCCTCGTACTTTGAAGAAACAGAGCAGCCCCATTGAAAAGCAGACGAGCGTCTGCTTTTTCTTATAGAGCCGGACCCGAAACTCGAAAGAAACCCCTTTCAAAAAAAGTTCACAAGGTGTAAGATGAAAAAAGAGGTTTTTACATCCAAGTCATCAGATGACCTGACTAATTCAGGTCGGGGAGAGGGGATCAAGATGAAAGTTTCACTGTTTGTCACGTGTTTGGTTGACATGTTCCAGACGAATGTCGGAAAAGCAACCGTTGAGCTGCTGGAACGGCTGGGATGTGAAGTCGATTTTCCCGAAGGCCAAATCTGCTGCGGCCAGCCTGCATACAACAGCGGGTATGTCAAAGACTCCAAAAAGGCGATGAGACGGATGATTGAAACGTTTGAAGGGGCAGAATACGTCGTCAGTCCTTCCGGTTCATGCGCTTTTATGTTCAAGGAATATCCGCACCTTTTTCAGGATGAGCCTGCCTGGGCGGAAAAAGCGCAGCGGCTTGCCGACAAAACGTATGAGCTGACCGACTTTATCGTCAATGTACTGAAAGTGGAGGACGTGGGGGCAAGGCTTGAGAAAAAGGCGACTTATCATACGTCATGCCACATGACCAGGCTTCTCGGGGTAACAGACGCGCCGATGAAGCTGCTGCAGCATGTGAAGGGGCTTGAGTTCACACCGCTGCCCCGAAAGCATGACTGCTGCGGATTCGGGGGGACATTTTCGGTGAAAATGTCGCAAATTTCGGAGCAGATGGTCGACGAGAAAGTGGCGTGTGTCGAAGAAACGGCCGCAGATGTGCTCATCGGGGCGGACTGCGGCTGTCTGATGAATATCGGGGGGCGGATCGCAAGGAAAGAAAAACCGATTCAAGTGATGCACATCGCTGAGGTCTTAAACAGCAGATAACACATCCGGTCATTTCACAGATAGAGGGGGACGATGGTCATGGCAATGAAGATCGGAACACAACATTTTAAAGACCGCGTATCAGAGGGGCTTGAAAATCACTTCATGAGAGGCGCCGTTTCAAGCGCCCAGGAACGGTTGAGGGCCCGCCGGCTTGAAGCGGCTGAAGAGCTCGGCAACTGGGAAGAATGGCGGTCTCTCGCCGAAGAAATCAGACAGCACGTACTGGCGAATCTCGACTATTATCTTGAGCAGCTCGCCGAAAATGTCGCCAAAAAAGGCGGGCACGTTTTCTTTGCGGAAACGGCAGAAGAAGCGACAGGCTACATACGCGACGTCGTCAAAAAGAAAAACGGCAAAAAAATCGTCAAATCAAAATCGATGGTCACGGAAGAAATCAATATGAACGAAGTGCTTGCAAGAGAAGGATGCGAGGTGGTCGAAACCGATTTGGGAGAATACATCCTTCAGATCGATGACCACGATCCGCCGTCGCATATCGTGGCGCCCGCGCTTCATAAAAACAAAGAGCAAATCCGCGACGTTTTCAAAGAGCGGCTCGACTACCGCAAAACGGAAAAGCCCGAGGAGCTCGTCATGCACGCGAGAGCCGTGCTCAGGAAAAAGTTTTTGGAGGCGGACATCGGAATTACGGGCTGCAACTTCGCGATTGCCGATACGGGCTCCGTCAGCCTCGTCACAAACGAAGGGAACGGACGCCTCGTTACGACGATTCCGAAAACGCAGATTACCGTCATGGGGATGGAACGGATTGTCCCGTCTTTCGACGAATTCGAGGTGCTTGTCGGAATGCTGACGAGAAGCGCCGTCGGTCAGCGGCTGACAAGCTATATCACCGCGCTGACAGGACCGAAGCTCCCTGATGAAGCGGACGGACCGGAAGAGTTTCATCTCGTGATCGTCGACAACGGCCGCTCGAAGATTCTCGGAACCGAATTTCAATCGGTTCTTCAATGTATCCGCTGTGCGGCCTGCATCAACGTCTGTCCGGTCTACCGCCATGTCGGCGGACATTCCTACGGCTCGATTTATCCAGGACCGATCGGTGCGGTATTATCTCCGCTGCTCTGCGGGTATGACGACTACAAAGAGCTTCCTTACGCATCGTCGTTGTGTGGGGCCTGTACGGAAGCCTGTCCGGTGAAAATTCCTCTTCACGAGCTGCTCTTAAAACACCGCCAGCGCATCGTAGAACAGGAAGGGCGCGCTCCGATTGCCGAAAAGCTGGCGATGAAAGCCTTCGGTCTCGGAACGTCTGCACCGTCGCTTTATAAAATGGGATCAAAATGGGCTCCGGCGGCGATGAAGCCGTTTAAAGAAGGCGAAAAGATTACGAAGGGACCGGGGCCATTGAAGCAATGGACGCAAATCCGCGACTTTCCCGCACCGAACCGGTCCAGATTCCGCGACTGGTTCCAGGACAGACAGAAGGGGGAAGACAGATGACAAACGGAACGATCCAAAACAAGGAAAGCTTCTTAAACAGGGTTGCCGAAAGACTCGGCCGCGAAAGGAGATCATCAGGCGTCACAACACCCGATTACACATATCAGCCGCAGCACAAAGTGTATCAAGGATATACGCCCGATGAGCTCTTAGGCGTATTAAAGGAGCACTGCCTGAAGATTCATACCGAACTGATTGAAACGGACGCCGTCAGCTTGTACGATGCGCTCCATGATCAAGTATCGCGATTTGGCGGGGGCCCCGTGATCGTTCCGAAAGACGATCGCTTTCAAGAATTCGGACTGTCCGGGCTGCTTGCCGATACATGGCCGCAAGAAGGCACACAAGTGTGGGAATGGGATGCGGCCGCTGGAGACGAAAATATTAAGCACGCCGAACAGGCGAACGTCGGCATCACATTCAGCGAAATCACCCTTGCGGAATCAGGCACCGTCGTCCTTTTCAGCTCAAAAGATAAAGGGCGCTCCGTGAGCCTGTTGCCGACGACATACATCGCCATCGTGCCGAAAAGCACGATCGTCCCGAGAATGACGCAGGCAAGCCGGATCATTAAACAGAGGATTGCAGAAGGCAGCGTCATCCCGTCCTGCATCAACTATGTGACAGGACCGAGCAATTCCGCCGATATCGAAATGGACCTCGTTGTCGGCGTCCACGGACCTGTCAAAGCGGCTTATATTGTGGTGACAGACCGCTAAAAAACTTCAGCGCTATCATGCGCTGAAGTTTTTTTAGCAGTCACTTTCCCGGTATGACAGGGAGAATGATTGCAGAAGGATGATCTCTGTCATGAAGGATGGTTTGCCTCGCTGTCCGGGCATCTTCCTTGCGGCCGTTTCCGATATCAAGCCCGTTGTTGAGATTCCGGTCCCAGCGGGGAAAACTGCTGCTTGTGATATCCAAGCGGATGCGGTGCCCTTTTTTGAATACGTTGCTCGTTGACCAGAGGTCGATTTCATAAAGGTACGCTTTTCCCGGCTCGATCAGGCTCGGTTTTTCGCCTTTTGAGCTGTTCCGGAAGCGGGCCCGGATGATGCCGTCGGTCAAATTGTATGCCGAGCCGTCGGGGTGTACGTCAATCAAGCGGGCGACAAAATCGGTGTCAGCCGCACTCGAGACCGCCCACAGCCTGACCGTTACAGGCCCTGTCACTTCCGTGTCTTCTTCGAGAACAGGGGAAGTGTACACCAATACATCTTCCCGTTTTTCAATGTCCCTTTGATCATGGGCGCCGCTTGTAAAATCAGGCGGCATCATGATGGCTCCGCCTTTTGTCGGAACGGGATGCAGCGGATCGTAGACGAAATGATCGGGTGCTTCCGCATCAGGCGGCGCCGCGCTGAGAGTTCCGTCGCCATGCAATGTATTCGCCTGACCGCCGCTGTGCAAATAATACGGCGTAAACCGGGTGCGGGCGAGCGGCCATTCGTTTTCATCGCGCCACACGTTTTCTCCCATCACGAACAATTTGATCGGCGCTTCATTCGTCATGCCGGTATCGATTCCTTTTACGAAATGATCAAACCACCGCAAATGGATCCCGTCCAAATCAAGGGAAGCGGAATGGGCGGCTAATCCGAAATTCTTTTCGCCCGACTGATGGCTATGATCCAAATGCTGCCACGGGCCGATGATCAGCCGGCTTTGCCGGGCTTCAGGAGTGGCGCCGTTTTCTCGCATGTGCAGAAAGTTCTCAATCGTTCCCGCCAGGAATATATCGTACCAGCCGGCGATATTCAGCACAGGCGTCGTGAATGTATGATACTTCCCTTTTAAAGATAAATGGTCCGTATATTTCCGATCCATACCCCTCTTGATCAGTTCAAGAATAGAAGGCGCGACGCGGTTTCGCCGAAACGGCGCAAAATCCTTCAGCGGGAGCGCTTCGATCTCTGTTTTGAGCTGATCAATGTCTGAGATCAATCGTTTTCTCGCAGCCGCGAGTTCGTGTTCAGCTGAATACAGCGCCGGCAATGTATCAAGATACATGCCCATTTGCCAGTAAGATAAAAAACCTAGCTCCAATGCGCCACCCCGGAATATCAGGCCGTCAAAAGGGTCGCTCCAGGAAAATGCCGGAGCCGCCGCTTTCAGCGCTTTTGCTTTTCGCTCTATTCCGGCCCATTGCGTAAATGCGTAATAAGATGAACCGAACATTCCGACCCGCCCGCTGCTGTAGGGAAGCTTCGCCGCCCAATCGATCGTTTCCTCTGTATCCCCGGCCTCATGGGCGCTCGTCACAATCGGGTCCCACCCGCCGTCTGATGAAAAACGTCCTCTCGTATCTTGAAGAATGACGACATATCCTTTCTGAACCGCCCGAATCACGCCATGAAAACCTAACAGCACATGGGGAACGTCCTTCCCGTAGGGGAGGCGGGTCAAAAGAACAGGCCACGATCCTTCGCCTGCCGGCCGGTAAATATTCGCGCGAAGCACTGTACCGTCTTTCATTGTCAACGGAACATTCAATTCAGTAATGATTTGATCGGTCATGCTCCAAACTCCTTTCTGATGCCGGCCTTTTCAATCGGGATTTGAACCTCTGCGATATAATCGTTTGAATGTTCATGTTCAGGGTGCAGAAATACTTCGCGGCGCGGCTGATTTTCCTTGATGCGATACCCGTTTTGTTCAATCCAAACCCCGAGATGCGCGCTTGCTTTGCAAGGGCTTGCCGGATTGCAGCGGTGCAAAAGCGTTGCCATTACCGGAATCTCCGGCAGCCGGCTCACGCTGCCATTCGGAAGAGACGGCAAGGGACGGCTGATGAGATAGCCTGCTTCTAAATCAATTGCATCTTCACACTCTTCGCAGCCATGCCAAAGAATGATTTTGGGAAGCGAAGCCGTGAACCGCTTATCGAATCGCCCCTCCAACTCTTGAAAAAGAGCGGGGATTCGTTTGATCGAAGTCTGCCTCCGTACGGATATGAGCTGCCGGCTTTCCGCTTTTTTCAGCACGATCTCGTGCTCGGCGTCTCCATATTCTTCATTTTCTACCTGCTCAAGCCGTTCTTCGATTCGTTTCAGGCGCGCCTGTTCTTCTTCTATGAGCGTCAAAATCTCTGCTTTTTTGAGCCGGAACATCCCCCTGATCTGTTCTGCCGGCACATTTTCTTCGATAAGCTCTGCAATCTGCTGAAGCGTGAATCCGAGCTCCTTAAAAGCGAGAATGCGATTCAATAGAAAGAGCTGGTTTGCCGTATAGTAGCGGTAGCCGGTTTCCTGATCTGTACAGGCCGGCTTTAACAAACCGATCTGATCATAATACCGCAGGGCTTTTACGGAAACCTGGCTCAGTTTGGAAAACTCGCTGATTTTAAACAAAAGCTAAAATCTCCTCCTTTCTAAAAGCGATTATAAACCCTCCAGTAGAGGGGAAAGTCAAGACAGATGCGCACGTTTCGATTTAAGGTAATGTTAAGGATAAAATTATTTCCGGATAATCTTCAGCCTCTATAATAAAGGGATGAAGGAGTGACTTGTGATGCGGGCAATCTGTCTGAATGAATTTAAAAGTCTTTTTAAAAGTATTAAATCGATTATTGTGATCGCCATCATTTTTTTCGTGAGCTTTAAGGTGGCCGATGTCATCGAAAACTTGCCGGCCGATATGGTCAGCGAATTGGATTTGGGAAGCGACGCCAATGCAGCCGGAACTGCTATGATCGTATTCCTGCTCGGTTTTCTGATCATCACCGGACTGTCCCATGACATCATCAACCGCGAGGTCTATACGCGGACGATAAGATTTCTTGTGACGAAAACGTCGCGTCCGAAAATTATCATAGGCAAATTTTTAGGAGTCTGGCTGTTTTGGTTCACGTGTATTCTGGCATCATACATATTGGTCATGATCGTATCTAAAACGTTTTTATGGCAGAGCGCTGCTGACAGCATGGCATTTCTGACAGCGGCAATCGCGTTAAATCTCTTATTCTCGGTTATCTTTCCGAAGCCTGCTATGTCAATGTTTTTCGGCATTGTGTTTGCCCTGTTCTTTCCCGCACTCAGCATATGGGCCATCTTCTCGGACAATATGATGATCAGCTGGTTTAAATATTTGTCGCCCTATTATTATTCTAATCTGGGACATTATTTTACCCTGATCAACATCGTTTACGCGATTGCGGTGCTCGGCGGGGCCATCGCTTTATTTAAAAGGAGAGATTTATAATGAGTGTTGTGATCGAGGCAAAGGGATTGACGAAGACATTCGGATCAAGGACGGTCGTCAACAATGTCGATCTTCAGGTGGAAAAAGGGGAGATTTACGGATTCCTCGGCCGCAATGGCGCCGGGAAATCGACGTTTATCAACATGATCACCGGAATTATTGAACCGTCAGCCGGCAGCTTTCAACTATTAAACGAATCTTCTATTGATCATATAAAGCAACGCATCGGCGTTTTGCCGGACTATTCGACCTTTTACGATTCAATGACGGCGGCCGGGCATTTAAAATACTTCGCCAAGCTGACCGGACAAAACGTGTCAAGACAGCAGTGCGAGTCCGTTTTGGCAAGGGTCGGTCTGCTTGAACACGCCGACAAAAAGGCGGGGACTTTTTCCTTCGGCATGAAAAAAAAGCTTGGAATCGCCCAAGCCATCATCCACGACCCGGAGTTGATCTTCTTGGATGAGCCGACTTCAGGAGTCGATGCAGAATCAGCCTTGAATATACAAAAGCTGATCATCGATCTGCAAAAAGAAGGGAAAACGGTATTTATGACATCCCACAATCTATACGAAATCGAAAAGATTTGTACCAGAATTGCGATCATGAAGGATGGCGGTATTTTACGCGAAGGGACGCTAGATGAATTAAGAAAGCATTTTATGTCTTCTATTACGGTTTATATCAGGCATTCGCAAATTCCCGAACAGCATTTCGGCTTGATCAGCAATTTCCTCGAGTCAGCAGGCGAGGAAGTCAACTTCCGTGACAATGAGCTTTCGCTCGTCGTCAATTCAGAAGAAAAAATCCCCGCCATTATCCGCGTCTTAACCAATTGCAAAGTAAACATTTACAGGGTCCATGTCGACGAACCGTCGCTGGAAGACATTTTTTTGGACCGTGAACAAGAAAACAGCGCATCTTAGGCAGCCTCCGGAAAGACACGGAGGCGTCTTTTTTTAGGTGCTGGAAAAATGCGCCCGCACATAGAAGAGGAAGTGCTTGAATGTTTATCAAGTATAATGAGAATGAACCGGTAATTATCACACATAAAGATGCTGGCGAGTTTATTTATGCGTATAAAGAACTTCAACATTTTAAATTGATCTTTACTCTGGAGGTCTATCAAAAAACGTGCAGCCTTAGCATAACATATAACGATTACATCATTTTTGCAGGTTCTTTTACAAATGTTACCAGAATCAAAAAAGCTGACAAACATTCAATAGTGATATTCGTTGAGAATGAAGAAAAAGTAAGGGTAAAGTTCTCTATACAGGTTGGGGTAGAGCTGCTATAACTATTGCTGCGAATTTGAAATACAAAAAGAATCCTCCTGCATACAATGAACACAGCGGAGCTTTTCCGTTCAACAAACTATTCAACAATCCCGTTTCGTATCGCAAAAACGACGGCCTGCGTTCTGTCCTGGGCGCTGCATTTTTGCAGGATGCGGTAGACGTGCGTTTTGACGGTGCTTTCGCTGACGAAAAGCTTGTCGGCGATGTCTTCGTTTCTTAAGCCGTAGGCCATTTGCTGGAGTACCTCCAGTTCTCTTTTTGTAAACGGCTCAAGCAGGTCTCCGTCCTGCGGTTGATATTGTTGTTTTGTGCGGAACGTTTCGCTGATGATTCTGGCGGCTGTGGCCGTCCGGAAGATGGCTTCTCCTCTGGCTGCGGCGCGAATGGCGTCAATCAGTTCTTCGGGAAGGGCATCTTTCAGCAGATAGCCGGCTGCATCGGCGCGGATGCCTTCAAATACATATTCTTCAGTGTCAAAGGTCGTTAAAATGACGATTTTCGTATCCGGATATGCAGACATGATCTGTTTTGTCGCTTCAATGCCCGAGCAGGACAGCATTTGGACATCCATGAGGATGACGTCGGGTTTTGTTTGTTTTGCGAGTGATGTGATTTCGTCTCCGCCGCCTGCTTCGCATGATACGGTCATATCGTGTTGTGCATTGATGACATAGCGGAAGCCTTCGCGTACAAGCGGCTGGTCGTCGGCGAGCGCGACGCGGATTTTATGATCGTTCATACTGCTTCCTCCTTATTGATTTGTTGCGTAAGCGGCAATTGTAATTCGACTTGCATGCCGCTCGGCTGGAGTGCCTTGATAAAGAAGGAGCCGCCTGCTTGCTCGGCGCGCTCTTTCATGCCTGTCAATCCGAACCCGAATGTGAGATCTCCGCTGAATTCGCCGTCGTCTGAAACAGTCATGTTCAGACGGCATTCATCGTTTGACAGGACGATGTCCGCACGGGAAGCGCCTGCATGTCGCAGAATATTTGTCAGCGATTCCTGCAAAACGCGGTATACCGTCTCGCTGACGTTTTGCGGCCATGATTCTTCTTGCAGGCCGGACGTATCCAAAGAAATGGCCAAATCGCTGCGCTCCCCGGTTTGATGAATAAGGCCCCGGATCGAGGCGAGGCCCACCATCGCTTCGCTTTTGCCCATTTGATGTACGACGGAGCGGACTTCCCCAAGGCACCCCCTTGCGACGGTGAGTACGTTTTGGATGACTTTTTCCGGATCTTCGGCGCTTCCTTTCAATACATACGGAAGCGATTGGAGCTGGACGATGACAGACGTCAGTTCATGGCCGATGCTGTCGTGAATGTCGCGGGCGATCCTTGTCCGTTCTTCAAGGACGGCATACCGCAAGGAAAGGACCGATGCTTCCTTCGGTTCAAGGTGTGCCTGTTGAAGCTCTGCGTGTGCTTTCTCTAATTCCTTGTGCATGTGCGCCAGCTTGGCGTGATTTCGCTCCGTCTCTTGCCGGGCTTCTTTTCTGATGCGGAAAGAGGTAAAGAGAATATACAGTCCGGTAATCACCGCCGCGTTATCGATGAGCACACCCAAGCCGCTGTGATAAACGCTAAAGACCAGCAAGCTGTTGGATATGACCAAAAACGCAACGAATATCGTTGATAGCCTTCCCGGAAGCTTTGAAGAGACATAGACGGTTAAAAAGGCCATTAAATAACGCAGACCCTTGCTCATGCCCGGACACGATCCATAATAAGCTTGCCGAAAGCCAAAGGCTTGCAAATATACTTAAAAGGGCAGGAATCGGCGTGAGGCGGGGAATGATCCACACTGCCGCCACATAGAGCGCGAAAACCGCCGCAGTAAAGAGCGGATCGGCATTGGTAAGAGAAGAAAGAGATTGTATGAGATTTGCAATGAGAATAGAGCTCGGCAAAAGCGGTCGATAATGCCGAGCTGAAAATTGTCTGACCATGCTGATCCTTCTTTCAGTTATTGAATCCGTGCTTTGACCTTTGTGAGCCTGCTGTATTCCTTGAACAGCATGAAATTGCGGGCGGCAATGGTGCCGAGCGGGACGAACAGCATGGAATGGACAATCGTTGAAAACCATTCGTTATCCCCTGGCAGCCATATTCTTAGAGACATCCGCAGCAGCAGTACGGCTATGATGAGGATGACACTGCCGAGAGAACCGCGTGACGTGATATTTCCGCTTTCCTCATCAATTCGAACGGTCACCATTTTTCCGATGGCATAACCGATTCCTGAGCCGATGATCAGTAAAATGCCGCTTATGATGATGTGCTGCGTAGAGGAGAAATATCCCGGCTGAACGGAAGAAGACACCCCCCATAAAAGCAGAATGGGAAAGAACAGCAGCTTCCAGGGCCGCACTGTCCGTTCACGGTACATATTTAAAATGATAAGGGCAAAAACCACTAAAATGTAAGGACCCATTGTCATTGTCATGTTGATCAACTCCTTTCTGCAACGAGTATAACGAACGTTGGAAAGGAATGCGTCAACCGGCAGATTGATTTTGATCACTACATCTGTTCCTGCTTCAAAAATTCGCATAACATGGCGTGGAATTGTTTAATATGCTCACTGTTTCTTTTCCATATCATATAAGTCTGTGAAGCGGACAGCTCCAAATGCGGCGTCTCGATCGGCATCAGTCCGTATTGATCGTGCTTGATGATGTATGTCGGAAGAAAAGAAACGCCGATTCCGGCCTTGATCATGTTAACCGCGGCATCAATCTGTCCGACAGACATCGTTTGAACGTGCGGATATTGGAGACGGATCATCGCCATCAGAGAATCTCCTGAGGGATGATCGTGTGTCAGCAGCCGGCAGCGGCCGAGAATGGCGTCTGCATCACAAGGGCTGTTTTGCTGGGAAGGTACGGCAAGGCAAAATGTCCCTTCACAAATGTGTTCATAATACAGGCTGTCCGAATTCGGATCTTTGCGCGATAATCCGATATCTGCCTGATTTTCTTCGACGGCTGTTTTAATATCATCAGATTCGGCCACGATTGTCGAGATTTCTACATCAGGATTCTCTTTTATATAGCGCGGCAAAAACCTCGGCAATATATAAGATGCGATATACGGATGTACAGCTAATGTAATACTCCGGCTGAATCCCTGTTTCCACTGTGCCACCTTATGTATTCCCGAATGATACACGTCGATCATTTTTTCGGCATAAGGCAAAAAAATTTTGCCTTCTTCCGTGAGTATGACGCTTCTTCCGCTATGGACAAATAATGTCATGCCGAGCTCGTTTTCCAGTTTTCTTATATGCTGCGAAACTGCAGACTGTGTAAGATAAAGGAATTCGGCTGTTTCTCTGAAATTTTCTGATTCTGCAGCGGCAACAAAAGTTCGCGGACATGTCTCCCAGTCGTTTCCAATCTATAACAAAATGTCAATCCTATAAGGCCAATTGCTTATCAATGATTATACATATAATCGTTTAGGATAAATAGAGAAGAAATCAAAAATTGAAAGAAGGATTGACATGAACATTCACGTAGAAACACACCCATATTTGCCTGATAAGTATTCAAAATACGCGGATGAAGAGTTTAAGAGGGAGGGTAATCCGGTTGTCTCGTTTCCCATCGCATTTGAACACATTCCCGCCGGCGCAAAGACTCTTGCGCTTACGCTCATCGATCATGACGCCGTTCCAGTTTGCGGGTTCAGCTGGATTCATTGGACAGCGGCAAATATTCCGGCGCACATCGGGGAGCTTCCCGAAAATGCGAGCGATGAAAGGCAGGACTTGATGGTTCAAGGACAAAACAGCTTCGCTTCGCCGCTTGCCGGACTTAAGAATCCAAAAATCATCCATCAGTATTGCGGCCCGATGCCTCCTGATCAGGATCATATCTATACATTGACGGTTTATGCCTTGGATGATGCGTTGGATTTGCAAGCCGGGTTTTACTTAAACGATTTTTATCAAAGCATAAAAGGTCATGTGCTGACCCAGTCTGTTTTGGAAATTAAGGGGAGGGTGTAAGAGCTTAACAAAAACACTGCTTCTGCGGGAAACAGTGTTTTCGTTGGTTATGCCGTTTTTTTCAGCGGCTTCATTGAACAAGGGAGGCGAAAGGCATTCAAAACAAAAAACGCCCAGTAAAAAGGGCGTTATAAAAGGGGGCAGGCAAGAATTCAGTATCTCCACAATATCGACATATCACCTGTCGTTTTCTCATAGATGACATTGCCTTTTTTGTCATGTTTGACGACGTACTTGCCGCCGTTCGTGACATTTTTGTATTCGGTTGTTGATGTACGGTCATCGTTTTGTTTCAATGTAAACCGGATGTCTGCAATGAGCGTGTCGCTGTTCAGGTCAACGTAGTATGAATGGAACCTGACATGGCTCCAGGCGTCTTTTTTGTCGGAGATGTCCGAAATGATGCCGACTTTTTCGTCAGGTTTATTCACGATTACTCCGTTATCCTTTTTCAGGTTGCCGGTCTGGATATCAGCATTCCCTAAGACTTGTTGAATCTGGCTAAATTCGGCTTTTGTCGGCACGGTATACTTATCTTCCGGCACGTCTTTCGCAAAGCTGGCAGGCGTACTGAATACGATCGTCAATACGGAAAGGATCACCATCAACGAAAGTTTTTTCATGCATCATCCTCCTTTAGCTGATCATTTGATTCGGGTCTCACTCTATCATCATTAAAATATTTTGTAAAGTTTGAATAGTATATCAATTTAACCATTTTTTTTCGGGGAGTTTCAGCCGGTTTTTCCTGTCGATCTGTTCATGAAACGGCAGATCAACTGAAAACTCATGCTCAAATCCTCTTGCATTCTGCAAAAGAGAGGGTGATTTTCACTGGAAATAGAGAAATATTCTGTTTTTTTTATTTTATCACTCTATTTGTTATTGACAAAGTGAAGTTTAGGTCGTATATTAAATGAATAAATTTTCAGGCAAAAAGAAACGCGATGAATGGGAGCAGTAGAAGACAATCATTAGCCAAGAGAGCTGCGGGTCGGTGTGACGCAGCCTAATGAATCTTTGAACTCGCCCGGGAGTGGACTTGCTAAAAGGGAAAGACATCAATTCCTGAAGGCTTTACGATTAACCCCCGTTACCGGGTTTACAAGCGGATTCTATTAATGGAATCAAAAAGAGTGGTACCGCGGTAGGCTTTAATAGCTCATCGTCTCTTAATCTTCAATGATGAAGAAAAGAGACGGTGAGCTTTTTTATTTTCAGCAGAGGAAGTGGCAAAGAATGGAGAAAAAGACGCAGAAACTGGAGAGAACGATGACATCGCGGCACATTATGATGATGGCGTTGGGCGGGGCCATCGGTGCCGGATTGTTTAAAGGAAGCAGCAATGCGATAGATTTAGCGGGGCCGTCGGTTCTGATCGCCTATCTAATCGGCGGGATCATCCTGCTGTTCATCATGCAGGGTCTCGCCGAAATGGCGGTCAAAAACAGCGAAGCGAGAACGTTCAGGGACCTCGTTCAATCGGTTTTAGGGCCATATGCAGCGTATTTTTTGGACTGGATTTATTGGAAAATGTGGGTGTTGAATATTGCGGCAGAGGCTGTCGTGGCGGCGACCTTTTTGCAATATTGGCTTCCGGGCATGCCGGTGTGGGTGCTGGCGCTGTTTGTCGCCCTCGTCATTACAAGCGTCAATTTGCTTTCTGTTAAAAGCTTTGCCGAGACGGAGTATTGGCTCGCCTTGATTAAAATCACAGTAATTGTCGTCTTTATTATTGCCGGATTTATTTTATTGTTTTTCTCATTTGGCAGTCATACAGCTGTAGGTTTTTCTCATTTGACCGATCACGGCGGGTTCTTTCCGAACGGAGCCGGAGGGCTGGTCACGGCGATGCTCGTTGTCATTTACTCTTACGGCGGAACTGAAATCATCGGCGTGACATTGGCGGAGACAAAAAATCCTGAGAAGGTTGTGCCGAAAGCCGTCCGCGGGACGCTGACGCGGATTATTGCTTTTTATATCCTTCCGTTTTACATCATCGTCAGCCTGATTCCGTGGAATCAAGTGAATCAGGTGTCCGAAAGCCCGTTTGTCATGGTGTTTAAATTGATCGGAATTCCAGGGGCGGACCATGTCATGAACGCCGTCATTTTATTGGCGATCATCTCTTCGATGAACTCCGGACTCTACGGTTCTTCGCGGATATTATATACACAGGCTGCAGACGGCCGGGTGCCGAAAATCTTTTCAAAGCTGTCCGGCAGAAAGGTTCCGGTATATGCGATTTTGCTATGTACTTCTTTCTTATATTTAGGTGTATTGTTTTCAATCTTTGCGGGCAGCCAGGCATTCGAGTATTTGATGGGATCTTTAGGCTATACGGTGCTGATGATCTGGCTTGTCATCGCCTTCGCCCACTTGAAGTCAAGAAAACGGAATCAGACGGCACCGGGCGGCTACTATGTCAAATGGTTTCCTTATACGACCTGGCTGGCGATACTGGCCCTTTTGGCAATTTTAATCGGCGTCATTTGGACAACTTCGATTGCTATCACATTGGTGACGGCAGGAATATACTTGCTCATTACCATCGCTTATCTCGTCAAAGGACGAAAGCTGGCGTAAAATTGACTGCCTCCGCTTTAAGGAGGCGGTTTTTTTGAAAAACGGTTCGAATTTGATCGAACTAATTTCTTTAACTATCATCTTCTGTTGTGGTATCGTCTAAGTACGATAACGAATAGGAAGAAGGAGAAAACATGCCAGGACAGCATTTCAAAAACACCAAATACTCCGTATTGAATTTGTCTCCCGTCGTCCAAGGCGGGACTGTTGAAGAATCCTTTCACAATTCCATGGATTTGGCCCGCCGTGCCGAGGATTGGGGATACCACCGGTTCTGGCTGGCCGAGCATCACGGCATGGAGGGAGTGGCGAGTTCAGCCACGGCTGTTTTGATCGGCCATATCGCCGGAGGAACAAAAACGATCCGCGTCGGATCGGGAGGCATTATGCTGCCGAACCACTCTTCCCTCGTCATTGCGGAACAATTCGGAACGCTTGAATCCCTCTATCCGGGAAGAATCGATCTGGGGCTTGGACGGGCGCCGGGCACCGATCAATTAACAGCAAGGGCGTTGAGAAGAAACATTAACAACGGCGAGGATTTTCCCGAGCAGCTTGCCGAGCTGCGCAATTATTTTCAGCCGTCCGGAAATGTCCGGAACCATGTGCGTGCCATCCCCGGCGAAGGGTTGAATGTGCCGATATGGCTTCTCGGTTCGAGCGGATTCAGCGCCCGTCTCGCGGGTGAGCTCGGCTTGCCGTTTGCATTTGCGGCTCATTTTTCGCCGGCTAATACGATTCCCGCTTTAGAGCTGTACCGGAGTTCATTTACGCCCGGCGTGCTGGATGAACCGTATGCGATGGTCGGAGTGACGGTGATCGCGGCTGATACTGATGATAAAGCGCAGCATCTTGCGACATCACACTATCAGAAATTTTTGGACCTCGTCCGCGGGAATTCGACAAAGCTCAAGCCGCCTGTTGACGATATGGACCAGATCTGGTCGCCGCGAGAGAAAGCGATGGTCAATGAACAGCTCAGCTCAACGATCATCGGCGGACCGAAAGAAGTGAAAGAGAAGCTCGAAGACTTTATTCAAGCGACACAGGCGAACGAAATCATCGTCAACTCAGAAACCTTTGATCATGCAGACAGGCTGCGGTCCTTCGAAATCATCGCAGACGTCTTGAAAAGCTGACAAAAGCCGAAAAAAAGCAATGGAATGGCAAACCCGTCCATTGCTTTTTTACCGTGATTGCGGTACTTCTCATCGATAAAGTCGGGCGGAAAAGGCTGATGTCGATCGGGTCGGCCTTCATGGCTCTTTTTATGATGCTGATCGGGACATCGTTTTATTTTCAATTAACAGGCGGACTTATGCTGATTTAGGATTCGCAGCCGCGTTCTGCGTGTCAGTCGGGCCGATCACATGGATTATGATTTCGGAAATATTCCCTAACCACTTGCGGGCGCGCGCCGCCGGCATCGCGACCATCTTCTTATGGGGAGCGAACTGGGCGATCGGACAATTCGTCCCGATGACGATCAGCGGATTCGGCCTCGCCTATACGTTCTGGATCTTCGCCGTAATCAACGTTCTCTGCTTCCTGTTCGTCGTCACCATTTGTCCGGAAACAAAGAATAAGTCGCTGGAAGAGATAGAAAAACTTTGGGTGAAATGAAAGCGCTTTAAGACCCTTTTGAGAAAAGGGCTTTTTTCGTCTGCACCTTTTGATCAGTTGCTGTATAAGCTGGAGATAATAGGAAACAATGATGATGACAAAAAACCGTTCTGTCGAAACGGTGCGAATATTGTCAAGGAATTGGTTTCTAAACAGTTGAATAAACATTTTAACCCTGTTACAATAAGACGTGTAAGCAGGAGTAATTTTTTTTGGCTGAGGCGGGACGTTTTCAGTCACAGCGGGACATTTTTTGTCCAGGACGAGATGAAAGGAACGTTTTGGCATGAATCAATTAATACAGGCTCAAAAAAAATTATTGCCGGATCTTCTCGATGTCATGCAAAAAAGGTACGAAATCTTGCAGTACATAAGGCTGACTGAACCGATCGGCAGGAGAAGCCTCGCCGCCAGCCTCGGCATAAGCGAACGCGTATTAAGGGCGGAGGTTCAGTTTTTAAAAGAACAAAATCTTCTCGAGATCAAAACGAGCGGCATGACATTGACACCTGAAGGCTCTGACCTGCTGTACATTCTCGAAGATACGATGAAAGACGTTTTAGGTTTGACTCTTTTGGAAAATACATTAAAAGAGAGGCTGAATCTTGAACAGGTTATCATCGTCTCCGGAGACAGCGACCATTCCCCATGGGTCAAAAAAGAGATGGGGAGAGCGGCCGTCGCATGCATGAAAAACAGGTTTCAAGGGGAAAATATCGTCGCCGTAACCGGAGGTACGACCCTCGAAGCTGTGGCTGAAATGATGACGCCCGACTCGAAAAATCGCAAACTGCTTTTTGTTCCGGCAAGAGGCGGACTCGGCGAAAACGTCAGAAATCAGGCAAACACGATTTGCGCCCATATGGCTGAAAAAGCTTCCGGTACATACAAACTGCTATTCGTGCCGGGCCAGCTGAGCAAAGAAGCCTATTCTTCTATTATCGAAGAGCCTTCCATCAAGGAAGTGCTGCAGACGATTCGATCATCCAGTATGGTCATCCACGGTATCGGGGATGCTAAAACAATGGCTGAACGAAGGAATACGCCGGAGAAAGATTTGCGGAAGATAGAAGAAAACGAAGCTGTTGCAGAGGCGTTCGGCTATTATTTTGACCGCCACGGAGAAGTCATTCACAAGGTGCACAGCGTGGGCATTCAGCTTGAGGATCTCGATTCGATCCCGAACATCATCGCGGTGGCGGGAGGCTCATCAAAGGCGGAGGCCATTGAGGCTTATTTTAAAAAGCCGCGCAACACGGTTCTGATCACTGACGAAGGAGCCGCAAAACAGTTATTAAGGGAAGTTTCTTCCCTCAATATAAATTAAAATATCTCTTACTTACTTAAAGGAGGAAATCATCATGGCAGTAAAAGTCGGTATTAATGGTTTTGGTCGTATTGGACGCAACGTATTCCGTGCAGCGTTAAATAATCCTGATGTTGAGGTTGTAGCAGTTAACGATTTAACGGACGCTAACATGCTTGCTCACCTATTACAATATGATTCAGTTCACGGTAAACTTGACGCAGAGGTATCTGTTGACGGAAACAACCTGGTTGTTAACGGTCAAACGATCCAAGTTACAGCAGAGCGCGATCCTTCTAAACTAAGCTGGGGAGAGCAAGGTGTTGAAATCGTTGTTGAATCAACTGGTTTCTTCACAAAACGCGCTGATGCGGCTAAACATTTGGAAGCTGGCGCGAAAAAAGTCATCATCTCAGCTCCTGCGAGTGAAGAAGATATCACAATCGTTATGGGTGTTAACGAAGATAAATACGATGCGGCAAACCACCATGTTATCTCTAACGCATCTTGCACAACAAACTGCCTTGCGCCGTTTGCAAAAGTGCTTAACGACAAATTCGGCATCAAACGCGGTATGATGACAACTGTTCACTCATACACTAACGACCAGCAAATCCTTGACCTTCCGCACAAAGACTACCGTCGTGCGCGTGCGGCAGCTGAAAGCATCATTCCTACAACAACTGGTGCAGCGAAAGCCGTTTCTCTTGTACTTCCTGAATTGAAAGGAAAACTGAACGGCGGTGCAATGCGTGTTCCAACACCAAACGTATCACTTGTTGACCTGGTTGCTGAACTTGACAAAGAAGTAACAGCAGAAGAAGTAAACGCAGCGTTTAAAGAAGCAGCAGAAGGCGAACTTCAAGGCGTTCTTGGCTACAGCGAAGAGCCGCTTGTATCTAAAGACTACAACGGCAATGCAAACTCTTCTACAATCGATGCTCTTTCTACAATGGTTATGGAAGGCAGCATGGTTAAAGTTATTTCTTGGTATGACAACGAAAGCGGATATTCTCACCGTGTAGTTGACCTTGCCGCTTACATCGCAAAACAAGGTCTTTAATCCGGAAACCAGAATCAGACTTGGTTCTTGATGAGAGAAGCGCTATAATGAAAGCGGACAAGGGAAGGGGACAGACACTCCCTTTCCCTTTTTCCATATCGGCGCCATTTAAGCCGCCCGGGGATTTCCGTTTTCAGGCTTGTAAAACATTAAAAGGAGGATCTCCTAAAAGCCATGAACAAAAAATCAGTAAAAGACATTGATGTAAAAGGCCGTGTTGTTTTCTGCCGTGTTGACTTTAACGTTCCGATGAAGGACGGAAAAGTGACGGATGATACGAGAATCCGCGCCGCACTTCCGACGATTCAATACTTAACAGAGCAGGGAGCGAAAGTTCTTCTTGCAAGCCACTTGGGCCGTCCGAAAGGCCAGGTTTCAGAAGAGCTTCGCTTAACGCCGGTAGCCGCACGCCTCGGCGAACTGATCGGCAAAGAAGTGAAAAAAGCGGATGAAGCTTACGGCGACGCCGTCAAAGCGCAAATTTCCGAAATGAAAGCCGGAGATATTCTCGTACTGGAAAATGTCCGCTTCTATCCGGGAGAAGAAAAGAATGATCCTGAGCTGTCTAAAGCATTTGCCGACCTGGCTGATGTTTATGTCAATGACGCATTCGGAGCGGCTCACCGTGCCCATGCTTCCACAGCAGGTATCGCTGAACACCTTCCGGCTGTTGCAGGCTTCCTCATGGAAAAAGAGCTTGAAGTGCTGGGCAAAGCATTGTCAAACCCTGAGCGTCCGTTTACAGCGATCATCGGCGGCGCAAAAGTAAAAGACAAAATCGGCGTGATCGAAAGTCTTCTTGAGAAAGTAGACAACCTGATCATCGGCGGCGGTCTTGCTTACACGTTTGTCAAAGCGCTGGGCCATGAAGTAGGAAAATCCCTGCTTGAAGAAGATAAAATTGAATTGGCTAAATCTTTCATGGACCGCGCCAAAGAAAAAGGCGTGAACTTCTACATGCCTACAGACGTGCTTGTTGCTGACGATTTTTCAAACGACGCCAACACGAAAGTCGTGCCGGTCAGCGAAATCCCTAGCGACTGGGAAGCGCTTGACATCGGGGAGGAAACAAGAAAAACATATGCTGACGTCATTAAAAACAGCAAGCTTGTTGTTTGGAACGGACCGATGGGCGTATTCGAACTCGATGCGTTCGCTAAAGGAACAAAAGCTGTCGCTGAAGCTTTAGCAGAGGCAAAAGATACATACTCTGTCATCGGCGGCGGAGACTCTGCAGCTGCTGTAGAAAAGTTCGGTCTTGCTGACAAAATGAGCCACATTTCAACAGGCGGCGGAGCTTCCCTTGAGTTTATGGAAGGAAAAGAACTTCCTGGCGTCAAAGCATTGAACGACAAGTAAGCAAAATATACAGCATAAGGAGTGGAGCACATGAGAAAACCAATTATAGCCGGTAACTGGAAGATGAATAAAGTGCTTTCAGAAGCTGTCAGCTTCGTTGAAGAAGTGAAATCTTCCATTCCCGCAGCAGATAAAGCAGAAGCCGTTGTCTGTGCGCCTGCGCTGTTCCTTGAAAAGCTGACATCAGCTGTAAAAGGCACCGACCTGAAAGTCGGCGCGCAAAACATGCACTTTGAAGAAAGCGGCGCTTTCACCGGAGAAATCAGCCCTGTTGCTCTGAAAGACCTCGGGGTTCAATATTGCGTGATCGGCCACTCTGAGCGCCGCGAAATGTTCGCCGAAACCGACGAGACCGTAAACAAAAAGGCGCACGCAGCCTTCAAACACGGCATCGTGCCGATCATCTGCGTAGGTGAAACGCTTGAAGAGCGTGAAGCCGGTAAAACAAATGACCTTGTTGCAGGTCAAGTGAAAAAAGCGCTCGCCGGCCTGACAACTGAGCAGGTGTCTGCTTCTGTTATCGCTTATGAGCCAATCTGGGCGATCGGAACAGGCAAATCTTCAACAGCACAAGATGCAAACGAGGTGTGCGCACACATCCGCAAAACGGTCGCTGCAGAATTCGGACAAGCGGCAGCCGACAGCATCCGCATCCAGTACGGCGGCAGCGTAAAACCTGCGAACATTAAAGAATACATGGCCGAGTCTGATATTGACGGCGCTCTCGTAGGCGGCGCAAGCCTTGAGCCTCAGTCTTTCGTTCAATTATTGGAGGCAGGTCAATATGAGTAACAAATTAGCCGCACTCATCATTTTGGATGGGTTTGGACTAAGAAACGAAACTGTCGGAAACGCAGTGGCCCAAGCGAACAAACCGAATTTTGACCGCTATTGGAACAAGTATCCGCATCAGACGCTGACAGCTTCAGGCGAAGCGGTCGGACTTCCTGAAGGACAAATGGGAAACTCTGAAGTCGGCCACTTGAATATCGGCGCCGGACGGATCGTCTATCAAAGCCTCACGCGCGTCAACGTAGCGATTCGCGATGGCGAATTTGAGCGGAACGAAACGTTTTTGAACGCGATGAAGCACGCCAAAGAAAAAGGCACAAACCTTCACCTGTTCGGACTGCTGTCTGACGGCGGGGTTCACAGCCACATCAACCATTTGTACGCGCTCTTAAAGCTTGCGAAAAAAGAAGGCGTTCAAAACGTCTATATTCACGGCTTCCTTGACGGACGCGACGTAGGTCCGCAAACGGCCGAGAAATATCTCAATGAGCTAGAGGAACAAATTGAAAAAATCGGCGTCGGCGAAATTGCGACGCTATCAGGCCGCTACTACTCAATGGACCGCGACAAACGCTGGGACCGTGTCGAAAAAGCGTATCGCGCCATGGTATACGGCGAAGGACCTGCATACAACAATCCGCTTGATGTCGTGAAGGATTCTTATGAAAAAGGCATTTACGATGAATTCGTCATCCCTTCCGTCATCACAAAAGAAAACGGCGAGCCTGTTGCGACAATCAAAGACAACGACGCGGTGATTTTCTATAATTTCAGACCGGACCGTGCGATCCAGATTTCCAACACGTTCACGAATGACGATTTCCGCGACTTTGACCGCGGTGACAAGCATCCGAAAAACCTTTATTTCGTCTGCTTGACCCACTTCAGTGAAACGGTTGACGGATACGTGGCATTCAAGCCGGTCAATCTCGACAATACGGTAGGAGAAGTTTTATCCCAAAACGGACTGAAACAGCTCCGCATTGCAGAGACCGAAAAATATCCGCACGTGACATTCTTTATGAGCGGCGGTCGCGAAGAGCAATTCCCGGGCGAAGAACGGATTCTCATCAATTCGCCGAAAGTTGCAACATATGACTTGAAACCTGAAATGAGCGCCTATGAAGTGAAAGACGCGCTCGTAAAAGAAATCGAGGCTGACAAGCACAACGCAATCATCCTCAATTTCGCCAACCCGGATATGGTTGGACACTCCGGTAAAGTCGAGCCGACGATCAAAGCGATCGAAGCGGTCGATGAATGCCTGGGAGAAGTCGTTGACGCGATTATTGCAAAAGGCGGCCACGCGATCATCACGGCTGACCACGGCAACGCGGACGTGCTGATTACAGAAGAAGGCAAGCCGCACACCGCCCATACGACAAACCCGGTTCCCGTGATCGTCACAAAAGAAGGCGTGACACTAAGGGAAGGCGGAATTCTCGGAGACCTTGCACCAACGCTTTTAGATTTGCTCGGTGTCGAAAAACCGAAAGAAATGACAGGAACGTCATTAATTCAAAAATAAGATTCAAAGGAGAGAAACAAACATGCCATACATTGTTGATGTTTATGCACGCGAAGTATTAGACTCCCGCGGTAATCCGACGGTTGAAGTCGAAGTATACACAGAATCAGGAGCTTTCGGACGCGCGCTTGTTCCAAGCGGTGCTTCCACAGGTGAATACGAAGCGGTTGAGCTTCGCGACGGCGACAAAGACCGTTACCTTGGCAAAGGTGTTTTAACTGCCGTTAACAACGTAAACGAAATCATTGCTCCGGAGCTTCTCGGCTTCGACGTTACAGAACAAGTAGCAATCGACAAATTGTTGATCGAACTTGACGGAACTGAAAACAAAGGCAAGCTCGGCGCTAACGCGATCCTTGGCGTATCAATGGCCGTTGCCCGCGCTGCTGCTGATTTCTTGCAAATTCCTCTATATCAATACCTTGGAGGATTCAACTCTAAAACGCTTCCTGTACCGATGATGAACATCGTAAACGGCGGGGAACATGCGGACAACAACGTTGACATTCAAGAATTCATGATCATGCCTGTCGGCGCGGAAAACTTCCGCGAAGCGCTTCGCATGGGAGCTCAAATTTTCCACAGCTTAAAAGCTGTCCTGAAAGCAAAAGGCCTGAACACTGCTGTCGGTGATGAAGGCGGATTTGCTCCAAACCTTGGATCAAACGAAGAAGCGCTTCAAACGATCGTTGAAGCGATCGAAAAAGCCGGCTTCAAACCTGGCGAACAAGTCAAACTTGCAATGGACGCTGCATCTTCTGAGTTCTACAACAAAGAAGACGGCAAATACCATCTGTCCGGCGAAGGCGTTGTGAAAACATCTGCTGAAATGGTTGACTGGTATGAACAGCTTGTTTCTAAATACCCAATCATCTCAATCGAAGACGGCCTTGACGAAAACGACTGGGAAGGCCACAAACTTCTTACTGAGCGCCTTGGCAAAAAAGTTCAGCTTGTCGGTGACGACCTGTTCGTTACAAACACGAAAAAACTTGCTGAAGGCATCAAAAACGGCGTAGGCAACTCTATCCTGATCAAAGTAAACCAAATCGGTACGCTGTCTGAAACATTCGACGCGATCGAAATGGCAAAACGCGCAGGATACACTGCTGTTATCTCTCACCGCTCCGGTGAAACAGAAGACAGCACAATCGCTGACATCGCCGTTGCAACAAACGCAGGACAAATCAAAACAGGTGCTCCGTCCCGTACGGACCGTGTTGCGAAATACAACCAGCTTCTTCGCATCGAAGATCAACTGGCTGAAACTGCGCAGTACCACGGAATTCAGTCTTTCTATAACTTAAGCAAGTAAGCATAAAAAGAGCTTGGCCGCATGACGCGGCCAAGCTTTATTTGTTGTTCGATGGTTTTAGCAAATAGGCGGGGAGGAATCCGGTAAGACCAATCATCATGAAGCCTATAATAGATAATATCGCTATCATCATTGAGGAGAGAAAATCATGAAGGACATTTGCTGCGCTGGATAACATTACTCCCAATATCAGGCTAATCAGAATTACTTTTTTATTTTTAAGAAGTAAATGCTCTGATTTTCTGAACTTATTATAAATCAAAGGAAGACCAACATAGCATCCAATCATAAGTGTAAATAGCATTGCTAATATAAATTGCGGTAAAGTTGAAAAATCATTTGTTCCAATTATTTCACCAAATGAAACCGACCAACTGCTTAACATAACAAATCCGAAAAGGTACAAAACCGGCAGCACCAGTTTGAACATTTGCAAAGCCCCCAATCTCCATCTATCTTACCATCAAGATGAAGGGTCTGCAGGATTTCATATTGACAATTCACATACACATTATATAATCTAATTGATAATGAAAATCATTTGAAAAAGGGGATACTTACATATGCCGATGAAACGAATAAAATGGGTTGCGCTTTTTGCAGCGCTTTTCCTGATACTTTCGGCCTGCGGGAATCAGAAATCTGCGGGTTCGAATAAAGCCTCAGGAAAGGCAGAAAGCTCATACGAGGTAAAGAATGCAATGGGAACGGCGACCATTAAAGGAACGCCGAAAAGGGTTGTCGTGTTAACGAATGAAGCGACAGAGGCCGTGCTTGCCCTCGGTGTCAAACCTGTCGGAGCCGTTCAGTCATGGCTTGGTGATCCGTGGTATAAGCATATCAAATCGAAAATGGACGGCGTTGAAAACGTCGGTACGGAAGTGCAGCCGAATATCGAAAAAATCGCCAGCCTTAAGCCTGATTTAATTATTGGAAACAAAGTGCGCCAGGAAGAAGTGTACGACAAATTAAGCGCCATCGCGCCGACCGTCTTTGCCGAAACGCTGTCAGGAGATTGGAAAGGCAACTTTAAGCTGGCGGCTGAAGCGCTGAATCAAAAAGAAAAAGGCGATCAAGTCATCGCCGATTTTGATAAACGGGTTGCTGATCTTCACAAAAAGCTCGGTGACAAGGTGAAGCAAAAGGTCTCACTCGTCCGCTTTACAGATGCCGATGCCCGCATTTATCATAAATCCTCATTTGCCGGAACGATTCTTGACCAGCTCGGTTTTGCAAGGCCAAAAGGACAGGAAGCCAACGATTTGGGACAATTGAAAGTGACGAAAGAACAAATTCCGGATATGGATGCGGACGTGCTTTTCTATTACACGTATGAGACTGGAGATGACAAAGCAAGCGCGATCGAGAAAGACTACGTCAATGATCAGCTTTTCAAAAACTTGAGCGTTTATAAAAAAGGCAGCGTTCATAAAGTAGATGACGCCGTCTGGAATACGGCAGGGGGCGTACTTGCCGCGAATCTGATGCTGGACGATATTGAAAAGTACTTTCTGAAGTAATCGTGTAACCCAAACCAAACGGATGATAGACTATTCGTTTGGTTTTTTATTTATGAAAACACTCCTCCTTTTCATAAATATAGTATAAAATAACTATTATAGAAACAGAGTAATAGGAGGAAAGACATGAATTTTTGTAAAGCATGCGGGCGCGAGCTGGCAGGGCAAGCGCAATTTTGCAAACATTGCGGGACTCCTGTGAATGGCAGGCAAGCAGACGCGGAAGAACCCGTCAATCAAGATCCTGTACATAAACGAAAAATTTCAAGGAAAAGCATGATGATTTGGGCGGGGATTGCCGCGGTATGCGTCCTCCTGTTTGCGGGCTATAAGACCGGAGAAGCCTTGACTTCAAAGGAAAAATTAATCGGCGACTTTGAAAGTGCGCTGAAGCAAAACGATGAGAAAAAGGTCGCGGCACTGCTTCATTCATCAGACGTAGACTTGACGATTACGAAACAGAACGTCAAACCGCTGATGACGTATTTAGACGATCACCCCGATGAGAAAAAAGACCTGATCAGTTCTTTGAAGGATCAGAGCGGGGACGGGCTTGTTTCCATCGAAAAAGCGGGAAAACAATTTTTGATTTATGACCGCTATGTGCTGAATGTGAAGCCGGTCTATTTGACGGTTAAGGCAAGCGAGAAAGGCGCCGGCCTTTACATAAACAATAAAAAGGTAATGACAACGGAAAAGGAAAACTTCGAGAAAAAATTCGGCCCGTTCGTCCCCGGTTCGTACGATGTGGAAGCAAAGCTGAACTCCGATATCGGCGAACTGAAAAAATCGAAACATATCAATGCGCTGGACGAGGACGCAAGCGCTGATGTGTCCCTTGATGCGCAAAAAGCGAAGCTCGTCTTTGACGATGGTTATGACAAGCTGAAAGGAACGTTATGGATCAACGGTCAAAAAGTAAAGATCAATCCTTTTCAAGGAACGTCGTTCGGCCCGGTTTTGACAGACGGTTCGATGTCTGCCTCGGTCGAAGCGGAGTTTCCGTGGGGGAATCTGAAAAGCGAAAAAACGCCGATCGACGGCGCGGAAATCAAAGTCAATCTCGCTTCTGACCAAGGTTTTATGAATATGATCATGAACACGGTCGTTCAAAATACGAAGGAAACGATGAAGGCTTTTGCAAATGGAAGCGTCAATGGCATGACCGTTGCCGCACCTTCTTTTAAAAGCGATTTAAAAGAGATAGTCGGCGGGATGAAGAGCAGCAATACGTATTATAAAGGAACGTATCTATCCACTGCTTTTGACCTTGATTCGTTCCGGCTGTATCACGAGGGCGGCAAGTGGAAAGCGGACGTCAGCGGCATTGAAAAGCACAAATCGGCTTACTATGACGATTACAGCGCGCCGGATTTGGCGGAAAACGAAAACGGCTATACATACACATTGGTATACGCCGAAGACGAGAAAAAGTGGCTGGTCGAAAAAAGCGATTCTGCGTTAGTGTATATCAAAAACAAAAAAGAGATCAAAGACGAAAATCCGAAACAATATACATCAGCATGGGCTTCAGCTAAAGGCACTTCCAAAAACGTTCCGGCGGGCGGAGAACTGACAGATCAAAAAGTGACTCAAGCGATTGAAGGGTATGTATACGACCTGCAAAACGCCGTCAATGGCAATGATTTCGAACTTGTCGCAGACGATTTGAAAGAAGGAAGCCAGCTATACGCCGATCAAAAAGCGCTTGTTGCGAAACTGAATCACAGCGGCACAAAAGAAGAAGTCGCCGATGTCAGCGTGAAAAGCTGGAGTCAGGACGGCTCAGACGTGACGATAAAAACGCTTGAAAAAATCAACATTATCAAAAACGGAAAAGAGCAGCTGAAAACCTACAACTGGACATACCACGCTGTTGTTGAAGACGGGGAGCTGCTTCTGACGTCAATTGAATAATATAAAAAAAGCCTTTTTTCCTCAGCGGAAAAAGGCTTTTTTTCTGATTGATTTAAAACAGCGAGCCTAACAAGGAGCGCAAGATATCTCTTACGTATTCAAGAAACAGATTTCCCATGATCCTGACGGCGATAAACGTCGCCAAGTAAACGAGAAGCGTCGTGTAGATGAAATCGATGGAGCCCGCCGCTTTCTCGCGGTAGCTGAACAGCACGGCCGGCGGAATGAGAAACGCGATACCGCAAAAAGCGAAAAATACTAGATACAAAAATAAGTCTGTTTTCAAAAGCGACAACAGCAACGCGCAAAGCAATAAAGCCGTAAAAGGAATGAGGGCGGCGCCGAAGCGGCCCATCACTTCCTTAAATGAAGCCTGAACCCCTTGAATTCGCACTCCTGCGTATGTAAACACAAATAATAAGAAAATATAAATAGCAAACGTAAAAGCAGGCTTTACCACGATGTCAAAAAATCCGGGCATGACGCCGGTTCCGCCGAATATTCCGGAATACGTGCCCATAGAAGCGTAAAAACTTTTTAAGCTGAAATAAAACATGAGCGGCACGGTCAATGCAAAGATCACCATCGTGATGATGCTGCTCAGCATATGCTCTTCTCCGGCCTTTTTCGTTTCTGCATACGGGCGCTTCATGACGCGCACAAAGAAAGAAAAATACATCGAAGAGGCTTTTTTTGCCGCATCAACGTATTGCTTGGCCTGCGCTGCTTCTCCGGCCGGCTGACCGCCGTCGTGTTCAGCGGAAAGGCTTGCTCCGCAGTTTTCGCAAAATTTTCCGCCATCTGTTTGATGGCCGCATTTCGTACATCTCATCAAATATTGTCTCCTTTTTTGAAAAATAGTTATTTTGTACTATGTTGCATTATAAATGAAAAAGATGCTGGTTGTATAGACCTGATCAATGTTTAAGCAAGCATTTCCCGAGGTAATGATCGAATATCTTTACGAAAGGAGAGAACCTATGTTTTCTTTTATCATCCATGTTTTCGTCTCATTGTTTGCCGTCACAAATCCAATCGGCAATGTTCCACTCTTTTTGGCTTTGACTGAGGGCTATCAAGCGGAGGAGCGCACCGCTTTGGCGAGAAAGGCTGCCATTTTGTCATTTCTTATTTTAATTGCGTTTCTCATCTTCGGCGAATTTATCTTCCGGCTTTTTGCTATTAACATCCATGCGCTCAGGATCGCAGGCGGCATCTTTATTTTCGGAATCGCCTACAATCTGCTCAATGCCAAGCAATCGCACGTTCAGTCGCTCCACAAAAATGAGCATCGGGAAAGCAAAGAAAAAGAGGATATTTCCGTGACGCCTCTCAGCATTCCGATTATTTCCGGACCGGGAACGATCGCCACTGTGATGAGCCTTTCGGCGGGAAGCCGCAGCCTGATTCATTTCGGCGGAATGATCGTCGGGATTGCTGCCGTGCTGCTATTGACCTTTGCAGCCTTTCATTATTCCACGATTATCGCAAAAAGGCTCGGACAGACGGAGATGAACGTCATCACGCGGCTGATGGGCCTGATCTTGGCGGTGGTCGCCGTCGGCATGATCGGAACGGGGCTGAAAGGAATGTTTCCGGTTTTGGCGGGATAAAGCAAAAAAGCTGCACGGTCTGCAGCTTTTTTTTTACGGCTTGGGCACGTATTTGAAGATGTCTTCGCTTTCAAGGAAATCAATCAGGTTGTCAAGCCATTGGCAGTAATCGAGCCATTTTTTCGTTTCTTCTAGCAGGTCGTTGATCTTCTCCTCTGTTTCGGGTGAAAGACTGTCCTCTTCAAGCGCATCCAACAGCTCTTTTCTTATCTTTTTTCCGATCATCCGGTTTTTTTTGACGACCTTGCTCCAATTGGCGGTAAACAGTGAAATAAACGTCTGGTAATAATCCTGTTCGACATCGTACAAGTCTTTGCGGACGCCTTTTTCAAAGACCTTTTCCGCTATATTTAAGTCGAGCATTTCGCGTACGACCTGGCTCATTCTCGTTTTGCTCATGCCCGTCGCATCGGACAGTTCGTTTAACGTCAGCGGCTTTCTGTTCATGTAGATGATTCCCAAAACGCGGCCGACAGTTGATGATATACCGTACGTATTCATGTTTTCAGCGATTTTTTCGATAAAATGCTCCTTCGCTTGTTCAACCGTTTGCAAAGCTTTTTCTTCCAAAGCATATCATCCCTTCAGACAGCCAATTTTAATGCCAATATATCATAAATGACTTTCCTCTTGAAAACAATAAAACATCAGTAAATGAAAGAAAACGGCAGTTATTCTAAGAATGGCCGATCTCATCAGGACTGAATATATTTTTTATGTCTTATTCAAATAATATGAACACATTGTAAACTTTTTATTTTACAAAGTGTATTTTATAATGGATGAGATGTTGCAATTTTAAAAAAATATTCAAGCGGAGGTGTGCTGATGCTGAAGTTAGACAATGTATCCAAGGTTTATAAAGGCGGCAAAAAAGCCGTCAGCAATATCAACCTTGATATAGAAAAGGGTGAATTCATCGTCTTTATCGGGCCCAGCGGATGCGGGAAGACGACGACGATGAAAATGATCAACCGGCTGATTGAGCCGACTTCAGGAAGCATTTACATCGATGGAGAAAACATTTTGGATCAGGATCCCGTCCAGCTGCGCCGGAAAATCGGCTATGTCATTCAGCAAATCGGGTTGTTTCCTCATATGACGATCCAGCAAAATATTGCCCTTGTGCCAAAGCTTTTGAAATGGCCGGAAGAAAAAAGAAAACAGCGGGCGGAAGAATTGCTTCAGCTCGTCGATATGGGACCGGAATATTTGGACCGCTACCCGCACGAATTAAGCGGCGGACAGCAGCAGAGAATCGGGGTGCTGAGGGCGCTTGCGGCCGAGCCGCCGTTGATTTTAATGGATGAACCTTTCGGCGCGCTTGACCCGATCACACGCGATTCGCTTCAGGAAGAGTTTAAAAAACTGCAGAAATCGCTGAACAAAACGATCGTGTTCGTCACCCATGACATGGATGAAGCGATTAAGCTCGCCGATCGGATCGTGATTTTGCGGGCGGGTGAAATCGTTCAGGTCGGAACGCCTGATGAGATTTTGCGCCAACCGGCAAACGAATTCGTCGAGGAGTTTATCGGTAAGGAACGGCTTCTTCAGTCGCGGCCTGATGTTGAGTTCGTCGAGCAGGTAATGAATCCGAAACCGGTCACCGTCACAAGCGAAAAAACCCTTTCAGAAGCGATTCAGATCATGAGGCAGCACCGCGTCGACTCATTGCTGGTCGTTGATGAAGCCAACGTGTTAAAAGGCTATATCGACGTCGAAATCATTGACCAAAACCGCAAAAAAGCCGCAACGGTCGGCGAGGTTCTCAATCAGGACGTGTATTCGGTGCAAAAAGACACGCTTATCCGAGATACCGTCCGAAAAATTTTGAAAAGAGGCTTCAAATACGTCCCTGTCCTCGATGAAAACAAACGTCTTGTCGGCATTGTCACAAGGGCGAGTCTCGTCGATATCGTCTACGATTCTATTTGGGGAGAAGAAAAAGACGTCGTCATGAATAACTAAGGAGGCGGAAGGATGTATCAGGTGATTCAATTTTTGCAGCAGAACGGCGGAGAGATGCTTTATAAAACGTGGGAGCATTTATACATTTCCATTTTGGCGGTGCTCTTCGGCATTGTTGCGGCTGTTCCGCTCGGCGTGCTTTTGGCGAGGATGAAAAAGGGAGCGGAGGTCGTGATCGGCGTCGTCAATATCGTGCAGACATTGCCGAGTTTGGCGATCTTAGCGTTTTTTATTCCGCTGCTCGGCGTGGGGAAGGTTCCGGCGATCGTCGCATTATTTTTCTATTCAGTCCTACCGATTCTTAGAAATACGTATACCGGTGTAAAAGGTGTCAATCGAAATTTGTTGGAGTCTGGAAAGGGAATCGGTATGACTGCATGGGAACAGATCCGCCTCGTCGAACTGCCTTTGTCGGTTCCGGTAATCATGGCGGGAATCAGGACATCGACCGTCTACTTGATCGGGTGGGCGACGCTCGCTTCGTTTATCGGCGGCGGGGGCCTCGGCGACTACATTTTTATCGGGCTTAACCTGTACCAGCCTGAATATATTATCGCCGGAGCGGTTCCCGTCATTGTATTGGCCGTGCTGATCGATTATATCCTTCAGAAAACCGAAAGCAAAGTCACGCCTGAAGGATTAAAAGGGATGAAGGAAGTATCGTAAGGAGTTGGCTTATATGCAGAAGAAAACATTGAGGCTGATGTGCGCCGTTATGCTGGTGTTCTCGCTTCTCGCGAGCGGCTGTGCGCTCCCGGGACTGGGCGGGGCGTCTGACAAAACGATTAAAATCGGCGCACAAAGCATGACGGAATCCGAGATTCTCGCCAATATGCTCTCCCGGCTTATCGAGCATGATACAGATTTAAATACGGTGCTGGTGAAAAACCTCGGTTCAAACTATGTACAACACCAGGCGATGCTCGGCGGAGATATCGATATTTCCGCAACGCGCTATTCCGGAACAGACCTGACGAGCACGCTCGGCAGGAAAGCGGAAAAGGACCCGGAAAAAGCGCTCAAAATCGTTCAGAAGGATTTTAAAAAGAAATTTGCTTATAAATGGTTTGATTCCTACGGGTTTGATAATACGTACGCGTTTACGATCACGAAGAAACTGGCCGAAAAAGAACGCTATGAAACGATTTCTGATTTGAAAAAAGACGCGGACACGCTCAAGCTCGGCGTTGACAATGCCTGGCTGAAACGAAAAGGCGACGGTTATGAAGGATTTAAAAAAACGTACGGCTTCGGATTCGGTTCAACGTTTCCGATGCAGATCGGGCTTGTCTATGACGCCGTCAAAAACGGCAAGATGGATATCGTCCTCGCTTATTCAACGGACGGCAGGATCAAAGCCTATGATCTGAAAATATTGAAGGATGACAAGCGTTTTTTCCCGCCGTACGACTGTTCGCCCGTCGTTCCGGAGAAAGTGCTGAAGGAGCATCCCGAACTTGAAGGCGTCATCGATAAATTGATCGGAAAAATCGACACTGAGACGATGCAGGAGCTCAATTACGAGGTCGACGGAAAACTGAAAGAGCCGTCTGTCGTCGCCGAAGAATTTTTAAAGAAACACAACTATTTTCAGTAAAAAAGGATGGTGATGTAGCAGATGGAAGTCCTTCAACAGCTTTGGACATACTACGCGCAAAACGGAGGCTACGTTCTTCAGGAATTTTTCCGCCACTTTTTAATGTCGGCGTACGGCGTGCTGTTCGCTGCGATCGTCGGCATCCCGGCAGGCATTTTGATCGCGAGGTACCGCAATATCAGCGGCTGGGTTTTTGCCATTACAAATGTGATTCAGACGATACCGGCGCTGGCGATGCTTGCCGTGCTCATGCTCGTCATGGGGCTAGGGGCAAACACGGTTATCCTGTCTTTATTTCTGTATTCGCTTCTGCCGATTATCAGAAACACCTATACGGGAATCGTCAGCATCGAACATGCCTATCTCGAATCGGGCAAAGCGATGGGCATGACGAAGCTGCAAGTACTGCGGATGGTTGAGCTTCCCCTGGCGATGTCCGTGATCATGGCCGGCCTTAGAACCGCTTTGGTGATCGCGATCGGCATCACCGCCATCGGAACGTTTGTCGGCGCCGGCGGGCTCGGCGATATCATCGTCAGAGGATCGAACGCCACGAACGGAACGGCGATCATTCTCGCGGGTGCAATCCCGACCGCGCTGATGGCCGTGATCGCTGATCTTTTGATGGGCTGGGTTGAGCGCATGTTAAGCCCGGTGAAAAGCAGCAAAGGACGTACACCAGGCCCTGGAACCGCATAACCACCTTAAAAAAGCCGAAATTTCTTTTAAAAAAGGAAATTCGGCTTTTTACGGTTTTCGCTTCTTGGCTTCAGCGACAAGAAAGTGAAAATACTGCTCAAGATTTAAAATATCCTCACGGGAAAGGCAGTCCCACTTTTCCGCGTCAAACAGCCACAACTCCCCTGCGTCCAGTTCATCTGCGATATCGCAAATGGTGCGGTAGCCCGGCGGCTTTTCGCGGATTTCGCCAGCCCTCATGTAGCCTGCGATGTCCATCAGCTGTTCATAAGGGATCTTTAAGGCTTCTGCCAGCTTTTTGATTGTCGCCGGTTTCGGGACTCCGCGGTGTCCGTTTTCGATCCTGGAGATCGCGGCAGCGCTCACACCGGCATACATCGCCAGCTGATTAACCGATAATTTCCTTTGTTCCCGCAGTTTTTTAAGCTGCTCTCCAAACATCGTCATCGCCATAACCTCGCAATCTTATGATATGTACATTTTAATGCAAATGTTGACTAAAGGAAACAGTTTAATGGGAAAAATATTGACAAAAGTTAACATAAGGGATAAAATAGCAGCAAGAAAGTGTACGGGCTAAAAAGAGGAACGATGGCAGAGGATCAGGATTTGCCGTCACGGCTTTTTGCTTCCTGAACAAGAAAGTCGAAATATTTGTCAAGGTTTTCAATGTCCTTTTTCGAAAGGAGCTTCCATTTTTCGCTGTCGAACAGAGACAGATTCTCCAAGCCGTGCCGGGAGACGACATCATGGATGGTATCATAGCTGCTCCTTGATTCCTGCACCGTTGTGGCGCTGATATAGCCGGCTGATGCCATCAACTCCTCATACGGAATTTTCAGAGCGTCTGCAAGCTTCCTGATCGTCGCCGGTTTGGGAACACCGCGCTTCCCGTTTTCGATTCTCGAAATGCCGGCGGAGCTGACACCGGAATACATGGCAAGCTGATTGACGGTTAGTTTTTTCCGTTCTCTTAATTGTCTTAAATGACTTCCAAAGTTTGTCATGGCTAAAACCTCGCAATCTCTTATTATCAAATATTTTAGTATGAATATTGACTATAGGAAACATCTGGATGAGAAAAGTATTGACAAAAGTTAACAAAGTGTATAAGGTGGATATAGATAAAAAGAAATATATAATCTGGCAAGGGGGAGGTAAAGTGGTAAAGAAGATCCATATCAAAAGAGATTTTGTTCTTCAGTATATGATCGAACATAATCTTTCCTTAAATCAGCTTGCCATCGAAATCGGCGTATCCCCGGCAACACTGAGCAGAGTTTTAAATGGAGAAAGGAGGCCGGGCCAGCTTGTCATCGGCAAAATGATTCATTACTTCAACAAGAAATTCGAAGATCTCTTTTATTATCAGGATGTTGACAAAAGTCAATGAACAAAGGAGAAAAGGAGGCATTTCACAAAGTGAAAAATACCGGAATCGTAAGGAGAATCGACGAGCTTGGAAGGGTGGTCCTCCCGGTTGAAATGCGCAAGGTGCTGAATATTGAGGAAAAGGACCCGCTTGAAATATACAGCGACGGAGACAGCATCATTCTCACGAAGTACGCTGCCAACATGGCATGTCTGATGACAGGAGAAATCACGACGCAGAACAGAGCGTACGCCGGCGGCAAAATCGTGCTCAGCCCGCGTGGTGCAGAGCTGCTTTTGGAAGACATGATGGAGGCGCTGTCGAAAAAGAAATAATGTTACATATCATGAAGCGGCGATCTTTCCGCTTCTTTTTGTTTTAGGACACACCGGAGCCGTAAAAAATAAAAAAGACGCACAGACAGCTCGTGACATGCACTTCGTTTTCATGTAAAATAAAAATATTGTCAGCCAGTTTGTCTGGAGGTGTAGGGAATGGCCACATTTTTAACTGCATTATTAGTGATTGTCAGTATCGTACTAATCATTGTCGTTTTGCTGCAATCCAGTAAAAGCGCCGGGCTGTCTGGTGCAATTTCCGGGGGAGCTGAGCAGCTTTTCGGAAAGCAGAAAGCAAGAGGGCTCGATTTGATTCTTCACCGCATTACGGTCGTATTGGTCGTGCTTTTCTTTTTCCTAACGATTGCGCTTGCTTACTTTGTATAAGGCAATGAAGCATGAGGTCTGATGTTGAAGTCAGACCTTTTTTCTTATTTAACGGATGAAAGTTTGTTTCCGTTTGAAACGTGGAAGAATAGATATGAAAAGGAGAGACTGTAAATCATGAAAATCGTCAAACCACAACCTTTTACATTTAAAGGCGGAAAAAAAGCCGTCCTTCTTTTGCACGGGTTTACCGGAAACACGGCGGATGTGCGCATGCTCGGAAGGTATTTGAATGAAAGGGGCTATACGTGCCACGCCCCGCAATATAAAGGACACGGGGTGCCGCCGGAAGAGCTTGTACATACAGGTCCGGAAGATTGGTGGAAAGACGTCATGGACGGCTATGACTATTTAAAATCGGAAGGATATGAACAAATTGCGGCTTGCGGACTGTCTCTCGGAGGGGTTTTTTCGCTGAAATTGGGTTACACTGTACCCGTGAAGGGAATTGTCCCAATGTGCGCGCCGATGTACATCAAAAGCGAAGAAACAATGTATCAAGGCGTCCTTGATTATGCCCGGAATTATAAGAAGTTCGAAGGAAAATCCGCAGAACAAATTGACGCGGAAATGGAAGAATTCAAAAAAACGCCGATGAACACATTAAAAGCATTACAGGAGCTGATCGCAGATGTCAGACATCATGTCGATATGATTTATTCGCCGACATTTGTGGTGCAGGCCCGCCATGATCATATGATTAATACGGACAGCGCGAACATCATCTACAACGAAGTCGAGACGGATGATAAGCAAATCAAGTGGTATGAAGAATCAGGACATGCTATCACTTTGGATAAAGAGCGGGACACGTTGCACGAGGATGTGTACAGGTTTTTAGAAACGCTGGATTGGCAGACATAAGGAGGTCTGGTTAGTGGAAAAAGAAGAATTTATGGATAAGCTTCTCGCCTTTATGAAGGAAGAAGCGTATAAACCTCTGACAGTTCAGGAACTGGAGGAGATGCTCGAAATTACGGATGCAGATGAATATAAAGAGCTTGTTAAAGCCCTCGTCACTTTAGAGGAAAAAGGGCTTATTGTCAGGACGAGAAGCAACAGATACGGGCTGCCGGAAAAAATGAATTTAATTAAAGGGAAGATTTCCGCGCACGCCAAGGGCTTCGCGTTCCTCCTGCCCGAGGATCCTTCCTTTGACGATGTCTTCATTCCGCCGTCCGAGCTGGGGACGGCGATGAACGGCGATACCGTCCTCGTCCGTCTCAGCACGCAGACCGGCGGAACAAAAAAAGAAGGAACCGTGATCCGGATCGTTGAACGAAATATCGAGACGGTTGTCGGAACTTATACTGAGACGAAAAGCTTCGGCTTCGTCATTCCGGATGACAAAAAAATTACGAATGACATCTTCATCCCGAAACACGCCAAAAACGGCGCAGTCGAAGGACACAAAGTCGTCGTCCGCCTGACAAGCTATCCTGAAGGCCGGATGAGCGCGGAAGGAGAAGTCGTTGAAATTCTCGGCCATAAAAATGATCCGGGGATTGACATCCTCTCCGTCATTCATAAGCACGGGCTGCCGGGAGAATTTCCCCCTGAGGCGATGGAGCAGGCGAACGAAACGCCGGAAAAGATCGATGAGAACGATCTTAAAGGAAGACGGGATTTGCGCGATCAAACGATCGTGACGATCGATGGCGCAGACGCGAAAGATTTGGACGATGCGGTCACCGTCACAAAGCTGAAGAACGGCCACTATAAGCTCGGCGTTCATATTGCCGATGTCAGCCACTATGTCACAGAAGGCTCGCCGATCGACAAAGAGGCGTATGAACGGGGAACGAGCGTCTACCTCGTCGACCGGGTGATCCCGATGATTCCGCACAGGCTGTCAAACGGGATCTGTTCATTAAATCCGAAAGTAGACAGACTGACGATGTCCTGTGAGATGCTGATTAACAAGCAGGGCCAGGTTGTCGAGCACGAAATTTTCCAAAGCGTCATCAAAACGACCGAGCGGATGACGTATTTAGACGTCAACAAAATCCTGGTCGATGATGATCAAGAACTGAAGCAGAAGTATGAAGCGCTTGTGCCGATGTTCAAAGATATGGAAGAGCTTGCCGCCGTTTTGCGCGAGAAGCGGATGGCCCGCGGAGCGGTCGATTTTGACTTTAAGGAAGCGAAAGTCCTCGTCGATGAAGAAGGAAAGGCAAAAGACGTTGTGCTGCGGGAGCGGTCAACGGCAGAAAAGCTGATTGAAGAGTTCATGCTTGTCGCCAATGAAACAGTCGCTGAGCATTTTCACTGGATGAACGTGCCGTTTATTTACAGGATTCACGAAGATCCGGATCAGGAGAAGCTGCAAAGGTTTCTCGAGTTTGTCACGACGTTCGGCTATGTCATCAAAGGAACAGCGGGGAACATCCACCCGAAAGCGCTGCAAAAGGTATTGGATGATGTCCGGGACACGCCTGAGGAAGCCGTCATCTCAACGGTGATGCTCAGATCAATGAAGCAGGCCAAATACGACCCGCAAAGCCTCGGACATTTCGGGCTGTCGACGGAGTTTTACACGCATTTCACATCACCGATCCGCCGCTATCCCGATTTAATCGTTCACAGGCTGATCAGGACGTATTTAATTCAGGGGAAAACGGATGAGGCGACACGGGAGAAGTGGGCCCACCTTCTACCTGACATTGCGGAGCATACCTCCAATATGGAGCGCAATGCGGTCGATGCAGAGCGGGAAACGGACGATCTGAAAAAAGCCGAATATATGATGGATAAGATCGGCGAAGAATTTGACGGCGTCATCAGCTCGGTCACAAACTTCGGGATGTTCGTCGAACTTCCGAACACAATCGAAGGGCTGGTGCATGTCAGCTTTATGACCGACGATTTTTACCGCTTTGACGAACAGCACTTCGCCATGATCGGCGAAAGAACGGGCAACGTCTACCGGATCGGCGACGAAATCACGGTGCGCGTCGTCGATGTCAATAAAGAAGAGCGAAACATCGATTTCGAAATCGTCGGCATGAAAGGGACGCGCCGCCGGAAGAAACCGGATGACAAGAAGAAGTCAGACGTCAAGAAAAAACCGGCGTCCGAAGAAAAAGGCGACTGGTTCACCCGGCCGAAAAAGAAAAAAATAAAGAAAAAACGCGGGTTTCAAAACGCGCCGAAGCAAAAAAGAAAAAAGAAGAAAAAATAGCGGCACACTTCGGAAAAGGCGGCGAATTGTAAGACAGACGCCGATTTGATAGAATAATACGTATTCGCTGCCTTTTCAGGAAGGAAAGAAGCAAGCGGGAGGAGGTTGCCGTATGCCAAAGGGAGAAGGGAAGGTCGTTTCCCAAAATAAAAAAGCAAATCACGATTATTTTATAGAGGAAACATACGAAACAGGCATCGTTCTGCAAGGAACCGAGATCAAATCGATCCGCGCCGGCAAGGTGAACTTAAAGGACTCTTTCGCCAAAATCGAGAGGGGAGAAGTGTTCCTGCATAATATGCACATCAGCCCGTACGAGCAGGGAAACCGCTACAATCACGATCCGCTGCGGACGAGGAAGCTTTTGATGCACCGCAAGCAGATCAACAAGCTCATCGGCTTAACGAAAGAGCAGGGGTATTCGCTCGTGCCGCTCAAATTGTATTTGAAAAACGGCTTTGCCAAAGTGCTGCTCGGTCTTGGAAAAGGGAAAAAGAAATTCGACAAACGGGAAGACCTGAAGCGGAAAGACGCGAAGCGCGAAATCGAAAGGGCTTTTCGCGACAGGCAAAAAGGGTTGATGTAAAGCCTGGATGTATGTTATCATATTTGAACGTGATCACAGAGATTACCATTTCAATCTCGCCGTGATCTTGTTATAATAATGATGCAGCCAGTTTTTCCGTATACCTTGTTTACAAGGGGACGTTACGGATTCGACAGGGACGGATCGAGCTTGAGCTGCGAGCCGAGAGGCGATCTCGTAAAAACGCACCTAAATATAACTGGCAAATCTAATAACCAGAACTTAGCTTTAGCTGCCTAATTAGCGCAGCGAGCTCTTGCCCGCATCGCCTATGTGCCGGTACAGAGCCCATAACCAAGTAGGCTACGCTTGCGCCTCCGTCTGAGGGCGCAGGAAGAGATTCATCAGACTAGCTCTCTGAGGGCCCGCCCGCAGGCACGACGATGAGCGAATTTAAATTTGCAGGGCTACGCTCGTAGACGCTGAAGTATCGACGTTTCTGGACGTGGGTTCGACTCCCACCGTCTCCATACATGTTTTGAAACCCCAGTGTTATCAAGACATTAGGGGTTTTAATTTTATTTATGGCAACACTTTGGTAACATTTTAAAAAATTTTATCGTTTTCCATGAGTGAGACAATTTCACTTTGTTGAGAAGGGTAAAGGTGACTGTAAGTGTTTAAAGTTTCGGCTACATCCTTATGCCCTAACCTTTGTGATATTATCAACGGGTTGCAATTTTTATTAATCAGATAAGAGGCATGTGAATGACGAAACTCATGTAGAACGATTCTTTTAACCCCAGATGCTTTAATATATTTTTCGTATCTTCTATCTATAGTGCTGGTTGACAGGCTACTATAAAAAGAACCAAATACCCTATAATCTGGTTTTAATGGCGCTGTTTTTTCGGCGTCCTGTTTAAGTTTTTTTAACAACTCCATTACATGCGTTGGCATCAAAATAAACCGAATTGATGACTTTGATTTTGGTTTGGTTATTTCCCTATTATATTCGGTTTTTGTTATGTGAATAGTGTTATCCTCAAAATTTACATCATTCCATTGAAGCGCAAGCAATTCCCCTTTTCTAGCGCCTGAAAAATACATTGTTGTAAAAAATGCTTTGTACATTAGATCATCAACTACAGATATAAACTGTTTAAACTCTTCGAAAACCCAGTAATTAAGACGTTTATTAGGTTCTACTTCAAAATTACCTGCTATTCTGGCGGGATTACTCTTTACTCCATAAAATTTTATTGAAAAATTAAAAACAGCCGAGAGTGTTGTATGTATCTTCATTAAAAAATCGGGAGAATATTTTTTTATAATTTTGTTTTGGTATTCCATGACGTTTTTAGGAGTTATAAGGTTTATTTTTGATACCCCAAATTCCGGAATTAAGTGGTTATAAAGAATATTTTTAATCACTTGTATTGATGATTTTTTTCTTCTTACTTTGTACCAATCAAAATAGCCTTCCGCTGCTTGTCTAAATGTTATATTTGAGTTTGTTTCTGTTTGGATAAGTGCTTTTGCTTCGGCTTCCTTTGCCTCTTTCTTAGTTTTGAATCCGCGCCTTTTAATTTGTTTGGTGCTACCATCATTTTGCTTTACTCTAACTACAAAAAAATATGTCTTCCTTTGTTCATCTTTGTATACGGGCATTGTCTAACCTCCAATATAAGAATGTACGTTCGTTTTCGAAGTAAAAAATTAAAGGTTTAAAGATGACAAATCTTTCAAATGACAAACCTCCAGAGGAACATTATTTAATTTCGCAGCATCCTGGAGTGTCATGCCCGTATATCTATATTCCTTTAGCTTCTTATCAGGTAATAAGAGTTCGACAGCATATGTATTCGCTTCGACTTCCATTTTATCAACGGAAAAAAGGGTATTTTCACGCATAAAAGGCGTGTTTGCTCTAGGATGTTCTTGGGAGTGACCGAATTCATGAGCGCACGTGAAAATTTGTTGTGGTTTAGGTAAATTTTCATTGATAACAATAAATTTGTTTTTTCTTGAATATTTATAAAATCCTCTTATCTCATCATGAAGATCCCAAAATAAGACATTAATGTTCAAAATTGAAGCTAATTCGAAAGGATTATTTGTTTTGTATTTTTCTATAATCTTTTCTACATGTTTTTTGATCATTTGATTGCCCCCGCCCCTAATTTTATTCTTTCTCTCTATACTTTTTAGGAGTGAATTTTCTATTTATTATTTTCGTTTGCCTTTCAATGTACTCCATAGCCTCCATTAATGATTCAATCGCTTCTGGACTCATCGGCTCTCCTGAAAAGCTAAGCCCATCACTGTGCATTAAATCATTTCTTATTTGCTCCATTCGTTTAGCTATATCCTTTTCTTCTTTTGGGGAAAAGTCGTCTTTAACTTGATTTCCAAGTAATTCATCGATACTGACGTCATATAATTCTGCCATTTTTTTTAATGTTTCTGTATCTGGATCTCGGTAATCCCTTTCATAACCCGACAGAGTTCCGTTGGAAATACCAAGTTTTTTTGCAGCTTCAATCTGCTTAAGCCCTTTTTTCTCTCTCGCTTCTTTTAATTTAATCCCTAATTTTTTCATTGTTAGCACCTCGCATAAATAATTTAACACTTTTAAGCGTTCCGTTAAATATTTTATGCGAAAAGCATAAAAAAATACACAAAAATATTGACTTAAGCGATTCGCTTAATTTATAATAAGAGTCAGTTAAGCGTAACGCTTATTGAAAGGATGATGCAGGTGCCTTTATATAAGGAGATAGAGAAAATACGCAAGGATAAAGGTATTACAAAAACCCATATATCAAGATCATTCAATAAAACTCCAGCCTGGTATTCTGCAATATCAAAAGGGAAAAGACAGCTCAAGGCAGATGATCTTGAAAAAATGGCAGAAATATTGGGAGTTGCTCCGAAAGATTTTTTTAAATAAAAATTAAGCGTTACGCTTAAAAAGGAGGGTGTGAATATGTATTCAACTTTATTTATTACTCGTAAAGAAAAAAGAAAATCTCAAAAAGAACTTGCAAAAGTGCTTAATATTCATGCTCAAAGCTATCACTTAAAAGAGGCGGGGAAAAGAGAATTTACTCTATCAGAAGCCAAAAAACTGGCGCACTATTTTAACACCTCGCTTGATAATCTTTTTGGGGACAATAGGAGGTCAATATAGTGAAACGGATTCAATTAACAGATGGAATGCCTTCAAACATTTCCAAAAATGAGCTAAAACAAGAAACACTCGAACTTTTAAAGGCAGTCATTAAGGAATGCTCAAAAAGTGGTTTAAGTTATGTTGAAATTAATAAAGCTCTGCACCTTGCAGATGAAGAGCTTTATAAAAGTGTTATTCATAGGTCATGTATCAATTTTCATAAATGAGTCAATCAGAAGGGGAACAAAATGAAACTTTTAGGAGGTCACATAGATGGAAAATCAATTAGTTTTTGTTAAGGAAAATATTGCTGTCACAGACAGCTTAACAATTGCTGAAATGTTTGGTAAACGACATGACCATGTTTTAAGGGATATTGAAAATCAAATGGTGTTAGCTGGTGAAGAATTTTCAGCCCCCAATTTTGGGGAGTCAACTTACACCAACGAAAGAGGTCGCACTTACCCAAAATACGACCTAACCGAAGAAGCATTCACATTGGTTGTGTTCGGCTATAACACAAAGGAAGCTGTTCAAACCAAAATCAAATTTATCCAAGAATTTAAGAGGATGAAAGAATACATCCAGAAACAGCAGCAACCAAAGGCAATGAATGCAAAAGAAAGCATACTTGCAAACATGAAACTAACCATCCAGCTTAACGATGATGTTGACGGGATGAAGGAAGACATAAAGCAACTTCGTCATGATCTCGATAAAAAATTGACACTCGATTACTCTCAGCAGCAAGCCATGAGGAACGCAGTGAACAAACGTGTGCATAAGCTCTGGAATGAAAATAAGGTCGACAAAACATTCTATGAAACGACCAGAAGAGTTTATGCAGCATTATGGAAGAACCTAAAAGATGCGTACAGAGTAAACGCCTATCCGAACATCCTGCAAAAAGACTTTGAAGAAGCGATGAGCTTCATTGAAGGATGGAGACCGATTTTTAACGGAAATCAATCTGTGTAGGAGGAATAAAAGATGAAAAAAATAGATCAGCTGTTGGAAAAGCAAGACAAACTACTCGAAGAAGTGGAATTTTATTTAGAAGCTTTTCAAAACGAATCACCAATTAGAACTATAGTGACAGATAAAACTACACCAAGCGACTTTTTAAAAGGTGAAAAGCTTGAAGATATAGGTTTTGTTTCTGGGATAGATGAAGAAGGCAACGTAGTTTTTGAACAATTCTGGTCAAACAATAAAATCCTTCAATTCACGCTTAAAGGCGAGCTGGTACTTGATCTGCAACTATTAGTATACAACGAAGAAGAAAACAGCCCAGGAAGAAAACTTTCGCAGGCAATCGGGCTTCTCGAAGAGGCTCTTCGCGTACAAACGGATATTGATGAGCTTGAAAGCAGGAGGGGAGAAAAATGAAAATCAAAACAAAAGAATGGCTTGCTTTAAGTGAGGCGGAGCGTTTTATGAAGATTTATCAAGCTTTTGTGAAAACGCAAAA
>NZ_LECW02000068.1 GCF_001042475.2 Bacillus glycinifermentans
GTTCGGAATATTTGCCGATAGTTTCCTTGAGATGCGCCATCACTTCGCCTCCAATAACTTGTATAGTCTCGCCGTTTCTAAAAGCAGAACGCCACATGCTACCTGAGTAATTCCTAAAACAAAATTACCCGAGATGATTCGTACGCCTGCTAAAACGAAAAATATTATCGCGAGAACAATTCGAGATTCATACATTCAATCGTCCTCCTTCGTTTTATTAAAACGGCATATCTTCGTCGTTAATTTCTTCGTCATCTTTTTCGTTATTTGATCCGGCGCCAAGGCTTTTTCCGATAAGGCTGATATCGAATCCTGCTGCGACAAGGTTTTCGATCTGCGTCTTCTCGTCGGCTTCAAAAAGCAGGCCGTCGAACAAAGACATATCGAATTCTTTTCCGTCGTATTTATTGAAGTTCTCGCGTTCCTTATCCGTTAGATCCTCTTCCATATCGATAAACGGCGTTAAGCTGACCGTCGTTGATGTTCCGGAACCCGTTTTCGAAAGCTCAAACGCAACCTTTCCGAGTTTCTTTTCAAACTTCGTGATAACTGCGTAAACGGCCTGCGCTTGCTTTTTCGAAAGGTCGATGATGATTGGATTACCGGTTTCTAAGTCGATGAAGCCGAGTGCATAACGTTCTTTGACGCGATACTTGGCGGCTTCTTCCTTGTACTTCTCTTCCGCTTTTGAGTCGCCCTTATCCGCAGCCGCCTTCTTTAAATCCTGATAATACTTCCAAGCGAGATCCCACGGTGTATAATCCGCAACCGGAAAGCCTTTATCGTTCATTTTGCTAGGATTCTGCGCAACGAACGAGTTTACTTTCTTGTAGATACCGTAGCTGTAGAAACGAATAAGGTCTTCGGTACCGAGTACGCGAACCTTGAAGGAAGATCCCGACTTAAAGCTCGTAAATTCCATCCCGTTTCCGCTTCCGCC
>NZ_LECW02000069.1 GCF_001042475.2 Bacillus glycinifermentans
CCGGGCATCAGCTTCGGATTTATGCAGACGTATATGGGACGGAATTTGCAGCGGGCAGTGGCGGAAATCAGGGCCGAAGAAGCGGCGCAACAAAGGCGGGAGCAGCAGGCGGAAATCGGCGACGACTTTTATTAAACGGAGGATTGCGAAATGGCTTTAAAGTATACGATGGATAAAGACGAAATGATCGAAGCTATGGCGCAGTGGCTTACACGAAAAGGTTATGCGCCTGTGCACGGAAAGATATTAGTTAACTTTGAAGAAATTAGAGCGGAGTTTATTATCCGCGAAAAGTAGGAGGTGAACGCCATTGACTAACGAAAGAAACTGCGTCCTGGCTAACGGGTGCAAAGCGGCCGGCACGTCCGCCTGTACCCGCCAATGCCCGCACTTCATCGCACTACACGGCGCATCGGGCAACGGCGGCCGATCTGCGGCGGCAGGATTACCGCGAGAATACCGCCTAACAACGCTCGCCAATTCTCCGGCCAGAGCGGGGCAGCCTGCGGTATATAAATCGGTTGAAAACTACGTCAAGACGTTCGAGCGCCAATTTGAACAAACGGAAGGCTATATCGAACCGGCTGACCGGATTAAGTCGTTGTATCTATACAGTGCGAACTCCGGCACCGGAAAGACGACGACAGCGGCGGCAATCCTTAACGAATGGCTGCGCGTCCATTACAGCGGATCTTTGCGGAGAGGTTTAACGCCATCACTACGTCCCGCCTATTTCCTCGATGTGAACGAATGGCAGACGGAATTCAACCTCGCAACCATGACGAACGACGAGGACGGCCTAGCGGAATTCCAACGTAAGATGACGCTTGCGATGTCGGCTCCCTTTGCGGTGCTGGATGACGTAGGTGTGCGGGATTGTACGCCAGCATTTCGCGGATATCTTCACGCAATAGTTAACGCGAGAGTGACGAATCAACTT
>NZ_LECW02000070.1 GCF_001042475.2 Bacillus glycinifermentans
TTTCGGGAACTTTGAAAAGCGGTGTTTGTTTACAGAAAAGGGGGCGCCGTTCCCGCGGCGGTTGTTTCCCAAGGATTTTTATAGGGGGGTATCCCTACTTGACCGACTTGCTTCGGTCGCCGTGAACCTTGTTATGGCAGGCATTGCAGAGACTTTCGAGATTTGAAAGGTCTAAACGCTTGGACCAGTCCTGCTTTACCTCCACAATATGATGGACCATGTCGGCAGGAGTGAATCGGTGTTCTCTCAAGCATTGCTGGCAAAGACGATTGTCACGAAGCAAAACAAGTTCTCTTGTTCGTTTCCATTCAGTTGATTTATAAAAACTTGTTATTGTTTTGTTTCTTGAATGTTTGTTGTAATGTTTCGTTTCCTCCTGCTGGACGTGCTTATGGTCAGGGCAGTAGCCCTCTCGGGTAAGGGCCTTACACCCATAGGCCTTACACTCCCTTAACGGCTTAGGCGGCATTGTAATCCTCCTTCAGTGTCAAACACTTATTGGTTCAGCTCTTCATTTGCTTGCTCGACTAAAGGCTGCATAAGTAGGCCAATACGCTCCTTTAAATTGAAATACTCTGTCAAAAGGCGCTCGGCTTTCTTTAGCCTCTTGGCTTTGTCGTACTGACTCTTCACACTTCTGATACGTTTTTGCAGCTCTCTAATTTGTGGGGTAGTCACAGAGAACACAGCCCTATGCTGGCA
>NZ_LECW02000071.1 GCF_001042475.2 Bacillus glycinifermentans
GGCGGAAGCGGAAACGGGATAGAATTTACGAGCTTTAAGTCGGGATCTTCCTTTAAGGTTCGCGTACTAGGTACCGAAGACCTTATTCGTTTCTACAGCTACGGTATCTACAAGAAAGTAAACTCGTTCGTTGCGGAGAAACCAAGCAAGATGAACGATAAAGGCTTTCCGGTTGCGGATTACACACCGTGGGACCTCGCTTGGAAGTATTATCAGGATTTAAAGAAGGCGGCTGCGGATAAGGGCGACTCAAAAGCGGAAGAGAAGTACAAGGAAGAAGCCGCCAAGTATCGCGTCAAAGAACGTTATGCACTCGGATTCATCGACTTAGAAACCGGTAATCCAATCATCATCGACCTTTCGAAAAAGCAAGCGCAGGCCGTTTACGCAGTTATCACGAAGTTTGAAAAGAAACTCGGAAAGGTTGCGTTTGAGCTTTCGAAAACAGGTTCCGGAACATCAACGACGGTCAGCTTAACGCCGTTTATCGATATGGAAGAGGATTTAACGGATAAGGAACGCGAGAACTTCAGCAAATACGACGGCAAAGAATTCGATATGTCTTTGTTCGATGGACTCCTTTTCGAAGCTGACGAAAAGACGCAGATCGAAAATCTAGTCGCAGCTGGATTCGATATTAGCCTTATCGGATTATCGCTTGGAGCCGGGTCGGATAACGAAAAATCTAACGAAATCAGTGACGACGATCTGCCGTTTTAATAAAACGAAGGAGGACGATTGAATGGCGCATCAAACCGAAATTATCGGCAAATATTCCGAAC
>NZ_LECW02000072.1 GCF_001042475.2 Bacillus glycinifermentans
ATGAACCGGTCCGGGATCAGCAAGGGAAACGCGGAGAATGTTCCACAAACCGGATGGCGTCACAGTACGAAAAGCGGGCAGAATCCGGCGGGCGGATACATAAGCGCCTGTACAGCTTTTCAATTATTCGCCAATCGTATGAAAGGTGTCATGATTGAGTGTAAGGATTTCCGGACGATTATTGAAAAATACGATAGTCCGGATACTCTCTTTTATGTTGATCCTCCGTATGTCGGCCGAGAACAGTTTTATGCCGGTGGGTTTACAGAGCAGGATCACCGGGATCTGGCGCGGCTGCTGAATCAAGTAAAAGGAAAAGTGGTTCTCTCCTATTATGACGATCCTTTGATACTCGAGCTCTATCCGACTTGGGAAAGAGAAACTTTTTCAGCATATAAGCAGGTTGTCGGTGGATCCGGAAAAGGGAACCGAGCCGAAGAAATGCTGTTGTTTAATTATAAAATCACTCAGCTTAGTCTATTTGATTAGGAGGCGCGGCGGGCGCCGGGAAGGGGAAATGTTATGATGCAGGATTACAAGCCGTTTCTGCAGTAAGCTATCAATATTTTTGAGCGAAAATATGGGGTTAACGGCAGATTATACCTCATGTTCTGGCTGCAAGACAATTTGATGAAAACCGTTGGCGGACGGAAATAGAATAATGTCCTAGATGGAATGCCTGCGGACACTGAACTTACAGCTTTTACGCTGTTTGTTTGGTGTCCGTTTTTTATTTGTCCCGGTTGCGGTCTTAGTGAAAGGAGAAATATACATGAAACCCACCAAAAGAAAACGCCCTGAAAAAGCGCAGGAGCGCTCTGAGCGCTTTTGGCGAGAGATTATGGGGCAAAACAAGCAGATTCTTAAACGAGGCAAAGGCGGCGCTTATAAGCGCAAATAAAAGGAGGAATAAACCATGCTATTTCAATTACCCGAAATCGATAGAGAAGCGACGAAAAAGAAAATTGAAGCCATACTGGATAATTACAGGATGGTTCTCTTGCAAGTCCCGGACGATCTGCTGCCAAAGGTCACGGCAGGATTTAACCTCGTGCCGCCGTCAAATACAAACGCGTTTCATTCATCTACGGAGGATATGGCTATCAAAAGAGTTGAAATGGAAAAAGAACGAAATGCCTTTCTGGCAAGAGTTCAAAAGGCCGTGAATCGCTTGCCAGCCAATGAACGGCAGATCATCATCATGAGGTATATGTCCCAAGATCACCGTTTTGATTATGAGGTTTACAACGAAATCGGGTTAAGCCCGCGCACATACTTCCGGATAAAATCGCGCGCTTTTTACAATCTGGCTTTTGCATTGAAAGAGGAAGTGTACGTGAAAGGAAGTGCTTCATAATGAATTTTGTGCAGCCTATCCGAGACAAGGACCAGATTTATTATATTAAGAAATTCCTAAGGGAACGGAGTGAAAGAAACTATCTGCTTTTCGTCACCGGCATAAACTCGGGCTTGCGTATATCCGATTTACTTCGTTTAAGAGTCCGCGACGCCAAACGAATGTACATTGATTTACGCGAGAAGAAAACCGGCAAGCAGAAACGCATCAAAATAAATAAGGCGCTAAAAAAGGCCCTGGCCGACTACATTAAAGATAAAGATGATCAGGAATTTTTATTCAAAAGCCGCGAAGGACTAAATAAACCGATCAGCAGAAGCACGGCGTACAACATATTGAAAGAGGCGGCGGAATACGTCGGGCTTGATGGCATCGGCACCCACACCATGAGGAAAACGTTCGGTTACTGGCATTATAAAAAATTCAAAGACGTGGCTCTCCTGCAAGAGATATTCAACCATTCCAGCCCGGACGTTACGCTTCGATATATCGGGATTACTCAAGACACAATGGACCAAACAATGGACTCATTCAGCTTGTAAGCTCATCTGTCTTCAAAACGGATGAGTTTTTTTCTGCCTATTTTAACGAACTAACCATAATGAGAAAGTGTCCAACTCATTTTAAGGAAATGGCTAAAAACTATGCAGGGCAAAGGGTTCAGCGTTTCCGTGAATTGGACACAATATAAGATATGGTGAATTCGTGGATAATGTGGATAAATAAAAAAACTCGATTGACAGCAAAATGATTTTGGCACAATTATGGCACAACGTTGGCACTCTGTTTTGTTTTAGATCGTTTAATATGGTATTAGGTCAAAAACAACGAAAGTGAAATTAAAAAAGAGCAACCGGCTGGCTGCTCTTTTGTCTTATGATCTAGGATTTTTGTAAATACCAAGATGTTCTTTAATAGCATCTTGAAGAAGATGCGAATAATTAATTTTATGCTCTTTTGCAATGTCGTCCATCCAGCGCGGGATAGTTAATGTTTTCTTAACTGCTGCATTCTCCATTTCATGACGGAAAGGCGGCATCCATGTTTCGATTAATACGATGCTTTGGCTATCTTCTGTTTCGATATCTTTTGAAGATGTCGGCTGAGGAATTTCATCACCATCTTGTTCAAGGCCATATAGATGGAGTGCCATAGCTTCTTTAGCCATAGTGAGAGCTTCCTCATCTGTATTACCGAAAGTGATGCAGCCAGGCAGATCAGGAAATGTAACTGTAATTCCGTCATCGTCATAATCGAAAAGGGCTGGATAAATGTAACGATCTTTTTTCATAATTTATAACCCCTTTTTGTTAAATTTTATATTCTAAATTTTCCTTTTGCAGGAGGGCTATTGAAGCCCTGCCTGCTTTAGGATTGATTTTACTGTTTTCTTTGGAAAGTCTTTCTTAGGATGCGGGATGGTAACCGTTCCGGGTTTTGTTGGATGTTTAAACTGATGATGACTACCTTTTACCCTTACTTGGTACCAACCATCTTGCTCAATTTTCTTGATTAGCTCTCTTGAATTCATTTGATGGTTACCATCTCCTTTCGACATACTTATTATGACACGTACAAAAATACGTATCAAGTATCTTTTGTTATTTTTTATTTATTTCAATGGGCATCCTATGGGGTGCTTTTTTATTTGGGTAGCTACTGACCACGGAAGGCGTTCGGGTGCACACGGATAGCCGGATGAAAGCAAGCGTTTCAGGGGGTTCAGTCTTAAACCCCTTGGTTTTATGTTCTCTGTAAACC
>NZ_LECW02000073.1 GCF_001042475.2 Bacillus glycinifermentans
CTGATCCCGGACCGGTTCATATAAAACCACCGGACAGCCCGGTCGAAGTCGTCTGTTGGGTAATCCTCAGTCTTCCATTTCTCGTAAAGCGCCCGGCTGTAAGGAATAGACTCACAAGCCTTTTGCATTGCTTTCGGATCCTTTCTGACTTGCATTAGGAAATTGACCACATTTCCGTCAATATCGTTGTACACTTCATGGGATATTTTCGGCTTATTTGCTATGACATGGGCCGCACCGCCGAAAGGCTCGACATAAACCTTATGGGCGGGCATTTTGTTTATGATGTGTTCGGCATATTTGGCCTTGCCGCCAAACCAGATTAAAGGTGACCTTGCCATCTTGCTGCCTCCTGTTCCATGATTGCTTTGAAGATCGGGAAAATTTGCTGAGGCACCACCGCGTTGCCTAATCCTTTAATTCTGTCCACCCGATTGGGAACCCCATGAGCCACTCGACCCACGTCGGGTTCAGGTGTCCACCGTTGCCCGCCGTCATCTGTTTCCGTTCCTCTTCGGTAATGACTCCTTTTTCCTGAAGATCGATCATCGTTTGAAATGATCCAGTGCCGCCGCACATCCCCTTGGTTCTCGGTGTCGGCCATAGAACGGCATCTGGCAACGTCTGATGATTCCAGTTCGGACCGGTTCGTCCCTTCCAATCCCGCGCTGTCGGTGTCGGCCATAGTTTTGTGACAGCCGTGTGCAGGTTTTGACATGATGGATTCATGGCTTTCTTTTCGTTGTAACTCTTGCTGTTTGGATTGTTGAACCGCTTGCGGCTGTCTCTCGTATTCCATGCGTCTGACGCTGTCGGAGTAGGCAACAACGAATGTTCGATCTCTTCGATGTTTGGCGTCGACGGCACAAGCCGGTATAATAAACGATTGCCCTTTGTAACCTGCACTTTCCAGGTCAAATAACGTGCGGTCGAGCTCCATATTG
>NZ_LECW02000074.1 GCF_001042475.2 Bacillus glycinifermentans
GGATTCTTTTCGAAAGGATTTTCGCAAAGAGCGTTTGTTTCGTAATGGATAAACGGCAGCATCCGGTAGATCAAGCCGATGTCTGTCGCTTTCACTTCGCTGTACACCTTCTTAATCTTCGCGGTGTATAATTTAACAACGTATTGGCTTCCGAAGTTACCTTTGAAGTGGTAGCGCTCGTTCACCGCATATATGCCGTTTTCCTCCCGGATAATATCATGCGCAGTACAGGCGCTCAGGAAATCGTAGAACGTTCGCGGCTTCTTCGCGAGCTGTAGAACGGACATCATGTCCGCTGTAGTCATCGGAGTTTTGTCGCGGCTGGATTTAACGAGGACGCCGTTATAGTCAACGTAGCATTGCAACAGCATTAAATATCCGCACTGCGCCGTTGTGAGAGCGTCATAGACTTCGTGAATATTAGACATATTGGCGTTTGAAAAGTCGCGCCTGTCCGTCGTCTGCTTTTGCTGTTCCCGGAAGGCTTCGTCTTGGTTCCGGTGCCTTAGCGTGTAGTCTGTCGATAGATCCTCGCCTGTTTCTGCGTTTACTACTCGTAATCTTTTCAAAATATCGTCTCCTTTTTCGCAAAATAAAAGAGCGCGTATTTGGCGCCCTCATAACGTATAGACAGCAAAACGGGTAAAAATAGACTGTTTAGTGAATAATTTTTTCTCCTGTTGCAATATTGACTGTAAATTGTCCCGGCGTTTTTCCTTTCACGAAATCCGAATATTTTACTCGTCTCTCTTTATTTCTCGCTTTAGCGCGTCGGTCTATCTGAATACCTTCGTAAGTTGAAAGGCGCCTTCGAACCGGTTTCCCTTGATATTTTCCGAACTTATCGTATTCTTCGGCCATCTTCTCAGAAGTCTCGCCGGATCTACGCGTTTTCTCCATACGCTCACTCATAATCGGGTACTCATCTTTCTTCATTTTGTTTTTATTCGTGTCCGAAAGCTCCTCGTAAATTACGAGATTAGCCATACGTTCTAGTGCGATAGTATCCGGATGCTCTCCAACTGCGTCAAAATAAGCGTCGGCCAGAGCGGTAATTTCCTCGATACGTTGGATTCGATCTAGCTCACCGGCTTTTGTTCGCTGCTGTAATTCCGTAATCATTTCGTGCAATAGTGCTTTATCCATTAATTCGTCCTCCCATCGAGTATCCTTCGCCATGTCCCGCCCAATAGTAGTAGATATCTGCGATTGATTCAGCCGCCCTATTTATCAGATGATTAACGGAATCCTTGCCGACACCCATCCGTTTCCCCGCCTCTACTTGCGTCAGGTCTTCGAAATATACGAGCCGGATAGCTTCGCGTTGCCTATCGGTCAGGTCCGCAAGCTCAATCGCATTGTGTAGATCGATCAGCACTTCGGCAGCTTCGTATTCGCCGAGTCGTTTGCGGCTGACGAATTTCGGGTAATCGGAGAGCAGCGTTTTGACACCCTCTGCATTGTCTAGCGCATACGCCACCTCAAATTCGCGATCCTTTCGGTGTAGATCGATTTTGACTTTTCCGATAACAACCGCCTCCTTTTTCGTTAATAACTTCGTTAACAATCCGCACACTACTGTTGACTATCGG
>NZ_LECW02000075.1 GCF_001042475.2 Bacillus glycinifermentans
GGATTCTTTTCGAAAGGATTGGCGCATAGAGCGTTTGTTTCGTAGTGGATGAACGGCAGCATCCGGTAAATCAGTCCGATGTCTGTCGCCTTCACTTCGCTGTATACCTTCTTAATCTTCGCAGTGTACAATTTGACAACGTACTGGCTTCCGAAGTTACCTTTGAAGTGGTAGCGTTCGTTCACCGAGTATATGCCGTCTTCTTCCCGAATAATATCATGCTGAATACACGCGTTCAGAAAATCGTAGAATGTCATGCGCTTTTTCGCGAGCTGGAGAACGGACATCATATCCGCTGTCGTCATCGGAGTTTTATCGCGGCTAGATTTCACGAGAACACCGTTATAGTCGACGTAGCATTGCAGCAACATCAAATACCCGCATTGTGCCGTTGTGAGGGCGTCATAGACTTCGTGAATATAAGACATATTGGCGTTGGAAAAGTCGCGCCTGTCCGTCGTCTGCTTTTGCTGTTCCCGGAAAGCTTCATCCTGGTTCCGATGCCTTAGCGTGTAGTCTGTCGATAGATCTTCGCCCGTCTCTGCATTTACTACTCGTAATCTTTTCAAAATATCGTCCCCTTTGTCGCAAAATAAAAGAGCGCGGATTTGGCGCCCTCATAACGTATAGCCAGCAAAACGGATTAAAACGGAACAACTAATGAATGAATTTTTCGCCCGTTGCGATATTGACCGTAAATTGTCCTTCGGATTTTCCTTTTACGAAATCGTTATAGCGGTTTCTTCGTTCTTTATTCCGAGCCCTGGCCGCTCTATCAACGAACTTTTCCTCGTATGAAGACCGTTTTCTTCGCGTCGGGACTTTATAATTTCGGCCATCTGCCCCGTACTCTTCGGCAAGTTTTTCGGATGCCTCCGACTTGATTCGCTCTTCTCGCTGTGTTTCGCTCATGATCGGGTACTCTTCGCGGGTCATTTTATCCGGATGAGGGTCCGAAAGCTCCTCGTAGATAATAAGATTCGCCATACGTTCAAGTGCGGCGGAGTCCGGAGATTTGCCGACTGAATCGTGGTAGGCTTCCACAAGTGCGTTAATTTCCTTAATACGTTCAATACGATCCAATTCTCCGGCCTTTGTTCGTTGATATAATTCGGTAATCATTTCGTGCAATAGTGCTTTATCCATTAATTCGTCCTCCCATCAAGTACCCTTCGCCATGTCCCGCCCAATAGTAGTAGATATCTGCGATTGATTCAGCCGCCCTATTTATCAGATGATTAACGGAATCCTTGCCGACACCCATCCGTTTCCCCGCCTCTACTTGCGTCAGGTCTTCGAAATACACGAGCCGGATTGCTTCGCTCTGCCTATCGGTCAGATCCGCAAGCTCAATCGCTTTGTGCAGATCGAGCAGCACTTCGGCAGCTTCGTATTCTCCGAGTCGTTTACGGCTGACGAACTTCGGATAATCGGAAAGCAACGTTTTGACGCCCTCCGCATTGTCCAACGCATATGTCGCTTCAAATTCGCGACCCTTTCGGTGTAGATCGATTTTGACTGATCCGATAACAACCGCCTCCTTTTTCGTTAATAACTTCGTTAACAATCCGTACACTACTGTTGACTATCGG
>NZ_LECW02000076.1 GCF_001042475.2 Bacillus glycinifermentans
ACAAATTTGTTTTGGGTGCATTTTCCTCACCTTTGACAAAGAGCTTATTTCCTTTACCTCTTTTGAATTCATAACCATAGGTAGCTACAACATTATAAAAATTTCTTTTGCCTAGTAATAAGCTTTTGATCCACTTTTCATATTCTTGATAAAGTTGTTTAGCCTCAATCTGTTGTTCGGAAATTTTAGAGGAATACTTTTTCAAAAATGTTGATATTAATGATTGTTCATCATTTTCATTCCGAACACTTAGTTGTTTTTCTAAGTCTTCAATGACTTTGTTCAACCTATCAATTTCTCTTTTTTGATTGATATACAATTTATTTTTTTCCGTTAAGGTCATTTCATCTATTTTCATTATTGAATTCACGTTTGAAATCTCCTTTCATCAATTTCTCACAGTCGTTTCCAGATAATGTCGTTACTTTTGTTACTTTTTCAAAAAACACGCCTCACTCTTACTCTCCCAAGGGATTGAACGTTTTTTTGTTACTTTTGATACTCAAATATTTATTAACGCCCTATAAATAATTAATATATATATATATAT
>NZ_LECW02000077.1 GCF_001042475.2 Bacillus glycinifermentans
CGATTTCAATACGTATCCAGCGCTAGATCAGCGCAAACTTACCGAAATTTTATATCAAGGCGCATGGCCGGTCGACGAAGATCCGGCGGACTACTACCGTCCACTTTCGATTCAGGCGGTGCGAGTCGGATGAAACATTACGAAGTCACAAAGCACGCCGTTGATCGTACAGTCGAACGTCTCGGAATCAAGCGAGAGCATGCGAAGGGTCACTTGCTGAACTTAATGCAGACGGCTTATTACGTAGGTCAACAGTCGAATGCAAACGGGCGTATTACGAAAATATTCGATCATATTAACAGCCGAACGCGATTGCTCGTTAACGATAGCGCTATCGTAACCGTTTATCCAATGGCGGACCCACTTGACGCAACTTCTAACGAACTTCCTGACGAAATGAAGACGGCTTTACGACGCAAAGCAAACGCAATGATTCGCCGCATCAAACGCGAGAGACGGGCGCTTAACGTCCAGCTTGCGGAAAAGAATCTCGAAATTGCTCAGCTCGAACTCAATCGCGCAAAGGCACGTTCGAATAAAGTTATCGCAAGCATTGACGAAAAGATTTCCGTTTTGAAATCCGAACATGGCGAGCTTGCGTCCAAACTTTCGGAGTTAACCGAAAAGGAAAAAGGAGTCGCCGCCTATGTCTAACGCATGGTTAATCGAAATTGTCGGAGTCATTGCAGCGCTTGTAATTGGCGGACTTATTTACGAAGTTAATCGCGAAGAGAGCGAATGAGGGCGGCGATTGTGCGGCCCGGTGCTCGGAGAATGTCGGGGTGTCCGTTAAGTAAAAGAGTCGCGTCGCTACGGCTTAGCGCTGGCGGCGTTTCGGACGCAGATACCGGCATTTTGCGAGGGCCAAAAGCCTCAAAATTAAAACGTAGGGGGAAATCGAATGAGTCAATTTCAAAAAGGCGCGGCGGCGCTCAACGCTTTAAACTCAACGAACGAAGGCGGAAGCGGAAACGGGAT
>NZ_LECW02000078.1 GCF_001042475.2 Bacillus glycinifermentans
ATTAGGGGGTTAACCCGTTTCCGATAAAACAACTGACTACATTAAAGATCAACTTAAAGATATGATTTACTCCACCTCTGTAACTATAGTGATTATTTCTCCAAATATGAAGGAGAGCAATTGGATTGATTGGGAAATAGAATATTCATTAAAGCAGATAAAGCGTGGAGATAGAACATCAGGTACTAACGGGGTTGTAGGGGTAGTGATGAAACATAATGGAGGTTATTCATGGTTAAGACCTACAACAGAAAATTCCGATGGTCACACTGCGGTACTTACTAAAAATGAATACTTGTATGACATTATCATTAAGAACAGGTTTAATCAGAAACCTCCTGAATACACTTGTGATGTATGTAAGAATGTTGATATGTTGACAGGTTCCTATATATCTCTGATTAAAGAAGAAGACTTCTTGAATAATCCTAATAAATATATTGAAAACGCCTATGAAAAGAGTAAAAATACTGACAATTATACTCTGTGTAGACAAAAATAAAGAGGAATTAATCTTGCAGAAGCAAAAGCCTTGGATGTAGGAGTCGGGACGTTCATAAAAGCCATCTATTCGAAATGTTAGTAACACATACACTATCCAAAGGATCGCTGGTGGGGCAACACCGTTCGGTCAAATTATAAACGTCAACAAAGACAAGAAAAATGTTGTTTGCAATTAAAATGGAAAACATTTCGCTTGGTCAAAAAAGGAGTGTTCTATACACCCCTTTTTTCTTGTTCATTTTTCTAGTTTACATAATATATATTCTCGGAAGTTAAAGATTTAAAAGAAATTCCGTCTCAATCTCAAAGTATACTTAAATTAGTGAGACAGAATTTGAAATTTTAGTTTCCGAGGCATACACAACAATTTCTTTTCCCCATTTACGTATATGTTTTTCCGGCGTCATGCCGATCCGTTCGGCAACTTTTCTGGACGCGAGATTTTTAATGTCGATTAAAGACACGAGCTTTTGAACGTTCATGTTTTCAAATCCGTACCGTTTGCATGCTGCTGCAGCTTCTGTTGCGTAGCCGTTTCCCCAGACACGCCTTGCAAACGAATAGCCGATTTCCATTTCGCGGACGCCTTCGACTTCCTGCGGAACGATGCCGCATTGTCCCAAAAATTCGCCCGTTTCTTTATGTTCGGCGATCCAAATCCCTGTGCCGTGTTTTGCGTAGTTGTTTAACATCCTGTCAATCCATTCGATCGTTTGCTCTTCATCTTTTGTCGACGGATAGTATTCCATTGCGATTGGATCAGAAAAAATCTCCAGCAAATTGCAAACGTCTTTTTTTGTCATGTGTCGCAATGTGAGCCGCCCGGTCGTTAAAACGATGTCCTTCATCGGTTTTCCTCTCCTTTGCTTATGACGGCGAAATCAGTTCATTATAAACCGTTTCCAATTCTTCTAATGAAATATCCCCGTATGTGCACTTGATCACCGCATCGGCGAATTCGTCGTAGTCGTCATCCGTAGAAAAGCCTTGCTGCAGCTTTTTCGCGTAAGCGTCGATTTGTTCCTTTTGTTTTCGAATGTCCTTTTCCTTACCCGGATAATCCGGCCCGTTGATCAAGCTGCTGTTTTCTTTGACCAGCAGCATGTACTGTTTTAACGTTTCATTCATTTTTGGTCACCCGTCCTTTCTATTTTTAATGTTCCTGTTTTGCTCAGCCTGTATGCCCTTTTTCAAAAATCTTCCTCTATCATACCACATGCCGAACTGAAAAAAACGGACACCGATAATGGTGTCCGTTAGACTTATTTAGGCTCTGTTCCCCAAATCAGCTTGCCGTTTTCATACAATGTGATTTTTTTTGTATTTTTAAAAGTGGTTGTTGAGTTTGTAAAGGAATAATCACCGTTTTGTGCGTAATTGCTCCAGCCGTCATTGTGAAGGCGAATCTGGATTTCCCCGGTGCTTGCTCCCGGTGAGAGCTTTCCGTTTTTAAAACCGATTTCAAGATACGTATCTGCGCCCTTTACGGATTTCGTTAATTTCACGAATTTGTGAGAAATGTTGCTGCAGCCGATTTGAGCGTAGTCGCAGTCGAAATTTTGTCCTTTGCCGTTCGCTTTATACCAGTAGCGAACCGTCACTTTCTTTAAATCAACCGTTTTTTTGCTGTTGTTTTTAATGTTGAGCTGCGGGCGGATTTGGTTACCGTTCACATTCCCGTCCCCCGCTCTGTATTGTACAGCGACGCTGTTTCCCTGTTTGCCGCTGTTTTGATCAGAGCTATCTTTGTCCTTTGAATCAGAATGATCTTTGTCCTTTGAGCCGGAATCAGGGCTGTCTTGTGAGCCGGAGTTATCTTGAGATGAGTCTTCTGAGCTCCGGATATTCTCCCTTACGAATTTTCCGGAGGCGGATAAGTCAGACAGCTTCCACCCTCCTGTTTTAGACGCTCCAGGATTTAAAGCGGCGGATGATTCCTGTTTGTCAGAAAGGCTCCAGTTGACCCAGCTGATTTTCTTGCTGTTCAGATATTTCAGCCATTCCCGAGACTGGTCAAGGTATACTCCTCCGTTACCGGAAGCATCGCTTGTCCCCCATTCGGTAACGAAAATCGGAGCGCCTTTGCTTAGTGCATAATTCGCTTTATCTCTTAAAGATTGGCCGTGTGTTCCTGCGTAAAAGTGAAGCGAATACATGACATTGGCGTCTTTCAATTGATTATCCGCTGCATCGTTGACATCCTGGCTCCACGTTCCTGTGCCGACGATGATGATGTTATCCGGATCGTTTTTGCGGATCACTGAAATCACATCTTCCGCATACGGCTTGATATCGCGGTTCCAGTTTACATCACCGTTCGGTTCGTTGGCGATTTCATAAATGACGTTCGGCGTATTTCCGTAAAGTTCCGACATTTCTTTGAAAAACTCTTTAGCCTTTGCTTTATTTTGATTCGGGTTGCCGTCGCTTAAAATATGCCAGTCGATGATGACATAGATGCCGAGTTCTTTTGCCGCTTCAACAGCTTCTTTGACTTTGTTTTTAACGGACGGATTGTCGACGTAGCCGCCCTCACCCGTGTACATGGCTGCGCGGAATACATTGATGCCCCAGTCATCTCTTAACCATTTTAAGCTCGATTTGTTGACATAATCACCGTACCACTGCAAACCGTGCGAGCTGATCCCTTTCAATTGCACCGCTTTTCCGCTTTGATTGACAAGCTGTGCGCCTTTAATCTTAAGCTGGCCGTTTGCGGCAACCGGCGTTTTCGAAGCGGCTGATGCCGCAGGCGCCATCACTCCGCTGAAAACGAGCGCTATTATTGCTAAACATGCAATAATTGAACGTTTGAGATATAACATTGTTTTTCCTCCAAAATGGAAATTTTAAAATTGTGCCGTTTTACGGGGGTTTCTCCCTCCTTTTCTTGCTTTTGACACGATCCTAATTGTAAAAACCTTTTTATTAATAGTCTATCAACCATATTTCTTGTTTTTAAAAACTTGAAAATCAATCGATTTCCTTATTTCGTAGGCCGTAATGCTATCTTTGAATAATGTTCAACGAGTAATGAACAGGACTTTGCACATCACTTTTCTTTATATTCACAATTTTATAAATATAGGTAGGGATTCTTTTTTCAATAGAGAAGATTTTCGGGAATAAAGATCTAAAATAAAGTCACAGTTTCAGCCTATATTTTGTGTCGTTTTGATGACAAAAATAAAAAACCACCCGATTCGTTGAAAAGGAATGGTTATTTCTTTAAGTCAGATAAAAAACCGATGAGCTTTGTTCCGATTCCCACAAATGTTTCAAGGATCGCCTGTGCGCCCGCTATCGACAAAATAAAAATGACCGGGGTTCCCGCTTTCGGAATGAGCAGATAGCCGAGACCGATGATAATGGCGCACCAAATCCCTGCGCACCAATAGCAATTCAGCAAATAACCGACGTTCGATTTAGGCACTTTTTTCACGTCGACACGGCCTTTTTCATCGATGATTTTCTTGTTCTTCATAAACGGTTTTCGAATGAACTCCGTGATTTTGTCAAAGACAATCAAATGGGTTAACCGATAGCTGGCGAGAATCAGCATCACATACGTAAGCCACGATAAATCCTCCATCCTGAGCCTCCAATTATACGAAAGTGTCTATGTTTAGGTATTCCCGATTCTTCTTGACTTATTTCGCTTTATGCGATTTTTTCCGAATGTGATGTAGATCACGAATTTCTCTTTGTAATCGCGATACATTTAACCTGGAACATCAATATAAGCATCAGGAGGTTTTATAATGGATACAATCTTTGATCAAACAACGAAAACCGGTGATATTGTTGCACGTTTTCCAAGGGCCAGCCGGCTGTTAAAGGAATATCGAATTGATTTTTGCTGCGGAGGGAACCGTCCGATCGCAGAAGCCATTAAAGAACAAAATTTAAACGCTGAGGAAGTATTATCAAAAATCAATGCATTATACCAGGAGACTAAAGAGTTAAATGAAACAGAAACAAATTGGAGCGAAGCCCCCTATTCCCGGCTGATCGATTATGTGGTTCAGACCCACCATGCTTATCTGTTTGAAGTGCTTCCTGAACTGTCAGGCTTTGTCACAAAGGTATACCGCGTGCACGGCATCCACCATCCGGAGCTGGCCAACGTTCATCAATTGTTTCATCAGCTCAAAGCTGAATTGGAGCACCATTTAATCCAGGAGGAAGAACAGATCTTTCCGAAAATCAAATCTTACGAAGAAACAAAGTCAGAAGCGCACTTAGCTGAAGCAGTAAAGGCGATCGATGTGCTGGAACAAGAACATGAAGCTTGCGGCAATATATTGAAAGAGCTCAGAAAAGTAACCAATGACTATGCTCTCCCTGAAGGGGCCTGCACGACATATACACTGACTTACTTAAAACTCGATGAATTGGAAACAGATATTTTTCAGCACATTCATTTAGAAAATAACATTTTGTTCCCTCGTTTAGAGGCCGAAGCGAAGCACTAAGAAACGGAAAAAGTCTCCCGCGCACCTGCCCCGGGCAGCAATCTTCTTCTGATTCCGGGAAGCACTTGCTCTGTCACATTCTGCTTTCCCATAAATCTTGTAGTAGCGAAGCTCGTGCAGCTGTTTTAAATCTGCAAAGCTTCGCTCTATTTTTTTGTCTGGCTTTTTTATAATCTTCCCCTCATGTTCCTCTTGAGACAAATATATTCTTCTTTTTGATCATCGTATTGAAACTTACACTTTGGATCATTTAGAAAAAACAAAAGCTGCCGAGAAAATCTCGACAGCTTGATCAAGGATTTTTAATCCTCTGACGCAATGTCTTTTACAGGCAAAGCTTCTCCTTCTCGATGCGTCGGCTTGCGGAGATGGAACAATGCCTTGATGCTGAAAATCAGAAGTAGCACAATGCCGATCAAAAAGATGGTATCTGGAACAGCACGCCATGTAAGCAGCGTCTGAACTGCGTCCTGCTGCAAAAATTCGGGCGCCCTTGAACTCCAATACCCTTCTTCAAACGCTTTTTTCAATTGAAGAAAGCCGACCGGAAGCAAGCTGATAAAGACCATTCCGAACAAGCCGACGTTCAGCGTCAAGCATGCGATTTTCAGCCATTTATCATTCCATGCACGAGGTTTGACGATATTGCGCAATGTGTACAGCCAAACGGCAATAGCGAACATACCGTATACTCCCATCATCGCCCCGTGTCCGTGGGCAGGCGTTAAAAACTGACCGTGCTCAAAATAGCTTACGGCAGGCAGGTTGATTAAAAAGCCTAATACACCGGCACCGACCAGATTCCATATGGCCGTTGAAATTAAAAACCAGAATGTTGCTTTATATGGGAAATGATGTCCCCCATCCCTCATCATCTTGTATTGTTCATAAGCTTCCAGTACAAGCAGTGTAAGCGGAATAACCTCTAAGCAGGAGAAAACCGAACCGAGCCCGATCCATATTTCTGATGAGCCGTTGTAATAATAATGGTGTCCGATTCCGATTACACCGCTTCCCAACAGCAATATCAGCTGAAAGTAAAGCGCTCTGACGGTTGACTTTTTCGTCACCAAATTCATCTGTACCAGTAAAAAGCCGATGACAACGACGGCAAACACTTCAAAGATCCCTTCCACCCATAAGTGGATGATCCACCAGCGCCAAAAATCGGACATCGTGATGCTTGTACCCGGGTTGAACATAAAGGCAGCGCCGTAAAACAGCGGAATGGCGATTGATGAATAAAACAGCAAATGAATCAAACCGCCTTTATCCGTCTCTTTTTTAAGGCCGCGCTTAATGCCCCTGAAGACGATAAACAGCCAGATCAGCATGCCCAGTGCGAGTATGATCTGCCAGAATCGGCCAAGTTCAATATATTCCATTCCTTGATGGCCGAATAAAAACCAATTGTTCCCCAAATAACCTTTCGCACCGAGCCATTCTCCGATGATTGAGCCGCCGACAAGAAAGATCAACGCCCAGAACAAAATATCGACGAGTAAACCTTGTCTTTTCGGCTCCCTGCCGCCGACAAGCGGCGCCGCAAAAATTCCCATGCCGAGCCATGAGGTCGCAATCCAAAAGATTGCAAGCTGCAAATGGTACCCTTTGGCGATGCTAAATGGAAGCAGATTTCTGATCCAATGGATGCCAAAGAAGCTGTCAGGCTCGATATAATAGTGGGCAAGCAATGCCCCCAGCATGGCTTGAACAAAGAACAGCAGGGAAACAACGGCAAAATACTTCCCTGTTTTGACTTGCGATAAAGTGAGCGGCTGCTTCTCCAAATCAAAAACCGGGAATTTTCCGTCTTGATAAGCCTCCTTCATTCCAAGCTTGTAGCGGTAAAACACAAATAAGATGATGCCGACAAATAAAATAAGAATCGTGACGCTGGCGCCGCTCCACCACACCGCGGCAAATGACATCGTATTGCCGGCTTCTTCATCATACGGCCAGTTGTTTGTATAGGTGATGTCATCCCCGGGCCTCAATGTGCTGGACAGCCAGGACGTCCAAAAGATAAAATCAGAAACCTGTTTGATCTGATCTCCGCTCGAAATCCACGCTCTGTTGCGGTCAGGCATATGGCTTTCCTTGATCAAACCAGACTCAAGCCCCCAGCCATCGCCTTTTGTAAATACGTTGCGGTAATGGGTCCGCACTTTTTCGAGTCCGTATACTTGGGCCTGAGTCAGCTGCAATGTGTCAGAATCTTTGTCATAGCGGTTTTTTCTCATTTCGCTGATCACTTTACTGCGGATCACAGACTGCTTTTCATCGGAAAGCTTGTCGAAGCTTTTTCCATACTGCTTCTGCGCTTTAAAGTCCTGCATCCCTTTTGTATAAATGTTTAGAGCTTCTGCCGTATAATCAGGCCCCATGTAAGATCCGTGACCCAAAATGGTCCCGTAATCCATGAGCGCATATTTTTGAAAGACGGCCTGCCCACCTTTGATCGACGATTTTGTCATCAGCACCTCGCCGTTTGGAGCGGACACTTCAAGCGGTCTTGGCGCAAGCCCCTTGAAGATCCAATATCCTCCCAATAACAACACCGAAAAGCTTGCAATCAGCGTAAAAACGAGAACCGATTTCAAAAATCCGTTTTTTGCCGGCTTCTTGTTTGGTACCGTCTCCCTTTGAATTTCCATCTGGTTCACTCCTTTCTTATTTGCATGTCCTAAGATACTGGATATGCATCACACCGGTTGTGAACCAGATCACTTAAATGATGGCAGATTTGTGAATTAAAAAAACAGGCTTTCCGTTGAAAAAGGAGAGCCTGTTTTTTGGCAAAGATATTTATTCACAGCCGTTCAGCCATTCTTGATCGTGTATCATAATGCCGCTCCTGTCGGAGGAAAGCAGTTTTTTCTTTTTCATTTCATTAAGAGTCCGGTTAATCGTTTCCCTTGATGTTCCGACCATATTCGCAAAGTCCTGATTGGTAATCCGCAGATTAATATAAATGCCTTCTCCTTTTTTGACCCCGTGTTCATCTGCCAGCTTCTTTAAAGCGTGAGTCAGGCGGTGCTGGACGTCTTTTGAAATAAATCCTTGAATGCGTTCCTGCAGATCAAGGATTTTTTTTCCCATGATTTGCATGACTTTCATTGTCATCTCCGGGTATTTCATGAGCAGTTCATTAAAATCGTCAATGCGTATGACGATTAATTCGGTTTCTTGGACTGCTTCAGCCGTTGCCGGATATGGGGAGCGGTCAAAAAAACCGACGTGCGGAAACATATCTCCGCTTTGTAAAAGCGAAATCACCTGTTCATTGCCTTCTTCATCAATCTTATAGGTTTTCACAAGTCCTGATTTGACGAAAAAAACGGCTTCCCTCTCTTCCCCTTCCATAAACACAAACACTCGCGGCTGATATTTCCGCTTTATCGCAATCTGTTCGATTTGGCTGAATTCTTCGCCATTCAAGCCGCTGAAAATCAGAAACTGTTTCAGAAACTTCATTTAAACCTTCAATCCCTTCAGGCATTTTGCCGGGTCTCCTTTCAAATGCGCCTTTCAAGCGCAAAAAGCTCCTCTTCCATCGCTGCTGCTTTTTCTTCAACAACCCTGCGGCTGTCTTTAAGCGCTTGATTATAAAAGTAGGGGCCCAGCTTTTCCTTTATGAATTCAAACGTCTGAATCGCCGCAATATCGCCGATGTCTTCCCCTCTTTCTTCATAATAAAAACGTTTAATCTCACTCATGACTGCTTGTTTTTCTTCTTGTGTCAGCTGTAAAAACATCAATCGCACTCCTTTTATTTTCATGATAAACGAAAATGTGAAATCAATGAACGAATATTTTTTTGTAGAACCAATTCATTCTTTTGCCTTCGCCTCTTAAACATCAATCAACCCAATTGCCGTGTGATGTTGTTCACAATGTTTGCTGAAGACTTTTTGTAAGATAAACATGCTAATGAAATATTACATTTTTCCCTTTTGAAAGGAGCAAAGCCGTCATGGTAAATCGTCAAAAATTGCAGTTGCCGCTGCAGTCATTTAGTTTGGTGGCAGGATTTATGGCTTGGGTGTTGATTTCATCTTTAATGCCTCATATTAAAAAGGATATTCCCCTGACCGAAGGCGAGATTTCCCTGGTTACCGCTATCCCGGTCATACTCGGGTCGCTGCTTCGGATACCGCTTGGGTACTATACAAACAAATTTGGGGCAAGAGTAACGTTCATGATCAGTTTTTTGCTGCTCCTATTCCCGGTTTTTTGGATCAGTGCAGCTGATTCATTGTCCGATTTAGTCATCGGCGGATTTTTCCTGGGGATCAGCGGAGCGGTCTTCTCGATCGGAGTAACATCTTTGCCAAAGTATTATCCGAAGGAAAAACACGGTTTTATCAATGGGATTTATGGAGCCGGAAACATTGGAACGGCAATTACCACTTTTGCCGCTCCCGTTATCGCAAAAACCGCGGGATGGCCGAATACGGTTCGAATGTATCTGATCCTGGTCGCCGCATTTGCTTTGCTGAACTTTTTATTTGGAGACAAGAAAGAACCGAGGGTTAAAGTTTCGGTAAAAGATCAAATGAAAGCCGTCTACCAAAATCAAAAACTATGGTTTTTAAGTCTGTTTTACTTTATCACATTCGGTTCTTTTGTGGCGTTCACCGTCTATCTTCCGAACTTTCTTGTGAACCACTTCGGACTTGATCCGGTTGATTCAGGCCTCCGAACCGCCGGCTTTATCGCCGTTGCGACTTTTCTCAGACCTGTCGGGGGATGGCTTGGAGATAAGTTCAATCCGCTGAAGCTCTTAATGTATGTTTTCGCAGGCTGTACGCTGTCCGGAATTTTACTGGCCTTCTCGCCGAGTCTAGGACTCTACGGATTCGGGGTACTGACAGTCGCCGTATGCGCCGGAATCGGAAACGGAGTCGTCTTCAAATTGGTGCCGCTTTATTTTTCGAAACAAGCCGGCATCGTCAATGGCATCGTTTCGGCAATGGGCGGTTTAGGCGGATTCTTCCCGCCGCTCATCCTGTCAAGCGTCTTTCAGGCGACAGGCCATTATGCGATCGGATTCATGGCTTTGTCTGAAGCGGCTCTTGCCAGCTTTGTCATCGTGGCATGGATGTATTTTCAGGAGTCAGGGAAAACATCGTCAAGGACAGACACACGCGATGTCCGATAAGCGCACTTCATACGAAAGACCTGAGACTATTGCTCTCAGGTTCTTTTTCTGTGACAATCGGATTATGTTCACAAGATTGTTATTACTTTTGAGACCGTTCAGGCTTATTTAACGGTACAATAAAACTGTTTTCATATGATTTTCTTTACAAGGGGTGACGCTCGATGAATGTGACTGTTCGAAAATCTGATACAGATCTGCTTTCCGCTGACTTGTACCGCTTATTGGAATCGATCAGCACCAAAAGAAAAATCCGACAAAATACTTATCTTTTTCAAGAAGGTATGGATGCAGAAGAGCTGTATCTCATTCAGTCAGGGCTCGTCCAAATTGGCAAATTGACGTCCGACGGAAAAGAACTGACACTAAGAATGTGCAAAAAAAATGATATCGTAGGAGAGCTGACGCTTTTCACTGATGAAGCAAAATATATGCTGAGCGCAAAGATCCTCTCAGACGGCGAAGTAATGGTCATTAATAAAGATAAACTCGAAAAAGAACTGATTCAAAACGGTGCAATGACTTTTGAATTTATGAAATGGATGAGCACTCATTTGCGCAAGATTCAATCAAAAATCCGCGATCTCCTGCTCAATGGAAAAAAAGGCGCGCTGTATTCCACGCTGATCCGCCTCGCGAACAGCTACGGCATTACGAGGAGTGACGGCATTCTCATTAACATCGTGCTGACAAACCAGGATTTGGCGAAATTTTGCGCGGCTGCAAGGGAAAGCATCAACCGGATGCTGAGCGACCTGCGGAAAACCGGCGTCATTTCGATTGAAGAATCCGGAAAAATCGTCATCCACAAGCTAAACTACTTAAAACGCGAAATTGATTGCGAAAACTGCCCGATTGAAATATGCAACATCGACTAAAAGGGAAACCAGGGCCCCGGCTTGTAAACGTTTAAACAGGCCCGGCTGACTGCCTCCTTTGCGGCAAACGGAAACAAGGACAAGAAACCGTCCTTGTTTTTATTTATGTGCTCAGCAAAAAAGCGCCCATGGCGAACATATAAAAACAGGCATTCAGCAACTCAAGGATGCCGATTTTCTTAACCGTAAGCTTTTTGCCGTATAAGTACCATGCCCTGAAGCTGCTCGGAATAAAAGCAATGACCGCCCAGCCCGCTCCAAAAGCCAAAGATAAAAAAGGCAGTGCAGCATGATAGCCCCATGAATAATATTGAAACCGCTTGTTTTTCTTCTGGCGGATCATCGATTTTACGTAAAAGGCGCTGCCGACAAAAAACAAAATCGACTGGAAGAACACGAACCATGCCCAGCCGTCGAGATGTTCCGCCCCTGCCCAATACCCGAGAAGCCCCCCCGAAGCGAAAACGATGATCGCTGCGATATCATTCAGGAGCGCCCTGTCATTGTTTCCTTTCGCATAGTAAAGGTTGACGAGAAAAAGCGGAAACAGAGACATTCCGACCCAGGCAAGCACCGGAAGCGTCCATACTGCGGCCAGCAGGAAAAGTAAGGCCGGTATGCTGTAGACCGCCGCCCATTTTTGATAGAAAGCGGTCTTTTTCTTTTTCACCATCATCGTGACGGGAAAAGCGGCAAGGTACAGAAACAGCCAGCCGGCAAACAGCGGGATATGCCGCAGATGCATCCCTCCGCCGATCACTCCGAGGAGAAAAGGAATCACAAGCATTGCCCAGGCACCATGCTGTTTTGGTATCAACATTTTCATAAAAGGTCCTCCCTTCCTTCTATTACATTATAAGAATTTTACACGTGCCAGAGAGTGACATTTTTCATACAAGTGTGAATTATATCACTGCCTTTTTCTGCCTGCCGCTCTATACTGTAGCTACATACATAGAAGGAGGACAATCAATGGACCGGTTTGACCACTTGTTATTTCTGAAAAATCTTCCTATGTTTCTGGGAGTTCCTCTTCCCATCATTAAAAGGCTTCTGAAAAACGGAAGAGTGATCGATATCGGATCGGCTCGTCCTTGCCGATCGTTTCTGCACTCTCAATCCGTCTATTTTGTTTTGAAAGGGGAAGTTTATTTTGCGGACAAAAGGCTTCCCGAGGAATCCCGCATCATCGCTGAGTGGGAAAAAGGCGATGTATTTCCCATTGATCAAAAGGGAGAACCTTTTTTGTCTCCGTTTATTTCAGTTAAAACTGCCGCTGACACCGCTGTGCTTGAAATTCCTTTTACGATATTCAAAAAAATGATGACGTACAATCACCAACTGCAAATGAACTTTCTCAAACTTCTCCAGCAAAATTTATACTTTTCCTATCAATTATTTTTGCGCTACCTTCGTTCCGCCCCGGAAGATGCCGATTGAGAAGGGCTTCTCCCCCTTCTCTCCCCTTTTAGATGTGATCTACTTAACATTTCTGCTTCTCTTTTTCCGATACGATGGACTCGAATGTGAAGGAAAGGACAGATGACACATGATACAGTGCAATTTTCATGAGGCTCCGTTTATCGTAATTTGGGAACTGACAAGAGCCTGTGAGCTGAAATGCCTCCACTGCCGGGCTTCGGCGCAACACTATCGCGACCCGAGGGAGCTTTCGCTTGAAGAAGGAAAAGCGTTAATCGATGAAATTTACTTGATGAACAATCCCATTTTAGTGCTGACCGGCGGTGATCCGCTTATGCGGGAAGACGTCTTTGACATCATTCAATACGCCGTCCAAAAAGGCGTCCGCATTTCCATGACGCCGAGCGCGACGCCAAATGTGACGAAGGAAGCCATCAAAACCGCCAAAGATGTCGGCTTATCCCGCTGGGCGTTCAGCTTAGACGGACCTAACCGCAAGATCCATGATCATTTTAGAGGAACAGACGGTTCTTTTGATTTAACGATGAAAGCGATTCGCTACATTCATGAATTCAATCTTCCGCTGCAGATCAATACCGTCATTTCAACGTATAACATCGATTATTTGGAGGAAATGGCAAAGCTGATTGAACAACTGAATTGTGTGCTGTGGAGCGTGTTTTTCCTTGTTCCGACCGGGCGTGCTAGGCGGGATGACATGATTTCAGCCGTACAACATGAAAAAGTATTTCTTTGGCTCAGCCGCTTAGCCAAGGAAGCACCGTTTGATATTAAAACAACGGCAGCCCAGCCCTACAGACGGGTTGTCATCCAGCAAAAAATGAGGGAGGCCAAAGACCCCGATGTTCAGATCCGCTATGAGGATGCGCTTCAAAAAGGCAAAATTGACGCGATCGGCGGATTAGGGCGTGCGCCTAAAGGCGTCAATGACGGAAACGGCTTTTTGTTTATCTCCCATATAGGCGATGTATATCCAAGCGGCCTATTGCCCGTAAAAGCCGGAAACGTCCGAAAGCTGCCGTTGTCAGAGATTTACCGGGAGTCGCCCGTTTTCAAAGAGTTGCGGAACCCCGACGGATATAAAGGCAAATGCGGCATCTGCGAATTCCGGCATGTCTGCGGCGGATCGCGTTCACGCGCCTATGCATTGACCGGCGATTATTTGGAAAGCGACCCGAGCTGCATCTATATTCCGAAGGCTTTGCGCTAGAAAATGTGACCTGGATCACAAAAACTTTGGTGCACTTGTATTATCGTTATATATGAGAATGATCATCAATTTCAAAGGATGTGATTCCTACTGAACAAGACATTGAATTTGAATGCTTCTGTCTACGAACTCTGCACATTGCATCCTGAGCTGAAAAGCTTGATGAAAGACATCGGTTTTGATCACATCGCAAAGCCTGGAATGCTTGAAACTGCCGGCCGCATCATGACGATCCCAAAGGGTGCCCGGCTGAAACAAATCGAATTGACAAACGTCTTGGATACATTAAGGGCACACGGTTTTGAACCTGTTTTTGGAGAGGAGACGAACAATGAGCGAAATCATTAACAACAGAGAAATTCAGCAAGACTTGTCAAATGAGAGAATGCAGCAGCTGAAAGACATCATCATCGCCCTTCATAAAGGAACGCCCTATGATGAAGTAAAAAAACGATTTCAGCAAGCTTTCGGCTCGGTCGATCCGGAGGAGATCGCCCATTTGGAACAGGCGTTAATGAAGGAAGAAGGCATCGCGCCTGAAGAGATCCAAAAGCTGTGTTCCGTTCATGCGGACGTTTTTAAAGGATCGATTGAACACACTCATAGGGCGGAGGCTGACAAGCAGCCGGGCCACCCGGTTCATACATTTATAAAGGAAAACAAAGAAATCGACCTTCTGCTGAATTTTAAAATTCAGCTTCATTTGGAACGATTCGAAAAAGAAGACAATGAAGAAAACATTTTCAAGCTGATCAGCGATTTAAACCTGCTGGCCGACGTTGACAAGCATTACAGCAGAAAGGAAAATCTGCTCTTCCCCTACCTTGAAAGGTACGGCATCACAGGCCCGAGTAAAGTGATGTGGGCGATTGATGACTTCATCCGCAAAAGCATCAAAGAGACAAAAGCGCTATTGGAAAACTATACGTCTGACAAAAAAGACGACATCATCCGCGAGCTCGGCTTTATCATAAAGGAAGCCACAGAGATGATCTATAAGGAAGAGAACATTCTGCTGCCGATGGCACTTCGGACATTGACTGAAGATGAATGGCTGAAAATAGCGGCCGAAAGCGATGACATCGGCTACTGCCTGACAGAGCCTGAATCCGTTTGGAAACCTGAACGCCATCAGCTCAATACAGTAAATGAAAAAGCCGGTGACGGATACGTCCGCCTCCCTACCGGCATCTTATCCGTTAAACAGCTTGAACAAATGTTGAATCATCTTCCCGTCGATCTGACGTTTATCGACGAACATGATGTTGTCCGTTATTTTTCCCACGGCAAAGAACGGATTTTCGCGAGGACAAAAGCGGTGATCGGCCGAACCGTGCAAAATTGCCACCCGCCGGCAAGCGTCCACATCGTCAACAAACTTCTCGACGATTTTAAATCGGGCAAAAAAGATGCAGAAGATTTTTGGATCAAATTCAAAGACAAATACGTTTACATCCGCTACTTTGCGGTCCGTGACGAAAACAGCAAATACGTAGGCACATTGGAATTCACCCAAAACATCGCCCCGATTCAAGACATTTCAGGAGAAAAAAGAATATTAAACCCGGAAAATTAAGATCGGTCCGCTTTCTTTTAAATAGAAAGCGGGCTTTTTTTCAGCTTCCCTCCTCCCCCTCTTCCTTTCACTTATTTTTTGTGACAACTTTGTGAAATGCATCAACCTTGTGACAAAGTTAACAAGGTGCCGTTCTTCCTCCGTATATAGTTGAGGTAGCACCACTGACTCAAGAGGAGTGAAACCGCAATGAAGAAAAAGAAAACAAGCCCAATTCTTAGGAGATTAAACTTTTTCTCTCCGATAGAGCATCATTCCGATAAACACAGCCAGACTTCTTATGAAGACCGGGACTGGGAAGATGTATACAGAAGAAGATGGCAGCACGACAAAGTGGTACGTTCGACCCATGGGGTCAATTGTACGGGGTCGTGCAGCTGGAATATTTACGTGAAAAACGGGATTGTCACCTGGGAGGGCCAACGCATTGACTATCCTTCAACAGGCCCTGATATGCCTGACTTTGAACCGCGCGGCTGTCCGCGGGGAGCCAGCTTTTCCTGGTACATTTACAGCCCGCTCCGCGTGAAATATCCGTATGTCAGAGGCGTGCTCATCAACATGTGGCGGGAAGCTCTAAGCGAGCATGACAATCCTTTGGATGCATGGAAATCGATCGTCGAAAATCCCGAAAAAGCAAAATCCTATAAACAGGCGCGGGGAAAAGGCGGATTTGTCCGGGCCGAATGGAGCGAAGTGCTCAAATTGATCTCGGCTTCCCTCCTTTATACCGTTATGAAATACGGACCTGACCGCAATGTCGGCTTCACGCCGATCCCAGCTATGTCAATGCTCAGCTATGCGGCAGGCTCCCGTTTTATGTCGATGATGGGCGGTCCGATGCTCAGTTTCTATGACTGGTATGCCGACCTCCCTCCTGCCTCTCCGCAAATTTGGGGAGATCAGACGGATGTGCCGGAAAGCAGCGACTGGTACAATTCCGGCTACATTATGACATGGGGGTCAAATGTCCCGTTGACAAGAACCCCTGATGCACACTTTTTAGCCGAAGCCCGCTACAAAGGTGCGAAGGTAATTTCCATCAGCCCAGATTATGCGGAATCGACAAAGTTTGCCGACGACTGGCTGAGCATTAAACAAGGAACGGACGGGGCGCTAGCGATGGCAATGGGACACGTCATTCTTCAAGAGTTTTACGTCAACAAAGAGACGGATCGCTTTATTGACTATGCAAAACAATATACGGATTTTCCGTTTTTGGTGACGTTAAATAAAGAAGGCGGACAATTCACGGCCGGCCGTTTTCTCCATGCGAAAGACATCGGCCGTATAACTGAACATGATGAATGGAAACCGGCCGTCTGGGATGAAGAAACAGACGATTTCGCTATTCCTCAAGGAACGATGGGCTCGCGCTGGGACGGCCAAGGAAAATGGAATTTGCGCATGATTGATGAAGAGACGGAAAAGCAGATTTCTCCGCGGCTTTCCATGCTCGGAAAAGAAGATATGATCGGCACGGTCAAAATTCCTTATTTCTCCCATGACGGGAACAGAGTGCTTGAAAGACCCCTTCCGATCAAAAAAATGAATTTGAACGGCGAGGAAGTCTTTGTCTCCACCGTGTTTGACCTGACGCTTGCAAACTACGGCGTCAACCGCGGGATCGGCGGAAATGCAGCCAAGTCGTTTGATGATCCAGAACCGTTTACACCGGCCTGGCAGGAACAGATCACTGGCGTCGAGCGCAGCCTGGTGGTCAAAATCGCAAGAGAATTCGCGCAAAACGCCATCGATACAGACGGCCGCTCAATGATTATCGTCGGCGCCGGAATTAACCACTGGTTCAATTCTGACACCATTTACAGAGCGGTATTGAATCTTGTTCTGCTTGTCGGTGCACAAGGGGTCAACGGCGGCGGCTGGGCCCACTATGTCGGCCAGGAAAAACTCCGCCCTGCCGAAGGATGGCAGACGATCGCCATGGCAAAAGACTGGGGCGGACCGGCGAAGCTGCAAAACGGCACTTCATTCTTCTATTTTGCCACTGACCAGTGGCGCTACGAAGATGAACCGATCACAGGCCTCGCCTCCCCGATCGTCAAATCGTCACGCTACAAGCACAATGCCGATTATAATGTGCTGGCGGCAAGGCTCGGATGGCTCCCGTCGTATCCGACATTCGAGAAAAACGGCATTCATTTATACGAGGAAGCGGTGCAATCAGGTGCCGAAAACGCCAAAGAAGTCGGAGCCTATATCGCCAAACAGCTTGAGGATAAAAAGCTCAAATTTGCGATTGAAGATCCTGACAATGAAAAGAATTTTCCGAGAAACCTTTTCGTTTGGAGAGCGAACTTAATTTCCAGCTCAGGCAAAGGTCACGAATATTTTCTGAAACATTTGCTCGGCACGACGAACGGGTTGATGAATGAAGATCATGACAGCGTCCGCCCGGATGAAATCACCTGGCGGGACGAAGCGCCTGAAGGCAAGCTTGACCTGTTGATCAATCTCGACTTCAGGATGGCCGGCACCGCCCTGTACTCTGACATCGTGCTGCCTGCGGCCACATGGTACGAAAAACACGATCTCAGCAGCACGGATATGCATCCGTTCATTCATCCGTTTAACCCGGCGATTTCGGCTCCATGGGAAGCAAAATCCGACTGGGACATCTTTAAAGCTTTGGCCAAAGCGGTTTCCGAATTAGCTGAGGAAGTCGACATGAAGCCGGTGAAGGAAGCTGTTGCAACTCCCCTCCTTCACGACACTCCTCAGGAAATGGCTCAGCCATTGGGGAAAATCAAAGACTGGAGCAAAGGAGAATGCGCGGCTGTTCCAGGTAAAACGATGCCGCAAATTCATGTCGTCGAACGCGATTATAAACAGATATTCAATAAAATGACGGCGCTCGGGCCGAATGTCGTCAAACAGCCTTACGGAACAAAAGGAATCAACTGGTCTGTCGAAGAGGAATACAACTCCCTTAAAAAAATACTCGGGGAAGTAACCGAGGATACCATTGCAAAAGGGTGCCCGATCATCAATGACGCAAAACAGGCTGCTGAAGCCGTATTGACCCTTTCGTCTACTTCAAATGGGAAAGTAGCCGTAAAAGCGTGGGAATCGCTTGAAAAAATTACGAATCTCGAATTGAAAGATTTAGCTGAAGAGCGGGAAGAAGAACGTTTTACTTTTGAGCAAATAACGGCTCAGCCAAAAACGGTGATCACCTCCCCTGCTTTCAGCGGATCTGAAAAAGGCGGCCGCCGCTACTCTCCATTTACGACAAATGTTGAAAAGCTGATCCCGTGGCGAACAGTGACTGGCAGACAGTCTTTTTATCTCGACCACGAAATGATCACAGAGTTCGGCGAAAACATGGCGACGTTTAAACCGATCCTCATCCATCGTCCGTTCTTGAACAAGCGCCCGGCGCAAGAAGGCAAAGAAATCGTTTTGAACTATTTAACGCCGCACAATAAATGGTCGGTTCACAGCATGTATTTTGACTCCCTGCCGATGCTTACCCTTTTCAGGGGCGGTCCGACGGTTTGGATGAATAAGGACGATGCGGCAGAAACCGATATTCAGGATAACGATTGGATCGAATGCTTCAACAGAAACGGAGTCGTCGTCGCCCGTGCCGTCGTTTCGCACCGCATCCCGAAAGGAATGGCGTTTATGCACCACGCCCAGGACAGACATATCAACGTACCTGGTACAAAACTGACGAACAACCGCGGCGGCACCCATAACAGCCCGACCCGCATCCACGTCAAACCGACGCAAATGATCGGCGGCTACGGACAGCTCAGTTACGGCTTCAACTACTACGGGCCAACAGGAAATCAGCGCGACCTCAATGTCGTGATCAGAAAATTGAAGGAGGTCGATTGGCTTGAAGATTAAAGCGCAAATCGGAATGGTCATGAACCTTGATAAATGCATCGGCTGCCACACATGCAGCGTTACATGCAAAAATACATGGACAAACCGTTCCGGTGCAGAATATATGTATTTCAACAATGTCGAAACAAAGCCTGGCATCGGCTACCCGAAACAATGGGAAAATCAAGATAAATATAAAGGCGGCTGGGAGCTTAAAAAAGGAAAGCTTCAGCTGAAATCGGGCGCAAAAGCAACAAGGCTGATGAATTTATTTTACAATCCGTATCAGCCGACGATTGACGATTACTATGAACCTTGGAACTATGATTATGAAACGCTGACAAACAGCCTTGAGAAAAAGCATCAGCCTGTCGCAAGACCGAAGTCTTCCATTACGGGAGACTTCATGAACCTCGAATGGGGCCCGAACTGGGAAGATGATCTCGCCGGCGGACATATCACAGGACTTGAAGACCCGAATGTTCAAAACATGGAAAAATCGATTAAAACAGAATTTGAAGATGTCTTTATGATGTATCTTCCGAGAATCTGCGAACACTGCATCAATCCGGCATGCGTCTCTTCCTGCCCGTCAGGCGCGATGTACAAACGCGAAGAAGACGGGATCGTCCTCGTCGATCAAAATGCATGCCGTTCCTGGAGACATTGTGTATCATCATGTCCTTATAAAAAAGTGTATTTTAATTGGCAGACGAACAAGGCGGAAAAATGCACACTATGCTTCCCCCGCTTAGAAGCCGGGCTGCCGACGATCTGTTCCGAGACTTGTGTCGGCAGAATCCGCTACCTCGGGGTCATGCTCTATGACGCTGACAAAGTCCAGGAAGCCGCATCAGCCGAAAATGAAAAAGACTTGTATCATTCACAGCTGGACGTTTTCCTTGATCCGAATGATCCCGCTGTCGCAGAAGAAGCGAAAGCCCAAGGCATTCCGGCGGAATGGATTGAAGCAGCGCAAAAATCGCCGATCTACAAAATGATCATCGATTGGAAGATCGCGCTGCCTTTGCATCCTGAATACCGGACATTGCCAATGGTATGGTACATCCCGCCGCTCAGCCCGATCATGAACATGTTTGAAGGAAAAGGAACGGCCCAATCGGCGGAAGATATTTTCCCTGCCATCGATCAAATGAGAATTCCGATTGAATACTTGGCGAATTTGCTGACAGCCGGAGATACGTCTCATATCAGAACCACATTAAAGAAAATGTCGGTCATGCGCATGTACATGAGGTCAACCCAGACAAATAAACCGATGAATTCTGACCTGATTGCATCTACGGGCTTGACAGAACAGCAGATTGAAGAAATGTACCGTCTGCTGGCGATCGCAAAGTACGACGACCGCTTCGTCATTCCAACCTCACATCGCGAAGAAGTGGCAGACCTATATATGGAACAAGGAAGCTGCGGATTGTCATTTGCCGGAGGCCCCGGCTCCTGCCAAAACATATAAAACGGGAGTGAAGCAAAAATGGATGCAACAGATAAACAGGCCGTTTTCGCCGCCCTCTCCTATCTTCTCACTTATCCTGATGAAGAATGGAGACAAGAACGCTCTGAATGGCAAAACCTCATCAGCGAAATTCAGCCTGAGCACCTGCAGGAGCGGCTGCTCGCATTTTTAAACGAAGCGGAAGCTTATTCTCCGGAGGAATTGATCGAAACGTATGTATACACGTTTGATTTCGGCAAAAAAACGAACCTTTATGTCACCTATTTCAACTCCGGTGAACAGCGTGAGCGCGGAATCGAGCTATTGCAGCTGAAAGATCTGTATCAGCAATCCGGATTTCAGCCGACGGACAAGGAACTTCCGGACTACCTCCCGCTCATGCTTGAATTTGCGGCCGTTGCCGAGCTTCATAAGGTCAAGGACATCTTTCAAAAATATATATCAAACCTGGAAGAGCTGAAATCGCAGCTTCTCGAAAACGGGAGCATCTATGCTCCGCTTTTGGACGGTTTATTGATCGCATTGGCGGAAATCGGCGTTAAAAGGACTGTAGAGCCATGATCGAACAAATACTTTGGGTCATTCTCCCCTACATCGTTCTGACGATTTTTATCGGGGGGCATATTTACCGCTATCACCATGACCAGTTTGGCTGGACAGCCAAATCGAGCGAAATGCTCGAAAAGAAAAAACTGGCCGTAGGAAGCAGCCTTTTTCACTGGGGAATCTTTTTTGTCATCGGCGGACACGTGATGGGAGTTTTAATACCGGAAAGCTTTTATGAAGCGCTCGGCATATTAGAGCACATGTACCATAAAATCGCCATCGGCTTTGGCCTGCCTGCCGGCATTGCCGCACTGTCGGGACTTATCATTCTCGCTTATCGGAGAACCGCCGATAAACGGATCCGGAAAACGAGCTCTGCCGGCGACCTGATCACCCTTGTCACTTTATTGTTTATGCTGGCGACGGGACTTGCGTCAACGTTTTTAAACATCGATTCAAAAGGCTTTGACTACCGTACAACAATCGGACCGTGGTTTCGGAATATCTTCTTGTTCAAACCTGATGCCTCGCTCATGGAAAGCGTGCCGCTCTGGTTTAAAATTCACATCGTCGTGGGCTACGCCGTTTTCATCGTCTGGCCGTTCACCCGGCTTGTGCACGTATTCAGCATGCCGCTCAAATATTTGACAAGAAGCTATGTCGTCTATCGAAAACGCGCCCCGCGCAAAAGCATTTGACATTCTCCCTAAAGCCGTTTCGGCTTTAGGGATTTTTTATCTCTTATTAAAATCCTTGATAGGCAAGCTCCCATTTTCCGGTCGCATCATATGATAAAAAAACAAACAGAAAGGAGCATTTTTGAATGTACCCATATTATGATATCGATATATATGATCCGTACCGCCAGCAATTCCCTCCAGGCCCGCCTCCGGGTGCGGGAGGACAGACTCAGCAGCAGTTTTTGCCCCCTCCCCCAAGCCAGTTTCCCCCGGACACCGGGGTTTCCGCTTTCGCCGTTGATCCTGGCGGAATTAGAAGATGCTTGTTCCGTTATACAGTCATCCGCTTAAGAAACGGAAGCCGCTTCTGGTTCTACCCTGTGTTTGTCGGCCGCCGCTCTATCGCGGGATACAGGTGGAGGCCGCGTCAATTCCGCTGGGTCTATTTCGGCATCGATTTGAATGAAATCACTTCTTTCAGCTGCCAATTTTAAAAGGAAAAAAGGCGCCATTTACAGCGGCGCCTTTTCTGCATTGGATGGACTGAAAATATAAAATACGGGTAATGAATATATGAAATAATAATACTTGTCAATAAATATAACTAAATGTCACAAAAAAATCATCTTTTCTTATATAATAAAATATGCTAAGATGATGAGAACAAAAGGGGGGATGGGATCTGATGAAAAAGTCGTTATTTCTGCAATTGTCTATGTTTTTCCTGGTCATTGCAAGCCTTCATTCGTTCTCCATGCCCCACCTGCCTGCGAGTCATCATGCACAAAAAGCGGCTGTTACAGGCGATGAGCTTCACGAACTGACAGTCGGCAAGCATGGTGAAGAAAAGGCTAAATCGTTATGGAATTCGCCCGGATTAAAAGAAGTATTCTTGCTCCTCTTGATCTTGGCTGCGGTTTCCGTCCGGGTTTACATCGTAAACCGGCTGAAAGAACATCTGAAGGCATTTATGCTCGCTGTTTTCTATCACTCTTCTTATTTCGGCAAAGCACATGTTTCAAAACCATAACCGCATATGAAAAAACAGGAGGTTTTAAACATGTTATTTATCATAAGAATGGTGATTATCGGTCTCTTTTCATTGACAGCTTTAAACTTGTTTGTATTTCAAGGAATTGAATTTATGCATGCGATTACCGATCTGTTTAATCGCCAGGACAGCTGAATAAAAAAGCACCCGCAAAAAGTTAGACAATACAATTTCATGAGGCAGTTTGAAAGGCATGAGTCCGATATTGTACCGGACTCATGCCTTTTCATTTGATCTTATTTCACGGGATGTTCAAAGCGCTCGCACGCTTTAATTGGTCCCGTAAAGCACGTTCCGTTAGTTCTCCATGTTTCCTGAAAAAAATGGCTCGTGCGAGAGCATTCATTGCTTCTCCTTTGTTTAAACCATGTAGAATACAGAGGCGCTTGGATGTAAGTCCAGGATAAAGATCGTCTTTTCTATTCGTCCCCTCTCTCTAGTGCCACGCTTACCTCCTCGTTTGCCGGAATTTTCTCGCATGTTATCGGGTACCCTTGTTAACGGTTCAGGCAGATTTGCTTGAGCGGAATTTCAATACACTCGGTATTTTCGTAGATAATTAAACCGACTTTCTAAAAGATCTAAATAGTCATAATCAAGTGGCCTCGATAGTTTTTCAGCTTCTTCTAATGTTTATAGTCGTAGCGACAATTTTTCTATTTTGCTGTCTGTACCCCTTTTAAAAAGTTGAACTTTTTTCAAAAAATCGCAACTTTTTTGTAAAATATCACATCTTTCTTACAAACGTCGCGACTTTATTTCATATCGACAAATATAAGATATAATATTCCTGTACCAGATAATACTAATTACATATAGAAAGAAGATGATGTTCATATGAGTAAAGTATCCGGAAAAATTGCCTTTGTTACTGGTGGCGGCCAAGGAATTGGTGAAGCAATCTGCAAACGCTTAGCAGAAGATGGATTCGCTGTTGCAGTTGCAGATTATAATGAAGAAACTGCAAAAAAAGTTGCTGAGGAAATTAACCAATCTAATGGTAAAGCAATTGCAGTTAAAGTAAATGTTGCGGATCGCGATGATGTTTTTAAAGCTGTCGATGAAACAGTAAAAAGTCTTGGCGGACTTGATGTGGTTATAAATAATGCAGGTCTTGGACCAACCACCCCTATCGAAAGCATTACTTATGAAGATTATCGAAAAGTTTATGATGTTAATGTCGGCGGTACTTATTGGGGAATACAAGCAGCTGTAAAAGCCTTCAAAGAACTTGGACACGGTGGAAAAATAATTAATGCTTCTTCTCAAGCCGGTCAAGTCGGCAACCCAGGCTTAGCAGTTTACGGTGGAACAAAGTTCGCTGTTCGCGGTATTACCCAAACTGCAGCAAAAGACCTGGCTGAATTGGGCATTACTGTAAACGCCTTTTGTCCGGGCATCGTTAAAACCCCTATGATGATGGATATTGCACAGCAAACCGCTGATGAAGCAGGCAAACCGTTTGAATGGGGACTGGAGCAATTCTCTAAAAATATTGCATTAAAACGCTTATCCGAGCCAGAAGATGTAGCAGCATGCGTTTCCTACCTTGCAGGACCAGATTCAGATTATATGACTGGTCAAGCTCTTATCATTGATGGTGGAATGGTATTTAATTAAGTTTAAAATAATTCAAAGATCACAGTTTGTTTCACAACTTGAACGTATAAGCTGAACGAACTTCTTTCAAATATGGAGGGCGGAGTTTTCCGCCTCCATATCATGTTCACGATTTGTATAATGATGAATATAAAGTGTCTTTTCTTTTGAAACCCCTGTTTCAAAATGCACTAGTGCGGAGATTTCCCCTGCCATATCCACTCCCAACCTCATAGATTTATTTACGCGCTTTTTCCCTTCGATTGTCTATTTTCTCCACTTCTCTCAATTTCCTCTAAACTACGACCTCGAGTTTCAGGGACGCGTGTCCGGATAAATACAACTCCTAATAAACAAATAACACCGAAGATTGCAAACACAGCTTCTTGAGACATCGAAGCGGTCATAATAGGAAACAGCAATCCAACCAAGAAAGAACCAATCCAGTTAAATGATGAAGCTAATCCGGACGCACGCCCGCGAATTGCCAGCGGGAAAATTTCTCCAACGATGACCCAAGTTAAAGGAGCCCACGTGAATGAATAAAGTGCTACATAGATACTTAAAAAGACAACCATCATCATCGGATTTGCATTAGGAATTAATATATTCAATATTGCCGGCAAAATAAAGGATAGCCCCATAATTGTTCCGCCTACTGTTAATAAAGTACGGCGATTAAATTTATCAGCAATTATTAAGAATATTAATGAACCCAGTACGAGAATAACTCCTTGAATAATTGGCCACATCAACGCTGAACTAGCTGCATTTCCTGTTGCTTTTTCTACAATCAAAGGAATGTAATAAAAAATTGCGTTTGCACCCTGGAATTGTTGAAAAGCAGCAACACCCACACCGGCAATTAATAAAAAACGATATTTATTGCTTAAGAGTGTAGCCCATGATGCTTTTTGATTTGCCTTCGTTTCCTCTCTGGCAGTTTCTTTAATTTGTGTTATTTCGGAATCAATCTCTTCTTTGTTAGAGCGAATATAGCTCAATACCTTACGAGCTTCATCGAGTTTATTGTTCTTTATTAAAAAACGTGGTGATTCGGGTAACTTTAACATTCCGACATATAAGATCAAAGCAGGTACGGCAGCCAAACCAAGCATCAAACGCCATGCCATTGTTTCCGGCAAATCTTTCAATAGAAAATCAACAATGTAAGAAAGCAGCATTCCACAACAAATCATTGTTTGATTAATTCCTGACAGCCGTCCACGTAAACGTGCAGGCGCCATTTCCGACATATAGGCCGGGACCAATGCAGAAGCAGCACCGACGGCCAATCCCAATAAAACCCGAGAAACAATCAAAAATAGTATCCCATTATGAGGTGCTATTCCTGACAAAATGGATCCAACAACAAAAATGATAGCGGAAATTAAAATCATTTTGCGCCGTCCCAAACGATCAGAAAGTTGTCCGGCCAGGGCGCCTCCAAAAATAGCTCCTAACATCACCGAAGAGGTAATCCAGCCAATAACCCCGGCGTTGTCCTGAAGGTTCCAATCATGTTGCAGAAAAGGCAAAGCACCCGTCATAACGCCGATATCATAACCGAAAAGAATGCCGGCAAAAGCCCCAAAAAAATAAATGAAGCCGCTCGAGATTTTCTTTTCATTAACCATTAAAGTTCCCTCCTTAAGGTTGAAATTATATTGTGTAAAAATCCCACCACTAAAACTATTGATAGCTTTTAAGAAATAAGAAAAGCGTTTTCAAACTTCGAATACTCTCTAAATCTAGTAGTTTTATTCGGCTATTATGAAACGCTTTCAATTCTTCCGGAACATTACGATAACGCTTACAAAACCATGAATATTTTGATAATGGTTCCCGGTTCATTCTTCAACTTCTGATATACCTATTTTTTCACCTCCAAGGAAGCAGAACCTCCTCGGAGGTTAAAGGCATTACTTAATCACTACATATTCCAGGTCAACGAGCTTTGCATAAGTGATCATTTGGTCTGTTGTTAAATTCAATGAAACAACTGTATGGTGACCGCCGCCATTCTCAAGCCATGCTTTCACTCCATCCTGGAAGTTCGGCTTCACTTCCCAAAGTACCCGTGCCACTGGAAGGTTTGGTGCCGGAACAGTTGGTTCAAATGCAGAAACTTCGTTAATCAACAGTTTGTAATGCGTACCAAAGTCTGCCATTGAAACAACCACACCATCTCCTGCTTTTCCGTCGAACACTAAGCGTGCTGGGTCTTCACGATCACCAATACCTAATGGAGATACGATAATTTTTGGTTTGTTGCTTGCTAAAGATGGGTCAACTTCAAGCATATGTGATTGAAGGATTGATTCTTGACCAGCAGCTAATTCATATGTGTAGTCTTCCATAAAGCCAGTTGATTGGTTACGGCTCATCACTTTGAGTAAGCGATCGAGCGCTGCAGTTTTCCAATCTCCTTCACCAGCAAAGCCATATCCTTGCGCCATCAGCCGTTGAACGGCAAGACCCGGAAGTTGTTTCATCCCATATAAATCTTCAAAGTTAGTTGTGAAGGCATTGTAACCACCATCATCCAGGAAACGTTTAATGGCGATTTCATAGCTCGCTTGTACTTTTACGCTCTTCTCCCAATCTTCCTGACTGTAAGTACCATAATCAAATTCATAAAGGTCTGCGTATTCTGCAAACAAATCATTCATTTCTTCATCGGTAACCGCTTTCACGTATTGAACAAGATCACCAATACCAAAGTAATCAACTGTCCAGCCAAATTGAATTTGCGCTTCAACCTTATCCCCTTCGGTAACAGCAACGTTACGCATGTTGTCGCCAAATCGAGCGACCTTGATGTTGAAGCTTTCGTTATAAGCAACCGCTACGTCCATCCATTCTGCAATTTGCTGTTGCACTTCAGGGCGCTCCCAATAACCTACGACAACTTTATTTTGTTTTTTCAAGCGGGCATTGATAAAACCATATTCACGGTCACCATGAGCAGATTGGTTTAGGTTCATAAAGTCCATGTCAATCGTTGTCCATGGGATACTTTCATTAAATTGTGTCGCTAAATGAAGTAATGGTTTTTGTAATAATTTTGTTCCGCGAATCCACATTTTTGCAGGTGAGAAAGTATGCATCCAAGTGATAACACCGGCTACTTCGTCACGATAGTTTACTTCTTTCATGATGCTTGTGATTTTATCTGCACTAACAGCTAAATCTTGCAATACAAGCGGGTATGGTAAAACAGCGCTTTCATTTAATGCATCGGTCATAGCTTGTGCGTGTGCTCTGACTTCTGCTAACGCTTCTTCCCCATAAAGATGTTGTGAACCTACGACAAACCAAAATTCTTTTTTCCCTGTTGTTAACATCATAACCCTCTTTTCTTAAATTAATAGGATAATTGATAGTTTGATAGAATTGATATTACTTTTGACCATAATAAGCATTTTTACCGTGTTTTCGTAAATAATGTTTATCTAAAATACGTTGTGGTAATTCTTTTGCAAAAAGATTTAATTCTCGTGTAAATAAATTCATTTTCGCAACTTCGTCCAACACCACACTATTCAATACTGCTGATTTTACATCTTTGCCCCAAGTAAATGGACCATGACCATGAAGTAAGACACCAGGAACAGCTAAAATATCTAACCCGCGCTCTTCAAATGTTTCGATGATTACATTACCTGTTTCTACTTCGTAACCACGATCAATCTCCTCTTGTGTCAAGTAACGGGCACATGGTACGGAACCATAGAATGTGTCTGCATGAGTGGTCCCCATCGCTGGAACATCAAGGCCTGCTTGAGCCCAGATTGTCGCCCAAGTTGAATGAGTGTGTACAATTCCTCCGATTTCAGGGTAATGCTTATAAAGTACTGCGTGAGTCGCTGTATCTGATGAAGGCCTCAACTCTCCTTCAACAACATTGCCATCTAAATCAACAACCACCATATCACTAGCTTTCATCGTTTCATAATCAACCCCACTAGGTTTGATAACGAATAAACCAGTTTCACGGTCAATGGCACTTGCATTTCCCCATGTGTATTTCACGAGTCCATATTTAGGCAAGTCCAAATTTGCTTGAAATACTTCTTCTTTCAGTTGTTCTAACACGTCAATCCCCCCATCTTTCCACTCATAAAATCAAATGATCTACAGCGGCCTGCTCAATCATTAAACCTTTTTTGTACCGTTCGATAAATGCTTCAAATCCTTCAACATCTAATTGATCAGGGTAAATTTCTTGCCCATCAGCCTCTTGAAAGACTTTTTTGTCGAGGAAGTCTTCTAAGCTTTCTTCTTGATCTTTGTTCATCATGTAAGAAGCAAGAATAGCCATTCCCCACGCACCGCCTTCTCCGGCTGTTGCCATAACTGATACTGGCGTATTCATTGCAGCTGCAACAATTTTTTGTCCAACAAGAGGGGTTTTGAATAAACCACCGTGAGCTAAAATGCTGTCAATTGCAACATTTTCTTCCTTTGTCAAAATATCCATTCCGACTTTCAAAGCGCTAAAAGCTGCAAAAAGGTGTGTCCGCATGAAGTTTGCTAAATTGAAATGACTCTCTGGTGACCGGACAAATAATGGCCGGCCTTTTTCTAACCCTGTAATATTTTCACCAGATAAATAACCGTAGCTTAGTAAACCACCGCCATCTGAATCGGCTTCCAAAGCTTTATTTAACATCACTTCGAATAATTTATTCGTTTCAACCTTTTGTCCCATTGCCTCAAAAAATTCACGGAACAACCCTAGCCAAGCATTAATATCACTTGAGCAGTTATTCGCATGAACCATTCCAACTGGACTGCCGTTTGGTGTTGTTACCAAATCAATTTCCGGATATACTTTTGAAAGTTCTTTCTCTAATACAATCATGGCAAAAACTGAAGTTCCTACTGAGATGTTTCCAGTGCGTTTCCTCACACTATTCGTAGCAACCATTCCTGTTCCAGCATCGCCTTCTGGTGGACAAATCGGAATGCCTGGTTGTAAATTATTTGATTGATCCAGAATTTTTGCACCAATTTCGGTTAATTCACCTGCTTGCTCGCCTGCAATATAAACTTCAGGAAGAATATCGATTAACTTCCAAGGATAGCCTTTGGTCGAAATCAGTTCATCAAACTGCTTGACCATCGATTCATTGTAATTTTGCGTTGATTCATCAATTGGGAACATGCCTGAAGCATCTCCAATGCCAATTGCTTTATTACCAGTCAGTAACCAGTGAATGTACCCGGCTAAAGTGGTGATATAATCAATGCGAGGCAAATGCTTCTCTTCATTTAATATTGCTTGATACAGGTGAGCAATACTCCACCGTTCAGGGATATTGAATTGAAATTTATCAGTTAATTCTTTTGCTGCAGCACTGGTTGTTGAGTTACGCCAAGTTCGAAACGGAACAAGCAGCTCCCCTGTGTTGTCAAAAGCCATATACCCATGCATCATTGCAGAAAATCCAATAGAACCGATTTTGCGAATGGTGATACCATAATTTCGTTCAACTTCTTTCTTCATTTCACTGTAAGCTGTTTGCAATCCAGTGATAATATCCACTAAGTTGTACGTCCAAAATCCATCTTCCAAGAGGTTTTCCCATTCATAACTTCCAGATGCGATTGTTTCAAAACTACTATCAATCAACACTGCTTTAATACGTGTGGATCCGAATTCGATTCCAAGTGATGTTTCTCCCTCAGTTATCGCCTGTTTGACGTTTACTCGATTCGTTTTCACGTTACTCCCCCTCTCTGATAGCGATTTCAATATTAATCGAAGAAGGCGCTTTCTTTTTCGCTTAACTGTATGAACAACCTCAGTATATTTTTTGTACGTACATTTGTCAATCACTAATATGATATGTTCATATAAATATCACAACGATAATTCTGTTATTTTTCTCTTAATGTTTATAATAAAAGGTATTTTCATAACATAAAATTATAATTGCTTGTAAATTTTCACGAAAATAAGGTGGAATCTTTTCATTCATTGAAAGCCATGATAAAATATGTCCACACAAATAATTTAATTTAAAAAATTAGAATGCGAACAACTATGAAAGAAGTGAGTTAAATGAAGCCAAAGTATAAGGTCATCATTGATGATATAAAAAGTAAAATTCTTTCAGGTTTTTACAGCGTAGGAGAACAAATCCCTACAGAATCCGCCATACAAGAAGAGTACAAAGTTAGCCGGCACACTGTTCGAAAGGCCATTTTAGAACTATCGAACGAGGGATTCTTAAGAAGTGAAAAAGGGTCTGGCACTTATGTTAGTAACCAGTATCAATCAAAATCTGGCGGGAATTCCAATAATAAAACAATCGGTGTAATCACGACCTACATTTCTGATTACATTTTCCCCTCAATTATTCGTGGAATTGAAGGGAGATTGAATGAAGCTAATTATTCGTTACTATTAGCTAGTACAAATAATGATGTCGAACAAGAAAAAAAAGCTTTGGAAATGATGTTGTCATTTGGCGTAGATGGTTTGATTGTTGAACCTACGAAAAGCAATCTATACAATCCCAATATCGCTTACTACCTATCGTTCAAGGAACAGGATATTCCTTTCATCATGATCAATGCTTATTATGAAGAATTAGATGTTCCTTTTCTTTGTCTCGATGACGTGCAGTCCAGCTATCTCGCAACAAAAGAATTAATATCAAAAGGACATACACAAATTGGACTCATTTCAAAAGAGGATGATTTACAAGGAAAGTATCGAATGAAGGGGTATATAAAAGCGCTTGGTGAAGCCAAATTACGATTTCAACCAGAGCATGTGCTGTCGTACAATACAGAGACGAAGCTGGACCTATACACAAACCTGAAGAAGTTCCTAAATGAAAATAGAGACGCGTTGACTGCAATTGTTTGCTATAACGACGAAGTAGGGTTGGAAGTAGCAAATGTATGCAGACAACTTAATATTTCTATTCCAGACAAATTATCAATTATTGGTCAGGACAATTCGTATATTGCCAAAAATGCGAATATCAAACTAACAACATTGACACATCCTCAAGAACAAATGGGACGCGATGCAGCTGATTGGGTCATTAAGAAGTTGCAGGGGAAGAAGGATTTACCAAACGAAACGTATTATCAACCGGTGTTAATTGAAGGCGAAACCGTAATAGATTTAGAAGTATAATAATCTTGGTGTGATCAAAGAAAACCCAGTCCATCTTTATTCAAGGCGTGAACATGGACTGGGTTGTTTTACTTTGTTATCAATTAAGCAGAGAGAACTTTAATGTATTAGACGCTAACTCATCACCAAAAAGAAGCCAAACTATCTAATTTCGGATCCGAAAAACGGGCGAAATCCAACCGATAAAGGTTTATTTGGCATGCTCTTTTTTTGTAGCTTCATCATTACCTTGCAGAAATGGCTCTATTCTAAGTATTCACTGATGTTAGCTTGTTAGGCATGTGGTGATACCCCTAACAATTGGGGTGCAGGTCGATTTCACTCCTGTTCATGTTTGCTAAGCCATACATCCGTTACTTCCCCGGCCTCATCTTCATCTATAATAAATGATCCGTTGCTGTACCGGTCATGCAGCTTGATCTCTTTGACAAGCCTCTCCTCTGTGATGCCTTTTTCGGTTTGAAGCGCGATTTGATCATGATATGAACATGCGAGCAGCCCGGCGATGCGGTGAGGCTTTTTCTTCAGCTCTCTCAGCATGAGAACGCCGCGTTTGGACCGTGACGTTTTTTCAAATTCGGTACGGTTCATTCGCTTGACAGAGCCGCGCTGCGTCACAAGGACAAGCACATCTGATTCCTCTAAAATCTGTCCTGATGCGACAAAATCGCCGTCCTTTAAGTTCACGCCTTTCACGCCGGCCGCCCTGGCGCCGACGACGCTGATTTCTTCCTCTGCAAACCATAGGCCGTAGCCTGTGCGGGTGGCGATGAATACGTCTTTCGTGCCATCTGTTACATGGACATCCACCACTTCGTCATCGCCTTTTAAATTGAGCGCGACCAAAGCTTTTGAATAACGCTGCGCTTTATATTGAAGAAGCTGCGTTTTTTTCGTCATTCCGTTTTTCGTGAAAAACAGGAGGTATTCCGACTCTGTAAATTCCTTGACAGGTATCGCTTTTACGATCGATTCATCATTGTCAATTGAAATGATATTCGTAATGTGCTGGCCCAAGTCCTTCCATCTGATGTCCGGTAGCTGGTGGACAGGACAGTAGACATAGCTTCCTTTGTTCGTAAACAGCAACAGCACGTCTGTCGTGTTCATTTCCAATAGACAGAGCAGGCGGTCCGTATCCTTCATGCCGAAATCCTGGCCGTTTGAAGCAGCAAACGATCTCTGGCTTGTTCGTTTGATATAGCCGTCCTTCGTCACCGTCACATACACATCTTCCGCCGCTACCATGACTTCAAGATTAATTTTAATCTCTTCGATTTTTTCTTCGATCACTGACCGTCTTTCGCCCGCATAGGCTTTTTTCAGCTTTTTCAGATTGTCCTTGATGACCTTCATCAGTTTTTTATCATTGGAGAGAATCGCTTCAAGCTCTCTTATTTTTTGGTCAAGCTCTTTTGCCTCTTCTTGTAAAGCCGTAATATCTGTATTCGTTAATCTGTAGAGCTGCAATGAAACGATCGCTTCAGCCTGCGGCTCCGTAAAGGCGAATTTGGCGATCAGGTTGTTTTTGGCATCCCGCTTATCGTTTGATGAGCGGATCGTTGAAATGACTTCATCCAGGATGGACAGAGCTTTCATCAGCCCTTCTACAATATGATGCCGTTCCTTCGCTTTTTTAAGCTCATACTGCGAACGATTGGTGATGACTTCTTTTTGATGCCCGATATAGGCATCAAGAATCGAGGTCAGATTCATCAGCATCGGCCTTCTGTTATGAATGGCCACCATGTTGAAGTTATACGGGACTTGCAAATCGGTGTTTTTGTATAAGAAATTTAAGATGCCCTGCGCATCCGCTTCTTTTTTCAGCTCGATGACGATCCTTAGGCCTGTTCGGTCCGTCTCGTCGCGGACTTCTGAAATCCCTTCTACCTTCCGATCAATCCTGAATTCATCCATTTTTTTCACTAAGTTTGCTTTGTTGACTTCAAACGGAATTTCGGTAATCACGATTTGCTGACGTCCGCCTCTGATCGTTTCAATCTCGGCTTTTCCCCTGATAATGATTTTTCCTTTTCCGGTTTCATAAGCTTTTTTGATGCCTTCTTTTCCCTGGATGATTCCGCCTGTCGGAAAATCGGGGCCTTTTACGAACTCCATAAGGTCGTCAACACTGCAGTTCGGTGAATCGATCCGCTTAATAACGGCATCGATGACTTCTCCGAGGTGATGCGGCGGAATGTCTGTCGCATACCCGGCTGAAATTCCGGTCGATCCGTTCACGAGCAGATTCGGGAACATCGCCGGAAGGACGACGGGCTCCTTGCTCGTATCATCAAAGTTTGGGACGAATTCGACCGTATCCTTGTCGATATCGCGCAATAGCTCCGCCGCGATCGGCGCGAGCCGTGCTTCCGTATACCGCATCGCAGCCGGAGGGTCTCCGTCGATGCTTCCGTTGTTACCGTGCATTTCAATCAACACGTTTCGGACCTTCCAGTCCTGGCTCATCCTGACCATCGCTTCATAGACGGAGCTGTCCCCGTGTGGATGGTAGTTCCCGATGACATTACCGACCGTTTTGGCTGCTTTGCGGAAATTTTTATCGTGCGTGTTTCCTTCGGCATGCATGGCATACAAAATCCGCCTCTGCACCGGTTTCAGTCCGTCACGCGCATCGGGCAGGGCCCGGTCCTGAATGATATATTTACTGTATCGGCCGAAACGGTCGCCGATCACGTCTTCCAATGGTAAATCATGAAATACTTCTGGCTGTGCCATCTATTTAAACCTCCTCAGCGACCGATAAGTTCTCATTTTCCAGAATGTTGCTGTCTTCATCAAGTCCGAAAGCGACATTTTTTTCAATCCATTTTCTTCTCGGTTCAACCTTGTCGCCCATTAGTGTCGTCACGCGCCGTTCTACACGGGCCGCATCATCGATTTTTACCCTGACGAGCGTCCGTGATTCCGGGTTCATTGTCGTTTCCCACAGCTGATCAGCGTTCATTTCGCCAAGACCTTTATATCGCTGGATTGTATATCCTTTTCCGACCTTTTTCAGGACATCGTCCATTTCTTCATCAGACCAAGCGTATTCAATGATCTCTTTTCTGCCTGAGCCTTTGCTGACTTTATAAAGCGGAGGAAGTGCAATAAACACTTTTCCGTGTTCGATCAGAGGCTTCATATAGCGGTAGAAAAAGGTCAGCAGCAACACTTGGATATGGGCGCCGTCTGTATCGGCATCCGTCATGATGATGACTTTATCGTAATTGATATCCTCGATGTCAAAATCGGCGCCGACACCTCCGCCGATCGCATGAATAATCGTATTGATCTCTTCATTTTTAAAGATATCGGCAAGCTTTGCTTTTTCTGTGTTGATGACTTTCCCGCGAAGCGGCAGGACGGCCTGGAATTTCCGGTCCCTTCCCTGCTTGGCGGAACCGCCCGCAGAATCCCCCTCAACAAGGTACAATTCGTTTTTGGCCGGATTTCTCGACTGAGCCGGCGTCAATTTGCCTGAGAGCGTCGCTTCGGATTTCTTTCTTTTTTTCCCGCTTCTGGCCTCTTCCCTTGCTTTGCGTGCAGCTTCCCTCGCCTGTGCCGCTTTGATGGCTTTTTTGACGAGCAAAGTCGCCGTATCTCTGTTTTCCTCCAGAAAATATGCGAGCTGCTCGGAGACGATGGCATCCACCGCAGACCTTGCCTCGCTTGTCCCTAGCTTTCCTTTTGTCTGGCCTTCAAACTGCAAAAGCTCTTCAGGTATGCGGACAGACACAATTGCCGCAAGCCCTTCCCGGATATCTGTGCCTTCTAGATTTTTATCCTTTTCTTTTAAAAGGGCCACCTTTCTCGCATATTCATTGAACGCCCGCGTCATCGCCGTCTTGGCGCCGGATTCATGGGTTCCCCCGTCTTTCGTCCGGACATTGTTGACAAACGAAAGAATGTTTTCAGAATAGCCGTCGTTGAATTGAAAAGCGAAGTCGACTTCGATTCCGTTATGCTCTCCTTCAAACGACACCACTTCAGACAATGCGTCTTTTTCTTCATTTAAATATGCGACAAAAGCTTCAATCCCATTTTCGTAAAGAAACGTTTCACGTACTTGGTGGCGTTCATCGATCAATTCAATTTTTAAGCCTTTTAATAAAAAGGCGGATTCTCTCAGCCGCTCCGCAAGCGTTTCAAAGTTATACGTTGTCGTGCTGAACATCTTCGGGTCCGGCTTGAAATGAGTCAGGGTGCCGGTTTTTTTCGTCGTTCCGATTTTTTCAAGGGATGTTGCCGGCTTCCCGCCGTTTTCGAAACGCTGCCTGTATATATTGCCGTCCCGTTCGATCGTCACGGTCAGCCATTCGGACAGGGCGTTTACGACAGATGCCCCGACGCCGTGAAGGCCGCCGCTCGTTTTATAGCCGCCCTGGCCGAATTTTCCCCCGGCGTGGAGCACGGTCAAAATGACTTCGGGCGTCGGCTTGCCGAGCTTATGCATTCCTGTCGGCATTCCTCGGCCTCTGTCCTGCACCGAAATGCTGTTGTCTTTATGTATTTTTACTATAATGTGATCCCCGTACCCTGCAAGGACTTCATCGACAGAGTTGTCGACGATTTCGTATACGAGGTGGTGCAGGCCGCGGCTGTCCGTTGAACCGATGTACATGCCGGGGCGCTTTCTGACCGCTTCAAGGCCTTCGAGCACCTGAATGGAATCATCATTATAGTCAACCTGCTGTTTTTTAACCAAATGCATAAACCCCTTTCAAACATCAAACATTGCTTATAAAGAATAATACACACTCTAATATATAAATCAAAGCGATATCCGGATGATTTCCCCGCATCGCTTCAAGTGTTGTCAGAAAAATGTCAAAAAATGATGCGGCTGTTGGCACAACCGTCATTTTACACGAATCTCCTGATGCAGCACAAGGCGGCGCAGGTGCGATTGGAAAATCGTTCTTAAAAAAACTGTCCAAGACTTATTGTATCTGTTTCACAACAAATCGCAAACATATTCTTGAATAAAAAAGACAAAAATCCTTGAAATGACAAGGATTTTTGTCTTTTTTAAGCCGATTTGGTCAATGCATGGGCCACTTTTATGCACAAATCCATCACAACTGTATAGCCCTTTTCATTGAGCATCTGATACGCTTCTTCATTGACAAGTCCCTGCTGCGCCCAAAACACATCAGCGTCAATTCTCAAAAATTCCTTGGCTACCTCCGGAAGATGCTCGGACCTTCTGAACACATTCACGATATCAACGTGCCCCTCGATATCCTTTAGCGAGGCAACAGCCTTCACCCCGAGCACTTCGTCGATGGTCGGATTAACCGGGATGATTTCATACCCTGCATCCTGCATCGCTTTTGACACCATATAGGAGGTTCTCTCCGGATTGCCGGAAAGGCCGACGACCGCAATTCGTCTGCTGTTCTCAAGAATGTTTTTGATCTCCTGTTTCGTTGGATTTTCCATTCCGCATCAGCTCCTTTTATATTCAGTTTACATGAAAACATACAGGATATACAAAGTTTTAATAGGATTGGAGCGCATTATCCTGTATGATATATACGGTGCTATTTAACAAAAGCCGCCATGAAGGGTGCCTCTCGTGTTAAAATAAAGAGTAGGGATCATCAAAAAAGGAGAAATGAAATGTTAATTGCTTTATTATTGATTTTAGCCTATTTACTCGGCAGCATTCCATCCGGCTTGATTGTGGGTAAAGCTGCCAAAGGAATCGATATCAGAGAACACGGCAGCGGTAACCTCGGAGCCACCAACGCATTCCGTACGCTTGGAGTCAAAGCGGGTTCGATCGTCATCGCCGCCGATATCTTAAAAGGAACGCTTGCCGCTTTTTTGCCCGCCGCACTGCACGTTGACGTCCATCCTTTGCTGGCCGGCGTTGCAGCCGTCGTCGGGCACATGTTCCCCGTTTTCGCAAAATTTAAAGGGGGAAAAGCGGTCGCTACCTCAGGAGGCGTGATGCTGTGCTATGAGCCTCTCCTGTTTCTCACAATGGTCGCGGTGTTCTTTCTGTTTTTGTTCATCACCAAGTACGTATCGCTGTCTTCTATTTTAACCGGCCTGTATACGACGATATACAGCCTGTTCACAAAGGATCTTTTTTTGGTGGCGGTCGTCGTCGTTCTTACGGTATTTGTCATTTACAGACACAGAACGAACATCAAGAGAATTTTCAACAAAACCGAGCCGAAAATCAAATGGATGTCAGGCAAAAGCCGCTGACGGAACATGATATGTTTATGAATAAACCGAATTATTATATACTAAATAAAACAATCCATAAAAAAGGAGTGCTTTTCTCGTGAATCTGCACATTAATGAAGAGGCGCTTAAGTGGTATAAGGACGAGCTTGATCTGAAAAAAGGAGACCAAGTCCGATTCTTCGTCCGTTACGGTGGATGCAGCAACGTTCAAAAAGGATTTTCCCTCGGGGTATCGAAAGATGAGCCGCAGCAAATCGGAGCAAGCGCCGAAGCGGACGGCATTACGTTTTTCATTGAGGAAAGCGATATTTGGTACTTTGACAACCATGATTTGCGTGTAAGCTATAACGCGTCCGCTGAAGAACCGGTGTTTGAATATCAGTAAAAAAGAACGCTCTATGAAGCGTTCTTTTTTGTTTAAGTTCATCATCGTTCTTCGAGCCGAAAACGTTTGATATGGCTGAACAGCTTTTCTTTTGTTAAAATCTCGATTTGCTTTTGGCCGATTAAATCAAAGTGGGGAAATCCGCTTCTTTGATCGATCCATTCTTTTTTGAGACCGTACTGCTCTCCCCAGGCGGAAAGCTTTTCGACGTTTTGGCAGCCAGCTTTTGTCACAGTGCGGGAATCCGGAAACCTGTCATCGATCCAGTAGTGCGTTAAAAACGCAATCTCGCCGTTTTGGACCGCACGCTTCCATTCATTCAGCTCCTGTCTATTGATTCCAAAGGCCATTTACTTTTTGGCCTCTTCGTATGCCTGATGCCACTCCGGATAAAGCTTCCGGAACTGAAGCGGCTTAAAACTGTCGCGGTCAACGCAAATGTGCGAGCTTGTCCCTTTTACGGCCGTTTCTCCTTCCGGGTTTAAAATCTCATAGCCGTAAACCGTTTTAAAACCGTTGTATTCTTCAATCCATGTATGTACGGTTGCGGTTTCTCCATAGCGAAGCGGTTTTATGTATCGAACGTTGACATCGACGACAGGCGACAAGACGTTGTCTTTTTCCATTTCAGCATAGGAAAAGCCGAGGTCTTTAATCAATGCCGTCCGTCCTACCTCCATCCAAACCAGATAATTCGCGTGGTAGACGACCCCCATTTGGTCTGTTTCGGCGTACCGAACTTCGATTTCTTTTTTTGAGACGTACAAAATCCTCTACTCCCTTATCAAAAAATGTAATCCCATTTTAGCATAAGCAGCCGGTAAAAACACGAATGGCAGCTTTTCCGATCCGCCGCATGCAAAAAACCAGGTTGCCCTGGTTTATTGATCATATCCTTTTTCCCTAGCATCTGCTTCGTCTTGAATTTCGCTGCGCATCGCCTCAATGCTTTCATTTCGGCGTTCGTTTTTTTCGCGGATCTGCTGCTGTTCTTCACCGCTTGCAAAGGACAGCTGCTCTTCTGATTCCTCGATGTTTTCGATCGTATTCTGAACCATGTCCTGAAGCTTTTCAACGTTGTCGCTTCTGTCATCGGGGTTGTGCTTCTGCCCGTTCTCCATTATTCGTATTGCCTCCTTTATTAACAGTTATTCGCCTTTTGTCTGCATGATAATCGGTGTTTCACCTGATTTATCATGCATCTTCTTACCTTTATTGCGCTTATATTCAACCGGCTTTGTCCCAAGATGGCTCGGGGCAAATTTCGCCTGTTTATCATGCTCCCTCGGCATGTCTATCCCTCCTTTTAAGCATTAGGATTCTCAAAAAGAGGCGCAAACATGAACCTAAATTTAAAAAAGTCATTTCAGCCTGAATTTCTCTTCAAGCTTGTCTTCAAGCCGGTCGAGAAATTCCTGATTGGTCAAAAGCTCTTTTTTGTTTTCTGAGACAAGTTCTTCAAATGTGCGCCGATGTGTCTTTTTCATTTTGAATCACCTCCAGATGATTTTCATTTTCGCCATTTTTTTGCAATATAAGCAAAAAGCCGGGATTTTTATAATCCCAGCTTTTCTTCCATTTCTTTTTTTGTCATCGTTCCTAAGACGATGTCTTCGATGATTCCGCTTTCATTTATAATAAATGTCGTCGGATAGGAAAAAATCTCGTATTTTGCATTGATCCCTTCTTGGTCAAGAACGATCGGGTATGTTAACGCAAGGCTGTCAGCAAACGCTTCAACCGCCTTATGGTTTTTCTCCGATGAAGTGAAATTAACGGCCAGTACGGCGATATCCCGATGCTCATTTTGAAGCTGCTGCATATCGGGCATCTCAGTTCTGCAAGGCTTGCACCACGTCGCCCAAAAATTGAGCAGCACTTTTTTTCCTTTAAAGTCGGATAATGAGACATCCTCTCCGCCTTTTAAAGAGGGAAGCGTAAAATCCGGCGCTTTTTCTCCCTTTTCAATCCCGATTTCGGCTTCCTTGTGCATTGCAAAATTCCAAAACGCAAAACCGGCCAACAGAAGAAGGAAGGCTATTGCGAGCGATTTTTTAATCATCGATATCCTCCAAGCATTAAGGCATGTACACCTAAAAAAGAAGAGAAAGCAATCGCTCTCTCTTCCTGACACACAGACTACTGTTTCATTTTGTTGCGGAGAACCATTTGCAGGATTCCGCCGTGGCGGTAATAGTCAATTTCGACTTCGCTGTCGAAGCGAACGACGGCTTCAAACGATTTCACCGTTCCGTCTTCGCTTGTCGCTTTTACCGGAACAAGATCGCGCGGACGCACCGTTTCATTCACATCCACTTCAATCGTTTCTTTTCCTGTCAAACCGAGTGTCTCCGCGTTTTCTCCCTCTTTGAATTGAAGCGGAAGAACGCCCATGAGAACGAGGTTGCTTCTGTGGATTCTTTCAAAGCTCTCGGCGATGACCGTTTTAATGCCGAGAAGGTTCGTTCCTTTTGCCGCCCAGTCACGTGAAGATCCCATTCCGTAATCTTTTCCGGCGATGACGGCGAGACCTGTGCCGCTTTCTTTATACTTCATGCAGGCATCATAAATGGACATGACTTCACCTGTAGGCCAATATGTTGTATATCCGCCTTCTGTTCCCGGAGCAATCTGGTTTTTGATTCTGATGTTGGCGAATGTACCTCTCATCATGACTTCATGGTTGCCCCGGCGTGAACCATATGAGTTGAAATCTCTAGGTGAAACGCCTTTTTCCTGCAGATATTTGCCGGCCGGCGTATCTTTTCCGATTGCTCCCGCAGGAGAAATATGGTCTGTTGTGACGGAGTCTCCGAACTTGCCGACAACGCACAAGCCTTTGAGCGGCTCAACAATTCCCGGCTCAACTGACATGTTTTCGAAGAACGGCGGATTTTGAATGTAAGTCGATTCATCGTCCCATTTGTAAAGGGCTTCATCCGTTGTTTCGATCGCATTCCAGCGTTCATTGTCATCGAAGACGCGCTCATATTCTTTTCTGAACAACTCAGGTGTAACGGTTTGTTTGACGACCGTATTAATTTCGTCCATCGTCGGCCAAATGTCGTTGAAGTATACCTTCTGTCCGTTTTTATCGACCCCGATCGGCTCATTTTTCAAATCGATGTCAACCGTTCCAGCCAGTGCATATGCGACGACAAGCGGCGGTGAAGCAAGATAGTTTCCTTTGACAAGCGGGTGAATACGTCCTTCAAAGTTACGGTTTCCGGAAAGAACGGACGTAATCAAGAGATCGTTCTCAGCTACCGCTTTTTCGATTTCCGGCGCAAGCGGTCCGGAGTTTCCGATACACGTTGTACAGCCGTATCCGACGATGTTGAATCCAAGCTCGCGCAAATAAGGAAGCAGACCGGAGTTGACCAAATAGCCTGTGACGACTTTAGAACCCGGTGCAAGGGATGTCTTCACATAATTAGGTACTGTTAAGCCGAGTTCCACCGCTTTTTTGGCAACGAGCCCCGCCCCGATCAATACATACGGGTTTGACGTATTTGTACAGCTCGTGATTGCCGCAATCGCGATTGCACCCGTTTTCATAACAGCTTCTTCGCCGTTTTCAAGCGCAAACTTGATTTCTTTGTCCGCTTCAGAAGCTTCCAGGCCAAAACCTTGGTTACCTGCAGGGCTGACCAAATGCTTGTGGAACGTTTCCTTCATGTCGGAAAGCGGAATTAAATCCTGAGGACGCTTCGGCCCTGAAAGGTTTGCTTCAACTTTTGACAAGTCGATTTCCACGATATCCGTAAATACAGGATCTTCCTGATCAGGCGTGTAGAACAGTCCATTTTGACGGCAATATTCTTTTACTACCGCAATATGCTCTTCATCGCGGCCTGTTAATCTCATGTATTCGAGCGCCTCTTCATCAACCGGGAAGAAACCGCAAGTTGCGCCGTATTCAGGAGCCATGTTGGCGATCGTCGCACGGTCTGCAAGCGGCAGCTCAGCCACACCCGGTCCGAAGAACTCGACAAATTTGCCGACAACGCCTTTTTCGCGGAGAACCTGAGTCACTTTCAACGCCAGATCCGTAGCGGTCGTGCCGTTTGGAAGCTTGCCGACGAGTTTCGCTCCGATGACTTCAGGTACAGGGAAATAAGAAGGCTGCCCAAGCATGCCCGCTTCGGCTTCAATTCCGCCGACACCCCAGCCGAGAACGCCGATTCCGTTGATCATCGTCGTATGAGAGTCTGTTCCGACGAGCGTATCAGGGTAAGTGACGATTTCTCCGTCTTCTTCGACGGCATGTACGACATTCGCCAAATACTCAAGGTTAACCTGGTGAACGATTCCTGTCGCAGGCGGAACGGCTTGATAGTTGTTAAACGCTTTTTTCGCCCAGCTTAAAAATTTATAACGCTCTGCATTTCTTTCAAATTCAAGATCCATGTTGACGGTCAGCGCATCATCGGTACCGGCTTTGTCAACCTGTACGGAGTGGTCGATGACAAGGTCAACCGGAATTTCCGGATTAATTTTGTCCGGATCTCCGCCGACTTGCGCCATCGCTTTGCGCAATGAAGCGAGGTCTACTACGGCAGGAACACCGGTGAAATCCTGTAAAATAACCCGGGAAGGTTTAAAAGGAACATCAAGGTCTTTTAATTCAGCAGTGCCCCATTTTGCTAAATTTTCAACGTGCTCCTTTGTGATGACTCTTCCGTCGACTTGACGAAGCACAGATTCCAGCAGGACCTTGATGGAATAAGGCAATTTCGACACTTTTCCAATTCCTTGATCCTCTAATGCTTTTAAAGAATAATAGCTGTACATTTTGCCATGTACAGTGAACGTTTTTCTTGACTGAAAAGCGTCTTTTTTTGCGATTTGCTGCTGTTTCGCCATTTCTCCAAAATCCCCCTTTAAAGATCAAGATCATATACCAGAAAAATCGGCATATTTCACCACAATTTTCTCACAATTTAATCTTAAAACAATTTTAAACATAAGTAAATATCAATGTTTTTATTAAATTCAATAAGAAAGCCTTATGCTTGTAAAAAAGTTTATTTTACTGGAAATACATTTTTTTATACAAAGACAAGAACGCGGATATACTACACCCTGAGGTGATAGCATTGTCAAAACGAAAAGCAAATCATGTCATTCCCGGAATGAACAATGCGAAAAGGCAAGGAAACGGCGCCGGCTACATTGAGGATGACCAGCACATCCTGACCGAAGCCGAACGCCAAAACAATAAAAAGCGCAAAACGAATCAATAAAATCCTAAAACAGGAGGTCGGGAATATTGACGAATAAAAACGACGGCAAAGATATGCGCAAAAACGCGCCGAAGGGAGCTCAAGCAGGCCAGCAGCCGGAACCTTTGGACGGGAGCAAAAAGGTGAAAAACCGAAACCACACAAGGCAAAAACACAACTCGCATCACGATATGTAATCGTAAACGCCTGCGGACAAGCTTATGCAGACGCAGGCGTTTCCCTTTTCACAAGTATTCAAAGTGAAGCATACCTTATCATGAAGGCTAGGTATGGAGGAATGCTTCAATGACAAATGCAAAACAGTTCGATTCCTCTGATTTTGAAGAGGAATGGATGAAGCAGTTTTTTGATGACCCCTTTGCCCTGTATGATGAAACCCTTCCCATTGATCTGTATGAGACAAGTACCGAATATATCATTGAAACAGAATTGTCCAACTTCACCCCCTGCAGCCTCCGCATCACGTTTTCCGGTTATGATTTCAAACTTGCTGTCATATCAGACGAACAGGATTACGAAAAAACGATGATGCTTCCTTTTTTTCTGAATGACAAGCAGATTGAAACCGAATGCCAAAACCAAATCCTTTCGGTTAAAATCAGCAAACAAGCAAACAAAGATGAAACATCCGTTTCTTTTCATATTCCTTTTCATGAATAAAAAGGACCCCGGCAGGCTTAGCGACGCTTAGCCCGTGCCGGGGTTTCTCCGTTCACCCGTCAAATATCCTCTAGCAATCCTCCATGGCCGAAAAAGAGAATTGCTATACGATAGACTATGTTCTAGCGGCTCTTTTGATTAGACGGATGCCGCCAATTTATATTATTTTTTCTATGTTCTTCTAAAATGGGTTCATGTACAATAGTCTGTAGATAAAGGAGTGATGATAGATGCTGGAAGGTTGGTTTTTATGGCTGATGCTGCTGTGGATCGTCACGATGATCGTCCTTTTATCGATCGGCGGATTTTTTATGTTTCGCAAATTTTTAAAACGTTTTCCAAAAGAGGACGGAAAGTCAGAGCTTGACTGGCAGGACTACTACATTGAGCAGACGAGGCACATGTGGAAGCAGGAAGAAAAAGAGCTGCTTGAAGAGCTTGTGTCTCCGGTTCCCGAGCTGTTTCGCGACACAGCGAAAGCGAAAATCGCCGGAAAAATCGGCGAGCTGGCTTTAAAAGAAAACGCCGGTTCGATCGATCAGGACTTAATCGTCAGAGGCTATATACTGGCTACCCCGAAAAGGGATCATAAGTTTCTGCTCAAACGCTTGAAGGAAAAAAATATTGACTACTCCCCGTACCATGCGCTATTTAAATAAAATAAAACCTTTCCTGATAAACGGAAAGGTTTTGCTTTAATTGATCTGCATATTGTTTGACGCTTCCAGTTGGTTTGAAAGCTTTCTGAAGGATAAATACATGGCGATCCGCCACGGAACGATCATCCCAAATGCAAGAATCCAAAACATTCCGCTTAACGCCCCGTAGTCGATCGATGTGCTCAAAATGCTTTTCATGACGATTCTGATCAAAAGAAGACCGATCAAAATAAATACAAAGGCTTTGGAACGCTTCAAATAAATTTTATCTTCCCTGATTTCGAATTTTGACGTTTTAATCAAGAAAATCGAAAAAATCATGCCTACAGTAATGGCTTCCAAAAATTCTGCGCCTGTAACGTGAAACACCGGAAATAAAAACATCAATGCGCCTGTGCTCATAAAAATCGGCGGCAATATAATTTTTTTGGCCGTAGCCGGTTTTTCAGATGACTTGATTCTGACGGCCATGACAACGACGGCCATCACGACGGCAAGAATAGATGAAACTACAATCATCATAAAGTATCATCCCTTTATCTTTTTGCAAATTTTTCTACTGTATACTATACTCCAAAACGCAGAAAAAAACCATTCCCGCGGGTTACCCTCGTTTACGCTTTCCCGAGCACAAGCCGGATGGCTTCCATTACTTTTGCTTCCTCAAAAGGCTTGACGATAAAGTCTTTTGCCCCGGCCTCAATCGCCTCTACGACGATCCGCTGCTGACGCATGGCTGTGCACATAATCACCTTTGCCTTCGGCTCGATTTGAATCATTTCCTTTAACGCTTCGATTCCGTTTTTCACAGGCATCGTAATATCCATGATGACAAGGTCCGGTCTGAGCTCTTCATACAGCAATACGGCCTCCTCGCCATTTTCGGCTTCCCCTGCGACATGAAAATCTTCCGCTTCGAGAATTCCCCTTATTTTATCTCTCATGAATTTTGCATCATCAACAATTAAAACCCTTGTCATACTCCCCTCCATTATCACAGTCCAGTTTATTATAACAAAAAACGGCCACCCTCTAAAAAAGATACTAAAAGCCTCTAAAATCGCCGAACAGCTCCGATAACACGATGATGATTTTCGTCATCCAATCAAAAAACAGGAGGATTCCGATCAAAATCATTGCAACGCCTCCGATCTTCATGATCAGAAGCTGATGCTTCCTGAGCCATTTAACTTTTGAGATAAAAAAGGACAGAAGCAAAAAAGGCAGGCTGAATCCGAGTGCATACAGCAGCATATACGGCACCGCAGATACCGGATTGCTCCCTGCCAGCGCGATTACGGCAGCTAATATCGGACCCGTACACGGCGTCCAGCCGGCTGCAAACGCCATCCCAATGCCGACGGAGCCCAATAAACCGCCCGGCTTGTTTTTAAAGTGAAGCCGCCTCTCTTTCATTAAAAATTCAGGCTTGAACACACCCAATGTGACAAAACCGAAAAAAATGATCAATATGGCTCCAAGCTGCCTGATCAAATTGTGGTAATCCTTAAAAAAGGAGCCGACAAGCGATGTACTGTAGCCTAAGGCAACAAAAATAACCGAAAAGCCGATCAGGAAAAAGACCGTATGCAGCAGGCTTCTTTTTTGCAGCATCATTCTGTCCGAATGGATGTCACTCATGCTGACGCCGGTGATATAGGATAAAAATGCCGGATACAGCGGCAGGCAGCAAGGCGAAATAAAAGATAGGAATCCTGCGCCGAAAGCCAGAACATAATTAATATCTGTCATTCTCTTTCTCCCTTCCATTTCCAGGAATATCATGCAAGAAAAACATCTACTATGACAATTACATTTCAATTTTCTAACATATCACCAAAAAAGATATAGTCTTTCCGAATTTCTTTATGTAATCGATTTTTGGCTATTTACCCTTCCCACCTTTTGAATTGAAAAGAAACCTATATATGGATATAATAGCATTTAGTAGGCATCGGAAAAGATGATATACAGAAGAAAGGATAAATTCCTGTGATGAAAGAAAACCTGCTTTATGAAATTGAGGAAAAAAGAAAAGAGTTGCTGCAAATTGTCATGACAAATGGCATGACATCAAATATTACCATTCAGCACAGCCAGCAGCTTGATATCCTTCTTTTAGAATACCAAAAACTATCGCTGAGCGGCAGCACACAATAATTATAGATCAAAATAAAAAACCCAAAAAAAGCGGGTTTTTTATTTTATAACCATGTTTCTTCTATGTCATAATCGCATTTGCATTATTTCGTTTGATTTTCCATGGCTTTCATCATTTGATTAATTTTCTTTTGGGACGGCTTCATGCCCATCTGCATCATCATCATGCGTAACATTTGTTCATTAATTGGCGGATTTTTTTTCAAATAGTTCATCATATATTTACGAGCGATAAAAAATCCTAGTGCAACACCTGCGAGCAAAGCCAAAACGCCCACCAGGATGACAACCCATAAATCCATTTAATTTCCTCCTTCATGTTGTCTCGTATAAAGTGTACTAAACCAAAGGCTATTATACAACATTTACAGTCCAAATTCTTTTTTTTAAATAAAATTTCTTTCTTTTACAGGGTTGAGCCACCCGTATCGTTCCATACCAAAATCCATTGCGAGAAAACAAGGGCTCACTTTCCTCAATATTTCAAAAAAGACGGTTTCGGCATCGAACTTGCCGTTTGCCAAAATTTCGATATATCGGTCTTTCATGATAAAGGAAGCGCTTCCCTCAGGAACGAGCAGCCGATATATGCAGTCGACCTGTGTATAGTCCTCCCGGCTGAGGTTCATTTTAAGCCTTTTGTGAATATGGGAAACCGGAATCGGCTTTGTAATATACTCGATTTGCTTAGCCGTAAGCTGTGACTTTTTCTCCTCAGGGCTTGTCCAATGATATTCATAGAAAAGCTTGAACATGACAGATTCCTTTCCGAAATAGTGGCTCGCAAATTCCTCTTCAATCAAATACGTATAATAATGGCGTTCCATCCCTGTCCCATCCCCCTTTTATCACGATTCTGATGATATGCCTACTATTATACAAAAGGGGGAGAGAAATAATTGTCTGTTGATGATAAGAGAAGGGACTAATTTTGTCGAAAACAAAGAAAAGAGAATGATGAGACGGATCATTCTCTTTTCTATATCATCTTAAATTATTTCTGCAACAGTTTTTTCACGCGGGTTGCCACGTTTTCAGCCGTAAAACCGTATTCCTTCATAATCGTTTCGCCAGGGGCGGATGCGCCGAACCGGTCGATTCCAAGAATGTCCCCTTCAGTGCCTGTGTATCTTTCCCATCCAAACGGAGAGCCCATTTCAATGGCAAGACGCTTCGTCACGTCAGAAGGAAGAACGGCGTTTTTGTACTCGTCTGACTGTTTGTCAAAGCGGTCCCATGACGGAACGCTGACGACAGACACATCAATTCCTTCTTTCCGAAGCTCGCTTTGGGCGTCTATCGCAAGTCCGACCTCTGAGCCGCTCGCAAGCAGGATAGCCGCAGGTTTTTCATTTTGAGATTTTGATACGATATAGGCACCTTTTTCCACGCCTTCATATGCCGCCTCAGCAGTCTGATCGATCGTCGGCAGGTTTTGACGCGTCAAGACAAGCGCAGTCGGCTGGCTTTTCGATTGCATCGCAAGCTTCCAGGCAGCGGCCGTTTCGTTTCCGTCCGCAGGTCTCATGACAGACAAGTTAGGAAGAGCGCGAAGCGATGCAAGCTGTTCAATCGGTTCGTGCGTCGGTCCGTCTTCTCCCACAGCGATGCTGTCATGGGTAAATACGTATGTGACCGGAAGCCCCATTAATGCGGCCAGACGGATCGCCGGTCTCAAGTAGTCTGAGAAGACGAAGAATGTACCCGCAAACACCCGCAGACCGCCATGGAGAGCCATTCCGTTTAAAGCAGCGCCCATGGCAAATTCGCGGACTCCGAACCAAATGTTTCTGCCGGCATAGTCCTTCGCCGAAAAATCTCCGCCGTTTTTGATCGTTGTTTTATTAGAGCCGGCCAAATCGGCAGATCCTCCGAAGAAAAATGGCACTCTCTTTGCGATTCCGTTCAATACATCTCCTGAAGAAGCACGGGAAGCAAGGCTGCTTCCTTTTTCATAGACAGGAATATCTTGATCCCAATCTGCCGGAAGCTCTCCGTTAATCCCTAATTCAAGCTGTTCGGCAAGCTCAGGATAAGCTTTCTTATACTCGGCGAACAGCTCGTTCCATTCCTGTTCTTTGCGTTTGCCCGGTTCTTTTACTGTTTCATTAAAGTGTTCGTACACTTCGGAAGGAACATGAAAATCTTCTTCATATGTCCACTCATATGCTTCTTTCGTCAGTCTAGCCTCTTCTACGCCGAGCGGAGCACCGTGAACGCCTGACGTTCCCGCCCGGTTTGGAGAACCGAAGCCGATTGTCGTTTTTACTTCGATTAATGTCGGCTGCTTGTCATTTTGCTTTGCTTTTTCAACCGCTGCGGTGATTTCGGCAATATTGTTTCCATCTTCAACATAAAGTACTTCCCAGTTCATCGCTTCAAAGCGCTGCTTCACATTTTCGGAGAATGAGCGGTCAAGATCTCCGTCAAGGGAAATATCGTTGGAATCGTACAGCACGATTAAACGGCCGAGATTCAGATGGCCTGCAAGGGAAGCCGCTTCTGAAGAGATTCCTTCCATTAAGTCTCCGTCACCGCAAATACTGTATGTATAATGGTCAACGACACGATATTTTTCACGATTGTAAGTTTCCGCAAGATGGCGTTCTGCAAGCGCCATGCCGACTGCCATTGCGATTCCCTGGCCGAGCGGACCGGTCGTCGCATCAACCCCAGGAGTATGTCCGTATTCAGGATGCCCCGGCGTTTTGCTGTCCCATTGGCGGAAATTCTTCAAGTCTTCCATTGAAACGTCATAGCCGCTTAAATGAAGCATGCTGTACAAAAGCATCGAACCGTGTCCCGCAGACAGCACAAAGCGGTCTCTGTTGAACCAGTTTGGATTTTCAGGGTTCACATTCATCATTTTCGTCCAAAGCGTGTAAGCCATCGGAGCAGCTCCCATCGGCATACCCGGATGGCCGGATTTTGCTTTTTCAATGGCATCTATAGATAATGTTCGTATCGTTGCCACAGACTTTAATTCAATCGTTTTCATTTTAATCCCCTTCCTGTATGTACTCTACTTTCTTATCATAAATCGATGCATCGGATTTCACAACCATTTCAGCTCAAAAGCTGAATGAAAAATCGTGAACAAATGTCATTTGTAGTATATACAAAAAAGGAATACGATATTGACGTATTCCTTTAAATTAATGCAGCCTGCGGTTACTTTTTTCTTTTTTCAGCTTTTCGGGAGTCACATCGTTGCCTTCAGGATCTACAATTGTCACGGTTTTCAACGTATTTTTCATAGATGCGCGGACACCCTTCAAATATTCTTGCCGCAGCTTTTGCTGTTCGGCTTTTTCTTCGTCTGTTAAAGAGCCAGCTTTTGATTTTTTGGCAAGTTCGTTGATTCTGGCTATTTTCTCTTTAGAAATCATGATATGCTCCTTTGTTTTGTTTCACCTTCATACTACTAAATTCAGTCTCGTTTGACAACAGATTCGGCTGCTCCGTCCTCTGTATATTCCTGATAGCGGCGGTGGACGGTAGCTTTGGAAATGCTGTATCCAAAACCTCTCAGGACGGCTGCTATTTCGGCAAACGTCAGCTTGTTTTCCCTCAGCCTGATGATTTCCGAAAGCGGCGCTTCAATCCGCTCCCTCCCGGTTCCTCCGCCCCGGTTTTTTAAGTTCCTTTCCGGGCGGTAGCCGTTTTCGACCGCTTTTTTCATGCCCCTTTTAATTTTCAGGTTATGTATTTTCCGCTGGTATTCCTCCACAATCCCGACAATTTCCAAAACCATTGAGTCGGCTTCAGAAAGCTCCAGCTGTCCTCTATGGGCAAGCGTATATACTTGAACGCCTTCTTTATACAAAAAGTGAAGGAGCGCAATCTTTGCATGCCCTCTGCCCAGCCGCGTGTCGTCCTGGATTAAAACGGCGTCGACATCGGATGTTTTAATCTCCTCAAGCAAATCAAAAACTCCGTCCCTGTCCAGCTCGTACCCGCTCGCTTGTTCGGAAATGACTTTCACGACGGTCATTCCGCGCTCGGCGGCGAGCCTTGCAAGCTCTTCTTTCTGCCGCTTTAAGGAGGTCTCCTGCTCTTCTTTCGCTGTGCTCACCCTGGTGTATATAATCGCATTCACAGAAATCCCCCCGTTCCTTCTAGTCTACAACCGCCAGCTGATACTGATCAGAATGCTGCTTCGTTACCGGCACGACTAAAACATCGCCGGGTTTGATGACAGACGTCGGCAGACCGTTTCGATCCGCAACCCACTCGACGAATTTCTGCTTGTCAGCAGCTGTTCCGCCTTCAATGCGGTCGGCCAGCTCCCATAGCGAATCTCCTTGCTGAACTTCTATTTTAACATATTGCTTGCTTTCTTCGAGCTTAGCGGCAAAAGACAAAAACAGAATACAGGTGCTAATCGCAGCGGTAAATAGACTGACGAAAATCAATGATTCTCTTTTCAATTCGATCACCTCAAGATAGAATGTTTGTTCGCTTTTTGTTCAGTATACATACGAACAAATGTTTCGTCAATCAATTTTTTCGAACCTATGTTTGTACTCAAAGGAAAAACATGCTATAATCTAGCTAAAATCGACGTTTTGAGGTGCAAATCATGACGAAGCTATCAAAAAGACAACTTGATATTTTGCGTTTCATCAAAGAAGAAGTGAAGCGCAAAGGTTATCCGCCTTCCGTCAGGGAAATCGGCGAAGCGGTCGGCCTGGCATCAAGTTCAACCGTACACGGCCACTTGGCACGGCTCGAATCAAAGGGGCTGATCAGAAGGGACCCGACAAAGCCGAGAGCCATCGAAATATTGGACACCGAAGAAGGGGTCCACATTCCGCAAAGCCAGGTTGTGAACGTTCCCGTCATCGGAAAGGTAACGGCCGGAACGCCGATTACCGCCGTCGAAAACATCGAGGAGTACTTTCCGCTGCCGGATCGGCTGGCTCCGCCGGACGAGCATGTCTTCATGCTGGAGATTATGGGGGAAAGCATGATAGACGCGGGAATATTGGACAAAGACTATGTGATCGTAAAACAGCAAAACACGGCAAACAACGGGGATATCGTCGTTGCCATGACCGAAGACGATGAAGCAACCGTTAAACGTTTCTTTAAAGAAGCGACCCACATTCGCCTTCAGCCGGAAAACCCGACGATGGAGCCTATCATTCTCCAAAATGTGACCATCCTTGGAAAGGTCATCGGCGTTTTTCGGACCGTTCATTAATATGCGAGCATCTCTTTTTGGCTGCCGGTTTTCCGGCAGCCTTTTTCTTCACAAAAAAACAGGTTCATGTCCCGCGGGATACGAACCTGAAAAAGAGGAATTCATAATATGCTTACAAATTCATTATCTCGAAAACCATATTTGCTGTCAACAAAAAAGTTGGGCAAAGGAAACTCTTTAAGGGTAATCAAATTCTCTCTGCCGATAAATCAGGCGGATCTTGTTTATTCCCTTACCAGCCGGTACTTGATTAAAATGGCGCGTGTCATCTCTTTCGCCTCCGATCGTTTGCAGCGGATACATACGAGCTGTCACCTGATGTGATAAAAGCCTAACCCGGAGTCAGACAATCTCGTGCCTGTTTTCCATAAAGGGTATAGCTGTCCGTTTCTTTCTGAATCTCATCCGTTTTACGATTTTCATAACGGGCTTATCAAACGGCAGCGATTCTTTGTACGGCTTTTCCATGAAATCCGCTTGTTCGAGCGCGGAAATCTTCACTATTTGATCATAACAAGCGCGATGCCGTATTCATTTTCAGGATTGTATGGGGCGGTTATTTTCATCACCTTCCAGGAGCCTTCGGATGCTCTCGTCCCGATTCCGTTAAGCGCCTTGACGTAATCTCCTTGGCGAACCGTGCCGTCAATCCGGACATAATGCCGGCCCAATAGTCCGACAACATGCCATTCATCCCTTGCAGCCCGCGAAAGATAGCTTTCTTCCAAAACCTCTTGAAAATTAGGATTCTGTTTTGGTACGCGAATCAGCTCCCCTGTTTCTTCATCCATTTTTTCTTCATATACCAATCCGCCGAATTCGTTTGTCAAAAAGCGGCTCTGCCAGGTGAAGCTCGATTCCCCCGATACAAATGCAGCCGTTTCAGACACAACACCCAGCATATCATCGCTTTCTTGAGCGGGCGCGATTTTTTCTCCCCTTAACGCTACGATGATCCCCGTATCGATCTGCTGCCCGTTTTCGCTTTCAAAATACTCTCCGTATCCGCCGGGTAAGGATGATCTTACAGAGCCGGCAAATATGCCGTTCCCATGCAGAGAGTCCAAAAGCCAGTTGATGGTCTGGTATCCGCCTGCCACGGTGTACGGCTCTTCAAGCGTAATGCTCTCAGAGGACAATATCGTTCTCGATACGCTGTTTCCTTTAATATGGGAGTTGTTTGAAGCAGCGATGAAAGCGCGGGAGCCCTCTGTACTTGAACCGCCTGAAGATCCGATGACAGCATTTCTTTCGCCTTTTGCCGTAATATCGCCCGTGCCGGCAATGACGGCGCTCGATTCCTCAAACGCAAAACCTGAGGTGGTGGCAATTTGCGCACCGCCCTTTAAGCTGAGAGGCACCTGCTCATAAGTTTGACCTTTAATGGAAGCTGCCGCATCATATCCGACCGCCTGGACGCCGATGATCACGGCTTGGCTGTTTGGCGATTGGATTCCAACCGTTCCGCTGTCTGCTATCATCGTTCCGTTCATCATATTGACGTTATAAAGCCCGCCGCCGATTGAGATTCCTTTTGGAGCGGAATGATAAATATCGAAGTTTGATATTTTGACATAATCAGTTTTATTGGCTCCGCCGGATAAATTAATATCTACACCGGCCTTTTTAAACCCGCGGATTTTAATCCCGTTGATCGTGATGTTTTGGCTGCGGTACTGTAAAGCCACCACAGGATTGCCGCCATAGTCATACTCGGGATCGCCGATCGCCGTGAATCCGTTGACATATACATTTTTATATGCAGAAACAACGAGCGCCCTCGGCGTCACACCGTCGTAAAGCGGATTGAAGACAGGCTCAACGGCCGTACAGTCGGTGAGCGTGACATCGTACGCTGTGGTGCTTTCCGGATCTGAAGCCTGGTGATGGCCGATATGCCGAAGGTCGAACGCGCGGACATCACGGTAGGAGATATGCCCGATAATATGGACGTTTTGTGAAGCCGGCCACATCTCGTGCGCCTTCACCTCCACCCCGCGGATATTCCCGCTTGTTATGTTATTTAACAGCCAAACGTGTTTGGACCCGTCGTCAATCTCTATCCCGTTGGAGTTGGACATCCCTTCACCATGCTCTGTTCCGCGGGGATTTGCCGAATGGCAGTTAGAGATAAAAACGTATTCGCTGTAATGCGTGGTAATGCCGTCATCCCCTGCGCCATACGCCACACAATGATCAACCCAAATGTATTTGGAACCGTCTTTTGTCCAGTCGGTATCAGGCAGGTGGTCATATGTCGGCGATGTAATATCAATGCCATGAAGTCCCGCATTGACGGCTTCGATATCTTTGATCCAGCCGAATTCGACTTTGGCAAACGTTAAACAGCTTGAATACTGCCCGCCCGGATTTCTCACGCCGCCCTGTCTATCCGGATTCCAGTCTAATGTCATGCCCTGGACAAAAATGTTGCGGTTTCCATTTTCATAGTCATCATTTGTGATCACCCACTCATAGGCCGGGGCGTTTTCGTGAAGCTTAATGACCGTTACGCCTTTGCCCTGTCCGACAAAATACGTCCAGGACGGCAGCTTGATTCCCTGAACAAGATAAACGCCTGCCGGAACGTTTACCTTAACGCATCCTGTGCCGATCGCTTTCTGGAAAGCTTCGGTATTGTCCCTTCCATCAGGGACAGCCCCAAAGTCTTCGACGTTTACTTCCCTGGTGATTTTGCCGAGAAGTTTATGATATTCCTTGTCCAGCCGCTCCTTTAACAGTGAGGTGATCTCTCCTTCGGCCGTCACCCTGGCATCTGTCACTTCAACGCTTTGAGAAGCCCCTGCATGCTGTATCAGATTTTGCATCCTTGCTTTGAGCTGCTCCATTTCTGTTAACGTAATGGAATCCTCACGAAAATGAGACCGCCATCCTGCATGTAGAGACACATCAAAAGGTTTCCTGAATTGAACCATTCTAAAGACACCTCTTTCTTATAATGTAAGCGCTGAAATGGGCGGGAAAGCTTGGCTGAATCTTCGCTAAAGAGCCGGTATGACCGCCCTCTTTGCTTCAATGTTATAAATTGGCTGTCGATGATGAAAACTCCTCCGCCAATAGAAACTGATTTATAAAAAAAGATGGAAAAACCGCTGCCGGCTTCCATCCTTGCCTTTTGAGCTTCAGTTGATTGACGATATCAGCCTCGAGTGCAGCAAGCGGCGTCCTGATCGTACCTTCCCCCCTGTCTGACGGCTGTTTTTGCGGCATCTGTCATCGACAGCTGAGCGGCACCCATCCATTCGATTTGCTCCCCTGCTTTTTGTTCCGGCTTAAACAGCGGATCTGCCGCATTTTGGGCCAGCATCCCCGGATCAATAAAAT
>NZ_LECW02000079.1 GCF_001042475.2 Bacillus glycinifermentans
TTCATTAGGGGGCTAAATAGCCGAATATTTAAAGTCAAAGGGCTATAAACCAAAACTTAATGTTAATCACTATCGGGATCACTTTGGTGGCTCTATAACTCTTTGGTACAGACTCAGGAAATATTACATAGCTCTTAAACAGTTTGATAAGCCAGGAGACCGAGATCCGCTAAGTAGTAAAAATGGTTTTACACAATTAGGGATGGACTCTAAAGGTCAAGCTGAGAAAATAATGATTCAGTTAGTTGCTCATTTTAACGGATGGTATAGAACAACCAAGAAACCATATTCTGATGATGAAGAATGGATTAAATTAAGAGTCAAAAAAAGAAATAAAAATAATTCAGAATTGCTTGGCTTTACTTTTTGAAAGGGGTCGAGTAAGATGGATAAGAAAAAGGTTGCAATACAACGATAAATAAGGAGTACAAACAAAGCATTGAATGAATTTTATAAGGCGTTAACAAATGTAAATAAAGTTTTATATAAACCTAATCGCTTAACCCTAAATGCTATCCAGGAAGAAGCTCAAAATTCAGACTATGGGGCGGGTATGTTTCAATTAAATTCAAAATCGGTAAGATTTAGAGTTGCAAAAATAACACCTAACAAGATAGGACAGTTTGTTGCTTTTTGGGAAAAAGATGGAGATGGTAAAAACCAAGCCTTTTCATATGAAAAGGCAACTGATTTATTGGTTATCAACACTTTTACTAGAAATAATAATTTCGGACAATTTGTCTTTCCAAAAGAAGTTCTTGTAAAACAAAATATCCTTAAAACATCCGACACAAAAGGAAAAATGGCAATTCGAGTTTACCCTAGATGGGAGAATCCCACTAGCAAACAAGCTATTAAAACCCAAAATTGGCAGTTAGAATATTTTATAGAGATAAATAAAACAGATAGTTATCCAGTGGAAGAACTATTAAAGCTATATTCAAATTAAAATTAGAAAGTGAGACAGTTAAAAATAGATGGGGAGAGTGTAAATTTAACATCTATTAAGATAAAAGAATCCTTTTATTAAATGAGGAGCTAGGAGAGGGAATAATTGAACAGTGATTACGTTGAAGCTGCATTTGGATCATTAGATTTCATGGGGTTTGATAGTGAATTAGTTATGAAGGTGTACAACGGGTTAACCCCCTAATT
>NZ_LECW02000080.1 GCF_001042475.2 Bacillus glycinifermentans
AATCCGAAGCTGATGCCCGGCCATTCTGCCGTCGGCCTGTATTCTGCAAAGCACAGGTCGATGAAGCGCTTCGTTACTTCCGGCCCGTATTCGCCTGGCTTCCGTTTCGTTCCGACCCAATGACCGAGCATTCCCGCTTCGGCTTGGTAGCCGCGAAAAGGTACGTACGGGACGCCGTAAAGCCGTTCGTGCTCCGCTTTGAGGTACGCCTGGAAATCGCGCGTGTTCCACTTGGCGACCGGCTTTGAGTCATACGTTGTCATCTTCGTCATCCTTTCCGTAAAGGAATCGATAAACTTCACCGTACACTTCGTATTCCGTTCCGTATCGCATCTTGCTAAGTAAATTCTCGACTCGATCGATAATTAACGTTGCCTCTCTTAGTTCTTGTTCAACCTCCGCAACGTAGTCGAGTAACTCCGGAATGTCTTGGCGTGCGTTTGCGATGAAATCTGCGTCTTCTTTCGTTACTGCCGCCGCAACGCCGTCCCAATGTGTTTTTACCCAATAGCGAAGATTTTCGTTTCCCGGCCACTCACTATCATCTGCGGCCCAATAGCTCTCCGTTGCTGCTTCCACACGCTGACGGATCGCTTCGAGTTCATCTTTTGTCATTACGCATTCACTCCTTCGATTTTGATTCCGAGGCAGTCGAGTGTATTTCGGACTCCTTCCGCAACGCCTGATGTGTAAAAATCGTCCTTACTGCGAGGCATGGATTGCTCATGTCGCTGGTAATTGGCCGCGTAATACTCCCGCACCTTCTCCTCCGGTGTCTTTTCGACTTCATATCCGTTGATTAATGCGGCTGCGATCGTCATTAGGTCGAGGTCATTCAAACACGAGAACATATCCGCCCAAGGATCGTCTACTTCCGTAAGAACGTTCGCATGGTCAATTAGAAAGCGATTATATAGCTTCGGACCTAAATCTAACCCTTGACGGACATAACACTTGATGCCTTCTTCGATCGCCCTCGCCTGCTCCTTCGTAATTACCGGCCTTTTAATTTCGCTCATCTAT
>NZ_LECW02000081.1 GCF_001042475.2 Bacillus glycinifermentans
CGAGGGGTTAAGCTCCCATCCTGGACCTATCTTGTCGGTCAGGGTAAAGGTGTGACGATCCTGAAATTACATGAAGATACACCTGCCAGCGAATGGGTAATCACAAACGCCGATTATGTAAAGGGAAACAGAAATATTTTCGTGCAAGGGATGTCACTTGATTGGAACCCGGACAGGCAAGGCGGCGTCGGAGCTACGGGCGGCCAACATTCAAGCTGTTTGACCTTTGCAAATGTGAAATTTGGCTGGGTAAAGGATGTTGAAGCTATTAACCCGGGCTTGCACGGATTCGACATAACGGCGCCTACATATGATCATCTGCCGTCCACCCAGTATACAAAAGACGGATGCCGGTATATTTGGCTCGACAACTGTGTTGCTTATGGGGCAGGAGATGACGGGATTACGACGCACTATAGTGAATATCTTTTTATTTCAAACTGTCATTCTTTCGATCCGAGAGGTACGGCCCACGCGAAAGGGCAATCAAACTCAAACGGTATTGAAGTTGATGACGGTTCAAAGCATGTTTGGCTTTTAAATAACTATACGTCCGGTAATATCCGGGGTGTTGAAGTCAAGGCTCATGCTGAATGGCCGGCATCCCAAAATGTTCATGTGATTGGACATGTATCTTACCGGGATGTACGCGGC
>NZ_LECW02000082.1 GCF_001042475.2 Bacillus glycinifermentans
AAATTAGGGGGTTAACCCGGAGAATACTTTCTCTCATTATGAAACCTCCTCTCACAGGATTGATGATTTTACTTGTTACAGATCATCGATTTCCTCTTCGCAATTCATTATTTCTTGGCAATTCTTACACTTCTTTTTCACAACAACTTCTACATCCCACTCAACCACACCGCAATTATGGCAAGTGTACTCAACTGGTGTAGACTGCATATCTGATTCTTCTTCTTTCATAGTGGCAAAGGTAGGTAAACCCTATCTTCAATCACATCCTCCTGATTCAATTTCTGTTTTAATTATATAATTGTATATACTTTTCGTCAATGAAATGGTGCAATTTAATTTTCAATAATCATTACTTTTTGTCAATCTAATATCCAAAAGATCATTAAATCTATATATGTACATTGGTTTCATCATTCAATGTATCACATATAATTATTTCTATTTCATTCGATTTCTGGATTTTAAAAAAATGATTTTTTGTCCTTTTTCGCAAAAAATATTTTATCGATCATCTGTAAACACTTATCCATTATTTCTGTTAACAAACATCCAATGTTCCGCCACTTCTTAATATCCCAATTTATTATTTGTATAAAATTTTATACCATATACTTTTCATCAACATAAATTATAAGAAAACCTTTAATAAAAGGATTATCAAAATAAACCGGAATATTTTATTAGATCAACTTATTCTTGACTACGACTAATTATTTTTGAATTAAATTTAACTTCGTGTATAATAATGGGTGAAGAAAATTGACACGTTTTCACCCTGCATCCTCACAAATGATTATTATTTAATAATCAATAACTTGTACTAAAAATCACATTTCTCATTTCGATATAACCCCATTCGAAACCTTTATAATCCCCTACACAAATGTTATATTAACTATAAAACGAAGAACAAACATCCATCGTCTTTTTTAAAATAATTATTTTATTTTTTTACTTTTATTCAAAAAAATCGTTTTAAAAAAACTGAGATTATGGTAAGATAAACTTAAATAGTTGCTAGGAGGTGTTTATGTCGAGTTTGAATTCACAATTTAATATTGAAGAAGCCTTCATCGATGACAGTTAAATGGCTCTTTTCTTCTTCCATATCCCTATTCAATATAAAACGCATATGAAAGGAAAGAGAACCATGAAAAAAGCTTTTGTATATTTAACAGCATTGCTCATTACTTTATGTTCCTTGTTTTCGTTGCAATCTCATGTGGCATTTGCCGATTCATTTAGTGGCGACCCAAATACGAAGGTTAAAGGATGGGCTTATGATTCAAGCACAGGCGGATTCTTGCCAACAGAACAGATAAAATCAACTTCTGATCCATCAAGGTTCGCTTACTGTTTACAGCCAGGAAAGCACTCTCCACACAACGTTGATATGCCATCAGGCGGTCAAATGAGTAATAAAGTGTACCGGATTTTGTCTTATGGGTACCCTAACATTTCACCAAGCAAATTAGGCGTTAGTAGCCGTGCAAAAGCTCATTACGCTACACAAATGGCCGTATGGATTGCTGTTGGAGAGGTTAAGCAAAAAAACATCACTTACAGTGACAATTCTGTAAAAAAAGCAGTTTCTTATCTTCTTAACCTTGCGGAAACAAAAAAAGACACGCAAGACGTGAGCTTTAGCGTGACTCCTGAAAATGCAAAAGCAACTGTCAAAGGAAAATTTCTCGTTACGGATCCGTACACAGTTAAAAGTTCTGCTACAGGTACATACACCGTTACTTTAGAAAACGCTCCAAGCAAAGCTAAAGTAACTGATGTAAATGGGGTTTCTAAAAAAACTTTCAACGCAAAAGAACAATTTAGAGTACAACTTCCTAAGGACACACCAACTTCTAAAATCGAAGTGAACGTAAAAGCTGATTTAAAAAAGATGGTATCAATGAAATATAATTCTGACGGAACCTATCAGAACATCGTTTCGTTAAAAGAAGTTCAAAAAAGCGTTAAAGTCGGTGTATCAGCGTCATGGGAAACATCTGGAGGTATTAAAATCGTTAAATCAAGCGAAGATGGAACGCCTCTATCAGGTGTAACATTCGACATTAAAGATTCTAACGGGAAAATCGTTGAAACTGTCAAAACAGATCGCAACGGTGTTGCTACTACCGGAAAATTACCTTTAGGAAAATACACTGTAGTAGAAACGAAAACAGCAACGGGTTATGTTTTAGAGTCCGCATCCAAAAGCGTTACGGTTAATGCTGATGAAACCTCTAAATTGAGCTTCGTGAATAAGCACATTCGTGGTAACATCCGCATCTTGAAAACAGATGAGAACAAAAAAGCGTTAGAAGGCGTTACATTTACCCTCTTTAACAAAGACGGAAAAAAAGTGGTTTCTAAGGTTACTGACAAAAACGGCCAAGCAACATTTACTAACCTGATTTATGGAGAGTATTATGTCCAAGAAACCAAGTCAAATGAAGGTTATGTACTCGATTCAACAAAACACCCTTTAAGTATCAAAGATAACGGTAAAACAATCACACTGCCGATCTCGAATAAGGTTATTAAAGGTCATGTTGAATTAATCAAAAAAGATGGCTCTAATGAGGATGTTGCTCTTGAAGGAGCGGTCTTTGAATTGAAGGATAAAGACGGGAAGACAATCGGTGAATATACAACTGATAAGGACGGAAGAATTTCTGTAACAAACCTTAAATACGGATCTTACTCTTTTGTTGAAAAAGAAGCTCCAAAAGGTTATGTCCTTAACAAAGAACCTATTAAATTCTCGATCTCTAAAAATAACGAAACCGTCAAAGTAACTGCAACAAACAAAAAAATCACAGGCAGTCTCGAAATCACTAAGACAGATGTAGCAGATGAAAACACTCGTCTAAAAGGTGCAGAATTCACAATTACGGACGAAAACGGTAAAGAAGTAGCCAAGGGGAAAACAGATGATGATGGTGTAGCTCGTTTTAACAGCTTACCTTTTGGTAAATACACTTACAAAGAGACTCTAGCCCCTAACGGCTATGAAATTAATCAAGAGACTTTCTCTTTTGAAATTAAGGAAGATGGGCAAATCATCAAACACACGGTTAAAGACAAAAAGAAAGAGAATGATACAGTACCTCCAACTGTCAAAAAACACGACACCCCACATGTCGAGAAAAAGACAGTCCATTCTCTCCCTAACACAAGCATGTTCCAAACTTACCGGATGTTACTGATCAGCTCCATCATCCTTATTATCGGTGCTGGTATCCTCTTGTTTAATCTCAAGAGGAAACAAAAACGCACCAATTAAGAATAAATGACAGCCTTGCCGGGCTGTCATTTATCTATTATCAGTTTAATACGACCAAAAATAATCCGCCATACATAAATAGGCGGATTATTTTCTATATGCATATATGATATATCTATCAGGCGCATCCCCTATGTAGGAAAAAGGATAGCAAGTTGTGAGGATTAATTCTTCTTTTTCGTGTTGTAGTGTGATAATTGAATCATCATCTTTCGAGACAATTTTCATTTTTTTAATAACATAATCATAGCCGCCGTATCCAGTATCAACCCTTAAAATATCCCCTTTTCGTAATTCTCCAGCTCGGCGGAAGACGGTGTCTCGATGTCCAGACAACACGATTTGGCCGTTTTGATCTGGATAGTAACTGCCTTTATAATGTCCAACACCTTTTGCTAAGTCATTAGGATCGGTTCCCTCAACAATAGGCAGTTCGGCATTTATCGCCGGGATTGTTAACAATCCTGCAACATCACCCGTTTTTGGTGTGTATTTTTCTTTCGTTTTCAGATTCTTCGATTTAGATTCAGAGCTCTTTGAATCGTCGCTTGTCCTTACGCTTTCACGCTCTTTTTTTTCAATCACTGTATTCGGATGATTGGTGTCAGTGTCTTCAACGTGTTTCTCCTGTTTGTTTACTAACGCTTTCGCTTCCTTCAATGATTCGCTGGTTTTAGCTTTTGTTTCATATAACTCCCATAAGGAACTTCCCCCAAACACAACTCCTACAAGAATAAGAATAATGCCAATTATTATTGATATTTTCCTCATCTTCCTCATCCCTGTATCCTTTCTATATCAAATACACTTCCCGGAAAGACCAGTATCTCTTCTTCTCTCTCCACGTATCCGACCACGTCTTCACGCTTCACTTTACCTTTAAACACGGTACCATTTCCCGAGAACCGGTTAGCAAAGAAACGAGCAACTTCTTCACTTAAAGTCCACGAAAACGCTTCGTCATAGCTAGTTGACTTTAGTCCTTGCCCTCTATATACTGTCAAAATAGCTTGATCGAGAGCGGGAGGCAACATGAATTCCTTTGGTGTTGGAAGTCGCAACACCTCTTCAACCATTTCTTTATCAAGATCACTAAAACCATATTCACTTCGACTGTAAATATCAATAAACAACGCCTTCCGTTCATCAACAGGGATCTTTTTATAATGCAATTCAAACAAGTGAAAACCAATCACTTTATCATTAATTGAAAGTAGACGTCCAAAGTCTCTATCGTTTAATAATTTCTTGCAGTAGTCTTTTTTCTTATGGAAGCCCTTCTGAACAAATTGCTCAATATATTCCCTTTCGAGAGACCAGAAGGTAAAATAAAAGCTCTCATCAAGGTATACATACTTCCCCATAACGCCTTTCTGACTATAGTAAAGGTTTTTGTCATCCGGCAAGCTTAAAAGCTCACACAGCTTCTCTATGCGTTTTTCTAAGTTCGGTTTTTTTGAATAAACGTCCTCAACAGGAATCAACCCCGTACGAGAAATATGACTGTGCTCATCTTGAAATATTTGATTCACAAAGTCTTTAAAGCTGTCTTGTGTCATATTGTGCCTCCTGTTCATTAGAAAGGTAATTCATCATCAGGCTGATATCCCCGTTCCCCCCCTCGTCTTTTACCGCCATAACCTCTACCATATTGATTTCTTTCATTCTGATAATTATCAAAACCACGGTTTCGATACTGCCTCCGATCCCCCTTTTCTCTCTGGGGTTGACTTCGATCACCATATGTATGATCGACTTTCGAAGAATGGCCGTAATCCGGCGATTTATGGTCTTCACTATACCCGTTCCATCTCCGATGATCATCATACCTCTGATTGTGTTGATTGGGTAATTTAATACCTTGTTCAATATGTCTTTTTGTCCGGATCTCTTGCGGCTCCAGATAAACAACATTTTTAGCCAATGTAGTGATCATCGTTTTTCGCCCCTCTTGATAACCATCAAGAACACCCTCAACACAAACCAAGTCACCCTTATTAACATTATTCTCAATCATCCGTAAAGCGGTATCGCCATATGCTAGAACTGGAATAGTGAACGATTCTTTCTTCTGCATGGGTTTTACGATTGCGAGATAAAAGAAGACCTTTTCATTATCTTTGCTAGTGTATTCTAATTTGATTTCATTTGTTATCCTGCCTATTAAATTCACATAGCTAAGCATAGAAATATCAAACTCCTCTCATTATCATATATTATTATATTTTATTTTATACTTTTTGTCAATTTGAGTAATAATAGAGAAACTTCACAAATAAAAAAAAGAAAGGCGTATAACCTTTCTTTTCATCATGCTGCTTTTTACATTATGACTTTTCAATAAAGAGTGTATCAAGAGGGACTTCATATAATATAGATAACAAATAAAGCTCTTCCGGCTTAAAGCCAACCTCCCCATCTTCTCTTCTTGTGTAACTGGCCGAATATCTCAAACCAAGTATTTTTGTTAGATCTTCAAGTCGATAGGGCGAATTGTCTCGTAACGTTTTGATTAATTCTAAGTTTACTTCTATATCTTCAATTTTTGGTCTTTTTCCATCACTCATGTTGTAAACCTCCGTGTATTCCTTTTGCATTTAGTATAATATCATGTATACTTTTTGTCAAACTAAAAAAATCCACTCAATAGAAGAGAGTGGATTTTAATTTTCTTCTTTTAGCTTTTCAAAAATTGTGTCATATTTAAAAATCATATATCGCTGTTCTAATGTTTTCTGACCTTGGTTCCAGTCATCTTTACGAACCTTCAAAGTGGAAATCTTCGGTCTCCCCAATACATTTGAGACCTCTATTTGGAGAGGGAATGCCAGACATATAAATTCTTCTAAAATCTTATCAGGCATACTTAAATGAGATAATAACTGGCTTTTTATATCATGAAGGGCCGTATCAAGCGTTTTCGATACATGGGTAGTGATATACTGAGTCCCCTTTAAAATATCCTCGTAAAATTGATTTATTTTAATATCTGTTCCTAAGTTTTGTGAAACAATAACCGTCTCACCTACTCCTGACAAGTAGCTATTTAAATTAGAAACCAATTCATTCTGTTTTACTTGAGAGGTATATGGAACATTCCACACAATTCGGTTATTCCCCTTCTCTAATACGTTGATCAATGCACCAAATACATTTTGAACACCGCCGTTTTCACCAACAACAAGTGCAGAATACGACTGTTCTTTTAGGTATTGCCGGATATATCTCTCACTAAACTCAGAAGGGATAATACCTTGCTCTTCTAAATCTTCCAATGTTACGTTACTGAGTTTGACTTTCTCTATAATAATGGCTGGTTCCTCAGTATGTAACATCACAGCCGGTATGACCGTGATTTTATACTTGTTATCGATAATAAATTCAACTTTAGAGTGTGTAGAATCAAGGGACTTTCCATCTTCTTTTAGAAGACGATCAACATATTGGAGATATTGCTTTCGGGAGTGGAAAATATCTGATGCTCTTACATTTTCAATGCCCCCACCAAACCCCTGAATATATATTTTTTCATAATCATTAACAAATACTTTATGAATTTCTTGACCTTTAAATTTAGCGCCATCAAGTAATTTAAATAGTGTTCCAAAACCTAGGATATCCTCTGTTACTTTCTGAACCGTTCTCTCAAACAAGTTTTGTTGTTCACCAATTATATATTCATTGTAAAAATTTCTTGTGATAAATAATCTTATGTTCTTTTTCTTTACTTCTCTAATACGCTTGGCTACTATTGAATTGTCTGCCCCATTATAAAGCTGTTTCACCTGACTCTCTATGTATGAAGATATATTATCTATGTATACTTGAGTCCTCCCCAGAATAGCAGAATATGCCCAGCCGCCAATATTATTATTTCCCGAGTGGCTACCTAAAGATTGTTTTTTCTGTTTCACAAGTGCATTATAAGCTTCACTTGTAATCATCTCTTCACCTCCACTATCGATTTTTGATTGGCCCAATATCGTCAATCTAAATTTCTATATCTCTTTCAATAATCAGTTTTTCTTCTTGATCATTCAATATTTTCATACTGGTTATGATTTTTAAAAATTGTTCTTGAATTTCAACAGGAACAACAGCTTTATCCTCTTTACCAAATATATAAGAATCAATATTATTTTCCATGATCATATCAAAGCACGGATCAAAATCAATTTGATAAACGTTTATGTATTCCTTTATCAACGCTTCTCGTTTAGAATAAAATTCGTTTGGTTCGGAAAGATTAACAATCGTATTTTTCATACTCTCAATAAAGGGATGTATATTGTTGAAATATTGAACTGCTCTCAGAACATCTACAGCCCCTTTTTGAAAGAAGTTCGTCACGCAAAACGTCATATCTGCCTTCAAAACAGAAGTTACCGAAGAAAATAAGTACGGATTGAAAGGGACATCCAAGATAACAGCATCATAATTAGCTTTTAGTTCTTCGATCAAAATTGACATCATAGAATCATCGACAAATTCAGAAGCATAAAACGGGTTAGGCTTATATACTGCAAACAAATCTATGTCCTCGTTAATCATTTTATAACAAGAGTTCAGTATCGATTGCCCTTCATGAAAAAAGCCAAAAAGAGATCTTGATTGAGCATCCCCATCAGAAAGCGGCAAGTGCTTCAATTGAGGTTCAAGAGCTTCATACCCACTAGAAAATGAAAAATCGCAATCTACAAGCGCTACACGCTTGTTAGCTATAGTTAAAGCCTCTGCCACCATAAGAGCCACAGTCGTCGCTCCTGATGACCCTGACACGTTTAGAAACGAAAAAACTTTATTATAGGAGTGTCTATACTTGGTATCAGCTCTATTCGAAATTTCACTTATTCTGTCCAATTATACGCACCCCTTGCATTACTTTTTTTCTTTTTTTATTTCCTCTCTAACCTCATGATAAAAGTGACTAAGTACCTTAATTGGTTGTAAATCTTTAAATTCAGGATTGTATTCTCTAATATGGTTAACCAAGAAGTACCCTCCCCTGACTTTTTTAATAGTCAACTGTTCGCCTTGGTTTTTTTCGATAAATTCCCGAATTCTTTGTTTGAGTATAATGACATTCATTTTATACTCAGATTTATCATATATTTTCTTGAAAGTTGGCAATAAAGCGGGATCTATACAATTCGAAACAATTCGTTGTAAACCGATTATTGTTGTATTGTAGTGCCCAACAGCAGAAAAGAGAAAGTTCTTATCATAAAGCATCCTGTTCTCTTTCTTGTAAGAAGGTAGGATGCCTGTTTCTTTGAACACTCTTTTCAAGTCCTCAATTTTGTTATCAAAGGAAGTTTTTTCATCATCTTTTTCATTTCCTTCAACAACTACACCAAAATCACCGAGTTTCTCTCTACGGAGTTCCTCCCATCTTTCCTTTGCTGAGTACACAGTTTGATGGCGTCTTTTAATAATATATAGAACTTGAGGACTGACTTTTTCTGGAGAGTCAACATACATACCCTCTTTACGCTCTCTAATAAAGCGTTTTAACAACTGTTCTTCATCTAGTTTATTCGCTTCTCTAATTGCCGGAAAGTAATTTTCCATCCTACACGCCTTTTCTAATAAAAACGTGCTCACATAAGTATCCCGAATAAGATCTCTTATTTCTAACGGGAATTCTACCTCTATAATTTCAGCCAACTCTTTTTCTAAAAGCGTTTCACTAGGCACAAACTTATCATCCACTGTTAAATCATTTTTCCAGTCAGTAAACAACTTAGTTGTTGCTTCTGACAATTGTTTTGCCTTTTGTTGTAACCAATCGATGTTAGCCAACTCTTTATTCGCCACTTGTTGTCACTCCTTTTCACTTAGCTTCAAATTAAATTTTTAGGCATTATTTCAATGATTAAATTATTAAAAATTTTGATTCAGAAACAGTTTTTTAATTTTATTATAATTATTATTATATTTAAAATCAACCTTATGTAGATCGTTCCATCTTTCCGTATATTCGACATTTTTTTGAAAGATTATACAAAAAATCAATTTGTTTTACGATATTAATCCCAATGATCAAATCGATTCATCCTAAACGCATACCTTATCATAAAGAAAAACCGCCTAAAAATGCCGACATATCAGCATTTCTCAACAGTTTCGACATTTGTTTATGTATTTATTTTTTTCCGCCCAAGGAATAACTTAACGTCATCCTGATGATCCGTCAATTGTGACATATAATCATTTTGACTCTTAAATAAATGGGTTTATATAAGCATTGACAACTCGAATTTTTATATAAAAATGTTCACAAAATGGATAAAATAACGCAAAAAACGACCACTTTCGACCTAACGAAGTGGCCTCAATCTTCCTTTTGTTTTGTTCTAAAGGATCATGCCGGATAACCATATGGTTACAATTGTAATAGTTCGTTAAACCTATTGTATCACCAATTCACCTCTATAATCCACAAAAAAGCATGTTTTTTTCGGTTTTCCAATCTCTTCATCCTTTGTCATTATTGAGGCGCAGGTATATTGTAACAAACTCACCTCTTTTATCCTTGATTTCCCTTAATAATCCTTTAGTCATAATTTTTAGGATCAGACCAAAAAAAAACCGCCAAATAGACGGGTTTAAGTTCATACAATATACTTAATGGTTTTTTGTTCAATCCATTTTGCCATTATGTTTCAAGATCACCCTAACGCTGTTAAATTCCATTACCAACCCTATTAAAGTGACAACCAACAGAGCAATGCCGATACTATAGCCTAAAACAGAACTTGCTGTCGAGAAAGTGAATACACATAAACCAGCTACAAACACACTTAGAAATAAAAATGAGATTAAGGTTTGCCACACATTAAAGTTCATTTTTTTATAGATATAGAAAACCAATAATAGCGGAAACGTAAACTGATATGCAAGAATAATCGGAAACGCAACGCTTTGAGCAATTGTGTCCACAGTTAATTGCAAATAGAACCAATAAACCGGGGGAGCGAAAGCAGTGAACCAAAAGAGTCCGTTTCTAACCTTAGACCAATTTGTAGAGCAATAAGCCATGTTTTTAACATGTTTTGTCGGAATAAAAAAACGAATCGCAAATAAAATCAATGCCACCAGAAAGATCGGGAATGCTATAGAAACCAAAAAACGGGATACTGTAAAGCCGAAAAGTGCCACTGTAACCACAAATAGAAAGGGAGTTGCAAGGTACATAAAAGGGGCGCTCTCTTGTTTACCTTTAGACAACATCTTTTGTTGGAGATAAGTCATTTCCACTACCCAAAACACTAGAAACATTATGGCTATTAACGCAGTAATACTCCACTGTACTTCATTCATTTGAAAATACGGTTTACTCAATTCAGAAAATGAACTATCCATCTTTTCTCTCCTTTAGACAAACCCCCCTTGCCACAGGACAAGGGGGTTATTTTTTATTGTTCAGACTTCGCTTTAGCTTTTCCAGCTTGTGAATTTCCAAAGAAGTTGTCGTCTTTGACAACTGGTTTGATTTGATTAACGTCCTTCCCTTTGACTTCTTCTAATAGTTTAATTTCTTGGTCTTTATTTTCTAACTTATAGGTTGCAACACCCCACTCCATCTTGTTTTGGAATTGAGTAATGTCGCTAATTTGATAATCCTCTTTGACTTTCTGTGAAGCCGCAGAATAATCTTCTGAGTCTTGGAGTTGCGCTAATCTTAATGTTGCATATGCGTCCATATCCTTATCTGTAATGACGTATGGTGAGTAATTCGACGGTTTAACGTTTTCTAGATTGTATTTGAACCCAAAGTAATTACCGGGCTTGTGATCTTTAAGACTGTCCAATTGTCCGCCATAACCATAAATAACATATCCACTAACCACATCTCCTGCTTTTAAAAGTTTAGCAGATGGGGAAAAATCGATTCTAAACCCAGAATATTTCTTTTCATCTAGTTTTTCTTTAATCACTTCGTGAGCAACTGCCGCATATTGGTCTTTTCCCATACCAGCAGGTACTTTTACACCTGCAATGTATATCGGATGCCCCGGAACCGATTCATCTTCTGTTTCATATACTTTTTCAAATGAATCTCTGTACTGACTGACTAGTGATGTTGGAGGGCCCTCGCCTGTCCCAGTTGCATATTTATATGCAGTAGTACCAAGACCAACAACTAACATACTTGTCATATAGACAAATAGCATGAATACCATAAAGGTACCGAATTTTTTCAATCCAAGAAACAAACGACTTACTCGATTGTCTCCTCTATTAGGAACCCCTATCGCATTATAGGCAAATAGATAAAACCCATATACCAACCAAGCAATGGGGTTATATTTAATCCAACCCCTACCTTTATGAAACTCCTCAAAATCAGGTTGGTTACGCCAGGATAACAGTTTTTGAATAGGGGCCCTATTATCAGGAGCTTTACGTGATTTAAAATTTGGGTTTGAAGATGTCGTTCTCGGAACACCCCTACTTCCTCCTACTCCTCTCGCGAGCTGACCACTTCCTCTTGCATTCCCCCTTGTCGGGTTCCCAGCAGAGTAAGATCCTCTCCCCCTTCTTCCTCCTCGTTCATTTGCCATAATGTTTAGCGGTCACTTACCGCCACTCACATCCTTTCTTTATGAATTGAAAGTTCATTCATTTTCAAAATAATATAGCGCTCAGACATGCCCTGAGCAATTATAATATCTATTTTAATTAAATAACTTTCTTCTCAAAAAATCAACTTTTTATTATAAAAAAACTTTAATTTTTCATCGACTAATTAATATGTGTTCTAACTTCTCTTTAACTTTTCTTTCAGCAGGAGCCAGATGACTTGTATCATACATTGTGTGATATAAAATAAACTCAACCACTTCTTTTCTTTCCTTCAAGTAATTGAGGAGATTCGTCTTTTTAAGTCGGTGTGCTACTTCAATTACCTCCTCACTATTCATGTTTTTTGAATTTTGATGCTCCGGGAGCGACTTACCTATGATATTCAGAAGCTCCATTTGATCAATGATTAAATGATTTTCAACAAGCTTAGCTTGTTGTTCGTAAAATTTTTTAGCCCTTGTACAGTATCTTCGCAACTCATCTTCGCTTATCTTATGAGGATCTAAATCCCAAAGGTCAGCTCCAATACGTTCAATCAATTTATTACATTTTCGAGTTATCCCCGTATTAAATGCCCTCGCCGCATTCTCTGTCACTTCTTTACCTTTCATCTTTAAAGCATCCTTAACCGTCATAAACATATTTGTCAAATAAGTTCTCTCTTCTTCATTAAAATATCTTGTATTTTTGACAATCCTCCAGACATACCACAATCCTTCAATATGAAGGTCGCTATACTGCTTTCTCTTCAATTCGTTGAAAAAGAAAGCATAATTATCGTCACCAAGAACATACTCTGCAATGTTCCTGATATTCCTTCTATTCATGCACAAATACTCCTTTCAAGGGAAATTTGATTTTGTTATTTTTCGTGTTTTATTATATCAGAAAGGAACACGTTTGTAAGAATTATATCATAATTTTTTGCAAATATTATTTCTCGTTCTTTTTTTGTTTTCTGTTTTTCATTTCGGAAGTTATTATACTTTTTGTCAAAAATGAGTTTTTTAGTGATATACTTTTTCTAACAAGATCATCGGTTCTTAAATGACCGGATAACCAAAACAAATATTGACTAAAAGTATTAATTATATTATAATTAATTTATAATATTAAAGAAGGGTGGAAGTTATCCAATGCTATTGAAAGGTACATATTTAAAAACACTAGGAGTCGCATCATTGTTCACTTTAGGTCTCAGTATCGGGGGACAATGTGCACTTGCCGAAGATTCCGGAGCGGTTAATGAAAAATGGGGAAAGCCTGTTTTCGCATATGGTGCATCTTTATCATCTGAACAAAAGAAAGAAACACAAGAGCTGTTGAAAATTAATAATTTAGATGAAGTGAAATCTGTAAGTGTTTCCGGTCAAGATTTGGTTAAATACTTAAAAGACGGATCTCCCGACAGCAATCTGTACAGCTCTGCAAAAGTCGAAAGAACTGATAGCGGAAATGGAATAAATGTAGAGATTGTTAAGCCAGAAAATATAACAAAAGTTACTGAATCAATGTACAAAAATGCCGCAATAACAGCCGGGGTAACTGATGCCAGCATTACAATTGCTTCCCCTATCAAAGTTACAGGTGAAAGCGCATTGACCGGGATCTATAAAGCTTATGATAGCGAAGGCGAAAAGCTTGATAATAAGCGGATGGATGTAGCAAATGATGAATTGGAGACTATCTCAGGAATTTCGGACAACAACAAGGACATTAACGGTGAACAGATCACTCAAACTTTAGCTGAAATTAAAAAGGAAATGGCTGAAAATAAGCCGGCCACAAAAGAGGATGTTCAAAAGATCGTTCAGGATGAATTGAAAAAAGCAAATCTCGACCAAGTTATAACTCAACAACAAACAACACAACTTATCAACCTTGCTGATAAATACAGAACGAATGACATAAACTTTGATGAGGCTAAGAAACAATTGGATGATCTAGCGAAGGAGTCACAAGAAAAAGCCAAAGAGTTATTAGACCAAGGAACAAAAAAATATGAAGAATTGAAAGACAGCGGTTTTTTTGAAAATATATTCAAGGCAATTGGTGACTTTTTCAAAGCGATCGCTGACTTAATAGGAGGATTCTTCAACTGGGTCGGGGAACAATTCGCTTAAAATTTTTTCAGATATTAAATTAAAAGCCACCTAAAAGACGGTGGCTTTTTTGTGTATAACTCTCCGGGCTAACCAGAGGAACTAACCTTAAATCCTTCATTTAAATGAAATATTGAGGAAGCAATGATATCAAACAGAGTTCCCCAACTCGAAAACCATCCGTTTTGGTGGGCGGATCTTTATTAAAAAAAATTGCCGACCAATCACTTTGTTGCTAACAATCACAACCAATCTCCCCTTAAAAACCGTCCTTATTATTTTGTTTCTAAACCCGTTAATAACTTAAAGTTCGATTTTTAATATTTGTTTTATCCCTTTATGCTTCTATTCTTAATTCTTTCTTTATTATTTCTTTATATTTTTTATATATGTTTTTAAATATATATCTAATTGTTTTATAAGGTTCTTATAAATTTGTTTTATGTGTTTAATAAAACATTTATAAAGTTTTCAGACAATTTAGGGAAGGCAATGTGAGTTTTCCTTGGCAATTTTTGTCGCTCTCTCCCCTTTAAATTCGCTCTGACGAGCGAATAAAATCACAGTTAATTTTGATTAAAAATAAAAAACGAATTTTATACTTAAAATCCTGATTTTAAATATAATGTTGATAAATTAATTGAATTTTAAATTATAATAATACTTAAATTTTTAACTAGACAAAAATTATTCTTTTTCCCCCGTCGCCCACCTTTTTAAACAATGATTAATTAAAATTAAAAATGAAGTTTAAAACTCTATTCAATTTTAAAGTTTAAACTTATAAAAAATTTTAAACTCAAACAAAAAATTAAAATGGGGAGAGGACAAGACAAGGGTCGAGGGGTATTATATAATACAAAGCCTGACCTAAATTGTCTGAAAATAAAGCTGAGTTATGGGGGTATGATAATATGGCTCGTATTCGAAAAAACAATTTAGCAAAGGAGAAAAACAAACCTTTTGTTGAAAGAAAGCGAAAAGAGATTAACGAACCACTTTCCCTACAAGAAAAATTGGGGAAATTAATATTCGGAAGAAGAGTGGCATTAGGCTTAACACAAAAAGAGGTTGCTAGGATCACCGATATGGACTCCAGAACGATTTCCAGCATGGAATTGGGTATTAGCAACTCCCTTTTAAGCACCTATGAAAAGGTTCTTAACGCATTAGATATCCATGCAAATTTAGTCTACAGCGAAAATAGTGACCGGGCTTATCAACTTAAAATCGAATACATTAACTTTGAAGATCTAATTTTAAAAAACAAAAAGTCCTCACAATAATGGGGACTTTTTGTTTTTTATGTCTAAAATTAACCTGTCTTTATTGGCCGGCCAAAAGCAGATCAACTGTAATAATGTTGAAGAATAAGGAGTGGTATAAATAAAAGAATACCGTCATAAAAAACATGAGCCAAATACGCACTATGAATATTCTTGACCCTAAGAAAGGTAATCAAAAATCCAACACTGCTTAGTCCTATTACCAAAATAAGTTGAATCAGGTTCCCGTCATACGTACTGTAATGAGTTAAACCAAAACACACACCTGAAAAAACCAATGAAATCACCGTCACCATTTTACTCCAATGCATGAACATCGATAAAATCTTCATACAAAAACAGAACGGGAAAATTATAATCATAGTTTCACCATATAACTGAATCAACGAGCTGATAATCACATAATTTATGCTCCGGCCATCGCCTCCTCCACCTCCCACGATTGAAGTGGAAGAAAACTCATAATTCATGCTAGTCAATATCGCAACCGAAATAACCAGAAAAACAAATGTGATGATACATCCAATTAACGCTGACCCCATCAGTCTAAAGAAACCCATTTTCCGAAAAAAATATTTCCTTTTATTTCCAGCGGCGCACAAAAAAACCGTGGTCGAAACGAAAGAGAACATACATTCTTTCAAGAATGAAAAATGTCCTATCCAATCAGAGTAAGGACTTATAAAATAGGTGTAAAATCCTATTCCAACACATAAGAAGAAAGCCCATCTCAGAAATTTCTCCTGTTTCAGTTCTTGAAATATAATTTTTGAATTTTCCCATATACCAACTGTTTCATTATGTTCATTATTTAATTTAAACATTGATACAAATCCCCAAAACACTCACTCCTTAATTTATTTGCAGAACAAGTGACTTTTGTCCGTTTGACAAAAAGTATATAACATAATATAATTTTAATCAACTGATGGAGAGGTGTATATCCAGAAATTAATTGTTTGGTTATGGTTCATTTGTAAATGAATATGCTTTTGTGGGTTTTTTTGGATGGGTGATTCTTTTATCTTACTTCATTTTCTTTAACACCCATTTTCAGGACTTTATTGAGAGGGATTTCCTGACTCAAGAAAGCCTTATAAACCCTTGTAAATTCTACATTTTACCCATTTTATTTCCAAAGATAATCCTGTCGTTTTGTGCCGTTTATTAGTATTTCGTGACATATTACCCTCTTACAGTAAGTTTCAGTTTGTTACAATAGTAACTGTTCTTAAGAGAAAATAAAAAAAATCCCTGAGATAAATGCGAGTTTGCCGACCAACATTTATACAGAGATTCTGAAAAAACTTATTCACTTAGATTTATTATAACATCTTTTTGTTATAAATAAAAGCTAATATTCAATTTATAGGTTGAATTTTACGCTCTTTTTCAGATCTCTTCTTTGTTGTTTGCATTATCGAAGGGGCCATGAAAGGAGCTTTTTTATGTTAAACAAAGAACCAAGAAAATTAAAAAGAGCAGTTGTAAAAGAAGAGCTTGTTGCTCTAACTGGAAAACCCAATTTAGCCATGGTTTTAAACCAGTTTATTTACTGGAGCGAGAGAGTTAAAGATGCAGACACATTTCTCAAAGAAGAGATGACACGTATTAGAAAGTTTACTGATGGATCCGTTGAAACGGAAGATGACATAAAAGAAAATCTTCAAAATGGCTGGATATACAAAAAGGCAGAAGAGCTAATCGATGAAACAATGTTAGAATGCTCCTCAACAACAATGGAGCGAATTTGTAAGACCTTAGTGGAAAACGGGTGGCTGAAACGAAGAAGAAATCCCAAGTTCAAGTGGGATAAAACTTGGCAATACCGTGTAGATTTACAGCTAATACAGAAAGATTTGCATAAACTTGGCTATTCGCTAGAAGGCTATTCCCTCTTTATTGAAAAGCCTGCGTCTTCGAACCTGCAAATTGAAGATACGAAGCTTCAAAATGAAGGTTCGGAAGTGAAGTCCGAAGAAACAGATGCACCGAAGCTTCAAAATGAAGATTCGAACCTGCAAATTGAAGATTCGAATCTGCAAAATGAAGGTTCCAACCTGCAAATTGAAGATACGAAGCTTCAAAATGAAGGAGCAATACCAGAGATTACTTCAAAGACTTCTTCAAAGACTTCTTCAAAGAACACCTATCAAACAATCCAGAATGAGATCGACTCTCTAGATATAGATTTAGAAATTAAAAAAATATTATATGCAAACATTGATCGATTGATTGATGGAAATATTATTCTAGATAGTATTAAATCTCATTTTGATAAGTATTCAATGATCTTGCCTGTTGAAATCTACAGTTCATGCTTAGAGCAAGTGCTTAAAACAAGCAATTTGGCAAACTTAAAAAACAATCTTGATATCTTGATTAAACAAGGGCTACAAACTGTTTTAATTCAGAGTCATCCACATCAAGACACCATAAACAAAATTGAAAACTCTTCACTCGACATAGTTATTAAAAAGGTGCTTATTCGTCACGTTGATCGTTTAGTGACTGATTGTATTAATATATCTTTAATCGAAAACCATTTTAATGCCCATAAAGATGTTATTAATGTCGCCCAATACGCAGAAGTAGTGGATTTTGTTCTTCAAAAAACCAATTCCCCTATCCGGAGTATTACTGCCACTTTGAATACCGGGGTAACTAATAAACTTAATAATCTTGCAATATTAAAAGAATCCTCTGAAAAAACAAGGCGGTCACATCCTGTCCGAGAAGAAAAGACACCACATTGGCTAGAAGAAAACAAAAAAGAGAAGGATCCTGATATTGAAAAAATGGATCCAGAAGAGTTTGAGGCTAAAAAACAACAGATGCTTCTAGCATTAGACAATATAAAAGCTTATTCTAAAGCTTAAGCAGGACTTCCTATTGCTCCTTTGGCTATTAAAATACGATTTATATACTAACTATCGGGGTTTATTTGAAAAATACAGAGCCATTAGACATGAGTAAATGGACTTAATTCGACTTTCAAAAAAAGGATGGAAAAATTACAGAACATATTACGCTAAAAAGAAAGGCACAACATCTCTAAGTTTTCGAAGTAAGCTTAAATAGGGAACGAAATTCAGATACAAACTTGTGAACACTGGTTCTAAAAAGGCTATATCCTACAAATTTTGGTCTCTTTATTAAGATGATAGGCCCTTCACTTTAAGAGTTCAAAGTAAGGCTCCGAGGAATAACGGAGCCTTTTTGTTTTTTCTTTTCCGAAATTGAATTTAGTTCTTCTTCGGAACTTTGACAAAACATCCTATTGTTAGACAGAAATAGTGAAAGGATATGGGTTTTATGGTGACGAAAAGCAATAATAGCAATGAAGAACAGTATTGATAAGGAGTGATACATATGGAGTTAGCATTGCTAAGCTCTGAGGTTGCAGAGACTTTGGGAATAGGTTCAAGCACTCTTAGAAAATACGCTTTAGCACTTGAAGAAGGAGGATATCAGTTTGAAAGAGGACAAAATAACGCCCGCCTATTTTATAACAGAGACATCGTAATTCTAAAGCAGTTCATAACGGCTGTTAACAAAAATCATATGCCGGTTGAGAACGCTGTAAAACTTGCTGTAGAGCTACAAAAGAAACAAATAGTAACGCCCCCTGCTCCATACCAAGGAACGCCTGTAGCGACCTTGGAACGATTTTATAGCACCCTTGAGAACATAGACCGGAACCAAGAGAAACTAATTCAAATAAACATGGCTCTGTATAAGCAACAGGAGTTATTGAACCAAAGAGCGAAAGAACGAGACAAGCTTTTATTAGAGAATATACGCTTGTCACAAAGTAATTCACAGCAAGTGCGAAAAGGTTTTTTTAGAAAACTAGGAGACCTTTTTAAGACATAATTAAAGCTCTTCTCTGAGATCTTGTAGTCTAGAAAAGAGCTTCATACTGTTATTTGCGATAGCATGTATATCTCTCCAATCAAAATTGGAATAAAGGAATAATGTACTTCACAAAAATAATTGCACCAACTGTAAACGTGAATAATCGCCATAGAATCTTTGTTGTAAGCAATAGAAGAAAGACATTCAAGGCAAACTTCAATAGGTTTGCCACCATATGGATAGCTGTTTCCATTTCTTATCACCTTCCCGAGCCCATTTTTCCTAACAATGCAAAAATTATTAACCCAATTAACACGATAATCAAAATTCCTAATGGATCAGTAATAATCCTTGTTAAACAAACAATAATAGCGACAATTAAAAGCACAATAAAAGCAAATTTTAAGAAACGAATTAAACAGAATGCAACAAATAAAATTAAGCCAAGTAATCCCAGCCCAAGTAAGAATCCCACAGGATCACCTCCATGTTTTAAAATGATTATATATTTATATATACTTTTTGTCAATCATTTTAAAAACAAAAAAGGTGTTCTTTTAAAATATTTTTTAAAAATTATTTTGAAAGAACACCCTTTCCTTTTCAATAAACTATTCTCTTTCTTTCAAAAAATATTCTGCAAGAAACAGTTTTCAAATAAAATGAATGGAAATCGAGAACGTGATTTTTTCTAAATCCTTCTTTCAATTTACGGTTTTATTCAAGGATCAACTCATTCCTTCTTATAAGAAAATTATATGCAATTTATAAGGGTTTTATAATAAATCCTTAATATTTTTATAAACTTTCTTAAATTCTTCTTTAAACTTTTTATAATATTCCTGATATAGATACTATCCCCCTCTAAATTTAACAAAACAAAAAACAGCAATTTATTCGCTGTTTTTAAGGATATATACATCTTTTCCAAAGGTTATTAAATCATAACTTCTAGATATTTTGTGCTTTCTAATTTCCTTTATATCAAATTTGCTATTTGATAATAGAGGTACTTCTTTTTTAAACTTTGAAAGTTTCGCACTATCTCCTTTAAGGACTATTCTGTAAATGGCAGTGTACTTTTTATTTTCCGCATCTAAAGTTTTCATTATAAGAGGTTGCTGAAAGAATGGTTCAGTTTCTAAATAATCTCTATATTTCATTGGATTATTCATTTTAAATTCTCCTTCTTCTTCGTTCCATTCATATACCGAATAAAATAGTGATTTTGAGGTATCAATGAAACCTAACTGTTCATCGTTAGACCCTTGAACAATTTCTTTCTTATGATGAGTGCTATCCATTGTTTTTTCTCTGATATCTTCCGTAGCGCCATTAAGCGGAGAAGAACTTCTTTCGTTACCGAGCAAATCATACTCCTTATTTTTATTATCTGCGAACTTCTCTTTAAACACTCTATAGCTTTGAGACTCGTTTACCCTCTTAATGATTTCTGATATACCAGCAGGTGGAGTCGATGGAATGTGAACTCCCATTACGTCCCACATAATAATATAGCCAGCAAGTATCAAAAGAAAAACACTTAGTGCGGCTATAATGGCACGGATAAAACTTGTTATAACCTCTTTTAATACTCGCAAGACTATTATGCTGACTATAGGCAGAATTATTAAAATGAGCAGTATACTCATATAAAAAAACTCCTTTATTCTATTTTTTGTTCACTTTTTATTATGCATTTTTTTTTGTTATTTGAGAAGTATCAATCATAATCATTTTGTTAACGTCAAATAAGAAATCTGATCTTTTTTGGAATATTTGTGATGATTTATTCAAATTGCAAGCTCAAGCAGACAGTAACTAGACTCTTTTTAAAAGAAATCACTGAATTTCCACAGGATTTTTGAGTAATATGAATTTCAAAGGATTTGAAGTAAGAAAATTGCAATAAATTTGTTCCTTTTTGGCCGTTTTTGATCCAAAAAAGTTGTTCTTTTAAAATATTTTATGAATTGGATTTTAAATTAAATCCAAAAAGTTTATCTATGAAAATATTTTTATTAGGGGAAAGTTTAAAAAGGTTTATCTTTTAAAATATTTCAATTCTCAGTGACAAGAAAAGGTTTAACTTTTAATATATTTTATCAAATGAAAAAGTTTATCTGTGAAAATATTTTACCTTTATTTTAAATGGCATTTTGTTATAATATAATATATACATTTTGTAAAAAGGATGGGCTGTAATGATTCTAGAAAAACCTATTCCGAAAGGAATACTATGGGATGCTTATCAGTACACTTGTTTAGGAATCCCGAAAGAAATGGTCGATCTTTCAAAACAACCATATGAAATATTGAGGGGATTATTGCACGGTTCAAAATTCTCTGATTTATTCAATATGAAATACAAAAATTCTAATGATTACTACTCAAATCGGAGAATCATTGGTTATGTAATTCGTGATGTGAAAACCAATAATTTATATGGTTTAACCACCACTGAAACTGTTAAATTGATGGCGAAAGATGGCCGAAGCTTTGATCAAATTATAAATGCTCGATTAAAAAAGATGGTTAAAAAACAAGGAGAAGTTATTTTGCGTCCTACTCATATATTCGGGAACAAAAGCTTTAGAACAAGAGGGTTTGCTGACACCCTTATCGATAACCACTTAAGGATGCACGAAGATCTGGAATACTCATCTGACTTGAAAGAAATGGCACTTGCGACAATCGATAATGTTACCAAAGCCTATTTAATTAAAGGAGGAAAGTAAAATGACTAGAACAGCCCCGATCAAAAACCAGAGATTTATAACAACCGAAGAGTTAATTGAAGCTATCGCTATTAGGGCTTCAATAGCTAAACAAAAATCAGTAAAGGAAGAAGAGGTTGAGCTTATAGTGAAAAGCCTTAAACATGTTATGAAGGATTTTTTATCGAAAGGATATGGAGTAAGATTGCCTGGGGTAGCTGATGTTTTTCCTAGACAATTAAAAACAGGAAACTATTCCTTTGTAGCAAGACCAAGTACCAAGCTAACTGCGCCAACAACAGCTATATTAAAAGAATCCATTCCAAAAGAAGTTGAGGTTGAGTAAATCGCCTGTTGCTACAGGCGATTTTTCTTTTTTTGAGAATATGTCTAAATAATTTATTTTGATTTATCTAATCTTCATTTATTCAGATTTAGCGGCTAACTGAGAGGATATATCACTTCATATCATTCAATATAAACCGGTTACTATTTGACAAAAAGTATAATTTTTATTATTATTATTATATAAATTTCAAAGAGGTGAATAGCAATGAATGTAAAGAATGCTGATATTGTTATTGATACAGGATCATCGGCAGAGGTTTTGAAAGCGGCGATAGACGCTTTAAATCAAATAGGAGCAATCGGTTCAATCATACATAAGAGAAACAAACAAAAAATTGAATATGTCACTGTAGTAGAAGGACGCAAAGGCACATTAGCTATTACAACTGGTTTTGCAAGTGGTTATACAGGAACTGGTACAACAGAGTTCCAAAAATTCCTTAAGCATGTTGGTGTGGATCAAAAAGAAATTGATTCTTTGACAACAGATACAGATAATGAAAAAGTTCTTAGGTTCACAATAAAATAAAGTACACCACAAACAAAAAAGCTTGTTCTAAGTTAGAACAAGCTTTTTTTATTGATCCCCAAGTTAATCCAGATCCTATTCTCCCTTAAAAGATTCAACAAACGTCACGGTAGCTCTTTCGGGTTTTGAGACTTTATCTGCACCTATGACTCAAATAATTGACCTCAAAATAACTTTTCGAATAACAGGAAATATTAAAAAAGTATATAAAACATATAAAGAATGAAACAATTCTAAAGCAAGAATTTTCAAAAAATATTGTGTGGATATTTTAATGATTGAAAAAGAGAAATAACATATTTTAAAATTTATTCTCATGGAAAATTTCCAAAAAAGAAAAAAATACTTGAAAAAGATTCTGGAATCATTTAAGATGAATACAGAAACAAATAAACATTGTTTTTAATTCTTTTGAAAATGATGTTAGAATATGAAAAATGTTTTTTGGAAATTAAGTTACATACAAGAAAACAACAAAAAACTGGAAGATGGAAAGGTGGTGCAAGGCATTTTTATTAATGCCTGAAATTATGACGAATACAATGTTGAAGATTGCAGTAGATGTAGGTTCTAGTGAAAACCGGACGTTAGATTGCACTGATTTTGGTGAAAAGAAGAAACTTGTTAATAGCAACAACTATATTCGTGTATCTGAAGATGCTGATTACAAGAGGGAAATGAAATATGAAAAGAAACTTCTTTTTTCAGAGAAACTTCATCTAAAAATTGCAAAGCTGGAGGAAAAAGGGAACGAGTGTGATAATAAGGTTGCCAACAAAATTGTTGAAGAATTACAAAACGGTTCATTTCTTATTGGAGCAGCTACAAAATTCGAAAGAGTTGGGAACTCAGAAAAAATGTTACCTCAACAATTTAAACATCAGCAGATTTCATATTATTTAAATGTTATTGCAGGAATCACAATGGTTATGGATGAGAGAGGTGTCGATAACACTTCAATTCGATTGAAGACTTTATTTCCTCCAAATGAATTAACCCCTGATAATGCACGTGAAACAGAAGACATTGCAAAAGGAGTTTTATGTGGTAATTACAAAGTAACAAATTTGTTAACTGGACAAATTTTCGAGTTCTCAATTGATGATGAAGATTATGAAGCCTTAGAAGAAATGAAAATGGCGTTAGCTAGATTGTTAATGACAGAGTCAATAAAGTTGGATGATGATAATGATGATGATGTTGATATAGAAGAGGTTATTAACGAAAATACACTGCTATTCATTGATATTGGGAATTCAACTACAAACCTTTCAATTTTTGAAGATGGTAAATACCAGCCGCAATCAAATGAAACATTCACTCAACTAAATGGCAATGTCCTATTACAATACATAGGGAATGCGATTAAACAAGAATTCTCTTCTATCCCAGAGATCACTCTTAAAGACTCCATTAAAGCGTTAGAAACGGGAAAAATCAAAATAGGAAGAGGAAAAAAAGACGTTAAAGAGGCTGTCCAAAAAGCAATAACAAAATTCTCCAATGAACTCTACACTAAAATTAGGATGGATTACTTCGCAAATAAAGGTATTGCAAGCTACAATATTGCCTATCTTTTAGTAAGTGGGGGAGGCTCAGTTGCTCCAGATGGGGTTAATAACTCAGCTAAAGAACTTCATTCCTTCTTTCAAAAAGAAGAGGCGCTGGAGGAGGAAGGTATCGGACTGCTTATTGTTGATATTGATCCGGAAGATGAGGAAGATGAAGATGCTCCAGTTGAAAGCGTTCGAGATTTGAATGTAAATGGCGCTGGAGACTTCTTTGATCTTGAAACTTATGAAGAACAAGAACAAGAACTAGAGCCTCAAGTTAAAGAATGATAGACATGTCAACTGCGAAAGGAGGCGCTTCCCTTGGAAAAGAAAATGACATTTGAAAAGCAAATCAAGGTTCGTGCTCTCTTAAAAGAGAACGTCTATTATTCTTTAAAAGATAAACCGAGGGGTTTCAATAAAAGAGTAAATGATTTAGTTGAGCTGATGGAAAATTTAACTGACGGAGAAATTGAATGGTCTGAAATTAAGCATTTAGACTCGTTAGAAGAACTTGTTCTTTATTTCAACAAAAAAGGGTTGCTTGACGTTTCGGCGTTACAGCAACCCGCTTTAAATAGTATTCGTCCAAGATCAGACTTGTATTATGAAAATAACATTCCTGAAAATCAAAATATTTCTCCTGTAATTAGTAAAACGAACCATGAAATATCGCTACAAGAATATCCGAAGGTTGCAGAACCTAAGAATAATGATGGCAAGACACCAATAGCAACAAAAAGCAATGTTGATCAGGCCGAGAACACCATAGAACAGTCTGAAAATAATAGTTCAAAAGCTCAACACACCTATGGAGAAACAACAACCCAAAGTAAACCCGAAAGAAAAGACGAAATAACCTCTCAAACAACAGAGTCGAAACAGAACTCAAATACCAAGTCGGATAAGAGCGTTAACAAACAAACAATGTCAGAAGAAGAGAAAAAGCGAAAACAACTTGGAAAGATGAAGAAAATGTTTATGTAAGTCTTGTTAGAAAGGTGGCTGACAAAATTGGAAGAACTTAACCAAGATAATAATATACAGTGGTTTGGAGAAGAAACAACTCCCAACCCTCTTAAAATTAACATTGAGCGCCGAATGTATAACAATCTCATTAAAATTGCCATAACTATGAACAAACATTTAAAAGAGCTGATTACCGAGAAAGGTTTTGGATATTGGCAAATCGGTATTAAAAAGGAAAACGACCTCCTAAAATTATTCTTCCGTTTTACAACAGAAGATGAAGGCGGCTATACGCTTCTTACCACAGAAGGGAAACTAAAACAGTCTTTTCAACAAAAAGAATTGCTAGAGAGATTAACTCAAAAAATATTCTTTCATGTCGAAGATTTCTCCTCACAAGAAGACGGTTTTGAGTCAACTACATTTAGAGTGGAGTTGAAACTTAAAGAAGCTCAAAATATGAAAAATACATATGTTGCAGAAATTAAAGCAAAGGGACTGTCTCAGAAGGATACAAAAATTAAAATACTCTAGACATCTGCTATTGGGAAGGTGATGGAATATTGAGCTTGGAAAGAGAAACAATCATTCCGTTTATAAAAGATGTATACAAATACGGTGACCTTTTAAGTGTGGTCAAAGCTTATCCAGTATCTCCAAGGGATGCAAACAAGATTCTTAAAGATATGAATGCCAAGCCTGGTCAAACTGAATATTCTGAGGAGGAAGTCATTAAAGCCTACAATAACCCTTACGATATAAGAGATTATGAAAGTATTGCGATAGTCACCCATAAGACGCCTGATGAAGTGAAAAGCATCATTCAGAATTATGTTGTACAGCACATTGTAAATGGAGGAACATTTTTTGGGGTGCGGAGTATTTTAAAGATCTCGAAGGAAGAATATAAAAAGATTGAGCAAATGCTTTTAAATAAAGAAATCAATATACCTACATCCGAAAATAATATGCCGCTCCAAAAATACGAACCCACTTCTGACACTTTAACTGTAGAAACCTCATTCGCCGATGTACAAAAGGATCAAGGTGATATCCGAAAGCGCTTGATTGATAAAGCAAGTAAAAAAAGCACTAAGGATGTATACGCATATGAAAATGTGTTTTCAGTAGTAGCGCATCTCCTTTTAACCTTACAAATAGATCGAATGCTTGAAAAAAACAAATCTAAAGAAGAAATCATGAGTGTTCTGGATATTCCGGAATCTTATCTAATAAGATATTTACGTGAGGGATATGAATTTGATATTGATTTAGCTGAAGTTGAAAGGCAATTAAACATAATGAAGTGAAGGTGGGAGAAAAATGCAAAGTAGGAGAAGCGGAAAAAAGAAGGGAAGTAAACTTGTTCCCATTTCAATAATTGGTTCAATTATTATTCTAATTCTGATTGTGACTGGCTTTGTCTTAGCATTTAATTATAATTCTACAGCAACTGACAAATCAGATGCACCAGTGGAAAAAAAGCATGTGTCAGAAACCCCTACAAAGACTGAAATTATTAGCGAATCAGCAAGTGCCTTCAAAAAACTAGATGACGAAAAAGAACAATTCTTATTAAAAGAATTGGTTAAGGCTGAAAAAGAAGAAGATCCAAGTTTTGCGAGCAAATTAGCAAGCGAAAATCCTCTCATGTATCTTGTTGTTGATGGAAAGACCATCGATAAGGAATTGCTTGAGTCTTTCAGAGCTTATAACATGGACTATCGATATGATAAAAATGCAACGCAAGAACAAAAAGAAAAATCCGCTGAACAATTGGCCGAACAAGGATATAAGACCAATGAAGAAATCGATGCCTTTGAGGAACAAGCAACAAAAGAGTTTGATTTAGAGATGAGCTTGCTTACAATCTCTTCAATTGACGAGATAGAGAGTGTATTCAACGGAATCCCTTTGATGTATCAGAAGCAGGCATCTAATCTTCCGGATGACAAAGCGTATCCTATTGCTCGACTGTATGCTATTGCAAGGGATCCAGAACATGCCGCTATTCTTTCTGATGAATTTTATGAAGCTGTACAGAAAAGGATAAGCGAAGGTCGTGATTATAGTGAATATACAAATTATAAGTTGATGAAGGGCTTGTATGACTACGGGGTTTTAAAAACGCAAGAAAACAAACTCTATTACGAAATGGATAAGCTTTTTTCCGCAGATAAGGACAATGAATAATAACGGTGTTCATATTTTGTAGTTAAGGGGAGGATAGAATGAATTATAGTAATTTTAATAAGAATGATATAGAAATTTTGGAAGAAACAATGGAAAATGAAGGACAATTATACAGAAAAGTCAAAATTGGTTATGGAATAGATGAGGTGTTTGAGAGACACTTTACACAACTGTTGTCACGTTGTATTAGACTAGGTGTTTCAGACATCCACTTACAGCCCTTCAACTTTATTCGATTACGTAATAAAGGAAGTCTATTGCAATTCCCGAGACTTACTGATGGCGAAGACATCGATGGAAATTACATGATAAATGTGTTGAAAACTTTTGGCCTTGCTAAAGAGTATGCTATCACTTATATAGATGATCGTTATCTTGATGAAAAAAAATCCAAAGAATTAATGAAAAGCTTCAATACGAAAGAAGAATGGAAAGAATATAGAGATACCTTTGGGTTTATGTATAAAAACGATGATGGCGAGATTGAGGTTGAAGACTATATTCAAGAATATGATGAACAATTAAAAGAAAAACAGAGCATAACAAAGATGCTCACAACAAAGGTTACTATCCCTGTCAAAGATAACAGTGGAATAATGCATCAAGTTAAAAAAAATTACCGATTAAGAATAAATGTAGGTAGATCAAGCGGTAATTTTTATGCCACAATCCGGATCCTTAGCATTGATATCCCGACTTTTGAAGAATTGAATTTACCCAAAGAATATTTCGAAAGTATTGCCTCTTTAAAAAACGGGCTTATAATTGTTTCCGGGCTTATGGGAATGGGGAAAACAACAACCGTAGCCAGCGCACTAGCTAAAATTGCTCAGGATGATAGCTCTGCTATTGGGACGATTGAACAGCCGATTGAATATGTAATGCCTCAAAACACAAGATCTTTGATCATCCAACGAGAGGTTGGAGTAGATGTTCGAAGCTTCTCAGAAGCGATAGATCATTATTTAAGAGACGATCTGAATGTAATATCTGTCGGAGAATTAAAGAGTGATGCAGACACAGCGTTAGCAACATTACAGATTGCAGAAACAGGCATTCTTACCTTCACTACTATTCATGGTCAAAGTATCCCGGCCACTGTATCCCGCCTCCTAAACATATTTGACAGCTCGGATGTTATAAAAGCTCAAAGTATGCTCTTGAACTCGTTAGCTTGCATCATCAACCAAAAACTTATCAAGGTTATAGGCGGGAAAGATGAAGTTGTACCGCTTGTTGAAATACTTTATCTAAATGAAGATGATAGAGCAAGCTTAATGGACAAAGCCTTAAACGACACAAATTTGTTTAGTGTTCATAAATTCCTTGACTTTATGAAGGAAATTCAGAATCAAAACAGTGGAAAAAAAATAATTGCTAACAAATCATCATTTTGGTTCACGAAGTTAAACTGTGCCCAGTACCTTTGTGAAAAGAAAAAGATCCCAATCGCAACATTTGAACCACATTTGACTAAATATGAGTATGAAGTTTTAAAAGAAAAAGTACAAGAATCAGCAATTCTATAAAGATAGAGTAAGCCCCAAAGGTCGTAACGGCCTTGGGGCTTGTTTATTGTAATCTCGGAATACAATCGAATAACATAACAATAAAAAATAAATAAATTGACCTTTAAGATCAGCATTTTTAAAAAACAATTTGACAAAAAGTATATTACAAAATATAATTAAACTATAAATAAATGAAGGTCGGTGTTTTACATGATGTATCCAACACACAAAAAATTAGGTTATGCATTCGGTTTAGCTGGCATACCTGTAGTAAGTGCAATTTCAACATCTGAATTTGTACAAAATAACAATTTGTTACCAGCGTTCGGTATTGACACATTACAGTTTTCTAATCCCTTTTCGTTTATCTATTATGCTCTGATCGTATGTACTGCATTATGGGCTTCTTTATATGGATCTGGTTTTCCTGATATTGATTCTCCGGGTAGTATTCCTGCCAATGCTAATATCTTCAACAAAGGGTTATCGTTCATTTACCGTATTACTGGTGTTAATCATAGAGGTAAATTTTCACATGGCATAGATTCATTGACAATCGTATTTTTTATTACATACTCTTTTGTTACTTTCCTTATCCCGAGTGCAATATCGGGCTTACTTACAGAAGAAAGTCTTTCAAACAACATGTATCTGTTTATGCTTAACTTTGGAAAAGGGGGGGCATTCATCAGTTTAGCTCAAGTATTTGTGATTTTTGCATGGATTGGAGCTATGAGTCACATGTTTGGTGATATGTCTACAAGAGAAGGTGTATATTTTTCTGGTGTGGCGTCCTTAATCACGAATAAAAGAACAAAGGTTAAAATCGTTCCCACTTTCATCATCAAACCATTCAGCAATGTTGTTGATACATCTCAATGGTTCTCTACTGATAGTCATTGGGAAATCAGTTTTAGACAAGCAGTTAATATCGTTATCTATATTTTGATCGGTGTAAATGTACTGTATTTCTTAGGTGTTTCGATATTCTAAGGCTACTCGCTTCGAGTGGCCTTTTTTCAATTTTTTTATTTTGATAATTTTCGATTTTGGCAAAAAATCATTTTAACATATATGGGTTTATATTATAATAAGTACTGATAGATCAACTATTTGATTTACCAAAGAACCTTCAAGGGAGAAGGTTTTATTAGATGGTTTCCATCAAAAAATTTAATATGAGGAGGTCGGTTCATGGCTTTAAGAGATGCTTGGAAAGAGTTTTGGAATGAAGGTGTAAAGGAGCGCAAAAGAGAACGAAAAGAAAACAGAAGAGAAAGAAAAATCCGCTTAGAATTGATGGAGAAAAAGTCTATTGAGAAAGGGGCTTTAGAAGACATCGAAAGTGGTTTAACCAATAAATTCCGTGAGGTTCTAAAATCGGGAGGAAGAGCCATTAAGGTGGAACCGGTAAACCAACAAGTAGATGAATACATTAGAATCATTGAAAAAAATAATCCCCAATTCAATTTTATGAAAATGGAAGACGGCTGTTACATTGTTAGTTTACAAGAAATCAATATCAACTACGAGGAAGCTTAGAGAAGGGGAGAACTATGATCTATCAGAGAAAAATAATGCAACCTCTTATAATGGCCGTTTTTGTTCTCTTCTCTTTTTTTATTACGTCATTGTCTCCTGTTGTTAAAGCGGCAGAAGAAGAGACTCTTCACATTAAGGTTAAAGGCAAAGATACAGAGTTCAAGTATAAAACCCAAGCAAAACGGCCACGAGGAGAACAGTATACCTGCCGTTTAACAAGAACAAAGGAATACGATTTTACTGGTGGATATATTACACCTTTCGGAAAAGCAAAGGTTCCTAAAAACCTTTCAAAGAAACAAAAAAAGGCTCTTGAAGTGTTCGATGAAGAAATTGAGAAATATGCAAAAAGCATCAATTCACCAGACTTTTTGAAGTTTAAAGAGCTTATTAAAGCGAAAACATTCCAAGAGAGTAATTTCGCACCTCCTCCTTCAGCCAAAACAGACAATACAGGTCTAGGAGACGTCATGCAGTCTTCTGAGAGTGTTGGGGCAGGTGTTAATGGTATAGGCGGTAGAGAATCCTTTCAAAATGGATTTAAAGCGTTTTTAAGCTCTTTATCAGTAAAAACAGATGCGGAGCTCGCTGTAGTGTTGCAAGGCTATAATTTCGGTAGTGGCTACATTAACGATAAATGGGCTAAGGGTGGCAAATATAGCTTAGAAGGTGTAAAAGCATTTGTCGCTCATCAGGGAGGAAACTACGGCGATGACTGTTATGTGCCTCATGTTCTTCACAAATACGATGAAGACAATATAGACACTTCAAAAGCATCTTTCAGCAACAATGACAAAAGTTCTGATAGTGATAAAGATAAACAAAAAGCAAAAGAAAAATTTCTCAAAGAACCAGATGACTCTCAAATGAATAGAAGAGACCTTGTGATAGGCGCTGAAAATGCAGATTCACTAACAGATCGAGCATGGCGATTCGAACTATTCGACATGTTACATCTGAACGACACTAGCGGAGGAGCTTTCATACAAAAAGCTTGTGGTTTCATGTTCCTCTTTATCATCCTATACATCTTCTTGATGTGGGCTTGTCTATTCTTTGATTTCGCAGCATTACGCTATGGAAATGCGCCTGTAAAGTACTCTGCGGTATCGATAGTTACATTTACATTCAATAACAAATCAATGGTGTATAAAGAAGGCGGCATAAAAGCAGTTGCTAAAAAACTCATTTTCCGTACCTTCATAGCATTGATAGTGGCAATGGTGGCACTAGCCGGAGCACTTCCTATGTTATTTGAAATGTTCGCTAGGTTAATCTCTGATTTACTCGATATGATCTTTTAAGGAGAGAGGTATTGATGATGAGAAGAGAATTTAAAAATGGAAAGGGGTTAAAAGAATGACTGGTGTTTATCTTGTAAATAGACCTCAATTAGAGGTTGAATTCAATCAAAATGGTATCACGTCAACTGTTGAGAATTTCATCGAAAATATGAAGGAACAGGTAAGGAATTTTGTTCTGAGCGCAGGTGAAGAATTTTCTGTCGATTCGAAAATGATTATTGATAATGTTGTTTATACAGTATTAGCAAGATTTAATGTATTGAAAAGTAAGGACAATGAAGAAGATAGAGAAAGCCATAAAATGAAGTTAATTGAGTTTACTTCGGTTGATTTGATAAAAGGACGTTAGAGCTGAAATGCCATGTCAATATCGATATCCCTGCCGAAAACTTTAAAAGAGTCATAGAACAGTATTCAGATTATATCTGCGCTTTAAAATAGCAATCTCAACAAAAAATACAACTTTGAAGGTTGTTGTTTCTGATTATGTTTACATTCGTTTTTCAATATTGTAAAATTAAAAAAGATAAAAAGCGAAAAATTATTTTATAATAATTCGCGAATTTTTATCGAAACTAAAATGGAAGAGAGGTTAAGAGATGAATCCGGCTATCGACCAGATTACAACTTATTTTAATCGGCCCGAGTTTCAACCGATGTTGACTTATGACAACTATTTGTTGAATCTATTTACAATGTTGATGATGAAGGCGGTCTTCTTCATTATCATTATTGGTCTAGGGTTTTGCTTATTTGTAGTTGCCCTGCGGCTTTCGGTTTTCATAGGGCTCCCTATCAAAGCGGAAAAAGGCTGGTTACAGACAGTATTAAATCCAAATGGTGGTACATCGTTTGGTGTTGACATGGGAATCGGAAACTTCTTTAAGCAATCCTTCGGACACTTTTTTGTAGGCTTTGTCCTAGCAATGATTCTGGTTTCGAACTTACACGTTCAAATTGCCACTAACCTTGCTAAAGGAGCTATTGCTGTTATCGATATTGGTCAAAGTAGATTAGACATCGCTAAAGAAATCTACCAATATGATTCTGATGCCTATAGCAAACAACTTGAATACCAAACGAAAGACCAGAAAACAAAAGAAGCTCAGAACCAAATTGCTCGAATGGAATCAGCGGTTCAAGCTTTGTCCGGCAACCCTAAGATGGAAGAAGAGCAGAAACGGATGTATGAACAACAATACGCCGCCGCTTTCAAAAAAGCTCAACAAGTTATGTCCGGCTTGAACGGTCAACTTTCACAGGAAGCTCAAGACAATCTGAACAACGAATTTAAAAGAGTTCAAGATGAGGCTGGCGGAATCAATAGTAAATTGAACAACCTTGCTGGAGCAAAAGCTGATAGCACTAAATAAGAACAAAACCCCTCACCAAGTAGGTGAGGGGTTTTTATGCTAAATTAACAGTACAAATCTAAAGTTGATCAAGTTATTTGACGTAATATATATAAGTTTGAATTATAAAATAAAAACAATGAACATTTTTATATCAAATTTAAGAATACATATTTATAACGAATAAGGGATCGAAAAAGGTAACATTCGGTGAAGCCGCATTTAACCTTAATAGCTACTCTAATTAAAGTTGGTTTTGGGTGAAAATCATAATAATTATACAACAACAAAAAAATGAATAAACCTTTGTAGTCCAACAAAAGCAACAAATCATAAAAAATAAAATTGACTAAAAGTATATATTAATTTATAATAAAAGAACACAAAAGATTATCGGAGGTAAAGTTATGAGTTTAGCGCAAATAGATTTAAAGGAAGAGATGATTGCTGATGAAGTAGTTGGTCGCAAATATATCGACGGTCAATTTCTAACCAAAGACCAAACCATTATACAATTTACCCCCTTAGTGAAACGAATAGCAAAATACTTTTGGGGTCAAGGAAAGCGAACCGGATTAGATTTCGATGATTTGGTTCAAAGTGGATTTGAAGGCTTGGTCACTGCATTTGACCACTACAATGAGGAACAAGGAAATAAGTTTATTACATTTGCTCACAAAATCATTTTTAGCCGTATATTTAATTCTATAACACGATTTTCTGGTGCTTTGTCTTTCTCACAAGAAGTGAAAACAATTGGATTCAAAATAAAAAGAATGGATCTTACTGAAAAGGATCCTACTTATATTTCAAAGCGATTGAATGTAAGTGAGTTTAAGGCAGAAATGGCATTAGCCTTTATTAGACATGAAAAAGCAATCCGCTTAGATCCTTTTCTTTATGGTGATGCTGAAAAGCATTGGGGAGTAATAGTCGGGACAACTGACGATACCTCTATTGTTGAAGTGAATGTGTTCTTATCTACTCTAAAGTCCGATGACAGAAAAGCGATCAAATTGCTAATGGATGGTTACAGTTACAGAGAGCTAGGGAGAATAATTGGGAAAAGCGGCGGTTATGCTAACTTAGTTAAAAAAAGAGTATTAAAAAAATACAAAGAGTTCGCACATTAACTTATTGGTGAAAAATCCATCAAAGGGGATATAGAATGAACAGTAGTCAAAGATTGATTGAATGGCGTTGTGCACAATTTGACACTCCCACCCATAAAATGGGCAAGCTGGCTAAGCGTTCTCAGTCCATTTCTGTTTTGAACAGCCTCCCCTCCCACGACAGACCATATAGGTTCGTGGGCTACGCCCTGCATGGGCTTTCTCGTTCGGAAAATCTGTAATGAACCGTTTATTTGCGGCCAAATCCAACCTCTAAGTTTCGTTGGACATATATATTCTGTCCTTATTGCGGCGGAGAGAAAATACATTTGAATGATGAAGAAAGTCAAAGGTCTACAGAAAAAGAAAATGATTAAAGAAATAAGAATCCTTAGCTTAAAGCTCACCTTTGAAAACCTCCTTTCAAACACTACGACAAAGGAGTTTTTTATTACAATTGCATTTACTAAAAGTATATATTGAAAAATAACAAAATGTAAATTTAATGTGTATTCCATACGGAAAGGAAAATCAATAATCTTGAGGTGATATTCTTGATGAGAATTGCCACAGTAATTGAGGTCACGTCCCCTCCTAAATTCAACCCAAAAGAGGGTTTGTGGGAGATAAGAGTTTCTTATAAAGATCCTGAAAACAACCACGATACGAAAACCTTGTTTGTAAAAACGGAAGGCGACGCAAGGGCTATTCGCAAAGGGTTTACTTTTCCGGTTAAGGGAGTGAGTGAAAGATGACAAACACGAGAAGATTAGTAGAACATAAAACTCTAACGGTCGATAATGAGGAGTTAGTCGTAATGACTTTATTCGAAAAGGGAGTTAACAAAGAGAAGGCCAAAAAGATTGTCCCTTACTCCAAAAAACACGCTGTATTGATTGATAGAGGCTCAAAAGTTGAATTCGCTAAATAATATATTTATTATTTATAATTCCATATAATATATGATATAATTATTTATGAATTTTAATTTGAGGTGAGTATATTGAAGAACTTTGATAACTACATCTATGAATTTGTTGATGTTAAAGAAGACGGTATCTTCCTTAAAACTGAAAAATTGAGCTACCAAGAACTTTTAAAACAACAGGAAGAAAAAAAGAAAATTGTGAGAGGTCAAAATAGTTCCGGCAGAGAAGAACTAAAAGGTCAACCTTTGTTTTTTGATTATGCAGGCCCGATGTACAATGGAACGCATAACGGCAAAACGGTCATCAGATATGAAACCCGAGCGGCTTACGATGTATCAACTCAATAATAATCACTTCTTTTCCAGAGCCTTGTCACAGGCTCTTTTTTAAAAAAGTTTATTTGATTAAAAGTATCAAATGGAATATTATAAAAAGTTTATACAAGGAGGATTCAACGTACTTGTTCATTGGCAAAGTTGTTTCAATAACAGGAGAACTTCTCGCTGTGGGGATTTCATTGGGAATTGTAAAGCAATCAATCCTCAAAAGCGTTATATATGATTACCAGAGACACACACGAAGATTCCCCCATACTTTAAAGCAATATTTTCTTGAATATCAAGAACAAGGGGATAGTTATCAACTAATCTATGATAGTAGAATAGGGCAAGATGAAACGTTTGTTTTGCCGCTTCGAGATGACTTTTAGAACTTGATACTCCTTTCAGAGAAGAACGGTTTGCATGGTTAGACGGAAATGTTCAAAAAGAACTCTTAGGATAAACGAATAAACTTAAATCACTAAAACTCAAAAGGGAGGATTCTATATGTTCAAAGGAAAGTATACAGGGGAAGGAAACGTGAATTTAGATCAAGGAGTTTGTTATTATTTGTTCCCGTTGGGAGAGAGTCATTACTATGTTTCTAAGTTTAATAGTGTTAATGCTCACGTTGGAGCTTATCGTCAAAGTTTATTTACGGTTACAGAACATTTGGAAGATGTACCGGATACGAACACTGACATTCCCTTAAATTCGAACATAGAAACAAATAAAGTCGATATGAACATAAAAGAGGAGCTCGAAGACCTTCCACCGGAGAAATGGGAGCAAATTTCTTTATTCTAATCAGTTTCAACTTCAACTACAGGGACACATAATGGCGTTAATTTTAAATATATTAATTTCAATATGTTATTTTTCGTAAACTCGATAAACTCTCATTCTCTTCACAGACAATTCGATTTTTCAAAAGTGCCGTAATATTTTTTTATTTAAATATCTTTAGTTTTGACAAAAAAATAATCAATACACTACAAAAAAACAGTAAGGGAAATGCTTTATTACCAGATTATTATTGGATTGATTCATGTAATCAATTATTGAATTTTAATATTTTTGAATCATCACAAAAAATAAAGAAAGAGACCATTTTCAATAATTTCCTAAAGTATTGACTATATTGGAAATGGTGTTAATATTTAGTTGTGATCATTACCAAAAAGTAGTGGTTCACAAAAAAATCATAGGAGTGAGGCAATGAAAAGAAAGTCTGTTGTCCTGTCGGCTGTTGCTTTAGCTGGTTTGGTTGGAAGTAGCCTAATACCTTCTAACGCCCATGCATCAGAGTACTTAGGCTGGGATGAAGAATCAGGGATTGTAAACCCTGATAACTATTCTATCTCTGCCAAAAATAAGCCTGATTCACACAAAGGCTGGTCTGAACTAAATTACAAGATGAATAGACATAGGGCAGTAGGAGTGACAAAATGGAAAGGTAAACGACATTATACAACAGCAAGGTACGAACGCAGATGGCCTTTCTCTGGTGTTATTACAAGTAGCGGCCGAGTTTGGGGAACCGGAAAGACTGTCGCTAAGTCTGGCTGGTGCCAAGGTGGTACAGCAAGAACCTATTGGGGAAATTAAGTAGTTACTTATAATTGAAGGTGGTTCTTTATGAAACAAAGAGTGTCTACGCTTATTTATTTAAGCCTTCCCTTTTTTGTTATGAGCTTGATAATTGCGGCCTATACACACTATTTAACTGATCAACAAAAGCTCGAAAGAATTTCTAACTCTTTGTATAGCAATGACAGCGTGTATTTACATATCACCACGAAGAAAAAAGAGCCCTTCAATTGGAATCAATTTGACTTAAATAAAAAGTATACCATTTTCAAAGAAGCCTCTGATGGTGATACACATGTCAGGGGCTTTTTTTCAAAAGGTAGCACTGATGTAGTCCCTCCAATTAAAGAAGGCAGATTTTTTCAGCCAGAAGACTTTTATAAAAATAAAAAGGTAGCTGTCGTAGGAAAAGCTATAAAAGAAACAGAATATTTTTATTATGAAGGTGAACGTTTTAGGATTATCGGGCGTATGGGGAATAAAACACCAACATCGATTGATCAGCAAGTGCTCATCAATATTGACGCATTTGATGAAATTACAAGAGGGAACACCAACTATTATGTGATTGATGACTACTCAGATCAAAAAAATGTTATCAACCAATTGAAAAAAACAGTTAACGATGCACGTATAACCATAAAAAACAAAGAGGACAAGGGTTTGAATCGCATCACAGGAATAGCCGAACAAAGTCTTCTTATCCTCTATGTACTTCTCTGTGTTATTGGACTGACATCAATTTTCATTTCAGTATACTGGATTCACCGCAAAACGATGTTAATCACAATCAAACAGTTAATTGGCTTTCAACAAGGGAAAATATTCTGGAGTCTCCTCCTTCACTATCTACTAGCAACTCAAAGCTTTTACGCATTGGGGCTCTTAACAGGAAAACTCATGTTGCCTTTCTCTAATGATCAATTGAAAATAATTGCTTTAAGCTATGCTGTGACTACCGTATTGGGAGTCGTTAGTTTTGTTATTGCGTTTCAGAGAAAGTCTTACAAAAATATAATAAAAAGACTGAGGTAAAAACTAATGGTGTTAAAAGAATGTTGGGAGAGCATAACTTCAAAAAAGTTGATTACCGCTTTAGTCATTCTGGAGCTAATTGTTCTATCGTTTTTTATGTCAATATTGTTTTTAGTTTATCAAAAGTCTGAAACACATGCTGAAAGTTTTATGAACTCTTTTGATAACCAGAATGTTTACCAAATAGATGATCAATTACGGGATGAAAAGGAAGATGCCTTCCTAAGTGATCCGGCAAATGTAGAAAAACTTCGTGTGTTGTATGAAAAGTTTGATTCGACAGACCAATTTAAGTTTTTGAATATCATCCAACAACCAATCGGAGTCCTCGATTTTAAAGGGGATCAAACTTTATTGGCAGGGTACGAAGAAAACAGTATTATTGAGCCGTATGAATCTGAAATAGATCATCAAATATACGATACTGTAAAAGCTGTACAGGTGAATAAACAAGCTATTGATTTACTTAATATTCAATTATCAGAGGGTAAGCCGCTCCCGAATGAAGCATTTAAATATAAAGAAAACTCCAAGATTCCAGTTTTACTCGGTTCCAGTTACAGAGGGATCTACAATGTTGGCGATACCATCACTGTTGAATACTTATTTAAAAAGATGGACGTCCGAGTAAGTGGATTTATGAAAGAAAACACGTTTACAACAATTGGCCAAGACTCTCAAGTTTATTTAGACAGATACATGGTCTTGCCAATGATGCATTTTGATCACGTCGAGCGGAACGACAAAGAGTTTTATGATTTTCAATGGAAAGTTTTGCTCCACAGTGTCAATGGATATATCGTTACCCCGAAAGACAGTTTGAAGACTACAAAGGAAGTCAATCAAATAGCTAGTCAATCAGGTTTCTCAGACTTCACGATCATTGGCGCTAATACGACGGGAATTGTTGTTTTGTCTAGCATGTTGGAGCAGAACCAGCAAATCTTAATTTTGATCACAACCACACTGGCCCTATTTGCGATGGGTACCATTTATTTTGTTTTAAGGGCAAAGTTAAGGCTTAACAAGAAAAAGTATGGAATTTATTTAATGGTGGGCTTAACAGCACAGCACATCTTATCCTTTATCTTTTTTGAAATCTTATTCCTATGTCTCTTCTCCTTTGCATTAGTAGCTTCGATGATGTCGCTCATACTTGGAACATTAAGTGCGGCCTATTATGTAGGTGGAATGGCACTTTCAGTCATGTTTAGCGTCGTGTTAGTTGTTCCGTTTTATTTAAAGTTTAAAAAACATCCGACACAAATGCTGTTGAAGGGGAGAGAATAATGGATTTGATCAAATTTAAACAGGTATCTAAGGTCTTTGAATCAGGTAAGCAGAGTAAACGGGTTCTAAATGAGATAGATTTAACCATCAAAGAGAATGAACTGGTCATGATTACAGGAAGAAGCGGAAGTGGAAAAACAACACTTCTGAACATCATAGCCGGTCTAGATAAGCCAACGAGTGGATCTTATTTCTATAAAGATATTGATATAACAAAAAAGAATTACAAACAACTGGCGAGTTTCAGGCAACATAGAATCGGTATTATCCTACAGAATTATCCTCTGATTGACGAGAAGAATGTATTAGAGAATGTGAGAATTCCCTTATGGAATAGTGGATTGACTAAAGAGGAGAAAAATAGGCGTGTGATCGAGTTATTGGATTATGTGGGGTTAGAGGATAAATTATCAGCTTATCCTAAAGAACTTTCCGGGGGAGAGGCACAAAGGGTAGCAACTGCAAGAGCATTAATTAATGATCCTGATTGTATACTTGCAGATGAGCCAACAGGATCCCTAGATGAGGAAAGTGAACAGATTATATTTGATTTACTTAGTGATCTCCATCGGCGAGGAAAAACAATTATCATAGTGACTCATAATAAGGAGTTAGCAGAACAAGGACAAAGACAAATACAACTTCATAATGGGGCCATATCGTGAGTTGAAAGAACAAGCATATCAAAACAGGTATGCTTGTTTTTTTGTTTTTAGCCCCAATGTAAAAACGTAGTATAATCAAGGGGTCTGTAAGTGTTTTGCTCGGGAGAAAGGAGCGTTCCAATTTGAAGGAAAAAACACATTTGAAAGCATTGGAAGGAAAAAGCAAAGCGGAAAAGAAGAGAATAAGACAAGAGTATGAAGAAGCAAAGAAACGATTGGAAAAGAAGCAATCTAAATATGTGACAAAAGAAAATAAAATGAGCAGACCTATGAGCAACAAAGAAAAAAAGAAAGCAGAAGCCAAGCGATTGAAGCGATATAACGATAGAGTATGGCGTGGGTGGCGAGAATCAGATAATCAGGTTTCTCCTGTTAAAACATACAGACTAGAGGATTTGAAAAAAGGTGAAGATTAAATCTAACCTAATAGGAGGGGCTTAATTAAATGTGTGGACGTAATGAACCTTGTCCTTGCGGTAGTGGTAAAAAGTATAAAAAATGTTGCTTGAATAAAGTAACCAATTCTTTTGAAGAATGGAAACAAAGAGCGTATCAAATATCAGACAACAAAATTCTGATTGAGACGTTCTTTGCAGTTTTCAACAGAGCAATGAGAAATAACTGGCGAGGAGCTTGCCATACTGTTTCAAGTATCTTATATGTTTTGCTCCGAGAGCAGGGAATAGAGGCGCAATTAAGAATAGGCTTTGTATCATTCAAAAAAGCTCGTGCAACATTCAGTCATTCTTGGATCACGATTGATGGGGAAACTTATGATGTAGCTCTATATCGAGCAAACCCCTTAACTCCGGGTAGTTATTTCACTGAAATCTCCGCTCCTATTTTTAAAGGGATCAATTTAGAGAGCTTTACAGAAACAGATATTGAGTTCGGTGTTCATACAGATTATGAAACAAAAGATAAAACGTATCAAAAAATGACCGAAACATCTGTCGGGAATTACATGATTGGATGGCAAGGTCATAAAATGGGGCTCTGGAGTGAGGTTATTGAGATTGCAACTAGGCTCGGGATCCATTTAGATTATGATGAGTTAAAATCCAAGTATCGGCATATCGTTTTTCAAAAAACGGTTGCTAAAGCTATAGAGTGAAGGGACAATGGAATCAGTTTGTAGCTGGATAACAGTCGGTTGTTCTTTATAGCTACTTAAAAGGGGTGAACCATTTGAGTATCTAAAAAGGGGTACCTAAACGGGTTCACCCATTCTAATCTTTTCAAGGCTACTTATACAGGGCGAGGATATGGATACATTTAAAATTGATTGGAAACAAGGAAGAGAATCAAATTTGATTTTGCTGTGGAGTCCGTTTAAGTAGCCGTTTTAGATTGTTATTAAGGGGAGTCATGGTGTTTATAGGGGAGTTCACCATTGTAGTGAGGTATAGATGAAAGAAGAGAGAAAACTATAGGGCGGAAAAAGGGTTAAGGTATCAGGAAGAGTCAAGTAACTGGTTAAAATCAAGGTCTTGTACAAAGGCTACTTAAAAGGGGTAAATGGGGTAAAGTAAGGATCCATGTTTTATATGCTTAAACTGTTTTTAATGTTTACTTTGTTTTCATGTTTAGGGGTACGGGAAAGCCTTATCTATCAAGTGATTGAGAGACTATTGTTCTACTAAAACAGTGTGAATGGCTACTTAAACGGTGTAATCCGCTAGAATAATAGTGTGAGAGGTTACATAGAGCGAGTGAAAGGTTACTTAAACGGGGTTAAAAGGTTACTAAATCGGTGTAAGTCTCCATAGGGGGTATTAAAAAGCTACCTAAACGGTGTGAATGATTGATGTTCTTATAAAATGGTTATACAAAACAGGCGGAAAATATGTTTGAAAATTGCTTTCTTGAAGTCATTTTGATGATAGAGGCAGGCGATATCAATCATTTGGTTTTATTGAAAAGAGGTAGGCCCCGTTTAGGTAGCCAATGGGTCAAAAAATTTTTTCACCCCGTTTAAGTAGCCTTTTAGGAAGTCTGCTTGATATGATGGCAAATATGCGCCCCGTTTAGGTAGCCTTAAATCCAACTGCCTTTTTAGAGGAAAAACCTGTCTAGACTTTCATGTCAATTAACCCTATATTCAAATATAATAGGGATCTAGGTTAGGAGGAGTGGTAGATGTGAACAATGATTTGCCAATGCCCCAACAACTCACCTTCGATGACGAATTAGCTGAAATTAAACCATATTATCTAGTGAACCAAGCTAACGATTTGATTAATTCGAGACAGGATCTATCGTTAACTGAACGAAGAATCATATACAGTTTAATCAGTTTAGTTCAGCCCGAAGATGAAGAGATGAAAACTTATGTCCTCCAGATTAAGGATTTAGCTAGGCTGGTTGGGATAAGTGAACACAGCTTCTATGAGAGGGTTGAAAAGAGCATAGACCAGCTACAAAGTAAAGTGCTGGTAGTTGAGAAATTTGATGCTAAAGGCAATCCGATCATCGTGGACAAAATCAACTGGATTCAACAGGCCACGTATTTAAAGGGAGAGGGTCTTGTCAGAATAAAACTTTCTGATGCCCTTGCTCAATATTTAGTCAATTTGAAAACGTCTTATACAAAATACAGGCTCTATAATGTGTTAAAGCTTAAGTCGGAGTATTCTTGGAGAATGTATGAGATCCTAAAAGAAAGAGAGCCGCTCCAAAGAAAAAGGATCCTACGTGTCAGCGAATTGCGACGATTATTAAACATTCCGGATGACAAGCTAACACAGACAAAAAACCTGAAAAAAGTGGTTATCGAAAAGGCGAAGGAAGAGCTTAAAGAGAAGACAGACATATATTTTGAGTATGAAGTACATAAAAAAGTCGGTAGACGGATCGATTCATTTGTGTTTTACGTTTATAAGAATGACCAGAATGTTCGGCAGTTCTTATCTAAGGATGCTGTTGATTTTGATGTCCGTGCCGTCTTAAGTCGGATTATGAAATATGGAATCAGCAAGTCCGTGGCTGTTTCATGGATTAAAGAGTACCATCCTAGATATATTGAGGAAAACCTTGATTACGCTATAGGAATGCAATCTCATTCAGGGAGTATTGAAAACTTAAGTGGCTACATCTATCAGACAATGAAGCATAACTACGCCGGATCCATTTATAGCTATGAAGATGATGAATACGAATCCTCCCTCTATGGAATGGCGGCAGGAGATTATGTTCATAAAGTCAAAGCGAAGACAGAAGAGGATATTGAACGCATCAAAGATCTTCTTAGTCGTTATAATCAAGCGATGTTAAAGACTTCTGATGACTTTCAAGCGCTTCAACAGTTAGGAAAAGAGCGGAAACGACAGCTTATTAGTCTGATCGATGAAATAAACGAAGGTAGAGTAAAACATGGTTATCCATGTTTGTCCCATTCGGATTTTAGTGGTTACGAGGAATTATTACCGTACTTTAACGAGTGGGAGAAGACTCCCACACAGGGATCCGCTGAAAGAGAGGAGATCCCTTATTAAACGCCAAAGCCCCCCTAAGCAATGCTTAAGGGGGGCTTATGTCGAGCAATCAATAGCGGCCATTAGATCATGTGGAACGACGGGAGAACGTCACCTGTTCTGTAATGCTACGGAGCGGGCAGAATCTAGGAATACACCTGAAAATGCTCTTTAAGCGAAGTTGAGACAAAAAGAGCCTAAATGTGAAAATGGCTTATTTACAGCATGATATAGAAGCGGTGACGGCAGGGCATAATTTTTCCCGGAAATACCAGAGACTGTTTTCATGTATTTTTTTATAATGAATTCACAATAACAAATAAGTCCGGAAACATGTGATTAATTAACGTCAGGTGTCTGTGTGTCAGCCGTGTTTTTGGTGAGTTATTGTGTTTGTATAAAAGACCATTATTAAAGAGTTTCTTTAAAAGAATCTTTAATAATGGTCTTTTCTTTGGACGATTGGATATATAGATGCCAATTTACAAGGGGATATGGAATACTCCGAATTGAAAGAAGCCATAGAGGTTCTTGAAGAAGCATACATAAACAATGGAGAAAAACTAAGAGGAAGAGCATTTTTAATACATGGAATCCATGTGATGATGATTTAAGACCGAATTTAGGTAGTAGGCTGGCTGTAACTTTGATTTTATTCTGATCTGATATGAAGGGTTGGAAGCAAATAGCCCTTGCTCTTTGTATCTATGGAACAGCAAGGGCTCAGCGGGGTCATTTGTTATGTCTCATGGAGAGTAATTCTTCAATGTATGCAATAGCTTGCTCCGCCTCTTCTATTGTAAGAAGGGGTTCTCCATTATTTTGTTTTTTGTATTTTTGTGCGATTTCGTTCAGTTTAAGGTTAAGTTCAGAAGGAAATATTGTTAGATCTACACTCTTTTTTGGGTGACTGGAAGCGGCTATATTTTCGTTATCAACGAAATACTCCATTGGCACCTTGAACATCAGAGATAATTTGATTAGTGTATCTCGTCCGGGTTTTCGTTTATCTAGTTCATACAGAGAAACAGTGGTTTGGTGCTTCTTTAAGGCTAATGCTAATTGTCCTTGACTCCAATTTTTATCATCTCTCAATTTTTTGATTTTTTGACCTATACTCATTGATGTGATCCTCCTCTCCAATGAATCACCGCCGCTTTTGCATATCTGATATTCAAATTATATAGCATTTTTGACTTGTTTTCCGGCTAAAGACAATTTTTTGTCTCAGTTATACCTAAGAGGTTTTATGTCTTCTACATAGCGCTTGGGAACGGTCGGAATGAGCGATATGTAAGAAGGGGGATTGGTGGGGGGGAGCGGCCGTTGTTTTGTGGTGCAGAGGGGGATGGAGCCTTGGGGATCAAACACTCTTTGCCTTGATAATAGAAAAAGCCGTCCCGATACAGAGATGGCTTTTTCAAAAAGCTTATATTTTAATTTGGGACGAAAAAACAACAGCAACCATATTCATTTGATAAGGCTGTATGAGTCGGCTTTATCGCTTCTCAGTGAAAGGGAGCCTTTTTATATTTATTTATAAACTAAATCGATTGTAGTTGAATCTTCTGTTATATTGACTGTGTACTTACGGAAGTCATCCTCGGGTTTTGGGGCGTATAGAATGATTACATGTTCTCCTGTCTCTACCTCCCACTCAATGTTTCCATCTTTATTAGTAATTCCGATTGTATGCCCGATAGTCGCTCTCGAATTCTCTCTGTCAGGTTTCGCATCTTCTACAGCTCGTATGTTTTGAAGCGGCTTCTTGTCTTTATCGCTTACTTTAATAGTAACCGATGTCAAAATGGGTTTGTCCTCTTTTATAGGATGATCTTTATGATTGGTGTTGCTACAGCCGCAAATAATTATGAAAGACAGAGTGAGAAGGATAAAATTCGAGATGAATTTCAAAATCATAGCCCCTTCCAGTAGCTTATATTATCATATACAGACTTTGTAATTCGAGTACCGCTATTGTAAATGAAATTTTTTTTATCTCCTACCCAATGCTCCTTCGTATTAATCCCAACAGCCTTATTATTTGATTTATATACAGGGCCTCCGCTTTGTCCCGGTGATGTGTCTATCGTGTATCTAATAGTATAAGGTTCAGTCAATATTATTTCCCCGGAATGTTTCCACATTGTTCCTAGAGGTTTACTATCAGGGTATCCCTGAACAGTAACGTTTGTTCCAGAGAGGGTTGAGGATTGCCACTCATAACCTAACCATCCTACTGTGTTCCCCAACTTTCTCTCTACTTTAACCGCTCCATAATCAAAGTTAGGGTCTTGATATTCTGTCCAACCTTTAACAGAATATGCAGTGGTTCCCCAAACATGGCTATAAGGATGACTCTTACCGTTTTTTCCGGGAATAACTTTTACAGACTTTACCCAGCCGCCTTGATTTTTGTTATGTAAACAATGGCCGGCAGTAACAACTGTGTCAGGGTTCACAAAAAATCCTGTGCATTGAATAGGAGATTTAGATTTAGGATATCTTATTTCAAGATATGTGATAGCTCTATGAGGATATGTTGTCGTGTTATTGACTCTTGTTCTATTATCTTTTCCGATAACTCCATTGAGGGTAATTTCTTCAAGGCTGTTTTGTTTTTCGTCATAGGATCCATCTGTAGAAGGAGTCAAATCGCCTGTTCCTTCAAAAGCAGGAGAAGTGTTTTTGTCTCCCATAGTTCTCTTAAATTCTTGCATTTCTTCTTTGGTGATCTCTTTTCCATCACTTGATGTAGGGAGATCACGGTCATCAAAAGCCAGAACAGTAGTGCTGTTAGCGAAAAGGGCCATCGACAATAATCCTGAGAAAAAAGAGAATACAAGAAACCACTTTTTGAAGTTTGTACAGATTTTCACTTACAATACCTCCTATAATTAACTCGATTCCGAATATATAGAAGGTTATCCCTATCGTAAACCGAATAATGAAAAAATTTTCTTAATTTTATGTAAAGGCAAGTAAGGAACAGGGGAGATCGGTGGCTGTTCTGTGGTTGCTATGAGGTGACATAAGCCCGGAGTGAAGGGGAGTGAAGATAAAAGGAATACCCCTGAGAATGCTCAGAATCGTTTCTCAGGGGTTTTAGTCTCAAATGGATACTTCTTGCGGCCGGATAAAAACAATAACATTTCCGAAAAAAGTGATAGCATCATACTTGAAGTTGCAAGTCCAAGAACCACAAGGGGATTTAACAAAAGAAAAGCACCAATTGATATAATGCCAACAAAAGCAGTCACGCTTACGGCTCCTACTGCACTTACTCATTGGGCTACGCCCTTCACAATCCTTGAAGTGGGGGTATCCTACGTTAAGTTTAGATGAAATTAAACTTAATTCAATCTCTCAAACGTGAATTTCTTGCGTCTATAAGAAACAGTGAATGGTTCTCCGACTTTCGGAAGTTCGCCCTCATATTTTTTCCCAACCCACATCTCGATATATTCTTTAAAGATATGCCAATCAACCTCTTCAATTATCCATTCGTCTAAATCCGATTTTCTATTGTGAGCTACTTTATGATGTTTGATTTTCCATTTGCAAATCATCAAGTCATCATACCTTTCTGTATCAAAAAATGAAAACTTTTATGTTCACTATTCTAATTTAATTATAGTATATTATATACTTATCGTCAAAGAGGTGTGTATGAAAAGCTCATAATAGCAATTTTCGAAATGGAGCGTTAAGGAAAGATAAGATACCTTAGTGAAGTGTACTGGAATCAGCGATTGTTCGCTTTCCCCAAGAACCCCCTGACTTTAATCATGGGGAGTGGTCAGTTTAGACTTCTTTGAATTCATCTTCTGTATTAAACACTCTTGAAGCTGGGGAATGGGGAAATTTATCTCCACTTAAAATGCAAAAAGGGTAATTAATCATGAGGAAATAGTCATTATTTCGATCTTATTCGACAAAATATGTCAAGTGAATTTCTGTTAAATGGTTTTTTAGACCGATGTTATTTTTATCCACTCTAATTATTATAAAAAGGAGGATATTTGGTCTAATTGAAGATAGGAGGAAATTCATTTGAAAAAGAAAACAATCAAACTTTTGTTAGTCTTAATGGTTGCAATTGGGAGCTTTGCATCAATTGGTTTTGTGAGTTCTGATATTGCACACGCTAAAGATAGCACGCTCAAATATAAATCTGGAATTCTAGTTCACCGAGAAGGTAAACTGAAATACAAAAAACCTACATACTCAAATACTTTTGGTTATTATCAAATCGGAACGATTTTTACATCAATCACTACGTATCGATCAGGCAAAGTGAAAGCTACACTGCAATATAAAACCAAAAAAGGCTGGAAAAATTACAAGACATATTATGTTACAAAGAAAGGCAGTAAGTACTTTCATGAAAAAAGTTACCTTAGCCTGAAAACTAAATTCAGATTTAAATTTGAAAATATAGGTTCTAAAAAGGCTATTCCATACAACTTTATGTCAAATTCAAGATTAAAATTTAGCCAAGCTGAGGAAAAGGCATATGCTGATTTAAACCCTGCAAAAACCAAGGAGACCATACGAAAAACTAAATTTGGTGTAGACGTTAGCCGACAAGGAAATTTATTCTATAAAAAAGCCGTTTACACAAACACCTTCGGCTATGGATATGCATACAAAATGAACGGTGTCGTAACAGGATCTCCTGGTACATCAATTTGGCCCCAACGTTCTGGGAAAATAAAAGCCACATTGCAATATAAAAGCAAAAAAGGCTGGAAAGATTACAAGACTTTTTATGTTACAAAGAAAGGCATTACGTTCTTTAAAGTTAATGTTCGCAACCTTGACTTCAACACTAAATTCAGATACAAGCTTGAGAATATCGGATCGAAAAATCCTATCCCGTACATTTTCAGTTCAACTACGCCCTACAAATATTAAAATAAATCATTATTGTTAAAGGTTCCGCTCTCGGGGCCTTTTTTGATTCCTCTTTCTCTCAGTTATTATTTCAATTTGGTACAATTCCGCCTATCGACTTTATAAGTTGCATATCCCGATAGCTGAAACGAAATGAGACTCAGAAAAAAGCGGAAAAATAAAGGCAATTATCTACGCATCGTGGTAAAATTTTTAAAAAAAGGAAGGGATAGATGGTATGTTTGGAGACAAGAAGAAAGAAATTCAAGAATACTTGATTAAAGAAGGTTACGATATAAAAGAGTTTTTGAAAAAGAATGGTGATTGGTACTACTTTAAGGTCGAAACGTTTTGGTCAGGGGTTCACACTGTGAAAGTGAAACATGGATTTTTCGGCTATGATAAGCAAAAGGTTTAAAAATGAGATTAGGTACGTACCATTGAGGGGAGGGAGAGAACATGGTTGAAAGATGCTGTGAGAAGCCATTCCTTAAGCTATGCTTAATAGTAAACATGCGATAAAACTTCTTGAGGGTACATTTGAAGAGTTTGGTTCATACATTTAAACCCAAGAGGACTCCAAAGCATGAGTCCTCTTGGGTTTACAGATTTTCCAAACGAGAAAGCCCATGCAGGGCGTAGCCCGTCTTTAGACATGGGATGATAGTGAGGGCAAATGCAGTGTACAGATAAATACCGAAGGTATGTTCTGTACATCAAGCATTTGAAATGGTATCATTTTCATATAGACAAGCAAAAGTCTCTAAAACACTCTCGTTCGTTGAAAACTAGATATAGTATGGGGTTTTGCGAACAAAGTCATTTCGCACGTAAAACTATATGTGTCGTGAAGTACAACACGCAAAAACATGTAGAACGAAACCATCTGTACGTCATGGTCATAGTGCCGTAGCCTACGAACCTATATGGTCTGTCGTGGGAGTGGTGATGACACACCGCAATCTTGAAGGCTGTTCAAAACAGAAATGGACTGAGAACGCTTAGTCATTCAAGAATCCCACTGGCGTTAGCCAGCTTGCCTATTTATGGGTGGGAGTGTCAACGAGCATTTTAGAACCAGTCCGGCTCTTTATGTTCAAAACCATAAAATCCTTTGATTTTGGCATCTCCACAACCAGACACTTTAGTGATATTCAAATAATGGTTTCTAGACGGATGTCCCTCTACTTTGTCCGTTGCACTAAAGTCAAAATGATTCCCCGTAAACTCTTTCTCACTAAATGTTAAAAGGTCTCCACCTAGCGTAATTCTCTGCAATTTAATGTTTAGGGTACATCCTTCTGCATTAAATATTGTAAATCTGTAGAACAGCCAAGTTGGGTGAATTATTTCGATTATTGTCGTCTCCCATGAGAAACCCAATGTTATCTTCAGTCATTGTGAAACTCACTTTTGTCTGTTCTTTTTTGATTTTTGCCATCGAGTTCTGTACATTGAAATTCAGCATTAATAATAGAGATAACATTGTACAAACTATAAATTTTTTCATGAAAAATCCCTCCCTTTCGTTTACATATTATAACACTAATTCAAATTAAAGGAAATTGGTGGAGCGATGACACAAAAATGCATGAATTGCGTTATGGAAGAAAGAGGCCATAAGCATGTTGTATTGAAGAGAAAGTGCCCGATGTTTTAAGTTGCTACGGAGAGCAAGATCTTGACTAAGTTTAGAACTTAATAAAATTTCTCTGGAGAAAATGAAGGGGCTTTTGCAGTCCAAGACTTAATTCGATCAGTTGTTTTCTATACGGGAATCTAACCCGGCTAGACCTAGATAATCCAACGGCTTTGCTATCTACGACTCTTAACTTTCAATCTTTATTAAATATTTGGAGGTTCAAAATGGATGAGGATAAACTGCAAGTTATAGAAATAACCGTTTATTGCCTATCCCTGTTGTGCGTGGTGGCTTGGTCATTCTCCCCCGAATCAATTCAAGAGAAGCCGGGAAAAGAAAAAGATGGCGATTTGGTTGATGACTCCCTTCCCTTTTAAAACAGAGAGAAGAGAAAGAACGCAGTAAGACGACGTTAGGAACCCCTCACAGTGTGTGAAGGGGTTTTTGAGTGTACGTAAGGGGGGCACTATAACGCTATGTAGCGGCAAAAATGCCAGAGGATTAGACTCGGAGGAATGAAGGGGAGCGGCCGCTGTACTGAGAAGACAGAAGATCGATATATCGTATGGAGTCTAATAATAAGAAGAGAGTCCGCTCTCATTAAAGGGCGGATAAGTTGTCGTCATTAATGTTACCGCTCCTTTCTCACCCATTTGCCTAAAACCCCTCAGAAGTGAATCTGAGCATATTCTCAGACGTGTTTATCCCTGTTCGGGGGCGTTTTAGCACTGGATTGGAGGACTTGTATTTGATTCTCTAAAAAGGCGACTCATCACACCGCCTAGAGATGGGCGAATTCACACTGATTAGGTTAAAATAGAAGAAGGAAAATATGTGCATAATTGGATGGTGCAATGAAGGAACAATGTATTTTTTCTCAGAAAGAAGGGGAGAACACTGCAAGCAAAAGCGATGAATGAATCCAAAGAAATTGTCTATGCATGGGAAGAGTTATCCAGAGGCGACCTCTATTATTGCCCGCATTGTTATAGTGAAATGATATATAGGAAAGGCGAAATAAATCGCCCTCATTTTGCTCATAAAGCTTTAGTCGACTGCCCTTTTTCAGGGGATAATGAGAGTAAAGAGCACTACGATATGAAAAAGATTTTTTTTAATTTTTTAAAAAATAAATATCCTAGCCTAACAATTGAGCTGGAAAAGTGTTTAATTCCAAATAGAAGAGCTGATATGGTTATTTACGGACAGTCTCAAACGCTCGTTGTAGAGTTCCAAGCTTCCAAAATAGAATTTAAAGACGTAAAAGAACGAACTCAGGATTATAATAAACTTGGTTATCCTGTTCTTTGGATTTTCCATATCAACAGATTTGGATACGAACAGTTTCATAATGAGAAAAAACGCAAACAAATCCCGTATGAATTAGTAGAAATGCTTCGATTAGATTCTCTTTTTGTCATGGACAGTAAGGGATTTATTCAAAAATGTTCCGGCAAAAAAACACCCAAGACAAAAAAGGTTTGTGAATACAGGTTCTTTCCAGTGAAAATGGATTTCAAATTCAATAGAGTCATTCGAAGAGACAATAATAAATCGTTATTTTTATGTCAATTGGGAAAAGATTCGATTTATAGCAAGAAAAATTTGTATTATGGCTATGGTTATTTGAAGACAGGGAGCAAAAACCTCTTTTCTAAATTAAAAGAGCTCCTTCCTTCCGCTTTCTTCAAGATTGAAAAACTCAAGCGTTTTAATAATTATGTTGCTTTTCTTCTGTTCATGGAGGATGAGCGGATCCAAATAAAGAGTGCCGAGTTGTTTTTGTCAAAAAAGAATGTGGAGACCGAGTCGATCATAGATCATTTCAAACGGTCTAATCAGCCTCAAATTTCGAAAGTTTCAGTTCAGAAACCGAAGATGGATCAAAAGAGTGACAAAAAAGAAGATGTGCCGAGAGTTTCTAACATTGTTCAAGCCAAGTCTCCAGAGAGACATGCTAATATTCAGGACTTTAAAAGCAATGATTACAGCAACAATCCATTAAAAGAAAAAATCAATAAAAATAAACGATGGCTGACTATTATTCTTAAGTCAATTAAACAGCTTTTTAAATTCAAATAATTTCATAACAGATTCAGTTTGCGTCTTGTTTGAACGAAGTAAAGGTGATTAGAAGGATTTATCGTCTCGGGAACAAAGGAGATCGCCGCTGTTTTGATTTGATATGGAGCGGCAGAAAAATGTAGAGAAAAGAGGGGGTATACCAAGTATGAGTGACAAAAAATACGAGTTTATATGGTGGTATACGACATTAGTAATGTTTCTATTAATGATTTTGAATAATTTTGTTATGAAAATTGAGATTTTAAATGTTATTATTGCGGCTGTATACATAGTGTTTATCAGTTCTCGACAGAAGACTTCCACTTCAAGGAATGTGTAGGGCGTAGCCCAATGAGTAAGTGGGAGATGAATATCGGTTAGGCGTAGCCTAAGAGTTGTCTCTTTTTTTTGTGCCATGATATAATCAGTCTTATGTGAACGAAAGGTTGATAATATTATGATATTAGACAGTAATAACCATTCAGTGTTCTCGCTGTATTATCACTTAGTGTTAGTGACAAAGTATCGCCGAAAAGTGATTGATGATGAAATATCAGAATACGCAAAACAAACATTCGTTAGAATTGCTGAATCTTATCATATCACGTTGATAGAGTGGAATCATGACGAAGATCATATTCATATCAAGTTCAAATCACATCCAAAGACAGAGCTGACTAAATTCATCAATGCTTACAAAAGTGCCAGCTCCAGACTGATAAAACGTGATTTCCCAACAGTAAAAGAACACCTATGGAAAGAAATGTTCTGGTCGAAAAGCTTCTGTCTTTTGACAACCGGAGGCGTTCCGATTGAAGTCATCAAGCAATATATACAAAGCCAAGGGCAAAATAAAAGAGAAGATAGGTGAATCCTGTGGAACGATTGAAAGCATACAAATTTAGACTTTATCTATCAGAGGAACAAGAGATGTTTTCTCGAAATCGTTTGGCTGTGTTCGAAAGGAGTGGGCTTTATAGTTCGGAAAATCTTTAATTCCGTTATGGAAAAGCTGTATTTATGCCAAAAGAAAAGGCCGCCCATTGATGGGATGACCTTTTCTCATAATGCCAAAAAAGAAATATTCAGCAATTGACCACCCTTGAGACCTGGAAAGTTACAGGGGTAGTCTATTCAAAAAAAGACACAAAAGAGCTTTGGCCGCTAATGGCCTGCTTTGTGCGATTGACTCGACTGTTCCCAGCAGTCGAGTCTTTTTAGTTAACATCATGACATTAAATAGTCAGATGATAAAAATATTGCAATACTTTTATTATCCATTTTATCATCAATATTATATTTTAACAAGTGGATGGCAGTTCAATGGATGAGTACGGGTTAAATAACGGGCCAGCATGGTTGTGCTTGAAGGAAAAGTTTCTGAGTAAGTAATTGAGATAAAGAGAGGATGATTTAATGATCGCTCTCTTCTTTGTTTATTTTGGTTATGACTTTTCGGGTCGAACTTGACAAAAAGTATATATAAATATATAATAAAATCGAAATACAGAGTTGGTTGAATAAAATGCATATTTTAAACAGAATGGAGCGGCTAAAGTGAATTATAGATTAGACTACGCAGAACCTCATATTGTAAAAGAAACACAGTTGAGTAATAGCACCCATCAGTCTTACAGATGGGTAACTATAGCGGTATCGGAAGATTTAGGAGCATTAAAAGAGTTTTATGAAGAACATAAAAAGAAATTTAACCAAACAGACTATAGAATCGAAGATAGTCGAAATGGTGAAATTGTTCTAAAAGATTATATAAATTTTAGAAGTATATAAAACAACAATTTTACATAGGAGGAAATGGTATATATGAGTATCAAAACTCTTTACGGTGTAGTGTTAAAATCCAATAACGGCGGGGAAAAGATGAGTAGTTTTTTATTTAAAGATAGTGCGCTTAATGAAGCAGAAAAACTTGTAAGCCTTATAAAATCAAGTAGTAAAAAAGGGTTTAAGGTTTATCTTTCTGACTTAGAATATGACGAATATAAAAATGTTATACTGTCGGATTCTCTAATAGACAGTAATTCAGAATTGATTTTTGAAAACTAAAGAATAAAACAAGAATTTTAAACAGAAAGGGAAATGATGAAAATGGAATTTATTAAAACAAATAAAAACACTTATGAAGCAATGAAAATTATTGAATCAACATTTAACTGTGTAGGAACTATGAATACATTTTAGATAATGAGGTTATTGAAGGTTATGAATATAAGGAAGTAAACGAAAATAACAAAGATGAATTTACACCAATTGTAAAAGTTGAATGTACCGAATGGATATTTCTACGCAACAAATTATAAAAATGATGTTAAAAATCGACTGTAAGATTGTATAAAACAGCAGTTTTAAAGGAATTAAGAACAGGACCTATTTTCAGCGTTTCGAGGCTGAGAAACGCTGAAAATAGGGTATAAGAAGGTTTTGAAGAGAGCGGTCTAACAGCCGCTCTCTTTTTTGTTAATTGCGGAGTTGACTCTCTGAGTTTTTATTGACAAAAAGTATATTAAAAATTATAATTAATATAAAATTAAAAAACCATTAATAAATCAAATTGAAACAATTAAAGGTATTATAGCGAATCTTGAAAGAAAAATTGAAAATAATGAAACGCTTTATGATTCAGATGGATTGCAAGCTAGTGGAGTATATCTGGATTCATACTTAAATAAGCTAACGACCTATCAAAGGGCAATTGAACAGATGACTTCAGCTACGGAAGACTCCGGCGTCTAAAGTCGCAGGCTCCCTCCCTTGCCTTTTTCTTATGGAACGAAATGCGAGGAAGGCATTATGTGCTATGATGATACATGTTACGGTAGTCCGCTGAGAAAGGCAGGATAGAGGTTAAGAAACGTTGGAAAGAGATTGGTTCTAAGAGCCGCTCTCTTTTTTTGTTCCATCCGTTTGACTAAAAGTATAAATTGATATATAATATTATTAAAAATATATTGGAGGCTATAGAATGGATAAAAATGCTGTTGCTTATCTAAAGTCAGAAGGGTTTTCTGTGAAGGAACACAAAAAATTAAAAGACAAAACGGTCTTTATAGTAGAAAAAGATGGAGTTTATCAGTTGGGGTCTCGCATACCTCAAATAGGATATCTGTTTCATCATTAGAATTGTCATTGGAACAGGCTAGGCAAACCCTAGCAAACTTTAAATAAAATAGCGATAAGCCTTGCGAGAAAATATCAAGGCTTTTTTTGTACTCTTTTAGTTGCGGTATACCGAATATTTTCAATTCTTAATTTTCTAAGAATAGGAAATGTGATATCATTATACAATAACTGGATTGTAAGGTATTTAAGTTTAATAATGGAAGGGGATTCAATTCATGAAACAAAAAATTCCATCAGAAATAGTTGCTTCTAAAATGAACGAATGGTACTCCATGATCCGACTTAACAATGTGACCGATGCAGAATTCCTTAAAGCTGAAATAAAAAGAGAGATAGAGGATATGGAGGAAGATCAAGAAGTACTCATTTATTATAACTTGCTTGATTTTCGTCATAAAATCATGTTGAAAGATTTGAGACCGAACAAAGCTATAGACATAAGAGATTCTTTGGTGAATATTGAGTCAAAAAAAGAAAAGATTGAAAAAACCCAAGTTGATGAAATGATCAATTATTATTTCTGGTTCTTTAAAGGTATGTATGAGTTTAAACAAAAGAACTTCAATACGGCTATCACTTGCTATAAGATAGCTGAACAGAAACTCTCGTCTGTTACTGACGAAATTGAAAGAGCTGAATTTAATTATAAGATGGCAGAAGTTTATTATCACCTCAACCAGAATTACCTCTCTATGAATTATGCTACAATGGCGCTTGACACTTTCAAGGCTTACGAAACACTCAAAGAGAAAAAAATCTTTTGTTATTTTGTCATGGCTGGAAATCAAATGGACTGCATGAGATACGAAGAGGCTTTAGAGCCTTTTCAAAACGCTTTAATAGAGGCTAAAAATATTCAAAGCAAGTATTTATTAGCTTCTGCATACTTCAATGTGGGTAACTGTTATTTTTATTTGAAAAAATTTTCGGAAGCTTATGAATATATAAAAGAATCATTAACAATTTTTGAAACCGAAAGTTTTTCTCATGTGCCGAAAGCTTACTTTCAGTTAATGTATGTCTGCATTAAACAAAGAAATTATCCACAAGCATTAGATCTTTATGAAAAAGGGATAAGAAGCGCCAAGTCTTTAGAGGACAAGCAACATGAAGCACAACTCAATATTTTGAAAGGCGTATATCTAGATGAATCAGATCATAAGATTGTAGAAAAAGGATTTGATTATTTAGAGTCAAAATCCTTGTACGCTGATGTTGAGGAATTGGCAATAGATGCCGCCTCATATTATAATGAAGTTGACAGATTTGAAGAGTCAGCTCAGTTTTATCGAAGAGGTATTCTGGCAAGAAAACAAATTAGAAGGGGAGATGTGCTTTATGAAAAATAAGCTATTATTAGGACTTCTATCTTTTGCCGCAATTGCAACATTGTCAATAAATTTCGCTCTATCATCTAACTCTTATAAAGTTGCTGGAAAAGTGATCACTTCGAGCATTGAAACTAAATCTGAATTAGCATAAAGAGTACTTGGTCTTGTTTAAACTGCGTCAGTTTATAGAGGTATGTTTTCTCAAGATAAAGAGGCTATCTTATATGAAGCCTCTTTTTTAATTTTTCAAGGTCTCAATAACAAATCTTCTGTAGGTGTTAATCTTGGATTAGACGTATATGGGGATACAGGTCTCTGAAAATTAATGAAAACTGCTGTTGTACTTTGACAGCAGTTTATTTTCTGAAATCGATTTGACTAAAAGTATATGTTTTTATATAATTAAACTATAATAATAAACGAGGTGTTACTGATGAAAAAATTATTGTCAGTTATTGTGGTTGTCATAGCGATTGTAGCGGGGCTTTATAAAGTAGATGCTTCTTGGTTAAGTGACATAATTGGTTCAACGAAAAATGAAAAAGTAGCCCAAGGAACATCGAGCGAGACATACGACTATAAAATAAGTTTTCCGTCATCGAAGTATCCAGAGACTGCTAAGCATATAAATGATGCCATTGCTAAAGGTGCTTCTAAGATATGCACTATTGATCGAGATGGAGTGGAAGAGAACAGAAAAGAATCGTTAAAAGACGTTCCAACGAAGCGGGGATACGACAGAGACGAGTACCCAATGGCAATGTGTAGCGAAGGTGGAGCGGGAGCTGATATTGAATACATATCTCCGGAAGATAATAGGGGTGCAGGATCATGGGTATCACATGAATTGCATGAATTGCCGGATGGAGCAAAGGTTTTATTTGAAGTCAAATAGCAATACATAGCAGAAAGAAGAAACGATAATGGTTTCTTCTTTTTGTTACTATATTTTTGATTTATTATTTTTAAATCAATCAATAAAAAAATGATATAATAAAATTTAGTTGTTAGGTTTGAGATTTAAAATGAATAAGGATTGATAAACGAAAGGGGAGAACGAACAATGGGAATAAGATTAGAAGTGGAGTTTGATGATACTTTTTCCTATCGTGAAGAAATCGGTTTTGATCTTCCGGATGGGATGACAAAAGATGAATTTGAAAAACTCTTAGATAAAGCTAAAAGAGAAAACCCCGATTATATTTCTAAAGATCTTGCGTCAATAATGGAGCGTAAACACGGGGTTAAACTGATTTGGAAAGGTCAAAATTTCCCTGAGCAAAGCGAATCTAGCGAATGTGAAGTTTTAAATGTTTGTGAAAACCGATAAATTGCATTTTTGTAGTGAGTTAAGAAGCCGCCAATCATGATGGCTTCTTTTTAACTTTATCGCTATGGTTTTTAATAGTGATAAGCTTAACTACTGGATTTACCAACGATAGGGAGTATGTGAGCCGGGTTGCTGAGAGGGGGCTGACATGATTCAATGGAGTATTTACCATCTTTTTTACGAGAAGGATCTGTCCATCGTAAAAGCCGCCTGTCTTCGAATTGAAAACGAACATACGTTCCTGTAAAATGAAGAAAAGGAGTTGTGAAAAATGGATAAAGTCTTGTTGGGAAATCCTTGGAGTAAAAAATTTATCTTGCCGGATCATAGATTAGCTCTTAAACAATTAGCGGAAGAGAGACAAAAAGTTAAAAAAGCGTCTCTTGATGAACAGCAAATTGAAGAAATGGAGATGACGGTTGCTCAATCAATGGAGGGTGGGAATACATTGTTATTTGAAATTTATGATGAAGGTTATATTAGAGAATGTGTAGGATCAGTTCATTATATTGATCATATAAGAAAAGAGTTCAGGATGAAAGATGAAAATGGAGGAAATCATTATATTAAATTTGAAAATATAATGAATATCAAAAACATCTAAAAGCGATCATTACTATATGAAGAACGCAACAGAGCAGATCGAAACAGGGGGGGTGATCCCCCTTATTTTAATGGATTTTATTGACCAAAAGTATAAAAATAAATATAATAATACTTTAATTTATCGGTGAGTTTTGTTATAATTAAATTAAAGAAAGGGGGAAATAACATAAAGATCATCTGGCAAATTTGAACTGTCAGGAACAAGCGTAGCATCAAAACTTCACACAAAAGGAGACACATAAATGAAACCGATTTTTGAAATTGTCAGTATCAAACAAGAAATAAAGCAATCAGATTTAAAAGGGGCATTTGATCGCATTGCCGATCCGGACATCCTTGCTGAAATTGTCAAACACTATATCAGAGATGAAGATCGAGAAATTTTTTTAGTTCTGATATTCAATATTAAGATGCGCTTAACGGCTATTCATCGTTGTAGTATAGGTGCAATAGATGAGGCAATTGTAACACCGAGAGAAGTGTTCAAATCAGCTATTTTAAATAATGCGGCGGCTATCGCAGTAGCGCACAATCATCCTAGTTCAGATCCTACTGAAAGCAAGAAAGATATTGAAACAACGAAGCGGCTTCACAGGGCAGGAGATATTCTCGGAATTAGATTACTGGATCATATCATAGTAGCCGCAAATACCGACGAATACGTTAGCTTCAAAGAGAAAGGAATCATCTAAGTGGAGGGGGGATGCCCCCCTTCATCAAAAGAATTTTGGGAACGAATAGACACATGTGTTTATTTTGTGATCCTTGAAATTTTAATAATAAAGGTTTGGAAGTGGGGGTAATATCCTGTATAATTTGTATTGTACCTTTGTTTTGTGTGAACAATGGTTGCTGCGCTTAACAACCCCGACTGATCATCGGGGTTGTTTTTTTATCCTGTAAATACAAATAATTATTTTTCAACCAATATAAAGGAGATGTATTAAGTGAAATTTCAATATCTGAATTTTGATCATGAACAGGATTATCTAGAAATGAGAAGGAATATGCCTGAACATTATCGGTTTAACAAAGAGTTTCTTTCTGTTATCTTCTTGATGGCTGGGAATGAAGAATTAAACCGGAAAATTGAACCTTATTTCGATGTGAATAAAGGTGAGTTTGATACATTGGAAATGTTTGAGGAACAGGACTTCTCATCCGGTTTAAGGGTATTAGCGCTGTTAGCAGTCAACCTCTTTAATGCAAACGAAAAAGTCGATCCCCTGCAACTAATGAGTCTGGATGATGTTAATTTCAAATTGGCTATGAATGCAATTATTTTGAGAAGACATGGAATGTCTACGGAATATCGAATCAATGCAGAGGATTTTTGAGCAGAATTTAAAAATACCTGAAAGGTGGATGCTGATGGTTGAGGAAGATTGGTTATATGTTCAGGATCCATATCTTGATCATTTGATTTTTGGAAGCGATCAGAAAAATATTAGGGACTATTTCGAATATATAACCTCTTGGGTGGATAATCATTTGGTTGATGAACAAGAAGCTAAATTCTTGTTAACGGAAATGGTACAAGATCTTTTTGATATCCAAAAGGATGTATCGTTTGGATATCGACCAAACGTTATAACAAAAATAAAGCAAAAACAAGGATTCTCACTAATCCAGCAGGCAATGAAAGCGGAGATTATGCGCCTGTACTATGAAACTCAGCATAAACTTAAAAATGAAAACGATGGACAGACAATATTGCTTTACAGAGGTCTTAGTCTCCATGAACTTGACCCTTTTTATAAAAATCCTTCAATTCTCAAGACAAATACTTTGGTGTCTTTTACGACAGATGAAACTAAATACAAAAGAGAAGTTCAGGTTTCTGTTGAAGTACCGATCAAAAATGTTCTGTTTTATCAAAATTTGTGTCCCTTTAGCGAGAGGGAAGAATGTAGGTGTAGGTTGGGGTTGCACATCGAAAATGAGGTTATTGTAATGAATGGTATTCATTCTTTCGACATTAAAGAAGTAACACGTTTAGATTCCCGCTCCAAAGAGCGAAGAGAAGCGGAAGCGCGTTACTTATGATTACACTTTTTCGAAATGTGTGATGTGTTCAACGAACAATCTTATTCAATCCAGAAGAGCCGCTTTGATTTCTGGATTTTTTTTGTTAAAATGAGGGTGTAGGGGAATGTTGCACTGCAACTTTGAGATGTAGTTGGAGTGTGTTGATTTCCTTGCAATGCCTTTGCTTAAGAAATTTGGATTTAAAAAAGGAACTTGGGGTAGGAGCCAAGTTCCTTTTTCTGTTTGGGACGAATATAGATAAGGAACAGGGGATAAACTTTATAAGGGGATAATTCGTGTTTGTCCCGGTTAGTAGCGGCTCAGTTAAACAATCAATACACTTTGAGGGTATAGTAGGAGACTCGAAATGTATCCGGTATTAACCAAACATCTGAATTATCCGTTAGTAAACGTTAAACTGTGACGATTAGAGCGCTGTTTTCGATCATTGATCATCCGAGAACAATGATGAAAGCAGGTAGAGGAGAAGCCGAATAGAGGTACCTATACGATTCAGCCAATCCCACAGGTTCTTTATTCGGTTCGCTCTTGTCTCTTGTTCTTGCCGTTGGAGTTCCTGTTTCTTCATCTACAACGCCTCACTTTAAACGAAATTTGGATGTGAGCCGCACATGTAGATTGTTTAACAGTAACATTATAGCAATTCTTCCTGTATCTGTGGATGAAAATCTAGGTTATACCTAAAATTAGGATTTACGAAGACCTTTAAAGAGAGCGGCTGTCAAACCGCTCTCTTTTTGTTGATTTCATTGTAATTCAGGAAATTTAATTGACTAAAAGTATATGAATTGATATAATAAATTAACAAAAATAAGGAAGGTAAAACCATTTGAAACTCTAGAGAAAACTGTTAATAAGATAACCAGTCTTAGGCTTTATCTGTTTGAAAAAATAACTGTGAAGGACATAAAGTGATGGAAATAACATTAAAAAGCGATATCAGTGGTAGAGTAAAAATCATATACTGCACGTCAGTTGTTGAATTTCTTTGATGAAGAAGCGCTTGTTATAGATATGTCTATGTGTGACGTCAGCCTGTAGGTGAAACTTATGTAGTGGAATGTAATTGCAGTGATGAATGGGAGGATTACACTTTTAAAAAAAAAAAAGAGTCTCGATCCTTCGTTTAAGCGGGATGTGTGGAGATCAATCACAAATTTACAGAAGATAGGGGGGTATACAGTGTTAATATGTGAATTCTGTGGAGCAAGTGGTACAGAAGAAGATGATGATTTTCAATTAGATTCTAATGGTTTCGGGTTCTGGTGTGAGGATTGTGATGGGTTTACATACTTTGACCAAATCAAGAATAGACACCGCTTCACCTTAATCTTAGAAAAAAAGGAGCATACAAACGAACCTTTAGTCATTACTGATCAAAAATTTAATAAACGCTTATCTCCTTACAGATATCCGGGAGGAAAATCTAAGATTGTTCAATATCTTTATTCGCATCTTCAAATTCAAAATTCAAAAACGAAAAAACTGATATCCCCATTCGCAGGTGGAGCCAGTTTTGAATTGGCTATGCTTCATGCAGGGGTAATTGAAGAATTACACCTCAATGATTTAGACTTAGGTGTCTTCGCATTGTGGTGGACAATCAAATACATGCCTTTTGAGATAATTGAGAGAATCCGGACAATCACACCGAATCATCAGGATTATTTCAAAGCTCAATCAATTATAAAAAATGATTATCTAGGGGTTGACTTAATAGAAGCGGCATGGTCTTCTTTATTAGTCAACAGATTAGCATACAGCGGGATTGTAAAAGCAAATCCGCTCGGTGGGAAAAACGGGGGTTTGGAAAAATTGTTATCTCGTTGGAACCCGAAGGAACTCATCCGAAAAATCGAATATATCCACTCTGTGAGTGACCGAATAGAAGTGACTCAAGAAAATGCTATCGATTTGATTGAAGAAGCTTATTGGCAGGATGAAGCCACAATTTTTATCGATCCTCCTTATGTGCAAAAAGGTAAAGACCTATATCATTGTTTTTATACAGAAAAAGATCATCGAGAACTATCTTTCTTATTGGATTCTCTTCATTATGGTTGTCCGGGGGCAGATATAATCGTAACCTATGATTATAACAAATGGCTGAACGGTCTATATGAATACCCGAAAGTTGAAGTCATAGGAAGGATTTATTCTGCTTAACTATATCGTAGAGGTGTATCAAAAATTTAATGACAGTTGGGTTAAAGTATCATCAGTAAAGTCTGATATGATTGACAGAATCAAGATGTGTAGCGAAAACAATGAGGAATTCAAGATAAAGGCAAAGGATCGGCATTTTATCCGATCCTTCGATCTCTAAAGATTAAAAGGTCGAAAATGAAAAAGCAGGCTAAGCGGCCTGCTTTTCTTGATTTTTTTAATTCCTCTTTTGTTTGCGATCCTCAAAGACTTCTTTTTCTAAAGCGTCAATGTCTCTTTTAATGATCTCAATGTCGTATTTTTCTTTTGCTTCCGGAGGTAAGTTCTGATCTAAGTATTCTTGAAGCTTTTCTTCGCTTTTGGTTTTATCCATGCCGATTGATATAATTGGCTCTGTTTCTCCGATCATATAACTAACTAAACCAAACTTCCCCCATGCGCTATCAAGTACTTCTTCAGTTGTTTTGTGATTTGAATCAACTGCATGAGTAGCCGTATTAAACAGTAACAAGAAAGGGGTTAAAATCAACAATCCAATTAGTTTTTTCTTCATAATTCCCTCCCTTTATTGAAGTTGAATTCTTTCAAAACAAACACAGAACTTAAACTATGTTGTACAGTTTATAATCTCAAAAAAGAAGTTTTTTTAAAAGGATCAATCGTACCATAAAGATGTTTTCTTTATATAAACGGTTGTATTGGTGTTTTTATTCTCAAATTGGATTCGATACTTCTTCCCTTTTTTTAAGGAGAAATTCATATGCATTTCTCCTTTCCATCCACCCGGTAAAGATATCTTTTGAGCCTGTTTCCCGGCTCCCCCATTTTTATCATATTTAGCAATTATATAAAATGGTTTAGCTGTACCTTTAGGCGTCACTAAAATTGTAGCTGGATCTTTAAAAGCTTTACCATATGTTCCGCCGCCAAGATAGATATTATAACTAAAGCTAAAGCTACCCGTATTATATTTCTTGTAACCAGCTAACATGAATGGATGATCTTCGATTTCTGATGAGGTGGATACTTGAGGTTGATCTAGTGTGAGTTTAATCATGTCTTTTAATTCTTCTAAAGTATAAGGGTGAATTTCATTCCCGTTTTCGTCATAATATTTAATCTGTTTTGCAATCTCTTCTTTTTTAGCCTTAAGCTTATCTTGTGAAAGAATTTTTGTTTCGGTTGGAGACGCTGTCATTTTTTCTGCCGCTTCTGCTTTAATTCCCCCGCTGAACCCTAAAAGACTGATACAAAGCACAACAACCAGTGACAACAACTTTGCTTTCATCAAACATCAGCTCCTTTATGTTTTTTCATAAGTAAACATAGCATAAAATCGCTGTAAAAAGATTTCCTTAGAATTAAATAGGAATTTGATTATCTAATAATTCCTTTATTATCAAGGTGAAAAAGAATTAAATTTATTTTCGAACTGTTAAAAAGTATATATAAAAATATAATCAAAATAAAAATTATGATGTGGGATAAGAATTTAAGACTTGGATGATCCCTGTGACCGGTGGGGCGGGCGGTGTTGGGGAAAGTGTAAATTGGGAGTATACAGGGCGTGTTTGTATTAAATGCGGCGGGTCTGGAAGAATGAGAAGCACAGAAAATTGTATACCCCAGAATATCAAGAGAAACTAGAAGGTGTCGAGTTCTAAGTTAATAGTGAAGTGAGACGTCAAGGATTCTTGAAAGGAGCGGCAGATCCGCAAAAATAACAGTGGAAATCTGAATATCTCTGTTCATAGTGTCAAAGAAAGAAAAATAGACCTCCCTTGAGCCTGGAAAACTTAAAGGGATAGGTCTATTTAAAACACCTCTCTGAGTAAGCCTTTGGTGGGATGCTTTTTGTACACTGACTCCGACTGTCCTACCAGTCGGGTCTCTTTTAGTTAACATCATGACCTATCCCTTGAGCTTCTAAACTTAAAGGGAGAGGTTTATCATCAAGATCCTATGAGCAAGCCCCTCGAGGCCGCTTTGTACTCTTGACTCGACTGTTGGCGCATAAGTTCATTTTAACATTATTAGTAATGGCTTACAAGCTGATTTATCCAGTGTCCAATGGAGAAAGTATTGAAGAGGAGAAGTGATGTAGCAAACTGCTTCTTTCGGTTTTCTTTTGACAAAAAATATTTAAATCAATATAATTAATTATGGGAACGAACTTTATTTTTATACTTACAAAAAGGGGAAATAATAATGTTTATTAAGGATAAAAATGCTTCTGAAGGCTTTATTCATGTTTGCGAAAACAAAACTGAAAAATTTATGAGATCGCAAAAAATTGAAATCTTAAAACATGATATTAGTGTTCATATAATGGTGAGGGATGAAAAAGGCAGAGCGGATTTACAACATATAAAGTTTTGTCCATTCTGCGGATGCAATCTTGATGAAGATGAAGAAAAATAAAAAATGCCGGATTTGAGTTAACTGGAAAAGAAGGGGGAACTTTAAAAGAGCGGGACATACCGTTCTTTTTGTTTATAAAAGGAGATAGACAGTTTATCTTGAAGTTAAATTGACAAAAAGTATATATATTATTATAATTAACCGAGATCACACGAAAAAATTGGGATAAAAAAGGTGATGTAAAGAATCCGTCAAGTCCAAGTACTGCCGGAGGAGGACGTGACGGCGGCTCAAAAAAGTGCATTAAGCCGCAAGAGTTTCCCCGTTTTTGGGGGAAGGTTTCAACGAAAAAAGGAGGATAGAGGAGAATATGATTCAGGACTTCACAATAACAAAGATCATCAAAGGAATTTTGCAAGAAAATAGAATCGACTGTGATGTTGAAAATGGAGCTGATGTCCTTAACTCTTGTATGGCCTACAGACCTTTTGAAAATAAAATTGTGTTTAATAATCATAAACTTAATGCAACACATCACAGAAGTTTTAAAGATATGGACGTAGTGGATTTTGTTAGGATTATAGCTTATCACGAAATAGGGCATATCATTGACTTTAGAACAAACAGTGACTTAACAAGAAGTCGGGTGTGTTTTGAGAAAAGCGCTTGGGATGAGGGGTTAAAATTAATACCGAGTGAATTAAAAGATGGCTACATTCAAGTCAGAGAAAAACATATGGAAAAGATCAATCTAAGCATGGGATAGAGGTGACTTTACATTGACAGCATCATCAAGAAGAAAAGAACATTCATGATCTTAAAAGAATGGGGAGTATAGCAGTGACTGAAAAAATAATCAATTTGGTTGTTTAAAGTTTCAGAACTTAAAAATATCCTCAACTCTGAGTATGTCATGTCAGCAAAACAGGAATTCAAGAATTTATTAAAAGAGGCCCTTTCTCATTATGGCATCGAGGAAAGTGTATATGATTCAATGGTTGCGAACGAATCTTACCTCTCAGAACTGCGATACAGCTCATTCAATGCTATTCAGGACTTAGAGGTTGTTCAATTCGCTCAGGGATCACCAATCGCCAATAAACCGAGAATATACAAAGATGTTTTTATATTTAAAGACATAAACACATTGCTCAGATGGATGATGTCGGTTGATTCAGGTATTGTGGTTGCTATGATTCAAGACACGAAGGATTTATCTAATTCATATTTTGTCTTTGCGGTGAGAAATGGAGGGACACTATCGATCTTGACTGATCGTGAAAAATTAAGTCACCCGCTCCAAATGGAAACATCCAGAAGCAGAATGAGAGGAAGAGCCTTTTACCAGAGGATTGAATCGTATCACTTTCCTTACTCCATCATGGATATTGACTTTGGAGACAATAACAGAGCTTATATTTCATCATCTGATACAGCTCTTATTTCTAAAGAGGAAGGAATCCCTATTAGAGCAATTAAGGATTTAGAACATGATGAGATTGTATGGCTTATCATGATGTTTAGTTTATTGGAGGATAAATTCTTCAAAGAAAACTATAAAACTCCATCACTCTCATATACGGCTCAAATGATGGCAGAAGCGGATTTTTTGTTGAATGAAGCAAAGGGACATGAAGTGGCCGTTACAGAATATAAATCGTTAACAGTTCCTAAGATTACATCCGAAGATATGAAGACAAAGAATTTAAAGGACACATTCGACTTTGAACCAACAGGACAGCATGATTGGATGATTGAACGCTATAATGTTCCGGAAGAAGCGTTTGATGTTGTCAAGAACACAGATCATTCAATTTTGTTGACAGGCAAAACCACTCAGGCGGAGGATACTCTTTCTTTGAAAAAAATGAATACGTCTAGCTTTGGGAGTCCTGAACAGTTGCAAAAAGACCGCCTTTATTTAGCTCGTTATAATCAAGCGATAGTCATTAACAAAAAAGCAGAGCAAGAATTTTACAAGAGAAAAGAAGAGGTAAAAGAGTGGTATATAGGGGCGATTAGAAAGAATCTGCCGAATCTTTTAGAAGCAATGGCTAGAGGGAAATTTGTTGTGAGCAAAGACAAAGAAGAAGCAAGGGTTAAATTGCCGGGTGGCTTTGAACAACTAAAAACAAATGGGAACATAATGAAAGTGTCTTTACTTGAAGAATATTCTACTACTTATCGGACTCCATTCTGTGAAGTATACGGAAACGGTACGGAAATATATCGTAGTAAATACACTTGTGTTATGAATGATTCAACTGCATCGATAATAGGTAATTTCCATCCAAGGACAGCTAATCAACTGGCCGAGTTATGTGGTTGTAAAAAAGAAGAACTACATGAATTGCTTTTGCATTGGAAGGCTGAGAAAAGGAGTCCGGGAAACAGCATCATTAACAATGTTGACCCGATGGATTGGGCTATCAAAGACCCGTGGGAAGGTTTACGTATGGATGTCCGCATCTATGTTAGCAAAAGGGCATTTAACCAATTGTGTAAACAATATAATACCGGGAACGAAAGGTTTTGGCTTTCAAAAAATGATGAGAGCGAGTAGATGTGAATGTATAAAGATTATGTAACTGAAATTTTTCAAAAACAATATGATGGTTTTCGAAATTTACAACGAGAAAATCTAACCGATGAGGAAAAACTAAAAGAATATTCTATAAGAGCCAATACTGTGTGGAATTTAGCTCAACAATTAGGTTTGCCCTTAGAAAATAAGGAATGACTAAGTATGGATGAAGCGGAGAGGGACTTTATATAGAGTCGATCTCCGCTTCTTTTAAGATATATATTTACTAAAAGTATAAATTGATATATCATAAAATAGGAAAAATGATTGGTGGAGTGGACTATTGGAACTAAAGGATTAACTTGGCCATCTTAAATCGGTGTTGAAAGTGACTATCACCCAAGAAATCTTCGCTTCTCAAAAGTGACAAGTAGTTCGCCCAAATAAATGATGAGGTGTGAGTATGAAGAAAACAAAAATTTTATCGACAAGTGCAATAGCGGCTATGTTGTTACTTTCTGCATGTGGGAAGGGTGAACAATCTTCTGAAACGAAGAACAAACAAGAGTCTAGCCCTAAGACCGCAGAAACAAGCGGAAAACAAACAAGTGAGAAAGAAGAGACTAAAGAAACCAAAAGTAGCGGCGGAATTTTGAATCCAAATATTGCAAAAGAAACAGAAGGTAAAGTGAAAGTTGTTTACACAAACGAGAAACCGAATTATGTTAACGATATGGACGGTTTTAAAGTTAGTGTTGACGAGTATCAGATTGTAAAAGTAACAGACATGAATAGTGATTATCACATTGAATTTGACGATCAGAACGAAGGATATGTCATCACAGCAAAGGTCACAATTGATAATACAACAAATAAAGCTATGTATTATACGAATAACTTCTCGATACAGCTCGAAAATGATCTGAATTACATACCTGCTGAAAGGACATTTGTTAGAGATGAATATCCAAAATCGAAAAAAGAAACAGAAACATCAAAATGGGCCGCAGGAGAAAAGGTTTCAGGTTTAGTTTCTTTCACCTTAACCGATGAACAATTCGACTCTTTAAAAAAGGTAAAACCTAAGTTTATTATCGGTGGCGGAGCGGCTGATAATAGCAAGTTCTCAGGAAGTAATCATAAGAAGGGCATCTTTGATTTCGTGTACAGTGATAAGCAAGAAGCACAGGCTAAAAGCGAGTCTAAGTTATTCCCTGACAAATTGACAACGGACAACCTAGCTAATAAGAAAATGATTTTTGAAAAGCAAGGGATTGATGAGACTAAGCAGTTAGGTGATGTGAAGGTTACCCTTGAAGGAGTTCAGTATACAGAAGTGATTCCTACAAAGGCAAATAAAGAGCGTTTCAGTAATTTTGGAGATAACGGCATTGTTGCAGTGACAGTGAAATTAAAGCTTGATAACCAAACCGACGATCCAATCAGTATATGGAATATTGGTTCTAAGCTGGCTATTGATAAGAACCGTGGTCATATAATAGCTCAGACTATGGCTGAACCTACAGAACCAAAGGATATTAAAGCGGGAAAACAGGGAGAAAAATATCACGTTTTCATGTTTAGAAAAGATGATTTTGAAACCATCAAGAAGTTCGATTTGGAATTCGGGCCAATCTACGGCGATGATGGTAATGGACTGTTTAAAAATAAAACAGTTACCTTCTCTTTACCGAGATAAGAAAGCATAAAAATAAAATGTAGAGAAGCGGAGTGAGGCTTTTAAAAAGAGTCAATCTCCGCTTCTTTTTTTGTTTAATAAAGGAGTGTTGACAAAAAGTATAAACATGGATATAATTAATTTAAAACAAAAGGAGGTGATTTCACAAGGAAGGTTGTTTTCGTGAACTTTATTGTTTTAAAAAAATGGATTATAATCCCCGAGTAAATCAACAAAAGAATTAAAAAGAAAAATAGAAAGAGGAGAGCGAAATGTATAAAGTTATTAATGAGAAAAGCATTTATTATGGTTATGTAGGAACGGTTGCTTATGAAACAAGCGAATCTGTATGGATTCAATTGGTTAAAGACCGATTAGGGAATCGTTGTTATGAGGGAAGAGTAAATTTTCCGAAAAAAGATTTAGAAAAAATTGATGCTTAATTTCTTTAAAAATTGTACAGAGGAACAACACCAATCGAGTTAGAAAATGCACTATTAAGGCAGTAACATAATAAACAGGGTCTAAAGTGAGCGGGGCTAAATTGAATGTCCCACCCCTGTTTATTTTTTGCGCAAAAGTACACATTGTAATTTAATAAAATGAAAATAAGGTGATGTTAAATGGACGAGAAATATATAAACGAATGTACAAATAATTGGGAATTAGAAGATTCATCGGGTGATTTGGAATTATACTCTTTCTTTGACCGTGTAAATTGGAAACAAAGGTATGCTATAAAGCGTAGTGGGAGCGTAGTCTATGATTTTGATAATGAACAGCATGGGAATAATTTAGACTTCTTCAAAGCAGTATGTATGTGTGTTTGAGGGAAGCTGAATGGAATGCTCAGCTCCATGCTGTTATATTAATGGTATTAATCAGTGTGAATGATTGGAGGGGAAACTATGGCAAAGTACTTCCGCATCAGCCGAGACATTGATAAAGATATAAAAATCTTTGTTCCTCGAAGCGTATCTCAGTTTAGCGGCTCGATTTTAGGTGAAGATACAAGCACTAAAAGGGTGAGTATCTGTGAGAATATACACGAATGTCTAAATGGATTAAGCTATTCGCATGACGAAGAAGCATATGACAAAGTGAGCGGCCGATTTAGACTGTTGAAAGTATATGAATTTGAATTAGATCCCGGTGATGTAGTCCCTTATACAGATTTGACAGGTAAAGTTCCGGATGCATTGCAAACAAAAGAGTGTTGGAGTATTAAGGAAATAGAACCCGTCAATTCATATATAATTGAACTAACATATTTCCATGTTGAAGACAAGTATCCTTATTTGATTAGAGATGTAGAGTATGAGATTTTAAATGAATAAGCAATTTAGATAACGAAGCGAAGCATCTTAAAAGAGAGAAGGTGCTACTTTTTTACTTTTCTCTTGACGGAAAGTATATAATATGTAATAATAAAATAAAAAGAGGTGGTTATAATGTTTGTGGTTAAAACTCTTTATGATCTAGAAAATTGCGGGATTGGATCGGATGTTGAATTGTTTGAAGGTTTAACAAGCGCCAACAACCATGCTTCAAAAGAAAAGGAGGAACATTTGAAGGAATGGTATAAACCAAAGGACGAAGTGGAGGTTATAGAAGACAGCCAGAATGGTTTATATTCATGCGTAATTCAAGAGGACAATAACTTTTGGAGTGTGACTGTGGAGGAAAAGATTTTCCATAAATAATTATATTTTTTTAACATGAAATTTACTAAAAGTATAAACACAAATATAACAATTTAAGAACAAAAGCCTAATTAGTGCTTGTTCTAGAGAAGGAAGGGGCCTGAACATGCAACAACAGTTTTTAAACGGGTTTACATTAGATAAAAAGGGAATGACAAGGGAAGAATTTAATGAAAAATTTGTTTTGGTAATCCCCGCAATCATTTATCAAGATGCAGTGCTTGGAGATCCAAATAATGAATTTGTAGACGATATTGTGTATACAGATGAAGATGAACATATTAGGAATACAGGTTTTTTTGTGTACTGCCCAGAGAGAGGGACTCGTATATACCAAAGCGATAATGGCACTAGCATTGCTGATGAAATTAAAAGAGTTTTTCGGATTGTAGATTAAAAACACTGACTTATGAGTCGTTCTTGTATTGATTCCCGCTTCCTTTCAAGCGGGAATCAATATGACTTCCGCTTTGCTAAGTATTGGACACATTGTTGAATTGTCTCTAGACAACTTATCAAGACAGATTTTAGAAAAGGGTTATGTTCCAGTTGGTAAAGCGGAGATATTGTTCTAATCCAGTTATAGCTTTGTAAAACAATCGGTAACGCAAGGGTTGTATAGCAAGTCGGAGAGGATGAAAAGATGAAAACTGAAAACTTCGAGCAAGTGCCTTACACAATAGAAATTGATTGGGAGGGTGGTGCAGTTTGGCTTAATCTCCATCATTCAAAAGAGAAGATAATTGTGTCTGAAAAGGAGTCAAAGTCTATATTGGATGCTTTTTCGCTAATAAACGCAAAAAAGAAAGGCGTTATTTAGTATGAGAATGTGACCACTATTCAGATGAAGAAGAAATGCGAGCATTGAGTATACGACTGGATTAAAAAGATATGGCGAATAGTTCGAAAAAGTGGCCGAAACCAGAAGGGTGAGGAAATGGAAAGACAAAAGCATAAGCTGAAAATCTTGCCGGAATACTTTGAGGCTGTTTGTACTGGTGTGAAAAATTTCGAGATAAGAAGAAACGACCGGAACTATCAAGTTGGTGATCTTCTAGAGCTTAACGAGTATATCCCTGAGAAAGCTGAATTTACAGGGCGAGTCGTTGTAAGAGAAGTAACATACATAACCGACTACGCACAGCAAGAAAATTATGTAGTCATGTCTATTGATATTGCTTAGACTAGGACGACAAGAAAAGATGAAAGGATGGAATTTGTAATGGAGAAAACAATCGAAAAACTAAAACAACAGGCGCGGGATTCCTGGGATGGAAAAGTAGGGGAGGAACGAGCGGAAAAGGCAAACTGGCTAACGCCAGTGGGATTCTTGAATGACTAAGCGTTCTCAGTCCATTTCTGTTTTGAACAGCCTTCAAGATTGCGGTGTGTCATCACCACTCCCACGACGACCATATAGGTTCGTGGGCTACGGCACTATGACCATGCCGTACAGATGGTTTCGTTCTAACCGACTTTATTAATCATCAAGAGCAAACTCAAAAGCTTAAGGGCTTAGTTCCTACAGTTCCTTTTTCATCTAGTCTAATTGAAAGCGGAGTAATACCAGAGGGAGGAAAAACTGTTTTTTCTGAATTGACTAAAAGTATATAATTATATATAATTAAACTACACTATCTGAATAGGATTGGAGAGGAAATGTTAAAGTTTGCTGAAAAGGTCAAATTGGTGTCGGGAAATCACATAGGACATAGTAGAGAAGGATAATGAAATGCCCGGCCACTTTAAAGTGCTTCTTGAAGAATAACTTAAAAATCGATTACAGACGGCGTGAGAAACCCTGCTTACACCATTGTCATATATCTTTTATCGGGGATAATGTGAAAGACTTGAAGCTCATTAAAGAAAACGTTGATAAAGAAGAAGTGACAGAATACTTACAGGAAGAAGGGAATTAATCATGACGACAAATCTCAATCAAATTCAAAAGAAAGAAGAATTCGCTAAAGTTGTTAATCCGTATTGCAATACCCAGGAAGAAGAATAAAGGATGAAAGAATTTGAAGAAGTACAGCACCCTTCGTTTCGATCAAAAAGTATAATATAAATTATAATTAATTATGAAATAAAGCATTGTGGAGGGATAGGAATTGAGTGAAATAAAGATCATCTCTATTCCGCATAGAGATGCAAATGGTTTTTTGATAGGTTTCAAGAGGGTTAATGCGTTGTGGAATTGTCCTACTTGTGGTGAAGCGATGGGAGAACCTAAACTCACAAGTCATGCAGAAGATGGTTACTCTGGGTCGGTTCATATCTGGACAAACCCCTGCGGCCATGTAGTCCACTATAAAGATTTGAAAACACTGGTTTAAAGGAACTTTTCATTTGGGGTGGGAATATGAGAGAAGATATTTACTATTGCTATTGTTGCAATACGTTTCGTGACAGCGATCATAATAAAGTAAGTCAAAAATATTGTATGAAATGCAATAAAAAAACCGCATATAAGGCGAGGAAAATTCAATACCAAGATGTTTACGGCCAGTTTTGTCCGAAGTGCTATGCGGAAATAAAAGGTTTGGTTTAAAAACTTTACGGTAAGGAGGGGCAAGTCATGAATGATCCCGGTGCGGCAAAGAATATTATGCGAACCCAAAATATGAATTTATTGGGTTTGAAATAGAAAATTTGCGAAGGGTACGGTGAACTAGAAAGCGATTGTTATTGCGAGGTGGAGGGGGAATGAGTGTGAACAAAGAAGAATTGCATGGATATTTTTGTGGAGAGTGTGAATCATGGACATATATCGAAACAGTTGAACATTCAATTGATGTTCACTGTGCATAATGTGATATTCAAGATGTTGCAATAACTTCAGATGACTAGGGTATCCGTCACCACACGGATACCCATAACACTTACACCTGAAACCAACCAATAAGAGGTTTCAAAATTAAAAATAATTGAACAGGGAAAAAGTAGATGCCAACACAAAACGGCTTGCGATTTGCGATATAGCGAAAGGAGAAATATATGGCTGAAAAAGAATTGAAATGGTCAAACGGGGTTGAATGGGGAGAAATTGAGCATCCCGTATTAGGCATGATTATGACTTATTTTAAAAGTGGGACACCTTGTTACGACTCATATTCAGCACCAAGAGTAAGCGAAGATGGAGGTATTTATTGTGAACGTTTTTGTCATGATGATGGAGTTTGGAAAGATACAATTTGGATTGGCGAGCATGAAGGTGAGGAAGAAATAGCATTTGGTTAATGTCGTATTACGCCAAAACAGCGGCCGAGACGGAAAGGTGAGGGAATTGGCATGTACAAGCTTAAACGAAAGGTGTGCGATAAAAATGGATAGACCAACATACGAAGAGGTCGAAAACTGGGTTATGCAAAATCCTACGGGTGATTACAGTATGTCTATCGCAACTATACAGCGTAGGTTTCGCATCGGGTACCAAAGAGCTGCGATGTTCATGGAACGGCTGGAGAAGAACGGTATCGTAGGTCCGTAGAATGGTGTTCCGGGTAATCCACGCCGAATAAATAAAGAAAACCGAAGAAATCTAGTAACAAAAGCGGCCGTAGACGGGAAGGTGAGGAAAAAATGAATTTAAAAGAAGCGAAAGAAATTATTCAAGCTGGTTTTGCTTGGGCGAACTGGACAGAGGAACAGAAAGAAGCTATGAAACTAGCCATTGATTGTATAGATAAACAAATGAAATCTGAAAACTTCAAACAAGTACCTTATACGAAAGTAATTCAGTTGAAAGGGTGAATTTCTTTGAGTGAGAAAGTAATAACCTGCGAAGACTGCGGGAAGGAAGTTGTGCTGGACAATTCTTGGGCTAATCAATGTAGTTGTGGAACAGAGTATAACGGTTTTGGTCAGAAGTTAGCACCAAGAAGTGAATGGGGATAGGAAACAGGTGAGACATTTTAGAGACTCCTAGGTTTTAAGGAGTCTTTTTTTAAAAGAAAAGACTTACGAAAAATCAAATTCAAAAATGATAATATTAAAATTTAAGCGAGAATGTTTGTATAATCAAAATTTATGACGATAAGGAGATTGAGATGCAGAAATTGTTCATTGATCTTAAAACCAAAGAAATAATGGGTATAGCTTTAATAAAGTCTAAAGAAGAAAATGGAGATACGTTGAAGTTAATTTCTGTTACCCAATGTAAGGAAGTTGATATGGGGAATGTATTTTGCTTAACAGGATTTGTTGGTGATACTCCTTTTAAAAGTAAATTAACAAGAAAGAAGTATTTTGAAGGGGATCCTTACAAATTAAGGGATATGGATTTTCAAATGATTTTAAATAAGTTAAAAAAATGAATATTACAAAGGGAAGGTGTTTATCGTGGCGAGACTGACGCATTATCAAAGGGCATTTAATGAAATTATGAGAATAAGCCGAGATTTTGATGCGGTGGCAGTGGGCGAAGCAATTAAAGAAGATAGGTTGAGGAATCCCCATTTTAACAAAGAAGAGTATACCGATATTGCGTTATCCAACCTCCTTCAAGAGGTCAAGCGTGAGCTCGAAGTTATTTTGCCTATAGATGGTGAAGAAAATGCGAGATCATCATTAACGGATCGTGAGGTCAAAAAGGCAAAGGAGCGATTAAGCAAGTTTTATAAAAAATATAGCCGGTTATTAGAAAACCAAAATGTCTGCTGTTAACACAATAGACTATGAGTAAGCTTCTGATACTAAATATCAAATTAAATTAATGATTTATCATCGTGAAAACTTCACAGAAAACAAATTATGTGTTAAAATAAACCCAACATTTTATAAAAGGATAGCCGAATAAACAATGCCCGTTTACGTCTATCCTTTTATTTTTATGGCAAGAGAGTGTGTTCGAAGTGGTTTAACACTTTGAACACACTCTTTTTTTGTTTGAATTTATTAAATCCGATTCTCATGTTGACTAAAAGTATATAAAATAATATGATGAATTATATAAAGTGATTATTTATTTCGGAGGTGTTATAACCTGCTTATTTAATTTTATACGGAACAAAAAATGCTATTTATTATTGAGAATAAAGGATTTTGGGGGATTCTTTAAGAAAATCTTTTCTCATTTCATTATTTGTATTTGGTCAATCATCAGAAAGAAAGGGGGATAATTTTGTGATAAAGCCAAGGCAAGATCGAGATCGTTACTTGTGTTGTGAAGGGAGCGGAGTCTTCTTTGCGAAAAAAGGTTCTATAGTAGCCATGAAGCCTGGTAACACAAAAATCGAAGGAAGTATTTTTGGAGCTACTGAAGGGAGCTTGATTTCTAATGCGTTTAAAAATAAAAAGCGAGAAATCATGGGAACTAAAATAGATTTAATGAAAGTAGAGATGACAAATGATTCGGTTTTGCTTGCGGATGAGGCCCGTTATGTGTCTGGAGTAAATTTGCAAGTAAACGAAATGCTAAGCATCCTGAATATTGATAATTTATTGGCTTACTATAATTGCGAGCTTGATGCGAGGGGGAGGAGCATGACAGAAACAGTTATTGGAGAAGATGGTTTTTTCAAGACTGTTTTAACCGGAAGAGGAAACGGATCATGGGTTGCACTTCTTTCAAAAGGAAATCCTTATAGTATGATGGCGCCAATCATTGTTGATCCTGATGCTGTAGTGGCTTGGAAAGGCAATGAAAACCCTCGATTAGTAACAAGCCATAATACTATGGTGGGTTGGTTGAAAAAAGGCGTTGGAAAAGGATCTGGTGAAAGTTACTTCTTGCGTTTCGATTCCCCGCAGACTCAAATAATTATCCAGCCATATGAGGTTTAATAGGGGGAGAATATGTTAAGTTCAATACTTATTATTTTAGCAACCTTACTTATTGTCGGTGGTTTAATATTCTTTATTGTTTTGAAGTTATTCTCGGGAGCGGTCTCAGGTATATTTGAAATCTTTCGAGGAAGAAACCGAGACGAAAACCGCTCCGCACAGAATGATAACAATTCTTCTCCGAGACTAATAAGACGAGGGATAGGACTTGTTGTGCTTGTACTGTTTGCAGTATTTCTTTATAAAGCATTTGTAAGTCCGGATAGCGGGATGTCTGTCTTGAATATAAGATTGCAAGACAAAATACAGAACAGCTATAAAGAGTCTCTTCAATTACATCAGGAGGGAACTAACTACAGTTTCACTCGTTATGGAACAGAAGGTGTATTTGCCAATATGAAGTATGATACGGCTTTTCAAAATGATCATTTAGGAGCGGAAGGTTACATTTTAAAAATAGATTATGAAGATGCAAGTAAATCAGATAAAGAGAAGTTATTTGATTTATTGGCAAAAGACCGAACCATGTTCCCTGAATGGGTTGAAGATGAGCTGAAAAAGAACATGGTCGGGTCTAGAGTAGAAGGGGATGAGGAATTGTATTCAAGCAAGAATGGTTTTGAATTTTATAAATATGACAAAAAAGGAAAATGATTTATAAAATAAATTTGCAAAACGGAAAAAAAGTTATATAATTAATCTTGAATTGATGATGGATAACAACTAAACGTTGCCTTAGCGTTGATAAAGGAGGAATACGCTGTTGTTTAAGGTGTGCTATATCATAGTGTCGCAATAGCGTTGAGAAAATGTCTGACGAAAAGAAACCGCTGAATAATAATAAAACAAAATTGCTTATAGGTGGAGCGGTAACTGCTACGGTATTACTTGGGGGAGTTGCTGGGGCGTTTTATCTAAATGGAAGTTTTAATAACAATGCTAAAAGTAAACCAGCAATCTCTCAGAATGTTAATAAAGAAGCAGAAGCAACGCCTTACGAAGAAACAGAACAAAATAAGGATAAGGATGCAAGTAAAGAGCGAGATGAAGCGATTGAAAAAGCTATAAACGGTGAAAATGATTACGGGCAAATTGCTAAAGATATTGAAAATCAAAGCAACACAATCAGTGATAGCGAGCGGATTGTGGCGAGCTACACAAATAAGTCGGAAGATGATTCAATCCTAGACTCTGCTGATAATACGCCCGTTGGAGATAAACAGCTTCTTGCTGTTTTGGGTGGAGACAAAGACAGATCTGGTAAGTTGTTAGCAAGTGCGGATAAAAAGGATGTAAAAGTGATTCCTGCTGTGAACAAACCTCACGATAACAGTGATAATGACGGCGGTGGAACTAACCCAACAAACCCAACGGATCCGGGCAATGGTGGTGGAACTAATCCTACGAATCCGACAGATCCAGAAAATCCAATTGACATCATTGTGAAAGAAAAACTTAATGAAGCCACAGAAAAACAAAACTTGGCAAATTCAAAGCTTGAAGAGGCTGAACAAATCAAAGAAGACTTGAGTGAAAAAGTTAATGCAAGCAAAGAGGAACAAGAGAAAGCCGCTAAGGAAATTTCCGACAAATTAAATGAGTATGATCAGCTTGTCGAAAAAGCTAACAGCGCTTATGAAATTGCAAATATCATTTATGGATACAGCAAAGAAAGACCTCTAACAATTGCTGAGCAGTCCTCGTATGCAGAAGCGATCAAGAGGTTCAAAGAGTCTACTCAAGCCGCTAATGAAACGTTATCGGAGTTGAAGAACAAAAAAGATAACTTAAAACAATTGAACGAGAAAATTGGTGCTCAGATTGATGAGCGTACTCAATCATTAACTGAGACCAAAGAGAAGATCGATCAAGCTAATGATGATGCTCAAAAAGCTATCGATGCGGCAAAAGAAAAAGATACTGACAAAAAATACTCTGATGAAATTGAAAAAGCTGAAAAAGTAAATGCGGGCAACAAAGAAAAAGCGCAAGAGGTCGCAAAAGATATCGAACAATCAAAACAGGACAAAGTAGATGCAGATAAAAAAGCACAAGAGATTGAAAATGCAACAGACAATGGGATTAAGGAGCGGGAAGAGTCTCATAAGGATTTAGAAGAGAAACAGAAGGTTATTGATACAATGCCTGATGAGCTCCCGAATGACTTTAATAAAGATCCGAAGATCGAAAGTCAACAGGAACAGCCTGCAACATCAACTAAGGTATCTGCTCAAGAGAAACTAAAAACAACTACTGTAAATGCTGACCAGAAAGATGAGGTTCAGCCTGTTGCATCGACTAAAGAAAACGTTGCGGAAAACAACGTGACCAAAACAACTGCTGACAATACAACAGACGAAACTAACGCCAAAGAAGAAACGAAAGTCACCAAACAACAAGTTGATCAAAACAAAACTGAACAACCATCTGATGTTGAGGTGAAAACAATTGATCAAAACAAAAACTGATAATAAGTAGTTAACATAAAAAAGAGTGATGAGAATATCACTCTTTTTTATTGATGAATTATCCTTTAAAAACGTTCAAATGTTAATGATCGATTGAAAAAATCAAAAATTTTCCTTGAGATAACTTTCTAATTGCATAAAAAAATTATATAATAAAACTATAAATAACAGGAGGGTAAGTAAATGGTTCTAATTAAAAAGTCGAGTAACAAAGGCTTTTCATTTGAATACGTAGATCGAACCGAAGTCCGAACAGACATACCGAAAAGTGAATTTGTCAAGATGCAACACGACAATAATGGGAGTGTATTTGACGATTCTCAGTACTTTCTAGCTTTGTTAAGCAGAGATAATGAGGAAGAGAATAAAAAAGCATTGAAAAGAATCTATTATCAGCTCCATACAACAGATTATGTTCTTGATGAATACAGACTACGTGACAGGAATGAAAATAGCTATCTTCAAGATGTCAAAATCATATTGGAGCTAATTAAAGTTTTTTATCTCGCCGCTAAACAAAAAGTATATGAGCCAATAATCAACCCATTAAATTTTATTTTCAACGAGAATACTGAAAAAGTTAGTGTCTTTTATCGGAAAAATTCTTTTTTAGAGGAAGAAAGCTTTATATGGCTGGATGATGTAAAAAAGCTATTAGGCTTCTTTTTGGTCAGTGATAAAACTATGCGGGTTGAGGACTTTGAGAAGGTTGAGACAAAAGACATTTTGCAATCCTTAGAGGGAGCATCCCTTAAAGCTTATGAAAACATCTTGTCGTTTAATTCCATAGACGATATGGCGAAGGGATTTCTGGAACAGCAAGATTATGACAAATTGAATTCTTTTCAAACCTTACGGGAGTCAAGTCAAACGTCAGTTAAAGAGAGAGTGAAGAGAAAGAACAGCCCTGTGGTTGGCGTATCAGATAAAAAAGAACCGATTGAGCAAAAGCGAAGGGAAAATAAGAAAACCAAAACCGTACCATCTGTTAAACCCAACATGAAGGAGACAGAGCAAGCAGTAAATAGGAATAAAACCATATCAATGCCTTCTAATAAAAAGATTAAAGGTTTAGGTATTGTGATAGCGAGTATAGTTGTAATTGGAGCATTTTTCGGTGGAAGAATGTCTGTGCCGGCCGTAGATCATTCCAAAGAAGCCAAAGCGACCACCTTAGCGGAAAACGAAAACTTTTATAATGGGCTTTTGAGTGCAAGCCTTCAAAATTATGAGGATGCTTCTAAATATTTTGATCAATTTAGAGAAGGTTCACAATCCAAGGAGCTCGAAGGTAAAGAGAAAACAGCAATTTACTTTTCGTATTTATTGAATCGTCAGTATGAAAAGGCTTTAGAAGTTGATCCCGAGGGTGCGGAAGGGGTTATAACTTTTATGCAGTCTAAAGAAGAAATTGATAAAATTGCTGACATAAACAGCGATAACGATGCGATCAAGTTTGAGAAGGCAGTGTTAGCACAACAATGGGATGAAGTAATAAACTTAAAGGATAAGGTTAAAGACAAACCGGATCGACAAAACGCTGTTGTGGAGGCTCTTATACGTACAGACAAGCTAGATGATGCAATAAGTTATGTGAAGTCTAAAAACAGGAAAGACTTGAAAGATAAAATGAAAAAAATTGAAGAGGATGTAATTGAAAAGTCTGATGAAAAAGAAAAAGACAAAAAGAAAAAAATAAAGGAAATGAACAAAAAGATAGATGGATCTTTAAAATAAGTGTGAAAAGAAGCGAATTTCCGCTTCTTTTTTTCATTGATGGTTAATTATGTGTTGACAATAAATATCTAATTAAATATAATAATTTTAAAAAGGATGGTGGGGATAAAATGATAAAATCTCTTAGACGATTTGGCATTTTTCTTATTTGTTCAGCAATTTTTGTTATGAGCGTAACAACTTATGCCTTAATTGAATTTATGAGTGTAGTGAATATGTTTTTTCAATAAATTTAATGGAGGTTAAATATGAGTAATGATAATTTAAACAACAGACAGGTGGCTTATTGAATTAACTGATGTCCTATTCAATAAGCCGCCTGTTTAATTTTGGGTGAAAAATCTTTGCATATCCAATAATCACTCGAAGTCTTTATGAATAAAATGGGAAGAGGTTAGATATGCTGTTAATGTGGGAATTATGACTACAGAAGGACATTTTTTCGATTGTGATCTGTGGTAAAATGTAGTATTCTAAAAAGAGAACTCTTGTTTACACTAGATCACAAAAATCCTGTTAAGATAAGGCGGGTGAGGATCTTGTGTAACAAAAAGGGAGATGAAGAGAACATGCAAGCTCTTGAAAAAAAGTTTCCTGAACTGAAATTAGATACGAAAAAATTATGGGCTAAGGCTGAGAAACTAAAATCAAATAAAGATGGAATTATTCTTTTGAATCGGACTAATCCAGAGCATCGAGATTGGTTCAATGACGATTCAAACTAAGATCTGTTTATGATTCAAGTAGGGGATATATATCTTGTTGAGGTCGCCTTTGAGGATGACCCTTCAAAGTCAAAACCACGACCTGTTGTTATTATTGATGTAGATAAAAACAATAATGTAACATTTTTAGCGATCAGTGAGATAACCAGCCAAAGTCCAAGCAATCCGCCTAAATATTATGATCAATTTAAGTCGCCGATAAATAAATGGAAACAAGCAGGGCTCGATAAAATGTCTTATGTTAAGACACATAAAATCAGTGCAATCCAAGATCGAGAGTTAAAAAGGTATCTCGGCAAAATGGAATTTGAAGATCTGTATAGAGCGATTGAAAAGATCAAAGATAATCTAAAATGAAAAGACTCCTTATATTCGAAAAAAGGAGTCTTTTTTCTGTAAAAGAGAAATTGAGCGGAGAGCCCATGCTACTCGCAGATTTTACGAGTGTATTCAAAAAAGCTTGGTACCGCTTCATCCAGCAGGGTATCTAGCTTTTCTATAATCTTTAGTTTCATTTCTTGTGACAAGTCTTCTCTTTCATCAAGTACCGTCTCTTTAACATGCTTCTTAATTTTGCTCTCCAGTTGATTTAAAATAAACTCAATCTCCTCCTCGTTGTGTTGAGGCTTCATTCAATTCCCTCCTTGTATTCCCAAGGGTTTCTTTCAATTGTTTTAAGGTTTTTTTGTGCCAGTATGAGATGTTTTGTTCTGTTTGGCCGAAAAACAAACCAATCGCTTTATTACTAAAGCCTTTCTCATAATACAACTGCAATATCTTTGCTTGCTTTGGTGAGAGTTGCTTTACTGCCTTATTCAAGGATTCATTACTTATTGGGAAAATGCTTTGCTCAGTACTTATAAGCTGTTCAAGTGGATCAATGCTTCGGTCATCCGAAATTAAGTCGCCTATTTCGTTTTGGGATTCGTCATTAGTGTGGGAGAGAGGCTTATTGATGATTAGTTGGTATCTAGCGTGTCTTCGTTTAACCCTTTTATCATAATCAATAGGATATCTCCGAATAAATCCAGATAGGTAACGGATTATACGATTGATGCGATAAAAAGTTTTAAATTTCTCATCTAAAGCATCGAGGTTTTTTTCGGTAGGCTGTTCAATTGCTTTATAAAAGGTGGTTTGATTGTCCGGATCCTCTAAAAATTCTTTCATCACAGGATTCTGTTTGATTTCAGATAATCGAGTTTTTAGTTGCATCATTTCCCTAAACACATTAACAACGAGTACATTTTTGTTGGAAGTTCGACAACAACAGTCATCAATAATACTGGATTCACTTTTCATATAAAACCCCCCTGATATTAAAAGGTGAAAAGAGATTAGTTAAAATCAAAAACAGAACTAATGTTCTCATATTATACATGAAATTTTTTCCGACTTCTAATATTCTTAAAACGTTGTTCTCTTCTTTGATTATTTCCGGTGTGATTTCACCTTTCTTTTAAAGAAAGGATATATATATGCAGTGAGAGCATTTTGACAAAATTCGTCTATATTTTAAATATACTCAATTTTTGTTATTTTAGGTGTTTTAGGAAAACAAATCGAATTCGATAAAACAATAAGTATAGGAGATGGTTTAGAGATGTCATTAGAGGAGATTATAACGGCAGTTGGTAACTTTGGTTTTCCGTTAGTTTTAGCCGTGTATTTGCTTTTGCGCTTTGAAAAAAAGATCGAATCTTTAACAGAGGCCATAAACCATTTAAGATCTGTCATTAAAAAATAAAAAAGCCTTTGGATCTTTTCTTTTTTTTGCTAAAATGAATGGTGACATCTATTCCATATATAGAAAGTGGTGGAAATATGAAGAAGGTACTTCTAACCGTATTCCTAATCATTAACCTCTTCTATATAACAAATTATTTGTTCCGCTATGTAAGTCCCTTTAATATTGTGGGTTATTTTTGGCTATTTTCTTTTGTAGTCAGTATCATCTTATCCATAATCGTTCTTCTATCCTTCAAACGTGCTTCCAACGCAACCTTATTCCTTGCAATAGGTGTTCTAGCTTCTGCTGTTAGTTCGCTGGGTGTTTACAGCCTTTTCTTTACACTTGTATCATAAAAGAAGACTCTTTTAAGAGAGTCTTCTTTTATTGGATCAATTTAGCAAACACCGAATAAACCGCTGGTTGCACACTCATATCCAAATGTAGCAACCATGTACCATCCCGGATCAGATGTTTTGCTTGCACAGTGATAGAGGTTCATATCACATTCATCATCGCCCTTGCCGAAGTTTGCCCAGCAATAATCATGAGCTCGACAGCAACGGTCTAAGGCGTTGATTGGAGTCCCGCTTCCACACTTTGCACCACACCATTTATAATAATGAAAGCCTGTAGCAGGATCTCCAAAGACTAAACAACCCTCATACCATGCTTGCGTTGAGACATCTTCTGCACTAATCTCCTCTGCGCCTGTTGGATGCTTAAGATGCTCTACAAACTGAAAATATCGTTCATCAAATGGAATCTCAAGCTCATTCACTACAGATCGATCTGAAACAATAGCTTGACGAGTAACTTTCTCACCATTCTCTTGAATTGCTGAATAATGAGCTTTAATTCGTAATTTCCCGCACGATTCCCTTACGGCTTCGAAAATTGTTTCGTCATTTAATGTTACGAAAAGAGCTTCTTTTTTCACCTCTTTTTCTTGCTCTGGAAAGAGGAAGGTGAATTCAAATGAATCTGTTTTCTCAGCTTCTGTTACGTCTTGATATTTAGTTACCTCTGCAAGGAGTAAAGCAAAATCTTCGTTGTTATTCAATTCGTCAACAATGATGTCCCTTTTGTCAGTGTTTAAAGGTGTAACCATGATCCCCATGTTATCGATCTCCTTTAATTTATTATGGAGGCGACAATCGGATTCGAACCAATGATCAAGGAGTTGCAGTCCTTCGCCTTACCACTTGGCTATGCCGCCTTGGGGAAGAGAGGGGAGAATATTTCCCGCTCTTGACCACTTAAATCTTTATTATTAACAACCGCACCGATTAAAGACTACATCTCCTACTGGAGTGATTTTGAATTCACCAGGACAATCACTTCCATAACTGCAACATCTTCGATCAGGTTTACAAATCAACTCACTCTGAGGCAGAATAATTTCCTTTGTTTTATGGTCTTCAGACATTTGAATTTCCTCCCTTCTTTTGTCCGCACTTATAAAGGTGGAATAAATGAGGAGAAAATCAAAAAAGAAACCATTTTTTTATTTTTTGAGTTTGGTCTATTTTTTTTCACTTTTATATTAAGAAGGACAAATAAGGAGGGAATAACGTTGAAAATAACGGTTTATATCAATCCGGCGTGTAATCCATGTAAAGCGCTGAAACATTGGTTATGGAAAAACAACGTGGAGTTTATAGAGAAAGATGTTATAAATGATGAATCGGCCGCTCAGGAGCTCAGAAATCTAAATGTGAACTTTACTCCATACACTGTAATTGAAACAGCAGATGTGAAGCATGAGGTGTCTGGAACAGATATCAAGAAAATCAGTGAAATATTATCACTTGATGAGACGGTTAAGGGACTTTAAATGGCTGGGTGTGTATTTGAACAGGATATCAGGAAGATCCACCAGCTTAAAATTGATCTATTAAAAATAGCAAAATGTATTGATACTTGTTCTGACAAGGAGAAGAGCGCCTACCAAGATATAGCTTGTGAGTATTCAAAAGCTCTCAAAACGCTTAAAAAGTCAATTGAAGAAGCTTATGGTGTAAAGCTTTGTTGTTGTCCTTTACAACCGTGATGAAAAAGAGTACTATGAAAATGCATAATTGACCTATGCAATGTAAGTGCAACCCTTTTATATTTTTTAAGGATTCTGGCTTATCCAGAGTCCTCTTTTTAATTTCAATTGATTAAATCGATAAGGTGTAGGAGTCGTAAATGGATGGATTTGACGATGATTGCATTCAATTAGAACAGCTTCTCAGTGAAACTGTTAGACGATTAGAGTTAGTGAGATGAGTTTGCCCGCAAAATATTATAAAACAGCAAAGAGTGGAACGAATCATTGACATCTTAAGAGTTGTTCAAAAGTCAAAGGAACTTCCTCAAAAATTCGAAAATAGATGAAAAGTCCGTTAATCTGGCGTGTGTGATCCATATCGATCAATGATACTCCTTTTCATAATAATCTCGCCAAAAATACTAACCGAACGCAAAATTAGCTAGTTAGTTTTCGTAACCCCACACCTGTTGGCTTTTTTTATTGTTTTGTATCCCCAACTATTCTTCTTCTCATCCTAATTTTTGGACGATTTGTTAGAATCCATTTAGCTCTTATTTTTGACTCTATCTAAAAAATGACTTAAGTGATGTCTTAAAATGTCGAATAAAATTATAAGGGCGAATAAGGCTCGCTTAATAAGAATCGAGGAGAACTATAAAATGTTGAGAAAATTAATGCCATTTTTGTTCGTAGGAATCTTACTGTCTGGGTGTGGATATAAGGAAGGAGACACCTTTATTGTAAAAGAAAACATCACCGGAGGAAAAAGTATAGAAGCCTATCAAGAAGCTGTAGAAGAGGCCAATAAAGATGGCACACTAGATGTTGGAGGAGACATCCAAAGTGTGTTTAAAGGTGATAAGGTTATGTTTCTTGAAGAAAACAAAGATAAGGGGTTTGTATTAGTTCAGTATTTAGATGGAGCATATGAAGATGAGCAGGTGTGGATTCCGGAAGAAGTCTTTAAATACGCTGTTGAAAAGTGAAAAGAAGAACAGGACAAATCAAGGGGTTCCGAATTATAAAAAAGTGTTCAGGAAATTATAAAGTTCTTCAAAATCAGGCTATATTAAATTTAAAAGGCAGGAGACAAAACCTGCCTTATTTTTTTGGAACTACATGTATAACCAATTTATTTTTAGGTAGAAGGAGACGACACGAGAGTTCTTTGACAAAAAGTATATGAATGTATATAATAAATCTATAAAATGAATTGGAGGATCCTTATGACTGACTAAAGAAATATCGATAACCAAAGGGAATACATGTGTTTTCCTCACAGAGGAAAACGGAATAGTCCATATAAACATTCGAACTGACGATGCCGTTGTATGTTTGAATAAGGCTGTTCCGAGAGCTTGAAGATTTAATCACATCCAAAGGATACAAAATGATCTATTCTCATTCTATGGAGGAATGGGCATATGGTTGGTGGGACAAGGTCAATCTATTTTTAAGGAGTGTATTTGAATGACAACAGCAATCGTAACTTTCAACATAAAAGGAACTGAAATTAAAACAAAAGGGAGAGTTCCGAAAGTATCTCGCCTAAAAGATGATGCAAAAAAAGCCATGACAGTGTTAAATGCTATTAATGATCTTAAGAGAGAGCTTGGAATTGATGTTTTCAAACTTCTTAATGGTGAATGCTATGATGATATTAGAGACTCCGTACAAATTAAATTTTAACGTCTGAACAGATGAGAGGGGATACCATTGACAAGGCAAAATAATCAGGTTAATCTCTCGAAACTTACACAGAAAGTCGAAGAGATTAAAATAATATACGGGAAACAAAATCCTCAGTTAGATAAGGCATTGTCCGAACTAAATGACTTAATTAAAGAGGAGCATACCAAGCTAGATGAATTAAAGACATTGGGCTATGAGATAGCTTATAGAATCAAGGCTACATAACCGTTGAATGGATAAAACACTACCTTCAAAAGTCAAAAGCCGCTACTTTAATCAGTTTGTTCTTAAGTTGAGTTTAGACTTAGTTGCATTTTTAAGAAGTACACAAACAACGGGCTTTAACAATCGAATTGACAAAAAGTATCATAATGTTTATAATTTCTTTAAACTAATTTTGGCAAGTAAACTAAAGAACAACTATACATATAAACACTCCATAACCGCTTTATACCTCGGGGACTTTTACATTGATTAGAAGATTAATTTGATTGGCCGATTGTTACACAGATGAAAGATGAACAGAAAGGAAGAAGAATATGAAGAAATTTAATTTAAATCAATATGTTTATGTGAAGTTAAATGAGAAGGGGAAGAAAATCGTTGAAAATAAACCAAATTCAGATCGGTTTAGAGAACAAGGATTTGAAATAGAAAGCAATGGGATTGACAAAATCATTTCGGACTGAGTTCGAGGCGGTTTTGTCTTTTGCTATGTGGATGGAATATTTACAATAAATGAATCACAAGAATGTCTCGCTCTCCGTTGTTACGCTTATTCCTCTAAACAATCATCTTCTGTGATTTCCCAAATATAATATTCATTGTACGGAACATTGGCTTGTTTTTTAAAAGCTTCATCTGCTTTTTTATTTGCTTCATTTGCATCTTTTGCGGACACGATAAAAGTTTCTGTTCTAATTTTTGAATCATCATTCCGTTCATCATTACTGTATGTTAAATCGACAATCCCTTTATCCTCCAGTTTTCTATATTTCGTTACGGGTGCGTAAGAGATTTGTTCATACACTTATTCCATACTAACGGCCGCTCCAACAATTGTCCATTAAAGAGGAGTGTGACCGGAAGCAATGGACACGCTCTATGTCGGCCCTACAGTCAAAATTTTTGTTTGATCCCCTATAAAACTGCTTCTCTTCATTCAAGAGTCTTTCTGCATATTGACTTCTAAACGGTGAAGGGATATTGTATGAAAAAAGAGATATGTAAAAATAAGTAATTGGTGGAATAGGGGGGTTAAAAATGATTGAAAATAACGGTGTGTGGCAAAGAAATTTCTCTTTTCTTTTTTGCTCAAAAATGGTGAAGATAATCGCTGACAGTTTATCGTTTAATACAATTCTGTGGTTTCTAATACAGAGTGGTAAAGGTGCTGTAGGAACCGCTTTTTTAATCGCTGTCAGTTTTCTTCCGCAGGCAATTTTGGGGCCGATCATAACACCATTGATGAAAACAACCACACTGAAGTTTTGGATGTTCTTTTCGGACTTAACGAGGGCATCAATTATGCTAGTTATTCCAATATGCTATTTTAATGGATTCTCACCTCTTTGGTTTATTATTTTCCTTATGCTTGTACATTCAGCAACAGGAGCTTCTTATGATCCTGCATCTGTTTCTTTGATTCCGAAAATTATGAAAAGAGATCTTATACAAAAAGCAAATGCAACAATACAGTCTTCAGGAGAGGTAATAAGACTGATTGCACTAACAATTGGTGGGGTTTTGATTGCTGTTTTTGGTGCGGCTTATACAATGTTTATCATCCTTCCGCTTTACATTATGTCAGCTTGCCTTGTTCTTTTTATTAAGTACAAAATTAAAGAGACCGTCTCGAATACCACCACCCTGACTAAACCTAAAGGTACCTATATAAAGAAATTAAGAAGAGGGTTTTTGCTTGTAAGACAACACAACATTTTGTTTCCGTTAGCATTATTTTGTGTGTTTTCAAACTTCGCATCAGCACCTTGGGAAGCAATTTCAGCCGTATATATATCTGAAGATTTAAACGGGGATTCAATTGTACATTCATTCTTGAAAGTTACAACGGCAATTGGCGCTTTTTTGTTGGGATATATTTTGGCAAAGGTAAATGTGAATAGATATGGACTATTACTTGTTACTGCCGGGATAGTGGAGGGGGCCGCTTTTTTTGTTGCAGGGTTGTTTTCAATTTTACCGTTAGTGTTCTTGGCGGCATTTGCATTAGGTGCTACGGTCAGTGCGGTGAATATCCCAGAACATACAATCATTCAAATGTCTGTTAATGATGAAGACCAGCCACAGGTGTATGCCATTATTAACATGATATCCTATGTCATGATTCCACTAGGAGCTTTAATTAGTGGCTATGTATCAACTATTTTCGGGTCAGGAAAAGTAATTGCATTTGGAGGGATAATCGAAGTGATTGCCGGAATCTTTATTCTATTGTTCACAAGTTTGGGGAAAGCGAAACGTTCAGATTTAATCACTGAAAAAGAACAGAGTTTAAAGGTGTGAATGGCACATCACTTAGCAACAAAAAAGTCACTACTTAAATAGCAGTGGCTTTTCTTATGAGTCAGAAGAGGACAACGTGCTTTTTTGTGGGGGAAGATTGTTCTTTTTCCACGAACCCCCCTATTTCTTTTCTTGTTTTAATTCAAGACCTTTAGGTGGTCTTCCTAACTCTTCTGATTTTTTCTGTAGAACTTCAATCATCTCTTCTTTTGTATATTCCTTCCCCATGTTAATTCCCTCCCTTTATATTTAAAAATAATTATAAAATATAATATACTTTTTGTAAATTTTAGGATTCTTCCTATTTGTTGAATCGATGATTTCTTTATTTGTTCACTCGGAATCGTTACAACCATCTAAAACTTACTTTGATCCCATCTTAAAGCGGCTTCTCTTTCTCTTTCCAAAACTTTTTCTAAATATCGTTCAGTTGTGCGTCTATCTTTATGTCTCAAACCTTTTTGTATTTCCGAGATGTCAGCGCCCATTTGTCGGCTGTAGATAGCCCAAAAATGACGAAAACTATGAGGGGTTATCTTTGATTCCCTGTGGTTTAAGAAGGGTAAGTTTGTTCTTTTGACTTCTCTTATGATGAAGTTGCTAAGATTTTTATGATTATAGTGTTTCCCCTTGGGAGTAGCAAATAAAGGACTTTCATCTGTAGGGTCAAGGGTAGTACTCATCCTACGGCGCTTTCTGTAAGCCATAATTCTCTCAAAGTTTACTTCATGTATTAGCTCATCAAAAGGGGTTCCGCCCTTTCCTACTCCCCGAAGTCTATAGTTACCGCTCAATGCATCATAATATAAATCTTTCATTTTTGCTTTCGCTATTTCCTGTATACGAAGTCCAGTCATTGCCAGTGTTGTTAAGAGACCGAGAGTGATTGGGTTAGTCTTATAAAAGTCAAGGAGCTGTTTAACCTCGTGATAATAAAGATCACGATTTGGAATCTCGTCTTTGGATATAGACGTGCTTAGCATTGATTTATGAAGCGGATGTTGAATATATCCGTTATCAAAAAGAAAACTCAGAAAGCTCTTAATCACTGTGTTTTTCTGATTGATTGTAGCGGCCTTATATGGCTTTCCCCCTTTACCAAGAGGTGCTGTGCTCAGATATTTTTGAAACGCTTTAATATGTCTTGGGCGAAGGTTTTTTAGCAACGAATGTTTATCATAGTCCGACACCTCTTGTTCAAAGAAGCTCCGGTTATCTTCTAAGTACTTATAAAACTGCAAGAGTATACGGGTATATTCTTGTTTCGTGTTATCCTCTCTGTTGCGTTCTTTACGAACATGTTTTTCTCTATGAATGAAATAATACATAACAGCAATATCATTAAATCCGTTAAAAAAACTCAAGTTTTGCTTTTCGTTTTCTACAGTTTGTTCTTCCACTAAATGAAAAGCTTCTCTGTTCAGCAATAAAGATGATGTTGCACTATGATTATTGAATATATCGATATCTTTATTATGTACTGATAAACCATTCAAAATATGATACCCCCTATCATTATCATTTTTCTCAATACTCCATATTTAAATAATGTTTTCTACTCTTATATAATGGAATGCTATGTTGCCATTATAACATTTTAATAAGTATATGGGTTTCATCATTAAACCAAAATTTATGATTGATTTTTAATCGTTTGTAGAAAAACTGCCCATTTGTCTACAGTTTGCATAAGTGTTTAATTCTATAATTTTAAATATTAGATTAAGAACTTCGATAAATGAATATGGTGTTTAAACGAAACTATTGTTGATTATATCGTGTTATAATTAATATAAAATTTATTATAGGGGTGGATGTCAAATGAAGTATATGAATGAAAGCAACACAAATGATAATGAATCATTTAAAGATATTATTAATGTTCACGATGTAATGGAGGTTTTAAATATAACTAATCAAACAGTCTATTCTTACATAGCCAAGGATAAACTTATACCTATAAATAAAGATGATTGGAAGATTGATGGCGGATATGAGTTTAATCTTTCAGATGTCTTAAAACTTAAAGAAGAAATGCAACCAACCGATTTAACGACAGCAGAAGTTGCTAAAAGATTAGGTGTTGCTCAAGCTACAGTGGTGAAATACATTAACCAAGGGATGCTCCCTGCATATAAAGGGCTTTATAGAGGTAAAACATGCAACTTTATTAAAGAGGCAGATGTAGACCAATTTCTAAAGCAACACAAAATCGGAAAAAGACACACAAAAGAGTTCTTCTATAGACAGGACTTAAATGTGGTATTGCTTCAGAAGTTCGTAAAAAGAGATCGCACAGCACGATTAATGTCCTTGGAAGGTAATATGCTTGCTATTACAGATGAGGATGAACGCCTTACTTATGAGGAGTTGATAGGGACGGGATATACACCAGTCTATGAGATTAAAAAAAGAAAGCCGATAACAAAAGAAGGATTTGTTAAATTTAAATTTAGACTGCATCCTTCTGTTCATAATCCGATGTTCACGGTGCTTGATATGCTTTATCAAGAGATAAGCCCAGTTAATATGAGGATTAATCCCGAATCGGATAACACTCTTTTATTAGAAGTACGGCCTTGCCTTATCAGTAAACTGTCCCAAGATTTATACGCAATATTACAGAATTATCTTGTAAGAGGAGAAGTGCATCAAAGAAGAAATGGCACCTATTTTGACAGCGATCTCGAAATCGTAAGGTTGAAACTGACAAAATCCCAAAAAATTCAGCTTGAACAAAAAGCAAAGCGACTAAACAAAACCCTAGATGAATTAATTTTAGACTCAGTTTCTAGAATTGAATTGGAGGATAAGAATGATGAAGAAAATAGTTTTACGTATTGACGATTTAATTGGTAAACACGGGCTGAATCAAGAGAAGTTTGCAGATAAGGTGAAAATCCGTCCGGCCGCAGTTTCAAAATTAGTTCGCAATCATGTAGATCGCATTTCTATTGATCACTTAGAGCGCATTGTAAATGCATTTAATTTGGGTAATATCAACGATATCATTCAAATTGTTGATGATAATAACAATAAGAAAACAAAACAAAAATTGACCAATGAAAGTAATCTTGAACAACCAAAGCAAACATTAACCACTAAATACCTTTTTCGGAATTTCGTTGTAAAGCACAATCAAACAGAGATTACAAAGGATGAGCTGTCAGTAATGTTGGCTTGTTTGGAAGCATATAGACAGGCCAAAAATGGTTAAGTATCGGGTAGGCAGGATTCCCAACGATAAGTAGAAAGTGGGTTGAATATGGCTAGGAAATATACCAAAGAAGAACTAATAGAGATCCTACAACAAAGAGCCAACGAACTTGGTCGTTCCCCTCAGAAGAGCGAAGTAAAACAAGCTGGGATTATTGCAAGGCGTTTTGGAAGCTTTAAAAAGGGTCTTGAAGCGGCTGGGTTATCTCCACATAAAAATGGCTATACCAAAGAAAAACTGATTGAAATTGTACAGCAAAAAGCTAAAGAATTAGGCAGACCACCTCGTATGCATGAATTCAAACAAGCAAATTCTGTAATTCATCGCTTTGGGAGTTATAAAGAAGGACTTAAAGCGGCTGGATTAATCCCAAACAGCTATACAAAAGAGCAACTTATTGAAATTCTTAAGAAGAGAGCAGAGGAACTTGGAAGAACACCTCGTTCTCGTGAAATTAATAGGAAGAACGCCTCATTCTCATGAAATCAAACAGTTAAGCACCATAAAAAAACGTTTCGGGAGTTTTAGTAAAGGGCTCATAGCCGCTGGATTAACTCCCAATAAAAGAGGAAGAAAAAAACTGAAATAATATTGCAGTGAGCGGATAGAAGGTGAGTTAAACATGCCTAGGAAATACACCAAAGAAGAGCTAATTGAGATGCTAAAGTCTAGAGCAGAGGAACTTGGCCGCTCTCCTAGACAGAGGGAAGTTAAACAATATTCAACTATAGTTAATCATTTCGGTACTTTTAATAATGGACTTGAAGCGGCCAGGTTAATTCCGAACAAAGACTATACCAAAGAAGAACTGATTGAAATATTACAACAAAGATCTAAAGAACTTGGCCGTTCTCCTAAAAAGGAAGAAGTAAAACAAGACCAAACTATCAGAAGGAATTTCGGCAGTTTTAATAAGGGACTTGAAGCGGCTGGGTTAACTCCGGGAAAACGAAGAGAGTATACCGAAGAAGAACTGATCGATATTCTACAGAATAAAGCTAAAGAGTTGGGTCGTCCTCCGAAGAAGAGAGAAGTTAGACAATGGTCAGCCATAGTAAAGCATTTTGGCAGTTTTAATAAAGGATTAGAAGCCGCTGGGTTAACTCCAAGAAAACGAAGAGAGTATACCGAAGAAGAGCTGATCCATATTCTACAGGAGAAAGCAAAAGAGCTCGGTCGTTCTCCCAAACAGATGGAAGTTAAACAATGGTCAACCATTGTGAAGCGTTTTGGCAATTTTAATAAGGGACTCATAGCGGCAGGATTAGCTCCTAATCATAAAGGAAGAAAACCAAAAAACTGAAATAACTAATAAGCGCCGTTAGAAGGTGAGTTAAACATGGCTCGGAAATATACCAAAGAAGAGTTGATTGAGATGCTAAAGTCTAGAGCAGAGGAACTTGGCCGTTCCCCTAAACAAAAAGAAGTTAAGCAATTCCAAACCATAGTAAAGCGTTTTGGGAGCTTTAATAAAGGATTAGAAGCGGCAGGGTTAACACCAAATAAAAAAAGAAGAAAGAAATATACAGAAGCAGAACTGATTGAAATATTACAGCAAAGAGCCGAGGAACTTGGTCGATCTCCCAAAAAGCGGGAAATTAAACAATTCCAAACTATAGTTAATCATTTCGGTACCTTTAATAAGGGTCTTGAAGCGGCGGGATTAACTCCGAGAAGGCGGAGAGATTATACAAAAGAAGAACTCATTGAGATGCTAAAGGCTAAAGCAAATGAACTTGGCCGCTCCCCTAAAAGGCGGGAAGTAAAGCAAGTAGGGGCTATAACAAAAAATTTTGGGAGTTTTAACAAAGCGCTAGAAGTCGCCGGATTGAAAACGGAAGAACGAAAGGTGTATACAAACGAGGAACTTATCGAGATTTTACAGAAAAAGGCCCAAGAGATTGGCAGAGCACCAAAGGCAGAGGAAGTTAAACAATGGAACACCATATCGAAGCATTTCGGCAGTTTTAATAAAGGACTCATAGCGGCGGGGTTAACTCCGAATATTGAACATTCAAGAACAAGAACAAACCCCTATACTAAACAAGAACTGATCGAGATCTTACAGAAAAAGGCCGAAGAGATTGGCCGAGTACCTAAACAGAAGGAAGTTGAACAGCGGTCAACCATAAGAAAGCGTTTCGGCAGTTTTAATAAAGGGTTAGAAGCGGCGGGGTTGACACCGAATAATAAAAGAAAGAACAAAAGTCTAAATCTTAAGTTAGAGATGGGGGAGAAAATTGTCTAGAACCATTAAATCAGCATTTCCATCGTCTCCTTATAGAAAAAATAAGGCCAAACAAGGAGCTCTAGGTATAGAGCAAAAGAAAGAAAAACAACAGGTCATTAAGGAGAGAGTTAAACAAATAATGGAGGGGAAGGATTTTGAATCGAATGATGACAATAGAAACGGCCATGATTCAAATTATAAAGACCTCTATAAGGATGCTAAGAAGAGCTTAAAGAATGCCGAAAAAAAGATTCAAAATCAATCTAACGAGATAATCAATCTTAATGCGGAAGTTAAGTCAAAAGATGATGAGATTTCTAAATTAAAAAGGACTATACATGAGATGAATTTATCTCATAATGAAATGAAAAATGACCTTAAAGAAATGCAATTGGCTAAAACAGATCTTGAAAGAACATTACAAAATGAAATTGATGAATTAAAGCTGAAATTAAAAGAAGCAAACAAAATAATTGAACATAGAAATATAGTTTTAAAGAGAATCGAAAGACAAAATGTAAATCTTAAAAATCGTTGTCAAAACCTTGTACGTCTATATAAAAAGTCGGAACAGAAGATGGAAACTCTTAAAATCGATTTAGAAAATATGAAAATAGGCATTACTATAAGGAATGACCAGATTAAAAACCTTACCGATAGCTTGAGTGTCAAAGAGCGAGAAATAAGTGAATGGAGAACATTCGGAGAGGAATATTCCATTTTAAATCCTGAATTTATTATACAGACGTTCATTGAATATTTAAATGATTCAAATGTAAACAGATACGAGATGGCTTTTGATCTTACAAGAAAAATAAAACAAATACAACGGCTTCGGAATATTTCTCAAGAGAAGGAAATGAAAAATGATTTATATTATGAAAATCGATTATTTGGAACTGTAGTTATAGAAGATGACATTTGTAAATTCGTTGATATTAACGGTGTAGAATACAAAGTGGACAGAAATGATTATTTAATCTTTAAATACAAAAACGGATCAGCGGTAGCCGCCGTTCCAATTTCAGAGTCGAAGGTAAAGATCATTTTCACTTACAAGAGTAAGTTTGAAAAAGAGTTTAGAAAAGAAGTCGATATATCCCGTAGCACTAACAGAAAGACAATAGACAAGGAAGTTTACTACCATATTGGTGATTTTAGTGTGTTGATCGTTTCTTCGAGAAATGGAGTGAAATATAGGGACAGGCTTAGAAAACACGGCTTGAAAGCTGACTGTGTAGAAGGATTCGAGAAAGAAAAACGTACAAAAGAGCTGATGGAAAAGGCGGATGTAGTTATATTATGTATTGATAGCTTATCTCATGCGTTCAGCAATTTTGCAAAAGAGCAAAATGATCCTAAATATCAGTATATCTATAATCATAATGAAGACAAGATTGTATCAAGGGTCATTTATGTAAAGCATGAATTGGGTTTAGGATGAGTGAGTAGAAGATGAAAAAATGGTTAGAGGATTCACTAAGAAGATCCCATTAAACGGGCTCTTAGAGCGGCCAAGTTAACATCGAATAGAGAACACCAAAAACCAATTTACACAAAAGAGCAACTCATTAATATCCTACGGCAGAAAGCAAAGGAACTTGGCCGATCTCCTAAACGTAAGGAAGTTAAACAATTCCAAACCATAGTGAAACAGTTTGGAAGTTTTAGAGAAGGGCTTAAAGAAGCAGGTCTTCCTCTAAACCGCAGAGGGAGAAAATCGAATGTGTTCTGTTAAAAGCTAGTCCATTTAATAGACACCTTGATTTATCACTGCAAGAATGAAATTTTTGTCTGATTTTGTAGAATTGAAAGACAATTCGAAAATTATACACATATTTACAACTGATTCAATGATGCTTGTGACACTATGGAGCAAAAAAAAATAGACCTCCCTTGAGCCGTTAAACTTCTAGGGAGATCCATGTATTTACACCTTCGGAGCCAGCTCTTTGACGAGCCTGCTTTGTGTTCGATGACTCGACTGTTGCAACAGTCCTGTCTTATAGATAAAGCGTAATGATTACTCTTACTTTTGCTAATCTCACTGTTATTTTAACCTAGACTAAGACTAAAATCGATTTCAACATAGTTGTTTTATTGCAAAACATTAATCTGAATATCCGGAATATCTGTTTCACCAAATAATGAGCCATCTTCATCCATAGATGTAGTAAAACTAATGTTATACACGTTTTGAGAGTGAGGTGGCAATGACAGCTTTTCTGGTTTAAATTCCGATCGATCGTTATTGCTATTTGGATAAACGTAGATGCGCTCTGCATTTTTTCCGTAATTGTTCACCTTAATAGAGCAATCCATGTTTAACTGGTCATCCATTGTTTCGTATTCACAAGTGCTTTTGTTTTTGATATACTCAACAGCTTCTAAACCAGTTGTATTTCGCTTCACAATAAACATCGCTTGCTCAGTAGCGAATGGATAAAGAACAGCAAACAAAGCTCCGAATAGAATAAGTTTTAATTTGATGTGAGTTATCTTACTATAATGGCTTGCTGTAAGAAGAAATCCTGTAATAGTCATAATAAAGGCACCAATAACACTATAATGAAGACCTGATGAATCGTCATAACTCCAAGCCGGTAATCCTATAAAACGAAGTATCATATCACCAGCAGATTGGTTTTGATAGTGATTAACTCCAAATATTAAGCCAATGACAACAAGACCTATCCCTATAATCCCTTTATACCTCTTCATATTTCCCTCCCTTTTTCCTTAACACCATCTTTTTTATTTTACTTTTCTGGATATTGAATTTTCAATAATCTCTTTTGTCCTAAAACGACAAGTATACTGTTTAAAATGAGTAGATTAAAATTTTAAACTTCATCATTTATCTAATCCACATAGTTGTTTAAACACATTAACTGATAATGGAACCTCTCCAAGTCTTCCGTGTCAAAATAAAACTCCTGATCTTTATTCATTTCTTTACTTCCCTGTCTGAGTATTTAAGTGATTTTCAGGCTCCTTTCTTCCCCTATATTTTGCTTATTCTTCTTTCCGCTTCCAAAAGAACTTTGATTTAAGATTGAACTATCCTTCTTTTTTCTAAAATGAGTAATTGATGGATAAAATAATACATAAAGAGAGCCTATCCTTCCTCTAAGTATGATATGCCATATTAATTGAAACTTGTGTATAATAAGAACAAACGTTCCTTTTGTGGTGGGAGATTATGATGGCTAATATTAGGGCTAATATTTCTGATGAACACATTGAAGCTATTCACAACAAGATTGTTATTGACCTCTGTATTCATGCTTTAGAAGGGAAAATTGAAAAAGCACTGAAAGCTCAACAAGAGGAGCAGATCGATCTCTACAAATTAAAATTAAAGGAATTGTTAACTGAAAGGAAAGAGCTTAACTCTTACCTAAGACAGCGGAAAACTAAAATTCAAGAGGTCATCATTTGTGATGATATGTTTGTTGAATACCCCTATTACCTGAAAACAAAGGAAGGCGGAATCAAACAAGGGACTATGAGATACTGGAAGGCTGCATTAAAATTACACATGAAGAATAAATTGAACGGATGTTAAGAGGCTTGTATAAAAATAGCCCCGATTTTAACTTATCAGGGCTATTTCTTTCGTATCCGCTCCCACTTTTGATCTTTTTTTGGGGCTTCATAAATCTTTAATCCTGCCGCTTCTAAAGCTTTATTCCAGCTTCCGAATCTAAATTGCATTGTGGTAGCCTGTTGAACCTCTTTGTGTCTCGGGGAGCAACTTGGAAGAACACCTCGTTCTCGTGAAATTAAGCAGACAGGCACCATAAAAAAACGTTTCGGAAGCTTTAACAAAGGACTTGAAGCGGCTGAACTAACTCCAAACAAACGAGGACGAAAAACAAGATATTGAAGGGAGACTGCTTATGAAGGAGCAAACTTTCTTGGATTTTGGAAAGAGGAGCCTCACCAAAGAGGACGAACAGAGACTAAAGAGTGAATTAAACGATTATTTTAAGAAGAGAAAAGAGCGCATATATGCATCCAAAAGAAAGAAACTCTTAAACACAGCTTCTAAAATCAACTTTGTTCCGGGGCATGCACCTGACTTTGACAAGATGAGTAATGAACGTATTAAAAGTCTTATAAAAATAGCAGAAATCGATAAGTAATACTGCTACAAATAAGTTGGCCAAGAGCACCTGAAAAGGTGCTTTTTGTGTATAATAGACTCAATTGATAGTAAAAAATAGCATCGGAGGAAAGTCATAAATGGGGATGTTGCCGAATGATGTATCTTTAACCGAGTTTAAAAATCAAATGAAGAGAAAAGAATATCCTGATGAACTAAATGAAGTACAGTTTAAAAACATGTCTGATAATAGACTGTATCTAAAATCAATGAGTTTAAGGGAAGAACTCGGCATAGATGATGAACTATGGGAAAGTTCAGGAATACAATTGCATTTAGGATCTATTTTGGCCGAAATGACTGCTATCGCTAAAAGACTTAGTATTATAGACAAAAAAGCAACATTTACAAGAAAAAAAGAGTTTTTAGATTCAGATAAGATGTTACAGGACTTATTTGTTTGGGATATTGCACGTCTTCATTATGACAATAAAAAGAGTGTAGAAAGAATAAAAGAGTTAAAAAAGCTGACTCATGAGCTTAAACAAGAGTATAGCAAGCAGAACCCAAAAGGAAGGAAGAAAAATACAAATCCCAAGTAAGTTAGAATAGTGGGGAAGAAAAACATGGCTGGGAGATATACCAAAGAAGAACTTATTGAGATTTTACAACAAAAGAGCAAAGAACTAGGGCGCTCTCCAAAATATAAAGAAGTTAAGGAGAAAAAAGCAGTAGTTCATCATTTTGGAACCTTTATTAATGGGCTCGAAGCGGCAGGATTAAAGCCATCTACTAGATACACAAAAGAAGAGCTCATTGAAATTATTCAAAAGCGGACTGAGGAATTAGGAAGAACGCCTAAAAGGACGGAATTAAAACAAGCCGGTTCAATAATCAATCACTTCGGGAGTTTTAATAAGGGGCTTGCGGCCGCTGGGCTAACGCCGGGACAGCGGAGCCCCTATAAAAATGGGCTTGAAGCGACAGGATTATCTTCTATTAGTAATGCTTACACAAAAGAAGAGCTTATTGAGATTCTTAAACAACAAGCCGCAGAACTTGGCCGTTCACCTAGATTCGCTGAGGTTAAACAGGTTCAATCTATTATCAAACAATTTGGGAGTTTTAATAATGCATTCTATTTAGCCCCCTAATG